>DFCS01000039.1 GCA_002367105.1 Hungatella sp. UBA3048
GAAGGAGCATAATGTCAATGCCATCCGTACCAGCCATTATCCGAATAGGCCTCAATTCTACCAGCTGTGCGATGAGTACGGCTTCTATGTCATTGACGAAGCAGACAATGAGAGCCACGGAACCAATTCCATCTACATGGAAGATCAATCCATAGAAGCTGTGCATGGCCGCTGGAACCGGGCCATTGCAGATAATCCGGAGTTCACCCAAGCCACGGTTGACCGCACGCAGCATTTGGTGCAGCGGGATAAGAACCGGACAAGTGTTGTGATCTGGTCTATGGGAAATGAATGCGCCTATGGCTGCACCTTTGAAGCCGCTCTGGCCTGGACCAAAGCCTTTGATCCTTCCAGGCTCACCCATTATGAAGCGGCCCGTTACCGAGACCGGAACAAGACCTATGATTTTTCCAATCTGGATTTATACAGCCGCATGTATCCGAAATTGGAAGAAATTCATGAATACATTGGAAGAAATACCGGAAAGCCTTTTATCCTGTGTGAGTACAGTCATGCCATGGGCAATGGACCGGGGGATCTGGAAGATTATTTCAAGGTGTTTGACCAATATGACCAGGTCTGCGGTGGTTTTGTTTGGGAGTGGTGTGACCATGCCATCTACCAGGGAAGGACCTTGGATGGAAAACCCATGTACCTTTATGGAGGAGATCACGGCGAGTATCCTCATGACGGTAACTTCTGTATGGACGGCCTGGTATACCCGGACAGAAGGCCTCACACCGGGCTGATGGAATTTAAAAATGTGTATCGTCCGGCAAGGTTTGTTTCCTTTGACCAGGAAAAGAAGGAGCTGGTGCTTCAAAACCGAATGGATTTTATGGATTTAAAGAATTTTGCGGTTATTGAGTATGAGGTGACTTGTGACGGAGTGGTCATTGCAAAGGGAATCCTTAAGGACGAAGATATGCCGGAAATAAAGCCTCATGGCATAGGCAGTATGAATTTGGACTTTGAGGTTCCTCATATGGGAAAATGTTATCTGAAGGTTCAGTATTTATTAAAGAAGAATACTGCCTTATTAAATGCCGGAAGCCTTTTGGGATTTGAGGAAATACTCCTTGAAAATGAAGATATGAGAAACCAGACCGGAGTTTGCCTGTTAAAAGAGCGGGAGACGAATGGCGAGGAGAGGGTGTGCCCCACGATCCGGGAAGATGACCGTTATCTTTATATAGACGGTACAAACTTTGCTTATATCTACAACAAGCTTACCGGATGTTTCCAGGATATGGTGTTTGAAAACAGGACTCTTCTGGAGCGTCCCATGGAATATAATATCTGGAGGGCACCAACGGATAATGACAGATACATAAAGAATAAGTGGCTGGCGGCCCATTATGACCGGGCCATATCCAGGGGTTATGAAACCTCTTATGAGTTAAGGGATGGGCAGGTGGAAATAAGGACCGTGCTGTCCGTTACTGCGGCTGTGATCCAGAGAATATTAATGATTGAGGCATTGTGGACCATCGGTAAAGACGGAGTATTGAATGGAAAGCTGGATGTGAAGAGAGACATGGAATTTCCAGAGCTTCCTAGGTTTGGCCTTCGCCTTTTCCTTCCAAAGGGCATGGACCAGGTGACCTATTATGGTCTGGGGCCGGTGGAAAATTATCTGGATAAGAGAAGGGCAAGCTATCACGGATTATTTACTGCAGGGATAAAGGAAATGCACGAAGACTATTTAAAGCCTCAGGAGAACGGAAGCCGGAGCGATTGTGATTTTGTAAAGGTAAATGGCGGGGGAGTGTCCCTCTCTGCAGCTTCAGAACGGACATTTTCTTTTAATGCATCGGTTTATACCCAGGAGGAGTTAACAGAAAAAGCCCATAATTATGAGCTGACAGCCTCTGGCTATACGGTCCTTTGCCTGGATTACCGCCAGGACGGGATCGGGTCTGCAAGCTGCGGACCTGAACTTCGGAAAGAATACCGGTTTGATGAAGAGGAATTTGTTTTTGAAGTAAGGCTGGTTCCTAAGAAGTCGGATATTTGATAGGTATTTGACTGGATCGGTCAATTAAGGAATCGGTATTATACACATATGTGAATAGAAAACTGCGTTTGTATTATCAGGCAGGATCGTTGATGAAAAGCAGCGGTTCTGCCTGTTTTATTTCCTGTTTTAAAAAGTCTTAGTATTTGACTTGTGTTTTTTAATCATTGTCCGAAACTGGCTGACCGTGATGCCTAACTCCTTGCTTGCGGTTTCAAGGGTATAGATGCGCTGCTGCCATTTTTCGTAAACCGGGTAAAATTCATCAGGAATGGGGGTAGGAAATCGGCCCAGATGCTTTCCCTGGGCTTTTGCAAGGGCGATCCCCTCTGCCTGACGCTGTTTGATGTTTTCCCGCTCCGCTTGCGCTACATAAGAGAGGAGCTGTAGGACAATGTCTGAAATCAGAGTGCCGATCAGATCTTTATTTGTTCTTGTGTCCAGAATAGGCATGTCCAGAATCACAATATCAGCTTTTCTGGCTTTTACGATTTCCCGCCATTCTTCCTGTATGTCATCGTAATTTCTTCCCAGACGGTCAATGCTTTTTACAACTAGGACATCTCCCTCTTTCAACTTCCTTTTTAACTTTTGATATTGAGGCCTGTTAAAATCCTTTCCTGATAATTTATCGCAATATATGTTCTTGTCAATAATGCCCCAGCGCAGAAGCTCTACCTTTTGCCGTTCTGTGTTTTGTTCTAATGAGGAGACCCTCATGTATCCATAAAAATTTTTCATTAAAATAACCTCCTGTCATTCTTAATTATGGCATGAGGTCAAGGGATTATTCTACTATATTAGTATTTATGAAAATAAAAGCCTGCAGGTCAAAATATAAAAATGAAAACCGAATAAATGAGAAATGCTTGTTCCTCTGGGGATTTCAATTTAAAAAATGGGAATTACTGAAGCAGATTATTTGATAAAAAGGTACACCTTNNGATAGCAAGGTGTACCTTTTTGCTATTGTACTGTAACCAGCAGGACTAACAGTTAAGCTTACGGCTGACAGGCGGCAATCTTTCAGTTTAGGTTCAAATATAAACAGATATGAAAATACGCAAACTATGAGAGGAACACGGATTTGCGACAGGGGGGAGAGATAAAAGTGGAAGTATTCAAAAACAAAAGTAATTTATACATATATGTGACTATGTATGTTTCACCGTATCAAAGATAGGAGAGAAAGTCCGGATCATTGATGGCAGAACCTTACAATAACAATCATATGAGGAAAATACACATGAAAATTGGAAAAGGAAACATACAGCGGAATAAATACAGGAAAATTTCAGAGAAGATTGCAATCGTGATTACAGCAGCGTTGCTTGCGGTTTTTACTATTTTAAGTATTATAGTCGTCAGTCTTTCAGGCAATGAAACCAGTACAGCGGTTCGCTCTGAGCTTACAAATTTGGCACACGCAAATGGAAACCAGGTACAAGCAATCCTGGATGCCGCATCAAAACAGGCAGCAGCAATGCAGGATTATATTGGTAAGACCTATAACCAGGGAACCGCAGTCATCTCTTCTGCCGAAGATGTCAAGGTAAAAAGCGCAGTGTATCACTCAGAAATGTCTGATCTAAGCATTGAAGTAGAAAATTATTTGATTAACAGCATGTGTTCTGCCGTTGTGGCAGATGAGGTTATCGTTGGGTTCGGAATCTTTTTTGAGCCTGGCAAGTTTGATAAAAATATAGAGGACTATGGATTTTATATAAACCGTGAGGAGGCCGTTAGTAAAATAGTGCAGCCTTTTGGAACATACAGTGATTACAGTGATAAGGAATATTATAAGCCTGTGAAAGAAACCGGCAAGCCTTATTTTACAAAGCCTTACGAATATCAGGGCACTACCATGATCACTGCCGCATATCCCGTTATGAATAATGATGAGTTCCGGGGAGTGATTGCAGCTGATATTGATGTTGGTCATTTTAATAAAATTACCACATCTTCTGAAGATTATAAAACACTATTCGTTGGTATTCTTACCAATGATTTTACCACGGTATACGACAGCAGATCTACTGAAGACATTGGCCGTAATCTCTCTGAATTTTTAAAAAATCCGGAAGAAATGAGGAAGGTTACCGATGGAGCAGCTTCGGGAAAAGCTTTTTCCTGTACCACTGTCCTTGAGGATGGACATAAAGTATCCCGGTTTTTCTACCCGATTGAAGTGGAAGGAACCCATTGGTGGGCACAGACTGCATTGGATACTTCTGACTTAAATAAAGATATCGAAATATTAACGGCTACAATTGTGACTGTTTCTGTTTTGTCGCTGGTGGTTGTGGTCGCCATTGTTATCATTGTATTAAAGAAGGCGCTGAAGCCGATTAACGGTGTGGTTACTGCCGCTGCTGAGATCGCTGCCGGTAATCTTGCAATTCAGGTAGGTACACAAAGCAATGATGAGATCGGAATTCTTTCCAGAACCTTTATGGAAATGGCAGATAACTTGAGATCCATCATTCAGGATATTAAATACTTATTAGAGGAAATGAGCGAGGGGAATTTCAGGATCGATACAAAATATGAGGAAAAGTACATCGGTGATTATCAGGAGATACTAATTGCCATGAGAACCATTAACCGCAATTTAAGCGAAACCCTTGCGGGAATTAATACAGCCTCTGATCAGGTATCGGCAGGAGCGGGGCAGATGTCAGACGGTGCACAGACGTTAAGCCAGGGAGCGGCAGAGCAGGCAAGTTCCGTGGAAGAACTTACGTCCAACATTACCGAAATTTCCGAACGGATCAAAAATAATGCGGACAATGCCAAACAGGCAAGCCGCTTATCGGAGGAATCAGGTGAGGAGGTTGCTCAAAGCAACCAGCAAATGCAGCAGCTGATGAAGGCAATGGAGGAAATCACCGCTACCTCTAAAGAGATCGGTAAAATTATCCATACCATTGATGATATTGCATTCCAAACGAATATCCTGGCTTTAAACGCCGCTGTAGAAGCGGCCCGTGCAGGTGAAGCAGGCAAGGGATTTTCTGTGGTGGCTGATGAAGTACGAAACCTTGCAGGAAAATCGGCTGAGGCTGCAAAAAATACCACAGCACTGATTGAAAGCACAGTGGATGCAATTGAGAAGGGCAGGTTATTGGCTGATCAAGCTGCCGGTTCCCTTCTTGAGGTGGTTGATACGTCTAAGAGCGTGGATGAAAGAATCCGGCAGATAGCAAAAGCTTCCGAGGAAGAGTCTTATGCGGTTACTCAGATTGCAGCAGGACTTGAACAGATTTCATCTGTTGTACAAACCAACTCCGCAACATCAGAAGAAAGCGCGGCGGCAAGCGAGGAGCTTTCCGCACAGGCACAGATGTTAAAGAGTCTGGTAAACAGATTTAAGCTAAGAGATTCAGGCGAAAGGATTGCGGCTCATGGGGCTTTAAACCCAGCCATAGAACCGGCTGACGATTATGTGACCGGCGGTAAATATTAATAGAAATACTTTGACAGCAGTGCCGGAGCCTGGCAATTTCAGGCCTCCGGCACTGTTTTTTGTAAAATCCATGGAAGTATTTGAGGGTTCATGAAGGCTCCGTTATATGGTATAATATGATAAAATCTTTTAAAGGCTGTTGCATGTGTTTGTGGAGGGGTACTAATGACATCAAGACAAAGGAAAATCCTGGATTTGCTGGCAGAGCATGAGTTTCTTACATCTCAAAGAATCGCCGGTCTGCTACATATCAGTGACAGAACAGTCAGAAACGATATCAGAGAGATCAATGCAGAACTGGGGATGGAAGGGATTCTGTCACGGATGGGACTGGGGTATTATTTAAAGGATCACGGTATGGAGAGCGGCGAAGTGGCTGCCGGTCTGGAATCGGAGGAAGATCTTAAGCGGGAGATCGTCCGAAGAGTCTTATTTGACAAAGAGGTTCCTTATCCGGAACTCGCTGATGAGCTTTATATCAGTGATTCTATGCTTGCAAAGCTGGTGGGGCAGATCAACCGGAATATGGAGCGTAGAAGGAGCAGATGGAGGATATGCAAGAAAAACGGTATTTTAGTACTGGAGCTTCCTGAGAGTGAAAAGCGGGATTATTACAGCTATTTTGTGATTACCAGCAATTTGAGCCAGTATTTTGATATGGGAAGCTATCAACCGTATTTTGAATATGTGGATGCGCTTAAATGGAAAGATCTGATCCTTGGAAGCTGTATTTACAGGGAAAAACGATTTTATGATACGACAATAATGCACCTGATGATTGGTACGGCGGTAATGGCGGAAAGAATTGCAGCCGGTTGCGAACTGGAGGCTGAAAGCCTTAAAGAGGGACTTTCCTGCGATGATATGGCCAGAATAGAGGATATTGTCAAAGGCTTTAATGATATGCTCGGTATTTGGTTGCCTCCTCAGGAAATTCGGTACTTTTACAAATTGTTCCGCAACGATTTTTATTATACAAAGGAAGAAGGAAGCCAGGCCGAGGTCATTCTTTCCAGGATACTCATTGAAATCAATGTGGAATACGGATTTGATTTTACCAGGAATCAGGAGTTTCATAAGGAGATGGAATCCCATTTGGATGGAATCCTGCAAAGAAACAGGAATAAACAGAATTTAATCAATCCTGTACTGCCCCGTGTCAAGTCCCAGTATCCATTGGAATATGATATAAGCATTTATTTTGCAGATCGTTTTAAACGGATCACAGGTGTGGAGATCAGCGAGCATGAGATCGGGATGATCACCATTCATTTCATCCGGGCGATGGAATCTAATCTGGGGCGGATGGAGAAAAAGGTTGTTCTCATCAATCCATTTGGAAAACAGATAACGGAATTGATGGCCAAACGTCTTTCCGAGATAGGGGAGTGCAGACTAAAGATTGCCTACATCTATTCCATCTTTCATTATCCCCAGGATATGCCGAAGGATATTATCGCAGTGCTGACGACGGTTCCCCTTCCCTCTTTTCCCGATGGGGCCGCGGTAATTCTTTGCAGAAATTTCCTTGATTATCATGAGAAGGAAAAGCTTATGACAGTTGTGCGTGAGAACCAAGTAAGTAGTGTCAAAACTTATTTTAAAACATTGTTCAAACCTTCTTTATTTTTTACAGATATGGAATTCAGTTCCAGGGAAGAGGCCATCGTTTTCATGTGCGGAAACCTAAGGAATCAGGGATATGCTGGGGAGGGATTCTGTGAAAGTGTGATGCAGCGGGAAGCCATCGCTCCTACAGCCTTTGAACCGGGATTTGCCTTTGCCCATGCCATGGAAAATAATGCAGATCATACGGCAGTCTGTGTCTGCATTTTAAAAAATAAGCTGCCTTGGGGAGAGTATAATGTAAAGATAATTTTTCTTTTTGCAATGGCATCTACCTGGAATCACACAATTATCCCGGTTTATAATGTAATGATTGATAACCTGTTTAAGGCCAACACCATCCATAAGCTGGCTAAAATCAATGACTGTAAGAAATTTATGGATCTACTTATCTAAACATTATTCTGGAAATCTGATTTTTCCGTTACATAGCGGAAAAATCAGATTTTATTTTATTTATTGTTATTGCTATAATGAGGGCAGCAAAACACAGGAGGAAATAAACGTGAAGGAATTTTTATGGGGAGGAGCAACGGCTTCCTACCAATGTGAGGGTGGCTTCCGGGAAGGAAACAGAGTCCAGTCCAACTGGGACAAATACTTACATGAAAAGAACCTGGAAAACGGAGATGTGGCCAGCGATCATTATCACAGGTATGAAGAGGACATCCGGATGATGAAGGAAGGAGGGCAGAACAGCTACCGCTTTTCCATTGCCTGGCCCAGGATCATTTTAAACCACAGTGGGGAGGTTAATGAAATAGGCGTTAACTTTTATAACCGCCTGATCGATACCTGTCTTTCCTATGGAATTGTTCCCATGGTGACGCTTTTTCATTGGGACCTGCCTCAGTATCTGGAGGATGAAGGAGGCTGGCTGAACCGGGAAACCTGCGAGGCCTATACACATTTTGCAAAGGTATGCTTTGAACGGTTTGGAGACAGGGTAAAACTCTGGACCACCTTCAATGAACCGCGGTATTACACCTTCAGTGGCTATCTTATCGGAAATTATCCGCCAGGCCACCAAAACCTTCAGGAGACAGTAACTGCCTCTTATTACATGATGCTGGCCTCAGCCATGGCGGTAAGGGTTTACCGGGAGGGATACAACGACGGACAGATCGGAATCGTCCATTCCTTTTCTCCGGTTTATGGGGTGGATATGACAGTAAAGTCCCAGATTGCTAAGCGGTATGCCGAGAATTTTTACAACAACTGGATTCTTGATGTAGCCGCTATGGGACAGATTCCTGGAGATCTGTTGGACAAACTGGCTGAGAGCTGCGACTTATCCTTGATGCTTCCGGCAGATCTGGAGCTTATGCAAAAGTATACGGTAGATTTTCTGGGGCTTAATTATTATGCCAGGGTGGTAATTAAGCCTTACGAAACCGGAGAGACAACGCTGATCGTCAATAACAAGGGAAGTCAGGAAAAGGGTTCCTCCCAGACCATCATAAAAGACTGGTTTGAACAGGTAAGGCCAGTAGACAGCCGTTATACGGAATGGGATACGGAGATATTTCCAGAGGGCCTTTATGAGGGGATCTGCCGCTGCTGGAAAAAATACCATCTGCCCATTTATATCACGGAAAACGGAATTGGTCTTTATGAAGATGGAGGCGCAGAACAGATCGATGATAAAGAGCGGATCGAGTTCATGAACCAGCACATCAACGCTGTTCTAAATGCAATGGAAGACGGTTGTGATGTAAGGGGATATTATGCTTGGTCGCCTTTTGACTTATATTCCTGGAAAAATGGGACAGACAAGCGGTATGGGCTGGTAGCGGTGGATTATGAGAACGGCCTGACACGCAGACCCAAAAAGAGCTATGAATGGTACAAAGAGGTGATTAAAACAGAGGGGAAATCAATCAGGAGAAAACAATATTAATCAGGAGGTATGGTATGGGAATACAATCAATTAGTGGGGCAATGGAAAAGTATGTTATGCCGATAGCTGACAAAATGGGGAATGAATGTCATCTGCGGTCGATCCGGGATGCATTTATGTCATTGCTTCCTATCACATTTATCGGAGGAATTGCGGCTGTCATAAGCTCTGCCCCGTCAGTGGAAACAGCGGGTACTGGGTTTACCCTTGGGTGGGCTAAATTTGTGGCGAATAATTCCATGATCTTTTCATGGATTAATGCGTTGACACTTGGAACTATGTCATTATATATATGCATTGGAATTATTCATTTCCTTTGTAAAACCAGAAAGATAGAGTCCTTTCTTCCTATCTTGCTGGGAGTATTTGGATTTATGATGCTGATTGCAGAACCGCTCTCTTTGGGCTGGGATGGAAAGACAGTGGAGATCTCCTTTATGGATGGAAAGGGTCTTGTTACGTCAATGCTGCTATCTATCGTAACAGCTGATCTTTACTGCTTCATGAGGAAAAGGGAATTCGGGAAGATCAACCTTCCTGACACGGTTCCGGCTTCTCTGTCTGATGTATTTGCTTCGATTGTACCGGGAGCGGTTCTTATGGGACTTTACATTCTGGTATTTGCGGTTATGAACAAGCTGGGAATGACCCTGCCGAAGCTGATTTATCAGATGATATCTCCCTCTTTAACAGCTGTGGACAACTTGGGCTTTACCATCATCATCACTTTGCTGGTACATATATTCTGGTTCTTTGGAATCCACGATGCGGCTCTGGCAGGTATTCTGGCTCCCATACGTGATGGGAATCTGTCTCTCAACGCGGCTGCCCATTCGGCTGGACAGGCGATGCCCAGCATTTTCACCACACCGTTTTGGGTGTATTTTGTGGTAATCGGCGGATGCGGTTCCGTTCTGGCCCTCAGTGTGATGTTGTCCATGTCAAAATCCAAACAGCTTAAGACCATCGGAAGAATGGGTATCATCCCTGCCTTTTTCAACATCTCAGAGCCTGTTATTTTCGGCCTGCCCTTAATGTTGAATCCGATATTCTTTATCCCGTTTTTGTCAACTTCCGTCTTAAACGGTACGGTTGCTTTTCTGCTGATGAAGCTGGGATTTGTCGGAAAGAGTTTTGCAATGTTATCCTGGCAGATGCCGTCTGTGATCGGAGCATTTTTTTCCACTATGGACTGGAAAGCCCCAATACTGATTATTGTTTTAATTATACTGGATGGAATTTTGTATTTTCCATTTTTCAAAATCTATGAAAAGAAGATGATAGAGATGGAGCAGGGAGAAATACCTGATGAAAGTGACGGGAGATCATAAGGATGAGGAAAATTGTATTATTATGTAACGGCGGTTTATCAACCGGTATTTTAGTAAAAAAGATGAAGGCAGCTGCAGAGGCAGCATCATATGAGTGCCAGATATCAGCAGCACCCGTTTCCTCTGCAGAGGAGGTTGGAGGGGATGCGGATTTGATCCTCATGGGACCGCAGGTGAGATTTCAGATGAGTACCGTCAGCCGCCAGGTGAGCTGCCCGGTTGTTTCCATCGAGCCAACGGCTTATGGAACTATGAATGGGGAAAAAGTACTGAATCAGGTGAGAAAGGAACTGGGTGACTAAAGATGGAAGAGCTTGAAATAATCTGCCTGCAGGTGATCAGCAATGCGGGAGAGGCCAGGAGTCAGTGCATGTGTGCCCTGGAATCTGCCAGGTACGGCAGGTTTAAGGAGGCGGAGCATTATTTGAAGGAAGCATCGGAGCGGCTGCAGATAGCCCATCATATTCATACGGATCTGATCACAAAGGAGGCTAACGGCGAACTTTTAAGAATCGGGCTGATCCTGGTGCACAGCGAGGATATCTTAATGGGAGCAGAGATCACTTCGGCACTGGCAAGGGAAATGGTGGAGATGTATAAACGGTAAAACAGAATTCATGAGCGGAGTTTATAAGAGCCTGTGTCAAGAGACACGGGCTCTTATGGATTGGAAAATGGAAAGGGAGCCATAGCCGGTACGCGCCTGCAATTACCAGATTGAATGCATAATTTTTTTCGTTGGAGTTTTGAGCAATCGGATGTTATCATAAAGACAAATGATTAAAGGAGGAAACAATGCATATGCTGAGAAAGGATTTTCTGTGGGGAGGTGCAGTAGCTGCCCATCAATTGGAAGGAGCCTGGAAAGAAGGGGGCAAAGGCGTCAGCGTTGCCGATGTGATGACAGCTGGAGCCAATGGAAAGGAACGGGAGATCACAGATGGTGTCATAGAAGGAAAATATTACCCTAACCATGAGGGCATTGATTTTTACCATCGTTATAAAGAAGATATCCTTCTTTTTGCGGAAATGGGTTTTCAGTGCTTCCGCACCTCCATAGCCTGGACCAGGATTTTTCCTACGGGAGAAGAGTCAGAGCCTAATGAGGAAGGCCTCCGGTTTTACGACGACTTATTTGATGAGTGCAGAAAGCATGGGATCCAGCCGGTAGTGACCCTGTCCCACTTTGAAATGCCATATGAACTGGCAGTTAAGTACGGCGGCTTTAGAAGCCGCATCTGTGCAGAGCTGTTCGTGAAGTTTGCCAAAGCATGTTTTAAGCGGTATAAGGACAAGGTGACCTATTGGATGACCTTTAACGAGATCAATAACCAGGCTGATTATGACGGGGACTTTGCACCATTTACCAACTCAGGACTTCGTTTTAAGGAAGGAGATAACCGGGAACATCTGATGTACCAGGCAGCCCATTATGAGCTGGTGGCATCAGCTCTGGCAGTAAAGGCAGGACATGAGATAAATCCTGAATTTAAGATCGGCTGTATGATTGCCATGTGCCCCATTTATCCTTACTCTTGTGATCCAAAAGATATGATGATGGCCATGTCTTCCATGCAGAAACGCTACTGGTTTGCCGATGTCCATGTAAGAGGACAATATCCGGAATACATAAAGTCATATTGGAAACGGAAGGAGATGGTTCTTGATATCACACCGGAAGACTTGGAGGCACTTAACGCAGGCTGTGTGGATTATATCGGATTCAGCTATTACATGTCCTTTACGGTGAAGCACAGGGATGATAATCCTGAGTATGACTACCGGGAAGGCAAAGACAGGGTGGAAAATCCTTATGTTCAGGCAAGCCAGTGGGGATGGCCCATTGATCCGGAAGGACTTCGCTACACCATGAACTGGCTGTATGACAGGTACGGGCTTCCTCTGTTTATTGTGGAAAATGGCTTCGGCGCCTATGACAAGCCGGGAGATGACGGCATGATCCATGACGGGTACCGGATTGAATATTTAAAGGCCCATATCGAATCTATGAAAAAATGCGTGGAACAGGATGGAGTGGATCTTTTGGGATATACACCCTGGGGATGTATTGACCTGGTATCCGCCGGGACCGGTGAGATGGAGAAACGCTATGGGTTCATCTATGTGGATAAGGACAATCAGGGAAACGGTACAGGAGAGCGGAGCAGAAAAGAAAGCTTTTACTGGTTTAAGAAGGTGATTCAAACAAACGGAGAGGAATTATAGAGTATTCAGAGAGAAGCGGCGGGAGCAAATAAAGTTTCCCGCCATTACCGGTTAATAAGCTTCCTGGGGGATTTTTTAGGCCCTCCATCCGTGCCACAAAGGCCCCCGCCCTTTTCCAAGATTTAATCCGGCTTTTAATGCACCGGTCAGATAGGACTTTGCCATCCGGATGCTTTCTTCCAGCCCCATGCCTAAAGCCAGTCCGCAGGCAATGGCAGAAGACAGGGTACATCCGGTTCCATGGGTATTTGGATTGTCGATCCGTTCTCCTGGAAACCATGTGACAGTTCCGTTGCAGCATAGAACATCATCAGCCCCCTGGGAATTATGGCCTCCTTTTAACAGGAAAGATACCTGATAGATATGAAAGAGCTCCATGGCGGCTTCTTCCATATCTTTTCTACTGTATATCTTGTGCTCTTTTGTGGATAAAAGGGCTTCTGCCTCCGGGATATTGGGGGTAACTAAAGTGGCCAGAGGAAACAGCTTGCTTGTTAAAGTCTTAACATCCTGCGGATTTAAAAGAGAATGTCCGCTGGTGGATACCATGACCGGGTCCACGATCACAGGAGAACGGTTATATTTTTCCAGCTTTTCCGCAATGATTCCGATAGAACTGGAAGTCCCGGCCATACCGATCTTTACTGCTTTTGGCGGAATGTCCGTAAATACGGCATTAAGCTGGGCAGCAAGCATTTCCTGACTAACTGTTTCCGTCAGAAAAACCCCCGTAGTATTTTGAGCAACCAGGGCGGTAATAACACTGGAACCATAGATGCCCAAAGCCGCGGCGGTCTTTAAATCCGCCTGTATTCCGGCACCGCCGCTGGGATCGGTGCCTGCAATGGTAAGGAAGGCAGGAAGAATCAGACTCATAGGCTCACCACCTTTAAAAGCTGTTCTTTTAAGCGATGGACGGCTGCGGTTATATCCTTTTGTCCGAAGATGCCGGAAACCACCGAAGCTCCGGCTACGCCTGTTCCTTTCAGGCTGGAAACATTTTCTACGGTAATTCCTCCGATGGCCGTTACCGGAATGGGAACGGAACGGCAGATCGCAGTCAGCTGCTCCAGGGGTAAGGGAGTGGCATCTTTCTTTGTAGGGCTTGGGAAGATGGCCCCGGATCCTATATAATCCGCCCCTTCCATATATGCCTTTTCTGCCTGGCTGACATTTTTGGCAGTAACGCCCAGAATGCGGTCCGGGCCGATGAGCCGGCGGACCTCCAAAGGAGATAAATCATCCTGTCCTACGTGTACGCCGTCTGCTCCGCACTTAAGGGCTGTCTCCACATCGTCGTTGATGATTAGGGGGATTCCATAATGCTTTGTAAGTTCACGGACAAGTATGGCTTCTTCCAGGAAAGTACGTTTGTCCATAGACTTTTCCCGGAGCTGAAGAAGGGTCACTCCGGCACTAAGAGCTTCTTCTATCAGCTCTGTTAAGGTTTTTTCTCCTGTAAATGCCTGGTCTGTTACTGCATAGAGGAGAAGCATATCCCTATGAAACTTCAATCTTGATTCCTCCTTTCAAGGTACCTTCATCCAAAAGGCTTACCTCATCTAGAAAGCAGCAGCGGAAGCTTCCGGTGCCACTTAAGGTTTGTTCCGCTTTTTTTGCTGCCCGCTCCCCGCAGAGACCGGCAGCAGCCGTGGCAAGAGCGGCCGCCTCTAAAATGGCATGCTTTGATGGAGTGGGCCCTGCGGAGGCTATATAGGCGGCAATGATACCGTCCAGCATACAGCCGCTTCCCGTAATGCGGGACATTTGGGGACAGCCATTTCTGATAAGCCAGGTTTCATCCCCGGTTGAAGCTATATCAATGGCCCCTGTCATGACGGTCACAGCCCCCGTTGCAGCGCTTAATGCCCTGGTTATTTCCGTAAGAGATTCCAAGGTTTCCTCCCTTATCTCATCAGAAAAGGAAGCATCTACTCCCCGGGCGGGAGAAACAGAGCCGTTTCTACTTCCCGCGTTCTTCCCGGTCAGTTCTTTTAACAGGATCCGAAGCTCCGATGCATTTCCCCTGATTACGGTTATCTTCAAATCTTTTAACAGGGAAAGAGCAGTTTCGGTCCGATAACGGGAAGCACC
Organism: Hungatella sp. UBA3048; assembly: GCA_002367105.1. Taxonomy (GTDB): domain Bacteria; phylum Bacillota; class Clostridia; order Lachnospirales; family Lachnospiraceae; genus Lacrimispora. The sequence goes on from DFCS01000039.1 coordinate 14,661, forward strand.
GATTCCCACCGGGTCAAAAATGACAGGGAGGTTTCGCCGGTTTGCTTCCTGCCCGGCCTTTTCCATTGCAGCCTTTGAAGTCTCTCCCGGAGTCCCAATGTTCAAAAGAAGGCAGTCGGATAAGGCGGTTATTTCTGAAACCTCTTCCGGGTGGTCCGCCATAATGGGGGAGCCGCCGCAGGCTAATATGATATTTGCCACATCTCCGGCCGTAACATAATTGGTGATACAGTGGATGACGGGCCGCTTTTCCCTGACCAGCCCGGTCAGAGAATGGTTTATCTTAAAGCTCATATCTGTTTCCCCCTATTCATTGATGAGCCTCTCAAAGTAGGAAAAAAGCCCAAGGCGGCGCAGCATAGCCAGTAAGATCGCAGCCATAAGAGTTCCTGCCAGAGTACTCATAAAAAATGGAGCTACAAAGAAGAACACAGCCACCTCTTTTCCCATGAGAACTGCGGCTACTGGATAGCAGAGCAGTCCTCCGACCAGCCCGGTTCCAACCACTTCTCCAAGATAAGCAGGCAAAAGCTTCCTGGTTTTTTGAAACAGATAAGCACCAAGAAACGCGCCGGCCATGCTTCCCGGAAAGGCAAGCAGGCTTCCGGTTCCCATGAGATTCCGTATGAGAGAAGTACAAAACGCCATGGATACCCCATACACAGGCCCTAAGAACACCCCAGCCAGTACATTAGACAGATGCTGCATTGGAAAGCATTTGGAAGCTCCAACCGGGATAGAAAAGCCGGAAAGTGCAACGGTAAGCGCTGTCAGCATTCCGCTGATCACCAGCTTTTTCACCCGTACTCTAGAACCGGCGGAAGAGTTATTATAAACTGTTGAAGATATTTGATCTTTCATGAAAATTCCTCCTGTTTATGTAATTTTAACCTAACAAATAGGATAGCGGATTGCGAATATCCGATTGGCTTTCCACAAAATATTATTCATCAAAAATATCGACGATCTCTCCATCTAAAATCCGGTTCATATTCTTCATGGCGCAGAAATTTCCGCACATGGAACAGGTATCTTCTTTTTCCGGCTTTGACGCGGCCCGGTAGCGTCTGGCCTTTTCCGGGTCAATGGCAAGCTGGAACATGGTTTCCCAATCCAGCCGTTTCCTGGCATCGCTCATCTTATGATCCCATTCCTTAGCACCCCTGATACCTTTTGCAATGTCAGCCGCATGAGCAGCGATCCGGGCCGCAATGATTCCTTCCTTTACATCTGCTTCATCCGGCAGCCTCAAATGCTCCGCAGGTGTCACATAGCAGAGAAATGCCGCTCCGGCAGCAGCAGCCATTGCTCCGCCGATTGCTGCGGTAATATGGTCATATCCCGGCGCAATATCAGTGACAAGAGGTCCCAGAACATAAAAGGGTGCTCCCTTGCAGATCGTCTGCTGTATTTTCATATTGGCTGCAATCTGGTCCAGGGGCATGTGGCCGGGGCCTTCAATAATGATCTGTACATTCTTTTCCCAGGCCCTTCTCGTCAGCTCTCCAAGGGTCACCAGTTCCTCCACCTGGGAAATATCAGATGCATCTTCAATACAGCCCGGCCGGCAGGCGTCTCCCAGGCTTAAGGTCACGTCATGCTTCTGGCAGATTTCCAGTATGCGGTCATAATGCTCATAAAAGGGATTCTCCTCCCCTGTCATTTCCATCCAGGCAAAGATGATAGACCCGCCTCTTGAAACAATGTTAGTCAGCCGCTTTGCTTCCTTGAATCTTTTGGCGGTCTGTTTGTTGATTCCAACGTGAATGGTCATGAAATCCACCCCGTCTTCTGCGTGCATTTCCACGATCTTTATCCATTCCTCGGCGGTGATTTCCCGAAGGGGTTTGTGATAATAAACCACAGCATCGTAGATAGGAACCGTACCAATCATAGCCGGACATTCGCCCGTCAGTTTCCTTCGGAATTTCCGGGTATCTCCAAAGGAGCTTAAATCCATAATGGACTCTGCCCCCATAAGAACTGCGTCCTTTACTTTTTGAAGCTCCATGTCCAGATCATTCAAATCCCTTGATGTTCCCAGATTCACATTGATCTTTGTTCTCAGCATGGAGCCGATCCCGCTGGGCTTTAAGCAGCTGTGGTTCTTATTTGCCGGAATGGCGACTTTTCCTTCCGCTACCAGTTCCCGCAGCTTTTCGGGCTCCCATTGTTCGTGCTCAGCTACTGTCGTCAGTTCCTTTGTCAGAATGCCTTTTCTAGCGGCATCCATTTGTGTGGTGAAATTCATGTTTGTTTCTCCTTTTCCTCGTGAAGGTAGGGATTGTAAGGGCTTTTGGTAAAGAACAAGAAAAAGAGCCCATACCAACAGGTATAGGCTCGGAAATATGCAATCATCCCATATGAATCCCTACGTTGGCATTACCCAAATCAGGTTATAAAGGTCGAAGTTGATTACTTCCTCTCAGCCCGCCTACGAGCTCCCTCTTGTGGCACTAGTGTAGCATTCCCCTTCCTCCTTGTCAAGGAAAACATCCCTAACCGGCAATCAGCCGGAAATGGCGGACTTCATTTCCCTTACATAGTCGCAGACAGGCCCTACACAGTCTTTTCCGTATTTTGCGGCAATTTTTACAATGGCGCTGCCGACAATGACGCCGTCCGCATGTTTGCTCATCTCCCTTGCCTGCTCCGGGGTGGAGATTCCAAAGCCGACGGCGCAGGGAATGTCTTTTGCCTCCTTCACAAAGGAAATCATTTCGCCAATGTCAGTATTAATTTCCGATCTCACCCCGGTCACGCCCATGGAGGAAACGCAGTAGATAAATCCTTCCGATCCGGATGCAATGGTCCGTATACGCTCCCTGGAAGTGGGGGCGATGAGAGAAATCAGTTCGACCCCGTATTTTTTGCAGTAGGGCAGCAGTTCCTCCCTCTCTTCAAAAGGCATATCCGGTACGATCAGGGCGTCAATGCCGCACTCAGCCGCATTTTTTAAAAACCGTTCGCTTCCATAGACGAAAACCGGATTGATATAAGTCATAAAAGCCAGAGGAACATCGGTTTTCATTCGTATCCGTTTTACGGTTTCGAATAGCTTATCCGTGGTTGTTCCTGACGCCAAAGCCCGCATATCGGCTTCCTGGATTACGATCCCCTCTGCGATTGGGTCAGAAAAGGGGATTCCAAGCTCGATCAAATCCGCTCCGGCCTCGGCCATGGCAGGAACCAGCTCTTCGGTGGTGGCAAGGTCTGGATCTCCGGCCGTAATAAATGGGATAAATGCCTTTCCTCTGGAAAATACTTCGCTTATTCTACTCATAGATTTCAACCCCCTTGTAACGGGCAATGGCTGCCACATCCTTGTCGCCCCGCCCTGATAGATTAATGACAATGACCTCATCTTTTCCCATGGAAGGAGCGATCTTTCTGGCATAGGCGACGGCATGGGCGCTTTCTATTGCAGGAATGATCCCTTCCAGACGGGATAAGTATTCAAAGGCTTCCACGGCCTCCTGATCCGTAATGGAGACGTAGTTTGCTCTTCCTGAGTCGTGGAGGGCCGCGTGCTCCGGCCCGATGCCGGGATAGTCAAGTCCTGCGGAAATGGAGAAAACAGGGGCGATCTGGCCGTACTCATCCTGGCAGAAATAGGACTTCATGCCGTGGAAGATTCCAAGAGAACCGGTGGATATCGTAGCCGCGTGCTTTCCAGTTTCAATGCCGTGCCCAGCTGCCTCGCAGCCCACCAGCTTCACGGAAGCCTCGTTTACAAATTCATGGAAGATTCCCATGGCATTGCTTCCGCCTCCAACACAGGCGATCACCATATCAGGAAGCTTACCCTCTGCTTCCATAAGCTGAGAGCGGACCTCTTTTCCGATGATGCTCTGAAAATCCCTGACAATGGTCGGAAAGGGGTGAGGGCCCATGACAGAGCCTAAGACATAATGGGTGTCAGCCACCCGGTTGGTCCATTCCCTCATAGTCTCATTGACCGCATCCTTTAAGGTCTGGGTGCCGCTGGTGACAGCGTGAACCTTTGTGCCCAATAGCTCCATGCGGAATACGTTCAAAGCCTGACGGTCCGTATCTTCTTTGCCCATGAAAACTTCGCATTCCATTCCCATGAGAGCGGCGGCGGTAGCGGTAGCAACACCATGCTGTCCGGCCCCTGTTTCAGCGATGACCCGGGTCTTTCCCATCTTCTTTGCAAGAAGGACCTGGCCCAGAGCATTGTTGATCTTATGGGAACCGGTGTGGTTTAGATCCTCCCTCTTTAAATAAATCTTCGCGCCGCCTAAATCCTCTGTCATCCGCGCCGCATAGTAGAGCAGAGAGGGCCTTCCGGTATATTTTTTGTGAAGGTCTGAAAGCTCTGCTAAAAATTCCTTGTCATGGCTGTACTTCTCATAAGCTTCTTCCAGTTCATTTACTGCATTCATCAGTGTTTCGGGGACAAATTGTCCGCCGTGCTGTCCAAATTTTCCTTTTGACATGGCTGTTCACTCCTTACTGTTTGTATGATCTCTTTTATTTTTTGCGGGTCTTTTTTGCCCTCTGTTTCCACGGAACTGCTTAGATCCAGGCAAAAGGCTTTTGTTTTCATGGCCTGCCTGACATTTGAGGCGTCTATGCCTCCAGCCAGGAACCAGGGCTTATTTATGTCCGGTATCATGGACCAGTCAAAGGTCTTTCCGCTGCCGCCGTAAAGTTCTTTGGTATAAGTATCAAAAAGCAGGTAATCTGCAGGCAGGTTTTCTGCCTCCTTCATATCCTCTGCCTGCCGGACCCGTATGGCCTTTATGACAGGAATACCGGGGGCCAGGCAGCTTTTTAATTTTATCATATAATCCCGGTCCTCATCACCGTGAAGCTGGATAAGGTCAATAATACCATTCCCGGTAAGGGACAGGATATCGTCTATGGGGCTGTTTACGAAAACGCCCACTGCAGGTATCTCCGGCAGCAGCATACTCTTAAGTTCCTGTGCCTTCGTCCCTGTAAGACGGCGCTTACCAGGGGCGAATACAAAGCCTGCAAAATCCGGCTTCCAGGTGTTTACTGCCAGAATATCCTCCCTTCGGGTCAGCCCGCATAGTTTGATTTTTTTCCCTTTTAAATTCATTGCGCCGCCCTCTTAAAACCGTTTATGATTTCCTTTTTGTCAGGGGAGCGCATCAGGCTTTCCCCGATCAGAACGGCATTTACCCCGGCATCTGACAGGAACTTAATGTCTGCTTCTGTTTTGATTCCGCTTTCTGCCACGAAAAGCACATCAGAGGGGACCAGGCTCCTTAAGCGGAGGGAATTGTTAAAGTCCACCTCAAAGGTTTTCAAATTCCGGTTATTTACTCCGATGATCCTGGCTCCTGCTGAAAGGGCGGAGTGGATCTCTTCTTCGTCATGGGCCTCGACCAGGGTGCTTAAGCCAAGGCTTTGGCAAAGCCTTAAATCTTCTTTCAGGGCATTTGTATCCAGGAGGGCACAGATAAGTAAAACCGCAGAGGCGCCCATGGCCTTTGCCTCGTAAATCTGATAAGGATCCACCGTAAAATCCTTTCTGAGAAGGGGGATTTTCACCACATGGCTGATTTCTGTCAGGTAGTCGTTGCTTCCTAGAAAGTATTCCGGTTCCGTGAGAACGGAAATGGCATCCGCCCCTGCATCTTCGTAATCCCTTGCGATCTCCACATAGGGGAAGTCGTGGGCTATAAGGCCCTTGGAAGGAGAAGCACGTTTTACCTCACAGATAAATGAAATGCCTGGAGATGAGAGACTATGCTCAAAGGAAAGACCGATGTTCTTAGTCTTTTCCAAGGTTTCAAATGCCAGCTTTTCCATGGCCTTCATTGGGATTTTTTCTTTTGCTGCCGCCACCCGTTTTCTGGAGGAGGCAGCCAGGACATCAAGTATCATAAGATCACCTCGTTGGTCATCCTTACAAACTCCTCAAGCTTTATGGCGGCTTTTCCCGAATCAATGAGATGGGCTGCTTTTTCGATGCACTGGAAAATAGTACAGTCATCGATTCCCAGGTACAGGCTTAAGGCAGAGTTTAAGATGACGATATCCCGCTTTGGCCCGCGGAGCTTTCCGTTTAAGATATCCCTGGTGATCCGGGCATTTTCTGCAGGTGTGCCGCCCACCAGCTCCGGAAGACTGCATCGGTTTAAGGAAAACTGCTCCGGTGTGATCTCATAGGGAGTCAGTTTTCCGAAACGGATCTCGCATACGTGGCTGGGACCGGTGACCGTGGCTTCATCAAGCCCGTCATCTCCGCAGACCACCAGTCCCCGCTTGACTCCCAGATTGCTTAATACCTGGGCCAGTGGTTCTACCAGCTTCCGGTCATAGACCCCTAAAAGCTGCATGGTGGCTCCAGCCGGATTGGAGAGAGGGCCTAGGATATTAAAGATGGTCCGCACTCCAAGCTCTTTCCGCACAGGTCCGGCGTATTTCATAGAGGAATGGTATGCCTGTGCAAAAAGGAAACACATGCCCGTTTTCTTTAATAGGATCCCCGACTGCTCTGCTGTAAGATTTAAATTCACGCCAAGGTGCTCCAGCACATCGGCAGCCCCGCTTTTGCTGGAAACGCTGCGGTTGCCGTGCTTTGCCACCGGAACTCCTCCTGCGGCCACAACAAATGCGCTGGTTGTGGAAATGTTAAAGGTCCCTGCCTCGTCTCCGCCGGTTCCCACGATATCAATGACCGGAAAGTCCGGTTCCAGCCTTAATGCCTTTTCCCGCATGACCGTGGCACAGGCAGTGATCTCGTCAATGGTCTCGCCCTTCATCCGAAGACCTGTTAAAAATGCTGCCATCTGGGCTGGGGTGGTTTCCCCGCTCATGATCTCATTCATGACCTCTTTTGCTGCTTCAAAGCTTAAATCCTGCCCTGATATTACTTCATGGATTGCCTGTTTGATCATCTATTCTGCCTCCTTTATATGAATGGATAAAAAATTCTTAATTATGGTCATTCCATCCGGGGTCAGGATGGATTCCGGATGGAACTGAAGTCCGTAAAGTGGATATTCCTTATGCTTTACCGCCATGATCTCCCCCATATCATCAGTCCCAATGACGGTCAGGCAATGAGGAAGAGAATCTTTTGCGGCAATGAGAGAGTGGTACCTTGCTGCCAGGATCTGTTTTGGAAGTCCGTGAAAAATGGGATCAGTAACATCGATGGCAAGAAGGCTCTGCTTTCCGTGCATCAGTTTCCTTGCATGGGTAATCTCTGCCCCGAATACTTCACAGATTCCCTGATGCCCCAGGCATACCCCAAGAATGGGGATCGTTCCTGAAAGCTTCTTTACCACGTCCTCGCACACCCCTGCGTCTTTTGGATAACCAGGACCAGGGGAGAGGATGATATGGCTGGGAGATAGCTCCCTTATTTCTTCCGCGGTCATCTCGTCATTTCGTATGACCCTGATATCCGGATTCAGACTGCCAAACATCTGGACCAGGTTGTAGGAAAAGCTGTCGTAATTATCGATCAATAGAATCATCAGTCATTTACCTCCCCTGCGGTTTCAATAGCCCGGATTACGGCTTTCGCCTTGTTTTCCGATTCTTCGTACTCCCGTTCCGGAACGCTGTCAGCCACGATGCCGCCTCCAGCCTGAACGTATACCTTTCCCTGGCTCTTTACCGCCATGCGTATGGCGATGCAGGTGTCCATGTTTCCGGTGAAATCAATGTAACCCAGAGCCCCTCCGTAAATGTCCCTTGGCTCTGTTTCCAGTTCTTCGATGATCTCACAGGCCCGGATTTTCGGAGCGCCGGAAAGGGTGCCTGCCGGAAGGACCGCCTCAATGGCATGAAAGGCATCCCGGTCAGGAGTAATGTCCGCTTCCACCTGGGAGCAGATGTGCATGATTTTGGAATAGCGGTGGATCATTTGATATCCTGTCACCTCTACCGTGGAAAATGCCGCGATTTTACCCAGATCATTTCTTCCTAAATCCACCAGCATGTTGTGCTCTGCCAGTTCCTTTTCATCTTCCAGAAGCTCTTTGGAAAGCTGTTTGTCTTCCTCCTCGTTCCTTCCCCTGGGTCTGGAACCTGCTACCGGAAAGGTGGTGAGCCGACCGTTCTTTAAACGGACCAGGGTTTCTGGGGAAGTGCTGATGATTTCCGTTTCATCCATGTGAAGATATACCATGTAGGGAGACGGATTGGTGGTCCTTAAGACCCGGTAAGCATTGAGAAGACTGTCCTGGTAATCACTTGTAAACTGTCTGGAAAGCACTGCCTGGAAAATGTCCCCGTCCACAATATAATCCTTTGCCCGCTCCACCATGGAACAGTATTCCTCTTTGGTCACGTTGCAGCTGAAGTTTGGCCTGCTGGTGACCGCGGATTTTTTCAGCGGGATATTTTCTCCGATTATGGCTGCAATGCTTTCCAGCTTTGTGCAGGCCTTCCCGTAATTTTCCATGATCCGGTCGGTTTTCATGTTGACCACAAGGCTGATTTTCTGCTTCAAATGGTCGTAGGCTATGACCGTATCAAAAAGCATTAAGTCAAAGTCATTGCAGGTTCCCTTTTTGATGGATAGGACCGGTTCCGCATAGCCGATCATGCTGTATGCAAAATACCCTACAAATCCTCCGGTAAAGGGGGGAAGCCCGGGAAGCTTTGGGGACCGGTAATCCTTTAAGATATTTCGCAGCACATCATAGGGCTCCCTGGTCCGGATCACCTGGTCGGCCTCCGGCTCACTGTAATGATGTACCCTTACCACATGATCCTTTAACGTGACTTTAAGGACCGGGTCATAGCCAAGGAAGGAGTAGCGTCCCCATTTTTCGCCTCCCTCAATGCTTTCAAGCAGATAATACCGGTTACTTTTGGCTGCGATCTTTCGCAGCAGGGTAATTGGTGTGACAATGTCTGCAAAGATTTCCCTGCAGACCGGGATGAGGGGATAGGAAGCGGCAAGCGCTTCGATTTCCTTACAGTCCGGCGTGATGTTCATGGTTTATTACGCTCCTTTCCTGGTTAGTACTCATGTCTTTACAGTCAGTAAACACCCTGCAGCAAGGGGAGAGGAACATAAAAAAGGCCTCCGTCCCTCCTCCATACTGCTATGGATAAGAGGGACGAAAGCCTGATAATTACGGTTCCGTGGTACCACCCTGATTGGAGAAGATAGACTTCTCCCGCTTTATAACACACTAACATGTGCCTCCCCTTGATAACGGATAGGAAACCCGTCGACATCTACTCCCGGTCATAAAACCGGTTTCAAGCCGCCCTCGCAAGTCCATTCAGACCAGACATCAACGCTTCCTCCCACCAACCGGAAGCTCTCTGTGCATGATGTTAAGATCTTACTTACTCCTGCTCAACAGTTTATCACTTTGATTTGTTACAGTATATGAGATTAAAAATAAAATGTCAATAGGCAAATGAATTTTTTTGGATAAATATCAGTCATGATAAACCAGTCCATTTATTGAAGTTTTAATATTGAGTATTTTACTGTAATCATTTATGATATACATAGGGATTTTTATGATTCAACCGGCAGGGGATGAACCGGATCAACTGCCTGGCTGATTATACGGGAATCATTACAGATCATGAATTTAAGGAGCAGGAAAAGGCAGTCCTTCGGAAGAAGGGAGTTCACATCATTTCTGTCAATCCAGAGAATTTTAAAGATTGACATTTGGAAAAATGGTGCTAGAATGATGCAATGATTTATTGCAGATACCAAGCAAAAGCAGGAGGAAGAGATTATGGCGAAAATAGGAATCATCGGAATCGGAAATATGGGTTTTGCAATCTTAAAGGGATTATTAAAGACATACGAAAAGGAAGAGATCATTTTTACCGATGTGAATCAAGAACGGTGTGCGCAGATCAGTTCAGAGATGGGAGTGGCCCATGGGGAAAGCAATGACCAGTGTACGAGGCAGGCAAAATACGTGGTACTGGCTGTAAAGCCCCAGTATTTTGATCCGGTGCTGTCTGATATACGTGAGGAAGTGACAGAGGATCATGTGATCATTTCCATTGCACCCGGCATTACAACGGCCCAGCTAAAAGAGAAGCTGGGAGAGAAGACACGGGTGGTCCGTGCCATGCCAAACACCCCTGCTCTTCTTGGGGAAGGAATGACAGGAGTCTGCTACGATGAGAAGGATTTTTCACAGGAGGAGAAGGAGACGATCGGTGATATCTTCCGTTCACTGGGAAGGATGCGGATTGTAGAAGAACGGCTTATGAACGCGGTGGTCTGTGCCAGCGGAAGCTCTCCTGCTTATGTTTATATGTTTATCGAGGCACTGGCAGACGGTGCGGTAAAGTATGGCCTTCCAAGGGATGCTGCTTATGAGATGGCTGCTCAGACAGTCCTTGGCAGTGCCAGGATGGTCCTGGAGACAGGGGAGCATCCGGGTGCTTTAAAAGATAAGGTGTGTTCTCCGGGAGGTACCACCATTGAAGGAGTATCGGCCCTGGAAGAATTCGGATTCCGCAATGCAGTGATAAAGGCGGCGGATGCATGTTTTAAAAAGTGTGAGAAACTATAAAGGAACGCGAGCGAAGATGAGTCCGCTCGTCAGCACAAAGGTTAAATGCGGATCATGAACCACAGGTTCATAATACCGGTCATGGAGGTAAGACAATGGAACAAAAACCAGTGAAACGACTTGACAGAGAATTAAAGTATGAGGGAAATATTTTAAAAATATACGAGGACACAGTGGATGCCAACGGCCATTTGGCTCACTGGGATTTCATTCATCATAACGGAGCAGCAGCAGTGGTCCCTGTAACGAAAAGCGGGAAGCTTCTCATGGTACGCCAGTACCGCAACGCCTTAGACCGTTATACTCTGGAGATCCCGGCCGGAGCTCTTGACAGCCCCGATGAACCAAAGCTTGACTGTGCCCACAGGGAGCTGGAGGAAGAGACCGGCTATAAGACGGATAAGGAAAAGCTGGAGTATTTAATCAGCGTCAACACAACGGTAGCTTTCTGCGATGAAGCCATCGATATTTTTGTTGCAAGGGAATTAGAGCCTTCGAAGCAGAATCTGGATGAAGACGAATACATTGAGGTGGAGGAATGGGAGGTAGCTGACTTAGAGCAGAAGATCTACCGGGGTGAGATTACCGACGGGAAAACCATTGCGGCAATCCTTGCATATGCGAGAAAGTACGGCGTGAAGTAGGGGAAAAACCGGAAAACGGAAGTCCCGGCAGGGTTAAGACAGCCTTACCCTGGCTCACAGCCTTTACGAGAATAAATGTCCCCTTGCAGGCATAAGGTTGAAAAAAAGAGTCTTTCAACCTGCAGGGGGATTTTTTAATGGCCAGTTTATTTCGTACGCTTCGATACCAATTGAGAAGAAGACCGGGACCAGGGGGAATGCACGTTTCACTGGAACGAAACCTAAGGGCAGAGGACCGCTATCTCCTTTGCTTTTTTGCCGGGCTTATTGCCGGAACGGTTATGGCAAATTTCTGTTACCCGTCATTATTGGAGAAAGCTGTATATTATATGAGCCTTTTGGACAGAAATGTGAATCTGGACAAAGGGGAGCGGATCCAGCTTTTTTATCAGGTGTTAAAGCAGCGGGGGATTGAGGTATGGATTGCCTGGCTTATCGGCCTGACTGCTTATGCAGTTCCAATGTATTGCCTGCTGACAGCAGGAATCGGTTTTTCCATGGGATTTGTCCTCTCCATCATAACAGTACAAAAGGGGCTTATGGGGCTCCCTGTGTTCCTTATGTCAGTCATGCCCCAGGGGGTTTGTTACCTTCTTCTTTGGAGCATCCTTCTTTTGTGGGGCTTGCAAAATGGACGGCGGTTCCGGATCCCGGCTTTTTTGCTGCTTTTCTTTCTGGCCGCCCTTGGGAGCGCCTGCGAGGCCTGGATCAACCCATTTTTCTTAAAAATGGTTCTATAAAGAGAAAGTATTGAAAAAAAATAATTGATCCAATTCCCCATATCTTGCGAAAAAATGTCATGCATTACCAATATCTAGTACATGTTATGTAAAGTAACCCGAAAATGTCTTGATAGTGGGAAAAATGTGTTTGATTTTATCGAAAATAGTCTATATAATGTTAGGAAGAAGCCTTATTTTAAGGCATTTTTGAAGCCGAAAGGTCAGGGGATATGGAGATGGTAGCAGATATTAATCATTTTATCATTTATTTAAGAGAGATAAAAAAAACATCAAAAAACACAGAGGTATCCTATCAGAGGGATTTGATGCAGCTGGCCTCTTTTTTAGAGCGGCAGGGAATCATGGAAGTGGACAAGGTGACAAAGACCAGTCTTACTTCCTATATTCTGCACCTGGAGAAAGAGGGGAAGGCGACAACTACCATCTCACGCTGTCTGGCCTCCATGAAGGCATTTTTTCATTTTGAATGCAAGGAAGGGAAAATCCGGAAGGATCCTGCAGAGCTGTTAAAAGCGCCCAAGGTGGAAAAAAAGGCGCCTACCATATTAACGGTAGATGAGGTGAACAGCCTGTTAAGCCAGCCAGGCGGCGAGTCTCCCAAAGAGCTTCGGGACCGGGCGATGCTGGAACTGCTTTATGCAACCGGAATCCGGGTATCGGAGCTGATTCATCTAAAAAAGACCGACATAAACTTATCCATTGGATATATCACCTGCCGGGATGAACATAAGGAGCGTATGGTTCCTTTTGGAAAAGTGGCCAAGCTTGCCCTTTCCGCCTATATGGAACGCGGCAGGGGATATTTATTGAGAGATCAGGAGTCCGAGTGGCTTTTTACCAACTGCAACGGGAAATCCATGAGCCGTCAGGGATTTTGGAAGATTATTAAATTCTATGGGGATAAGGCAGGGATCAAGGCTGACATTACGCCTCACACCCTGCGCCATTCGTTTGCGGCGCATTTGCTCCGCAACGGAGCGGATATTCATGCGGTACAAGCCATGCTTGGCCATTCTGATATGGCTACGACCCAGATGTATATGAACTATACTCAGGGAGAAGATCTGCGCCGTGCCTATACGGGTGCCCATCCAAGAGGATAGGGTAACGCCCATGAATATGGGTACAAACTATAATAATACGAGGTATGATAATGAAAAGATTAGAAGATTATGTCACAAGCATTCCGGATTTTCCAGAGGAAGGAATCATTTTCCGGGATGTGACAACCATTCTGGAGGATCCGGACGGACTTTCTCTGGCAGTGGATGGCATACGGGAAATGTTAAAAGGGGTGAAGTATGATTCAGTAGTGGGACCGGAGTCAAGAGGCTTCATCTTTGGTGTTCCGGTAGCCTATGCAGAGCACAAGAGCTTTATTCCGGTGAGAAAGAAGGGGAAGCTTCCAAGGGAAGTCCTGTCTGCTGATTACGAGCTGGAATATGGCAAGGCGACCATTGAGATCCATAAGGATTCTATTAAGCCAGGTCAAAAGGTGGTCATCATAGATGATCTGATCGCTACAGGCGGTACCATTGGAGCCATCATAAAGCTGATTGAAGAGCTTGGGGGCGAAGTGGTGAAAATCTGCTTTATCATGGAGCTTGCAGGATTAAATGGCAGAGAAAAGCTTGCAGGTTATGATGTGGAAGCCATGATTACTTACGAAGGAAAATAACTTTTATAACAGAGAATCCGGGATAGCGGTGTTTGGACATGTTCATTCGCCCTTATCTGCCGGATTCTTTTTTGATTCATAGAAATGAACCGCCCATAATTCGATATATTTTTGTCAAAATTTATTTTTTTCTATACATAATTGCTGCCTATTGATTTTATTATTTTGGGTATGTTATGATGTGAAAAATAATATAAACTGTATACAATATGCAAGTTGAAATTTAACTCCATCAAGAAGAGACGCGGATTGAGAATATCCGATTAACGATTGATAAAATCCATAGGTAAAGGAAGTTTCATGTACCTTTGACTTACCGAAGGGTACGCTATAGAAAAAGAGAGGAAGATAAATTATGGCAGTTCATGTAATTGATGAAGCAAACAGATGTTTAAACTGTAAGAAACCCCTGTGCAGGCAGGGGTGTCCCGTCAATACCCCCATTCCCCAGATGATTGAAGCATTTAAGGATGGAGGCTTAAACAAAGCAGGAGAAAAGATATTTGAAAACAATCCCATGTCCCTGGTTTGTTCTCTTGTGTGCAATCATGAAAAACAGTGCGAGGGCCACTGCATTCTGGGAAGAAAGGGACAGCCGGTTCATATCAGCAGCATAGAAAATTACATTTCTGATACCATCTTTGACAAAATGAAGGTGGAGTGCAAGCCGAAAAACGGGAAAAAGGTGGCGGTGATCGGTGCAGGTCCGGCAGGAATCACCATTGCTTTTCTTTTGACCAAGGAAGGTTACAGCGTGACGATCTTTGATGCCAAGGATAAGGTAGGAGGCGTTCTCCAGTATGGGATACCGGACTTCCGCCTTCCAAAGACCATTTTAGAGCGCTACAAAAAGAAGCTTCTGGAAATCGGAGTGAAGATCCGTCCGAACACAGCCATTGGAACCGCCCTTGAAATCAAGGATCTGATCCGTGACGGCTATCAGAGCATCTTTATCGGAACCGGAGTCTGGAGGCCGAAAACTCTGGGAGTGAAAGGGGAATCCCTGGGAAATGTCCATTATGCCATCGATTATCTGGCTAACCCCGATGCCTATGATCTGGGAGAGACGGTTGCCATCATTGGTATGGGAAACTCCGCCATGGATGTGGCAAGGACCGTGATCCGTCATGGAGCCAGGAAGGTGACTCTTTATGCCAGAGGCTTATCCAGCAATGCCAGCGATCATGAAACAGCCTATGCAAAGCTTGACGGAGCGGCTTTTCAGTTTGGGAAACAGATCGTTGAGATTACGGATGAAGGTCCGGTGTTTGAGAATGTCCGTTATGATATGGAAGGAAACCAGATCGGCATTGATGAGGAACTGGAACAGGTTTTGGCGGATTCTACCATCATCTCCATCAGCCAGGGTCCGAAAAGCAAGCTGGTGAATACCACCAAAGGCTTACTGGCCAGCCAGAACGGCTTATTGATGACAGATGAAAAAGGCCAGACAACCATTCCGGGTATATTCGCTTCCGGTGATGTGGTGCTGGGAGCAAGGACCGTGGTAGAAGCAGTTGCCTACTCAAAGACCGTGGCTTTGGCCATGGATGAATATATGAAATCCAAAGAAGAGAGCTAACCATGGATTATAATCGTCTTTTAAATCTCCAGGGAATGCTGTTTCTCCTTGTAGCAGCAGGTGTTGTGCTGAGAAAGAAAGGGATCCTGCCGGAGGGAGCAAAGTCCATTCTCACGGACCTCGTGATCTATTTAATCCTTCCCTGCAACATCATTCATTCATTTTTTATCGAATTTAATCTGGAAATCTTAAAGGGCTTTGCTGTAATCCTTACCATTGCCGGCCTGATCCAGATTGGCTGCCTTATGTTTGCAAAGATTTTCTATAACGGCGAACCGGAAAGCCGTAAAAAAGTGCTTCAGTATGGTACGGTCTGTTCCAATGCGGGCTTTATGGGAAATCCCATTGCAGAAGGCGTTTATGGAGCAGAAGGGCTTATGTATGCTTCCATATTTCTGATTCCTCAAAGGATCGTTATGTGGTCTGCCGGGGTTTCGTATTTTACGGAAAGTCCGGACCGGAAAGCCGTTGTGAGAAAGGTTCTGACTCATCCCTGCATCATAGCAGTCTATATTGGCCTGGTTCTCATGATCACCCAGATGCCTCTGCCGGCATTCCTGCAAAATACCATCAGAAGCATAGGGGGCTGTACCACCACCATATCGATGGTCTTAATTGGCGCCATACTGGCGGAGGTAGAGCCGGGAAGCATATTAGACCGGGGGATTGTAAGGTATGCCTTCATCCGCCTGTTTTTGCTTCCTCTTCTGGTTTACATATGCTGCCGGACCTTCCATGTCAACCCCCTCTTGTCCGGAGTATCCGTCCTTTTGACCGGAATGCCCGCCGGAAGTACTACTGCCATATTGGCTTCCAAATATGAGGGTGATTATATTTTTGCCACAAAATGTGTGGTTGTGACCACCCTGTTATCCCTGGTGACCATTCCCCTGTGGTGTATGGTTCTTTAATATGTTTGATATCTGCTGTTAAAAGCATTGCTATAACAGCTTCATAATTTGCTGCCTTTTCAGGTCAGAAATGTCTTATATTAGACGTTCTGGCCTGTTTTTTATGCAATTTTCGAATCAGCTACTAATAAGTCTAATGTTTGTTACAAGGTTCATTTTAAAATGAGATTTAAACCATTCATTTTTATTCATAAGGAGTACTTAAGTGGTAGAACCCGGAATATAATTATAATGAACGCTACATTTCCTGGATTTTACATATTTAGTGGTTTCAAATAAAATTTGTAAAAAAATTACATTGACTTTACGGGATCTGCATTGTTCGGCATTGCAGACTTAAGTAAAATAAAAATAATCAGGACGAAGGGCGAAAGGTTCATAACCACATTGATGACTTTCGTAGAAAGGTGTACTTAAAAATGAAAAATCAGAAAACATTCTGCATGAAACTAATGGCCTCATTCCTCTTCTGTATGGTATTCATAGCGATTCTCATATGGATCAATCAGCCACTGCCAGGGGAAGTGCCAACGGCGGCAAGCCAGATAAGGTTTGCCAGGGCTCATGTGACTGAAATCATCAGAGACGAGGCGAAAGCAGAAGACTGGACAGAGGGACTTCGTATAGGAGTACAGGAAGTTTATGTGAAGATAGACAGCGGTGAGGACAGAGGTAAGATATTGCCGGCAGTCAATTATATGAGTGCATACAACAATGTGGACTTAAAAGTAGGTACGAAGATAATCGCCAGGATGGATATAGATGCCAATGGGCTTTCCTATATCGCATCCATACCCAATTATAACAGGGGTCCGGCATTGCTTGGATTGACGGTGATATTCGTGCTGTCTTTAGCTGTATTCGGGGGAAAGAAAGGAATAGCCGCTATACTGGGGCTTGTATTTGCTATTGTAGATATCTGGTTTTTGCTTATACCCATGATAAGGCATGGCATTAATCCTATATTTTCATCTGTTGTCATAGCAGCAGTTACCACAGCTGTTTCATTGGTACTGTTAAATGGCTTATCCATGAAAACTTTATGTGCAACCATTGGGTGTGTAGGCGGCGTAGCGATGGCTGGGGCCGCAGCAGCTCTTACGGCAGTTGCTACGCCGATAAACGGTTTTAATATGTCGGAGGCGGAAGAATTAATTCTCCGTGCAGATGGGACAAGTCTGAATATCAGTGGATTACTGATCAGTGCCATACTCATAGCTGCACTTGGCGCAGTTATGGATGTTGCTTTGACTATAACGTCTGCAGTATTTGAGATGCATCAGCTGAATCCAGAGCTGAACAGACAAAAACTGATTCAGTCGGGGATTAATATAGGCAGGGATGCCATGGGGACTATGGCTAACACGCTGATATTAGCTTTTGCTGGTTCGGCACTCAATATGTTGATACTGTTTAGAATCTTTGATTATCCATATTTGCAGATTATTAACAGTGACATGATGGCGTTGGAGATTATACAGGGTATCTCTGGTTCCATAGGTATAGTAATGACTGTGCCGTTAGTAGCATTCCTAAGCGCGTTTATATGCAGCAGGAAGAATGGGGTGGACAAGCCGGTCACAGCGGTTAATGAAAAGAATAAAGAATACAGGAAAAAGCAGTGACGAAATTCACATATTTTGTACTGGAAGTATATATAAAATTGGTACTTTTTTATAATTCATTATAATAAGGTTAATAAGGTGATGCCATTAAAAATGGAAGGAGAAGAAAAGTTATGAACTTAAGGAAGCTGTTAAGTTTGTTTCTGTCAGTTGCCATGTGTATGAATCTGTTAGTCGTGCCTGGTTTTGCGATGAAGACAGATTCTAACCTGACAAACGGGTATGGGGCAGAAAGTTCCAGTGGGGGAGATAATAAAGCCAGCCCCAGTGAGGCAGACAAGGACACAGATGTTGACATTCCGGAAAAGCCGGAAGAAGAGACGGGCGATAAGGGAGATACAGGCGACAAAGGAGATACAGGAGAAAAGGGAGATACAGGCGCTGTGAAAGAGGAAGCCAGTGCTTTGGAACCTGTAGAAGATAAGTCCGCACTTAGCGACATCAGTCTGGCAGACCACGTAGTGATCAGTCAGGTATATGGCGGCGGAGGCAATAGTAATTGTATTTGGAAGAGTGATTTTATTGAATTGTACAATCCTACGGATGAAGATGTGAGCCTGGATGGGTGGTCAATACAGTGGTTGGCTAAAAACACGTTCAGCTCTTATAATCCTGTAGGCGACGGTCAGTTAACGAAACTTTCAGGGACCATCGAAGCTGGTGGCTACTACCTGATAAAGGAAGCTGATGGGGCGAATAAAGATGCGCCAGAACTTCCGGAACCTGATGCCGAGGGTAACATCAACATGGCTCAAGGAGGCGGGGCAGCGGCATTGTCCAAAAGCAGTGAGAAGTTATCAGGCAAAGAAGATGAGAATTTTGTTGATTTAGTAGGAATTGGCTCCACAGCAAATGAATATGAGACCGAGCCTACCGCTGCAATGTCAAATTCCACCGCCGCTATCCGTAAGGACCCGGCAGTTGATACCGACAACAACAGCGCCGATTTCAAGATTGGAAAGCCTGAGCCGCGCAACAGTTCCTATGAGGAAAATCAACCGGAAGAAACGAAATGCAAGACACCTGTTGCAACACCGGCTGCCGGACAGGTACTGAAAGGAACGCAGCTCTCATTTTCTACGGCAACATCAGATGCTGTGATAGAGTACAATACGGAGTCTAATGATGCCGATGAATGGATCGTATATTCAAATGCTGACAAGCTGCTGATTGAAGAACCGGTTACATACTATGTGCGCGCAGTAAAAGAAGGGTTGGAAGACAGTGAAATAGCTGAGTTTTCCTATACAATCCGTGAAGCCGGCAATGTGATGACGATTAAAGATGTGCTGGCATTAGGACAGAATACAAAAGATGTGACTGTTACAGGGGAACTGTCATATCTGGCCACTACATATGGAAATCCGGTGCTTCAGTCCGAGATCGATGGCAGCCAGTACAGCATCTATATCTATGGAGCAGCACCGGATGACGCCAGGATAGGTGATATCCTGGAAATCACGGGTGATTTCCAGATCCGCTATGGTATGCCCCAAATAACATCCACGAAAGATAAAGCAAAAATTGCTGTTAAGCAGGATGAGGCGACGATACCGCCTGTAACGTATACCATCAGTCAGATAAAAGCCTTGGCTGGTACCGCTGATCTGGAGAAAAGCGGACTTATTAACAGAGTTGTTCTGATAGAGGATGTTAAACTTGGCAAGCTTAATACATCAGGCAGTACGCCTGTATCTGATGCAACAGGCACGATTAATATTTATCAGGCAGCTCCATATCCGGAAGGCGTCGAAGAAGGAGAGACAGTAGATCTGACTGCCATGATCGGCAGATATAATCAGACGATTCAGCTATACACCGGCACAGAAGAGAAAAATGGTTTTCCTGTTTATTATGTAAAAAATGACACCAAACCGCCAGTTATTACCTTAGGAACCTATATTGATGCAAGACCGGATCAGGAATATCCAATATCCGTCCAGGTCAGGGACAATGTGGGCGTGGCCAGTGTGGAGGTCCTTTTCGGTTCATCAGAGGCTATGCAAGATAAATCACTGTCCATGACATATAATCAGGATACGAATAACTATGAGGCTGTTATTCCGGCAGAAAATTTTGCTAAGGGTCAGCAGGCCTTATACATAAAATTCAAAGCGAAAGATAAAACAGGTCTCGAAACAGAAAGCGGGATCGTTACGATCGCTATCAATGACAAACCGCAGGTAGTGGCGGTTACTCCTGAGAGAAATAAGGCGACAGGAGACGTGAAAGCACCTGAGATTTCTATCAAGCTGGCAAATAGCGGAAATAACCCATCGGTAAGTCTCACGCTCAGTAAGACAGACGGCACTGCTATTTATACTGACCAGTCTATGAATCTCAAAGAGACTGCCGCAGACGGCACAACGTATGCTTTTTCGCCTAAGGTGCTGGAAGACGGCACTTATAACGCCCAGGTGACGGTTGTTCGGGAAGATAAAGTGTCTTTTACCGAGAGTTGGAAGTTTACGGTAGGCAAGTCTGTCTTCACGGCATATTTCGGACAGCTTCATGGGCATACGAACTATTCGGATGGTTCCGGATCTGTGGGAGATGGTCTTAATTATCTTGCCAATATACCGGAAGAAGACAATGTACAATTTGTATCATTTACAGATCATTCCAATTATTTTGATACAAAAGATGCACCTAATCCGAAAGAGGCGCTGAATGACCCGTCTCTTATGACACCTGAGAGCAGGGCGGTATGGGAGGAATACAGGGAACAGACGAGATTCTTTAATGAAACCAGTACCAGAAAGGCACTATCCGGTTTTGAGATGACCTGGTCCGGCGGTCCCGGTCACATCAATACATTTGGCTCAGCAGGATTGGTCAGCCGAAACAATACCACCCTCAATGACAAGAAAAATGATGCAGGTTTGAAGGCGTACTATGACATTCTGACAGCTGATTCAGACCCGTTGGCGAATCTTTCACAGTTCAACCACCCGGGTAAGACGTTTGGTACATTTTCAGATTTTGCATACTATACGCCGGCAAGAGATGCCAAAATGGTCTTGGTAGAAGTAGGCAATGGCGAAGGCTCCATCGGTTCAGGCGGATATTTCCCAAGCTACAATGAATATACGAAGGCACTGGATAAGGGCTGGCATTTAGCGCCTTCCAATAACCAGGATAATCATAAAGGGCGTTGGGGCAATGCGAATACGGCCAGGACAGTCGTCATCACAGATGATTTATCGGAGACAGGGATTTTAAGTGCGCTGAAAGACATGCATGTATACGCGACAGAAGATAAAAACTTGAATATCATGTATACGTTAAATGATCAGATTATGGGAAGCATCCTGGATGTATCAGATGATGTGAAAACACTGAATATTTCCGTAAGCGTAGATGACCCGGATCCGTCAGATATCATCAAAAGTGTGGAAGTAGTGACAAATGGCGGCGCAATAGCAGGAAAAAAGGAAGGCACCGGAAATAGCGGAGAGTTCACCTTTGAGCTTCCGGCGAAGAAAGGATATTATTACATACGTGTTACCCAGGCCGATAAAAATATCGCCGTAACGGCTCCTGTGTGGTATGGTTCAGCTGCAAAAGCAGGCATATCTTCCTTTACTTGTGATACAGACGTACCAGTGACAGGCGAACCGGTGAAGTTTACAATCACAGCTTTCAATAATGAAGAATCAGATGCTACGCTTACAAAGCTGACATTCAAAACTGGTGATAAGGTGCTTGAAAGTGAAGATCTGAATGTGAGTTTAAAGTCATTAGGAACTTACACAGCTAACAAAGCGTTTAAATTTGATAAGGTGGGCGTAAATGAAATAGAAGTTACTGCCCAAATGGAACTGGAAGGAGATCGTAAGATATTCAGCTTTACACTGGAAATAGATGTACGTGACAGTTCGAAGATGAAATATTTTGGGATAGATGCCAGTCATTATAATGAATATGTGAATGGAAACTATAAGGACAGTATGGGAAATTTCACTTCCTTAGCAGGAGATTACAATATCAGGATGGTAACTCTTTACACCGGCGAGGAACTGACCGCCGCTTTAAAGGACGACAAATATGTTGGAATCTTGTTAAATGCGCCTTCCAGACGCGATGGTACGAAGCTGCGTGAGGATTATAAGAACTACACAGAGGATGAGCTTGATGCTATCAGAGCTTTTGCTAAAAAGGGCGGCAAGACGATTATGGTCTGTGCCTGGAGCGATACCTATGAGGCATATGATGGTTTCAAAGGTGATCCGTCCAAGGCAGGGGATCATATGTCGGCCCAGCAGAACAAGATCTTAGAAGCTCTTGGAAGTGCATTCCGTTTTGCAGATGATGAGTTACAGAGCGATAGCAGCAATGACGGCCGAGTGATTGGTATCCTGAGCACCGATTATAATCAGCTGAACCCATATATGACCGGAGTGGATGCAGGCCTTAAATTCAACACGTATGGCAATGCGGACATTTTTGCAGTGGATGAAAGTGGAAAACCAGTCCGTGACAGCGCCGTGCTTCCATCAGGAGCAGCACCTCTGGTATATGCGCCGGCAGATACGAAGAGTCTGGATAAAGACGGAGTAGGATTATCAGGAGACGCATTGGCGAAATTAGATGGACGTTTTGTATTGGCAGCTACTCAGGAGCTTTATTTTAGCGATGGCGAATCATCTACACTATATTTATCAGGATGTTCGACGATGAGTGATTTCCAGCTGACATTTGACAGTGCAGCCACCAATGATTACAGTAACTACCAGATTATGGCAAATCTGTTAGAGAAGACGAATCAATTGCAGATTACGCCTATTAAGGAAGTGCAGGAGGCCGGTGAGGGCGAACGTTTTATTATCGAAGGCATAGCTACGTCTAATGCTTCCGGTTATGATAAAGAGACTGCTTTCTTCGATAGTATCTATGTGCAGGATCATACTGGCGGAATTAATCTGTTTCCTGTATCCGGAGATATCAGAGCAGGTCAGACCATCAGGGTATTTGGAAAAACTTCTTCTTATCAAGGAGAAAGGCAGCTGGCAGTAGAAAAGATTATGGTAATTGATCCGAATATAACGGAACTTCCAGAGCCTGTAAAAGTAACTACGAAAGAAGCATATGAGGGCAAAAACCTCGGCAGTTTAGTCATGGTAAGCGGCAAGGTTATTTCCATTGATGCGCCTAATAATCTGGTAGAAACGATTATGCTGCAGGATCAGTCAGGTAAGCCCGCAAGAATATTTATTGACGGTTATATTACGAAGGATAAGGTGATAAAGGATTTGAAAATCGGTGCATATATGTCGGCAGTAGGACTTTCATCAAGAACTGTCATAGGCGACTCTGAGGATTCTGTGTCCCGTATCCGAATTCGTGACAGAGATGATGTGAAACTTGCTAAAGAACCCGAAGAACCCGAAAATCCAGAAAATCCAGAAAAACCTGAGCGCCCCAATGGCTCGGACAGAGATAAAGATTACGGCACTGCTGCTTCCAATGTAGAATGGAAACAGAATGGCAGAGGATGGCGGGCTCTTAAGAAAGACGGAACATATGCCAATAATGAATGGTATCAGTGTTCCTATAACGGCCAAGTGTCATGGTACCGCTTTGACTCAGAAGGGTATATGATTTCAGGCTGGCATCTGGAGGCAGATGGAAGCTGGTACTACATGAGTGAAAATCATGATGGAACGTTTGGCGCTATGGTTACGGGCTGGAGATGGATTAACGGAAAATGTTACTGCTTCAATCCGGTTAATCAGGCAATGCAATACAAATATGGCGCTATGCTTAAGAATAGCATCACCCCAGATGGTTACGCTGTAAACGCAAATGGAGAGTGGATAGTGGATGGAGTCGTGCAAATCAGGTAGTACATAGCTTGACCACAGAATTCATAGCTTTTGCAGGTCAGAAATGTCTTGTTTTTACAGACTATCTGACCTGCTTCTTTTTACGAAACTATGGAACGTGAAGAAAAAAAGATGTCTTTCATAATGCCATGATAAAGATGCGTAAATTGAATGGACTATTGTAGAAAAATATAAGAGTAAATGTCGAAAATGATGGTGAAATTTGGAGTATTATTTCAATGTGTGAAATAATATTTCGTAATAATTGGAATTCTTTGACAAAAAGAATTCATAAATATATAATGGAAACAGTTATTAGGAAATGGTAGGCATTTGGGCAGGGATCGCATTCCTATAAAGGCGGGGGAGAAGCTGGCAAAGGCACAGAAACATGTGCGTTACGCCATAGAGCAGATATAAAAAATAATGGAGGAGAAAACATGAAAAAAAGAAAATTATCCGTACTGTTGGCAGCAGCCATGATCGCCAGTACACTGGCGGGCTGCGGAACTTCCGCAAAGGGCACTGCGGTGCAGCAAAGCAATGGAAAAGACATTGTTAAGGCATTGCTTCCGCCTGTTTCTGCATCTTATCAGGATAAACTGATGGAATATGCAAAGGAATTTAACGAAGCCAATCCCGATTTGGAGCTGCAGATCACAACAGCAAGCTGGGAAGACATTACGCAAAAGCTGGATGTTCAGGTAAACGCAGGATCTCCGCCTGATATCGCATTTATCGGTTCTAATGGGGTCACGAAATATCTGGACACAGAAATGCTGGTGGACATTTCCAAATATGCAGATAAGGATATGATAGAAGATTACAACGCGGACATTATAAACTATTTCAAAAACGGCGACGGGCTTTATGGTTTCCCTGCCTATGTGGAGGTACAGGCGATCGGCGGAAATAAAGCCATGCTGGAGGAAGCAGGAATTGACTGGAAGGAAATCCAGGAAAATGGCTGGACCTATGAAGAATTTCGGGAAGCCGTCAAAAAGGGCGTTGTAAAGGACGGAGACAGCTATTCCCGGTACGGCTTTGTCTTTGCCTGCTCAGGCGTAGCGGCAAAGGATTATTTTTCGATTTTTGTAAAAAATGCAGGTATGCCTTCTGCCTTTAATAAGGATTTGAAGTATACATACACCAGCGGTCAGTTGGTTCCGTTCTTAAAAGACGTCAGAGCCTTAATCGATGATGGCTCCATGCCGAAGGAACTAAGCTCCGTTGATGCGGGGAAACGATGGAACATGTTCTTAACCGGACAGACCATGATCACCGGCAAGGGACTGTCGGTTTTTGAAAAGTCTGCTACCGATAATAATAAAAAGCTGGCTGCAAATGACGGAAGTGCAGTAGAAGGAAGCCAGGAGGTGGAATATATTGTATTGCCGGTTCCTACGTTCCAGGGAAATACCCAGCAGGCCCAGGGAGCGGTAGATGGATATGTGTGTTTCCGCGGAAAGGATGAACCAAGTCAGGAGCATTTAAAGAACGTAGCAAAGGCTGCCTATTTCCTGGCAAGCGGAAAAAGAGCGGCAGAAACCTGTCAGGAACTTTATATCAGCCCCGTATGCAAATCAGGAGAGGAAGAATTTGCAGCCCTTCCTCCCATGGAAGGCAAAAACGAAAATAATACAAAAGCAGTTAAAAATCTTGCCACTCAGGTTGCAGAAGCCCGACCTGACATTCCGGCTGATTTAGGGGCAAAGGCCATAAAAATTGAGGAAGAGGTTATTCTGCCAAAATTCCAGGGGTTATTAGCAGGAGAAATTACTCCGGAGGAGATGCACGAAGCCATTAAAAAGGCCGCAGTGGAAGCGTTTGGGGAGGACGGCTGTGTCATGGATTAATGGGAAATGAGATCCATAGGTTTTTATGATTTACGGGCATTGGTAATCGTAACAGGTGCCAATGCCCATTTCTTATCTGGGGATCAGTATGCTATTAGAACGAAGGGAGAGGGGAAGGAGTATGCAGACAGCAAAGAAAAGAAAGCGGTTAAACAACGATGCCAAATGGGGGTATGTTTTCGTATTCGTGCCCATTGTGTCGTTTATTATCTTCACATTATATCCGGTAGTCCAGGCGGCAATTGTGAGCTTTCAAGCCTATAAGCCCCTAAAAACAGAGTTTGTGGGATTTGCCAATTACAGTAACACATTGAAAAACGGACTTTTCTTTAAATCCATCTGGAACACTGCCATGTATACGGCAGTAACGGTGCCCATCTCCATCCTGGTGGCATTTTTCATCTCCATTCTGCTGGTTCCCTTTAAGAAAAGAAGCCAGTCATTTTTTAAAGCAGTATTTTATCTGCCCGGGATTGCATCGGGAGTAGCTCTCTCCTTTGTATGGAAATGGATATTTGATCCTCTGCCAAGCGGCCTGTTAAATTCGGTGATCCGGGCATTTGGGATCCAGAATCAGAACTGGCTTGGGAGCTCTCAAACGGCTATGCTGTCACTGATTATCATGACAATATTCTCAGGTCTTGGTTCTACTGTCATTATTTATGTAGCTGCATTGCTTGGGATTGATCCCACTTATTATGAGGTTGCCAATATTGACGGAGCCACCTTTTTGCAGAGAATCAAATACGTAGTATGGCCTATGGTCAAACCGACCACTGTTTTTCTGACTATTACCGGAGTGATCAATGCGTTTCAGGCATTTCAGACGGCGTATTTAATGACAGGGGGAGGGCCCGATCATGCCACAACTATGGTAGGACTGCTGATATTTAACAATGCTTTCAAATATTTTAACTATGGGGAAGCATGTGCACAGGCATTATTATTGGCAGGAATCATTGCGGTCTTTGCAGTCTTACAGTTTAAGGTAATGGCTGCAGATGTTGAGTACTAGGAAGGAGGGCTGGTATGGGTTTATTCAGGCAGTATGGAGACGATCAAAAATATAAATCAGTGTTAAGAAACGGGGCAATGGCAGCCATCCTGCTATTCTTGGCCGTCCTGACTTTGTTTCCAATTTATTACATGGTCATCTCATCCTTTGGCCCCCCAAATGAGATTGGGGCAGCCAGTTATACTTTGTTTCCCAAATATGTAACTTTGGATTCCTATAAGTTCTTTTTTGGATTCAGCAAAAGCTCGTTTAGATGGATCGTAAATTCTATGATCGTTGCGGGCGTCGTCACGTTAAGCAATGTGGTCTTTGCCGGAATGGCTGGATATGCATTTGCAAAAGTAAGGTTTCCGGGAAGTAAGATATTATTTTTCCTGCTGTTGTTTGCGATGATGGTTCCCTATCAGGTCACGCAGGTTCCGTTGTACATATTGGTAGCCAATGTGCTGAAGCTGACAGATACTTATACCGCATTGATCGTGCCGTCTCTGGTCACCTTCTACAATGTATTTATGGCGAAACAGTTCTTTTCTTCCCTTCCCACCTCTATTCTGGAAGCGGCAAGAACAGAAGGCTGCAATCAGTTTCAGATCCTGATAAAAATAGTCATACCTATTTCAAAAACAATTTTATCCGTTATGGCGATCATGACCTTTATGGGCAGCTGGAATACCTTTTTCTGGCCGTTTCTGATATGCAACAATGAACAGATGCAGACCATTCAGGTCGGGCTTAAAAACTTCAGTTTTGCAAACACCACTTATTTTTCACCCATGATGGCAGGGGCAACAATTTCGGCATTGCCTATGTTTATTCTGTTCTTTACCTTGCAGAAGTATTTTCTGGAAGGCGTAACGGTGGGTGCGGTGAAGGGATAACAGGAGGAAAAAGGGGGTAATCAATTGAACGGACCGTTTGTAATAGGAATGGATGGGGGCGGGACCTCCACCACTGTAATGATAGCCGGACTTCATGGTGATCTGGTGAAAAAGTTCCGTTTAGGGCCTTTAAACATCAATGGACAGTCCAGGGAAGCGGCAGAACATACGTTGACGGATTTAAAGAGAGAACTGTAAACGTCAGGTATGAATATGAGTGACTGCAGAGGAATTTGCATTGGCGCCGCCGGAATCAGCAACCGTGATACGGCAAAATTGCTGACCCGGAATTTAAAAGAACAGGGGATGCAGGGAGTGATCAGGCTGGTGGGAGACCATGAAACTGCCCTGGCAGGTGCACTGGAGGAACCAGCCGGTGTCATACTCATTGCCGGGACCGGTTCCATCTGTTACGGGATCAATGAGTCCGGAGCTAAGTTCCGGGCCGGCGGCTACGGCCATATCATTGATGATGCCGGAAGTGCCTATGCCATCGGAAAGGATATTTTAAAAGCAGTGGTGAGGTCATCGGATGGGAGACAGGGGCAGACCGTATTGAAGGAAAGATTTCCCCAGCCGGAGATCATAAAGATGAGAGGGGAAGCTGCCCAGGGAGCCGTCAGGATCATCTTACGGGAGACAGCGGAAAGGAACGGATATGAAACAATACCTGGCAATTGATATAGGAGGTACTTCCATAAAGTACAGCCTTATGGATCTTGAATACAGGGTTCTTCATGAAGGAAGCACACCTACGGAAAAACTGCCGGCCGGGTTTCTCCGGCAGTTCATGGGGATCGTGGAAACCTATGTGAATCAGATAAGCGGCATTGCAATCTGTATGGGCGGTTTTATCCATCCGGTAACAGGAGAAAATACGGATTTCAGCGTTGGGGCAAATTTCAGGGCGTATCGTTTAAAAGAAGAGATAAACAGGAACTACCCAATTCCCGTTGTACTTGAAAATGACAGCAATTGTGCCGCATTGGGAGAAATGGTACGGGGAGCAGGAAAAGGGTTTAAGGATATTTGTATGGTCACCTTCGGAACAGGGATTGGCGGTGCCATCATCATAAACCGGGAATTATACCGGGGCAGCCACTTTAAATCCGGGGAAGTGGGATTTACCAGAGTGGGCCTGCGGAGTGAGGATGGAAAGCCGGCGGCAGAAGGAGCAGGAGCGACCTCTCTTCTGGTCAGAAAGGTATCGGAGATCCTTGGCAGGGAGGTGGATGGAGCATATATATTCAACCATCTGGGCCAGCCGGGCATCGACCGGATATACCGGGAATGGCTTTACAAGGGGGCAATGGTGATCGGTAACTTTGCTGTCACGGTGGATCCTGAAATACTGCTGATCGGCGGTGGAATCAGTGAAAATAAGATATTTATAAGGGATATGAAAGAAGCGGTATATGCCCTGTATCCCCACCTGGAACCATATACGGCCATCGAGGCCTGTGAGCAGGGAAACATGGCTGGGAGAATGGGGGCCCTTTATTTATTGCTGCAAAGCGGAGAAGGAGGCGTTTGGTCATGAAAAAAGGTGTGAAAATCGTGGCAATCGGAGGAGGGTCCAGTTACACACCGGAGCTGGTGGACGGATTTTTAAAAAGGTATAAAACCCTGCCTGTGAAGGAGCTATGGCTGGTGGATATCCCTGAGGGCAAGGAAAAGTTACAGATTGTAGCTGAATTTGCAAAACGTATGATAAAAAAAGCAGGAGTTACAATGAAAATCCATACAACCCTGGACCGGAGAGAGGCTCTTTCCGGAGCTGATTTTGTCATAACCCAGCTGCGGGTGGGACAGCTGCAGGCAAGAGTGAAAGACGAAAGAATCCCCTTAAAGCACGGGCTTCTCGGCCAGGAAACCAATGGTGCAGGCGGTCTGTTCAAGGGAATGAGAACCATACCGGTTATTTTGGATATCTGTAAAGATATGGAGGAACTTTGCCCGGAAGCATGGCTGATTAACTTTACAAATCCGGTGGGCATGGTCATGGAGGGAGTGAACCGTTACAGCAGCTTCCGGAAGTTTATCGGACTGTGCAATGTACCTTACGGCATGCATAAAGCGGTGGCAGATCAGCTTGGCAGGCCCATGGAAGAGGTGAACGTCACCATGGGCGGTCTGAATCATATGGTTTACGTGACCAGAGTGGAAGCAGATGGAAAGGACATAACGGAAGACGTGGTCAGCCATTGGGGGGAAGGCGGCGTTGTGAAGAATATAAAGGCAGTCAGCTGGGACAAAGATTTTGTAAAAGAGCTTGGAGTGCTGCCATGCTCCTATCACAGATATTATTATATGGCGAAAGAATATCTGGAAGAAGCCCTGGAAAAGTATGAAAAACATGAGACAAGAGCTGAGCTTGTGGAACAGGTGGAAAAAAAGCTGTTTGAGCTATACCAGGACCCTGGATTGGATGAAAAACCGGAACTGCTTTCCCAGCGGGGCGGTGCTTATTACAGTGATTCAGCATGTAATCTGATCCATTCCATTTATAATGACAAGGGTGATATTCAGGTGGTAAACACCATAAACAGAGGTGCCATAAAAAATTTTAAAAATCATGAGATCGTGGAAGTCAGCTGCAGGATCACAAAGGAAGGACCGGTTCCGTTAAATGGAGTGGAACTGCCATGGACGGTCAACGGTCTTTTGCAGCAGATCAAATCATTTGAAATAGCCGGATGCCGGGCGGCTATAACCGGAAGCCCGCAGAAGGCTTTGCTGGCACTTATGATCAATCCCCTGGTGGGCTCCCAGAAAGAAGCAAAGGCCGTGCTTTACGAGCTGCTGGAAGCACATAAAGAATATCTGCCTCAGTTTTTCAGCCATAAGGAGTGATTTGGATGAAATTTTTGGATCTGAACAAAGAGAATGCAGGAACCGCCTATGGATTGTTTGAAAATGCGGTCCGGTCAAAAGAGGTTTTATTCCGGCCCTTTGAAGGCCTGAGTGACTTTTACAGTTTTTTTATGGAAGGCCAGGCAGAAGAGGTACACAAAATCACCATTCTGGAGGAGCATGGCTGGGGATTTGCGTCCGGCTGCTTTTTAAGCGGCGAGAGCAGGGCCTATCTGTCAGTGATTGTTGTAAAAAAGGAAATGCAGAGACAGGGAATCGGAAAAACAATGCTTGCCTGCCTGGAAGACAGACTACGGAAAGAAAGCGGAGTTTCAAGGATAGAAATCGTTTTCTTTAATCCCATGGCCTTTCCCTGGCAGATTCCTGGGAAAAAGACGGCAGATCATCCCAATGCTCCGGGAGTGGACGTGGGAAGCAATGCCTACCTTTTCTTCAAAAACTGCAGGTACCGGGATTATGCCATGCAGAACAGCTATTATTTAGACCTTAATGATTATTCTGAGCCCGATTTTGCGGCAGACATCATAGAGGGGTTGGAAAAAGAGGATATTACGATAGAAATCTATCATTCTGAAAGGCATTTTGGCATGGAAAAAATGATACATAAGTTCCAGAATCCTTTGTGGGAAAGAGACCTTCTGGGGGAGACGGCAAAGGGAGAAAACAGCCGCCCCATTCTGATTGCAGCACACAATGGCAAAGTGATCGGTTTTACAGGTCCGCTGGATGTAGAAAAGAGCGGAAGGGGATATTTTTGCGGAATCGGTGTGGATCCCGATTACCGGGGGAAAAGGATATCAACAATCCTGTTTTGCAGGTTATGCATAAGCCTGAAGGAAAAGGGAGCAGATTTTATGAGCCTTTTTACAGGAGAAAATAATCCGGCAAGGAATATTTATGAAGCAGCAGGTTTCCGGATCGTGAGGACCTGGGCGGATATGAGGAAGGAATGGAAAGACGGATGAATGGGGAAAGAACGTGCATCATGGCGATAGGAGGCCATGTGGGAGATGCGGAGCTGACATGCGGCGGTTTTCTGGCTACGATGGCACTTAAGGGTTACCGGATCGTTACCGTAGCATTGACCGGCGGGGAAAGAGGGAATCCTCCTGATAGAACTGTGGAAGAATACAGGATACAAAAAGAAAAGGAGGCCGTTTCCTTTGCAGCAATGCTTGGAGGGGAGGCGGTGGTATTCCCTTATACAGATGGAGAATTACCGGACAATGAGGAGGTAAGGTTTCGGCTTTGCGATACGATCCGGCAATACCGTCCTGCTGCATTGCTGACCCATTGGAAGAACAGCATGCACAAAGATCATGAAACAACCCACAGGATCGTTAAAGACGCTCAGTTTTTCGCAGGACTGTCAGGACTTCAAAGGGAAAACAGCGCTCATTTTGCAAAAGGACCCTACTATGCGGAAAACTGGGAAGATTCGGCTGGCTTTGAAAAATATATTTATCTGGAAGTATCGAAAGAAGGATTTGAACTATGGAAAAAAGCCATAGATACCCATTGGTTTGCCGTGCACAGTCCATCGTTTCCCTATAAAGAATATTATGAGCATCTAATGAGGGTAAACGGCTGTCTGGCAAGAACCGGGTACGCAGAGGCATTTGATGTGGATCAGGAACAAAAAAAGGTTGTATTATCAGAATTATAAAGAGGGTCAATATGGTGAAAAACGGAATCGATTGTGTGGACCGCTGGCATAAGGTCTTAGACGGGAAACGTCTGGGTCTGATCACTTCTATTTCAGGCGTTGACAGGCATTTAAATTCTACCATTGACATACTTCATAGAAAATACCGGCTGACAGCCCTGTTTGGACCGGAGCACGGAGTCAGGGGTAATGTGGGCGCAGGCGGTGATGTTGAGGACTACATAGACACGGATACCGGATTGCCGGTATATAGCCTGTACCGTAAAAATTCAAAGAGGCTTACTAAGGAAATGTTAGATCAGGTAGATGCCGTAGTATATGATATTCAGGATCTTGGAGTCAGATATTACACCTTTATATCAACGATGATCTATGCGATGGAAGAGTGCGCAAGGTATGGAAAAGAGCTTATGATACTGGACCGTTATAATCCTCTGGGGGATCTGGCGGAGGGCAACTGCTTAAGGCCCGGATTTGAAAGCTTTGTAGGGGCCTATTCTCTGTGTATGCGCTATGGGCTTACGGTGGGAGAATTGGCTCTTATGGTAAATGAGGAGAAAAACCTTGGCTGCCGGCTGACGGTAATTCCCTGTGAGGGCTGGAACAGGCATTCCATGCAACCGGAGACCGGTCATGTGTGGGTGATGCCAAGCCCGGGAATTCCCAGATATGAGACTGCCCTGGTATATGCGGGAACCTGCCTTTTTGAAGGAACAAATATATCAGAAGGAAGGGGAACTACGGCCCCTTTTGAAATTATCGGTGCCCCATTTGTTGATGCAGGTAAGCTTGTAAAGCATATGACAGAAAAGAAACTTCCCGGCGTGTTGTTTTCCCCGGCTTATTTTACACCCTTTTTTTCAAAGTTTAAGGGAGTTGCCTGCGAAGGAATCCATATTCACGTTACGGACAGCCTGGCCTTCCGCTCCACGGTCTGCGGTCTGGAGCTTCTTGATGCAATAAAGACCATTTATGAAGACTGCTTTGCTTTTCTGGATCCTTATGAGGGAAGCACCAGGCGAATGGAAGATCTTTTGTTCGGTTCAGATCAGCTGACAAAGAAATCAGCTTCAAAAGATGAATTGCTGGCCGGATTTGAGAGGGATGCAAAAGCGTTTTCAGAGCGCAAAAAAGCATATCATCTTTATGAATGAAAGAGGTGACTGGAGTTTGGAAGAAATGACAATAAAACAAAAGATCGGACAAATGATCGTGGCCGGTTTTCCCGCCGGAGCATTAAGTGAAGACATGATTCGGCTGATAAGAGAGTATAAAGTTGGGAACGTTATCTTATTTTCCCATAACATAGAAAGCAGGAACCAGCTGAAGGGACTTTGTGATTCCATTCAAAGGCTGGTAAAGGAAGAAACCGGAGAATATGCTTTCATCACCATCGATCAGGAGGGGGGAGTTGTAAGAAGACTTCCGGAAGGATCGGTCAGCATACCGGGAGCAATGGCTCTTGCACAGACCGGAGATAAGGAAAATGCTTATGAAGCGGCACTTCTTACGGGGCAGGAATTAAGGGAGCTGGGAATCAATTTCAATCTGGCTCCGGTACTCGATATAAATAACAATCCGGCTAATCCGGTGATCGGTGTGCGAAGCTTTGGTCCGGATCAGGATGTGGTAACCGAATTTGGATGTGCAATGGTAAAAGGATATTTAGATTCCGGAATCATGTGTTCCGTGAAGCATTTTCCGGGCCATGGCGATACGGCAGTGGATTCTCATCTTTCCCTGCCCAGCATCCGGAAATCCTATGAAGAGCTGGAGCAGGAGGAACTGATTCCGTTTAAAGAAGCTTTCCGGCGGGGAGCCACAGCCGTGACCCTTGCCCACATTTTATTTCCCAAAATTGAAAAAGAAAATTTACCGGTAACCATGTCAGAAACCATGATCCAGGGAATCTTAAGAAACAGACTGGGATTTGAAGAGCTGGTGATTTCCGATTGCCTGGAAATGAATGCCATTAAAGAATATTTCGGTACTGCTTCCGGAGCTAAAAAGGCCATTACGGCAGGCGTGGATCTTGTATTCATTTCCCATACGGCAGTCCTTGCAGCGGAAGCGGCCAGAGAAATAGAGAGGGCAGTGGAATCCGGCGAGATTCCAATATCCCGGATAGACGATGCAGTGGAACGGATCCTGGCATACAAAAAAAGATATGCGGCACCCAATTCAAATGAGGGAAAGAAATCCCTTAAGGAACCGGGAGAGTTTGTAAAATCACTGTTTCGCGACAGTATACGGTTTACGAACCGGGAAAGGGGATATGGCCATCCGCTGGGTGAAAATCCTGTATTTTTAAGCTGTTTTGCCTATCGTTCCACTTTGGCCTCCAGCCGTGTGATGGAGGATCTGCTGTTTGCAGCATATATGCAGGAAAGGTTTGGAGGAGATGCGTATTCT
Organism: Hungatella sp. UBA3048; assembly: GCA_002367105.1. Lineage (GTDB taxonomy): Bacteria > Bacillota > Clostridia > Lachnospirales > Lachnospiraceae > Lacrimispora. The sequence continues at coordinate 48,884 of DFCS01000039.1, forward strand.
TTTTCCATAGATCCTGATTCAAGGGAAATTAACGAAATGCTGGAAAAGATAAAAGATAAGGGATATACCAATCTTGTACTGGGCACCTACAATGGACATTTAAACCGTGGTCAAAGTTCCCTTGCAAAGGAACTGGAAAAATTAAAGATACCGATGGTCATGGCGGCATTTCAAAATCCCTACGATCTGGATGAAGTCGGTGATGGAGTAGATAAAATTGCGGCATATGAATACAGCAGGCAATCCTTTGAGGCCGTGGCGCTTTTGTTTAAGTAGTGAAGTTGTAAAAGGGGAAATTCCATAGAACTGTATATAAATCCATTTATCTTAAAAGTAACGGAGAGAACCGTCTGCAGAATGTCTGCAGACGGAATACAGTTAATTCATAATGCTGATACTGGATACAATATCTCCATCTAAAGTGATTCGTACCTAGGTATCAGCGGACAGATCAGAAACAGAAGCGCTTTCTTTTTTCATGCCTCTCGTAATGACAGCGGAGGATTTTCTGTTTTTTCAAGCTTCTCACACCTTTCATGGTTTTGATTTCAGATAGGGTGTATCGCCTGTTTTCCCATTCTGTATATTTTCTAATACAATATAAACATTCTTCATAGTGACACTTATCCCTTTTGAGAATGAAGCTTTCTCGCCAGAGTAAGCATTTGTTTGATTTCATATGCACTTTAAGAGGCGGATCAGCAGGAGTATATCATAGTATATCATGAAATAATTGTTACTTTCCCCGTAGTATGTTAAAATGTTTTCATTAACAAAAGGAGGGATTGTTATGAAACGATTGGAAACTGACCTTCATCTCCATTTGGATGGATCATTATCCATTGAGACGGTAAAGCTGCTTGCGGCGCAGGTCGGATATGATTTTGAAGGACAGGGAGGAAGAAAAAGCCTGGTTGCAGGGGAAAACTGTGAAAGCCTTGTGGATTATTTAAAATGCTTTGATCTGCCGGGGATGCTGCTTCAGACAGAAGAAGCTCTGGAACTGGCTTCCCATCATTTGACGGAAGAACTGGCTTTACAGGGACTGATTCTCAGTGAGATCCGTTTTGCTCCCCAGCTCCATACAGGAAAGGGACTGACAAAGGAAAAAGCATTAGAAGCGGTCATAAGAGGAGTGAGGAAGGGCACAGAAAAGTCCCATATGAAAGCCGGGATCCTTCTTTGTGCCATGGTAAACGGGCCGGACCGGGAAAATGAGGAAACCTTTGAACTGGCCCAGGCCTATCTTGGGAAGGGCGTAGTGGGAGTGGATCTTGCAGGGCCGGAGGGTATGATCCCCATGGAGCACTTTGAGCCTCTTTTTAAGGAGGCCGGCCGGAGAGACATTCCCTTTACCATACATGCGGGGGAATGCGGTGATTATGAAAATATCACAAAAGCGGTCCATTACGGAGCAAAAAGAATCGGACATGGATGTGCTGCAATCAAGTCAGAGGCATGTATGGACCTCTTAAAAAAGGAAAAGATTACCTTAGAGATGTGTGTGATCAGCAACCTTCAGACAAGGGCCGTTCCCTCCATAGAGGAGCATCCGTTAAAGGCCTTTTATGACCGGGGAATCCGGGTTACCTACAATACGGATAACATGACAGTTTCAGATACCACGCTGGAAAAGGAAGCAGAGCTCATTAAGAAATATATGGGATTTACGGAAGCGGATCTAAGACAGATGAACCGGTATGCACTGGAAGGAGCTTTCCTTGAAAATAGACAGAAAGAAAAAATATTTGCATTTTTCGACAATAATAATTATAATGAATGATAACTACGTTTAAAAATAGGTGAAAACCAGGAACGCAACAAAAGGGTGACGGCATATGGCAGATAATCCAATGATGGAAAAGAATAATTTGGCGGCTTTGGAAAAGGAACGTCCGGAAAAGCGGAAGGTGGATGTAGATCTGGAAGCTCCGGCTGATTTTACCAGCCCGGACGTACTTTATGAAGAACTGGTCCGCAGTATAAGGAGATATCACCCTTCCGATGATATCACCATGATAGAAAAGGCATATCATATTGCGGATAATGCGCATAAGGACCAAAGACGCAAATCGGGTGAACCGTATATCATTCACCCTCTTTGTGTTGCCATTATTCTGGCTGATTTAGAGATGGATAAAGAAACCATTGCTGCCGGGATCCTTCATGATGTGGTCGAGGACACGATTATGTCCTTAGATGAGCTGAAGGCGGAATTCGGGGAAGAGGTGGCCCTTTTAGTGGACGGCGTCACCAAACTGACCCAGATATCCTGGTCCATGGATAAGATGGAGATCCAGGCTGAGAACTTAAGGAAGATGTTTTTAGCCATGGCAAAGGATATCCGCGTCATTATCATCAAATTGGCGGACCGCCTCCACAATATGCGGACGCTGCAGTACATGAAACCGGAAAAGCAGAAGGAAAAGGCAAAGGAGACCATGGAAATCTATGCTCCCATTGCCCACCGCCTTGGTATTTCCAAGATAAAGATCGAGCTTGACGATCTGTCCTTAAGATATCTGCAGCCGGAAATATATTATGAGCTGGCAGAAAAAATATCTTTAAAAAAGGATGCCAGAGAAACCTTTGTAAAGAGCATTGTTGATGAGGTACAGGAACATTTACGGACCGGCGGGATCGAAGCCAGAGTAGATGGCCGCGTGAAGCATTTTTTCAGCATCTATAAAAAGATGGTGAACCAGAATAAGACTTTGGACCAGATTTATGACCTGTTTGCGGTTCGTATTATCGTTGACAGTGTAAAGGACTGCTACGCCGCCCTTGGGGTGATCCATGAGATGTATAAGCCCATTCCCGGCCGTTTCAAAGATTATATTGCAATGCCGAAACCCAACATGTACCAGTCTCTTCATACCACTTTGATCGGAAACAATGGGCAGCCCTTTGAGATCCAGATCCGTACTTACGATATGCACCGTACCGCAGAATACGGTATTGCCGCTCACTGGAAGTATAAAGAGAGCGGAAGCGGACAGGTGGCGGCAGGCAAAGAGGAAGAAAAGTTAAGCTGGCTGCGTCAGATCCTGGAATGGCAGAAGGACATGTCCGATAACAAGGAATTCTTAAACATGGTAAAGGGAGATCTGGATTTATTCTCAGACAGTGTTTACTGCTTTACCCCCTCCGGGGATGTGAAGAATCTTCCTGCTGGCTCTACGCCCATTGATTTTGCATACTCCATACACAGTGCGGTAGGCAATAAGATGGTGGGATCCAGGGTCAATGGAAAACTGGTGAATATTGATTACGTGATTGAGAACGGCGATCAGGTGGAGATTATCACTTCCCAGAACAGCAGAGGCCCCAGCCGGGACTGGCTGAATGTAGTGAAAAGCACCCAGGCCAAGAACAAGATCAACCAATGGTTTAAAACAGAACTGAAAGAAGATAACATCCTTCGCGGCAAGGAAATGGTAGACCGTTACTGTAAGACAAAGGGAATCAATTATCCCGAGATCAGCAAGCCGGAATACCAGGAAAAGGTCATGAAGCGTTATGCGTTCCGTGATTGGGAGTCCGTACTTGCATCCATCGGACATGGAGGCCTGAAAGAGGGCCAGGTCATCAATAAGATGGTGGATGAACGGAATAAGAAGCTTAAGAAAGATGTTACGGACAACAGCATTTTAAATGACATAGAGGATATGAGCAACAGGCTGCCAGTCAAGAGACGCTCAGGCAGCGGAATCGTGGTAAAGGGAATCCACGACCTTGCAGTCCGCTTTTCCAAGTGCTGCAGCCCGGTACCGGGAGATGAGATCGTAGGCTTTGTAACCCGCGGACGTGGAATTTCTATCCACAGGACAGACTGCGTCAACGTCTTAAACCTGCCTGAGGATGAGCGGAATCGTCTGATTGATGCGGAATGGCAGGAATCGGAGGGGGATGACACCAAGGAACGGTATTCCTCAGAGATCAAAATATTTGCCAATAACCGGATCGGCATGTTTGTCGACATATCCAAGGTGTTTACAGAGAGGCAGATCGACATCACCTCCATGAACTCCAGAACCAACAAGCAGGGCAAGGCGACCATTACCATGACTTTTGATATTCATGGTGTGGAAGAACTTGGCAAGCTGGTTGATAAGCTGAGACAAATCGAAGGAGTCATAGACATTGAGAGGACTGCGGGATAACGCAGTTTTCTCTTTTTGCGCGGGCGGTGAACCAAATGATAACATGGAAAGTGGGTTTTCTTTGTTGTCTGAACCGGATTTGTATCAGGTTTACATAAAGATAATTTCAGTTAGGAGATAAAAACATGAGTGATTTCAGAATAAAGACCTGTCCTGTGGGCCAGCTTGGAACCAATTGCTATGTAATATACCGGGAATCCCTTAAAAAGGCGGTAATCGTGGACCCGGGCGCAGACGGGGCATATATCCTGGATCTGTGCCGGGAGCTTTCCCTGATTCCGGAGGCGATTTTACTGACTCATGGGCATTTTGATCATATTTTGGCGGTAAAAGATATCAAAGAAGCATTTCCCGATGTGAAAATTTATGCCGGAAAGCAGGAAAAAGAGATGCTGGCAGAACCGTCTGTTAATTTATCTTCCTCTTTTGGTATGGCTTATACGGTTTATGCTGACGGATATGAGGAGGATGGAGCCCTCCTCATTCTTGCAGGAATGACCTTTAAAGTTTTGTTTACCCCAGGCCATACTAAAGGTTCGGTCTGTTATCTGATTGAGTCTGAAAACATCCTCATAAGCGGGGACACTCTCTTTTTGGAGTCTTTGGGAAGAACGGACTTTCCTACGGGAAGTCAGTCCCAGATCCTAAGCTCCATAAAGGAACGGCTTTTTGTCCTGCCTGATGATACCCTTGTTTATCCGGGTCATGGGGAGGCGACCACGATTGGTCATGAAAAAGTATATAACCCGGTGGCATTATACAGAGGCTAGGAAGCATTAAGAGGAAAGCACCCTGCGGGTATTCCCATATACCACAAAAGCAAGGGAGCAGATGAGGAAGATACATGATAGGATTAATATTAGACGACCAGTCCTTTGAGCAGGATATCAGAGAGCTTTTGATGGCATTTTATCCGGGAGAGGGCTTTGTCCACAAAGAAAGCCGGTCAGAGGCCTGCCGTCTTCTTGTACAGGGCAGGACAGGGGAAGCTGATTATGAGCTGGCGATCCGGGATTTTGAGAAGGACATTGTAAGTTCTTCAACCACTGAAGTGGATTTTACTGACCGCTTCGAAACCAAGAACCGGATCAAACGGATGCTTTACGGCATGGTTTATGAGCTTACTGGGATAGCGCTTCCCTGGGGAACCTTGACGGGAATCCGGCCTACCAAAATAGCCATGACAAAGCTTATGAAAGGGTATACGGATGGGGAAGTCCGCAGATACATGAAGGATACCTATTTAACCAGTGACGGAAAAGTGGATTTAAGCCTGGAGATTGCCAGGCGGGAGATGGAACTCATTTCCGCCATTGATTACAGCCGCGGCTACAGTTTGTATATAGGTATTCCATTCTGTCCCACCACCTGCCTTTACTGCTCCTTTACATCTTTTCCCATCGGACAATGGGAAAAGCGAATGGAAGAGTATCTGGAAGCTTTATTTAAAGAAATGGATTATACGGCAAAGAAAATGGCAGGAAGGACCCTGGATACGGTTTATATCGGCGGAGGTACGCCTACCTCCCTTTCCGCCCTTCATCTGGATAAGCTGATTCGCAGACTGAAAGCAACCTTTGATTTTACCGGGGTTAAAGAATTTACCGTTGAGGCCGGGCGCCCGGACAGCATTACCATAGAAAAGCTTCAGGTTCTAAAAAGCCATGGCGTGTCCCGTATATCCATTAATCCTCAGACCATGAAGCAGGAAACCCTGGATATCATTGGCCGGCGCCATACCGTAGACATGGTAAAGGACCGGTATTCCATGGCAAGGTCTTTGGGCTTTGATAATATCAACATGGATTTAATCATCGGCCTGCCGGAAGAGGATATGGAAGATGTGACCCGGACCATGGAGGAGATTAAGGCTCTTGGACCAGATGGCATTACCGTTCATTCCCTTGCCATCAAGCGTGCGGCCCGCCTTAATATGTTTAAGGAAAAGTATGAGGATTTAAAGATCACCAATACTCAGGAAATGATCGATTTGACTGCCTCCTATGCCAGAAGCATGGGGCAGGAGCCCTATTACCTTTACCGTCAGAAAAACATGGCCGGAAACTTTGAAAATGTCGGCTATTCTCTTCCAGGCAAAGCCTGCATCTATAATATTTTAATTATGGAAGAAAAGCAGACCATTATAGCCTGCGGGGCAGGAACTACCACAAAGGTGATATTCCCATCAGAAAACCGTCTGGAGCGTGTGGAAAATGTCAAGGATGTGGAACAGTATATTGCAAGAATCGACGAAATGCTGGAAAGAAAAGAAAAAATGCTTGCAAAATTGGAAATGTAATTTACAATAGAGGCATGATTTCATAATTCCTGCCCATGTTTTTTGGGCATAGAGGCATACCCGAAGGGTGTTTCCTGTCTATCGCAGGGAATTTCCCAATAAAATAAGAAAATAACGGAGTGAACGAAATGGCATTGAAAAAGAAACCGGTTACCGGAATGAAGGATATTCTTCCCGCCGAGATGCAGGTACGGGAATATGTGATGAACCAGATACGTGAAACCTATGGCGGCTTCGGCTTTCATTCCATCGAGACTCCCTGTGTGGAGCACATCGAGAACCTGACCAGCAAACAGGGCGGAGATAATGAAAAGCTGATTTTCAAGATCATGAAGCGGGGAGAAAAGTTAAATCTGGAGACAGCACAGGCAGAAAATGATCTGGTTGACAGCGGTCTCCGGTATGACCTGACCGTTCCCTTATCCAGATATTATTCTAATAACGCAGCATCCCTGACCGCTCCCTTTAAATCTCTTCAGATGGGAAGTGTGTGGAGGGCTGACCGTCCCCAGAAAGGGCGGTTCAGACAGTTCGTCCAGTGTGATATCGACATACTGGGGGATTCCACCAGGCTTGCAGAGATCGAGCTGATCCTGGCTACCACCACATTGCTTGGAAAGATTGGTTTTAAGGGGTATACCGTAAGGATCAATGACCGGAATATCTTAAAGGGAATGGCTGCTTTCTGCGGTTTTCCGGAAGAAGCTTACGACCAGGTGTTCATCATTCTTGATAAGATGGACAAGATCGGTATGGACGGTGTGGCAAGGGAACTTGCAGAAGCAGGTTATGATGAGGAAAAAATTAAAAAATATTTATCCCTTTTTGAGTCGGTGACACCGGATGCTGCCGGAGTGCGCAGCCTGGGCAGCGCCTTAAAGGATGCGATGGATCAGGAGCAGGCGGAGAACCTGGCAGCTATTATTGACAGTGTGAGCCAGATTACCACCAGCCAGTTTCATATCGTGTTTGACCCTACCCTCGTGAGAGGAATGTCTTATTATACCGGAACCATTTTTGAAATCCAGGTAGACGGTTTTCCTGGTTCCGTAGGCGGCGGCGGCCGCTACGATAAGATGATCGGGAAATTCACTGGCATGGATACGCCTGCCTGTGGTTTTTCCATTGGCTTTGAACGGATCATCACCATCCTGATGGATGAGGGCTTTACGGTTCCCGGAAAGGAAGACAAGGTGGCCTTTCTGATCGAAAAGGGTGTAAGTGATGATGTGATGAATATGGCCATCAAAGAGGCGATGGAAGAACGGGCTAAGGGTGTGACCGTTCTGGTTTCCCAGATGAATAAAAATAAAAAGTTCCAGAAAGAAGGACTTGAGAAGGAAGGCTATACACTGTTTAAGGAATTCTATAAGGATGCACTTAAGTAAATGTATCAGGAGGAACGCCCCAAGGGCATACGGATATGCCAAAAAACATGGGCAGGAAAGAGGATATTATGGCAGAGTCAATGTTAGGCTTAAAAAGAACACATAGATGCACAGAGGTTACAACAGGCAATGTGGGCAGTGAAGTAACGGTTATGGGCTGGGTCCAGAAAAGCAGAAATAAGGGAGGAATCATTTTTGTTGATTTAAGAGACCGTTCCGGAATTCTGCAGATCATTTTTGAAGAAAGTGATTGCGGAGCTGAAAGCTTTGCAAAGGCTGAAAAATTAAGAAGTGAATTTGTTATCGCAGTAACCGGCGAAGTGGAAACAAGGGCAGGAGGAGTAAATGAGAACCTGGCCACAGGAGCCATTGAAGTGCGGGCAAAGAGCTTAAGGATCTTATCCGAATCTGAAACACCTCCCTTCCCCATCGAAGAGAACAGCAAGACAAAGGAAGAACTGAGATTAAAATACCGTTTCCTTGACCTTAGGAGACCTGATATCCAGAAGAACATCAGGGTGAGAAGCCAGGTTGCCACCTTAACAAGGGCATTTTTGGCGGAAGAGGGCTTTTTAGAGATTGAAACGCCGACACTGATTAAGAGCACTCCGGAAGGCGCCCGGGACTATTTGGTTCCAAGCCGTGTCCACCCAGGCTCATTCTATGCACTTCCCCAGTCGCCCCAGCTTTATAAGCAGCTGCTGATGTGTTCCGGTTATGACCGTTATTTCCAGCTGGCAAGATGCTATCGTGACGAGGACCTGCGTGCAGACAGACAGCCGGAATTTACCCAGATCGATATGGAGCTGTCCTTTGTGGATGTGGAGGACGTACTGGAAGTCAATGAAAGGCTGTTAAAGAAATTATTTAAGGAAATCACTGGATTTGATATCCAGCTTCCAATTACCAGAATGACCTGGAAAGAAGCTATGGACCGCTTTGGTTCTGACAAGCCGGATATGCGTTTTGGTATGGAACTTAAAAATGTTTCCGATGTAGTAAAGGATACGGAATTTGCAGTATTCAAGGGTGCGCTTGAAAACGGCGGTTCTGTCCGCGGTATCAATGCCGAAGGACAGGGTGCGATGCCTCGTAAAAAAATCGATGCCCTGGTGGAATATGCAAAAGGCTTTGGTGCCAAGGGTCTGGCTTATCTGGCTGTGAATGAAGACGGAACCTATAAATGCTCCTTTGCAAAATTCATGACAGAAGAAGAGCTTCATACTCTGGCAGATGCAATGGGAGCAAAGCCTGGAGATTTGCTTTTATTTGCGGCAGACCGGGATAAAGTGGTATTTGACGTATTAGGCAACTTGAGACTGGAGCTTGCAAGGCAGCTTGAACTTCTGAAAAAGGATGACTTTAAATTCTTGTGGGTAACGGAATTTCCGCTGCTTGAGTATTCCGAAGAACAGGGCCGTTTTACTGCTATGCATCACCCATTTACCATGCCTATGGATGAAGACTGGGCACTTATTGACAGCAATCCTGGTGCTGTCCGTGCAAAAGCATATGACATCGTGTTAAATGGTACGGAGCTTGGAGGAGGTTCTGTCCGAATCCACCAGAGCGATATCCAGTCCAAGATGTTTGAAGTGCTGGGCTTTACAAAGGAACAGGCTGAGGATCAGTTCGGATTCCTTTTGGAGGCGTTTAAATATGGTGTTCCGCCTCACGCAGGACTTGCTTACGGTCTGGACCGGGTAGTCATGCTGATGGTAGGTGCAGACAGCATCCGGGATGTAATAGCATTCCCTAAGGTAAAAGATGCGTCCTGTCTGATGACAGAGGCACCTTCAACAGTAGATCCGAAGCAGCTTGTAGAGCTGGGAATAGAAATCAGTGAAGAAAATGAATAATTGATTGATGAGGGATGCCCTTCTGCTAAAAGTGTCAGCTTTCGGCGGATGGGGTATCCCTTTTCTATGTTTATAATTATCAGGTCAAAAAGAAACCTGAGAAATGGAAGAAATAATTTTAAAATATGGAAAAATAATATACTATTTTTACATTTATCTGATATAATAGAGGAAAACGTACTTTTCAAAAGGAGGGTTTCAACAATGAAAGGAAGTAAGACAAGAAGGTTTCTGTCACTATGGCTGGCTCTGCTCATGGTCCTGTCCCTGACGACAGGCATATCCTTTTCTTCTCTGGCGGCAGACAGGGATATCGTGGTTCTCTATACCAATGATGTCCACTGCGGGGTTGATGAAAACATAGGATATGCGGGACTTGCTCTCTATAAGAAAGAGATGCAGGCTCAGACTCCGTATGTGACGCTGATTGACGCCGGAGACGCCATTCAGGGTGCGCCCATTGGCACACTGTCAGACGGAGGTTATTTGATCGACATTATGAATAAGGTCGGTTATGACTTCGCAGTGCCGGGCAACCATGAGTTTGATTATGGGATGCCCCGTTTTCTGGAATTGGCAGGAAAGTTAAGCTGCGGTTACTATTCCAGCAATTTTATGGATTTAAGGACTGGCTCCACGGTATTGGCTCCCTATAAGATCTTTACATATGGGGATACGAAGGTCGCGTTTGTAGGTGCAACTACCCCGGAAAGCTTTACTAAATCCACACCAGCTTATTTCCAGGATGGAAATGGAAATTATATTTACGGTTTTTGTGAAGATGAAAATGGACAAAGACTCTATGACCAGATCCAGTCATCTGTAAACAGTGCAAAAGCAGAGGGAGCTAATTACGTAATTTTGGTAGGCCATCTGGGCGAAAACGGGACAACAGACCGTTGGACCTCTGATAACGTGATCAAGAATACTACGGGCATTAATGTATTAATCGACGGCCATTCCCATGAGGAATATGGAAAGTACGTAAAGAATAAGGATGGCCAGGATGTGCTTCTTACCCAGACAGGTACAAAGTTAAAGAATTTCGGAAAGCTGATACTTCGTACGGATGGAACTATATCAAACGAACTGGTTTCCCAGGTTCCGGCAGGAGCGGGCACCAGTGCTTATACAGTAAAGAATGGGGATTCCTTAAGCCGGATCGCTAAGAGAGAATTAGGCTCCTATAACCGTTGGAATGAAATCTATGAAGCAAACAGAGATAAAATTAAAGATCCTAATGTCCTGACTGTAGGAGTTCAGTTGGTGATTCCCGGAAAAAGCGCTGTCACAGCTGACGGAAAGGCCATTGACTATGATACAGACAAATTCGTAAAGGCGATTCAGGCTCAGTACAATGAGACATTGAAGGCTGTGATCGGACATACGGATGTTGAACTTACAGTGAATGACCCGGCAACCGGAAAACGTGCGGTCAGAAGTGCGGAGACAAACCTTGGTGATCTGGCGGCAGATGCATACCGTTATGTGCTTGGAGCAGAGATCGGCTTATCCAATGGCGGCGGTGTCAGAGCCAGCATAAAAGCCGGAAACATTACCTATAATGATACCCTCACCGTGTTCCCATTCGGCAATATNNCCTCCCATAACTATATGTTAAAATCTGCCGGTGATGGCATGACCATGTTTAAGGGAAGCAAGGTGATCCGGGATGAAGTCATGACTGATGTAGATTTACTTTCCACTTATATCCGCAGCAATTTAGGCGGTAATGTAGGTGCTGATTATGCAAATCCTGCAGGTCAGGGCAGAATTACCATTAAATAAATTGAAAAGCAGCCTGCCCCGGTAAAATGGGGCAGGCTTTTCCGTTGATTCTTTTCATAGGAAATGATAAACTTAAAGACAGAAACAATTATAGATAAAGATTAGGAGATTGATATTATGTTGTTAAAAGACCCGCAGACCCGTTTTGAGGAAATATACCGGATTTATAAGGAATCATTTCCAAATATTGAGCGCCGGACAAAAGACGATCAGAAAAGGGTTTTCGGTATTCCCTGTTATAAAGTCCGGGTGATAGAAGAGGAAGAAAAGATTGTGGCCTTTCTGGGATACTGGGATCTGACCTCTTGTGTTTTTATGGAACATTTGGCCACAACGGAAGTATGCAGGGGAAAAGGATATGGAAAGAAGCTGGTACAAGAGGTTATGGAGGAAACAGAAAAGCCTGTATTTCTGGAAATAGAACCAATCACGGAGGAGAACCCTATAACCAGAAGCAGGGCAGTATTTTATGAAAGACTGGGATTTCACTCCAATTCATTTTACTATGAGCAATTGCCCTTAAAGCCTTTGGACAAGCCTATTCAGCTGTGGGTTATGAGTTATGGAAAACCTGTGACGGAAGAGGAATTTCTGCCGTATAAGAAAGAAATCTATGAAATAGTATATGGTGTGGAGGCTTTTGAAAAATAATTGAGAGTGAAGCCACGTACTGTCAGAGAAGCCGGCAATATGCCGGCTTCGGCTGTGTGGTAATATGGAGGCTCAGATGAAGAATATTCCTAACTTAATTACAATGACAAGAGTGTTAGGAACTGTGGTTTTGTTAACAATGGAACCATTTTCAGGACAATTTCTCATTGTATATTTTTTATGCGGCATCAGTGATGTTTTGGACGGAATCTTAGCGCGAAAGATGAATGCCGTAAGCAAAAAGGGTCAAATGCTGGATAGCATTGCTGATACTTTCATGGTTATAGTTTTGCTGTCCATATTTGTTCCCAGCTTTCAATTGCCTTTATGGGGAATATATTGGATCGCTGCGATTGCTGTTGTTCGCCTGATATCGCTAGGTGTTGGTTTTATTCGTTTCAGGCAACTTGCATTTTTACACACTTATGCTAATAAGCTGACAGGGATTGCTTTGTTTACCTTTCCATTTCTATATATCAGAACAGGATTATATGCGGCGGCCATTTTGGTTTGTTTGATTGCAAGCATTTCGGCGATAGAAGAATTAATTATCAATACTGTTTCTATAAAGTTACGGCGAGATATTAAATCCATATTTTCACTAAAAAAATAGAATTGTCAATCGGCTGTTGTCAATCCGCTTTGCTTCTTGCTCACAGCATGCCCCGCTTCACCGGGCATAAGTAAGTCCGCCCCGCCACTTTTGCCTTTCCGGTATTGAAGTCGGGGCTTACTTGATGAGGTAAAAAGATCAAAGTCAGACGTATTATGTGGATTTTTTATCATGATTATCATATATATAAAATTTGAATTCGGGAGTTGGTATTGATATGGAAGAAAATTTATTAGTTAAGGTTATTAAAGATCAGACAGTCCGTGCTTTATGGGAAGTGAAAAATGTTATTGATTGTGTACCAAATGAGTTATGGAATAAAGAATATTGTGAAATGCCTTGTTGGAAACATATTTATCATATGCTTCATTCGTTGGATTTATGGTTTATAAGTCCCAGTGATAAAGAGTTTGTAGAGCCTGAAATGCATGAAAAAGACTTAAATAACTTTAGATACTCCGCCGGATTGTAAATATAATAAATTCACTTTGATTTTAGCTCAGTTCAGGCATTTACATAGCCATATGGGAATGATAATGGGCTTTATCATTGACGACACAGGCTTATGGCCAAGAGTGTTGGGATTAGAGAATCCGTTTCCTATAGGGGAATACAAAAGATATTTTTAGTATTATAAACTCTCAAACCAGGTGTATGAAGTTCAATTCGTTTATAGGGTTAAGCGAAGCCAGGAAGTTGATGGAGCCTTATATTATGTATTTTGACATAAAGATATTTTGGCCGGCATAATGCCGGCTTTTTTCGTTCGCTTAAATATTCACAAAAGCCGTTTCTTCACAGGATGGGCTGCAAGATGCATATATTAATTTTAGTAGAATAAAAAAAGTAATTAAAATGACTGGAGGAGTCGGTGGAAGTGAATCAATATAAAATTTGTGTATATGCAATCAGTAAAAATGAAGAACAATTTGTAGACCGCTGGATGGATGCAGTATCCGAAGCCGATGCTGTTATTGTGACGGATACGGGCTCAACCGATCATACGGTTGAAAGACTTCGGGAAAGAGGAGCCATTGTTTATGAAGAAACGATATCGCCATGGAGGTTTGACACAGCCCGCAATGTGGCACTAAGCCATGTCCCCGAGGATATGGACATCTGTGTCTCCAACGATTTAGATGAGGTCTTTGAGTCAGGATGGCGGCAAAAGCTGGAAGAGCTATGGAGACCGGAATACACCCGTGCACGATACTTATTTACTTTTGCCTATAATCCTGATGGTACCCCCAAAAAACAGTATCCCATGGAAAAAATCCATATCAGGCATGGCTACCGCTGGGTACATCCGGTTCATGAGGTTCTGGAATACAGCGGTACAGGTCCTGAGAAGATCTCATGGGTCAACGGGTTGATCCTCAATCACTATCCGGATTTATCAAAGCCAAGAAGTCAATATCTACCCCTTTTGGAACTATCTGTTCAGGAAAACCCGCTTGATGACAGATCTATGTTCTGGCTTGGAAGAGAATACGTGTATCATAGAAATTTTGATAAGGGGATTGAAACGCTGAAGAAGCACCTTTCTCTTGAAACAGCACAATGGAGTGAAGAACGAAGTGCCTCCATGCGCTTTATTGCTCAATGCTATGAAGAGAAGGGGAATATGAAAGAGGCCAGATCATGGCTCTATCGGGCTTTGGCGGAATGCCCGGAAGTTAGAGAACCATATCTTGCTCTGGTAAAATCAGCCTATAAGGAAAAAAACTGGCCGCTGACCTTTGCCATGGCAGAAAAGGGTTTAACTATCTCAAGAAATTCAGGAAGTTATCTGGTTGACCCAGAAAGCTGGGGATATGCTTTGTATGATTACGGTTCCGTTGGCGCTTACAATATGGGGATGTATGAGAAGGCCAGGGACTATGCCCGTATAGCTTTGAGCATGAACTCTTCTAATAAGAGGCTTCAAAATAATCTGTTATTGATTGAAGACAGGATCAAAAAACAGGAAAAGGCGGAGGAATCATCATGAAACTAAAGATCTGTGTTTATGCTATTTGCAAAAATGAGGTCCAATTTGTAGATAAGTGGATGGACTCCATGAGTGAGGCTGACCTGATTGTAGTCACGGATACCGGTTCAGATGATGGGACTGTTGAAAAGTTGAAAGAACGGGGTGCGGTTGTATATGTGGACATAGTTAAGCCGTGGAGGTTCGATGTGGCGCGGAATATTTCCCTGGATCATGTCCCGGAGGATATCGATATCTGTGTCTGCACGGACCTTGATGAATTGTTTGAGCCAGGCTGGCGTAACAAACTGGAGGAAGCATGGCTTAACCATAGGCCGGAAGGTTCCATGCCTACCGCAAAAATGGGAAGATACCCTTATAACTGGAGCCTTAAGGAAGATGGGACTCCAGACATTCAATTTTATTATTTTAAAGTCCACAGCCGGCAGGGGTTCCGTTGGAAATGTCCTATCCATGAATTTATCCAATATACTGGAAATTTACCCATTGAAACCATATATATCGAAGGAATGGTTCTCAACCATTACCCGGACCCTGATAAATCCCGGGGGTCATATCTTCCCCTTTTGGAGCTTGCTGTAAAGGAAGCTCCGGAGGATGAGAGGATGCGGTATTATCTTGGAAGAGAATATATGTATAAAAGCCAGTGGCAAAAATGCATGGAAACACTTAAGGAATATCTGGCTTTGCCGGCTGCTGTATGGAATGATGAGCGGTGTGCAGCTATGCGCTGGATTGCAAAATCCTTCTATAAAACAGGAGACTTGAAGGGAGCGTATGCCTGGTATTATAAAGCCATTGCCGAAGTACCGGATATGCGTGATTCCTATGCAGAGTTCTCTAAAATGTGCTATGAAATAAAAGATTGGTCGATGACTTACTTTTTAACAAAAGAAGCTTTAAAAATAAAGGAAAAATCTAAGACCTTTGTCAATATGGGATATTCCTGGGATTATACACTGGATGATTTCTGCGCCATAGCTGCCTATTGGCTGGGCATGCCGAAGGAATCCCTGGAACATGCAAAGAGTGCTCTTGAATATGCCCCCGATAATGAACGGCTAAAAATCAATTATAACATTATTGCTGCCGTACAAAAATCTAATCATCCTTAAAAACGGAACGTATTATTGATGACATTCTAATATGTTCCTTTATGGATTTTTGAAAGAGTATCGTAATATGCAATATGCCAGTGATGGTCATGAAATTAACCCGGTGGCGACATTACAGGAGTTTTCAGGTAAAGTTAGCAGATGTAACAGAGGCTGCTGTTCTGTGGGGCCTATAAGTCCAACAGAACAGCAGGGCGCCACGGGTCCGGAAGGTCAACAAGAAGTAACAGGTCCAACAGGTCCGCAAGGGGTATCGGAGATTTATAAATTCTGCTGGTCAATAATTGACAATTGAAACAGTTTGCGATATATTTGTATGTACAAACAATGATGAACTCAGGAAGATATTACTGAGCTGATCTGCAAATGATAATAAGAACTGGAGGGAATGATTTGTGAATATTCTGGTTGTTACAGGAAGCCCGCGAAAAGGCGGAAATACGGAAATCATGGCGGAGGTGTTTGCCGAATCTGCAAGGGCTGTGGGACATGAGGTAATTCTAAAAAAACTCAGCAGCTTAAAGGTAAATCCCTGCATTGCTTGTAAGTATTGTTTTGAACATAATGGAGTCTGCGTGCAGAAGGACGATATGAATGACATTTTGAAGGAACTGGATCGGTCGGATATGCTGGTACTGGCCTCGCCGATTTATTGGTTTGATGTTTCCGCTCAGACGAAGTGTTTTATTGATCGAATGTACGCCTTTGGGAAAAAGGGTTTTCAAATTCGCTCCATTGCCATGCTTCTCAATTCCGGAGCGGACAATGTATATGCCGCGGCCGAAGCACAATTGAAGGCAATAAGCTCCTACTTAAAGTGGGAAATGAAAGGAATTATCAAAATTCCGGATATGACTGAAAAAGGGAGTATGCTCGGTTCTCTTCATCTGCAGAAGGTGCGGGATTTTGCCGGAAGGCTGAAATAAATGATGAAAGGAAAAAACAATGTCAATTGCCAGTATGATTTTTGTGGGAATCATTGCATTGGAGCATCTGTTTATCGCTTGGGTGGAAATCTTTGCGTGGACGAGCAGAGGCCCCAAAATGTTTCCGCATTTGAGTATCAGCTTCATTAACAGCACGAAGGAAATGGCTGCCAATCAGGGGGTTTATAACGTCTTTCTGGCCGTAGGGCTGATCTGGTCGCTGTTTATCAAAAATGCGCCATGGAATATTTACATCGCTGTATTCTTCCTTGTCTGTGTGAGCGTAGCAGGTGTGTTTGGAGCATATACATCCAACAAGTCCATTTTATTTAAGCAGGGACTTCCCGCGATTGCTGCTATGGTCGTGCTTTGCGTATTTCGATAAAAACTGGATAAAGTATTATTTGAGAGGGGTATACTGCGTGAAGAAGTAAAAAATTTAAAACCACTAATCTTAATAAGTAGGTCATTCAAAAAACATTTGTTCATTTTTCAGGTTAAAAACAGGATTTTATGTTCTTTTTGACGATTTATCCAAGAAGATATTGAATTAAAAATCTCCATATGATACGATGAAGCTGGTCAGTTATTTCTAAATTAATTATATAAGGAGGTTTTTTATAAATGGATATCCGTTATTCAGCAAACCAGAAAGATTTCAAACGTTACACAACAGAAGAAACCAGAAATGAGTTTTTAATTGAAAATTTATACGTTGCCAATGAGGTAGTTGCAGTATATTCTCACGTAGATCGAATGGTAACCTTAGGCTGCATGCCAACAACAGAGACAGTTTCCATCGACAAGGGCATTGATATCTGGAAAAATTTCGGTACAAGCTATTTCCTTGAGAGACGTGAGGTTGGTATCTTCAACATTGGCGGCGCAGGAAAGATCGTTGCAGATGGGGAAGAATTTAAGATGGGATATAAGGACTGCTTATATATCACCAAAGGAACAAAGGAAGTTACCTTCTCCAGCGAGGATGGATCAAATCCGGCTAAATTCTACATGGTGAGTGCTCCGGCTCATAAAGCATGTAAGACCACATTCATTCCTATTGAAAAGGCAGCTAAAAAGCCTCTGGGCGCTATGGAAACATCCAACAAGCGCGTGATCAACCAGTTCATCCATCCGGACGTACTGGAGACCTGCCAGCTGTCTATGGGTATGACTGTTCTGGATCCGGGCAGTGTATGGAACACCATGCCATCCCATACCCATGAGAGGCGTATGGAGATTTACATGTACTTCGAGATTCCGGAGAATAATGTAGTATTCCATATGATGGGCGAAGGCAATGAGACCAGACACATTGTTATGCAGAATGAGCAGGCAGTGATCAGCCCATCCTGGAGCATCCATTCCGGTGCAGGTACCAGCAACTATACCTTCATCTGGGCAATGGGCGGAGAGAACCAGGCATTCGATGATATGGACACCATTCCTACAACTGAGTTAAGATAATTTATTTTTATAATAAGGCAGATGCACTATTTCCAGTGCGTCTGCCTTTTGTTTTGCAGGAATCGGAATATCGCTTCAAGGTCAGGGGAATAATCTGGTGATCAGCTATTTCATTTTAAATCGTGTGAAATCTCTGTGAAAACGTAGAAATTCGCTTTTCCATTTGATACAATAACACTAATAAATACTTTGTGATTTAAAGGATCTGATTTCAGGAGGTTATATATGGAACAGTTAAAGATATTAGTAGTGGATGATGAAGCCAGAATGAGAAAACTGGTAAAGGATTTTTTGAGTGTAAAGGGTTTTTCAGTGGTTGAGGCTTCCAACGGCGAAGAAGCTGTAGATATCTTTTTTGAACAAAAAGATATTGTGCTGATTATTCTGGATGTAATGATGCCTAAAATGGATGGCTGGGAGACCTGCAAAACAATCCGTAAATATTCCCAGGTTCCTATTATCATGCTGACTGCAAGAAGCGAAGAACGTGACGAGCTCCAGGGCTTTGATCTGGGAGTAGATGAATACATTTCAAAACCCTTCAGCCCTAAGATTTTGGTGGCTCGCGTGGATGCTATATTAAGACGCAGCAATGCCGTCCCCACAGATACAGTTGAGATAGGAGGAATTTGCATTGACAAAGCGGCCCATCAGGTCACCATTGATGGTAAAGACATTGATCTAAGTTACAAGGAATTTGAGCTTTTGGCTTATTTTCTGGAAAATCAGGGAATTGCCCTGTCCAGGGAGAAGATACTGAACAATGTGTGGAATTATGATTATTTTGGAGATGCCAGGACCATAGATACCCATGTTAAAAAGTTGAGAAGCAAGATGGGAGATAAGGGAGACTATATAAAGACCATATGGGGAATGGGATATAAGTTCGAAGTATAAGGAAAGGATACCATTTGAGGTGACAAAATGAAGCATTCCATCAGGGCGCGTTTTGCTATAATTTTTGTATGTCTGATGGCCTTGGTCCTAATTTCTACATGGTTTGTAAACAACTGGTTTCTGGAGAGCTTTTACACCAACGATAAGGTGCACACTCTGGAGAGAGCCTATATGCAGATCGATAAGTTAGTGGCACAGGCGAATGAGAGTGGGAAAGGGATCATTGATTATTACAAGGACTCCTATGATCCGAATTTTAAAAATGAAGGTCCGGCGCAGAAGATGTTCCGAACCATGGGTGAAAAATACAATCTGATGTTGGTGTTGATCGACAGCACCACAGACGAGGCCCTTATGTCCACAAACGGGGATCAGTTGTTAAAAAACAGGGTAGAGGCATATATATTCGGAAAGAACGTGCCGGAAGCCAGTGTTTTAGAAAGACACGACAATTACATTGTTCAGAAGACATATGACAGGCGTTCCGATTCCTATTATCTGGAAAGCTGGGGGTATTTTTCTGACAATAAAACTATTTTCCTCATGTCTGTCCCTCTTGCCAGCATTACGGAAAGTGTGGCTCTGGCAAACCGTTTTCTTGCTTATGTAGGAGTGGTAGCACTGTTCATAGGAAGCATATTTATATATTTTACCACAAAAAGAATTACTTCTCCTATCCTGCAACTTGCCAACTTGTCTGAAAAAATGTCGGCGTTGGACTTTGAGGCCAAATACATCGGCACAGAGGAAGACGAGGTCGGGGTACTGGGCAACAGTATGAACCAGCTGTCCAACACCTTAAAGGATACCATTGGGCAGCTTAGGGCAGCCAACGAAAAGCTGCAGAAGGATATTGATGAAAAGATAAAAATTGATGAAATGCGTAAGGATTTTATCGCTAATGTTTCCCATGAATTAAAGACGCCCATTGCCCTCATTCAGGGATATGCGGAGGGTCTTACGGAAGGGATGGCGGAGGATCCGGACAGCAGAGATTATTACTGCGGTGTCATCATGGACGAAGCGGGTAAAATGAATACCATGGTCCGTCAATTACTTAATCTTACTGCTCTTGAATTCGGCAATGACAGTATTGAGATGGAACGCTTTGATCTGACGGAGCTGATCCGTGGAGTCATTAATTCGGCAGGAATTCTGATACAGCAAAAGGGGGCAGAAGTGAAGCTGGAGGATTGCGGTCCAATTTATGTATCTGCTGATGAATTTAAAATAGAAGAAGTCATTACCAACTACTTAAATAATGCGCTGAATCATTTGGATGGAGAGCGTAAGATCATATTTACGGCAGAGGAGAATGGAGAGGAAGCTCTTGTAACTGTATTTAACACAGGTCAGAATATCCCGGATGAGGACTTACCACAAATTTGGACCAAGTTTTTTAAGGTGGACAAGGCACATACAAGGGGATATGGGGGGAGTGGTATTGGTCTTTCTATTGTTAAGGCGATTATGGATTCCCATAATAAGTCATGTGGCGTTCGGAATGTGAAGGGCGGCGTGGAGTTTTGGTTTACTGTGGATTGTTATAAAGAAAATCTGTAGTATGTTATCCTAGAGAATAATATAGCCGATATAAATAATAGAAAATGAATCAGGAATCACGTAAGCGTATTCTTTGAAAGGAGAATGAAAGAGATGGATATTGGCGCAATGAGCATGGAGATGAGCCTTGCTAGAGTACAGCAGAGTGCAGGAATCAGCGTTGCTAAGAAGGCTATGGATTCTCAGGAAGTTGCTGCGGAGGGATTGCTTAAGATGGTGGAGACGGCGATTCCCGAACAGGTTCCAGGAAATGGGATCGGGGAGATCGTGGATACTAAGGCTTAGAGGGAAATAGGGGGTATGCGGAGGCATATCCTCTTTTCTATAATAATGCAGAAATTGTACATTACACTTTAGTTGATGTTGAGATTATCAATTCCTTTTGCGGTGCTGTGAAGTGATCTTAAGTCAATAATTTTACCGGGATTTTTGAGTAGAAGTATAAATGACAAAGCTAGTCTTATATGCAGGATAGTTTGCAGGTATCATTATAATAATAAATAAAAATATTTTTTAAATATTAAAAAAAAGACTTATCTTTTATTCTCATTGGTACGATAAAGTACATGAAAGGAAGTTATAGAAAAACATATATCTGAATTCATTTGAATATTATGTTTCACATACTTCCAGGAGATACATGTGTCAAAAACTGGAATCATTCCTGCGGCTGGTACCCCGCAAGATTCCGCTGATATGATTTACTTATTTTCCTGAATCAGGAAAATACATCACACAGGGAAAAGGAATTCCCTGAAAACACATTCAAGGAGGAAATATCTATGAGAATTCAACACAACATTGCTGCTTTAAATGCACACAGACAGTTAGGAAACAATAACAGCACCGTAAGCAAGAGCCTTGAGAAATTATCTTCTGGTTACAGAATCAACCGTGCAGGTGATGACGCTGCTGGTCTTGCTATTTCTGAGAAAATGAGAGCACAGATCACAAGCCTTGATACTGCTCAGAAGAATGCTAACGATGGTATTTCTTTGATCCAGACAGCTGAAGGTGCTTTAACAGAAGTTCATTCCATGTTAAATCGTATGGTTGAGTTATCTATGCAGTCTGCTAATGGAATCTATGACCAGGATGTTGACCGTAAGAACTTACAGGAAGAATATGATCAGTTAACAACTGAAATTGATCGTATCGCTAATACCACAACTTTCAATGGAACAAAACTTTTGAATGGTAATGGGGCAGCAGCAACAACGATTACACTTCAGATTGGTGATACAGCAAGCACCAACAATATGTTAGGTGTAAAGATCAGCAGCATTGCAACTTCTGCAACAGGAATGTCAGGAATTGGTTCTGCTAAGATCGATGGTGCTGATACTACCAAGGCTGCAGCTACTATATCTAAAGTTAAGGATGCTATCAACTATGTTTCCAGTATTCGTGGTAAGCTGGGTGCATACCAGAACCGTCTGGAGCACACAGTTAACAACTTAGGCGCAACCGCTGAGAACATGACTGCTGCAGAAAGCCGCA
The DNA here is from genome assembly GCA_002367105.1 of Hungatella sp. UBA3048. Lineage (GTDB taxonomy): Bacteria > Bacillota > Clostridia > Lachnospirales > Lachnospiraceae > Lacrimispora. The sequence goes on from DFCS01000039.1 coordinate 71,103, forward strand.
TTCGTGACGTGGATATGGCAAAAGAGATGATGTCCTATACCAAGAACAACATTCTTGTTCAGGCTTCTCAGGCTATGCTGGCTCAGGCAAATCAGCTTCCACAGGGCGTTTTACAGTTACTTCAGTAATTGCCGCATTTTAAGCTTACAATCCCCCGGAAAGATGATTTTTCGGGGGATTATTTTATCGAATTAGGAGGAGTTCTTATGAAACCGGTCATTCGTCTGTCCCAGTGCATGATTGTGAAGGATGAGGAAAAAAATATCAGGCAGGCTTTGAATTGGGGAAAAGGAATTGTCTGCGAGCAGATTGTGGTAGACACGGGGTCTACCGATAAGACAGTAGAAATAGCGGAAGCTATGGGAGCAAAGGTCTTTCATTTTCCATGGGAGCATGATTTTTCTGCCGCTAAAAACTTTGCTATTGAGCAGGCAAAAGGAAATTGGATTGCGTTTCTTGATGCAGATGAATATTTTTCAGATGAAGATGCGAGAAAGATATTACCAATGCTAAAAAGAGTGGAAAAGAATTCTACGCATCCGGCCCGCCCTCATGTGATACGGACTTTGCTGGTGAATTTGGATGACTCCGGGAATCGTATAAATACTGGGGTGCAGTATCGGATTTTCAGGAATATTCCAAAGCTTCGTTATCGAAGCAGGATTCATGAATATCTGGATTTAACCGACGGAAGTCAGCTTTTTTCCTGGGATGCCATGGAGACCCTTGCTGTTTTCCATACCGGTTACGCAAGGGCAGTATGCATAGAAAAAAAGAAAGAAGAGCGCAATATCTTCATGATACGAAAAGAACTGGAAAAAGATCCTGGAAATTCCATGATGTGGTCTTATCTTGGAGATTCTCTTCTGGCAGATGAAAAGCTGGAGGAGGCAGAGGAAGCTTTTTTCCGTGCAACTGAGAACCCGGATGCTATTATGGAGATAGACAGAAAGAATCTCAGCTTTGCCTTTTGGCTTAAGACAAAGTATATAAGGAATTCCGGCAGTGAAGAAGATTTTATGGAGGTTTACCAAAAAGCGAAAAACCGTGGATGTGATACTCCTGATGTGGACTATTGGGCAGGGCAATGGTTTTGCAGACAAGGAGCGGAGGAGAAGACAAGGATGTATTTTGAACAGGCTCTTCATATGCTTGATGAGTATAAGGGAAATGACCCTCTTGACATGTCTGGAAGACTTACCTTTGTATATCAGTGGCTCTTTTTCTTCTATGCAAAGTATAATCGTTCTGCTGAGATGATCCGTTACGGCGTGTTTACATTAAGGGCAGAACCTTACGAATTTTCTGTCTTGAAGGAAATATTGTTTTTACTAAAGAAAGAGCCGGGTGAGGAAAAGACTGCCTTCGCTACTTTTGGTTTTTTGTCAAAGCTCTATGACCTTTCTTCTTTTAAGAATAAGGCTTTTTTAATAAAGGTATCAGAGAAGGTTCCTTTTCCTGCATTGAAGGAGAAGATTAATCATTTGTTATCAGATGAGGAACGAGAATTTATCGCTGGGGCCGGAGATATCTTCGGGTAAAAGTAATTTGGAATTATTAAAAACCTATGTAATAATACAAGATGTTTGAAGCATGGTAGGAGGCACAGAATGAAGAAAGCGCAGAAAAAAAAGGCTTTGGAATTTGTACAGACACTTTATCAGGCGCATGAACATATTAGGAGAATGATGGATAACAATGACACTGCTCTAGCGATGGATTTGCTGGAGCAGTGTCAGCAGGGGGCAATAAAACTGGGAGACCTGATAGAGCAGGCAGAAGGGGAAGGTTTTATTACAATTGGCTTTTTAGAAGAATACTGTGAACTTATCTACCACATACATAAAGGAATTGGAAATAATAAAAATGAATTAATCAGAAAAATATATAAAACGCTTCGTAGAAAGCTTATACAGATTGAAAACAGTATAAAAAATGACATTAAACAACAGTTAGAAGTCGTATTTCTTCCTTATAATGCATCTATGTGGGACTCCTTGGAAAGTATATGGAAAGCAGCAGAAAGTGATGAAAATAGTGATGCATATGTCATTCCTATCCCTTACTACGATAGAAATCCAGATGGGAGTTTTAGGAAAGAACATTGGGAAGGAAACCTGTTTCCTGATTATGTGCCAATTACGAAATACGATGCCTATGATTTTGAAGAACGTCATCCTGATATAATATTTATTCACAATCCATATGATGATTGCAATAGTGTGACAAGTGTGCATCCATTTTTTTATTCTGAGAATTTAAAACAGTTTACAGATAATCTTGTATATATACCTTACTTTATTTTAGATGAGATTTCACCAAATAATCAACAGGCAATAGAAGGAATGGAACATTTCTGTACGGTACCAGGTGTAATTAATGCAGATAACATTATTGTACAGTCTGAGACCATGCGTCTTATTTACATCAGTGTATTAACAAAAGCCGCTGGAGAAGATACGAGGAATTATTGGGAAAATAAAATATTAGGTCTTGGCTCTCCCAAAATTGACAAGGTATTAAACACAAAGAGAGAAGATATGCTAATATCGGAGGACTGGAAGAATATAATGCAGAAGTCCGATGGAAGCTGGAAGAAAATAGTTTTATATAATACCAGTATCGGTGCGTTGTTACAGTATAACAGTAAGTTCCTAGAAAAGATTAAAGATGTTTTCAGAATTTTTAAAGAAAATAAAAATGAAGTGGCATTGCTATGGCGTCCACATCCGCTTATTAAGGCAACTATAGAATCTATGAGACCTCAATTGTGGAATGAATATCAGGAATTGGTAGGTCAATATCAGGAAGAAGGTTGGGGGATATATGATGATTCAATGGATATTGATAGAGCTGTAGTGATTAGCGATGCTTATTATGGGGACGAAAGTTCAGTAGCACGTTTATTTTCGAAAGTTGATGGAACAGTCATGATTCAAAGCGTAGAAGGTGAAAATATACTTTATTCAGATTGCTCGATAACGGAAAATAATTTATATTTTTATTTATTAAGTACAAAAGCATTAATGAAATATAATTTATTTACTAGGGAAGTTTCTTTTGTTTCGGGATTAAATATAGAATATTATGGGATTAGCAATATTGATACCATGATAAGTGATAATGAAAATTTATTTATGTTGGATATCAGTGGTAAGTATTTAATTAAGTGTATATTAAAAACAAATCAGTATGAGTACATTGATATTTCCTGTAACAAGGATGAATATTGGAATTTTGCTGCATTAGCTAAATATGAAAATAAAATTTTTGTATTTCCGAGACTAGCTGACGCAGTTGTGGTGATAGAGGTTAATAGCCAGAATGTTTATAGACAGACAGCTTTGTATCAGGATATAAAATCTATATATAATACTCCCCCTTTTTTTTCGTGTGGGATTCATAATAAAAATGAAATGTGGCTTATTAATGAAAGAGGAAAGATAATTGTTAAATATATGTTGGATTCAGAAGAGTATAAAATATACTATTTGCCTAATTTTATTGAAAGATGTATTAATGCCACTTTATCAGGTACTACAATATATCTGTTAGGTGCATTAGGTAAGATTTATTTATGGAAGATTGGAGCTTCTGATGTAGAAGAAATAGTAAATTTAAAATCGGCTGATGCAGAATATGCAAGAATTATTGTTGTAAATGAGACTGCTTTTATTCTTCCGCATTTCGGAAAGAATATCTTGAAATTAAACACAAAAACTAAAGATATTCAGGTTTTTGATGATTATCCTAAAGATTTCAAATATCAACTGCCAACAAATTGGGCAAAATATTGGAATTATTGTGAAGATATTTATTACATATATTTTGCAATGCAATCTGCAAATTATATGTTATGTGTGAACAAAAGAAATGAATGTATCGAGTGGAGAAAAATAACACTTCCAACAGATGAAGAACAAATTGAATATTGTAAAACAAATTATAAAATGCTGGATGAGAAAGGAATATCGTTAGCAGGTTATTTAGCGTGGCTAGTTCGGGAGCGCCATTCAATAAATATATTAGCAACGAGTGATGTAGGTGAGAATATTTGGAAAAGAATTCAATAAAGAAAAGGGAGATTGAAATAGATAAAAGGTTGATAGATTCAAGAAACTATTATATTTGGGGAACTGGAGTTAGAGCTAAACAAATAAACGAATATTTTGCAAATCATCTAAAAAGAATCAAGTTGATAGGATATATAGATAATGATTCATCGAAATGGGAAGGTGAATTTTATGGAAAGAAGATATATTCACCGGAAGTTTTAAAAGAAAATAAAGAAAGTTATATCATAATTGCAAATATGTTTTCGGATGAAATAACAAATCAGATTATAAAAAGTTATCCATGGTATAGGGATAGAATTGCAGATACTCTCTTTTTTGAGCGACAACAAGTGATATCTAGATATAAAGATTGTAAAGAAAATGAGATTCAGGATATTGTAAATTATCTGGTAGACCATCCGCTTCAAGTTTTTAATTATCCATTTGTAGAAAAGTATGATAATGAAGATTTCGATATAAAGTATGATAAGGAGAAGAAGCTTTTTTATACACTATATTATAACAAGAAAATGTATTTTTCTCGTTCATTTCATGATGAAGAAAAAGTAAGGGAATATTATAAATCTATTTGTCTTGAGCAAGATTTTCACTCTCCACATAAATACTTGACGGATATATTTGAAGTTCCGAATAATGCTGTGGTTGTGGATGCAGGCGTTGCTGAAGGAAATTTTGCGCTCTCCATAGTTGAATGTGCAAAAAAAATATATCTGTTTGAGCCGGATAAAGAATGGGTAGAAGCATTGAAATATACATTTGAACCATATAATGAAAAGGTCGTGATAGTAAATAAGAGTTTATCAAATTATATAGATGACAACACTACTACAATTGATGAAACATTAAATGGTTCAAGCGTGGATTTTATAAAGATGGATATTGAAGGAGAAGAGTATTATGCAATACAAGGAGCAATAAAAAGTATTGAGATTTCTGAAGATGTAAAATGTGTTGTTTGTACCTATCATCAGGAATTTGCATACAGTAAAATTAAAACATTGCTGGAAGACTTATATTTTAAAATTGAAACTTCCACAGGATATATGTGGTATCCTGAAAATTTTAATGTTATGAGAGCGCCTGTCTTGCGAAGAGGTGTTATTAGAGCAGAGAAGAAAAGGTTATAAGTAAGATAAATAATAAGGATATAAATTAAAGTATACATAAATAATTTATAAGATAAAAAATTTGAATATGCAAATTAGTAATGAATTATGAAGGAGTATTATGAAAAATGATAAATTTAGAAATGTTGTGATTTGGGGAACTGCTGAAAGAGGCAAAATAACATATAATTTGTTAAAGGATAAAAGCGAAATTAATATTATTGCATTTGGGGACAATAATATTAATAAGCAGGGGAAGGAATATTGTGGAAAAAAGGTACTGGGTATATCTGATATAGTGGATCTTCAAGATTTGGATTGTATTGTAATAGCATCACAATACAGTGTAGAAATATATGATCAACTAAAGAATGTTGTGAAAGTTCCAATATTTGTTGACGTATGGAAACTATTAAATATTCCAATATATGTTGAAATATCGGAAGTATTAGAAATGAATGCTACCATTGATATTTCTGGTTGGTGTAACGCTAAGTGCAAATGGTGCGCAACAGGAATACAGAATAGGGAAAATAATTGTTTTGAACGAAAGTATATGACTTATAATAAGTTTAAAACGATATATAATCATTTAATTAATAACTTCATTTTATATCGATTTAATGAAATCATGTTATATAATTGGGGTGAGCCTTTCCTTAATCCTGATTGTTTGAAAATTATAGAATTTCTTTCGGAAGAGGAACAAGTATTTTCTATAAGCACGAATGCTTCCGTGTTAACTCTTTCTTCAAAGAGAGATACTTACAAAAGTTGTAGAGTATTTACTTTTTCAATGCCTGGATTTAGTCAGAATTCATATGATAGAATACATGGATTCAATTTTAATAAAATTAAAGAGAATATTAAAAAATACTTAGAAAATTTGAAGTCGTGCGGCTTTGAGGGCGAAGCAGTTCTTTCATATCATGTTTATCAGTTTAATTTGGATGAAGTTTGCCAAGCAAAAGAATTTGCTGCATCTTTAGGATTAAAATTTGTTCCGGTTTATGCATATCTTGCCGATTATGGATTAACAGAACAGTATTTGTCCGATACTATGCCATATGAATTGTTAAAAGAGGTGGGCAAGGATTTATTATTATCTCATGTAGACAAGCTATTGTCAGAAATGCCAGACGATTTCCATTGCTTAGAAGAAAATCAAATTTACATTAATGCGGAAGGGAACATAGAATTATGTTCTCGTTGTGAGAATAGTGTTGAAGACTATGAGTGGGGAAGTGTTTTGAATTTGAAAAATTATAAGCAGTGGAAAGATATCCGTAAGGAAATGCTTATGTGTAAAACATGCAGGAAGTGTAAGAAGTTAGGAATAGGTTATTGGGCTTTTTATAATCCGAAATATATCAATTAATATTGCGTGTTTTAATTGATTATGTTGTTTAAATTGACTATTTATTAATCTATTAATGGAGAGATATTTCATGCAAGTATTAGCAATGTACCTCCCACAATTCCATAATGTAGAAGAAAATAATTTGTGGTGGGGGGAAGGTTTTACAGAGTGGACAGCAGTCAAAGATGCTAGGAAGCTATTTGAAGGACATGAGCAGCCAAAAGTGCCACATGAAAAAAACTATTATGATTTACTAAATAAAGATACCATGATATGGCAGTCTGATCTTATGAAGAAGTACAGTGTCGATGGCATGTGTATGTACCATTATTGGTTTAAGGATGGCAGACAGATTTTAGAAAAACCGGCAGAAAATTTATTGAAATGGAAAGATATTGACATGCCTTTTTGTTTTTCCTGGGCTAATGAAACATGGGCCAGATCATGGAGTAATATTCGTGAGAAAAATGTCTGGGCCAATACATTTGAAAATAAAGAGATTAATAAAAACTTAGGAATTCTGCTTGAACAAAAATATGGGCTAAAGGAGGATTGGGAAAAGCATTTTAATTATTTGCTCCCTTTTTTTCAAGATAAAAGGTATATAAAAATAGATGGGAAACCTCTTTTCCTTATTTACCAAGCTTCTATAATACCTTGCATCAAAGACATGTTGGAGTTGTGGAGAAGACTATCTAAAGAGGCGGGTTTACCAGGATTGTATATCATTGGTTCTAATTGCAATGTTTCGGCTAAAAATGTAGTTGATGCAGTATTGTATACGGAGCCGGGTAGAAGTAAGGGTATGTTGAAAAAACTAGATGATAATCAAATACATATTGTAGATTATGAAACAATTTGGAATAGAATATTAAAGACAAAAAAAACAAGTAAGAAAACTTTTTTAGGCGCCTTTGTAGGATATGACGATACACCAAGAAGAGGAATAGAAGGTGCGGTTATAACTAATGCAACACCTCAGAAGTTTTGCTATTATTTAGCGGAAATAATGGCAAAAAATGCAGCTTGGAATAATGACTTGCTATTCTTAAATGCATGGAATGAATGGGGAGAAGGGATGTATCTGGAACCAGATGATAAATATGGATATCAATATTTAGAGGCAATTTTACAAGCAAAGAAAATATTTTCGGATCGTATAATAGAATATAATGATGATATTAAGGATTTAATACCATATAATACAAAAGAGATTCTGGATCTGCAGGAAAAAAGTGATAAATATGAACACTACTTAAATCTTTTAGATGATTGGATGAAGCTAAGGGAAAAAGGTGTGTGCTTAACAGGATTTCTTGAAAATGCAGGCTTCTATAATATTGGTATATATGGATTAGGTATATTGGGCAGACATTTTTTAAGGGAAATATCAGACAGTAATATTCAAGTTAGTTATATTGTAGATCAGCAAAGAGATAGGTTACATGTGGATATTCCAGTGTATTTACCGACGGAAGAACTTCCAGATGTGGATGCAATTATAGTTGCGTCAACCTTTTATTATCCAGAAATTATAGAACTACTAAAAGAAAAAGAAATAAAGAATATTATTTCGCTTGAAATGATTATCAGGGAGTGTGAATAGGAGATTCAGAAAAGAGTTATTTGGATAGACCTCTGATTAATCAAATAGCGAATAGATTAATGAAAAGAGGTGAGGGTATGGACAACCTTTTGAGTATTATTGTGCCAGTTTATAATAAAAAAGAGTTTCTTTATGAATGTATTGAAAGCCTTCTGAATCAATCCTATAAAAATGTAGAAATTATTTTGGTTGATGATGGTTCTACAGATGGAAGTGGAGAGATTTGTGAGGAATACGCTAAAATGCATAGAAGTATTTCAGTAATACATAAAGAAAACGAAGGCTCTATACTCGCAAGGATAGCAGGGGCGAGACATGCAACAGGGAGTTATATAACATTTGTTGATGCAGATGATTGGATTGATGAAACCATGTATACTTCAATGATGTCAGAAATAGAGAATCTTGATTTTGTGATGTGTGGAATTCATCGATACTATGATAACAATCATATTGACTCAGAACAATTACTTTACGAGGAGGGGATTTATAATAAGAAGGATATTATAGATAAAATCGTACCTGATATGTTATGGAGTGCGGATACAAACAGATGGAACCTTGATCCTAGTTTATGCACAAAGATTTTTACGAAAGAGAAATTAATGGAAGAGTTTGAGAGAGTCAAAGATTTAGGATGCCATTTCGGTGATGACTCTGCTATAATTTTTCCGATTATGCTACGTGTTGATAGAGTGAAACTTATAGCACAATGTCATTATTATCATAGGCAAAGAGAGGATAATGTCGTACCAGGTTATATAAAAGATGAAGATTTTTTTGAAAAGACGTATAATTTATACATATATTTAAAAGCGGAGTTTTATAAATCAGGTTATTGGGTACTAATGAAAGAACAGTTAGATCATTTTTATTATAATGCAATTGAACTGAAAAAGATGTGTTATAATGAAAAACCAGGAAATTTATACCCTGTTTTCCCGTTTAAGGAAATAGAAAAAAACTCTGATGTTATTCTATATGGGGCAGGAAGAGTTGGGAAAGAATACATGAAGCAAAATGATATGTTTCATTTTAGCAATATTATTCTATGGGTTGACAGGAATTATCAAAATATAAAGTATGAAAAATATAAAATTGAGGGAATCGAAAAAATATTATCTGTTGAATTTGAATATATTTTAATAGCAATAGATATACAAGATAGTGCGGCAAAAGTAAAAAGGTACCTTATAGATAAGGGAATAGAAGAAAAAAAAATCATCTGGCAGAATACTAGAATAAAGAGTTTCTCTTAAAGATGACAATTCGGTGAATTTATATAATAAACTGAGGTAATATACATGATCAAAATTCAGAATTTAAGTATTGAACAATTTATAAAACACATTCATTCAAAAAAAGTGATTTGCTTTTGTGCAGGGCAAGGTTTCTTTAATTTATGTGAAACGTTTCAATTAGCATCTAAAATTCTATATGTTGTAGATAACTATAAAAGTGGAACTTATATTACTTTAGAAGAATATGAAATTCCTGTTTTGGCAGTAGAGGAAATGGGAGATGAAATTAAGGATTGTATTTTAGTGATTTCGACAATCAAATATATAGAAGAAATTATAACTCAATTGGACAAGTGTACAGTATGTAATGATCAAGTTTTTTATGTTCCGGATTTATTCAATAATGAAGAAGATCAATCAAAGATTAACAATGAAAACCATCCAATCATTCCCAAAATCATACATTATTGCTGGTTTGGAAATGGAAGAATCCCAGATGATTTCTTAAGGAATATAGATACGTGGAAACGGTATTGTCCAGATTATGAAATCAAATGTTGGAATGAAAGTAACTACGATATAAACAAGAATAAATATATGAAACAGGCATATGAAATGAAAAAATGGGGATTTGTACCTGATTATGCGAGGTTAGATATCGTAAATTCCTATGGTGGTATTTATCTTGACACGGATGTTGAATTATTAAAGTCTTTGGATGCTTTACTTCAGTTTAATTTGTTTTGCGGTTTTGAAAATGCTGCTAATATTGCCTTTGGATTGGGATTTGGTTCGGTAAAAGACAATCCAATTATTATTAAAATGATGGAATCATATGAAGGAATGGATTTCATTAACCCAGATGGAACTTTAAATACAATTCCTTCCCCTGTTTATCAAACACGAGATTTAGAAGAAACAGGTTTGATAAAAAACGGAAAGACACAGTGGGTGCAGAATGCAATTGTTTTGGCACCGGAATATCTGGCTCCAATTAATGAATTTGGGTATGGAAAGCCTACAACAAAGACTTTCTCTATCCATCATTATGCAGCAACTTGGTATGATGACAGGCAGAAAAAAAATAAGGATAAAATCATAGATAACTATAAGTATGTTTTGAAAAGGATTAGTGACAGTTAAGGACTTATATAGTATACATAAAAAGGGGGACTTATGGCGGTTATATCAATAATTGTACCTGTATATAATATAGAAAAATATCTCTGCCAGTGCCTCGATAGTCTGATCTGTCAGACGTTTACAGATATTGAAATTATTCTGGTAGATGATGGCTCAACAGATGGTTGCTATGGAATATGTGAGAATTATATGAAAATTGATTCTCGAATCGTAGTGATACACAAAGAAAATGAGGGGCTGGTCAATGCTAGAAAGACTGGCATCGATCATGCCCATGGAGATTATATTGCTTATGTTGATGGAGATGATTGGATTGAACCAGATATGTATGAACGGATGTACCATAAAATAACCGAAGAGACAGTAGATGTAGTCATGTGTGGACGTTATGAGGATACAGGAGAAACTTCCAAAGCTGTTTTTCATGGACTGCCGGAAGGGAGATATGACAAGCTGGCTCTTATGGAAAAAGTCTATCCTCGGCTGATTGTAAATGACGCTTTTTTTGAATGGGGAGTGTTCCCAGGTGTTTGGGACAAGTTGTTTAAGCGTGAACTAGTGGAAAGATTTCAAAAGGCGGTTGATGATAGAATTGCTATGGGAGAGGATGCTGCATGTGTGTACCCATGTTTGTTGAATGCAGACAGTATTTACATCATGCATGAATGTCTCTATCATTATCGACAGACAACTTCGTCCATGGTAAAACAGATAAAAAATTACGTAGTAGAGCGCAGGCAATTCAAGGTTTTGTATCAAACAGTAAATATAAGCTTAAGACAGTATTCTCAAGTTTATGATTTACGGCAGCAATGGAGGAAATATGTCTTATTTCTAATGGTACCAAGAGCGGATGGTTTATATCAAGGATATGAAAATCTTGACTATTTATTCCCTTTTCCAAGGGTAAGAAAAGGGTTCCGCATTGTGCTATACGGGGCGGGAACTTATGGTCAAAGGCTTTATGGTTATCTGCAGAAAACAGAATTTTGTAATGTCACAGCTTGGCTGGATAGAAATTATACTGAGTTTCAGAAAATGGGTCTGAATGTACAGGCTCCATCGATATTGCCAGACTTGGAATATGATGCGATTTTAGTGGCAAATACGTATGAAAAGTCGCGGAAGAGATTGTATCAGGAGCTAATAAAAAAGTATCCGAAAGAGAAAGTACATATCATTGATGAAGAACTAATTTTTTCCAGGGAGACTGCCTGTGCATTTGGATTACAGAATAACTAAGGCTTAAAAGGAGAGAATGCAGGTATATGATTAACAAGTTGATAAATGACGTAATGAGTACAACAGGACAAATCTATATCGTAGGAGCCCACTCTAGAGCACAAACAGTGGCTGCTTATCTTGGTTATCTTTATCCATCTGTAATGGTTAAAGCATTTTTGGTTGACAATGAAGAAGAGAATGCAGAAGAGATTGATGGAGTACCAGTTATAAGACTTGATAAAGATACAAAATTACATGGGAATTGTCCAGTATTTATTGGTACGCGAGGGATATATCATGCATCGATAGCAGAAAAGTTAAATGAATTTGGAATACAGCAAATTTATCCGGTAACAGTGGAACTGGATTTAAAACTCCGAAATATGTTTTTAAAAAGATATTTACCCAGCATAGGAAGAAAGTTTGAAAAAATAGACGAAATTAAGGAATCGACTGTGCTGGCACAAGGATATTCAAAAAAGGTGAAAGCTTGTGTTTATGTGGCAAAATCAATATACGATAAGCCACTGCAACGATCCTATATTATGGCTTCCTATGAGAGACCTATTCAGGTAGGAGCCTCTCTCACTGAAGAACGGCTATCAAATGGAGTGCTTACGGACAATGAAGGTGAAAATATTTCAATAAAAAATAAGCAGTATTGTGAACTTACTGCACTTTACTGGATATGGAAACACGCTAATGAAGATGTAATAGGCCTAGTACACTACAGAAGGCATTTTTTACTGCCGGATGATTGGTTAGAGTACATGACAACTTATGAAATCGATGTAATTTTACCAATACCTCTTTATGTTACCCCGAGCCTAGAAAAGAATTATAAAAAACGTCATGATTCGTTGGATTGGGATTATATGATGCGGAATTTGGATTTATATCATAAAGAGGACTACTTTGAAGCAAAGGCGTTTTTTCAAGGTAATCTATATTCGCCATGCAATATGTTTATTATGAAAAAAGAAGTCCTGGATGATTTATGTGAATGGCTGTTTCCTATCTTGGATGCAGTTGTGGAATGTGTAGGGAAAAAGGAAGATTATTATTTAAATCGTTATCCGGGTTTTATTTCTGAACGGTTGATCACATTTTTCTTTGAACGGCATCGGGATAAATATAAAGTTGTATATGCTGATAAAAACTTTTTGTCATAAAAATAAATAGTAAAGATAAAGAGGAAATGAAAAATGGAAATTGAATTGACTGCATCCATGATGTGTGCTAATTTTGGGAATTTGGAAAAAGAAGTAAAAGATTTAGATACAGGCGGTATTGACTCTTTTCATATTGATATTATGGATGGAAGATATGTACCAAATTTTGCAATGTCATTAAACGATATGACATACATAGCGCAGGCAACAGAAAAGCCATTAGATGTTCATTTAATGATAGAGCACCCCAATAATCGTATTGATTTATTTCTTAGTAGATTAAGGAAGGGAGACACTGTTTATATACATCCGGAAGCAGAATACCATCCTTCCACAACGTTGCTGAGTATTATCAACGCCGGTATGATCCCAGGAATTGCTATTAATCCGGGTACCAGTGTTGAGACAGTTTTGGAGATGTTGCGCATTGTAAAAAAGGTTCTTATAATGTCCGTCAATCCGGGCAATGCGGGGCAAATGTATCTTCCATATGTAGGCAAAAAGATCACGAAGTTACTTTCCTTAAAAGAAGATATGGATTTTGAGGTATACTGGGATGGAGCCTGTGGCGCAGATAAAATTCTGGAATTTGCACCAAAGGGTGTAAAAGGGTTTGTACTAGGTACAACACTTCTCTTTGGAAAAGAAAAGAATTATGGGGAGATATTGCAAAATATCAGAGAATTGCGATTTTAATATTCAGGAATAAAATGGAGATTACTAATGAACATAGCACTTGTTTTAGCAGGAGGAACTGGAAGCAGAGTAGGTGCAGATATACCAAAGCAATATATAGAAGTCAAAGGAAAACCCATTATATCCTATTGTATGGATACCCTTACTGCTCATGATGAAGTGGATGCTATTTGTATTGTAGCTGATGAAATGTGGCATGATTATATTTTAGATCATATTTCTATGAAGAAATTTCGTGGCTTTTCTGCTCCGGGAAGAAACAGGCAGCTATCTATTTGGCAGGGATTGTGCGAAATTAAAAAATATGCATCAAACGATGCATTGGTAATGATTCATGATTCAGCACGGCCTATGCTTGGGAATAAGCTGATAGACGATTGCTTTATTGCTGTGACTGGGCACGATGGAGCGATGCCGGTATTACCTATGAAAGATACTGTATATTTAAGCCAGGATGGAAAGAAAGTATCGGAACTCCTGGACAGAAGTAGCGTATTTGCGGGGCAGGCCCCCGAAGTGTTCCGCCTGGATAAGTATTATGAAGCTAATAGGAAACTACTGACAGAGAAAATATTATACATTAATGGCTCTACGGAACCGGCAGTTCTTATGGGAATGGATATTGCCATGGTACCAGGTGATGAACGAAATTTTAAAATTACTACAAAAGAAGATTTAAGTCGTTTTATAGAAATAATGGATAATCAATCAATATATTGAGTTATAAATTCTAGTAAGGGAGGAACAAGAAATGAAGGCACATGTATTGTACGGCATCAATGATCTTCGATTAAAAACAGTGCCCGATCCGCTTCCAGATGAAAATGAGGTGATTGTAGAAGTCAAAGCTGTAGGTATATGCGGCTCTGATATTCCTAGAATTTATAAGACGGGTGCACATATCCATCCATTGATTCCAGGCCATGAGTTTTCAGGAATGGTTATAAAACTGGGTAGGAATGTTGATCCAAAATGGAAGGGCAAAAGGGTCGGCGTATTTCCTCTGATTTCATGCGGTAAGTGCGCACAATGCCAAAAGAAGCAATATGAGATGTGCAGAGACTATAATTACCTTGGATCACGTAAGAATGGGGCATTTGCCGAATTTGTAGCAGTACCGGCAGATAATCTGATTGCTTTACCGAAGAATGTTTCTTTTGAAGAAGCAGCGATGTTTGAACCTATGGCAGTTTCAGTTCATGCAATGAGGAGGATTCAGCCAAAGCAGCATGAGACTATTGCAGTTTGTGGATTGGGAACGATAGGCCTTTTGATTTTGATGTTCTTAAAGGAAGCGGGCATGGAACATATCCTGGTCATAGGCAATAAAGATTTTCAAAAAGATATTGTGCTTCAAATGGGAATCAGTGAGAAGAGTTTTTGTGATCGCAAAGAGAAGAATGTGGATCAATGGCTCATGGAGCAGACCAATGGCCAGGGACCGGATATATTCTTTGAATGTGTGGGTAAGAATGAAACATATATTCAAGCCGTAAATAATACTGCGCCTGCTGGCAGAATTATGCTGATGGGAAACCCATATTCTGATATGATGCTTGAAAAATCTGTGTATTGGAAGATCCTGCGGAATCAGCTTACTGTAATGGGTACATGGAATTCATCATTTACTCATGATATACAGGATGATTGGCATTATGTATTGAAACTGCTGGAGCAGAAACGGATTACCCCTGCAGAACTGGTTTCGCATCGTTTTCTCCACAATGAGCTAGAGCAAGGTTTTGCCATTATGCGTGATAAGACAGAGGACTATATAAAAATTATGGGAATTATGTAAAACAGAATTGATTTGATATCCTGATTTCGGCAATGATCGTACTGTTCTGGTAACAGAACGATCATTGCCAAAATCAGGATTTTTTCATTTGTATCACTTTCTTACGATATTAAGAAATTTTCCTGTCAACTTTCTTGACAAAATCTGTAAATAAATGTAGAATATAGTAAGAAAAATTACAGAAAAACAGGGAAAAACCAAAAAACCTGTCGAAATTTAACTGAAAAGGGGTAATTTTTTTGTAACCAAGGATAATTCCCATATAACCAAGGGGAATGAAAGTGAGGATCAATCGGATGAACGGTATATTTGGGAATAGCATTTCAATGGCTGAGAAAACTTTGGATTATCTGTGGTCAAAGCAGCAGGTAACGTTGAATAATATTGCTAATGGAGAAACCCCAGGCTATAAGGCCCGTTATGTTACATTTGAGGACGAATTCCGCAAACGTTTGCTGGCTGGAAGAGAGGGGACGTCAAAAGACATTGGGGAGGCTATAAGCAGTTCCAGACATTATACCCATGAAACAAGGGATGAATCAGCAAGAATGGACGGTAATAATGTCAACACGGATGTGGAGAATGTGGAACTGGCGAGGACAACTCTTCAGTATCAGTATCAGCTGAGCGCATTGAATAGTGAAGTTAGCAGACTTCGTACAGTAATTAAAGGTTAAAACGGGAGGTATTTGAGATGGAGCAGATGTTTATAAGGCCTATGATCCCAGTGGAGTCCATTGGGAATATAGGAAGCGATAAGAAAGTGACAACCGGACAGGATGGAGGTTCGGTGTTTCGTGATATATTTAACGAAGCTATTCAGAACGTAAGAACCACAGATGAAGATTTGACGAAACAGGAATACCTGCTGTCAACAGGCCAGATTGACGATGCACATACCGTGCCGGCAGCTGCGGCAAAAGCCCAATTATCTGTAGAACTCTTATCATCTCTTAGGAATAAGGCACTGGAAGCCTACAATGAGATTATAAGAATCAGCGTTTAAGTAGATAACAGGGCGGACGGAAGCGATGGAAAAGATAAAGGAACTCTTAGAAAAACTAAACGATAAAGTAAAAAAAGCCATAATCATCGGCGCTGTTGGCGTGGCGGTTGTGGTGGGAGCGATTGTGATCGCGCTGTCCATGCGGGAAAAGCCATATGAGGTAATGTTTCCAAGTGTCAGCAGCGAAGAAGCAAAACAGATCATTGGAAAATTACAGGAAGACGGAATCGATTATCAGTATCAAGATGGTGACATTCTGGTGCCTACGCCCCAGTTAGACACTACCAGGGCAAAGCTTGTATCGGAAGGATATCCCAAAAGCGGTTTTACATATGATGTATTCAAAAATAATGTAAATTTGATGACTACGGATTCAGACCGGAGAAGATTTGAACTTTATGATCTGGAGACCAGAATTGGTTCCACAATTAAGGTCTTTGATGGCGTGCAGGAGGCATATGTAACCATAGCTTTGGGAGAACCTTCCAAATATGCACTGTCTGATGACCAGACACAGGAGCCCAGCGCCCAGGCTGTTGTGGTTATGAAAGATGGAGGATCCCCGACAGAGGAGCAGGCAAAGTCCATCCAGCTTCTCATATCCAGAAGTATACCTGGATTAGTCATTGACAATGTCTCTGTATTTGACGGAAACGGACGGGAAGTTACCACTGGTTCCGATGATGAAGACATTAACACCGGCAAGGCCGGAGAAGAGATTACAAGGCTGATTGAAGACCAGATTTCAGCAAAGGTATTAAATGTCCTTGGCCCTGTATACGGAAACGGAAACGTTCGGGTATCCGTAAAGGGCACGGTCAATATGGAAAAGCTGATTCGGGAGAGCATTGTTTACAATACGCCCGAAAAGATAGATGAAAAAGATAAGACAGGTCTTACTTCCGAGGAATCCATATTCAAAGAATATTCCGGAAGTGGGCAGAATGCTTCCGGTGTGGCCGGTTCAGAGGCCAATGCAGACATTCCGCAGTATAATGCAGGAGGAACGGCTGAAGAGAATGCATATGGCTCCAGCAGCCTTACCAGAAAATATCTTTTAAACCAGATAAAAGAACAGGGTCAAGTCAATCCGGGAGCTTTGGAAAACCTGACTGTTTCCGTAGTGGTAAATGGGACAGGATTCGGAAGCGTGACGATTGACGACATACGGGATCTGGCTGGAAATGCAGCTGGAATCCCTCAGGCAGATCGTGCGGAAAAGATAACTGCCGTAGCAGCGCCCTTCTATACTGTGGAGGTACCCAAGGCGCCTGAAACTCCTGTGGAAGCAAGCACCGGCGGCATTTTGGTTAATCAGTGGATTCTGATTGCAGCTCTGGCAGGAGTAATTCTTATCGCTCTGATTATCATTTTGGCGGTAAGACATAGACGGAAGAGAAACACTCTTATGGAAGCTATGGAAATCAGCCAGGAAGATGTTCCGGAGCTGCCGGATATGGTGGAACTACCGAAGGAGGAAGAAGAAGAGGAACAGGAGATTCTGGAGCCTGAAGAAGACAGGGGAGCAGAACTGCGCCAGTGCGTCCGCGATTTTGCTGAACAGAACCCTGAGATATCAGCTCAGCTGCTGAAAACATGGTTGAATGGAGGCGCTAACAATGGTTGAACTAACCCCCGAACAAAAAGCGGCGACAGTGGTTGTTTCACTGGGAGTGGATAAGGCTTCTAAAGTATACAAGTACTTAAGTGAGGAAGAGATTGAGAAATTAACTCTTGAAGTGGCAAAGCTTGGACATGTGGAAGCTGAGCAGACGGAAGCCATTTTAGATGAGTTCTACAAGACCTGTCTGACGCAAAAGGTAGTGACTGACGGTGGCCTGGAGTATGCAAGAACGGTTTTGGAAAAAGCATTTGGTGAAAGTACGGCCAACAGCCTGCTTCAAAAGGTTACACAGTCTCTGAAATCCAGATCATTTGGATTTATTCGGAAGAGTGATGTAAAGAACTTGCTTTCCGTCCTGCAGCATGAAAGAGCCCAGATCATTGCACTGGTACTTTCTTATACAACTGAGGAGATGGCGGCCCAGGTTATTTCAGAACTTGCCCCTGAAAAGCGAATGCAGGTCGTGGAGTCTATTGCCAGAATGGAGAGTGCATCTCCTGAAGGAATTAAAATAGTGGAAGAGGAGATCAAGAAACGGTTCTCCGGCATCCTTACTACCGACTACACCAGTGTGGGTGGTGTTGATTACATAGCAAACGTCATGAACCACATAGACCGGAGCAACGAAAAGCTCATCTTCGACGAACTGGGAAGAAAGGATGCAGAACTGGCGGATACCATCCGCAAGAAGATGTTCGTATTCGAGGATATCATTACCATGGACAACCGTTCTATCCAGCGCTTTATCAGAGAATGCGATATGCGTGACATGGTTTATGCCCTTAAGAATGCAAACGAGCAGATGACAACAGTTATTTTCTCCAATATGTCAACTCGTATGAAGGAAAGCATCCAGTCCGATATGGAAGTTACAGTTAATGTACGCTTAAAAGATGTGGAAGAGGCTCAGCAGAGGATTGTCGGTATCATTAGGCGTCTGGAAGAAGAAGGCGAGCTGATCATCAATAAGGGCGGAAAGGATGATGTCATTGTCTAATATTATAAAGTCTGTGCAGATGGCGGATCGTGTTCTGGAATACGGATTTACCAGGGAATTTGAAGATATCAGGGTAAAAGAAAACGAGAATCCGGAGACGGAATGTGGGCAGGAGAAATCTGCGGACCAAGAATATGACAGGTATCTTCAAACTACTGAATTGTACGAAGATGCTATAAGGAAGACACAGGTGATTCTGGACCAGGCCAGGGCGGATGCAGAAGATCTCTTAAACCAGGCCAGGAAGGACGGGGAAAATCTACGCGTTCAGGCAATGGAAGAAGGCCGTCAGGCCGGATATGACGCGGGATATGACGACGGTTTCCGTAAAGCCTACGAAGCCCATAAAGAGGTCCTTGTTGCGCGCGAGGAAGAATTTCTGGAAGCCATGAAAAACGCGATTGAAAGCGTTACGAAAGAAAAAGAAAAGTTACTGGACAAATATATTGACGATTTAAAAAAGGTCACTATGACGATTGCGGAGAAGGTGATTCAGACTAGTCTGCGCTCCAGCGGAGAGATTATTAAACGCATGATCGTGGCTGCTGCGGGAAAGCTTAAGAAAACCCAGTGGATGAAAATTTATGTATCCCAAAGGGATGCAGGAATGATGATACAGGGAGATGTGGGACTGTTAAGTGAATTGTCCCACATTTCCGGGAATATCAAGATCATTTCTATGGATCATGAAGAGGATGGAGCCTGTATCATTGAGCTTCCGGAGGAGATTATTGATGTCAGCGTGAATACGCAGCTGGAAAATATAAAAGGAATACTTAATAACGCCAGACTGTAACAGGAGGAGCCTGCATGTTTAAGGAATTGACGGATCTCATTACGAAGACTGAGACAATCGACCATATCGGGAAGATTGAAAACATTGTGGGGATGTCCATGGAAGCCTCCGGTGGAAGGGCCAGTATCGGAGACATAGCCTATATTTACAATGAAGACCGGCAGGAGCAGATACCGGTGGAAGTGGTGGGCTTTAAGGATGATAAAATACAGCTTATGGCCTATGAAAATATGAATGGAATTGCAGCGGGCAGCTTTGTTCGGAATACAAAACGCAGGTTGAAGGTACCGGTAGGAGATTTTTTAAGAGGTCGAATCATCGATGCAAAGGGAGAACCAATGGATGGAAAAGGACCTTTTGAATCTCCCCGGTACTATTACGTAGAAAATCCTTATATCAATCCCATGACCCGTCCGCCCATTACGGACAAACTGGAATTTGGGGTCAAGGCCATTGACGGCTTAAACACGATTGGAAAAGGCCAGCGTATCGGAATATTCGCAGGCAGTGGAGTTGGTAAAAGTACCTTGCTTGGCATGATTGCCAGGAATGTAAAGGCAGATATTAACGTAGTGGCTCTGGTAGGAGAGCGTGGAAGAGAAGTCCGTGAATTTATAGAAAAGGACTTAGGACCGGAAGGAATGAAACGTTCCGTACTGGTGGTGGCCACCTCAGACCAACCAGCTATGCTTCGTATGAAGTGTCCATTGGTTGCCACTACTATAGCAGAATACTTTAAAAATCAGGGCAAGGATGTATTGCTTATGATGGATTCCTTGACCCGGTTTGCTATGGCACAGAGAGAGATAGGACTTGCAATCGGAGAACCTCCGGTAGCAAGAGGCTATACTCCCTCTATTTATGCGGAGTTTCCGAAGCTGCTGGAACGGAGCGGTAACTTTGGACAAGGTTCCATAACAGGAATCTACACAGTTTTGGTGGAGGGTGATGATACCAATGAGCCCATCGCCGATACGGTAAGGGGTATTGTGGATGGCCATATCGTACTGAGCCGAAAGCTGGCCAATGCCAACCATTTCCCGGCAATTGACGTAAGTGCGAGTATTTCGCGTCTGATGACCAACATCGTTTCAGAGGAACACCGGAAATTAGCTTCCAAGATCCGGGATATATTGAGCCTTTATGAGAAAAATGAGGATCTTATCTCGATTGGTGCTTATAAAAGCGGTACCAACCCAAAGCTTGATATGGCTATATCTAAAATTGATAAGATCAATCAGTTCCTATGTCAGGGGATACAGGAACAAGCCAGTTATGAAGAGGTCTTAAATAAAATGAAGATGATTTTATCATAGATGTTGAAAGGGGAAGGGGAGCATGAAGAAGTTTAGTTTTCCGCTTAATACAGTATTGAATTACAAGGACCAGGTCCTGGATAATTTAAAAAGCGAACACGCCCAGATCGTGAATAAAGTGGTAAGGCAGGAACAGAAGGTTGAGGAATTGTCGGACCGAAGAGATGATGCCTGTGCCCGGTTTAAGGCAGAGGTAAGTAAGGGAATTACTGTTAATGTGATGAGGGAATATGAAACCTACATAACCTTCATGCAGAAGAAAATTCTTACCGAACAAGGAGTTCTTCAGAAACTGCAAAGAAAAGAGGAACAAAAGCGGGAGGAAGTGGTGGAGGCCAGAAAAGAAGTGGTTTCCATCGAAAAGCTGAAAGAAAAGAAGCTTTTACAGTATAACAAAGAGGTTTTGCGAAGCGAGGAACTGTTCATTGAGGAGTTCGTTTCCAACACAACCTCAGTACATGGAAGCAGGTAATCCTGCCGTAAAAACTTACGGCAGTTACCATAAAATCAAATGCCTAAAGGCATGAAAAGAAAGGAGTGAGAAGATGACAGAAGTAAAAAACAGCAGTGTGGATCTGTTATCCAGACAGTTGACCAGCAGTAGAAAACAGGGAGAAAAGGCAGCTGACGGCTTATCCGAGTTTAAGGCCATGCTAAAAAGCGGCAATCAAAAGAAGGATGGTAAAAGTCAGGAATCAGGGGAACCCTCTGATGATAAGCTGCCTGCGGCAGAAGTGACGTCGGAGGCCGCGGCTTTGGCTGCTGCAGCTGGAATGGCAGGAGTCCAGGAGCCGGAGGAAAAGTTCCAGATGGCAGGGCAGAAACCGGCGGACCAAATTATGGAAACCATAGGTGCGGCCGAAGAGACCGTTTTAGTACCGGAAGAAAACGAAAAAATTCAGACAATGGATTCGTTCGTTGCTTTGGATCGGTTCCGTTTTCACAAGCTGGCAGAAAACAGTGTGGGAACAGAAGGTCTTGCAGATGAAAATCTGGAAACCTTGACGAACAGTCCAAAGGAAATGCCGGAACCCATTTTCCCGGAAGCAATGAAGCAAAAAACAGGTGATAAAAATCCGGTAATTCAGGATATTGCAGGACAGAATCCGGAAGCAGCGGTAAGCCCGAAAGGGAAAAAGGATAATTTACCGTTGCAGCCGCAAATGAAGGCAGCGGAGACCGTTTCAGTTTCAGCAGAAGAGGAGCCGACGGTAAATCTTCATAAGAGCGGTTTACAGGATAAGCCAAGCTCTGGAGAAGAAGATCAGGACAATATCCAGAAAAACCTTCCGGAAAAGTCTTTTGAGCCTATACGTTACTGGAATGGTTCTTCTGAAAAAACTGGGGAAGTCCATATGTCTGTAAGCGCAGATCATTCGAAAGAATTGGAAGCAAAGCTGTCGGAACAGATATTAAAACAGATTCGCGAAGGAAATGGGGAACTGGATATCCAATTGGAACCTCATAACCTTGGGAAAATCCGGATCAGAATTTCCTATGAGGATAATCAGATCAGCGTTTCCCTTCTATGTACCGAGAGCAGAACTTTAAAGCTTTTATCCCAGTCAGCGGGCGATCTAGGTTCCATTCTGGAATCTAATTTAGAACGGCCCTTCCAGGTTCTGGTAGACAAGCAGGAGCCCGATTACTTAAACCAGCAGCAGGAACAGGGCGGCAGACATGGACAGCAGGAACATCATCAGGAAAGCCAGAGGGATGAAAACCGCGAGGACTTTTTACAAAAGCTGAGACTTGGGATTTTTGAGTCAGAAAGCACGGAAGAAAGCGGTGTTGGTTACAGATAAGGAGAGAAACGATGGCAAATGTAAATGGAGTTGATCCGAATAAATATCTGGATGCTTTTAAGGAAAGGGCGAAAACCACCAGTAACAGTGAATTGACAACAGAGGGGTTTTTCAAGCTTTTGGCAGCACAGCTTCAAAATCAGGATATGTCAAACCCAATGGATAACTCAGAGATGATGACTCAGATGACCCAGATTGCCATGATGCAGGCTATGAACAACTTCTCCACTGCAATGGGGGATTTTGCCCAGGTCAATACAATTAATTATGGAACATCCATGATGGGAAAAGAAGTTATGGTTGGAGTCAAGGAGAAGGATGGGACAATTAAAAAAGTTACGGGAACTGTGACGAGAGTTGATATTTTTGGTGGTGTGCCGACTCTTTATATCAATGACGATAATAAGACAGGCTATCCGGTTTCCAGTATAATGTCTGTTTATGAAAAAGGGCATAAACCTCCGGAAGAAACAGATGAGACAAAAAAGGATGATGGAGTTAAGGATCCAGGTACAGCTAATAATACCGATGGAGCCAAGGAATCTGATGCAGGTAAAGATGTCGATGGAACCAAGGAACCTGATGCAGGTAAAGATGTCGATGGAGCCGAAGATCCGGATAAAGATAATAAAACCGATGCCAGTACTGATTAGAATGCGGAAGGTGATGATTAATGCTAGGCAAAATAAATCAGCATGAGGAATTAAGGCAGCTAAAGCTGCGGAATGCGGCCGCAATATCAAAACCGGCAGGCAGCTTTAATGAGATCCTTCAAAGCAGGATTGACAAAAAGGAGGAACTCCAGTTTTCCCGCCATGCTGCAGAGAGGGTTAATCAGCGCGGAATAGAAATGTCGGATTCCTTTTTACAGGATCTGCAGTCCGCAGTGGAAAAAGCCCGTTTAAAAGGTGCAAAAGATGTGGTGATTATCAGTGACAGGGGAGCATTTATTGTTAATGTGCCTAATAATACTGTGGTAACAACCATGTCAGGAAATGAAATGAAAGAAAATATTTTTACTAATATTGACAGCGCCGTCCTATTATAGCTGGACCATTTATGGAGGCTTTTCCTGTGTGTCCGATTGACAGCAGGAGGAAGGCGAAAAAACGAAGGAGAATAAAGCTATGGTCAAATCAATGTTTGCCGGTGTGGCAGGTCTTAGAACCCACCAGGCCAAAATGGATGTTATCGGTAATAATATAGCTAACGTGAATACATGGGGATTTAAGGCGGGCACCATGTCCTTTAAAGACACCATGTACATGAACACTTCATCTAGCTCAAAAGGCAGCACAGCTGCCGGCGGCTATGGAGGAACCAATGCCAATCAGGTAGGATATGGCGTAACGACCGGAAGCATTACCTATGACTTCTCAATGGGAAGCCCGTCACCTTCTTCCAGAGGGCTTGACTGCTATATTGACGGTACAGGATTTTATATTGTAGGTCCGATGGTTGGGGACGGAGAGGGTTTTTCCCTGGAGGATTCAGATGTTATTTCCTCCAAAGGTCTGTCACTTTCCAGAGTAGGGCAATTTACTGTGGATAATCAAGGTTATCTGGTTGATGACTCAGGAAATTATGTATATGGATTTTCAAATAGCAGCAGCGATTTATCCAGCGGGGATAGTTTTGATACCACAACATTAAAACCACTGAGGATTCCCATGGAATCAGATATGGCAACGATAGGTAATAAGACTGCAGCAGAGAAGGTAAACGAAGCAAGAAAAGCTCTTGAGGAAGCAAGAGCAAACTTAAGCAAACTGAATTTGGATTTGGGAAAGGCAAGAGAAGAATATATTGCTGCAGATAAGGCGTATGGGGATAAGAGTACATCGCTGGATATTAAAACATTAACAACAAATCGTGATGATGCTAAGACAGCCATGGAAAAGGCTTACGCGGAATGGCTTGATGGCAAAAATGATCCGGCACATGCTGATGATCTGAAGAATGCTTATGACACGGCGAGAACGGCTTATGAGAAAACAGTATATAAGCTGATTGAAGGCCAGGCGCAACTGCGCGCACCAAAGGCACTGGCTGATAATGCTTCAAAGATGCCTGGCGTCTGGGATGCCTATGAAGCAGCTCTTGCTACTTATAATGCCAGCGGTACAACAACAGATAAGGAAGCATTGGATGTGGCAAGAAAAGCGTTGGATGAACTTCAGGCGGCTTTAAGCAAAATTGAACCTGATTCTCTTGAGGGCAAACGGGACACCGCCAACCAGGCTGTAAAGAAGGCTGAAGCCCTGGTGAAAGCAGCCGAAAAGGGAGTAACTGATGCCGAAAATTCACTTGAAACAGCTCTGAAAGACTCTACTAGTACGGAGGTGGGCAATGCTGGTGCAGGCGAAGGGCTTGCCAAGCTGACCAACTATGCAGTCCAGCAGGACGGAACCTTAGTCGGTAGTTCCGAGAATGGCGCTACAGTTATCATCGGCAAGATTGCCTTAGCCGGTGTTCAGAACGTCAACGGTCTGGAAAAAACCTCAGGCTATTATTATACCCCAGGCAGTAATGCCGGCAACATAAGCATTTATGAAGCCGGCGGCGTCCAGGGCCGGATCATGGGAAATTATCTGGAAATGGCAAAGGTGGACCTTGCGACTGAGATGACAGATATGATCACGACTCAGAGAGGATTCCAGGCCAACTCTAAAATCATTACAGTTACAGATCAGATGCTTGAAGAACTGGTTAATATTAAGCGGTAATAATCTTATGTAGATTCAGGGAGGCGGTGAATGCCGCTTCCCTATATGAAAGGAGTTGAGCCATGATTTGTCTTACAAGGCTGAATGATGAGGAATTTGTAATCAATTGCAATCAGATTGAGCGGATTGAAACCATACCGGAGTCCAATGTAATAATGGTTAATGGAAAACATTATGTGGTAAAAGAAAGTGTTGATGAGATCATTGATCGGGTGATTGATTTCCATGCTCAAATATATGCGCGAGCGCAGAAAAAGAACGTTTAATCCAGGTACTGCCTGGAATATAGGAGGTTACTTATGGATGTATCATTGATCATTGGCTGGGTGCTGGGAATCGTATTGATTATCTACGGAATCGGCACAGATAAGCTGGTGAATTTCTTGGACATGCCCAGTGTTATCATTGTTGTGGGAGGTACAGTGGCAGCATTGATAGCCAGCTTTCCGTTTAAGACCCTGGCACAGATTCCAAAACACATCGGAATTATGATCAGCTCCAACCGGTATAATTCGGAAGCCGTTATTCATACCCTGGTGGATATGGCGAAAACGGCTAGAAAAAAGGGGCTTTTGGTTCTGGAAGAGCAGGCTTCTACCATCAAGGATCCTTTTCTGAAACAAAGCGTGATGCTAATTGTAGATGCCATGGATGCGGAAAAGATCAGGGAGATGCTGGAAAGTGAAGTAGCGGCTATGATAGACCGTCATGAGCAGGATGTCAGCATCTATGACAGGGGATCAGGAGTGGCTCCGGCCTTCGGAATGATTGGTACGCTGGTAGGATTGGTTAACATGTTAAAAAGTATGGATATGTCTGGAAACGGATCAAACAGCCTTGGGGCTGACATGTCTGTAGCTTTGATTACCACATTTTACGGCTGTGTTCTGGCTCATCTGCTGTTCAATCCTATGGGCAAGAAGCTCCGTATCCGGAATGAGGAAGAAGTCTTATATAAGCAGATTATTATTGAAGGTGTTTTGTCCATTCAGGCGGGAGATAATCCCAAGTACCTGGAGGAAAAACTGTTATCTTACCTGTCTCAGAAGCAGCAGGGAAAAATCACAATGAATAAGCCCGTTAGTGAAGGAAGCGTAAATACTGAGAATTAGATTGTGAAAGAGGAACGCCCGGGGGGCATGCCTTGATGTCAAAAGAACATGGGTAGGAAAGTGAAAAACAGGTGGTTATATGATTAAGAGAAATAAGCAGCCGGAGGAATCTGGAAGCTGGATGGATACATATGGGGACATGGTTACTTTGCTGCTGTGTTTTTTCGTTCTTCTGTATTCCATGTCGTCCATGGATCAGAGCAAATGGAAGAAATTAGTACAGAGCTTTAATCCCAGTGCTTTGGAAAGCATAGAGTCCAATGTCAACGAAAGCGAGGGGCAATTCCGTGGAGACCCGGCAAAAGAAGAGGTCACGGATTTTGACGCATTGTATACGGCTCTGAAACATGTGGTTCAGGAGAGAGGAATGCAGGAATCCGTTGAAATTACCCGCGGAGACGGTTTTACGTTTATTTCATTCCGCGACAAAGTATTTTTTGATGGGGACAGCTCTGTACTTCGCCAGGAGGGAAAGGACGTTCTTGAGCAATTTGCCTCTGCTATGATGCAGGTAGACTCTTCCATAAAAGAAGTACAAGTATTGGGTCACACCTCCCAGGGAGATCCAGACAGGCCAAACAATATCCGCAATGACAGGATGCTTTCTGCACAGCGTTCTGCAGAAGTTGTTATTTTTCTCCAAAGCAGACATGCTGTTTCACCGGAAAAACTGGTGGGCGCCAGCTATGGTCAGTTCCGTCCCGTTGCGCCTTTTGATACGGAAGATGGGAGGGCGCAGAACCGCCGCGTGGAAATATTGATAACCAAGAATGATACGGTAGAAAAATCCCTGGAAGAGTATTACAACCAGATATATCAGGATTATCAGAACGTGCCGGGCAATTAAAAAATGAAGCGGGAGTGAAACAAATGGCTGAAGTATTATCCCAAAATCAAATTGATGCGCTGCTCAATTCCCTGCAGGGAACAAATGAGCTGGGCCAGGAGATTGAAAGAAAAGAAGATGAATTAAAATATAGGAAATATGATTTTTACAGTCCGAAAAAGTTTACAAAGGACAGGCTTAAAGTTTTAGGCAGTATATTCGACAATTATTCCAGGATCGCAGGTTCCCAGATAAATAGTCTGTTTCGGACTTCCAGCGAACTGTCAGTCGTTACGGTAGAGGAACAGCGGTATTATGAATTCAGTAACGCCCTCAGTGATAATGATGTCCTTACCCTTGTCAATGTGACTTTACCGGATCATTCCAAGAATCCGCCTCTTTTAATCAATGCAAGCATGCCATTAATGCTTAGCTTAATCGACCGCATGCTGGGGGGGCTGGGAAAAGAAACTAGTGTTGGACTGTCTTATTCCTATACGGAAATAGAGATGGCTTTATACCGCAGAGTGATCCAATATGTGATAGCACCATTAAAGGATTCCTGGTCAAGTTACATTAATCTTAACTTTGAGCTGGAGAGGTTGGAAGAAAACCCAAGCATGTTTCAGGAAATCGGTGTGGATGAAACCATAGTAATCATCGTCATTGATGTGGAAATGGATGGCTGTTCTGGGAGACTAAGTCTCTGTATTCCAGGAAACCTCCTGATAAACATATTCAGTATCATAGACAAGCGAAGAGCCAGCGCTATGGGAGATGAAGAAAACAGTCAGGATACAAAACTTGAAATCCTGAATAACATCAGGGCCACTGACTTATTGGTTCGTGCTAAAGTAGGAGAGTCTGTCATTACTCTGGATGATGTTTATAATCTTCATGTGGGAGACGTCATCAACTTAGGAACGCCTAAGGAATCCGATATCAAGCTGTATGTGGAAGACCAGCCTTGGTTTAAGGGACAGCTGGGGGCTCACAAAAGGAATACTGCAGTTCGGATTGAAGGTCTTGTAGAAGAAGGAAATTACCAGGCTGGTGAAAACTGAGTCAGGGATTATATAAAGAATTAAGGATAATAAAGGAGATGCAAAAGAATGGCGAAAATATTATTAGTAGATGATGCGGCATTTATGAGAATGATGATTAAGGATACGTTGTCTAAAAACGGATACACCGATTTATATGAGGCGTCTGACGGAGCTCAGGCTGTGCAGATGTTTTCTGAAATCACCCCGGATCTTGTGATCATGGACATTACTATGCCTAACATGGATGGTCTGGAAGCATTAAAATTAATAAGGGCAAAATCCCCGGATGCAGCGGTTGTTATGTGCTCTGCCATGGGACAGGAGAGCATGGTAATCGAAGCGATCAAATCAGGAGCCAAAGACTTTATTGTAAAGCCCTTTAAACCGGACAGAATTCTTAAAACTGTCACAGGCATTATCGGTTAGTTTTACCGTAGAGGAGGGGTCAAATGTCATTTTTAAGTTCCATGAATATTAGTGCGTCGGCAATGACCGCCCAGCGGCTTCGACTGGATATTGCATCGGAAAACATTGCGAATATTGATACGACGAGGACGGAAGCAGGCGGGCCGTACCAAAGAAAAATGGTAGTACTTGAATCCAGGAATGAAAATAACTTCCGAAGAATTATGATGAATGCAGCCGGCATAAGCAGGCAGCAGAGCACAGGCGGCGTCAGGGTTTCACAGATTGTGCAAGACACCAGCCCCTATAAGTCCGTTTACAATCCGGATCATCCGGATGCGGATGAAAATGGCTATGTGCAGATGCCAAATGTGGATTTGCTAAAAGAAACAGTAGACAGTATGTCTGCATACCGGTCCTATGAGGCCAACATAACAGCATTTAATGCCATAAAGATGATGGCCTCCAAGGCATTGGAAATTGGAAAGTAAAGCGTGACTTGGCATAGAGGGCTAATGAGTATAAAGGGAGAAAAGTTGTATGGATTCAAAGAATTTTAGCGCATTTGAAATTGATGCCATAGGTGAAATACTGAATATAAGCCTTGGTGCCTCGGCCACTGCAGTATCTACCATGCTCAATGCCAGAGTTGACATTACCACACCGGTGGTAAAGGTTTTGTCAAAGGAAGAATTTGAAATTTCTAACCTGGAGCCGGCAGTAGGGGTGGAGATTACATATATTGCAGGACTTAGCGGAAGCAACATTATGCTTTTAAAAAGGCATGACGTAAAAGTGATTGTAGATATGCTCATGGGCATGGAAACGCCAGAGGAAGAGTTTGAATTAAATGAACTGAACATCAGCGCCATCTGTGAAGTTATGAATCAGATGATGGGGGCTTCAGCAACGGCACTTTCCGAGTTTCTAGGCAAGGTAGTTAATATTTCGACACCCAGTTCTTTTGAGATCGGTGATGTGGATGATTTCAAGGAAAAGTATTATGACAACGACGAATACATGGTTGTTGTCGGATTTACTTTAAAAATTGCGGACCAGTTGGAAAGTGAATTTATTAACGTAATGTCTCCTGATCTTGCTAAAGAATTGGTTAGAGGATTTTTACCCCAGGAAATGCTGGAACCCATTCCGGAGCCTAAACCAATTCCGGAACCAGTACAAATTCCGAAACCAGCGCAAATTCCGGAGCCAGTCATAGAGACGAAAACGGAATTAAGGGAACCGGCTTCAGGCGGAATCTTATCTCAGGAAGAGATTGAAAAGTTATTGGCAGGCAGCTTTGGAGGCGAAGAGCCAATAAATGCTGAACAGCCTGCCGACAGAGAGATGGCTGGGGGAAGTCAGGAAATACCGCAGATGACAGGAGATAACCAGATGGCAGTACAGCAGATGATGGATCAAATACAGACGCAGCAGCAGATGATGAGTCAAATGCAGCAAATGATATCACAACTGCAAAGCGAACAGCAAAATATGAGAAAAACAGGGTCCCCGGAACCTAAGACCATAAATGTGAAACCTATCCCTCAAAACAGCTTAAAAGACGGAGACCTACGGTTTGAGGAACAGGAGGAAAACCGGGAACTGATCATGGGAGTGCCCCTTGAGGTGTCTGTTGAAATAGGCAGAACCAGAAAGTTGGTAAAGGAGATTCTTGAATTTACCAAAGGGTCCCTTGTTATCCTTGACAAGCTGGCAGGAGAACAGGTTGATTTATATGTAAATGGCCGCTGCATTGCGAAAGGCGATGTTGTGGTTGTAGATGATAATTTTGGCATCCGTATTACAGAGATTACTAAAAAGAATGGAGATTAGAGAGGAAGTGGCTGCATTTGAATAGCGTGATTAGTCTGTTTTCAGCGCTGCTCCTTACCGTTGTAATTCTGTATTTGAGTTATGTATTTACCAAAAGCCTTGGAAAAGGAGTTGGGCTAAAGCGGGGAGGAACCTGTATGCAGATGTTGGACAGGCTTCCCCTGGGGCAGGATAAAGCAGTTGCGATCGTACGTGTAGGAAATCACTATTATCTTATCGGCATTGCTTCTTCTCAGATAACCCTTCTTTCTGAACTTTCGGAGGAAGACATTCCGGAGGGAGGGTCTTCCCAGACCCAATTTACAGGTGCAGAAGGGTATGAAAGCTTTAAAAAATTATTAAAAAAATATACAGACAGACACAGGGATGATGTGTAAGGAGGAACCATGAATACAGATGCCTTGATTAATATTAATGGCGGCCGGGTGCCGACTCTGGAGCTTTTCCTCATTTTGACCATCATTTCCCTGTTGCCATCGATTTTGGTGATGATGACTTCCTTTACAAGGATTATCATTGTCTTATCTTTTACCAGAAATGCCTTGGGAGTTCAGCAGAGTCCTCCCAACATGGTGCTGGTTGGAATTGCATTATTTCTAACACTGTTCATTATGGATCCGGTGTTAAAGGATGTGAACACCAATGCTTACCAACCTTACATCAGGGAGGAGATAAACCAGAAGGAGGCACTTAACCGGGCGACGGTTCCTATGAAACGGTTTATGCTTAAGCAGACGAAGACGGACACTTTGAATGTGTTTATGGATTTGTCCAAAACCGAAAAACCGGAGAACATTGAGGAACTTCCGATGACAGTAGTGATTCCATCTTTTATGACTTCAGAGCTGGAGCGGGCCTTTACGGCGGGATTTATGATTTATCTGCCGTTTTTACTGGTCGATATCATTGTGTCCAGCACTTTGATGTCCATGGGTATGGTCATGCTGCCGCCGGCCATGATTTCCCTTCCATTTAAATTACTGTTGTTTGTAACGGTTAATGGCTGGGAGCTGCTGTTTTCTAATCTGGTTAACAGCTTCCATTACTGACAGGATTTTAAACCTGGAATTAGTAAACAGCGTGCCCCGCTTTATCGGGCATCAAATGGATATGCAAGCATATCCGTTTGATTCATCAGGAGGTAAAATATGACGGATGTAGCAGTGAACAGCCTAATGTATGAGTTATTCGGATTGGTGGTTAAAATGGCAGGTCCCGTGCTGATCGTCAGCATGGTCATCGGTATCATTATTTCCATAATACAGGCAGCAACCCAGATCCATGAACAAACCATTACCTTTGTTCCGAAGCTGATTGTTATTGGCCTTATGCTATTGATGATGGGTGATCATATGATGACTACACTCAGTGATTTTACTATCAATATTTTTAATACCATGCTTAAATGAGAGGGGCAGGATGCACCTTCTTGGTGTTCCATAATGTCCAAAAGACATGGTCAAAGGAGAGGAAACACCCTACGGGTATCCCTTTATGTCCAAAAAGCTTGGACAGTAATGATGAAAGGAAGATTTAGATGCCGGAAATAGAACAGATGATGCTGTTTTCCCTTATTTTTATGAGAATGTCAGGTTTTATTCTTTTGAACCCTATTTGGGGCAGAAGGAATATTCCGGCACAGGTCAAGGGCGGCATGATCATGGTATTTACGCTGCTTATTTATTCTTTTTCCTCGGCCCAAGTGCCCGAACCTGTGAATTCCATTGAATTTGCGGTGCTTCTTTTAAAAGAATTAGCTGTAGGGTTTGCCATTGGCTTTGTCATGGAATTATTTCTTATGGTCATTACCTTTGCTGGGACAATTATGGATTTTCAGATGGGATTGTCCATGGCAATGATCTATGACCCTCAGACCAACGCTCAGATTGCTCTTACGGGAACGCTTTATCAGGCTTATTTTATTCTGTTGTTCTTTGCGGTGGATGGCCATCTGGCACTGTTTCGGCTGCTTATAAAGTCAGCAGAAATAGTTCCTTACGGACAGGCCGTGTTGGGAAGCCGTGCGGCGTGGGCAATTCTGGAAATTTTCATTCAGTGTATTACTATGGCTGTAAAGTTTGCATTTCCTTTAATTGCCATTGAATTTTTAACGGAGATTGCTGTCGGGGTTTTAATGAAAATAATTCCTCAGATTAATGTGTTTGTTGTGAACATACAGGCTAAGATCGCAATTGGTTTCATTATGCTGATTTTTCTGTTTTCTCCTATGACGGATTATGTAAGCGGCGTGATAGGCCAGATGCTTTTAACAGTTCAGGATATAATCAGACTTTTATAAATGCAAAGGATGTGATGAACGGCAATGCAAGATCCTTCAAAAACCGAAAAGGCCTCATCGAAAAAGCGGCGGGATGAACGAAAAAAGGGTCATGTTGCCATCAGTAAGGATGTAGTTATGATAGCTTCCTTACTTGGAACCTTCGTACTGCTTAAAATTTTATTTCCTTTTATGTATCGGACCATACGGGATTATATGATCAAATATTTAAGCCTGGCTCCCGGGGTGGAGAATCTGTCTGATTATTCCGCCGGTATTTTTGCAGATACAGCATGGGCGGTTTTAAAAGCGGCTCTCCCCATTCTATTGGCAGGTATTGTACTGGCTGTACTGGGAACTGGGGTACAAACAAGATTTTTGTTTACAAAAAGTAATTTAGCCCCAAAGTTTAGCCGTTTAAATCCTATACAGGGGATACAAAATATTATTTCTTTAAAAAGCCTGATAGAACTTTTGAAAAATTTGCTGAAGATTACCATACTTGGAATCATCCTGTATCAAATCATAAAAGGTGATTTAACACCTATAGCAAGAACCATTGATATGGACTTAAAAGATTCTTCTGTGTATGTGCTGAGTGCCATTATGGATATGGTCTTCAGGGTTTCTCTTATCTTCCTGGCCGTTGCTGGTTTTGACTTCTTTTATCAGCGTTGGGATTATGAACGCCAGATCAGAATGTCAAAGCAGGAACTAAAAGAGGAATTCAAGCAGACAGAAGGAAATCCTGAAATTAAGGGACGTATCCGGAGTCTCCAACGAGAGAGGGCCCGTTCCAGGATGATGCAGTCGGTCCCTGAAGCGGACGTGATCATACGTAACCCCACCCATTTTGCGGTGGCTCTGCGCTATGACATAGAGAAGGATAATGCCCCCGTTCTGCTGGCTAAGGGCCAGGATGAACTGGCTTTGAGGATTGTAGCGATAGGCGAGGAACATGGGGTATATGTGATTGAAAATAAACCTTTGGCAAGAGGCATTTTTGCCGCCACCCAGGTAGGGAACGAGATTCCTTCGGAATACTATGGTATGGTTGCTGAAATCCTGGTGTATGTATACCGCATGAATAACAAGATCATAGAATAAAGAAAAACAGCAGAGAAACTGAAAGAAATGGTGTAAAAGAATGAAGAAATTACTGAAAAATTCTGTAGTAGTATTTGTCATTTTGATCGTACTTCTATTGATTATTCCATTGCCTCCGTTTTTTGTGGACGTAATGATTATTATAAATATTTCCCTTTCCATGATTATCTTGCTGATAACCATGAACATAAAAGAACCTTTGGAATTTTCAATCTTTCCGGCCCTGCTTTTGGTGACTACCCTGCTTCGTCTGGGATTGAATGTGTCTTCCACGAGAAATATTTTGTCTAATCAGGGATCTTCAGGACAGGTGATCAAAGCCTTCGGTGATTTCGTCTTACAGGGAAATGTTGTTGTTGGTTTTATCATATTCCTTATTATCGTTCTGGTAAACTTCCTGGTTATTACAAAGGGAACGGAACGTGTATCAGAAGTTGCGGCCAGGTTTACCTTAGACGCCATGCCCGGTAAACAGATGGCCATTGACGCGGATTTAAGCTCCGGTCTGATCAATGAGCAGGAAGCAAAGTTAAGAAGGTATAAGGTACAGAAGGAAGCAGATTTCTACGGAGCCATGGATGGTGCCACGAAGTTTGTAAAGGGAGATGCCATCATGTCCCTGATCACCACTGCCATTAACTTTATTGGCGGTGCCATTATCGGCATGGTGCAATCGAATCTGGAGTTTGGACAGGTGATGTCCATTTATTCTATCGCCACGGTGGGTGATGGACTTGTTTCCCAGGTTCCGGCTCTTCTGATCGCTACGGCCACCGGTATGGTGGTAACCAGAGCCGTATCGGAAGGCACATTAAATGACGACGTATCCGGTCAGTTTATGGCCCAGCCCAGGGCGATTATGCTTACTGGTTTTGTCATGATCGTATTAATGCTGGTACCTGGAATGCCTAAGATTCAGTTGGCGGTTATGGCAGCCGTGCTCATTATAGCCGGTTATCAGTTAGGACATAAGGTTCGCCAGTCAGCCTCCGGCCTTCCGGAAACAGCGTTAGCCATGGCAGGACCCGAAGAAGCGGCACAGGGGGCTTCCGACGAAGAGTCCTACTACCGGGATGTGAACAATGTTTACGCTCTTATTAACGTAGAACCTATTGAGATGGAATTTGGCTATAGTCTGATTCCGCTGATCGACGAGAGCAGCGGTGGGAAGATGATCAACCGGATTGTTATTTTCAGAAGACAGTATGCTCAGGATATGGGACTTGTCATTCCTTCTGTCAGGCTTAGAGACAGTTCCAGTTTAAATACCAATCAGTATGTCATAAAGATCAGGGGGGAAGAGGTATCCAGGGGAGAAATTCTGGTAGATTATTATCTGGCACTTGAACCCCCCTCTATTTCAGGGGAAGTAGACGGAATTGAAACGGTGGAGCCAGCTTATGGCATTCCCAGTAAATGGATCAGGCCTGAAAATAAAGAAATGGCGGAAATTTACGGCTATACCGTTATTGATCCACTTTCTGTTATGCTGACCCATTTATCAGAGACCATCAGGCAGCACGCTTATGAGCTGTTAGGACGGCAGGAAGTTATGCAGTTGCTGGAAAATGTGAAGAAACACTCTCCGGAGCTGGTGGACGAACTATTCCCGAACCAGTTTACATATGGAAGCATTCAGAAAATTCTCATTAACCTGTTAAAGGAAGGGGTTCCGGTCAAAGACATGGAAACGATTCTGGCAACGATAGCAGATTCTCTTCCGACTACCAGGGATATGGATGTAATTACAGAGAACATCAGAATCGCATTAAAGAGGACCATAACCAGAATGTTCTGCGAGGGAGGACAGATGAAGGTACTTACCCTGGATGCAGAGCTGGAGAAAAATATTATAGGCAGTATGGCAAAAGGTGAGCAGGGCATCTATCTGGCCCTCAGCCCGGATGTGATGCAGTCTGTGATTGGACAAGTGGGAGAACAGATGAAGAAATTCGCGGATTTAGAGCAGAAGCCGGTGATTCTTACAAGCCAGGTTGTAAGGCTCTATTTCTACCGGTTGATCGAGCAGTTTTATCCCAATGCATATGTCCTATCCTTTAATGAGATTGCAAACAATATTCAGATTCAGGCAATCGGGAATATTACCCTTTGACCGGATTTTGTTACAGAAAGGCAGTGTTAGTCGGAATGGAACAGGATTTAAGCCAATATACCAATGAAGATTTATTAATTAAATACAAGCGAACAAAAGACATCAGGGTCAAGCATGAACTTGTGATGCGGTATATAAATATGGTCAGGAACATATCACTCCAGATGCGGGACGTTTATTTAAGCTTTGCACAGGTGGAGGATATTGTCAATGAAGGCGTATTAACGATTATGAACGGAATCGAAAAGTTTGATCCGGAATTAAATGTAAAGTTTGAAACTTATATTTCCAAGCGGATTCGTGGTATGGTTATTGATATGGCGAGAAAGCAGGACTGGATTCCCAGAAGCGTAAGAAAAAATGCTAAGGTCATGGACAATGCGGTCGTAGAATTGTGTAACCGTCTGGGGCGTTTTCCTACTTCAAAGGAAACAGCAGATTACATGGACATCACCATGGAAAAATACCAGGAAACTCTAGGTAAGACGAATGTTTACAGCATCATTTCCCTGGACATGGTCCTGGAGGCGGGAAGTGAAGAGAAAAAGTCAATGCAGCTTCCGTCAATGAACGAACATGACCAGCCTGAGAATCATTATCTCCAGAAGGAATTTAAGGAAATTTTGGTTTCTGCCATAAATGATTTAAAAGAAAATGAACAAAAGGTTATTTCATTGTACTATATGGACGAATTAAATATGAGGGAGATTGCACAGATCATGAAGGTCAGTGAGCCAAGAATCTCCCAGATTCATTCCAATGCGCTTCAAAAGCTCAGATTGAATCTGACTAATTTCATAAATGAGTAGTAGGAAGGGAGAAAAGAAATGTTTCAAGGATTCTACAATCTGGCATCAGGAATGCTGTATCAGACCAGGAACTTAAATGTAATCGGAAATAATATGGTCAATAGTGCAACACCGGGGTTTAAGCCTGACCGCATGGTCAGCACCACGTTTCGGGATGAAATGCTTTACCGGAGCGGAAATCGTGACAAAAGCAATCCTGTTCAGATTGGGTCCGTATCAATGATACGTGCTTCCAGAAGCACAGTGACCAGCCATAATCAGGGGGCGGTGGAGGAAACCGGAGGAAACCTGGATTTTGCTTTGACAAAACCAGGATTCTTTGCCATTCAGGATTCCGCAGGTAATCAGGTTTATACCAGAAACGGATCTTTTACGATTGATGAAGAAGGATACCTTACCTCACCTTCCCGGGGCAGGGTGCTTGGGGAAGATGGAACTCCCATTGAGCTTACTACAGACCATATTACAGTGGATTCGTTAGGTAATATTTACGAAATGCCCATAAAAGGACTGAAAAACGGAGAGGACGACGGGAATACAGAGGAACAGGAACCGGTCCTCTTAGGAAAAATCCGCGTTGTGGACTTTGATGATTACTCCCAGCTTGTAAAGGGAGATAACGGCGTCTTTACCACGGCAGCTGCCGGGAATGGGGTGGATGGAGGAATCCAGTGGAAATCACTGGAACGGTCCAATATTGACCCTATTGATGAGATGACTCAGATGATCACCAGTCAAAGGGCAACTCAAAGTGCTGCCCAGGTACTTCGGATATATGACCAGCTCATGGGCAAGGTATCCACTGAGATAGGCAGAGTATAAGGGGGAATAGCAGATGAACCAGTCTTTTTATGTTGGAGCTTTGGGAGCTTTAAATCAGCAGACAAAGCTTAATGTGGTATCTAATAATATTGCTAATGTAAATACAACAGGCTTTAAACCTCAATACAGTGTGTTTTCAGATCTGATTTATGCCCAGACGAGGAGTGCTCAGGGCGGCAGTGCGGCGCAGACGGGCAGCGGTACCAGAGTAGACTTATTAAAGTCCGATATGACCGAAATGCCTTATAAAGAAACGGGACTTGAAAACGACCACGCCATAGAGGGAGAAGGCTTTTTCATGTTAAAGGACCCGGTTACAGGGGCCATTACCTATTCCAGGGACGGACACTTTCAGCTTTCCATGATGGGAGACAATTATTATCTGGTGAATTCTTCAGGAAAGAGAGTCTTAAACATGGACCAGCAGGAAATTACCTATCCTGTTAAGCCGGCTGTTTATCCCGGATCAGAAGAGGAAATTGAGGAAGAGGAAGAAGAACTGGAAGAAGATGAACATGATCCAAAAGCCATAGGTGTGTATACCTTTGCAAGAAGAGATGGAATTTCCGACATAGGAAATAATGAATACACGGTAACGGAAAAAAATGGAGCTCCCATTCTGCTTGAAAATGCAAAAGTGATCAAAGGCGCCGAGGAGGTGTCCGGTACAGACTTTGCCCAGGAAATGACCAGGATGATGGAGGCACAGAGAGCTTATTCTTATTCTCTAAAAATGGTACAGACTTCCGATGAAATTGAAACTACCATAAATTCACTTCGGCAATAGAATCGCATATCAGGAAGGAGGGTGATATCATGAAGATAACACGTTACGATGAAATGAGTGGATTAGGACTGGACTTAATCCGGGAGATAGGAAGCATAGGTACCGGAAATTCAGCCACAGCGCTTTCCTCCATGTTAGGAAAGACCGTGCGCATGACTCTTCCGGATGTACAGATTCTCGATTATAACGATGCCATTAAATTCTTGGGAGACCCGGAAGAAATTGTGGCGGCTATATTGGTTAAGATGTCTGGGGAGATCAACGGACTAATGCTGTTTGTCCTGAAGCTGGATTTTATCAATCAGGTCTTATCCAGTCTTATTCAGGAGGAAATTGAAGACTATTACCAGTTAAATGTTTTGGAAACCTCTGCACTTGAAGAGGTGGGAAATATTATCATATCTTCTTACGTCAATGCCATCTCCTCCCTCAGTGACGTCTCCATTAGTTTGTCTGTTCCTGATACAGCGATCAATATGCTGGGCGGGATATTAAGTGTGCCCATGGTGGAGTTTGGCTATCAGACGGATAAAATGATGATGATCAGCGGTCAGTTTATCATAGGGGGCAAGGTGCTCCATAGTGATCTTCTAATGATGCCGGAGATTCAGTCATTGAACTTTTTAATGGAAAAGCTGGGGATAATCAATGGATAAAAATCTGACGGTTGGAATCGCAGACATGAAGTTTGCCAGGCAGGAGGGAATTTTAATCACTTATGCCCTTGGCTCCTGCATTGGGATTAGTTTGTATGACCCAATGATTAAGCTGGGAGCCTTGGTACATATTATGCTTCCGGAGGTATTCGGTTCAGGTGATGGGAATATATATAAGTACGCAGATACCGGACTGGCTGAAACGCTGCGCAAGATAGAGATCATGGGAGCGAGAAAGCCCAGATTGATTGCTAAGATTGCCGGAGGCGCCAAGATGTTTGAATTAAAGGGAAACAGTACTCTTGGTAATATCGGCGCCCGCAATATTATCAGCGTGAAACAGATTCTTCGCTCAGAGGGAATCCGCCTTGCGGCTGAGGATGTGGGAGAAAACTACGCACGGACCATGACCTTTGATGTCAGTACAGGAGGGGTCAGAATAAGGACTTACGGTAGAGCGGAAATTGATTTGTAAACATTATGAACCGGAGGAATTATGCCGATATTTTATTAGGCAGATGTTTTTGCCGGATTATATTGAGATAAAGGAGAAGAAGTATGGCAGAAACAGAGATTTTGTTAGAGTCAGGTACCAATGAGATCGAAATAATGGAATTTACCATTTATGGTGAATTATATGGCATCAACGTAGCAAAAGTACGTGAAATCATGATGTCAGATAAAGTAAAGCCCATTCCTCATGCTCACCCTTCTGTGGAGGGAATATTCAAGCCCAGAGATATCCTTCTCACTGTAATTGACCTTCCACACTATCTGACAGGAAGCAAAACAGAGCAGCAGCCGAAAGACTTGTTCATTATTACTAACTTTAATAAGCTGCATATAGCGTTCCGCGTTCACAGCGTGGTAGGAATCAGCCGCATTTCATGGAAGGATATACAGAAGCCGGACAATACCATCAGCCGGGGGGAGGAAGGAGTGGCAACAGGCATTGCCCAGTGCGGAGAGGATTTGGTGACAATCCTGGATTTCGAAAAAATCGTAGCAGAAATTGCCCCGGAAACAGGGATTCAATTAAATGAGATTAACAAATTTGAAGACAGGGAAAAAAATGGAAGCCCCATTCTGATTGCAGAAGATTCCATATTGTTAACCAGGATGATAGAAGCCTCGCTTAGGAAGGCAGGCTACCATAACCTGACTTTTAAGAACAACGGACAGGAAGCATGGGACTACTTAAATCAGATCCGGAATGATTCGGACTTCGATAATAAAATAAGCCTGATTATTACAGATATTGAAATGCCTGAAATGGATGGCCACCACCTGACAAAGCTGGTGAAGGCTGATAAAGCGTTACAGCACATTCCGATTGTTATTTTTTCTTCAATGATCAATCAGGAATTAATGATCAAAGGAAAGCAGCTGGGCGCAGATGAGCAGTTGTCCAAACCGGAAATCGGACATCTGGTGGAAGTGATTGACCATTTGCTTCAAAGGAGGTAAAACAATGGATAGATATGTCACCCGGCAGCCTATTAAGGCACTTAAGGAGGACAGGATCATTGGCTACGAGGTGCTGTTTCAAAAGGATTATGACGCCCTCTATAATAGTACCGATGTGGCGGCGGCAGATACCATAGCAGGCTTTCTTATGCAGAATACGGATAGGATTTTCCAGGATAAACTTACGTTTGTAACATTTACTCCTTCTTTATTGTTCCGGAATATGCCGAAAATTTTTGATAAGGATAAATTAATTATTCAAATTGATGATCATGTAATGATCCATCCCTTATCACCCGCTTTCATCAAAAGATACCGTACGGAAGGTTATATATTTGCAATCAACGATTTCCAGTTTTCTCCCAAGTATTTTACCATGCTGGATTATGTTACCTACATAAAAGTGGATATCAGCAATAAGCACGATGGAAGAGAACGGGTTTCCTTAAATAATCTTATTAACACCATGAAAGGTTTTGATAAGAAATGCATCGCAACCGGTGTTAATACCAAAGAGGACTATGAGCTTGCCATGGAAGTCGGCGCTGACTATGCGGAAGGCAGTTATGTCGCGGAAGCTATGGCCAAGAAAGTAAAACGGATGGAATTCCTGGAAGGGAACTTCTTCCAGCTTGTTGTGGAAGTATCGAAAGACGAACCGGATATTGAACAGATCGAAAAGGTTATAAGCCATGACGCTGCATTAAGTTATGCTCTGCTAAAAATTGTAAATTCTGCTTATTTTGCTCTGCGCAGACGAGTGTCCTCCATCCGCCAGGCTCTGGTTACCATGGGAATCAGTCAGTTAAAGCAATGGGTATACCTTTTAAGCTTTAACAATGATTTTGAAAGTGATGAGTCCCGTGAGGCTATGCTTAAGCTGTCCTTTCTTCGGGCTAATTACGCGATGGTCCTTTCTGACCATATCAAGGACCTGCCCATTATCCGGTCAGAGGTTTATATGATGGGAATGTTCTCGACCTTGCAGTACATGATTGATGCACCATTGGAAGAAATTCTGGAAGAAGTACCTGTAGCCCAGGAGATCAAAGATGCGCTGCTTAAGCAGGAAGGAATATGCGGATCGCTCTATAAGCTCATACTTAGCTATGAAAATGCAGACTGGAAAGCTGTAAAATCTCTATCAAATGAATTAGGTATCCCTTCTTCTCTACTGGCACAAACCTACATGGATTGTGTAGAAACGGTAAATGAGATATGGGAAGGGGTTGTAAGCAGCGCAGACCGGGAAACA
This sequence comes from Hungatella sp. UBA3048, assembly GCA_002367105.1. Classification (GTDB taxonomy): domain Bacteria; phylum Bacillota; class Clostridia; order Lachnospirales; family Lachnospiraceae; genus Lacrimispora. The sequence goes on from DFCS01000039.1 coordinate 113,314, forward strand.
GAGAATATAATAAAAGAAGCCCACACCTAATGGTGTGGTTTTTCTTTTACTACAGAACAGGCTTTGGTCAATTCTACAACTACTTGCTGGGAAAATCGGGTGGAATAAAAGTTTAAGAGAGGAGAAACGGTGGAATTCTCTGCGACTATGTATTTGGGAGGCAGATGGGACAGTGTCAGGGCTGTGACATCTGCGGTACACCGGTCACAGCTGCAAACATCGAATTTATCCATGTATTCTGATACCGCATTCTTTATGATGTGTTCCATAACATTCAGATATTGAAATGATGGAATCGCTATTTCCGGAGCATCAGGTTCTGTTTCCAGGTCAAGGGAAGGAGTCTCCGGTTCCGGAGCATCTTCCACCACTTCTGCCTCCTCTAACTGCTCCCTGATCAATTCTGCAACCGGGTCGGGGGCTGAAGAAGACATGTCTATAATGGAAATAGGAGTAGGAGGAGAAGGCGGCTGATTTGAATCCGTAAGTTCCCTGATTTTTTCTGTGGAATCGGAGGTTTGCCGGGCTGCAAGATTTTCCCTGGCGGCCTCTTCTTTAGAAGATTCAGCCTCTTCTCCTGCTAACAGATTCATAACATGAGCTGTTTTACTGCTTTTTCTGGCCATAATTAAAACTCCCTTCGGGTAATTAATTTTTACGTTGTTTAATCAATTCCAGAACCTCGGAAATCAATTCCTTGTAGTCCTGGGCCGGATTGGATCTTGGAGCATAATCCAGAAGATTTTCTCCCTGTGCAGGGGCTTCTGCCACGCAGACACTGGATCGAATATGGGTATTAAATACCGTAGAGTTGATCTGCAGTGCTATCTTCTGAGCCATTTCCTTTACTTCTTTGGAAAGGAGGGTTCTGGGATTATATTTGTTAAGCAATATTCCAAGTACCACCAGATCCGGATTGACGGAGGAACGGACGGTGTTGATGGTATCTTTAATCTGGGAAACACCCAAAAGGCTTAGGATTTCCGGAACCATGGGGATGATCAGAAAGTCAGCAGCCGCATAAGCATTTACAGTGAGAATATTTAATGCAGGGGGAGTATCGATAATGATGTAATCATAATATCCGGCCACAGTAGAGAGAATATTTTTCAGAATACATTCCCGCTGCTTTCCGGTAAACTCCAGTTCAGCTCCGCTTAACAGAATATTGGAGGCGATTACATCGCAGCGCTTTGTAGATTGGATGGCCTCCTGCAGGGAAGCGGTCCCTTTTAAAACTTCGTAAATGGTTGCACCGGATTCGATCTGCAGACCAAGGCTGAAGCCTAAGTTGCCTTGAGGGTCAAGATCCACCGCCAAAACTCTTTTATTATTCATGGCAAGACCGCAGGCAAGAGCACAGGAAGTGGTTGTTTTGCCTACGCCGCCTTTTTGATTTGTTATTGCTATGACTGTTGACAACTTCTATTCCTCCAATCGTAAATTGAAATAAAACTATTATCTTTAGTATACAATATGTCGATAAATAAGTATAGTAAAAATAAGAAAAAAGCAGTATTTTGGAGAATCATATGATATGTGTATTTAGAAAGGAGCTTCATTATGGCATCAGTATATAATAGTGTGACAAATAACAGCTATTCTTCTTCTGTCCGCGGTTTCGGCGGCCTTGCCAGCGGCTTAGACCGGGATAGTCTGATTGAAGGTATGACCGCAGGTACAAAGGCGAAGATTGCGAAGCAGCAAAAGAGTAAACAGACCTTGCTGTGGAAACAGGATGCTTACCGCTCCATCAGTACTAAGCTGATTGAGTTTTCAAAAAAATATACTTCCTATACAAATACGGAAACAAATCTTTCCAGCGCTTCTTTCTGGGCTAAAAGCAGTGTTACGCCATTAGGAACTAACAGCAAGTATGTCCAGGTATCCGGAAGTCCTTCCAGCTCAAGTGCTGTTTCCATTGCAGGTGTGAAACAGCTGGCCCAGAAGGCTTCTGTGGTTTCCAGCGACTATGTTACCGACGGAACGTTAAGTACAGGAGAGATTGATTTAAATGCAATCAAGACAGTCAGCACCCTGGAAGGGGAGAGCTTAAAGTTTCAGATTGGAAACAAGACGTTTAATGTTCCGTTAAGAAGCGGTACCGATCAGGATGGGAATCCTTATGATTTTTCCAATGGAACGCAAACAGTGAAGTCCATCACAAAAGCGTTGGAAGGAGTGTCCATAGGAGGAGGCAAGACTCTGGCCGATATGATTGAGGTAACGGCGGATCCTGCCGGCTCCATAAATGATCCAGTGGGAACACCATTTAAGCTGGATTTCAAATCAAAGGATACAGCAGGAAATGACATTCGTCTGGCAGGAGGAAGCGAAGGAGCATTGAAAGCCCTTGGCGTAGATAGTGGGGAAGCCTTCGCTGAACTGGGAGAACAGGGGAAGACAGTTATCTCAGCCGGCGGAATGTCAGATGAATTAACGACGAATCAGAATCTTTTTAGACCAAAGACCTTTCAAGAACAGGTTGATGGCAAAAAAATGTCCTTTACATATAATGGAGTTACAAAATCCATAGTGCTTTCCTACAAGGCTGGAGATAGTTTAGATGATTTTGCAAATGATATCGAGAAAAAGCTTGCAAAAGAATTTGGAACAGGAAGAATTGACGTGAAAGCCATCGATGTGACAGGGGATAAAGGGAAGCTCCAGTTTACTACACAAAACCCGGATGGAACGAATGACAGATCTTCAGACCTGGCAGTCTCCTTCGCCGATGCAGGAGTGATGGGAAAGGGAGGGGCTTTAAATGTAGCAGAAGGGGAATCAAACCGACTCAGGATGAGTGCAACCTTTTTGGACTCTGGGTTAAATACAGATTCTTCGAAGTCGGAAACGGACCCATTGAACATCACCATCAATGGTGTGGATATCAAAGGGCTGACTTATGGAAGCAGTATCAATGATATTATCAAAAAGATCAATTCCTCCGATGCCGGTGTAACTGTGAGCTATCTAAGGAATGCGGACAGGTTTTCCATTGTATCGAAGGAGGAAGGGGCATCCGGAAAGATTGAATTTAATGCAACAACTACAGATGGCCAGAATACAGATAATGTGAAGCTGTTCGGATCCTTAGCCGGCACCCAGGATCCTAATACGGGAGTGGTAACTCCTCCGGCTGCAGTTGAAGGCAAAGATGCCGTTATTTACGTGAAATACGGTGATGCATCGGCTCCGGTTGAATTGACCAGGGGAAGCAATTCCTTTAACCTGGATGGCTTAAATGTAACAGTCAGCGGAACCTTTAATGAGACAGGCGTATATGATAAAGAGCAGGAAGTCACCTTTAATGCCAAAACAGATACGGATAAGATCGTAAAAGTTATTTCTGATATGATTAAAGACTATAACGAAATCATTAAACAGGTAAATGAGCAAGTTTCAACAAAGCCAAACCGCAAATATGAGCCTTTGACGGACCAACAGAAAGAACAGATGAAAGAGTCTCAGATTGAAAAATGGGAAGAGGAAGCCAAAAAAGGTCTTCTTTTTAATAATCCTGAGCTGCGAAGCCTTTCTGACAGCCTGCGTTTCGTATTTTCGGCTGGTTCCGAGGATCAAAGAAAGCTGGCATCTTTTGGAATTACCACAAGCAAAGATTACTCAGAGCAGGGAAGCCTTGTACTTGACGAGACAAAGTTTCGAGCAGCTTTAGAAAATTCTGCTGAAGATCTGAAAGACCTCTTTACCAAGAAAGCGGATAAGACGACAGGAGAAACAGATGGCTTTATGTCCCGTCTAACTACCATAACCGATAACTATGCCTCTACAAAAGGAGCAGTCAAGGGCAGCCTGATTGAAAAGGCTGGTTCCACCTATGCTCCCACCAGCATATTGTCCAATACCATTAAAAAATCGATTGACGGTATCGATAGTATTATTGAACGCCTTCAGTCACAGCTTAAAACAGAGACAGACCGGTATATAAAGCAATTTACTTCTTTGGAGACATTGATCTCACAGATGAACTCTCAAAGCAGTTGGCTGAGTTCAGTCGGCGGGCAATAAAGAATGGCGGTGCATAATATGAATGCGAATGGTTATCAGAATTACAAAGCCCAGGCGGTAAATACCATGACTCCTGGAGAGATGCTTGGTCTCCTGTATGATGAGTTGTTAAAGCGGCTGACTAGAGCGGAACTAGCCCTGGAAAAAAAAGATTATGTACTTTTCGACCAGTCCATGCAACGTTCCAATGACATTGTTAATTATTTAAAAAATACCCTGGATCATAAATATGAAATAAGCTCCGAGCTGAATCGGCTGTATGACTTCTTTCTTTATGAGTTCAGCCGGATTAGCGCTGGGAGAAATTCTAAGGTAATCGCAGAAGTCAGACCCTTGATTGTGGAATTGAGAGATGCCTTCAAAGAGGCGCAGCGGTTAAGCAGTTAAAAAAATGGTGCCGGAGGGATGAGGTTCTCTCCGGCTATTTAATATTTAATTATAGGGATGAGAGGAGGATGAATATGGAAGATTCCATGCTGGTTGAAATCCTTAAAGAGATGCAGAAGAAATATATGTTTATTGTTGAAATAGAGCGGATTACCCGAGAGATGGGAGATGCACTATCCCGGAATGACAGGGAATCCGTACAAATGTTGTTGGGAATGCGCCAGGATGAAATGAACAAAGCGGATGTATGTATCAGGAACATAGAATGCCTGTTATCTGCCCTGCAACCGGAAGAGGGCAGTCAGGTAAGAGAGTGGCTGAATGGCAGCGGTAACAGGAACCCTGACAGTCCTATAGCTGAGAGACTGGCGGAGAAGGGAAAGAGTATTCAGCTCGCCCTGAACCGGACCATTGAAATTGACCGCCACATAAGCATGAGATTATCAGGAAAGGACTCTTACTATCAATAATGATCAGGGCAGTTAGACTACTTAACTGGGAGGGCCGATCATCCAAAGAGGTCCTCCGTTTGAAGCGTGGTAGTTTAATTCTTTCAATATTATAGAGGGATCCCAGTCTATTTGAGAATTATCGTATTGATTGGCATCAGCAATTTTTATCATTCCTTCTTCGGTAAAACGGGTAAGAATAATAAAATGACCATTTTGGGTAAAATGCCCCTTTTTCATAAGAGCTACGACCAAATGACCGGAATTTAATGCATCTGCCAGCCCCTGGACCGTATAATCTTTAACGGGTGCGGCGGTCAGGCCATAGGCCAGGGCGCTGTCTAGTATCAGGCGGTGATAAGAACCCTGACCGGGAGCCCAGGACTTATTTGCTGCCGCCCACGCAGCCATATCAGGAGGGAGCACCTGATTGCCGGAAAGGCTTGTGATAATCATGGCCATAACCGTGGGACCGCAGCCATAGGTGGAAAGAGGATCCTTTCCGCCATATAGAAAGTCGCCCCATCTTGTATCAGACTGGTTGTAGTAGGTAAGAGGGCCGCATACGCTGTCCAGCATGAGGTCATATCTCCCCTCCTGAGGAAAGTCTGCTGTTAGCGCTTCAAGATTTTTATTTTGAGAATAATCTGTAATAGCTGATGTTTCTTCCTGGATCATCGGATCAAAGGAAGAAGGAGTGACCATAAAAGGAATCACACTCAGAAACAGGGTTCGGAACAGGATATATTGGATGGTATTCAACTCATTCACCTTTTCTACAATAATAGTTATTTCTATGTTATTTATCGAACTACTGTCTGATAAAGTTAAGATTGCTGTAAAAAAACCGATATATAATATATAAGGTGTTATATTTCAGCGGTAAAAATATGCTGACAGCAGGGAAACGTATATTGATTAAAGGTGGAATCGTGAATGAGTAAAGGGTACGAAGAACGGTATTTAATGACATTGCTGTCATCAGTGATAAATCAGAAGGAATCGCCGGCACCGCTGAGGTACATAAATTGGGAGAAAATGTTTCGAATTGCTGATTATCACCGTGTGGCGCATGTTGTTTATTATGGAATTATGGGATTAGATGAAGAGATTCCTCAGTCTGTCCGTCAGCGTTTTTTTGGTAAATATTTAGAATCCGTTCATCGGGTTGAACGTTTACGTTCAACAGAAAGGCAGGTACAGACCCTTCTGGAAAGAAACGGGATAAACTGCTTTTTTTTAAATTATTCTGATTTTGTTAATTGTTATCCTATTGAAGAAATGTGCTGCAGGGAATTTATAGAGATTGGTACAGAAAAGAAGTATGCCCAGATCATCAAAACAATTCTTTGGGATGCGGACTTTGAAGAACGCTATACGGAAAACAGGGGGGAACTTTACTATCGGGTTCCAGGGAACAAAGTTTTGTGTTTCAATCAAACTATGTTTTTCAGCAAGTCCATGCAGAAGTTTTATTTTAATCTGGTTCGTTCCCTGCCAAATAAAAAGGGGTTGAACCATGTCCGGGAGATGAATGCCAGTGAGATGTATTTATTCCTCATGTGCAGGCTGACGGATTCTTATGCCAGAGGGGATATCAGCCTGAGCCAGATTATGGATTTTTGGGCATTTTATAAAACCCATGGGGAATTTTTTTTATGGCCTTATATTTACGAACGTTTGAAGGTACTAAAAATAGAGGAATTTGCGGAGCGTCTGGAATATCTTATCCTTCGTTGGTTTGGCACTGGAGCAGGAATTGAAAATGTGGAGATATACGATAACATGGAATCTTACATCTTCAGCAAAGGAACGGAAGGGCGTGAAGTCAGTGAGCAGTTCCTGCCCCTCATCAAAACGGTTGCTGATTGTTACTCCAGGGATAGGAAAAAAGAAGAATTCAGAAGGCTGGTAGCTTGGCTGTTTCCGGATCGGGAATACATGGAAACCATATACCCGGCATTAGAGAAAACGGGAGCATTCCTTCCGGTTTTTTGGCTGATCCGCCTTGAAAGATATTTCAGAAGGTTGGTTGTCAGCAGAATAGAAGAAAGGTTCAGGATCTCTAAAAAGACGTTTTTTCGGTTTATGTGGAAAAGGTATCAGGGAGTAATAGAGGAAGTGATAGAAGAAAAAGAAGAGCTTGAGGAAAAAGAAGAGAAAAAAGAAAAAGAGCAAAAAGAGTATAAAGAACAAAAAGAAAATAAAAAGCATAATGAACATATAGTGCTAGATGAATATTTAGATCATATAGAGCATAACGATGAAAAAACAGCGGAAATACCGAAATAAGATCAGGTATTTCCGCTGTTTTTTGACTGGCTCATCAAATCCTTTATTTTGGTAATCGAGCTTTCGTTTAGTTGGGAGGAAGCGGCCTCTTGATTTGCTGAGGCAGCTTCCAATAACTCGGTACGAAGAATTGAAATTTCTTTTGGTGCATCGATGGCTAATTTTACCCAGTCATTTCCCGTTTCAAGAATTGTGACAGTGATATTGTCACCGATTGTTAGAGACTGGTTATTTTTTCTTTGAAGAATCAGCATACGAATCCCCCTTTTTTATAAAATCCTTAAGCGGGTGACGGAAGCGGTAAAGAGGATTATCCAAAATTATCTGCCTGGCTTCCCGGGTTTCTGTATTTACAGCAATAGGAGCCTTTAAATTTACCGTGCTGTCCTCCATAGGGTCATGGATTACACTGATAACATAATATGAAACCTTATCTTCGTTGTCTGCAGTTTTTAACAGCATCTGATCGTCCTGGGATAATTCCGGTTCGTATTTCTCATAAAACTGGAATGGATTCATAAGAATAAAGGAAACGCTTAAATCATCGATGGACTGCAGGCAGATCAATGCATCACTGTTCTCCTGAAAGGCCAGAGGAACATAATTTTTTAAGTCGGTAAAACCAAACAGCCCGTCAGAAAAATGTATGAATTCATTTTCTGAACAGGAAATCTTGCCAAAATATTGTGTATTGATTTCCATAAATACCTCCAGAGTACAGGGTTAAGCGAGAATATCTACCGGAGTATGATTGAAGTAACTGGCCGCGCTGGGCGGAACATAAAGAGGCTTGCCGATATATTCAATATTCACGTCTGGCATTTGAGTGATTGATAACTCAACATTTCCGGGTATAAATTCAAAATTTCCATTTGCCACCTTTATGTCAAAGCTTAATTTATCCATTTGGTATTGCATGGATAAATCCGGATCAGACCATTCGATATCAGGGCCCGTAGTAGGCAGAAACCGTAAACCGAATTCTCCAGTCGGCTGTTGGGCGCGCTGACTGAATATTTGATCGAGTGTAATATTAGGGTCTAACAACATGGCACCTTCCTTTGCATATGTAGCAGTAGCCTCCAGAGCGTCGGACTTACCCTTGGCAGCGGCTTGGCGCACGCTTTCCATTGTAGTAGGGCAGACTGAATTACGTGCATCGTACGTATCCAGATGTAATTGAATGGGGCGATTTTTTATGGTCAGGCCGCCCTTGATTCTGTCGGTTATCAGTTGAGATTTAGAACTGGAATATTCCAGTCTTGCTCTGTGGATCTTCAGCTCGTATTCCATGGGTATGGTAGTAATCTTTAGCAATGTTTCCATTATAACACACCTCCATCAATTTTACTTCATGAAATCAATAAAAGATGGAGATAAGATGCTGGTTCCTACCTTAAGGGCGGCATTGTACGCGTACTGATTCCACATATAATCGGTAATAGCAGCTGCAGGGTCCATTCCTTCCACCTTTAACATCTGTTCTTGCAGAGAAATATCGTTATTATCAAGCCGGTCCTTTGTAGTAGTTAAGAATTCTGATTTTACACCCAGATTTGTGACTTCATTTAATACGTTGGTTCCTAAGTTCTTAAACTTATTCATAAGCTTTCCAAAAGTCTCTGAATCAAAATTATCTGCCTCCAGGGTATCAGCCAGCTGGCCGGCTAATAAAATGACATTATCGCTCATCCCGTCCGCGTCTTTTCCAAAACCAGTGGCTTTTATGCCGGGAAGAGATATGTTAAATGCACTGGAGGGTACGACACGGTCAACGCCGTCTAGAGAAAGACCCATCCCTAAGTCAACATAAAGGGTTTCATCGGACAATCTAGCGAGATCTTTATAATCTTGGCTGCCGGGTGCGGCATCCACATTAATACCTCGGTATGTAAGGGATTTCCCATCCTCAGATAACACAAAGGGCGGATTCTTTCCGTCTGAACCGGCAAATAAAAATGTGTCCTCATAGGTGGAGTTAAGGCTTAAGGCCATGGATTTTTGGAACTGGCGAATGGCAGCGGCAAAGGTCGCCCGTGTTTCCGGCGTCTGTTTGTCACCACTCATAGCCTGTATGTTATAATCAGAACTAATGGTCTTCATGGCATTGGATATTTGCATGAGGGAATCTTCCTGTCCATCCTGACGGGATTGAACATCCGATAAGGTGCTCAAGTTATCCAGATTCTTATAATATTTGCGGTGAAGCTGGGAGGCGCGGGCTGCAGATGCAGGATCCTCTGCAACTCTGTTAAAGCTCCGCTGAGTCATAACATGGTCTCTGGATTTATTTAAATTGGCTATTGAAGCCGCAAGATTACTTTTGTAATTCCGTATAATCGCATTAGTTGAAATTCTCATTGGAAACCTCCTATCTTCCTACGATGCCGGTATTGTTTATTAATGTGTTCAATGCTTCGTCCAGGGTTGTCATTAGTCGGGCAGCAGCTGAAAAGGATCTCTGGTACTGCATCAGATTAATGCCTTCTTCATCTAAGGAGACACCAGATACGTCATCCTTGCTGTTTGCAGTCTGTTGAAGCACAGATAAATGATTATCAAGGATTGCCTGATTGGCGGAACTGTCAATACCCTGAGTGTTTTCCAGGTTAGAATAGCACTGGGAAAAGTTTCCGGTATAGTGGGTAATATATCCGTTCTGGGGGACCCCGTTGTTATCCATGTAGGTGTATTCATATTTGAAAACCCGCTCATCAGTCAGGGATTTCAGCATTTTTATAATGTTATCATTGGCAGTGGAACCAGCATCCTCTTTATTGGAAGAGATGATGTGAATGGTGTTGTTCATCCAGTCATCGGATATTTTAATGTTGCTGGCAGTAAAACGGTTGCTTCCATCGGAAGTCTGGAACAAATCAAAGTTTCTGACATTGACAGGGTTTGCTTTATAGCCAAGGGATATATCTTTCCCATCAGAGGCCTTGATACTGTCCACCTCCGTTGTTATGCCATTGTCACTGCGCCATTCAAACTTACCGGAAATATAAGACCATTTGCCGTTTTCGCTGTTGCCATCCACCAGCATAGATAGAGAAGATGGCTCGGTATTCAATTTAGCAGTCAGATTGTTTAAACTATCTTCAAGAGTTGCTCCAATGGGAATTTCGCCTGTACCGCTGCCAAATGTATATGTTGTGCCATTGACCTTAATGGTTTCTCCTCTTAAGAAGTTTCCGGTTGATTTGGAAAAGTCCATGGTGAATACCGCTTCTCCAGTAGAAGTGTCCTTTGATGCTGTACCCATACCCGGCAGCTGAGTCACACCGGTATAAGGTTTTGTATTGACATTCAGTTCATTAAAGTTCTTGGCAAAATTCTGCACAAAAGCTTCAAAAGATCTTTCATAATAACCGATTCCTCTGTAATCTGTGGCAGGGTTGTCCATTTCTCCGGATTTATTCAATACATCCACAGTCCCTTTTAAAGATCCTTCTTTCAGATAATTCGTAATATCCGTTTTCAAGGAGCTCGCATTCGAGCTGTTCTGGAAATTGCTGGCAGGAATCAATGATATGGAAACTGTACCGTCAGGTTCTCCGTTGTATCCTTTGTTTCGTGTCATGGAAACTGAAGCAACATTTTCGCCATGTTCTCCTGCAGTAAGAGGATAGGTTACACCATCACTGCCTCGGAATTTTATAACCGGATATTCAAATTTAGCACCTGAGGCAACGACCACGTCATTGTAAGTAACAGTGATGGGAAGGTAACCGGCAAGCTCATCGATTTTTTCATTTCTCTGATCCAAAAGTTCAAGAGCGGGATTGCCCTGTACCTGGCTCTTCCAGATGGCGTCGTTTAGCTCTCCGATATCAGAAAGAAGACCATTGATGGCAGGTATGTCCGTATTCTCCAGGCCATTGATGGTTTCCTCACGGACACTTTTTAGATCAGCTGCCTTTTGGTGAATGTAATTTACAATGACCTGGGCCCTGGAACGGACAATGCTGTCAAATTCACTGTTATTTGCATTGGAGGACAGCTGATCAAGGCTGGAACTTAAATCGCTGAGTGCTTTTTTTAATGCATCCCGATCGGTCTCATCAAAAATATCGGCTAATTGATCTAAGGTACCCTGCCTTGCATCTACTGTTCCTACCTTGGCAATCTGATTCCGGAACTGAACATCCAGAAATGGATCTCTTATCTGGGAAATGCCGGTAATCTCTACACCGTAACCTATTTTAGAACCGGGGCCAGTGCTTACGTGATCTGCGCCTCTTGTATTAAAGCTTGCCAGATCCACCCTCTGTTTGGTGTAACCCTTTGTGTTAATATTTGCTATATTCTGTCCGGTCACGTCAATGGCGCGCTGGCTGGCAGTCATGGCCAGCTGAGCAATGGTAAAACCGGAGAAGGTTGAACGTGTCATAGTAATCCCTCCCATTTTGCTTTGTCTGGAGCCATTTCTTTTTGGGAATTCTGAATGGCTTTGTCTATCATGTGAAGATTGATTTCAATCATGGTACGTGCACTGTCACTTATTTCCTGAAACAGCCGGACCTGGTAGGTAAGCCTGTCAAACAGTTCTTTCAGTCGGTTGCGGACCTCATCCTCTGAGACTTTTGAAAGAATCTGCTGAAAGGTATCCCCCTTCATTCCAAGCCGTTCCTGGCAATCCTCCCGCTTTTTATCAAGGCCTCTCAGCTTTAATATGGCGGCCTGTTCCTTGTTCATGCAATCTTCCACATAAGTGACCCGGTTTTTCTTAGCGGCCTCCAGCTTTACCTGTTCAACCTGAACCAGGTCCTGAAAAAGCTGGATCATATCCTCAATTACTGCGGTAAAATCATTCATGGAAATCTGCTCCTTTGTATAAAAGAATCCTTTCGGCGATCTTATTTGCATCCACCTGATAGGTTCCGTCCTCAATCTTCTGTCTTAAGAGGTCCAGCTTTTCTTCTGATGCGGTCTGCTTAATTTCTTTCATGAGGGCATTTTTAAGGGTCGAGATGAATTTGGAATCCATTGCTTCCTGAGGAGCGGAACGGATGGTAATTTCATCGTAATTGTTCTTACCGGATTCAGAAAGGCTGATTTCGTTCTGATCCTGGTTCTGCCGAGTCATGGAGGTATTATACAGCGTACCGTAATAGTTCTGAGAAATACGCATTTACTTACTCCTTTCTAAGATTTTTATAAGGAAGTTCGATTTGTCTGACGGCTCATCGAACGGCTGATTTTCTAAATGACCTAAGTACCCTAGTGGGTATTATGGATAAGATTCAGGCGGCACTCTTGTTTTTTGTTATTAAGAAAACCAAACCACGGAAATTTTTTATTACACCTATAATATCGTCAGTTCTAAGAAAATATTAACTTCAGGAACAGAATTTCTCAATTAAAGAGAACTTAAGTGCTTCATCAGGACGCCTGCTATATTAGCGCAGGACACCTGCCTGGTAACAGCTCCTATGTTGTAGGCTACCATTGGCATTCCGTAAACAACACAGCTTTCTGCATCCTGCCCAATGGTAAAAGCCCCCTTCTTTTTCATATTGAGAAGTCCTTCGGCCCCGTCACGTCCCATGCCGGTCATAATGATCCCCACGGAGGAGGCTCCGGCTGTGTCGGCTATGGACTGGAATAGAACATCCACGGAAGGACGGTGCCCGCTAACTTTTTCACCGGGATAGCAGCTCACCGTATAACGGCTTCCCATTTTAACTACCTTCATCTGTAAGTCACCGGGAGCAATCAGCACCTGACCCCTTTCAATGGTATCCCCGCTTTGGGCTTCTTTCACATTCATGGCGCAAAGCCGGTTTAAACGGTCTGCATACATTTTGGTAAAGCCTTCCGGCATATGTTGTGTGACCACAATACCAGGTGTGTCTGCAGGAAGGTCTTTCAGAACCTGGAGAGTGGCTTCTGTACCGCCCGTGGAAGCGCCTATGGCAATTATGGTATTAGAGGCATTCAAGGAGAAGGCCGTTTTTCCCAAGGCAGACTTCCCAGGCTCTATGAGAGCAGGGGGAGAAACCGGGACTTTAATGACTGCACGGGAAGCAATAAAAATTTTGCTGATCAAGGTATTTAAGAATGTGCTGGCAGTATTACTGCTGGACATGTCAGGCTTTCTTACAAAGTCCACGGCGCCTGCGGAAAGGGCTTCAAACACGTTTAAATTAAGAGAAGAGACTAAAATGACCGGAACAGGATGCTTAGGAAGAAGTTTTTTTACAAATTCAATACCATTGATCATGGGCATTTCCACATCAAGCGTCACTACGTCTGGTTTAAGTAAAGGAATTTTTCGTTCTGCGTCAAATGCATCGACCGCATATCCGATCACTTCTATATTGGGATTTTGAGAGAGATTATCAATTAATACCTTGCGAAACAGCAGGGAATCATCTACTATGAAAACTCGGATTTTTTTGGCCATAATTTATTCCTCCTGTTATTTCTTCTTATCTGCCCACGTTTTATTGGCAGAGCCCACACCGCAGTCGAACTGCAATCCAAAATCCGTGTAATATAAAATCCATCTACTGAAATGGAGAGACAGTAAATAGATTTTATATTACGCAGATCATTCTTTTCGGTAAGTAGCCGGCATTAAATACCGGTAAGGCGTTTTTTCTTTATTGATTGTTTCGGAGTGTCCGATAAATAAGTATCCGCCTGGGGCAGTTGCATCATAGAACCGCTGAATCAGCCCGTCTTTTGTATTCTGATCAAAATAAATCATGACATTTCTGCAAAAAATAATATCAAATTTTAACCGGAACCGAATGGGGTCCATAAGATTAAAGGTCTGGAAAATAACATTTGATTTAATTGCCGGAGCTACGGAATACAATCCCTGCTCCGGGGATTTGACAAAGTATTTGGATCTCCATGCGGGAGATAAGTTCTTTAAGGATTCCTCATCATATACCGCTTCCTTTGCGGCCCTTAATGCATTTTGAGAAATATCTGTAGCAAGCACCCTGGTATCCCATAGAGAGGCCTGGGACCCCAGAGTATCCTTAATAATCATGGAAATGGTATAAGGTTCTTCGCCGGATGAACATCCGGCGCTCCATATGCTTAAAACTTTATTCTTTTTTGTGCTTATCAGATAAGGAAGAACGGTATCACGAAAAAAATTAAAATGTGCCTCTTCCCGCATAAAGTAAGTGTAGTTGGTTGTAAGCTTGTTGAGCATTATTTCCAGATCAGCCTGATTCTTTGATGATAGAATGTGATCCACATAATCAGTGAAGGAAGTGTACCCCATGGAAATAATGGTGTTTGACAATCTTCCCATAATGAGCTGCATCTTTTTAGACAGGTCGATTCCGTAATTTTTTTTCATGAAATCCACCAGCCGTATGAAATCATGCTGCGAAATTGTTAACATAGAATAGCCGTCCTTTATGAGTTATTGACTAAGGTCTCGCAGTCCAGAAGAAGGACAATGTGGTTATCTGAAACGGATATCATACCGCTGACCAGCTCTTCCCGGTTATTGGCCGGAACCGGTGAGATTCTGGAATAATCAATATCAAGAACCTGTTCCACAGAATCCACGATGATTCCAATAAATACGGAATCCACATTAAGAACAATGATACAGCTTGAATTGGTATATTCTATGTCCGGTTTGCCAAGTCTTGACCGGATATCCATAATGGGTACAATCTGCCCTCTTAAGTTGATGATTCCCTTTACATATCCTGGTACCATGGGCATGGCAGTAATGGTATGGTTGGTGATGATTTCAATGATATAATTGGTGCTTACACCAAAAGTAAGGTTTTCTGTGCGGAAGGTTAAATAGCGTTCCGTGGTTTCTGTCCGAGCGGAAGTAAAAGCTTCGGATGTAGCTGTATTTTCTGCTGGCATTTGTATTCCTCCGATTTTAATTTGCTAGCCCACACTTTCTGGGCATACAGGTATACTTAAAATTATTTCAATTAATAATACTGATTTTGTGATGCGGCATACAGGTTTAAAACATCTAATATGATGCTGATACTGCCATCACCAAGAATGGTACAGCCGCTGATACCTGAATCCTTAACGTTGAAGCTGTTTAAAAATACCGGAAGAGGCTTTACAACAACCTGCTGTTCACCTAAGAGCTCATCGACAAAGAGACAGTAAGATTTGTCGCCGGATTCCACCCAAACCAGAATTCCGTCTTCAATACTTGTAATTTCTGTTTCAATGTTGTAGAGCCTGTGAATGCGTATGATGGGATAGAACTGGTTCATGCATCTTACGATCTCATTACCTTCCGTGTCGTAGATTACTTCTTCATTCTTCACCTTAAAGGACTGGCGGATGTTCGCAATAGGGATGGTAAATACAGATTTTCCCACTGAGATCTCCATACCATCCACAATGGCCATGGTGAGGGGGATTTTCAGGGTAGTGCACATTCCTTTGCCTAATTCACTGGAAATGCTTATGGTACCGCCGATGTTCTCCACATTTTTCTTGACCACATCCATACCCACTCCACGTCCGGAAAATTCAGTGACAACCTCATTGGTAGAAAAGCCTGGGGCCAGAAGAAGGTTTAAGATTTCCTTTTGTGAGTATTCACTTTCCGGTTTGGTAAGAATGCCGTTTTTCTTTGCTTTTGCAAGAACTCCTGCCGGATTCACACCCTTTCCGTCATCGCTGATGGTAATGATGACTTCGTTGGTTGTATGGCTTGCTGAGAGAGTCAGTTCTCCCTGAGGATCTTTCCCGGCAGCAATACGTTCCTCGGCAGTTTCTTCTATTCCATGGTCCATGGAATTGCGGACAATGTGCATGATGGGATCTCCGATGCTGTCCACGATGGACTTGTCAACTTCCGTATTTTCACCGATAATGGTTAAGCGTACATCTTTTTTCAGCTTTTGCTTCATATCCCGGACGATACGGTTCATCTTCTGGAATACGCCGGAAACAGGAACCATGCGCAGGGACATTACAATG
Source organism: Hungatella sp. UBA3048 (assembly GCA_002367105.1). GTDB lineage: Bacteria > Bacillota > Clostridia > Lachnospirales > Lachnospiraceae > Lacrimispora. The sequence continues at coordinate 129,411 of DFCS01000039.1, forward strand.
TCCTGTAAGTCATCGGTCAGCTTGCGAAGCTGCCTTGTGGCCTTTAAAAAGCTGTCAAGGTTCTTTAAATTCTGGATATCAGGCGAGGAAGTCACCATGGATTCCGTAATCACAATCTCACCGACGATTGCCACCAGGTTGTCCAGCTTTGCCAGATTTACGCTGATCAGATTCTGTTTGTTCGGCATCTGATGAGCGTTACCAGGGGCAGGTGTACTTAAGGCCGGGGTGCTTTCACCTGCAGATGGGGCTGAAACTGCCGCAGCATTCTTCTTTACAGTACTGGGAGCAGCTTTAGCGCGGGGATTTTCAATCAGTTCATAAGAACGGATGTTGTTCATATTGTTAATCTGTGATATGGCTGAGTCAGCCTCCTCACGGGATTGGAACGTCAGGAAAAAGCCTTTTTCAATAATGGATCCGCTGCTCTGGCTGTTGGTCTCCACATCAGAGGGATAATAGCCAAACTCCAGTCCGGATTCTTTTAAGGCGCTGATTAGCATAAAAGCCCGAAGGTTTTCCATTCCGCAGCCTTCATCAAAAAAGATACGAAGGAAAAAGGCAGCCGTATCTTCCGGGCATTCTGCAACGTCCAAACGGATTTCATCCAGGCTGGTAGCAGAAACAGGAGTGGAAACGGCCGGTGCTGGCTGGGCAGCTTCTTTGGAACTGGAATGATCTGAATGATTTTTTTCCGCGGCATCAGTCGGACTGTCATCGCTGATTTTTTTCAGGAAGCTATTAATTTCTTGTGTCAGATGGTCGACATTATCACTAAGTGGTTCATTGTTTTCTACTTTTGAAACTTCAGCACGAAGCATATCAGTAGAACGGAACATTAAATCAAAAAGAGTACTTTTGTGGGAACTGTCAAGGGAATCCAGACCATTCTCACGGATAAAAAAGAACAAATCTTCAATACGATGGGCTATCTGCATCAGGGAGGAAAATTCCATCATTGCAGAAGATCCTTTGATTGTGTGCATGATGCGGAAGATTTCATTTACGTCATCTACTGTAAAATCTCCTGCTTTTTCGGCTTCTATCAGGAGCTCGTCTAATTGCTCCAGGAGGGAATTGGTTTCAAAGAGGTACATATCAAGCATATTATCCATGCCGTTATCCATAGTATTTACACCGCCTTGTTTAGTTTAGTATATATCTGTTTATCGGTATGGTTGGATAAAAAATAATAGCAAATTAAATAACCTTTCGAAAATTATATAAAATATCAGTTAAATGGAGGCATAGTATGGCAGATATTTTGAAAGTTACAACACCCCTATCCGGTTATGATAATTCCACGATTAAAAACAACCCCCAGGCCGGCCAGGGAGTCCAGATACAGAACCCAGTTGATCCCTCAAAGGTGATGCGGGCAGATAACCGGACTGATTCCGGGGGAAACGGGGATCAACAGCTGGCATTCCAGTACGGTTCGAATTTCGGATCATTTCTGAATCAGGTAAAAAATATACCCGATCTTACCAAAATTATGACCGATATTTTTTTCCAGAGTGAGGAGATGCTGACGGGCGGAGTCATGGGAGAAGAAGCAGCGCAGAAGATCGCTTCCTTTTTTGAGGCAGCCCAGATGCAGGGAGAAGAGATTCTGCCCTTCTTAAAGGAACAGGCGGAATCAGCAGTCCGCTTTAACGGCGGCATTTTTGACCAGCTGCGTCATGTGATGGCAGAAACAACTTCTGTGGATTTAAAAGCAGAGATTTTAAATTTTATCAGAAAATTCAATGATATGTCTTCCGGTAAGCATATACTTCATGATATATTTAATACAGTAAAAGATATGGAGGCTTATGTTTTTAAGCAGACAAGAGAGCAGATAGAGGCTTTGCTTAAAGAACTGGACTTATCTGCTCCCGAAGGTCAAACTTCAGAGAACAGCGCGCTCTTAAAGGAGAAGATTCTTCCTTTTTTGGGCCGATATATCGCAATGAATCACGACATGGGTACGATACGGGATAAGATATCACTTTTAACGGTATTAATAGCCAGGTATGAAAATGGGGATAGGGAAGGGGTTTTGCAGTCCTTTTCAAAGCTTGCAGGTTATCAGGGGTTTCGTAAATTTTTTGGAGCCATGACTACAGAGCAGTTCGGTGAACTGCTTGATCAGGTCGATTTAGAGCAGGCGGCAGGGAAAAACCAGTGGGCGGATAAGTTCATTGATTTCCTAAAGACCGGTGTGAACGGAGGCACTGGACTTGAGAATAAGCAGATGTTTCAGAATATGCTTCAATCCCTGGTTTTAAATGAAAGTGTTTATATGCCCCTTTTGCATCTGGCATTCCCCCTGGAAATAGATGGGCGGAAACTATTTTCAGAAATGTGGATTGATCCTGACGAAGAAGGCAGCAGCACCCAGGCGGGAGCAAAGCATAAGACCAGAATTTTCGTCAAATTTGATATCAGGGAATTGGGCCAGTTTAAGCTTCTGCTTCTTTATGGGGATAACGCGGCCTCCTTACAGCTTTTCTATCCGGAAAAGATGCAAAAATCAGAGGGAAATATTTATAAGGAGATTAAAAATATCCTTGAGCGTTATCATTTCCGGGCAGACAGCTTATATCTCCAGGCAGGGGGCGGTCCCTCCTCCCCAGTAGAGGTATTTCCCAAAATCCATGAAAGGAAAAATTCAGTTGATGTCAGAATTTAAAAATACATTAAATAAAAAAGCGGTTGCCATAAAATATGACGATGCTAAGAATTCCGCCCCTGTTATCGTGGCCTCCGGTATGGGATATATGGCGGAAAAAATAATAGAAACTGCCAATGAAAGCGGTGTCCCAGTTTATGAGGATAATTCTCTTGCAACCATTTTGACCCAGCTTGAGCTTGGAAGCCAGGTGCCGGAGGAGTTATATCAGGCTATTGTGGATATTTACCTTTATTTCTTAAATTGTGTGCCAGGTACGGTAGAAAAACCGGCACCGGAGCCTGTTAAGGAAATAGAGGAAGAAGATTTAATAAAAGAGGATTTAATGAAAGAGGAAATAATAAAAGAGGAAACGGTGGAGTAGTTTATGTTGACTGAGTGTGGAAAAGCAAGTGTCTTTTCTTTAAATGGTATCTTTATCGCAGAGGTAAAGGTAGTTGATACCCATATGGACAGTATGGGACTTATCTTTAATGAGGAAGATATGGATAAGGTGAGCACGGATTCTGTGATCGTATTTCACGACGGTGTTCAGGGGCTTGTTACATGCAAATGCCGTTTGTCAGGCAGAGTAAAGATCAGTGGTGAGGAGATTGGAGAGATCGGTAATGCGATCTATAAGGTTCCGTGTGTGATCGACGAATTGATCGGTATTGAACAAAGGCGTCGTGACCTTAAAGTCAGAGTCTCGTTTCCGGTTACCCTGGAGACGGCGGATTCAGACGGAAAAGTCACACATATAGACGCTAAGGTAAAAGATTTAAGTGCAGGCGGGGTCGGGCTTGAGTCGGCAGTTGAATTAAGTGTAGAGCAGATTTTTTCCTTTCTGTTTAAAACGGACAGCGATTGTACCAGGCTCAAGGGCAGTATTCTATGGGTAAAGAAATTGTCAGGCGAGAACGACCCTCCACGCTACCGGTATGGCAGCCGTTTCTTTGATATGACATCTTATCAGGAATCCATGGTCAGGAGGTTCGCTTTTTTGGAACAGCTGAAAAAAAGGAAAACACAGTAATAGTGCGTTAGGCAATAGGAATCGGACGAAGAAACGGAGGAATAAGAAAATGTTCACTGAATGTAAAAAGGCCTGCATTTGTTCTTTTTCCGGAAATCTTCCTGCGGAAGTGATTGATTCTGATAAGGAGTGTATGGGACTGGAGAAGGTTAAGGAAAAGAAACCATAGTATTGCTATTTGCAACTTGACGATAAAATTTACAAATTGTAAAGTAGGACTTATTAAAAAGGAGCGATTTCATGAGACAACAAAAGAGGGGATTGGCAATAGCAATTTTAGTCGCTTTTTGCCTGTGTCTCTTCCCTGAAAAAGCGATGGCAACAGAGGCAATCAATTCAATCAGCGTTAAAGTGGTACTTAATATCGAGGCAGGTGACCGTTTGCCTGATATAAAAATCAATCAAACAAGTGGAGAGTGTTATGTAACTTCCGGTGATAAAAGGTACACGGTCAGGGAGGCAAAGTGGGTCACCTCCACCTCAAAGGATATATCGGTTGGGGAAGAACCCAGGATGAATGTTACCCTCACTCCCTCCGATGAATACGATGCTTATTTTAAATCTTCTTATGAGGCTACCAAGATGAAAATCACGGGAGGTTCCTATGTCAGCGCAAAGCGAAATGGCAGTGACCTGGTTGTCACCTTAAGGACGAAGCCTGTCAAAGGCCTGTACGCGGAACCGGAAGATGTGGGCTGGAAGGATACAAGGCTTGGCCAGGCTGTCTGGTCCAAAGGGGATAACACATCGGGCGCTTATGAATTATGGCTATACTGCGGTAAAAAAATAATTTTAAAAAAGGAACAGGTAAAGGCCACCTCCTATAATTTCTATCCCTATATGACAGAGGAAGGGACCTATTCTTACAAAATCCGTTCTGTTCCCTTTAAACAGGATGAGCTTAAGAATGGAAAGAAGAGCAGCTGGGTGGAGTCAGACGAACTGGTTATCAGGGACCGGGATGTTTCCGATGGAACTGGAAAAGACTCTGACACAATAGCCGGTACAACAAATGGTTCGGGGACAAAAGAGGGCTGGGAACAGCAGTCCGGAGTGTGGTACTACCGGTATGCTGATGGAACAGTTCAGGCTAATTCCTGGATGGAACTTGATGATGTATGGTACCGCTTTGACCAGGAAGGAAAGATGGTAACCGGCTGGTTTATCCTGGATTCTGATATCTATTATATGAATTCCAAAGGAGCCATGGTGAACGGCTGGAATAAAATCGACAATACATGGTATTATTTTTATCCGGACAACGGCTACGAGGCCCCCATGGGAGCCGCCGCTACGAACTGGCAGGTCATAGACGGCTATTATCATTATTTTAACAGCCAGGGTGCCATGCAGAAGGACTGGATCAACCAGGCAGGAAGATGGTATTATTTAAATACTGTACAGGGAAACTTAGAGGGTGCTATGCTAAAAGGCTTATTCACCCGGAATGGGCATACATATTTTACCGGGGAAGATGGAGTTATGGTAACCGGCTGGCAGAAGATTGAAGGACTGTGGCGATATTTTAATCAGGATGGTACGATGGCTGTTAATACGGTAATCAATGGATTTCCGGTAAATGAAGATGGAGTATGGGTACAATGATGAGAGAAAAGAGAAGAAAACTGCATTCTATGTTTCTTGCTGTTTTGGTGGCGGCATTTACATGCCTGCCGGCTGTTATGTCCTTTGCCGCCGATTCTGTTGTGATTCGAAGCGTAAATCTTAAGTTTGACAGCCAGTATGGGAATGAAGAAATACTGATGCCTGGAATTTCTACTACCAATGCAGGGGTATCAGTTAAGGAGGTTGTCTGGAAACGGGATATCAGCAAATGGAAGGCAGCAAAGAATGAACGGGTCAGTGTGTTTTTAACATCAGACACCTCGATATTTGCAAATACCTACAACCGGTCAGAATGCAAGATCACAGGGGCAAAGTTTGTTTCCGCCAAAGCATTGGATAACAATACCCTGGAAATAAAGGTGGATTATGTTCCTGTAGTTATTTTAGGAAGAACAGCCAGGGCCGGCTGGAGTGATAGCAAAAAGACGAAGGCTGTGTGGGATAAAGTTGAATTTGCTACTGGTTATCAGGTTGCTCTGTATGCAGATGACAAAATGAAGAAGCGTATTTCTGTAGAAACCAATACAGTGGATCTATCTGAATACATGGATAAGGATGCTGTTTATTACTATGAAGTCCGTGCAATCGGCTTTACTGCCGATGACCGGAAATATATGAAGGAAGGGGATTATTTCACTTCCGATGATACCATTATGGAATATGACGGAGATATATCTGGTGCATGGAAGGGAAATACCTACAAGCAGGAGGATGGTGGAATCGCCAGGAATTGCTGGAAGCAGATATTAAATGAATGGTATTATTTTGACGGGAATGGAATTTACCAGACAGGCTGGCTCCAGTCAGGCCAAAGATGGTATTATTTAAATCCCAAGGATGGAAAATTACTCATGGATTGGCAGTTTGTCAATGGGAAATGGTATTATTTAAATCCGGGCGGAGGAGAAATGCTGACGGGATGGATTCAGCCCCAGCCAGGGACCTGGTATTATTTAAATCCGGATGGCAGCATGGCAAGCAGCACGAATGTCGGCAATTATTGGGTGGATGCTTCAGGAAGATGGGCTCCGTAAAAATCGGAAATTAACGGGAGGATTATATTTTGGCAACAATAGACCAGTTAAGACTGTCTGCACTTACTAATGCAAAGGCAGAACAGGCGGGATATACGGCAGCATCATCTGCCAAGGGGAATTTTAAAAAGATTTTAAAATCAGTAGCAAAGGCTCCGGAAAACCTTGAAGCCATATTCACAGAGGCGTCTAAAAAATACGGCGTTTCCGAAAAGCTGTTAAAAGCAGTTGCTAAGGCAGAATCGAATTTCAACCCATCTGCTACCTCAAAGAAGGGGGCTGCCGGAGTAATGCAGCTAATGCCTGCCACTGCCAGATCCCTGGGAGTTGACGATCCTTATGATGCAAGAAGCAATATCATGGGGGGAGCTAAATACTTAAAAGAAAATCTGGAACGGTATAAAGGGAATGTGGATCTCACCCTGGCAGCCTATAATGCCGGAAGTAACAATGTAAGCAAATATGGAGGAATCCCTCCTTTTAAGGAAACGCAGGAGTATGTAAAGAAAGTTAAGAATTATATGGGGGATTCAGAAGTATCAGGATATTCAGACATATCAGGATACCCGTCGGACATATCAAGTACTTATGAATATCTGTCCAATCTATCTTTGGATGGAGAAAACAGCAGTCTTGTACCTGCTAAATCTGATTATCTTTATTTAATTGAACTGATGAAGCTTCGGATGCAAATGGCTTCCTTTAGTATTTCCAATCAGTTTGATTCTCCTGATTCGACGACTGGTTCAAGCTTTAATATATAAAAAGAAAAAGCCTGATGGAAGGTCTTTAGAAACAGACTTTCCATTAGGCTTTTTCTATGTAATAACAGATAACATGTCATTTTAGTTATATAAGATCTATCGTTGTGAAGACCTTATTTTTGGGAAATCGCATCACTTACTTTTAATAGGGCCTCAATAAAATATGACTTTTTAATTGGCTTGAAAACAAAAGGAAGGTTCGATCCTAATTCATGTACCATCTGCTGTGTTTCATCATAAGCAAGAGAGCTGATGATCATAATTCCTGCTTCCGGATGATGATCTAACAGGCGTTTGGAAGCTTCGATTCCATCAATTCCAGGCATTATGATATCCATGGTCACAATATCGGGCTTTTCTCTTTCATAGGCTTCCAGAGCTTCTTCCCCGCTTCTACACTGATAGATGACGTCAAAATCTGTTCCTTTAAGTAATTGCTCTATCTCGCTGCGTGTTACAATTGAATCATCGACAATCATAATTGTTTTTTTCATAATAGCTTCCCTCCTTCTAATTTAATTACTTCCGATCGTAATTTCACCTTCGCTGTTTTTATAAACAATACTCCTGGAGTATTCCTCCTGAACCAGCAGACTGGAAGAACCGATCCGTATGCGAACCACTGGCAGCAGCTGATGGCATTGAATGATTCCGGACTGCTCCTTATCGATTGCGGTTATTTCTTCCAAACGGTTTGTAATCTCCTGTTCCCTGAGATTTAAATAAGTGGAAGCCTGTTTCAGATCATCAAGCAGCAGCTGTCTATCCTGCCTTTGAGCGGTTTCAAGATAGGTGATATTTTTTCTTACTTCCGACATATTATGGTGAAGCTGCTCCAGCTCTCTGGCTAGCCGGGCGGATTCTTCTACGTTTCTTGGAACATTTGCAATGATTAATTCGGTAACGAGACGCCGAACTTTAGAACCGATCACACGTGCATTGATGGTGTTTGCAGCCAAAAGGGTACCGCCGATAATGACGCCCATGCCGGAGGTAACAACAATATCCTGACCGCTTTCTATTTTGGAGTTGATAATACTTTCCGCATAAACATTGCCTTTTGCAGTGACCGTACAATGTTCTAAGTAACGGCACTTAATATCAGCGTCAGAAGTTAAAGTACCACGTCCGTTTCCTGACATGCCGCTGGCAATCGTAATGGATCCCTGGGCCGTTATCTGAGCACCTTCCACGGAGCCCCGGATGTCAATTCTTCCATTTGCTTTCACAGAAAAGCCATTTCGTACATCTCCAGTAATCAATATATCTCCGTCATAATCCAGGTTCCCTGTACTATTATCAATATCACCATTTATCTTTAAGATAGGATCTACCTGGAATTTTCCATTAACAAATGTTACATGACCTGACTTCTGGGAAACGAGCTGAGTCCGGTCCTCCGTAAGCTTAGTATTGCGGCCAACAGGTACTTGAACATCAGTTCCTTTAATAGGGCAGGGATAGGGCTGCCCGGTTATGGTCATACCATTTTCCCCCGGTACTGCAAGAGTAATGCTGCTGATTGCTTCTCCTTCTTTAACGGATTGAATATTATTTAAATTTTTATAATCCACAGATCCGTTTTCATCTTCTATAAATTCAATCTTAAGATCCCGTTTATAATGGTCTTTAATAGAACCATCAATTCCGTTGCGTGCCAGAATTCCCTTTGCAATCAATACGGTCTGGCCATAAACCTTATTTTCAACAATTGACTTCAGGGACTCCTCCATAATTCCGATGGATACATGCTCCTGATTGAGGATTGATTTTAAATCTTCTTCCTTTATATCCTGACCGTCGTTAAAAGGAGGGATCACATAAAACCATGCAGCCATGCGGTCCTTTGAAACATAAAGATATGCCTGAGCCGCTTTTGGCTGGGGTACCTGCTCCTGTGCAGATTCGGATGTCCGTTTAAAAACATTGGATAATGATTGCATCTTACTGGAAAACTGAGCGCACTCACTGCATAATGCTTCTTCATCCATCCGTACAATCAGCGGATCATAGGAAGGCTCCCATATTAAAGAAGAGGAAGGCTCTTCATATTCTATTTCGGAAAATACGGTTGCTGCGGCAGTACTTTTTTGTGCAGATAGATCGGATGTTGTCTCATTAAGATCTTCATTTTGGGCTTCTTTAAGTGAAATGACAGAAGCAGCACTGATCTTCTCTGATGTTTCCGCAGAGCGCCTTACATTTTGGAAAAGGCTAAAGAACCCTTTTTTATTTTTTTCTTTCATTTTCTTCCCCTAACATTAAAAAAATACCTGCTACTATAACCCTGTAAGCAAGTAATTGGCTGATTTCGAATCGCTTCTTTGGCTGGAGTCAATAGACATCAACGCTATTAAACTTTTCAATCAAAGATGCTGGCTCTGGTTTCTTATCATTCCATTCCTATGTATATACAGTCAGATGAAATGATTCTAGAGCTTTTGCTGATCAGATTACCTGGTCCGGTCCATGTAAATCTATTTCGTTGGATATTGGATTTAATTCTGCCCGGTCTATGTGAAGCCACATTCCTTTTATTATCCATTGTTAAAAATAATCTGTCATGAAGATTGCCAGGCATTGAATTACAGGGCATTGGGATTCTTGAACCAAGATGCGTCATAGGAACACCTCCTTCTTAATTACAAATCGACTATATTTTATATCGGCAAACTATACTATTAATATAACATAAGAGTTGCCCGTTTGGTTACTTAATTTAAAATAAATATAAATGGTGACATAGAATGGTTACTAGAAGTTATAGCCTTGTAACCATAGCCTTATATCGGATGGTTTTAAGGGTGTCCTACGGAATTCATTACATCTATATTTAATATTTACATTTATACATAGCGAGCGCATTCTAACAGAGGCATTATTTGCAATTAAACAAATTATAAAAACAATTCAAAATAATTGTTGACTTTTGTCAAATGCTTTGGTATGATATAACTCGCCGCTGAAAACGGCGGCAAAACTTCTTCTAAAACACATCGATGAGCGATGAAAAAGTTTTGAAGAAAAACAAAAAAATGGTTGACAAAAACAGCCGGCCATGATATCCTTTAAAAGTTGCTGCTGAGACAGCGACACGAAATAAAGCACTTTGAAAACAGAAG
>DFCS01000034.1 GCA_002367105.1 Hungatella sp. UBA3048
CCTTATACTATGCGCTTACGAAACAACTGTATTTGTCAAGCATTTTTGAAAAAATAGCCGTCTTTTTCATAAGGTGGTTTTAAAATCCATAGTGCCGGCCTATTTTTCAGTACAAAAAAATCTCCCCAGGTCCAATCAATGAGCCTGGAGAGACTTTATTCTTCTTAACCCTGCTGCGTAACATCTGCCGGCCTATTGCCGAGAGTAATGTCTACATTCCTTTCTACATACTGTCCGTTTTCAAGAGACTGGACAGTAAGAGTCACGGTGGTTCCTCCTTCGTAATATTTAAGCATGTTTGTCAGGTCATCGTAAGTCTTAATTCCCTGTCCGTCAAATTTGGTAATAATATCTTTTTCCCTCAGATCAGACTTGGAAGCAGCTCCGCCTTCTACGATCTTATAGATGAACACGCCCTGAGGCATGCCAAGCTGCTGGCTTGTGACCGCATCAATATTCTTACACTGGATTCCTAAATATCCCTGGTTTGCATCGGTTACCTGTGTTCTGGTCTTTCTGGTCATCAGGGTATCAATGATATCCTGAGCTTTGGAAATGGGGATCGCGTAGCCCATACCCTCTACTTCAGTAGAAGAATACTTGGCTGAATTGATACCTACCACCTCACCGCGCATGTTTAACAGAGCGCCGCCGCTGTTGCCGGGATTAATGGCCGCATCGGTCTGAAGCAGATCACGGCTTGTGCCATCCTCGGTCTGTACGGAACGGTCAATTGCGCTGACATAACCTACGGTTACGGACTGTCCATAGCCAAGAGCATTGCCGATGGCGATAACTCCCTGACCCACCTTTAAGTTATCGGAAGTTCCAAGAGAGGCAATCGCAATCTTTGATAATGTGTCAGAAGAAATATTTTTTAACGGAACTGCGATCACTGCTAAGTCGCTGTCTGCATCCGTACCCTTTATGGAAGCATCTACGGCTACCTCGTCAATAAACGTAACCTTTAATTCCTCCGCTCCCTGTACTACATGGTTATTCGTTACGATTAAAAGTTCATCGTCGTTCTTGCCGACAACAATACCGGAGCCGCTGCCAACCCCTTCTCTCTGCATAGGGCCGAACCATGTCTGGCTTTCATAAATCATCTTGCTGGTAATAGCAACTACGGATGGCATGGCTTTGTCTACGATAGCTGAAACATCATTAGCGGTGGTAATGCTGGAAGTGTTTGACGCCTGGACTCCTGAATCGTTGGCGGAAGAGGGAATGGTTTCCGCCTGGCTGATCTCTACAGAGTTTTTACTTCCATAAGCTCCGGCTGCCCAGTTGATTCCAACCATGGTGCTTCCGGCAACCACACCAAATACAAGTGCTCCTCCTACAAGGCCGGCTGCTTTCTTTGCAAAGCCGCCTTTTTTCTTAGGCATTGCTTCTTCCTGGAAAGCATTTTGCCCTGATGCCCTATGATACTGGTATTCCTGATAATGAGGAATATTCTGCTGCGCTTCATAAGAGCTTTGGGTCTGGGTTTGGGACTGAGTCTGGCTGCTGCTTTCGGAATCCTGGGTACTGGATTCTTCCAAATCCGGATCACTCATAGTAAAATTTGTAGTAACAACTTCTTCTTTATGCTCTTCAGGATTCATGCGGCCTGTGTCTTTGCTTTCATCTTCGTCATACATAGAATCGATCTCCTTTCATGTATACCTCTTATTTCTTTTGATAATCAGAGTTTATCAATGAATTGTGACCATTTTGTGATAAAATTATATTGAATATGTGAAAAGAAAAAAATCCCCGCATCAGCAGCCTTTTTAATCGTCAAAGCCCTGTCTGCGGGGTATTCATCCTTTATTTACTTAATCAATTATTGGTTGGGGGCTGAACAACAATCGGAACATCCGAATTCCCGCCAGTCGTCGGGTTGGAAGGATGGGATGCAGTTGTTTCTCCCGGTCCGCCCGATCCACCCGGTCCTGCTGAGGTTGTCTGCGGAGCCGTTGTCTCGTTAGGTTCCGAAGGCTTCCCTGGTCCTGGTCCATGAGGGGATGTAGTCTCCTGTTCACTGGTTGAAGGCAAAGGCTTTGTTTCCCCTGGCTTCGTTGATCCAGCCGTTGTTTCTGAAGGCCTTGATTCCCCAGGCCTGGTTTCCTTGGTCTCACCCGTACTGCTTTCAGAGGAATCCGTAGGCTTTCCTGGTTTTCCGCTTCCATCCGTAGTTCCTGTTGAACCTTCCTGTGGGGAAGATTCTTCTGCAGCAGTGGTTTTCTCCGGTTTCGTCGCTTCTGTGGTCTTCTTTGAATCATTGTCTTTCGTGCCGTTGTTCGAGGTGCTTCCTTGTTTATACATGCCGGTATCAGCGGCTATTTTAGCGCTTATTTTTTTAACCATATCCGATGGCTCATAGTCTTCCTTATCAAAAAGAAGTTTATGAAGTTCGGTAACATTGGATTCCAAGGTCTGAGGGATTACGCAGTCTCCTCTTTTTCCAACCGTCATATCACCGCGGGTAAATGGAAAACCGCCTGTTTTGCCGATATGATACTTGCCGATATCCAAAAGCAGCTCCGTAAAGTCACTAAAGGTAAGGTTTGATCCTATCTGGTCTACCTCCATCAACAAGATCCTGTTAAGCAGTCCAAGGTCGGCCTTCTTTGCTTTTTCAAAGGTTTTTTCAATGACAAGGCGCTGACGCTCTGTTCTTTGAAAGTCAGTATCCATTTTTCTCAGTCTGGCGTAGGCAACTGCCTGCACACCATCTAAATGATTCATTCCTGCTGACTTTAAATGAACCGAAGGCACACCTGTTTCCTTAACGGTTTCTGTGATAAAGGAATTGATATAACGAAATTCTGGTTTGGTAATTTCAATGTCGACACCGCCCAGCATATTGATTCCGTCAGCTACCGATTTCCAGTTAAAGGTAACGAATTCCGTGATATCCAGGTCTAAGTCCCGGTTGAGGGCAGCCAGTGCCTGAGCGGCTCCCCCATTGGCATAGGCAGCATTTATCTTGTTATAAGAATATCCTTCTCCAATACTCATGTATGTATCACGGTAAACGGATACAAGCCTGATCTCTCCCGTATCTCTGTTAATATTGCAAATCATAATTAAATCAGAGTTACTTCCTTTATTGATATTACCATCACGGCCGTCAAGACCAAATATTGCTATGGTACGATAGCCGGTCATATGCTGTTTCTGTATGGGAGATAAGATATCATTGCTTACCTGGTTTTTATTAAAATCATCTGGTCTTTGGATGGATCCCATCAGTCTTGCTACATAAGCATAAGCGAAAATGCCTGCCAGTGTAAAGATTTCAAGAACCACCATAAGAATGATACGTCTGATTTTTCTCTTTTTACCAGCCTGAGCAGCCGATCGGCTGGCAGCCACACTTTTATCCTGCGCCGGCACTCTCTGCTGCTGCTTTGAACCGCCGTCTCCTATGACAATCTGGCCTCTTGATGAACTCTGGCCATTCCCCGGCAAAGTCCGGCTTCCGGCAGTTCCCTGGCCGTTTTCTAAAGCAGCCCGGCCTCCTGTTGTTCTCTGGCTATTTCCTGAAGCAGTCCGGTTTACCGCTGCTCCCTGACTAATACTTGCGGCAGTACGGTTTGCCGCCGCTCTCTGGCCATCTCCAGAAGGAACACGGTTTCCCGCTGCTCTTTGACTATCTCCTGAAGCAGCACGGCCTCCCGCTGCTCTCTGGCCATCTCCTGAAGCAGCACGGCCTCCCGCTGCTCTTTGGCTATCTCCTGATTCAGCACGGTTTCCCGCTGCTCTTTGGCCATCTCGTGAAACAGCATAGTTTCCTGCTGCTCCCTGACTTTTACCTGGACCGGCGACCGATGAGGACTGCCCTCGAAAAGCTGCCTGGACGTCACCAGAGGATTGCCTGGACCGGTCAACGCTCCTGGATCTTTCCCCAGTCCCGCCTCTCCTTGCAGACACATCAGCAGCCTTTTTTGGTAAATCATGACCGTCTGCTTCCTGATCTGACCTGTCATATTTCTGTTCCTGATAATTTTCATAATCATCATCCAGGTAGTAATCTTCATCAGACGGATCTGGTTTTGAGTTGAAACCGTGCTTTCTCTTCCTAATATCGTCACGGCCTACTTCATCATCAAATTCATTTCTCATTTATTTAACCTCATCCTAATCGTGTCGTATCCAGTATCAATACGCATTTTTATTGATAAACCCTTTGAATATGGTAAGAAATAAAATCTTAAAATCAAATCCCAGGGTCCAGTTTTCGATGTAATACAAATCGTGTTCAATTCTTTTTGTGATGGATGTGTCGCCCCGGTAACCGTTCACCTGAGCCCAGCCGGTAATACCGGGACGGACCTGATGCTTGATCATATAGCGGGGGATCTCCTCTTTAAACTTCTCAACAAAGAGAGGCCTTTCCGGCCTTGGCCCCACCAGGCTCATGTCTCCGCGAAGGACATTGATAAACTGGGGCATTTCATCAATGCTTGTTTTCCTGATAAAACGCCCTACAGGCGTCACACGGGAATCATGGGGTGTCGTCCATTTTATTTTTTCCTCTGTGGCGGTCTGCACTACCATGGAACGGAATTTATACATTGGAAACGACCTGTTATGAAGACCCACTCTCTCCTGTTTGTAAATAAGCGGTCCCGGCGCAGTCAGCTTGATAAGAACTGCCGTGATGAGCATGACCGGAGAAAATAATACAAGAGCAACGGAGGCTCCAAAAATGTCAACCATCCGTTTCACCAGGGCATTTACCGTATCCGTAAGAGGTACCCGGCGGATGTTGACTACTGGCAGACCCTGTAAGTCCTCGATAAAGGGCCTTGTAGGTATCATGTTATTATAGTCCGGTATAAATTTGGTATGGACACCTGATTTTTCGCAGGAAGCCACAATTCCTTCCAAATTCGCATATTCTTTGATGCTTAAGGTGATGGCGATTTCATCAAGAGAATTTAACGCAAGAATCTCATCTAAATCACGAACCTTGCCGATGACATTGATTCCCTTGTATCCGGTTCCCCATTCCTTTATGTCGTCAAGGATCCCCTTGACCTGATAACCCCATTCAGGATTCAAACGAACCCTGTCTATGAAGCCTTCCGCCGCACGGCTGTAACCAATCAAAAGGATGTGCTTTTGATTGTAGCCCTTGGAGCGCATGGAGCGGAGCATCGAACGGAGCATATTCCGAACGGCCGTCTCCAGGGTTATGTTGATAGCGCAAAAATAAAATACCAACCTGGTAGAGAACTCACTTAAATATGGATTCTTCTTAGCCAGGAACAGGATCAGAGCAAAAAGCAGAACCCCCAGGAGATTGGCCTTGCAGATATTGGCGAACTCATACCGCCTCTCCTGAACTCTCTTTGGGGCATACAAATGGAATAGGCCGTAAAGCAGCAGATAGGTCGGCAATATGATAAGAAGCGCCGCAAAATAGTACTGTGGCTTTAAAACCTGTTTATAAGGGCTGAACAACCGGTTCCCCAGTAAAAGAAGCAGCCAGGCAATTACATAGGATATTACAATGACCAGTCCATCCAGTACTACATGAAACCCATTTAATTTTTTCTGATTATCCTTAATCATAGCAGCAAAACCTTCCATTCGTGCATTGCACCATATTTCTCCACCATAATTCCCGTATATTATACATGATATGTCAATATGATGCCATTAAAATATTCTTAATATGACCTGAAAATTTTTAACTTTCTTCGTAAAAATTCCCATATATAGAGGAACGTGCCAAAGATCAGCTCTCCTTCAATCCGAAAATAATTGCCAAGATGGGACATCCGGAACGGGACCTTTCTGGTATTCTTTGCGGTCCTCAGCCCTTCTTTTAACCCTTCCATATAATCGGAAGCAAAACCGATCTTCTTAAAAAACAGATACTTTACAAAGGTTCCGGCTAAAATGGGAAGCAGATTCACCAAAAGCTGTAAAACCGGCATATTCTTATAATTTAAATAAATATTATTCCTGGCAGCCAGCCGGACCTTAAAGGAATTATACTTGGAACCGCTGGTTCCGCTGCCCACATGATAAACCACGGCTGTGGGGCAGTATACATTTTCATATCCATGGATCTTTGCCCGGTATCCCACATCAATATCTTCCAGATAGGCAAAATGGGCCTCATCAAAGCCTCCGATCTCTTCAAACACGTCCCGCCTGTAGATGGCAGCTCCCGCGCAGGCAGCAAAAACGGTACGGGGCTTTTGATATCCCCTGATGCTTTGTCCTACGCCTCTCTGATAAGCCCAGCCTAATATGCTGTACATATCCCCTGCATCATCCATGAGCTCCTTGTGGTATAGCTGGATCATCTTGCTGCTGACGGAAAATATCGCAGGCGACCGGTCCATGGCAAGCACCAGTTCCTTTATATAATCAGGTTCCGGTTCCGTGTCATTATTTAACAGAATGACATAAGGAGTTTTCGCATGACGGATCCCCACATTTACGGCCCCGGAAAAGCCTGTATTCTTCTCCAGAAAAACTGAAGGAATAGTTCTATCCTTCAGCCACTCCACACTTCCATCCGTGGAACCGTTATCCACCACAAGAAGCTCAAAGTTCTTATCACTCTGAGCTTCCAGGGCCTTAAAACAAGGTTCCATAAATTTTAGTCCGTTATAATTAGGAATAATAACCGTTACTTTCTTCTCCATCTCACACCTCAAGCTGATAGGGTTCCCCGATTTTTTCCTTACGAAGGTCCCGAAGGGCAAAATTGGATTTACGCAGGGTCAGATTGGGATTGTAATAAGGATCCCCGTCTCTTAAAATCTCTGGCCATTTCAAAGAAAACTTTTTGATTTCCTCATGAAAGCGGGCCACCTTCTCCGGCGTATCTTCAAGCCCTCTTGATTTTGACTCGTAATGATAGAACAGGGCATATGGTGCGTAAACCACCAATTTATTCAAGGACCGTATCTTCATGCAATAATCAATATCATTAAAGGCAACGGCAAGATCCTCTGAAAATCCTCCCGCTTCTTCAAACAAGGAGCGTTTGCTCATCATGCAGGCAGCTGTTACGGCGCTGTAATTCCGGGCGCACATAGCCTGATTGAAATAGCTGCTTTCCGCCTTGTGAAGGCCGATAAAGGTATGCCCTGCAATGCCGCCAAAGCCAACCACTACACCGGCATGCTGAATGGTATCATCGGAATAAAGAAGCCTGACCCCGACAACGCCCACATCCTCTCTCTGGCAGAAGCCTAACATCTCATGGATGCTTTCCGGATTCACCATTTCCGTATCATTATTTAAGAACAGGAGGTACTCGCCCTTTGCATGGGAAACGCCGAAGTTATTGATGGCGGAATAGTTAAATTCCCGCTCCCACGTAACCACATGGACAAAAGAAAACTCTTTCTGGATCCTTTCATAATACGCAAAAGTTTCCGGGTCTGTGCTATTATTTTCCACAACAATGAATTCCAGATTTTGATACGTGGATTTCTCTATGACGGAACGAATACATAAATCCAGGTCAGTACTGTGATCCTTGCTTGGAATGATAACGGAAACCAGGGGATCTCCTGCGATCTTAAACGTAGTATGATAGATTCCGTAATCAATGCCTTTTTCAACAGAAAGCGCCTCTATGCCAACCCGGTCATAGTGGGCCTGAATAGCCCTTGCCCCTGCCTCAAAAGCATATAATTTGCTTTCCGGATTGCTTGCGGTGGAATTCTGATGACAGCGCCAGTGATACAAAGCCTTGGGTATATGGAATATCTTTCTGGCCTTTTCTGTGCAGCGGAAAATAAAATCATAATCCTGGGCCCCGTCATATTCTTCCCGGAAGCCTCCCACCTCCATCAGCAGCTCATGGTTAACAACAAACAAGTGACAGATATAATTGACACTCGTTAAGAGATCCGGATTAAAATCCGGTTTAAAATGCGGCTCAAATAATTCTCCGCCGTCAATGTCCAGCTTATCTTCATCGGTATAAACCACATCAATTTCCGGATCGGAATTAATAGCCTTCACACACTCAAACAATGCATCGGGTGCAAGGGTATCGTCATGGTCCGCAAGGACAATAAAATCTCCTGTTGCCATTTCAATGGCAGCATTGGTATTGCCCGCAATTCCTTTATTCTCGCCAAGAATCACATAGCGGATCCGTTCATCCTTTATGGCATAGCGCTTTAATACCCGTTCCACGCCTTCTCCCTTTGGACTTCCGTCAGCAATGCACACTTCCCAGTTCTCATAGGTCTGAGCCAGCAGGGAATCCAGCATAGCCGCCAGATAACGCTCCGGTGTTTTATAGGCAGGTATTACCACAGACATCTTAGGTCTATAGTCAAAAGCAGTCTTTCTCTGGGCTTCCAGCTCTTCATCCGTGGTTTTCGTAATGGCATACCATTCCGGATAATCATAATCACTGTCAATTCCCTGAAGCTTGTGCCTGGATTTTAATACAAAAGCCTTAAAGCCGTTATCTCTCCAGAAATCTGCAGCGGACCGAAGGGTCTGCACATTCATCATGCTTTTCAGCTTTGTGCTTTTTTTATGGGCAGAGCTGTTCTGTCGTTCGATTATCTGGGCATTCAGCTTCACCCTGGCAGTTTTTCCGTCGCACCGGATCACCAGGATCCTGTCCTCGTTTTTCTCCCGGATATAGGGAATGCGGATATCAAACCCTAAATCCCTGTCGGCTGTTTTCTTAAAGTAGATCTGGCACACATCATCTCTGCGTACCGGAACGTACTTAAATTCCACGCTTTTTTCCTGCCCGTCCAAAACCTCAAATGCTGCCTCTGAGTCAAGGCTCTTTCCAATGACCCATCCGTTTAAAACAATTGAATTTTCACGGATTCTCGCTACATCTATCTTATATTTCATCTCTGTTCCCCATTCTCCACGGATGCCGACATTAAAAGTATCCCAGCTTCCGGACAGTTTTCCTCTTTTTCCGTAAAATTGATCCGCTCCTCTTCAATTACAAGAGGCCGCTTCATAACGCGGGCATTGATGGACAGAACATATTCTCCTACAAGTCCTATAAAAAAGATCTGCACGGAGCCAAGGAAACACATGCCGATCAAAAGAGGTGCCATACCTGCAGGAAAGCGGTCCCAGTACACCAGTTTCATGACCAGATAGACAAGTGCCACCATCATGCTGGCAAAGGAGCAGATGCTCCCGAATATGGTCGCAAGGCGAAGCCCTACTTTTGTATAAGAAGTAACGCTTAACATGGCCGCATCATACAGACGGTAAAAATTATTGCTGGTCTTTCCTGCCCGCCTTTTCGGCTGCTCATATGGAATCTCCTTACGCCGAAAGCCAAGCTCTGCAACAATTCCACGTAGAAAAGGCGTTGGGTCATCCAGTTCCCTAAGAACCTTTATAAATCTTTGATCGTATAAGCCAAAGCCGGTGAAGTGTTCGATCTGCTCTACATCGGAAAGCTTTTTAATGGTTTTATAGTAACAGCTTCTCAGCCAGTACATGATCTTATTCTCTTTACTGGATTTCTTGATTCCGATGACAATCTTATAGCCTTTTTCCCATTCCCTCACATACTTCGGAATCATTTCCACCGGATCCTGGAAATCCGCTGCCATTAGAATGGTACAGTCTCCCGTTGACTGAAGCATGGCATAATAAGGAGAGTTGAACTGCCCGAAATTCTTGGCGTTAAAAATCCCTTTTACTCTTTTCTCCTGGACGCACAAGTCACGGATGATCTCCCTGGTCCGGTCCTTAGAATCATTGTCAATAAAAATCAGTTCATAGGTGTAACTTGGCAATTCAGTATTAAATATATGGTCAATCGCCTGATACAAGGCATTTATATTTTCTTCCTCATTGTAGCAGGGCACCACGATGCTAATTGTTTTCATATGTTCACTTCCAATCTATCCGAACCATCACTTTAATTAAATCTTCCGGCTTTTCTTTCATAAGCTGCAGAGCCGTTTCCACCTGCTCTAAGCCATTAAGATGGTGAGTCACCAGCTTTCCGGGATTGATCCTTCCATACTGGACCATTTTTAAAAGGCGTTCTATTCTCACTCTTCCGCCCTTTGCAAGCTCTGTGTGGATCGTCTTTCCCGCCATGCCACGTCCGCCTGAAAACTTGGGGAATGGAAGGTTTCCGGTTCCGCCATAGTAATTCACATTGGATATGGTTCCGATCCCGTATTTTGCCATATCCACCGCCTGGGCAAAAACTTCATCCCCGCCTCCGCAGATGATGACACCGTCGGCTCCCAGACCTCCTGTCCGTTCCATGACCTGTTCCGTTACGTTTCCATCTTTATAGCTTAAGACCTCTGTGGCTCCGAACTGCCTGGCAAGCTTTACACAAATGGGCCTGCTGCCGACTGCCAGGATTCTCGCAGCGCCCAGATGGCGCGCTCCTTCCACAGCCATAAGCCCAATGGGGCCGATTCCCAGGACCACTACGGTATCTCCGATTTTAATATCCGCAAATTCCGCTCCTGTAAAACCTGTAGTAACAACATCCACGCACATAAGTGCCTGTTCCAGAGTGATTCCCTCTGGAATCTTTGCCAAAGTAGTATCTGCATCAGGAATTAAAAACTTTTCCGCAAATACTCCCGGAGCCGTCCTTCCAAGCTGGTGGCCGGAAAATGGGGCTGTCGCATGCTTAAAATTTCCTTCCTGGATTCCACAGGCTCTCCAGTCCGGCGTGATGGCAGGAACAGCTACAAGATCTCCAGCATTAAAGTCACAGACCAGTTCTCCGGTTTCCAGGACTTCCGCCACACATTCATGTCCCAGGATCAGGTTTGGAGCCTTCCTGGAACCACCGCCATATACCGTGTGGACATCGGAGGAACAGGGGGTCACCGCGATCGGGCGGAGGATTGCCCCATAGGGAGTTACGACAGGTTCCGGCGCATCATACCAGCCGACCTTGCCAGGTTCGATCAAAACAAAAGCTTTCATAGGTTTTTCTTATATCCTTTCCAAATGATTGGATTTTAACGCCAGTATCTCTACATTCCCGCCAAATCTTTCTTGTATGATTCCCGCGATCTCATCCGTATAGCCAGGAGCCACGATTAAAATGGCATCTACCGGGTCCATGTGATAATGATCCGGGGGTACAATGGGAAGATGGGAGGCAGGAGCGTATTTTCCCTGCTTAAAGGGGGCGGAATCAATGATATATCTTGCAAACCGGCCGATGACCGTTGTGGAAGCCAGAGTAAAGCCCTGATGGCTGGCCCCCCATATGCCTAAGGTTTTTCCCTGGCTCTTAAGACCGTCTGTCAGCGCTTCCAGTTCCCTGCCAATGGTATCCAGGCTTTCTTTAAGACCGGATATATCTACCGGCGTATGCGTTCTTCTCTCTTTAGCCTGTCCGGCCGAATTTTTCTTCACGATGACAGAAAGGGTATCCCGGTTTATCATTTCCTCCTCTAATACCTGAAATCCGGCTTTTTCTACTGCATAGCGCAGGGTGTCAAAGGTATAATAGGCAAGATGGTCCCGGATCAGTTCATAATATCCGTCATACTGCAGAATATATTCAAGGCTTGGAACTGTAATTAAGCCCACGCCCTCCTCCGATAAGTTGTCTGCAATGCAGCGAAGCATTCCGACCGGGTCTGGCTGATGCTCCAGGAAATTGAAGGATAAAAATCCGTCAAAGGGGCCGCTTGCACTGCCGTCATCGGATGCAAGGAATTCCCCTTCCGCTGCAAACTGCTTCCAGACTGTAAGACCCTTTTCCCTTGCAAGGCGGACAAGACTTTCCCTATTTTCAATTCCATAAGCCTTTACAGGAAAGTCTGACAGCAGTCCAAGAAACTCTCCCTGGCCGCAGCCTGCCTCGATGAGCTTTTTCCCTTCCAGATGATATCTATCAATAAAATGCCGGTACTGGCGTTTTCTTAAGTTTACCATGGTGGTGGTAAAGCCGCCGGAGCGGATCACGTCCTTGTAGTATGCCACAGGTTCACAATCAAACTGTACCAGACCGCATGCCTGGCACTGATGGAGGGAAAGGGTGATCCCCTGCTCCTCTCCCAGTTCTTCCTTGACCGGAATATCCTGAGCCGAAGCCGGCATATCCGCAAGGGTCATCAAAGGCGTTTCCCCAAGAGGTCTGCCGCACACAATACAAATCCTATCTCTCATACCACAAAAATTCCTCCATGTCAATATTTTATACCTAATGAATTTAGCGGATCGTCCGCCGGATCCCCTCTGGAAAGTCCACAAGAGGCTGCCAGCCCGTTGCTTTTTCCAGCTTTTTTATATCAGGAATAAGGTTTGTGAGTCCTTCTGCATTAGGCGCTCTTCTTCCGTAGCTGTAGCTTCCGTGATAGCCCAAAACCTCATACATCGTCCGGATGTATTCTCTTAAAGGCCTGTTTTCACCTTCCGGTCCCGCTACATTATAAGTTCCGGAAACTGATTCTTTCTCCTGTTCCATCAAAAGTATCAGCGCCCGGATGCAGTCATCGAGATATAAAAAGTTCCATATTTGCGTACATTCCCCCAGGGAAATATACTCTCCTCTGCGAAATGCATTAAGGCAGCTTTCCACCAGGGACCAGGGATGATCTCCTGGGCCGTACACACTGAATATCCTGGTATGGATGTATTCTATCTCTGAAACACCTGACTTTTTCCAGTTCTCTGTCAATTCCAATGCCCTGTTTAAAAATTCCAGCTTGGCTCTGCCATATTCAGAGACAGGCTTACACGGCATCTCCTCTGTCATCGTATCTTTATGAATTCCATATTCCGCCTGGGAACCGCTGAAAAGAAAGCGTTTGCAGCCAAGGCGTCTGGCTCCTTCCAAAGCCTTTAAGGAATCTTCCACGTTCTTTTGCTGGACCTCCCGTTTCATCCGGTTTTCACTACCGGAGCCATCCCAGCCAAAATGGTAAAATGCCTGGCATGGCTCGTGAATTACCTGATTGATCTCATGAAGGTCTTCTAATTGACCTTCGATCCGTACAAGTCCCTCCCGCTCGGCCGCAAGGCTTCCCATATTCTTTGAACCGGGACGGATTACGGCAAATACCTTGTTTTTCTCTATTAAAAGCTGGTCAACCAATGCTCTCCCAAGAAAACTGGTGGCCCCTGTTACAACTACGTTCAACGCTTTTCCTCCCCTGCTATTCCCTGATCCTCGGGATGATCATATTCCGGTCCATCTCTTCATCGGAAAGGAATGGAGACAAATCCTCTAACGGCGGTGAGATAAGGGTTCCATCCGGCAGGCGTTTCGCTGAGGACTTTGGTTCAAAGTTCTGGTCCCGGCTTACAAATATCTCGCAGATGACTGGTCCCTTCATGGCCAGCGCTGTTTCAATCGCATGTTTCAGCTGGCTGTTATGGCATGCACGGACATAAGGATAGCCATAGGCTGATGATAGTTTTTCCATGTCAGGGAAGCTTAAATCCCGGCTGTCTACTCCGATTCCTACTAATGGCTCTCCGAAGAAATTCTTCTGGGTCTGGCGGATGGAATGGTAGCCTCCGTTATTAATAAGGAATATCTTAACAGGCATATGGTGATGGATGATGGTCTGTAGCTCCTGTAAGTTCATCTGGATGCTTCCGTCACCTGTAACCAGGATGACGTCCTCTCCCTGATCAGCAACGCTCGCTCCAATGGCAGCCGGAAGATCATAGCCCATGGAAGCAACTGCTGAGTTGGATATGAAACGCTGCCCCTTCTTAATGATATAGGCATGTCCCCCCACGACACAGGCGGATCCATTTCCCACCACAGTGACCCTGTTCTCTGGGACTCGGGTACTTAGTTCTTTTATGAATGCGTAGACATTGGCTTCCTCATCTTCTCCGCTTCTGTAGTGCTTTGGAAGCACGACCGGGTACTTTTCCTTCCACATACGGCAGGTATCATTCCAGGTCATGTCGGCAAGGCCCTTTCCGCCGGAAAAGAGTGGGTGATTAATGGAAGTTTTGTATTCTGAGTCTAGCAGTTCCTCTAAGGCTGTAAGCAGATCCTTTACATTGGCCTGGATCTTCATATCGGCGTGAACGGATGGTTTCTTCAATTCCTCAGGGTCGATATCATTGACGATCACATAGGCTTCTCTGGCCCATGTAGTATAATTGTACCCCACCTGCCGGATGCTTAAGCGGCTTCCAAGAGAAAGGACTAAGTCGCTGTTTTGAATGGCAAAGTTCCCTGCACGGTCTCCCATTCCACCGCCTCGCCCTGTGTAAAGCGGATGCTCATCTTCTATGCAGTCCAGGCTGTTCCAGCCGGTCACTACTGGAATTCCCAGCTTGTCTACTACCCGCATGAATACCTCATGGGCCTGTCCAATGCGGATTCCGTTACCTGCATTGATTACCGGACGGGAAGATGATTTTATTTTTTCTAAAATGGCCCGGGCAACATCAGCAGTTACCTTTTCCGGAAGGATCTGACGAATTTCTCCGCAGCCGGGGCCATCCTGTTTTATTTTTGCGTTGGTTTCAGAGGACCAGCCATCTCCGCCATTCTCGTAATTTTCTGGGGAAAAGCCGATTAGCTCTTCTGTTTCTATATAGGCGCCCTGGACATTTAAGGGGATGTCCAGCCATGTGGGGCCTGGACGGCCGGACAGGGCGAGGTAAATGGCTTTTTCTAAAGTGTAACGGATCCTCATGGGGTCAATTACCATCTCGCTGTATTTTGTCATACAGTCAATGGCCTTTGTTATATCAAACTCCTGGTCTCCCATGGCTCTGATCCCGACTCCTGACCATCTGGCCGTTGTGTCGTAGCGCACCTGGCCTGATAAAATTAACATGGGAATGGAATCCAGATAACCTCCTAGCACTCCGGTAATGGCATTGGTGCCCCCAGGGCCCGTGGTCACACAGACCGCAGCTATGCGGTCCTTGATTCTGGCATAGGATTCGGCCGCTATGGCACATGCCTGCTCATGATGGTTATATAAGCAGTGCATTCCCTCCTGATGCCCCAGGGCGTCGTTTAAATGCATGGCTCCTCCGCCTGTAACCGTAAACACCTGTGTAATCCCGGAATCAACCAACTTCTGGGAGATATAATTGGATACTTTCATTCTCATGGATCTTCTCTCCTCTTTTTGAGATGTTTATTTTCTTTGTGCAGAACTTTTGTCTGCGGTGTGGGGTGGTGCTTGTGTTGGTGCTTGTGTTGTTGTTTGTAGATTGATGTGTGGGGTGTAGATTGCAGCGAAGACTTTTGCTGGTAGCCCGGATTCTTGCTTGAAGCCCAGACTCTTGCTTAAAGCCCAGATTCTTGATTGAAGCCCAAACTCTTGCTTGCATAGTGTTTGCACGTAGCTTCTAGTCCGCAGTGCAGCCTGTGAAGCCTGCGGCTTCACAGGCTCACGGGCTTTCGCCCTATGAATTAGAACACGGAAAATTCGCACTGCTCATTGCTTTCGTGTAGATTATACCACACCCCCCCTCTTTTTCCTATTTAAAGTTTTCTTACTTTAATTTCTTTTTGGTTACTCCTAACCCCTTGGTTTTATCTTCTTTTTTCTTTTTATGTTATCTCCTTCCATATCTGCCATCAAACCACACTATCTAATGGCCTCCGGAATACGGTATAATCGCAGGGTAATGCAACTATGGATTTTCGGCCACGATAAAACTTATTGCAAAAAAGGAGAGAACATATTTATGAAAAAGCATTTAAAATTGATGGCTGTATTATCCGCTGCCGGTGTTTTAACCGTCGCAGCTCCAGAGCTGGGCTTAATCAGCACAGCAGCCACCGCCTATGCTAAAGTACTCGGCTGGGTTGAGGAAAACGGAAGCTGGAAATTTTATGAAGATAATGACAGCTACGTAACCGATTCCTGGAAAAAGCGCGGCGAAGACTGGTACTACTTAAACGAGGACGGCAATGTCGCCATTAATACACAAATCGATGAATATTACGTAGATGAAAGCGGGAAAAGGGTTTCTGACAAATGGATTTCCATGACCAATGAAAACTTCTGGGATTCAGCTGATGCCCCTGAGTTTTTATGGCACTACTATGGAAAAAACGGTAAGGAAGTTGTTTCCAAGTGGCAGAAAATCAACGATAATTTATACTACTTCAATGACCAGGGTGAAATGCAGACCGGAAAGATTGAGATTGAAGGAAGTATTTATTATTTAGGACAAGAGAGTGACGGCGTTATGAAGACAGGCTGGATCGAGCTTGAAAATGACTCCGATGATCTTGATGAAACCCAATCTTGGTACTATTTTGATAAGAGCGGCCGTATGGTAGATAACCAAGTCGACAAAAAGATCGATGGAAACTATTATACCTTTGTAAACGGAATCATGCAGACAGGCTGGTACAAGCTTCCTGTTACTGCAACCGAATCCGAAGCAACCGCTGATGCAGCTACAGCAGCTGGATACCAGTACTATGATCCAGAGAATGGTGCACGGGTTAACGGTTGGAAGGTAATCGAAGGTATTGAAGGACTCAGCGAAGAGGGAGAGACCTATAATTTCTATTTCAAGAACGGTGCTCCTACCTGCGCAGCAAATGGTCTTGAATTATTTACCATTGATTCCAAAAAATATGCATTCAATACTAAGGGAGAAATGCAGACCGGACTGAAAGTTATCAACTTAGAAGACGGCGGTATCGCCAATTTCTACTTTGGAACTGACGGTGCTATGACTACCGGAAAGCAGACAGTTTACAATGAAGATCTGGATGAGGATCAGGTATGGTTCTTCCAGACAGAAGGTACTAACAAAGGACAGGGAGTTCACGGTGTCCGTGATAACGTCCTGTATGAATATGGCTTAAGAAAAGAAGCTGATGCCGACTTAAAGGTTGCTCCTATTTCCTTTGAAGGCAATCAGTATCTGGTAAATGCCAGCGGTTCCCTCCAAAAAGCAACTTCCTCTTCTAAGTCAGCTACAAAGCCAGAACTTGGAGCAGGATATAAGGATTATAAGGATTCCAATGACAAAGTATGGATTGTCGATGTAAACGGCATTATCCAGTAAAGTAAAACAAATTACAAAAGATTCATCCGTTCAAACATAAAGAGGTCCGCACGTTTGCCGCGTGCGGACCTCTTTTATGCATTCTGCACCAATTATCCGGGGGTTTTTGTATACCTTCTATAAACTTACAATTTTTTATATAATTTGTATCTTTTCGCGTTATAATTAAAATTATTTTACGTTATATATTATAGAGGTAGATTGTTTTTATGGTAAAAAAAGGAGGAGACCGATGAGAGAACTGTCCGTGTACTATTGTCCCAAATGCGGCTACTATGGATATTATCAGCTTCAGCGGAACGCAGTTTGCCCCAAGTGCAGGGAGGATATGATAACCTTATCCATCAGTTATCAAGATTTTATGGATCTCTCCTGCGAAGCTAGGGACGAATTGCTTTCCACCCATATTATCGCCACATCCTCTCCCTATGTCCGACGACTGCTGGCGCCGCACAAGGTCAATAACAACCGGGAGATCATCGCCCGTATGGGGGATCGCATTACTGAATTAGAAATAGAAAATGAAAAGCTGAATAAAACTATTGAATGGATGCACCAAACAATATGGGAACTGATGCGCAAGACCAAAGGATTAGATCCCGGTAACGAAGATACTTCCAAAACCGGGATCGATCCCTGATTGGGATACTCCCGGGAGTGCCCCCGCCCTCCCCGGCTATCCCTAATCAGGCAACCTCGTCAACGCATATGTAACGACCTATTAATCTGTTAAGCGTCTGATTTAACCTTTTAATCACTTTATGGAGTTTTTCATTCTCTTCCATAAGCCTTTCATTCTCAATCTCTATAATCCTTAGCTTCTCAGCGTCTGTCATATAGAAAACCCTCCTTTTTTTGCTTTTCTTGTAATCACTATAAGCCGTTTTTGTTTGTTTGAAAAGCGAAACAAATCGCAATATTCGACATTTTTTTGTCATTCTTTAATAATTTAGCCATATTTTTTTCTAAAAAGAGGTAAAAATACAACATCTATTCATACTAATAAATAGGGATACAATATGTGCTGTAAGAGATTGTCGATAAAATTCGTGAAAAATTGGTCACATTTGATAACCTTTTAACGACTATAAGCAACAATTCATCTCATTTTTCTGATATCCAGGGTACCTGTGCTCTAATAGAGGTTTATTAAGTTGGAGGAGATTTTGCAATCTGCAAGATGCTTTTGAAGGTTGCTTGGAATTTAGTATAAAAAAGCAAGCGTATAATCAAACATTACGCTTGCTTTTCCAAATTAGAAATAGAATATAATTATATTATTTTTCAATCTGAACTCGTTTTGATATATCTTCCTTCTCTTTTAAATCAGGCTCTTTTACAATTCCTCCGAAAGGCATTTGGGCAATCAGCAGATAGCTTTCCGGCAAGTCAAACAGTTCGCGGACCTTCTGATCTATAACCGGGTTATAGTGCTGTAAGGAAGCGCCGATCCCTAATTCCCGCAGCCTGCTCCAGATGCTTATTTGAAGCATTGCACTGGACTGCATCGCCCAGGCTGGGAAATTGTCCGCATATAACGGAAACTGACCCTGTAATCCTTTTACGACCTCCTGATCGTAGTAATAAAGAATTGTACCCGCGCCAGCTTTAAAGCTATCGATTTTTTCTCTTGGGACCTGACCTCCGAAAGCGTCATAGATAGCGTCCCATAATAACTCCTGCTTTTCTTCTAACGCCACAACAACGCGGGAGCTTTTCATGTTAAAAGCATCGGGTACCAATTCTGTTAATTTTTCAATCTGTTCAATGACTTCTCCGGTATCAACGGGAATTTCTTTATTAATGTTGTAATAGCTTCTTCTCTTTTCTAATGATTCAATAATGCCCATTTTAATTCCTCCTGATCTAATTATATATTTTATTAGTTATCATATGACATTTTCTTTTGTAAGAACGTTCCCTGATTCAGTTCTGTAAAGGCTTTTTGCAATTCCGCTTTCGTATTCATTACAATGGGTCCTCCCCAGGCAATAGGCTCTCCCAGAGGCGTTGAGCTTATAAATAATACCTGGGCTTTCTTCTCAGTGCTTTTTATCTCCACCTTGTCTCCAGAGGTAAGCTTTGCTGCTGTCTTCTCTCTCAACAGTTCGCCTCCGACAGAAACCTCTCCTGAAAGGGTAAAGATCATAACAGAACGGTTTGGATCCGTATCTAGGGAAATGGAAGCGTTAGGATCAAGATGGATATCGTAGTAATCCAGAGGAAGATATCTGCCCATGTATCCGTTACTGTCCTTATATTGCCCGGCAAGTAGTCTCAACTTTCCATTTTCAAGATTAATCTCTTCAATATCGTCATTTTTTATGCTGTGGTAGGAAGGAGTGGTCATTTTATCCTTTGACGGTAAATTCAGCCACAGCTGTACTCCAAGCATTCGTTCTGATGCAGGTAGTTTCTCTTCATGCAGGATTCCGGAACCTGCTGTCATCCACTGGACTTCTCCGTCGGAAATAGAATCTTCATTTCCTAAACTGTCCCTATGAACCATCTGCCCGCGGTATACATAACTGATTGTTTCAATACCCCTATGCGGGTGCATGGGGAATCCGGCTGTATAATCATCGGGATTTGTGCTGTCAAAGGAATCCAGCATTAAAATGGGGTCGTATTCTTCCATTGTTTCATTTCCTAATACCCTGACCAGGTTTACACCGGCACCGTCCTGGGTTCTAAAGCCTCTAACCTGTCTTTTAATCTTTCTCTCCATTCATTTCATCTCCAAACTTTTTTAATAAAATTGCCAATTGTTCTTTTTCTTCATCAGTCCAATGAGCCATTAGCTCAATAATCCTGGCTTCATTTCTTGGGTAAACCTGACCAATCAACTCCTGTCCCTGAGATGTGATATGGAGAATGCATCGCCTCTTATCCTTGCTGTCCGCTTTCCTTATAAGATACCCTCTTTTCTCAAGGTTATTTATTATAAGAGGAATGGTTCCGCTGGAACTTAGAATTTTTTCCTGTACCTGACCGATGGTCATGTCTCCTTTGTGGTACAACGCTTCTAATACGGCAAATTGTCCCATGGTAAGATTGTACTCTGAAAAAATCTTGGTTGATTGGCGGTCAATATAGTTTACGGCCCGATGGAGGCCTATTAGGATTTTTAACTCTGTCTTTGCCATTGCTTCTCCTATATAATCTCTATGTAGTTATATATTACTCTATGTAGAGATAAATTGCAAGGGTTTTTTTATTTATATATGTATATGGTAATTGCATGTGATTTACTTCGCAATGCTTTTTCACGATTAATCTAGAATTGCCTAATCGCTTGGCGATAGACCGCAGGGATCCACCCTAGTATGGAGTGTGCGGATTTGAGAGTATAAATGCTCTGCTAGAAGCATATGAATTGGTCAACGCCGAAAAATATGAGCGTTCCGGAGAGCATCAAGGGTACCGACCTGGTTATCAAAGAAATCTGGTTACTACATCAGGTGAGGTGAAACTCAACGTACCAAAGCTTAATAGAATTCCTTTTGAAACTGCTATTAGTGAACGTTATCGTAGGAGAGAATGTTCTGTTGAAGAAGCACTCATCGAAATGTATCTTGTCGGTGTATCAGCGCTCCGTGCGGAAGATATCACCGAAGCCCTTTGGGGAACTAAAGTTTATACCGGGCCAAGATAGTATTG
>DFCS01000042.1:0-28561 GCA_002367105.1 Hungatella sp. UBA3048
AATTTACTTTTTCAAGTCAGCAGGACAAATTCCACCTCTTAATCCTCCAGGCTCCGTCTGGCCTGTGCCAATGCACCTTTGCCGTCAATCATTCCATAGACCTGCATATCTATTGCTTCAATTATCTTTTCTGGATATTCCTTTTTCAGCTTATTAGACATATACCTGACCTGCGGCCCTAATAAAACGATATCGGCTTCAGGAATCACCTCCGGTGCATCTGCTATGGGAGATGCATTTATTTCACATTCATAATTATCTGTTTTTGCAGCGTCCCTCATATGTAATACCAGCAAGCTCGTTGACATTCCTGCCGAACATATTAAAACAATCTTTTTCATATCCTACCTGCCTCTCTTTTGTCTCTCTGAACATATATTTCTTTACTCATTATCTATTAACGCACCATGCATGTATGCTTTTACAACCCCATGGCTTCCTGCTTCAATCGCCCTTATGGTTCCCATCGAGTGATAATAATCATAATATGGAACATCATTGATCTTACCTTTAAAAATTTTATAGTTCTGTAATCCTTCAAACCAGGTTTTCATCTGTTGTTCACTCATGCTTACATATACTGTGGGGGTAAATCCAATCAGATCTTCGCAATTCTCTCCATAGTAAATCTGTATGGAATTTCCTTCATTATGAAGTATTCTTACCGCCTGTGTTACTGCCTCATACGTATAATAATGTCTGGGGTGCAATGTTCCGCGTGCATGAGTTATTACACAGTCAGCTTTTTCCCTTCTTAAATATTCCAGAATTACTTTGGTAAACTCTTCTACATCCGGTAATTCCGCTGAACTATAATTCATGCTAAAGCTGTTACACCCCATGGCGGCGGCCGCATGTTCGATCTCATCGTTTAAAGCAGTTTCATATGCCTGTTTCTCTTTCTCAGTTGCTGTTAAATCTGTAAGACGTCCTTTGGTCACGTGGACGAATGTACAGTCAGCTCCCTGTTCCGCATATTTTATCAGCATCGGCCCACCAATTAGTTCTGCATCCAATGGGTGAGCACCAATGGATACGATTCTATTATATTTTGCCATTTCAATATTCCTCCTATATGCTTTTCCGGTAGAGCTGATATGTTCTGTATACACTCATCCCATGCCGTTCATAGAATCTAATTGCATCACCGTGAGTCCATAAAAAATATGCATAATAAATTCCTCTTTTCTGCATTTCCCTCATCTGTAAATCAAATAAAATTCCTCCGATTCCTTTAGAACGAACAGACTCTTTTACTCCAATAGGGCCGAATCTCGCATCATTACCGTCAATCTTGCGCATACAATATCCAATTACATGATTTTCCTTATCCTCTGCAATTAAAATGGTATCCTTTGCTTCTCCGTCACGAATTGCCTGTAAAATATTTCTTACCCAGCCGGCATCAAATTCTTGTTTTACAAAAGTCAATAATTCTTCCATATAGGAAAGTGAATATGGATTAAACCTTATTCCTTCATTCTTCAGCTGCCCGATCATCTCCAGAGTTTTCTGCGGCATATGATAAGTAAATAAGTCTTTTTTCATGCTCACAGCATCCATTCCTCTTACATAGCCGTTTTGTTCAAAGAAAAGCAGCGCTTTTTCATATTTTAAATCCACACCGGGAGTAAAATAATTTGGACTGTAAGCACACAGTGTAATTTCTTTTACCTGCTCTTTTTTAAGTTTCTTTTCCACTTCCTTTAACAATGCTTTTCCATATCCTCTGCCCTGATATTCTGTCAGGACATACATAATACTGATCCAGCCTCTATTTTCCTCTAACCCTCGGGTTAAATATGGATATTGTCTTTTAATACCAAAGCAGAATCCTGCAACCCTATCCTCTGCCAACAAAACAAGTGCCAAATCCGGATCAAAATTTTCGTCCATTACTACCTGCTGTAAAAATCTGTCTTTACTAATTGGATCAAAAACCAGTGTCTCATTCCAGCCAATAATAAGCTGATCCATATATTCCTGTCTGTATGATACGATGCGGTATTCTTCCATCATTTCTTCCTTTCTAGTTCCATTTCATATTGTTCCTCTTCTTTTAAAGCCTGTTTTTCCATTACTTTGAAAAAGGGCAGAAACATAAAGAAAATAATTGCAAAATTCATTAGGGTGATAATCGGAGCTATTATATTAAATCCACTGCCAATAAAGGATGCCAGCGGAGCAGGCATCGTCCATACCGTCATTGCAACAACGGGCGGAGTAATTCCTAATATTCCAAGGATCGCATTAAATATGTAAAGCACTGCGAATCCAAGTACCCAGGGAACAAACATAAGCGGATTTAACACAACAGGCAGTCCGTACATAACAGGTTCCGCAATATTGAAAATAGTTCCGGGAAGAGATAACTTTCCTAATACTTTAAAGCGCTTTACCTTACTCATGGTACAAAGAAGTGCGACCGGGAATAAAGAACATCTAACATAGAAATTAATCCATTGTTCCGTAAACATATATGGTATATTCTGATGTGCCGCAAATGCATTAATATTATCAGTTATCATAGTAGCCCAGATCGGCTGCATAACAGATGAAACAATGTTTGACCCATGTAAACCAACAAACCAGAGCAGTCTATCCAATACAAATCCAATCCCTTGTGCAACCGGTCCGCTTCCGCCTACTACCAGATATGCCGTGCCCTGATTCAGCATACTTAAAAAATTAAAATCTCCCATGCCCCGTCCAATGAACGTACACAATGTAATAACCGCGCAAACCGGTATCATACTGGTAAATGCCGACGCAATCATTGGCGGTACTGATTCCGGCATCTTAATCGTAATCTTTCTTCCAATCAGGAATCTGTAAATTTCTACCGCAAAAATACTAATCAATAATCCTCCGAATAAACTGGGTGATCCCAATATATATACCGGCCAGTCAAATTCAGCACTAAGCTGTGAAAAATCAATAAAGCAAAGGAATGCGATCATAGCTACAACTGCCGATGCTACCGCAGTAACATTGGAATCTTTCCTGTTATAATAATCACCAAGGAAGTAGCCATTCAACAACGCTGCAATCATCGCTAATAAATTGATTGTAACAAAAACAATCTGAAGCAGCCATGGTCTGCATGGAGCAATCACACTGTCAATGGCTTTTGCAACTCCTGGCATATTTAACCCGGTTTCCTCAGCAAACAAGCCGCTTAGATTTAAAATAAGAGTTACAGTTGCACCTAAAACCATATACGGCATTAATGTTATAAACGTCCTCTGCAGTGCTTCCAGATACCGTACCTGTGACAGACTTAACAGGGGTGGTGCAATTTTTTGTTCAATAAAATCCGTACTTCTTTCCAATACTGTTTTTTTTGCCTGTGTTTCCATAATAGTATACCTTCCCCTTTCTAACCTTGCCCTTTGTTCTGTTTTTCACATTATACAATAATCTTCACATCATTTCAATAATTTTCTCATTTATTTTGGGAAATTTACCACTTTTGTTTTTATGTTCAATATGATATAATTTTTACAATTAAAATCACTATAATTATTTATGGAGAAATTATATGAATCCTATGGAATTAATCAATCTGCATGAATCAGAATTTACGAAATCAGATGAGAAAATAAAAATATTTATCATTAATAATCCGGACTATATTTCAGCCTACCCTATTATTAATGTTGCCGCTAAAGCAGGCGTTTCCAAATCTGCCCTGCTTCGTTTTTGCCAGAAACTGGGCTACGACGGATATTCTGAATTTAAATACGAAGTTTCCAAGTATCTCCAGTCCGGTAGATTTAAAAATCCAACCGTTGTTAAATCCAATATGGATATCATTGAAAATTATTTAAGCTGCATACAAAAACTTCCGGACTATATAAGTGAAGACAGCCTTATTTCTCTGGGTAAATATATTCTGGGTGCTTCCCACATACGAATATTCGGTCTCCATGAAAGCGGTCTTTCTGCCACGTATTTTTCTTATCGTCTTGCCTCATTGGGAATTGATTCTGAAGCAATAATCCATGGAGGTATCTTTAGTGAAAAAGCCTCTTTTTCTGTTGCCTCTGACTTCCATATTTTTATATCCGTATCGGGTACTACTGATTGTATTACTGCAGCCGCAAAGACTTCTTTTGACCGCTGTACTCCCTGTGCAATTATCACACAAAACAGCAAGGCGAAATATTCCAATAAATATGACTGCTTTATTACTATCCCATCTCTGAATATGGATAAAAATCAGTTGTTCCTGGATTCGCAGGCTATTTTACTCATTACGATCGATCTGATTATTAATAAGTTATCAAAATTACTCTGACCTGATTGCTTTTATAAAGATCAAAAACCTCCTGTCTTTACCGGGCTGCCAAAAATAATTCTTCCAGTTAATGAATTATCTTGCAATCCGCATAAAGCAGGAGGTTTTTTATAATGTTCTTCCCAGAAAAGCCTTTAACCTTTGACTCCGCCCCCGGTAATACCGGCAATGATCTTCTCCGACAAAAAGATATAAAGGATAAAGGTAGGAAGAAATACGATGATAACGGATGCAAACATTCCTGACCAGTCTCCCGTATATTTCATGGAATTGATCATGGAATACAGCCCCACCGCAACCGGCCGAACCCTGTCGGAGTTAGCGAAAATCAGGGAAATGAAATACTCATTCCATATATTAATAAAATTGAAAATAGTAACCGTTATGATCCCGGACTGAGCCATGGGAAACATGATCAGCCAGAAAGCCCTCATGGGAGGACAGCCGTCAATAGCCGCCGCTTCCTCGTAGGCTCTGGAGATATTGGCAAAAAATGTGAGTAGAAAAATCGTTGTATAAGGAACATTGATCCCCACATAAAGAAATATCAGCACCGCCTTATTTGCAACATAGTCGTTTAACACATTCATACCGGCGATCAGGCTGAACAGAGGAAGAACGATCATGACCACAGGCACTCCCATGGCAGACACAAGGCTGGTCTGGATCATTTTATTCCCTGCAAAGCGAAAGCGGGACAATACGTACGCGGCAGGCGCACAGATCAAAACAAGAAGCGTACATGAAATAACGGAATACATCAGGGAATTAAAGAAAATAGCGGACACATTGGAATTGGTCCAGGCCTTTGTATAGTTTTCAAAATGAATTCCCTGGGACAGGACATGGCCTGAAAAAATGGCCTTTGTCGTAGAAAAGCTGGCGGCAACCACCCAGCCAAGCAATACAATGGTAAATAATATCCAAACACTAAGGAGCAGATATCCCGGAAAAAGCTTAAGCTCTCTTTTCCAGTTAAATGGCTCCATAAACCCTTTCCTTTTAGCCATAGATCCCCCTCCTTAGAATTCCAGATCATCCTCTTTTATCAGTTTATTGCATAACAGGAATACCGCAACCACACAGATGCTTAAAAACACACCGATTGCCGCACCCAGGCCTGCATTCCGCTCGGTCATGCTGTTGCCGGCACCAAAAATCATCATATACATATAAACCATGGGGGTAATGGTCTGAGTATCCGCCGTAACCGTTGAAAACAGCTGGGACCAGACGAAGAAACCCACTGATGTAACGCTCCACATGGTGATATTGGTTTTAAATACCCCCTTTAGCAGGGGAAGGGTGATATAGCGGAACTGGTTTACCTTATTTGCGCCATCCAGGGTGGCTGCCTCATAATAGTCCTCTCCGATCCGCTCAATCCCGCTTGCAAATATCAGCATATGATAACCCACCATGCCAAAACAGTAGGCAATCAACAGTGCCATGAATTTATGATCATTATCAAGCCACTGGACTTTGGATAAATATTTAAGCCCCATGGCGGAAAATACATTTTTAAGGAGACCGAACTTAGGGCTGTATACATACTGAAGCCACATGGTCGCAAGGGCGACCGCACTGACTACGTTTGGAAGATAGATCATTGCCCTGAAAAAGCTTTTAAAGCGTATCCCGCTGGTGAGGATCACCGCAAACAAAAGAGCGAGAGACATAACAACCAACCCGCCTATTAACCAGATGCGGAACAGATTCCACATGGAAATGCGGAATAAGCTGGTGGACACAAGCTTGCTGTAATTGGCTAATCCGGTAAACTGCCACTTGGTCATAGAGTCCGTGATTCCTTCGATTTTAAAGAAGCTCATTAAAATTGTCCTTAGAATGGGATAAAGGAATACAAGGACAAACATTAAAACTGCCGGTGTTAGAAATACGGCAATCATTGTCTTATTCTTCTTCACGTTAAATACCTCCCCGGCTTTCCTTAATTACAGGGTGACACCGCCAAAGCGGTGCCACCATAAAAATCTATTGATCCGGATTATTTGCCTGCAGCTTTAAGAGCATCCACGAACCCAGTGGCTGTAATGGAACCTCCGCAAAGCTTCATAAAGTTCTCTTTAATAATCGGTGTTAAGTCTGCATTTGCTTCTGCTCCGGCTGCCCAGGGATAACGTACGCTTAAGCTCTCCATAACAGGCTTCACACTGGCAAGCTGCGCCGGCCACTCTGCATTTCTGGAATCTGCAGGAATGCCCATTGACATTTCGGACATCTTCTTGTCAAATTCTCCCTGGGTGATGTATTCAATCAGCTTAAATGCATTTTCTCCATTTTGGGAATTCTTGTTGATCGCCAGAACCTGAGCGCCGTAGTTGGAGGCATTGGTACCATCTTTTCCGCCTTCCACTTCCGGATAGCTGAAGCAGCCCCATTTAAAATCTTCTCCTGCCATATCCTTTACTTCATTGGGGAGCCAGGAGCCGTTTAAATACATGGCTGCTGTTCCCAGAGCAAGTTCCTGGTTCTGTCCGGCCGGCCATACGTTAGAAGCAATGGTTTCTGAAAAATACCCTTTCTGTGCAAAGTCTTCATAAGCCTGAGCTGTTTTAAGGACTGCCGGGTCATCCCACTTGCCTTCCTTTACAACAGCCTCCGTTCCCGGTTCGCCTAAAAGTCTGGACATATGATAGCCAAACATGGATGTTATGTAAGCGTCATCACAGGTAATGGGAGTATAGCCCGCATCCTTGATCTTCTGGCATGCTGCGTCAAGCTCTTCCCAGGTCTTTGGCACTTCCTTGATACCTGCTTCATCAAAAATAGTCTGATTATAGAAAAATGCAAATACATTGGGCTGGTAAGGAATGGATTTTAATGTTCCATCTCCCACTTCCCGGCAAGCACTCATTAAGCCGGCATTGGCATTGGCTTCATAGCCGGAAGTCTTTACCAAATCCTCCAGATCCATTAAGTACTGTCCCCATGTGGTATTTACACGGTCAATATCCTCGTCAAATAAGTCAATGTTGGTTCCCGCATCCAAAGCCGGCTGCAGACCTTCACGGATTCCCGTACGTCCCTTAAACTGAACATCAACCTTCACTCCTGTATCTGCAGTGAATTTGTCAATTGCCATCTGGATCGCCTGGCCCTGAGGCTCTGTTGCCTCCCACATGGACCAGTAAATAAGCCCTTCCCCGCCGCCTGCAGCCGCTTCCTTCGGTGCATCCGTGGCCGTTCCGCCACCCGCAGCAGCTGTGGTAGCAGTGGCGGCCCCTCCTGCACATCCTGCCAGAAGACCGGCAGCCATGATCCCACTTAGCATAATACTCATAAAACGTCTTTTCATAATTTTACCTCCCTATGTTATCCGACTTTTCTGTCAGATGCTCTTAGTGACTCTATATTATTATACATTTTGACAAAAAGCTTTGTACAAAAGGTCATCATTTTTGACAATTTAGATTTTTATCATTTGCTTTTTTCATAATTAGAAGTTAAAATACAGGTAAATTATATACTATTTGCACAATACCGCATTTGCAGAGGCAGAAGCATTTAGTCTATGAAACCAGGGGGAATTGTATGAAATATAAGTATACGGAATTAACAGAAGAGGTGACAATACACCGGATTATCAGCATCCATTATTTTGAATATATGAGCGACTTCACGTTTGCTGGGGAATCTCATAACTTTTGGGAATTGCTTTGTGTTGATAAGGGAGAAGTGGATGTGGTGGCTGATCATGAACGGCTGACGCTTCAAAAAGGAGAGGTTATTTTCCATCAGCCAAATGAATTCCACAGGGTTTTAGCCAATGGGATCATTGCTCCCAACCTTGTGGTCATTGGGTTTGACTGCCAATCGCCTCGTATGGCCTTTTTTAAGGAGCAGATCTTAAAGGTGGGGCAGGAGGAGCAGGAGCTTCTGGCGCGGATCATTGCAGAAGCACGATTGTGCTTTGAAGGAAGGCTTGACGATCCGTTTCAGGAAGTACTGGTACGAAAGGACCACGGGCCCTTTGCGGCAGAGCAGATGATAAAGATTTATCTGGAACAGTTTCTGATACAAATGTACCGCTATTCGTTTTCAGCCAGACAGGCTCCCGCCCACCTTAAGGATACCCCTTCTGCAGAAGACATCTATGAAACCATCCTTTGCTATTTCGAAAAGAACATCTGCATCCAGCTGACCATTGATCAGATCAGCCGGGAAAATTTAATCAGCACTT
Organism: Hungatella sp. UBA3048; assembly: GCA_002367105.1. Lineage (GTDB taxonomy): Bacteria > Bacillota > Clostridia > Lachnospirales > Lachnospiraceae > Lacrimispora. The sequence continues at coordinate 8,505 of DFCS01000042.1, forward strand.
CCCAGTTAAAAAAACTTTTCTCTGAAAAGGGGAACACCGGCGTCATTGAATATTTTAACGGCATGAAAATCGATGCAGCCAAGCAGCTAATCCGGAACCGGCAGCTTAATTTTACCCAGATCGCCAATCAGCTTGGATATACCTCGGTACACTATTTTTCCAGGCAATTCAAGCATTTGACCGGGATGACTCCTTCCGAATATGCTACCTCTATAAAAAAGCTGTCTGAGAAAAATATACAGCGCGATACAAGCCTTTAAGCCCATACCTGTATTCTTTAGGAACATTACCGGCCAGTTTGTCTTATTGTGTCAGTATGTGTCATAGTTTTTTTCTATAGGTATCTATAAATATTTTGTATTACGTAATAACTTCATTCCTGTGTTATTATTTGTTGTAAAATAAATGGAAGGTACTTTGCTGCAAAGGCAGAGGCCGGGCCTAAACCCAGTCTTGAAGACATGGTTCAGGCAGCAAGGCGGTTAAGAAATGAAACTATCTAATATCTTAAAAAATAAGGCAACATTATCTTTTGAGGTCTTTCCACCCAAAAGAACCGATTCTATCCAGACAATTTACAATACGCTTAATGCTTTGCATGAACTGAATTAAGCTACAATTATGCCTGGATTCTATGTATTACTTTTGGCATTATCTCTATCCTTGGTATGCTCTATACAGTTTCTCAATCAGAGAAAATGTTGTTGGATACGGCTCATTGATTATTTCATGGAAATGTTAAGCTATCAGCAAAATTGGCAGAGAAACCTATTACAATTTTAAATCAGGGTAAAAAATATGAAATGCTATAGCAGATGACAAGTCCTGATTTTCTGAACGGAAATAACCCTATAAAAGTACAGGAGTGCCGTACACTTGCATATGATGACTTCATGTTAGCGGCGGTGCTCCTGTTCTTTTTCACCTATTGATAATTCTTTTCCCATTCATATCCGGCATCTGCTGTGAGCCTTTAGGCGGTTCCAGCCTATTTTAAACGATAAATTTTATATACGTCCTGTCATCAATAGCTGTTTTTCCGTTTGTAAAACCTGACCCAGCTATGTATGCAGTATACAGACATACGTTCCTTTCTAAAGCCTTATCACTAAAGTTGAAGTAATCCTTTTGTAATTGACAGCCCAGTAAAAAAAGTATCCGTCCATGGAATGAAAATCCTTAGGATAGATACTTTGACAACTGAAATTATCAGTTTTAATTATCATAATAGTAAATAACTACGTAATTAAATTATTTTAAACTCCTCTTCCAGGTTTAAAACAGTTCTTATATCTTTTTGCATTTGGCTTATTTTAATACGTTTCAGAGAATTCATAAACTCCAATAAGAAGTCTATTTTATTTTTCATTCCCTGAATTTCCATCTCTACATTTCCGCTCTCAAGGTTCTTTATCCATCCAGTTAATTTTAATCTTAATGCCAGCTGCTCTATTTCCAGGCGAAAACCAACGCGTTGTACTCTTCCCGAAAAAATAATATGATACCGCATGATCTTATCCGGTTCAAATTCTGGAATATTAATTTTTCTCACCTGTTCAATGACATAATTATTCCTGATTTGTTTCAATATCTTTTTTATCTTCATCTTTACCTCAAAATAAATTCTTATTTTATCAGTATTAAAGTTCAACGGCAATTGAAATAACAGCTGCTTTTGAAAAGGAATCATAGAGCATCTGCACCCGGCTGGCCACCATTCAGACCAGCCGGTGCATCATGCAGGGTAAAGGCCCCTAAACCTTTACCTGTATCCGTTAGGATTCCCGGACTGCCATCTCCAGGAGTCTTCACACATCTCGTCAATTCCGTGTTTCGCTTCCCAGCCAAGCTCCTTTTTAGCCAGAGCTGCATCTGCGTAGCATTCTGCAATATCGCCAGGGCGGCGGGGCTTGATGGAATACGGGATATTTTTTCCGCATGCCTTTGAAAACGCTTCGATCATCTGAAGCACGCTAAAGCCCTGCCCGGTTCCCAGATTATAAATACGTACCAGCGGCTCTGAGGATGCCATCTTTTCAAGGGCTTTTACATGCCCAATGGCCAGATCCACCACATGGATATAATCCCTGACTCCGGTTCCATCAGGCGTGTCATAGTCATTTCCAAATACTCCTACTTCCTTCAGCTTGCCGACTGCAACCTGGGTAATGTAGGGTGTTAAGTTATTGGGGATTCCCGCAGGATCTTCTCCGATCAAACCGCTCTTATGAGCACCAACAGGATTGAAATAGCGGAGAATGATCACACTCCATTCCGGGTCAGCGGTATGAAGGTCTGTAAGGATCTGCTCAAGCATGCCTTTTGTCTGCCCGTAAGGATTGGTAATGGCTCCTTTTGGGCATTCTTCCGTGATCGGTACAAATGCCGGATCTCCGTATACGGTTGCCGAGGAGCTGAATATAATGTTCTTTACCTTATGCTCCCTCATAACATCACACAGAATCAGAGTTCCTGTGATGTTATTGTGGTAATATTCCAAAGGTTTGGCAACGGACTCTCCCACAGCCTTTAATCCGGCAAAATGGATGACAGCATCAATTATCTCATAATCAAATATCTCATCAATTGCATCCCGGTCCAAAAGGTCTGCTTCATAGAAGGTCACCGTTTTCCCGGTAATGGCTTCTACCCGCTCCAGGGACACCCTGGAGGAGTTGCAAAGATTATCCACTACTACAACTTCATGACCTTGTTCCAAAAGCTCAATGCATGTATGGCTGCCGATATATCCGGCGCCTCCGGTTACCAATATTCTCATATTCTCTCCTCTTTCTTTTTCATATTTTGTTTACGAATGACTCAAGTGAATTATTTATCACTCTTGCGTACAATTTCTTCCATTTCATCCCACTTCTTCTCCATGTCGGCTACAAGAGCAAACTGGGTTCTGGTACGGTCTAAATTGTGATTTTCTCTGCTTGTATGGAAATAAGTATCTCCCTGAAGGAAATCTGTTAGGAAGCGGACGCCGCACTCAAAGGTCATCAGCTTTGCTCCCATAGGAAGCATCTCCTTTTCACCCGCCGTCAGACTTCCCTTACACCCCTCTAAATATCCCCTGGTATAGGTTTCAAACAGAGGAAGGGACAAGGATACCTTGCTCACATCTTTCTCATCCTCTTCTGCCGTATTGGCCCCAAACCGGATGGAATCGCCAAAATCAAAGATGGACAGGCCTGGCATAATGGTATCTAAGTCAATCACACACAGGGCTTCTCCGGTTTCATCATCGATCATGATGTTATTAAGCTTAGTATCATTGTGGGTAACACAGAGAGGGAGCCTGCCATCCTTTAACATATCCATGGCAACGGCTGCCTCTTTCTCCCGGTCAAGGGCGAATTCTATTTCAGCCTCTACCAGATGGGCACGGCCGCAGATATCGGCATTCACAGCCGCCTTAAAGGCTTCCATACGAACCGGGGTGTTGTGGAAGTTGGGGATGGTTTCCGCCAGCTCATCTGCCGGATATTCTGCCAGCAGGCGTTTAAACCGCCCGAACGCCTTGCCGCTCCGGTAGAAATCCTCCGGTTGTCTTACCTTATCATAAGTGGTGGCCCCTCCAATGAAAAGATAGCCTCTCCAATAATTTCCGTCACTGTCCCGGCAGTAATCCTTGCCATCTTTTGCTTTTACAATATTAAGCGTCTCCCTGGCCGGATCTCCGCCCTGGGCCTGGATCCGTTCCCGCAAAAAGGAAGTGACGCCTGCAATGTTTCTCATGAGAGAAACCGGATCCTTAAAGACTTCATGGTTGATTCTCTGGATGATGTAGTGTTTATCCCCTTCATCTGTCTTGCAGATCAGACGAAATGTATCATTAATATGACCGCTTCCATAGCGGTTCCATGAAACCGGCTCTCCCTCAAAGGTCAGAAGGCCGATAGCCTCTCTGATTTTTCCGCACTGTGCGTCTCCCATTACTTTTCCTCCCATAGCTTATCCGGATACAGGCCGGCTTCTTTCAGTTCTTTGATGGCATTTACCACCGTCTCTTTGTCTTCTTTGTAAGTGACTCCGTACCAACGGTCAACGCTCTTAAGTACTGAAACCTCTGCCTTGCCTTCCTTTAACAGCTCATCAACCACAAAGGGAAGGAAATATTCACACTTCAACGGATTTACAGGAAGCTCTCTGTCTAAAAATGCGGCAAACCGTTCCTCAAGCTCCTTTAATATGCTGCTTGTGAATCCCCACATGTTCATGGACACGATGGTGTCCTCTCCTAGTTCTGTCCAGGTCTTCCCGTCATCTTCTGTAAATTCCGCCATGTCGCCATGCTTTTCGATCCTGGTCCGCTCATGAATGTCAACGAGCATTCCTGCTTCATCGGTGCTGCACACGCCTCTTGCCACATGACCGTTTTCCGTCAGGGTATTGTAAAGCTGATAGCCGACCATGGTGTACTGGTATTTCTCCCCGTCAGAAACCTTGTTAAGCTGGTTATAAATGGAAACAAAGGCACTTCTTCCGTAGTAATCATCTGCATTAATAACAGCAAAAGGTCCGTCTACCACGTCCTTGCAGCATAAAATTGCATGTCCTGTTCCCCAGGGCTTTACTCTTCCCTCCGGTATCTCATAACCTTCCGGAAGCTTATCAAGCTCCTGATATACGTATTCTACCTGCACATGAGCCGCCATGCGGTTCCCGATATTTTCTTTAAATTCCTTTTCAATGCCTTTTTTAATGATAAAGACAACCTTTTCAAATCCAGCCCAAACTGCATCATAGATAGAAAAATCAATGATCTTGTTTCCATGGGCATCTACAGGATCGATCTGCTTTAAGCCGCCGTAGCGGCTTCCCATACCTGCTGCCATAATTACCAGAACCGGTTTCTTGTTCATCGATGTTACCTCCTAAATTCTATTAACCTCAGTATAATGAATGCAGACCAAAAGATATTTGCACTATTTATTATTTAATTTGCATTATCGTTCTCTTCTCACCATTTTACCATGGAATGTGTTATACTGTCTATAACACATTCACATCTGTACGGAAGGAGGTTTCCATGGCATATAAAAGCACCCAGCTGCGTTCCTTGGCGATTGTAAAAAAGGTTATAACCATTCACTATTTCGAATACATGAGCGATTTCTCCTTTCCAGGGGAAAGCCATGACTTCTGGGAGTTCGTGTGCGTTGACAAGGGAGTCATCGATGTAATGGCCGGAGAAAAACGGATCCCTTTAAAGCGGGGCAACATCATCTTCCACAAGCCCGGGGAGTTTCACAACATCCTTACTAACGGAACCGTTGCCCCCAATCTGGTGGTGGTAAGCTTTGAATGCAACTCTCCCTTCATGAAATCCTTTGAGGGAGAAGTTCTGTCCGTACAGGAGACGGAGATGGCTCTGCTGGCGCAAATTATTATTGAGGCGAGGAATGCCTTTTCAGGAAGGCTTGACGACCCATACCAGGAGGAACTGGTGCGAAGGCAGCCTTCCCTGTCCTTTGGAGCGGAGCAGCTGATCGGAAATTATTTAGAAGAGCTGATCATCCATCTTTACCGCAGATATTTTTCAAATCCGGAGCAGATTTCCACAGGACGGGTCACTGCAAATCCCATGCACGGAGATGCACATAACCGCATCATCCGATATATGGAGGAACACATCGGAGAACACCTTACCATTGAAACCATCTGCCGGGATAATTTAACCGGACGGTCGCAGCTGCAAAAAATTTTTCATAAAGCATATGGCTGCGGGGTCATCGATTTCTTTACCGGCATGAAAATCGACGCAGCCAAGCAGCTGATCCGCAGCAACCAGTTGAACTTTACCGAAATTGCAGACCGTTTGGGTTATACCTCTGTCCACTATTTTTCCAGGCAGTTTAAAAAGCTGACCGGGATGACGCCGTCGGAATATGCCACATCCATCCGGTCTCTTTCGGAAAAAGGTATGGAAAAGCAGTAGCACTGGGGTTCAAACGATAGGAAAAGGCGGGAAATTTCCCCGCCTAGCCTACTTTTAATTTAAACTTCTTTACTTCATGTTCAGAATCTACCTTTTCAATCATAGCGCCAAGGCCCTGAAGCTTTTCTTCAAAGCATTCATAACCCCTCTGGATATATCCGATCTCATCCACAACCGTATATCCATCCGCAGCTAAACCGGCAATCACAAGCGCAGCACCTGCACGGAGATCAGGAGCGTTGACAAACGCCCCGGTAAAGCCACTGACTCCGTCAATAACGGCTACATTTCCTTCTACTTTGACATTAGCTCCCATACGGGAAAGCTCATCTACATAGCGGAAACGGTTTTCAAAAATACTCTCTGTGACTACGCTGGTGCCTTTTGCAAGGGCCAGGGTCACTGTCATCTGAGGCTGCATATCGGTCGGAAATCCCGGATATGGAAGTGTCTTGATATCGGTATGCTTCTGATAGGACTTCCCTACTACACGTACCGCATCGTCGAACTCAACAACCTCGCATCCCATCTCCAGAAGCTTTGCAGAAATGGCTTCTAAGTGCTTAGGAATGACATTTTTTACCATAACATCCCCACGGGTGATGGCAGCAGCACACATAAAGGTACCTGCTTCAATCTGGTCCGGAATGATGGAGTATTCGGTTCCATGGAGCTTTCTTACCCCACGGATACGAATGGTATCCGTGCCGGCGCCCTTGATATTGGCACCCATGCTGTTTAAAAAGTTTGCCACATCAACTACATGGGGCTCTTTTGCCACATTTTCCAGTATCGTTTGTCCCTCTGCAAGGGTAGCAGCCATCATGACGTTGATGGTAGCCCCAACGCTTACCACATCCAGATAGATATGGCTTGCCACCAGATCAATGGCATGGGCAATTACGGCCCCCCGTTCAATCCTCACATCAGCTCCAAGAGCGCGAAATCCTTTTAAGTGCTGGTCAATGGGTCTGCTTCCGATGTTGCAGCCTCCCGGAAGGGGAACCTGGGCGCTTTTGTATTTGCCAAGCATGGCTCCTATAAAGTAATAGGAAGCCCTGATCTTGCGGATATAATCATCATCTACCGAAACTTCACGGATGGTCTTTCCATTGATGCGGACCGTATGCCTGTCAATACGCTCTACCTTGGCACCGATCTCCTCTATAGCCTCCAGCAACACATTTATATCTCTGACATCAGGTAAATTATCGATCAGAACATCCTCATCTGTCATGATCGCTGCTGCCAGAATTCCTAAAGCGGCATTCTTTGCTCCGCCAATGGTCACTTCACCGACCAGGGGATTTCCGCCCTTCATAATATACTGCTCCATTTCACACCTCTGATTATCATGTTATCTATTACAAATTTCTTAAATTTCATCCATTAGCCTTTAATGATTATAACATATCTTATGAATTTGTAAAGAGAACGCATTTTCTATTCCGTAAATACTCCGCAGACAAAGTCATTCCCCTGGCCGGCAAAGTATGCAGAGGCATCATTTAAGCCCATCTTCTGGCTCTCTCCGGATCCCGGATTATAGACTGTTACATTATAGGAATCATAGCCGGAAAGGAGCACATAGCCGTCCTGAATGGTATAGGCTGCCACCGGACATCCATGACCGATGAAATACAATACCTGGCTTAACGTGCAGCCCCTGGCATCTAACATAAGGACTCCATCCCCATAGTAGCTGTTATCAGTAAATCCTTCCAGGTTCCGCAGAAAGACTGCTCCTGTTTTTAGAGGCTCCTTCATATTACGGACCGGCGGGCGGTTCACCCGGCTCCATATGATTTCCTGATTCTTATCGGTCACAACTCCCATCTTATCATAGGCAAGGGCAAGGGCATCCGTAAAGCTGCGGCTGCCTCCGAGATAATGGCCTCCCCCATAGGCATAAAACCTGTTTTCCTGGTTTCTGGCATTCCCCTTTAACTCCACCACTTCCGTGGTTTCATAGGCTACCTTTTTGGGAACCGCAATTTTTACTTCCCGGCTTACCGCGTCTTTATCAAGCTGGACAAAATAAAGCTTTCTCCTGTCCTCTGAGGCATACCAGCCAATGCCTTCCATCTCTCCGTCTGCAAGCTCCTGGTTACAGACAATGGTATCCTGTTTAAAAGCCACATAGGACTGATCACCGGATTTTGATACCTGAGTCAGATGGATCCGGCTGTCATCCACGGACACATCTGCGATATAAACATTCTCATGTTCATATTCCTTAACGATCTTTCCGCTTTGGTCCATGATCTCGATCCGGTACATGGGAGCATCCTTTGTCCTTCCGTTTTGCACCCATATATCACCTTTTCGGGCAATTCCGTAAATGAAATCATCCCCTACAAATCCAAGGGGCCTGTAAATATTATCCTCACCGCCGGTTATCTCCCTCTTTACTCCGGTATCCAGATCCATGAGATGGACAACTCCGGCCCCATAAAGGTCACTGCTCTCCTGCCAGGCAAAACGGCTCGACCTGCTGCTGACCGCATATCCGCCTTCAACCAGGGAGTCCGCCAGGACCATATATTCATTGCTGTTTAAATCAATACCGTAAACTGCCCGATCCGCCATCAGATAAAGCATCCCATTGGCTCCCACATGAGCCAGCTGGTCAATGTCTTCCTTAAGCATCTCAAAGGACAGGGTCACAGGAGTGAAGAAACGCTCTGTGGTGGCGTTGTCCTGACTGCTGTACTGATACATGGCGACTCCTATGCTTCCTTCGTGAATCCCTCGGTTCATATATCCATAAACCAGAAAATCCACATCCCCGTTATCTTTGACCGACAATATCTTAATATCATGCTGGTTGTAGCCGCTGCGAAGCCCGTCGTCTTCTCCGCTTCGGAAGGAGAACACCTTTACCGCATGCTCACGGTTCTGGTCAAAGGCCCACAGATCCCGGTTTACCACATAGGCCAGGCAATCTCCTGACGGGCTTTTAGCAGTCCGTATTTCATCCGGGTTTGTAATCCCCAGCATAATCCGCTTACCGGAGAACAGTCCTTTCTGGCCGGAAAATACCTGACTGGTATTCCGTTCAAAATCCATAAGGTAGATACGCCTGCTGTCCCATTTCATAGTAAAGCTGTCTTCCACCTCATAAATCTCCTGGATATCATCTTCTCCGGTCCTGGTCACCTCATAGTCCAGTTTCACGCTGCACATGACTCCATCTAAGTCTTTCAGAGTAACCCTTATGTCTCCTGCCGGTTTCACGGAAAGCCCTCCCCATGTAAGCTGGGAAAAGCTGGAGCGAATGGTCACATGGCCAAGGGAGCTGTTATCCTCTCCCTCGCTGGTTTCCAGATAAGTAGTTAGCTGCCGGGCCTGATCATAATCAAAGGTCCGGGTCGTAAAATCAACTGCAAAATCGATCATATCCTTTGCATTGGTGCTGTCCGTCCACATGATGCGGGTATAATAAAGAAGCTTCCCATTCCCGGAGGTATCCAGTGTCAGGATGAGAAGGTATTCCTTATCCTTTGTCAAAAGATTCTGGATCGGAAGCGTGGCCGTGACACCTTCCTCTCCCTCGTTCCATGTATCTACCTCTGTTCGTTCCACCAGACGTCCCAGATCCATACTTCGGACTTCATACTCAATCCCCTGGATGCTGCCTTTATAATCCGATATCTGTATGTTCATAGACCTGTCTGCAGGAAGAACAGTAAGGGCTTCCCTGGAAACTGCCTGCTTCATATCCTGGGTGTATCCGTGGAGAAGGTTCATCTTTCTTCCGTACATATCGGAATATACCACAGGCAAAGCCGCCTCCTCCATGGAGGTATATACCATAACATCACTTTTTTCCGTATCTTTCTGATTCCACATAAAATAAACTGCGATTGCCGCTACGAAAACCGCAGATAAGATTCCTATTTTTTTTACCATTCGATTCATCCTGAATTTCCTCTACTTGTCTATCAACCTTGTCTTCTTTATTGTATACAATAATATCCAAAACTACAATGAAAACTTTCTTAAACATTCGTTAAACCTTACACAGAGCCATCTGTGCGGCTAATCATATAAAAAGCAGCTGTCCTTTTATGGACAACTGCTTTTCTTCCCCTATGTGCATAGCCCGCTGCGGCATCTCCTGCGGTGCATTTCATTAAGCAGAAGTACGTTAACGACGCCATCTAACCAACCATCATCAAGACTCTGGGCCCAAGGTCCTCTCGGGCCCCATGGCCCCCATGGTCCCCACGGTCCTCTTGGTCCGCATGGCCCCCATGGTCCGCATGGTCCCCATGGCCCTCTTGGCCCCCATGGTCCTCTTGGGCCTCTTGGGCCCCTTGGTCCTCTTGGGCCTCTTGGCCCCCATGGCGGCCGATCCCATGACGAATCCTGAGACAGCAGATCCGATTCATCCATCTCGTCTGCTCCCCACTCCATTTGTTCTGCTCTCTCCTGCTCTGCAGCCGACTGTTCTGTATCTCCTGGTTCTGCTGCCAGTTCATCAATCAGGATACCATCCCTGCGTATTTGGTCACAGATGGAATCGCAGACCTGGTTGATCATCAAACGATCCGGATATTCGTCATACATGGGACTGTTTTTATAATCCAGATGATCACACGCTGAAACTACGTATTCCTGCAGACGCTTCATATGTCCTGGGTACATTCCTTGTAAATATTCCAAATCCTGCACAATGGAATCTTTTCTTTCAAAGGAACGCTCTGCGGCACTTCTGTCGCCATAAAGCATATATGGCTCCAGTTCCTGAAATCTGTTTCCATAAGTATAATCCGGGTTAATCGGCACGGCTGTTATCACTCCCTGCTTTCTGCTTATACAACACTATAGTATGCAAAGCAAAAAGGGAAAGTGCAAAATCCCCTTAAATGAAAATACGGTTTTCTGATGGACAGCCGATCAGAAAACCGTTTATTATTATTACCTCACATCGAACAGGCGCTCCGGATATACACCTTCAGAAACCAGGTTTCGGATAGCCGCCGCCACAGCGGGCTTGTCCTCTTTATAGGTCACGCCAAACCACCGGTCTTTTGTTTCAAGCACCGTTACCTGCGCTTTCCGGGCCCCGACAAGCTTGTCGATGATCTTAGGAAGCAGATATTCCGTTTTCACATCCCCTTCTTTTAAACCAGCCAAAAATCCCGGGAACCCCCTCTCCAGCTCTTCAAGAAACGCAGGGGATAGCCCCCACATATTCATGGAAACATTCTGGTTCAAAGGGATCCTCACCGGGGTTCCTTCCTCACTGCGGCCTTCCGCCCAGTCTTCGCATTGTCTGATCTCGTACGTCTCTGTAACCCCTTTTAAGATTCCTCTTTCATCCACCTGGCATACTCCACGGGTCACTCCTCCATTTTCGCTTAAGGTATTGCCCAGAACAAATCCTCCCATGCAGATATCAAAAGGTTTTGACAATGGATCCATATCATTCACCAGGTATTCATGAATCTTTATAAAACCTTCTTTTCCATAATAATCGTCCGCATTGATCACGACAAAAGGTTCATGAATCACCGCTTTGGCACACAAAAGTGCCTGGCCGGTTCCCCATGGCTTTGTTCTGTCGTCCGGCTTTGTATAACCTTTTGGAAGGTCATCAAGTTCCTGATAAGCGTACTCCACATGAGCAATCTTTTCGATCCTCTTTCCTATGATCTCCTTAAAATCCTGTTCCAGATCCTTTCTTATGATGAACACAACTTTGTCAAATCCGGCATTCAGTGCATCGTATATGGAATAATCCATGATAATCTCACCGCTTGGTCCTACCGGTTCCAGCTGTTTGATTCCTCCGCCAAACCGGCTTCCAATGCCCGCCGCCATAATCACTAATGATGTTTTCTTCATAATTTATCCCCCTGTCTGTATAATCTGCCTAATAGTATACCACAAAAAAAAGGTTTAATCCATAAATGCCGGATTATCCCAAATTCCTGTCGTTTTATCTGCAACAATGATACCATAACGCTTCCTTCCAGGTCAATAAAAAAGGATCTGAACCTGTTTTATAAGGTCCAAATCCCTTTTCGTTACTTTGTAAGTGAAAGCCTTATAAGAGCTCTTCTCAGAGCAGCTTCCGCTCTAGCATTATCAATTTTTCCGCTCTGTTCCTTTAAGCGGCGTTCTGCACGGATCTTAGCCTCCTCTGCACGGTTTGCATCGATTTCTTCCGGCCATTCCACAACTTCCGCCATAATGACGATCTTCTCCGGTAAAATCTCAATAAAACCAGACATCAGGGCCGCTTTCTTCACTCCGCCCTCCTCGTGAATCTTTAAGACTCCCGGGGCAGCAATGGCAGTCATGGGGATATGATTCCGGTATACGCCGATATCCCCTGACCTGGTAGTAAGCTCCACCATGGAAGCCTCTCCCTCGAAAAACTGACCTTCCGGAGTAATGATCTGCAGTTTGAATAAATCAGCCATATTCCCACCCCCTATTTTTTCACACGGGCAAGAACGTCCTCAATGCTGCCTGCATTTAAGAAATAGCTCTCCGGAATGTCATCATGCTTACCTTCCAAAATCTCCTTAAAGCCCTGAATGGTATCAGAAAGCGGCACATAGCGGCCTTCCAGTCCGGTGAACTGTCCTGCAACGAAGAAAGGCTGAGACAAGAATCTCTGGATCTTTCTTGCACGGGCCACCGTGATCTTATCTTCTTCAGAAAGCTCATCCATACCCAGCATGGCAATGATATCCTGAAGCTCTTTATACTTCTGAAGCACTTCCTGAACCCCGCGGGCAACACGGTAGTGTTCCTCACCTACGATACGGGGATCAAGAATTCTGGATGTGGAACCAAGGGGATCAACCGCCGGATAAATCCCCAGCTCCACGATGGAACGGTCAAGAACCGTGGTTGCATCCAGATGAGCAAATGTGTTGGCCGGAGCCGGGTCCGTTAAGTCATCGGCGGGAACGTAAACTGCCTGAACCGATGTAATGGAACCATTCTTCGTGGAAGTGATCCTCTCCTGAAGAGCGCCCATCTCGGTCTGCAGCGTTGGCTGATAGCCTACTGCGGAAGGCATACGTCCAAGCAGAGCGGAAACCTCAGAACCTGCCTGGGTGAATCGGAAAATGTTGTCAATAAATAACAGTACATCTTTTCCGCCCTGATCACGGAAATACTCAGCCATGGTAAGGCCGGTAAGCCCTACCCTCATTCGGGCACCCGGCGGCTCATTCATCTGTCCGAACACCATGGTTGTTTTATTAATAACGCCTGATTCCTGCATCTCGTGATAAAGGTCATTTCCTTCACGGGTGCGCTCGCCAACGCCGGTGAACACGGAATATCCGCCGTGCTCTGTGGCTATGTTACGGATCAGCTCCTGAATTAATACGGTTTTACCTACTCCGGCACCGCCGAAAAGTCCGATCTTACCACCCCTTTGATAAGGGCAGAGAAGGTCAACGACCTTGATACCGGTTTCCAGAACCTCCATTTCCGTGGACTGCTCCTCAAAGGTTGGAGCCGGTCTGTGAATCGGAAAATGCTCTTTTACTTCCGGTGCCGGTTTATTATCGATTGGATCACCCAGAACGTTAAATATACGTCCCAATGTCTCCTCTCCAACCGGTACGGTAATCGGAGCGCCGGTAGCCGCCGCGTCCATACCACGTACCAGTCCATCGGTTGATCCCATGGCGATACATCTTACCGTATCATCGCCAAGATGCTGGGATACTTCTACAACCAGTCTGCTGCCATCTTTTGCAGTGATATCAATCGCTTCATTGATATCCGGCAGCTTGCCCTGGCTGAACTTGATATCCAGTACGGCACCGATGATCTGGGTGATCTTACCAATATTTTGTCCTGCCATCTTGTTTCTCCTTCTTTATATTTCTCTCGTTCCTGCTAAAATGAAGTTCGATTCGCCTTATGAAATCGCATTGGCTCCGGCTATGATCTCGGTAAGCTCCTGGGTAATAGACCCCTGTCTTGCCCGGTTATATGCCAGTCCAAGTTCTTCTATCATCTCTTCCGCATTATTGGTCGCAGAGTCCATGGCCGCCATTCTGGCTCCGTTTTCACTTGCAACGGCTTCCAGCAAAGCGCCATAGATCATGCTGCTCATATACTTTGGAATAATGGAATCCAATACCTGATCCTCATTCGGCTCATAGTTCATTAAAGTCAGATCCGTTTTTTCGCTTCCCTTTTCCATTTCAACCGGGAGAAGCTTTTTAAGAGTCGGTATTTGGGTCACAGTATTCTTAAATGATGTATAAGCCAGATAAATTTCACCTATCCGGTTCTGTCCAAATGCATCCAGAAGCTCCATGGTAATATCGGCCGCATCGCGATAGATCGGTTCATTGATCACCTCGGAATAATCCTGGGCAATCGTATATCCCTTTCTTGCCAGTGCTTCCTTCCCCTTCCGTCCTACGGCGTAAACATCCGTAAGTTCCGGCGTTAGCCTGTCATTTCCATGAACCAGTTTGACAATGTTGCTGTTATAGCCCCCTGCCAGTCCACGGTTTGAAGTAATGACAATAACTGCCTTCCTCTTTGAATCTCCTGCCTTTAAATACTTATGGTCTATGCTGCCGGATCTGCGCAGCATGGAGCCTATGGTATCATACATCATTTCGCAATAGGGTTTGGATTCTTCTGCCTTAGCTTTGGACTTCTGCAGCTTAACGGTAGATATGAGCTTCATGGCTTTCGTAATCTGTTCGGTACTGGAAATACTGTCTCTTCTTCGTTTGATATCCCTAATGGATGCCATGATTGTTCACCTGCCTTTAAAAAACACCTGCTTTGCATTCGTTAATTGCCTTTACCAGCAATTCCTCTGTCTCAGGCGTGATCTGCTTTGTCTCGCGGATGCTTGCGGGAATTTCAGAATATTTGGTGTCTATGAAACTGGTCAAAGCCTTTTCAAAATCAAGGATTTTCCCGGTAGGAATATCCAAAAGCAGCTTCTTGGTCGCTGCAAAGATAATGATGATCTGGTATTCAACCGGAACCGGCTGATACTGGCCCTGCTTTAATACCTCTTTAATCCTCTCGCCCTGGGCAAGCTGTTCTGCCGTCTCCTTATCAAGCTCGGAACCAAACTGAGCAAAGCTTGCAAGCTCGCGGTACTGTGCCAGTTCCACACGGATAGGAGCTGCGATCTTCTTCATAGCCTTGATCTGGGCAGAGCCGCCTACACGGGATACGGAAAGACCTGCGTTGATGGCTGGACGGAAACCGGAGTTAAACATCTCTGTCTCCAGGTAAATCTGTCCGTCTGTAATGGAAATAACATTCGTCGGAATATACGCGGATACGTCGCCTGCCTGTGTTTCAATGATCGGAAGGGCTGTTAAAGAACCTCCTCCCAGCTCTTCTGAAAGCCTTGAGGCTCTCTCCAGCAGTCTGGAATGCAGGTAGAAAACATCACCCGGGTAAGCTTCACGGCCCGGCGGTCTCTTAAGCAGCAGGGATAAGGTACGGTAAGCGGCTGCGTGTTTACTTAAATCATCGTAAACAACTAATACATCCTCCCCGTTTTCCATCCATTCCTCTCCTATGGCGCATCCGGAATATGGAGCAATATACTGAAGAGGGGCTAAATCTGATGCCGTTGACACGACGATAGTGGTATAATCCATGGCACCGTACTCTTCCAGTGTCTTAACAATGTTGGCAACCGTAGATGCCTTCTGGCCAATGGCAACATAAATACAGTGAACACCCTGGCCCTTCTGGTTTATAATCGTATCAAGGGCAATCGCCGTCTTTCCGGTCTGGCGGTCACCAATGATCAGCTCACGCTGTCCTCTTCCGATCGGAATCATGGCATCAATCGCCTTAATACCGGTCTGAAGGGGAGTGTCTACTGATTTTCTGTCAATAACTCCATGAGCCACACGCTCAATCTTGCGGAATTTGTCTGTCAGGATCGGTCCTTTTCCATCAATGGGCTGTCCTAACGCATTCACAACACGTCCAGTTAATGCATCACCAACCGGTACTTCCACCACTCGTCCGGTAGTCTTAACTGTATCGCCCTCGCTGATAGCACCGGTACCAAGTAAAACCGCACCAACGTTATCCTCTTCCAGGTTAAGTACCATGCCGTAGATTTCTCCCGGGAACTCAAGGAGCTCTCCCTGCATGGCATTCTCAAGGCCATGGATACGGGCAATACCGTCCGCTACCTGAATGACTGTACCGACATCAGAGACATCCAGTTTCGTAGAATATCTTTGAATCTGTTCCTTGATGACAGAACTGATCTCTTCTGGTCTTAAATTCATTAAGGTTTGCACCTTCTTTCTAAGATTATAATGTGTCCGTTTCACCTAACGGCTCTCCGGACAACTGATTTCCTAAACTCAGGCTTACCTACATGCTCAAAAAGGCGTGAGCTGTAAATTGGAAATCAGGTCAATTGCAGCTTTAACAGGCTGCGGCGCAGTTCATAAATCTGCGTCTTAATGCTGGAATCCACCACCCGGTCCCCGATCCTGATTATCATACCTCCAATGATTGACGGGTCAACCTGATAATCCATCTCAAAATCCGCGTACTGAGTTGTATTTAACAGCTTTTCTACCAGCCGGGCCTTCTGACCCTCATTTAATTCAACAGCACTGGCCACATGGGCCACGCCGATCTTCTTATATTCCTTGACAGCGTTTATGAAGTATTCACAGATTGCCGGAATCTCCTTCTGCCTGCCTTTGTCGACAATGACTGCCAGAAAACCCATCAGGTCATCCGATACGCGTCCGCCGAAAATATTCTTAATAATGCCGATTTTATCTTCCTTTACAATCTTCGGATTATTAAGAAGCTCCGCCAATGACTGATTCCCGTGCCAGATCACCTGCAGGCTCTTCACTTCCTCAAACAAAGCGTCCACTTCCTGCTTATTCAGAGCTTCCTCAAACAATGCATCGCCGTATACCTTTGATACTAGCTTTGCCATGTGCTTTCACCCATCTCTTTCAAAGTCTCGTCAATCAGGGCATCCTGCACCGTAGTGTCAATGGAAGCAGCTACGACCTTGCCGGCCATAACAGAAGCGATGGATATGATCTGTTCCTTCATATCATCAAGCGCTTTCTTTCTCTCCAGTTCCACCTCACGGCTGCCCCGCGTAACAATGCGGTCCGCTTCTTCCCTGGCTTCTGTAATAATCTCTGCCTCACGCTGTTTCGCTCTTTTTCTGGCATCCTCTAAGATTTCTTCTGCCTCTTTCTTCACTTCAAGAAGTCTGGCTTCATATTCTTCCTTCATTGCCTTCGCAGCTTCCTTATCGTCGGCAGCGTTCTTTAATTCTCCCGCAATCCTCTGTCTTCTCTTCTCCAGAACTTCCCGTACCGGATTGAACAGCATATAGGATAACGCAAAAAACAGGATGAATATATTGATGCCTGTTATAAATGAATCGAAAAGCAGCTGTGGGTCAAATCCCAATAATCGATCCAAGGTTTCGCCTCCTTTCGCTCTTTATTCTTTCCCCATTCCGAGGGCAGGCTTATGCCTCCCGCCATTCTGCTCTTTAGCTGAATGGCTTTAAGAACATGAGGATAGCTGCAACGGCGAAACCATAAAGACCTGTTGTCTCGGCAACGGCCTGTCCCAAAAGCATGGTAGATGTTATATCAGACTTTGCGCCCGGATTGCGTCCAACTGCAGCTGCAGCATGGCCTGCTGCGATACCCTGTCCAATACCAGGTCCAATACCTGCGATCATCGCAAGACCTGCACCGATTGCTGAGCAGCCTAAGATAAAATCCTGTCCTGAAAATCCGTTCATAGAAAAATTCCTCCTGAATTTAATATTATTGAAATTTAATCCATCTTATCATTGACATATACCATAGTCAGCATGCAGAACACATACGTCTGGATACAGCCAGAGAATACATCACAATATACATGTAAAAACGATGGGATACCGATTTTTACAAAGATAGGCATCATCCCATACCACAATCCCATAATAACTACGCCTGACATCATATTACCGAACAAACGAAGCGCCTGGGATAATGGGTTTGTAATCTCACCGATTAAATTAATCGGGAATAAAACCGGAAACGGCTGAAACAAGCTTGTAAAATGACCGATTCCATGATTCTTGATACCCTGGTATTGCACTATGCCGAAGGTAAACAAACCAAGCATAAATGTCACACCGAAATCTCCGGTTGGCGTCCTAAGACCAAATAAGCCGCCAATATTGCAGAACAATATGAAAATAAAGATTGTTCCAATATAATTAACAAATTTTTTTGCGTTATGACCCATCGTACCATTTACCAGGTTATCAAGCGCCTCTACAACAAACTCCACAATATTCTGGAAGGTGCCGGGTACTTCTGTCGCCCGCTTCATTTTTCGGTTGGCAATCACTGCGATAATCAGGATTACGATTGTCACAATGCTAAGGCCTATTTCCGTGGTTGTAACCCAAAGTTCCTGACCAAACGCCTGAAACTTTGTAACGCCTTTGATCATAAAGTCTACATGATTGGCACTCGCAACGACCATACGCTTAAGCCTCCTTTCTTAAGAGATCCCACTTGACCGCAAAGGAGATTACTCTCCTTTTGTCCTGTTGGCCATGATCTTGTGGATAATAGGCTGAGAAAATGCTCCAACCTTGAGTCCGAGGACTCCGATTACTACTGCGACCGGATTGAACCAGTTCGAAAACCGGACAATAACTGCCACCAGTATGACAATAAGCAGCAGATAGCGAAGGACTGAACTAATAATACTCTGCTTCTGAACAGCCTTTGGATCTTCCGTCTTCATAGAACGTTCAAGTACCATAGCCATGGATAAAAACATGGCCAGGGCTAACACCATTCCCAAAATCAGACCTGCAAATACAGCACGTCTTGGATACATAAATAATGCCCCTATCATAGCCGCTGCCGTGAAAATAACAATTCCGGCAGAAACCTCAAGCATCAGATTCTTTGTTTCCTTCCCCATTACAAATCCTCCTGTCTACGAAAGTTTCTCATCATCATGTCCTTTCACGCGGCTTGGCTGCTTCGGTTTATGCACCTTGGGTCTAGCCTCCGCCTGCTGTTTTACGCGCTCTTTCTGATCCTCAACCCTCTCCTCCTTTTCATTCATGGCCAATGTAGCCTTTGCCAGCTTATAGGCATTGGATCCCCCAGCCAGAAACCCCAGAACCATAAATAATAACGTCAGTTTTGTCCCAGCATACCGGTCTATATAGTAACCGACAAGAATACAGACAAACACAGGTACCATGACACTGATCCCCAGTTGGGTCACCATCATGAAACTTCTCATCACGCTCTTTTTATGACGCATAATTACACCTGCTTTCTGCATCCTGCACATATAATTGGTATTATACCTAAAAAAACATATTTTGTCTATTATATACGGAAAATTAACTTGACACGTCAAAAAGCTTTCTGTTTTTGAACATTTCCAAAAAAAATGTTGAAAAAAGGTCTGTTTTTTACAGGAAGAACCCGTAAAAAACAGACCTTTTCAAATTTTTAATTATGCTTCTTTTGTGCCTGGAAGAATTGTTTCAACTTCAGCATGTGGACGTGGGATTACATGTACCGATACAAGCTCACCAACACGCTGAGCTGCTGCTGCACCTGCATCAGTAGCTGCCTTNNGATCCAATTAAACCTTTTGTTTCAATCATTCCTAATGCATCGTATTTCATTTTTAAATCCTCCTGATTTATAATTAATTTTTAATGGTTCACTTATTTTACAATGGTTACGCCAGAAGAACTGCCAAGTCCCATGGCATTTGCTTCTTCCGTATCAAGATGGCATTCCAGGCTTGATGTTTCAGTTACGCGGATTGCCGTAAGATGAAAAATACCGCCGCGGATCCCCTCAGTCTGAATGCTTACCGTCTGACCGTCATGAACGCCGAACTTCAAGGCATCCTGAGGAGTCATATGAATGTGTCTCTGGGCTATGATTAAGCCCTCTTTTGTTTGAACGGAACCCTTTGGTCCCACCAGGGTGATCCCCGGTGTTCCAGCTAATTCACCGGACATTTTAGGCTCAGATTTCTTTCCAAGCTTAAAACAGTCTGCTGCCAGAACCTCGACCTGAGTCTGTTTTCTGACCGG
>DFCS01000042.1:28607-147664 GCA_002367105.1 Hungatella sp. UBA3048
TCTTTTACAAGAGCTGCCAGCTTCTCATTGTCATCGTTTCCTCCCTGGCAGGCAGAAGAGGTCACACCTTCTTTTTTATCAAAAGAAGCTACGAAGTCAGCAGGGCTGAAGGAAACATCCTGGGTTTTGTTCTTCCAGGTAAAGGTTGGATCATCTGCCGCGATAGTAGAGCAATCTTTCATACCAAAAGCAACCTTTTTCACATTAAGGAGATGTTTCGGGCTCACATTTTCAGAAACTGAGCTTCCTCCGCAGGTTCCGCATCCTAATGTAAAGGAAATCGGAAGGCCTGTACTGATTCCGGTTCCGCCCTGGCTTCCGCCTGTATTTACAAGGATTCTGGAAGCAGGCTTTGCAGCGAACTTAAGAACCATATCCCTGTCCTGGGTATGAATGCTCATGGTATGTCCGATTCCGTTCTGTAATAGGCGGATGCTTAAGCCGCAGGCCTCTTCCCAGTTCTTTACTGTGTAGAAACCAAGTACGGTTGTCAGCTTTTCGTAGGATAATGGATATCCCTCTCCGACACCTTCCTGTTTTCCTATGAGGACCTTGGCCCCTTCCGGGATCTGGATTCCGGCTGCCTGGGCAATCACCTGAGGAGAACGTCCGACAAATTTGGCATTCATGCTATGGCCGTTTTTAAATAACAGGGCACAGACTTTGTCGGTTTCTTCCTTTGTCATAAAGTAACCGCCCTGGCTTTTTAACTCTGCTACAACTTCTGCATGATTGCTTTCCTCACAGATAATGGACTGCTCGGAAGCACAGATGGTACCATAGTCAAATGTCTTGCTGGCAAGGATTGTCTTTACCGCCTGCTTCACATCTGCCGTCTTTTCTATGTAAGCCGGTGAGTTTCCTGCACCTACGCCGATGGCTGGCTTTCCTGCGCTGTATGCAGCTTTTACCATACCCGGGCCGCCGGTTGCAATGATAACGGAAACTTCCTTACACTTCATCAGTTCATTGGTAGACCCCATGGAAGGCATGGATACACAGCCGATGATTCCCTCCGGTGCTCCTGCTGCAATTGCAGCGTCCCTCATAACCTCCGCAGCCTTCAGAGTGCATTTTGCGGCAGAAGGATGGGGAGAAAATACGATTGCGTTTCCGGATTTAATGGCGATCATGGATTTAAAAAATACGGTTGAGGTTGGATTTGTAGATGGAACGATACCCATTACAAGTCCTACCGGTTCTGCCACATCAATGGTCTTATTCACGGTATCCTCTGCAAGGATTCCTCTTGTCTTCATATCCTTTATTTCTTCATATAAAAGAGTGGAAGCTGCATGGTTCTTATATGCCTTGTCCATGACCTTTCCAAAGCCTGTCTCCTCTACAGCCATCTCTGCCAGGCAAAGGGCGTGTTCCTCTCCTGCTTTTGCCATACTCTTAAGAATGGTGTCAATTTGTTCTGCCGTAAATCCGGCAATTTTTTTTGCGGCTGCTTCACCGCATCTGGCTAAATCCCTTGCTTCCTGGATGGAACGTAAATCAAAATCAAAAGTTTCCATGTTCCCGTTCTCCCTTTCTAAAAATATTAATCATTCTGTCCATAATACTTCCCGAATTGTTCCAGCAGCAGGGTTTTATTTGCTTTTGAAATCTCTCGTCCAGCTATACTGAATTCCGGATATTCTCTGGCAAGTGTCCTAAGCTCTGTTACCTTCATATCTTCAAGTATCTTCATGGTTTCTTCCAGACCGTCCTGCTTCATCCATAAGTCCACGGTTTCCCGCTTTATGGTATCCACCGTTTCCGGTTCATTGGAAGATACTTCGACTGGTTCTTCTGCCGGTATCTCTTCAAGTACCTCCGCCGTTTGTTCTTCTGCGGTTTCCGGAACTGGTTCTTTTTCCGGTTCGTCAGGAGTACCTCCGCCGATTACAGCCGTCAGCTCATCATGAGGCCTGGCAATCACATGGCGTGCTACGAAAGCAGCATCGTTTATGCGTTCTACCGCTGCTGCTCCGGCGTCTACCGCTGCCTTCACTGCCGCCACATCACCGGTCACCGTAACAGCGACGAGACCTCCGCCGACTTTGGTCTTTTCCAGAAGAGACACGTCTGCTGCCTTTAACATGGCATCTGCTGCCTCTATAGCCGCCAGCACGCCTTTTGTTTCTATAAAGCCAAGTGCCTGCATTGTTTACCTCCTTAAACCAAATCAGCCCAGTTTGCCGGATACGTTGCGTAAAATACTCTTGCTTTATCTGGGGAACCCCAGATTACCTTGGAGCCTGACGGCACGAAGAGTACATCTCCGGCTTTTGCCGTATAGGTCTTTCCGTCAATGGTAACGGTTAAGGTTCCTTCGATTACATAGTCGATCTCTTCATAAGTCAATTCCCATTCAAAACTGGAATGGTCGATTACAAGGAAACCTGCACTGATATGGGATTCCTCTTTGCTCACTAATTCCTGGTAGTAAGCTTTGACAGATGGATCGCCTGTATCAAATACATCCATTTTCACTGAACTTCCACGAACCACCTTGAGACCATTTCCATGGCTTTCTGACTCGTAGGGCTTTAAAATATCATTTAATAAGCCCTTTTCCATTAAAGTCTTCAGTACCATATAAATTTTCTCGCTGTCCATATCCATGGCTGCGAAAGCAGCCGGAGCCTGTGTCTGCTCCTCTGCCTTATCGCAGAATTTGATGCCGAATGAATCTGCTGCATCCTTTGCAGACGGAGTGATGATACTTCCGGTTTCCACGTAAAACACCTTTTTTCCCTCAGCATTTAACTTTTCTACATCTTTTGCACAAATCAACTGCTTCATATGATCACTTCCCTTCTATATAAATTGGCAATCTTCATCAATAATCCCAATTACTACGGCATCGACTGGAATCTCATCGCTGCCCAGCATCCGCCTGGCAGAAGAGCCGGCGGAAATGATCACACGGTCACCGATTCCGGCGCTGATGATATCTGCTACGATCAGCCGCTCGCCTTCCCGTGTGCCTCCAATGATCTCGGCAAGCATAAATTTATACCCATTTAAGGACTCCGCTTTTCTGGTTGCCCATATGTTATCAATCAATCTGGCCGCTACCATTCTTCCACCCCTCTCTTCTCTCTTTGCTTAATCTCGTCCATGGCTGCCTCTACCGATGCCGTATCTCCAAAAATCGCAAGCATGATCATGTTCTGCGGGCAGCTTCCTCTGATGTCTTCTACCGTAACACCTACTGCTTTTTCTGCCACATCTGCGGCACAAACCATTTCGATGATCCTGCCCTGTACCAGTCCCACTGCATCCACCCGCCCTATGGGGACAGAGGTTCCTGAACCCTTCCTGCGGTTTAAAATATCAATGGTTCCCTGTGACGGTGATTTAATTATACGGTATTCCATATTGTCCACATCCTTTATGCCAGTTCTTCCTGCGTACAGGAAAATGCGATTCCCAGAGGGGTTACAAACATTGGATTCTCAGGCTTCCTTGTCCTGATCCCCGTCTGTTTTTCAATGATTGCCTCAATCCCGGTCAGGCAGCAGGTACCGCCTACTAAGTAGATTTCCTGAACATCGTGTCCTTCAATATGGCGTTTTATGATGGAAGCCACCTTCTCCACAACCGGCTTTAAAACCGGCAGCAGTTCTTTATGGTGTTCTTCTTTCCTCTTATAAACCTCTGCCTCCTGAAAGGACATATGGTAAGCACCGGAGACCACCAGGGAAAAATGTGTTCCTCCTGTTGGTTCATCCGCTACATACACCACCTTACCATCCTTTAAAATGGAGATTCCGGTGGTGCCGCCTCCGATATCCACGACTGCACCGTTTTTAATTTTTAAAACAGCATTTGCCGCCGTAGGCTCATCGAGAAGGGCCGTTATTTCAAATCCAGCTCCCTGAACCACATTCTTAATGGCTCCGCCGTCCAGGGAATCGGTGCCCGGAGGAATGGCTGCAGCCGAATAAATCAATTCTGTGCCCAGCTTTTCCTCCAGTTCTTCCTTAAGCTCCCGAACAATCCGGATTGCACCGATGTAATCCACGACCATTCCATCCCGGACCACATCCGCATACCGGTAGGCGCCTGCCACAGGTTTGTAATTCTCATCTAAAACAGCCAGTACCACACACGCCGTTCCCAGATCGACACCGGTATAGTAAACAGAGGAGCTTCCCTTAACGGGCTGCTTAACAACTGCTTCAAACTGGCTCACCAGTTCATTGCAGCCATCAAATGTTATTACTTCCTTTGACATGTTTTTCCTCCATATTCCAGACATATCATCTGTGATAAGCGGTTAATGACCGGGTTTAAGTTTTCGCTTCCCGCTTCGGCCGCCAGCTCTCTTGTGCTGCAGCGCAGGCGGTGCAGAAGAAGGATCTCTTTCCCTTTTTCTGATTGTGCATGGAAACCTGTTATTTCAAAGCAATCCTCAAAAGGTTCCTGCATATGATCCTCATGAAATCCGGTGCAGGGTTTAAAACCGGTTTCCTCTTCCCTGCCCTCTTCTTTTAAGTTTAAAAGTTTTCGTTCCAGATCAAATACTTGTTCTGCCAGAAGAACGTCCCGGCTTAACAGTTCAAGGCCCACTTCCAAAAACTGCGCCTGAAGCGTTTTCTTCTTTAATAAGAAACGATCCCGGCAGGTTTTTTTATCCGGTGCCTCTTCTTTTTTTTCTGTAAGTTTCTCATTTTTTCGTTTTACCGCCATGGGATCATCACTTATGGGAATCTTCTTATCCACCAGGAATTGCCGCGCTCCGGGTGTCAGTCTTGCTTCCGCAGGGAGATCATAGGAAGTAAAGGGTTCTTTTCTGAATAAAATCCTCAAATCGTCTTCCGTGATGAATTTCATTAATAGCCCCCCTTACACAGTTTCCGATAGATGGTTTCAATCTCTTCTACCGCAGGCACCCTTGGGTTGGTCAATGTGCAGTTATCAGCCAGGGCTTTCTCCGCCATTTCCCGTACGGCCTGCTCAAATTCGTCTTTATCAATCTTTAAATCTGTAATCTGCTGCGGTATTTTGATCTTGTTCATCAGATTTTTGATGTGACGCACCAGGCCGTGTACCGTGGCCTTATCTGTTCCGGCTGCGATTCCAAGCATATTGGCAATTGCCACATACCTGCCGCAGGCTTCCTGCTCACTGGCGTCTTCCAGACCGGCGTTGTAGCTGATGACATGAGGAAGCAGGATCGCATTGCTTCTTCCGTGCGGAATGTGAAATCGCGCTCCCAGAGCATGAGCCATGCTGTGGCAAAGCCCTAAGGAAGCTCCGTTAAAAGCAACTCCAGCCAGACAGGAAGCATTGTGCATGTGTGTTCTGGCTTCCATGTCGCTTCCTTCTTCCACGGTACGTGTCAGGTAGTTCCACACCAGTCTTACTGCTTTTTCCGCACAGGCATCGGTAAAATCACCTGCATTGGTTGAAACATAAGCTTCCAGGGCATGGGTTAACACATCCATTCCCGTATCTGCCGTAATGTGAGGCGGAACCGACACCGTAAAGCGGGGATCAAGAAATGCTGCATCCGGCACCATACTATCGGAACGCAGGGGATATTTCGCCTGGGCCTGCGGGTCAGATATTACAGAAAAATTAGTTACTTCACTGCCGGTACCGCTGGTTGTTGGAACCGCGATTAAGAACAGTCTCTCATTTCCCATCTGACTGTAAATGTGGCTTGCCGCCTTTGCCGTATCAATGGCAGAGCCGCCGCCCAGAGCAATCACTGCATCCGGACCAAAGCACTTCATCCCGCCTATGGCTTTTGAAACGACTTCAATGGTCGGATCGGGCACTACCTCAGCAAATACTTCATAGCTGCTCCCCTTCTCCTGCAAAAGCTCTGTAATCCAGTCTACCTTTCCGGACTGGGCCATAAAGAGGTCACAGATAATATAGGCCTTTGTCACAGGAAGATCCTTTATTTTATCCAGACAGGAAGATCCCATATATACCTTTGTATTCATTACAAATTGCTCCACGTTACATTTCCCTCCTTTCTTTTTATTTTAATGCCTCCATTAATTCCTGAAGGCCTGTCCGTTCAGACAGATTAATATGATAATAGGGCTCCCGAACCCCTGCCTTTTTTAACTGACGGATACACCAGCCGTCATGTTCCGGTTTTTCTCCGCTTCCCGTAATCACACCGATGACGGGAACCCGGAACACTTTTGCAAATCCAGGCGGGTAACTTTCCCGGCATGAGGACTGGTCTACCAGCATCAGTGCATGGGAGGCATCCTGTGCCGCCGCAATGATATGCTTATGCATCCAGGGACTTTCTAAGTAAACCCCCGGCACATCCAAGGTCTTTTCCCCATACACCATGTTCTGGGTTCTTCTGGCCGGACCGGTAAAACCGTTTATGACATGAGCCAGGGAAGTCTTTCCGCTGCCGCCGGGACCGATGATCATGATTCTTTTCTTTCTCATGTTTTGGTTACCGCAGGCACCATATAACCCAGCCCGCGTTTTAAGGTATCGCACACTGCAGTCAAAGCGGTTTCCACACTGTCCACATCGCCGGCAATGATCACAGAGCCTGTGAAGCGGTCTAAGAAGCCCACCTGCACATCTGCAGCCTTTGCCGCTATATCCGCCGCAATGATAGAGGTTTCAAAAGGGGACAGGGTGAGAATCCCGATGGCTCCCATTTCATCGATGCCGAGGCATTCATACACCTCCGGAATGGGAGATGCGATCACATGGGCAATGGTCACCTGTTTACCAGGAACGGATTCCTCTATGACACGCTGCATCTCAATCATGGCCTTTCCCCCCTTCTTAGTGCTTCACCACTGTAACCGGAAATTGATATTCCTTCATCCAGCCTTCTATCCGGTCTAAATCCTCCGGGCTTAAGCTTGGATCACCTTCAATAGGGTATTTCATATCAAGCTGATTGTATTTGTTAACACCCAGCTTATGATACGGAAGTAAATCAATTCCTTTAAAATTTTTGTAGTCACGGAAGGGCATTAAGAACTTAATGACCTCATCGATCTCTTCCCGGCTGTCATTGATGCCCTTTAACATAGGCATGCGGACTTTCACATTAAAACGGTGGTGAAGCAGTTCCTTTAAATTCGTAAGGATCTGTTCGTTGTTCACACCCACCAGTTCATTGTGGCGGACAGGATCCATATGTTTGATATCAAACAGGAATAAGTCCACATACTCTGCAATTTTTAAAATCGTTTCCGTATTTGTATAACCGCAGGTCTCAATAGCCGTATTGATCCCTTCCTGCTTGCAGGCCATTAACAGATTTAATGCTGCTTCCGGCTGGGCAGTCACTTCACCGCCGCCAAGAGTTACGCCGCCGCCTGAAATATCATAAAAGGCAGAATCCTCTTCCACGATTTTAAGCAGTTCTGAAATGGTTTTAACTTCTCCGGCAATGGTAAGCGCTGCATTGGGGCAGACATTCTTGCATTTCATGCATCCGATGCAATCCTTTTCCCGCTGGATTTCATGTTTTCCCGTCTCTTTGGATATCACATGGATTCCTACGGGGCACACAGAAACGCACGCCCCGCAGTTCACACAGGAATTTTGCTTATACATCACCTGGAATTTCCGCACCATTCCTTCTGGATTGGAGCACCACTTACACCGGAGCGGACAGCCTTTAAAGAATACCAGGGTTCTGATTCCCGGCCCGTCATACATGTTGTACTTCTGCACGTTAAAGATAAACGCTTTACGCTCAATCTCTCCTGTCGTTCCATGGTCCATTGTGATTGTTCTCAACTTTCTTTTAGAAATGTGTCAGCATGGTTCTGCTTATGATTTCATCCTGTACATCCTTGCATAATTCTACGAAGAATGCGCTATAGCCGGCTACACGGACGATTAAATCACGGTACAGCTCCGGATGCTTTTGAGCCTCAACTAAGGTATTGTTATCCAGATAGTTGAACTGCATCTCGCCGTTTCCTAACATGCAGGCCGTACGAAGAAGGGTGATCAGGCTTTCTTCCCCTTCCTGAGTATCCAAAAGGCCGGCCATGATCTTAAAGTTATGAACCATACCGATGTTCATGCTGTCATTGGACATCTTGGATACGGACTTGATGATTGCAGTCGGGCCCTTGAAGTCTGCGCCCTGGGTCGGGCTGATTCCGTCGGAAAGAGGCAGCCATGCATTACGGCCGTTGGCAGAAGCGCCTGTCATCTGTCCGAATGGGGTGTTATTGGAAATGGATAAGGTACCATGGCTTAATACAGAGTATAAGGTCTTATATTTTCTGTGTTCATGCTCTGTAAAGTCGACCAGGTCAGCAGCAATTAAATCTGCATAATCATCATCATTTCCGTATTTTGGAGCATTAAGGCAATCGGTACGGATCTGGTCATATCCTGCAAAGTCAGCCTTTAACGCTTCGTTAATCTGATCTAATGTATATTTTTTCTCTTCGAATACAAGCTTCTTGATCGCTGCCATGGAGTCTGCATAGGTAGCAAGCCCGGACCATACCACACCAGGTCCGAAGTTGTACATCGCACCGCCTGCGGATACATCCTTGGCTTTTTCCATACAGCCTTCGTACATGATGGACATGAGCGGCTTTGGAGCTAAGTCCCTGTGAACGCGCTGGGAAATTACGGTAGCAACATCGGTCCACTTTGTAATGTATTTGATTTCTTCTTTTACAGCTGCTTCAAACTCTTCATAAGTTTTGAAGTTGCTTAAGTCACCCATATCCGGGCAAACCTGCTTGCCATACCATAAAGGAGTTCCGTGGTTTAAAACAAGCTCGATACAGATCGGCCACTGGGTATAAGCAGTGGATGTCCACTGATAGAGACGTCCTGACTTCTGAGGCTCTACACAGCCCATCAGACAGTAGTCACGTGCATCTTCAATGGATACGCCTTTTGCAAGCATCATCTTGATGTGTGCATCGTCAAAATGGCAGGCTGGGAATCCCATACCGGAACGAACCACATCTACGATCTTTTTCATGTACTTTTTCGGGGACTTGTTGTGGATACGGCATGCAAGTGATGGCTGGTAAATCTTTACATGACGAACTGCATCCATAAGTAAGTATGTTAAGTCATTGGTGGCATCGTGTCCGCTGCGGGTCACACCGCCTACGCACATGTTTACGAACGGCTGGTAGCCTGCAAAGAATTTGGAACCTCCTTCGCTGGTGATCCACATCATCTCAGACATCTTGATCAGCATACAGCCGGCAAGCTCAAATGCCTGGTAATCATTCATACGTCCGGATTCGATATCATCTTTGTAGAATGGATACATATACTGATCCACACGTCCGATGGACATACCCGTCTGGTTTTCTTCCACTACGAGCAGGGATTCGATGGTCCATACTGCCTGGATTGCCTCCCAGAAGGTTCTTGGCTTGTGAGCAGGAACGTAAGCATTTACTTCAGAGATCTTTAACAGTTCTTCCTTACGCTTTGGATTGGTTTCCTTTGCTGCAAGCTCTGCTGCATACTCAGAAAGTCTCTTTGCGTAGATCATAACACCTTCTGTGGTATCGATAATGGATTTGTAGAAATAAATTTTCTCAATATCATCAGGATTCTCATAATCCAGTTCTTTTAAATGATCCTTGGCTTCCTGCTGGATATCCAGCATGCCCTTCTTCATAAGGATTACATCATAGCCGGGGTTTGAATCTCCGCCGCCGTTGATTGCATGGTAGGAGCAGTCAGATACAAAGGATTCTCCGGATAATTCCCAAACGCCTGCTTCACGGTACTGATCTTCACAATACTCATCAACCGATTTGCCGGACCAGTATGGGAACAGCTCTTCTTTCATGATTTTCTTGTCTTCTTCGGAAATATAGAATGGATCCTGAGGACGTGTTCCGATGGTATCGATCTCATCTACCATCCATCTCCATGCGATATCCGGGGAGAATGCACCTGCACGGGGAGCGCCGCAGGGAGCACCTACGATGAGCTCGTTGTCCTGAATGACAAGGGGAGCTGTTTCGCAGCAGTAACGGAAACATTTCGCACGAAGCATGATCTTTGGCATACCAGGATTCTCTTTTGCGATCTTGGTAATGGCCCGTGCACGGTATGTTGTAATTGATGGTTTATGCTTTAAATAACTTTCCTTTAAATTCTGGAGTCTTGGAGTAATGCCATCCGGTATCTCCGTTCCTCCCTCAAAGCTTACTGCCGCCTGGGAAGCAGGCTCTTTTTTGTTGATTTCATCGGAAACAGTTTCAAACATTTTCATCAGAGAAGCTCTTTCTTCTGGTGTCATGTTCTTCGTTGCTTCCACAAATTTATTTGAAAATTCACGAATATCCAATCTGGTTTCCCTCTCTTTCAATTATTTGCCACCTAATGGATCAAGCGGATATGCTTGCATATCCAGTTGATTCACAAATTCAAGGTTGAAAGACGCTTTTCTTTCAACACTTATCATCAAGCTCCCTGGATAAGGTTTCTAAAATCTGTTTCAGGAGCGCTTTTGCATCTTCGCTTCCTCCTTTAGTCTCAGGAGCTTTTTTATGTCCGCCCGAAACGTTTCCTGTAACCCCAAGGAATTCTTTCGCATCCCGGACTCCATATCCCACGTTCCGGATATAGATGAAATTCATGGGTGAAACGTTGTCAGCCGTAATTCCGGCGCCTGTCGTAATACTTCCAAGGGTCATGGCCGGAAACAGGTTCGTGGTCGCTCCCATGCTGCCCAGGGTGGCAGGTGTATTGACAAGGATTCTGCCTACCGGCTTCTTTAAGGCGAACTGGCGTATTACTTCTTCATCCCTGGAGTGGATTACCAGGGTGTGTCCATGGCTTTCGTTAACCAGAAGACTCATGCATTTCTCGCAGGCGTGCATCCAATCATTTTCGATGTAATAAGCCAGTACGGGACACAGAAGCTCTTTTGCAAACGGATTCCTGTCAGAAATATACTTCTGTTCGGAAACCAGCACTGTTGTGGAATCAGGCACCGTAAATCCTGCTCTGACTGAAAGTTCTGTTGCCGGTCTTCCCATGATTTCCGTATCCGCCTTTCCGCTTTCCAGGCAAAGGAGGTCGATTAACTTTTTCTCCTCTTCCCCATTCATAAAGTAGGCGCCGTTCTTAAGCATCTCAGCTTTTACTTCTGCTGCAATGAGGCTGTCTACCACCATATACTGCTCGGCTGCAGACACGATCCCGTAATCAAAGGTACGGCTTGCAATAATATCCTCTACCGCCTGTCTTACATCGGCAGTCCGTTCCACAAAGACCGGTCCGTTTCCGGTACCGCCGTAAATATAAGGTTTTCCGCTTTCTGCTGCCTCACGGCACAGCTCCGGCACTCCGGTATTGACTACCATGGCTGCTGCCGGGTGACGGATCAGCTCCAGGGTTCCAGCCCTTGTCACTGTCTTTAGATACCCGATGGCTCCATCCGGAAGCCCGCAGCATTTTCCTGCTTCCATCAGCCGGTCAATCAGCCTGCCTGTTACCTTCCTTGCCCTTTCATGAGGCGCGATCACGATGGGATTGCCGGACTTAACAGCGATTAAAATGTTGTAAATCGCGGTAGAAACCGGGCTCACTGCCGGCGTCAGGGCAGCAATCACACCTACCGGAACGCCAACTGCCATGGTTTTAAGCCGTGAGTCTTCTTCTAAGATGCCGACACACCTCAAATCTTTTAAGCGTTCCGGCAGGTAATTGCAGACAAAGGTGTTCTTCACGTACTTGTCCTGGAAACGTCCATATCCGGTTTCTTCCGCGGACATGACCGCCAGTTCCTCCGCCAGTTCCTTCGCTGCCGCGGCCAGGGTGCCTGTAATGAGATCAAGCTTTTCCTGGGGGAAGGTAAGCATGGTCTCTCTGGCTTCCCGTGCACTTTCCATTAAAATCCTTGCCTCCTGTATGGAGAGCAGGTCTTTATCTACAAAATTCATGTTCGATTCTCCCTTCATCCGGGATGCCTGCTATTCCTGTTCAGGAGCAACACTTAAGGCATATCGTCTGATGATTTTTTCAAGATGGGGATGAGGTCTTGGAATGACTACGGAGCTGTAAACATCCGATCCCATATCCTTTACTGCCTTAATTCCAGCTTCTACAGCTGTCTTGCAGGCTCCCACATCTCCCCGTACTAAAACAGAAATATAACCGGAAGCTACATTTTCATAGCCGATGAGTTCCACATCCGCCGCCTTGCACATTGCATCCGCCGCTTCGAGAACAAATACCAGACCAAATGTTTCTATCGAGCCTATGGCTTCATATCTTTCCATATACTGTTTTCCTTTCTCTATGCGTCTATATCGTGTACGGATACAATGTCTCCGACCTCTTTAATCGGCCTTGGCATTACGTTCTTTGCTGTCAGCTTGCCGATTGCTGCTGCCGCTTCTGCACCTGCCTCTACGGAGGAACGTACCGCTGCCACATCACCCTTTACCATAATGGTCACCAGGGTGGAACCTACGTTTTCATAGGAAATCAATTCTACATCTGCTGCCTTAAGCATCTTGTCTGCTGCTTCCAGTGCAGGAACCAGTCCGACGGTCTCTACCAGGCCTAACGCTTCTTCGCCGTAATATCTCACCTTTGTAAACCTCCTCTATGCTATTTGCGGTATTTCTTATCCACATATTTGTCGACTGCGCTTCTTCCGTCATTATTGATTTCGTAGCGCATGCGCAGCTCCCCGTTCTGATCTAAGTCATAGCTGCATAAATTGACCATACCGTTTGCTTCCAAAGACATGACATGATCCATGTAACGATCCTTGGTAAACTGGCGCTCTCCGCCGTAAAGCGGCTTTAAAGCCTCCATGATCTGGGCAATATCCGCATTTTCTACTCCATATAAATAATTTAAAACCGCTGTTCTTGCAGGTAATAACATTTCCTTATTCCCCTTTCCTGAATAAATCCAGTGGATTCATGGTTACCAGAATCGCACCAAATACGATTACAAAAGAACCGATTACAATCGTAGGTGTCACTGCCTGTCCCAAAAACAGGATACAGAAGAAAACTCCCCAGAACGCATAGGTTACATTTAAGGACATTCCCACAGCACATCCAACGGTGGAATTACTCTTATACCAGCAAAGGAAAGACACTGCAGCACTTAAACCGGATACTACAAGCCAGATGGCTGGTATTCCTGCCATAAGTGTTCCGCCAAGAAGTCCCAGGCCTCCAACGATAGGAAGGATCACGAATAAGTCCACAACACCGGAAATCAGCTGGCGTAAGTTTACTGCAACATCGGTATCGATCATGGCTCCGCCGTAAGTGGCAAATACACCTTCCAGGGCCCAGCAGATAGCTGCAACAAAGGAGAAGATAATTCCCAGTGTAAAGTTATCGCTGCCTTCCGGCTTCGTCCAGTTGATGATGATGGCACCGGCCACACATACCAGCATACCCATCATGACTCTCTTGGTGATTTTCTGTTTTAAGAAGATCCATGCAAAAATTGCTCCGAATAAACTGCATAATGCAGAAATCGGAATCGCATAGGCACCGGCCATGGCTAGACCTACCAGATAAGCGCCATTGGCAATAGGACCTCCGAGAATGGATCCGATGACAATCATTTTACCAGGGAATGTATTAAGGCTTCTTCCCATCTCGCGGATACGGCCGCTTTTTGCATTATAAGCAGTCAGCCAGATTCCTGCGAAAAGATCGTTTAAGCCGGAGCACACATATGGTCCTGCTAAAAGTCCTGCCGCACTGACAAGAGGTTCATAATATCCGGCCACCAGTACAAGTACGGTATAGATCCCGTATGTCAGTCCGGATAATGCACCGGTTGTCATACCGGTTGTCCTGAATTTTTTATTGACTGCCGCCATTTTTGCATCCGCGGATGCAGATGTCATTCCTTGGTTACTCATTATTTACACTCCTTTTTCTCTTTCGGAAGAATGGTTTCAACCTCAGCGTGAGGACGAGGAATTACATGAACGGAAACCAGTTCTCCAACTCTCTGGGCTGCAGCCGCACCTGCATCGGTCGCTGCTTTTACCGCACCGACATCACCTCTTACCATAATGGTAACAAGACCGCCGCCGACAAATTCTTTTCCTACCAGAGTAACATTTGCTGCCTTTACCATTGCATCTGCAGCTTCGATAGAACCGATCAGGCCCTTTGTCTCAATCATTCCTAATGCATCAAATTTCATTGCTTACTTCCTCCTTTTTCATGAGCAATTCAAATGGGTCTACGGATACTAAAACCGCGCCCAAAATGATAATAATGGAACCAATGATAATAGTCGGGGTCAATGGCTGTTTTAAAAACAGGATACAAAACAGCACACCCCAGAACGCGTAGGTAATATTCAGTGACATTCCCATGGCGCAGCCTATTGTACTGTTGGATTTATACCAGCACAAATAGGATATTGCAGCGCAAAGTCCGGAAACCAGCAGCCACATAACCGGCGGTAATGAGAACAGGGTGCCTTTTAAAAGTCCCATGCCTCCCACCATCGGCAAAATAACAATCAGATCCACAATACCGGATAATAGCTGGCGTATGTTGATTACCACATCGGTATCCAGCATGGCACTTCCGTAAGCCGCGAATACACCTTCCAAAGCCCAGCCGATGGCCGCAACAAACGCGCAGATGATCCCAAGGGTAAAATTAGTGCTGCCTTCCGGCTTTACCCAGTTGATGACAATCGCTCCAACCACACAGATCACCATTCCAATGCCTACTCTCGGCACGATTTTCTGCTTTAGGAAAATCCTTGCAAACAATGCTCCAAAGAGTATGTACATGGCGGAAATCGGTATTGCGTAAGCTCCTGCCATGGCAAGTCCCATGAGGTATGCTCCACTTGCTATGGGTCCGCCAACCAGTGAGCCTATTAGAATAATTTTTCCCGGGAACAGGCGTAAGCTTCTTCCGATTTCCCGGATTCTTCCGGTCTTTACGTTATAAGCGGTCAGCCAGATGCCTGCAAACAAATCATTCAGGCCCGAGGTTACATAGGGAGCAGCAAACAACCCAACCGCTCCGGCAAGAGGCTTGTAATAACCGGCGATCAAAACGAATGTGGTATATAACCCATACATAAGACCGGATATCAAGCCTGTTGTAACGCCAATTGCTTTAAATTTTTTTCGTGCTTCCGTCATTTAAGTTTTCCTTCCCCAATTGGTGCTGCACAAAATTCAAGTTAGCATGTTTCTCTGCTTTTTTCTTCACGTTCAGCTGAAAACGTTTAGAAAACACATCACGCCAGTTAATGTTACTAATTTTACGTAGTCGCTTTGTGTTTTTCTATGCATTTAGTATAAATGTTCCCCCTAGGGTAAATGTCAACAGGTTTTTAAACTTTTTTATGCTCCAAATATTGGGAGAAACGGCACCGGTCTGGAAAACAAAAAAGAGCCTCCCTGGAACAGCATCTTTTTTGAATACTGTATCCAGGGAAGCCAACCGTTAAAACATGCTCCCTTATTCTCTGTATATCGGAACAATGATCTCTGAAACAAACTCCTCCCGGCTTCTGGTGGTCCAGTAATCCACCACATACCGTTCGAAGCTTTCTTTTCCGCACTTATAGCCCCTTTTAGCCGCCCATTTAAGTATTTTCTCATATTCCTCATCAATCGTTTCATGCTTTCCGATATGATAAACCGACGCAGCCATAAATCCTCCAAAGACCTGGCGGTTCAAACAGTTCCTGCATGGATGAATGGCCTGCTGCATGATCCTGGTGCGGCTGCATTTGCCTGCCATCTTTTCCTCAAACGAATCAAATTTCAAAATCACCGGTCCTGTGATCTCGTTCTCAGCTTGCTCTAAGTGATTGGTCCATTCTATATTGATAATGGATTCCATGTAATTGTAGTCAAAGTCCTGCTCCATGCCGCAATAGGTCGCCGGCTGTATATATTTTACGGCAACATCATGAACATCATTCTGGAGCACCAGTTTGGCTTCCTGTATCAGCTCATACCAGTCCTTAACCGCAATATAGCTGTTATGGATCTGCTGCTCCTGAAGGCATAACTGGTCAATCTTGTTCCGGAAATTCTGTTCCAGGTAATAATAAGTATTTCCTTCGACCAGCCCCTGCATCTCTTCCAGTTTAAATCCCATTTGCTTGTAGTATTTCACCACCGGAACAGTCAGAAGGGACTCTTTGTTATAAAACCGGTAGCTGTTTTCCTTGCAGATCATATCCGGAGATATGATACCGATCTTATCATAAAACCTCAAAGCTTTTGTAGAAATATTGCAGATCTTACTCACTTCCCCAATTGAGTACAATTTTTTTTCTTTCATTGAAACCCCCATAAGCATATGCCTTGTCTATGTGTCCATTAATAGTTTCCCTCTTCGGTCACGAGTTTATTTGTACTGATTAACTTAGTATAATCCTTCCTGTATAGGGGAATGTCAATAACTACTTATGTTATCTATTTTATACGAAAAAGATACCAACCGGAAGCAGTAAAAAACTGTAAAAAAAAGACCACCAGACGTTCCGGTTAACCGGAAGACCCGTGGCCTTTGCTGTATTTTATCTTAATTTCTCAATCATTTCAAGGACTTCTTTCTTGGATTTCACTCCTACGGAAGTTGCTGCCGCCTTTCCATCCTTAAAGATTACAAGGGTAGGAATGCTCATAACCCTAAACTGTCCGGCTAAGTCCGGCTGCTGGTCTACATCCACCTTGCCTACCTTAACGCCGGGAAGATTTCCTTCCGCAATTTCGTCTATCACCGGTGCAAACATCTTACAGGGGCCGCACCAGGTCGCCCAAAAATCCACCAGCACAATGCCGCTGTTATCTGCCACTTCTGTTTGAAAATTCTCCTGTGTTAATGTTAAAACTGCCATATCATGTTCCTCCTTCTTGACTTGCTTTTTGTGTATTCACGAAAAGCGCCTTTTATTCATAATTTTCTACATTACTCCGAATACGGGAATGCGCCGATCATATAATGAACAGTACATCCTTTGCAATGTTTTCCAGCCGACGGTGTTCTTTTTTATAGTTTTATCATAATTTTCTTAAATATCCCCGCTTTTTGGATGATTGCCTGGGATAACTGTAACTTTGTGAGTTTCAGTATCTTTACTGTTATTATAAAAGTTACAGTTGTATTTGTCAATAGATTTTTTTATTTACTTATAAAAGTCAAGGCCTAATTCACCGGTTCTTTTCAGAAACTCATCCTTGACCTTCTTCAATCCGTCACCGGAGGATTCCTCACCTGTCTCCGACAATTTCCCATATTCCAAAACATCGGAAGAGATCTTACCGCCTTCATATCCTCCGCTCAGCTTCAGTCCAAGCTCAAATCTTTCATTTTGATATGTAATATTAAACTCAGGGATCTGGAATGCCCTTTTTTCTTCCTGCCCATTGCCAAAATAGACCTTTGCGCTCAAATCAAGCTTCCGTTGGCCAAGCATTACACTTCCTGCCGCAGACAGCCCTTCATTAGACTCCAGTAAAAGGCTCATATCAGTCAGACCCTCCACTTTGATCTCCGTGATATGCAGCCCCTTGTCAATGGTAAAGAATATTTCCTGAGTCTCTCCCTGAGTCTTCCGTTCCTCTAACATCTGTCCCCATTCTTTCATATCCTTTCCGGCCCCCTCTTTAAGCAGTTCTCCAACTTTACTCAAATAGGTGTCAAAGAGACCGGAAGGGACTAATGCCTTAATGATTACGCCACTCTTATCCCTACTGACAAATTCCATATGGCTCTGGTTCATCATTTGGATGGTATCCTTTTTTAAGGTTTCAAGCTGATCACTTAAATGATCTCTCTTTTCCGGGACAATGGAAAAACCGATAACCTCTTTTAATGTATCCTGGCTGGTTCTTATGGTTGGTCCTTTTATCCCAGGTATGGATATTACGGCATTCTCTTTGTCCGCCCAATAATGGACTCCGTCCCTTATGGCCCCAAGAAAATACACGTCAAGACTTCCCTGGGTAAAGGTATGTTTTTCATCTCTTTGTTCCTTCCAGTTGATGCCAAACCCTCCCGGAAGGATCAGCACAGAATGACCGTTCCAATCCACTTCGTCTGCAATAAGCTTCAGGGAATCTTCCTCTGCCCCTTCTCCTTCCTTGTCTTTGCCCCATAAATCCATTAACCGCCCCCTGGTTTGCAGTGCCGAGCGGGTCAGGTAAAATCTTGCATAATGGATCGGAAGATAGTTCCATACCCAAACACCCATAACGATTAAAAGCAGTACCACCCCGCCGGCCCAGGCCAGCCGCCGTCTGATTCCCGGCGGCTTTTTTTCCTTTCCCATCTTACATGATCCCTGTTTGGCTGAGTTTTTCTTCAAAAAATTCATTCAGTTTTAACACCTTCTTCCGCAATACGATTCCAACCAACAGTGATATCGGAATATAGACCAGCACATTTCGTATATCTTTCCAATAATCATTCCCGTAAGTACCTCCCACACACTCTCTCATAGCATTGATGAGATGAGTAAATGGAAGCAATGGATTTACCATCTGGAAAAACCGGGGAGTTACCTGTATGGGAAACGTGCCGCCGGAGCCTGCCACCTGAATGACCATAAAGACTACTACGATCGCTTTGCCCACGTCTCCAAAGGAAACCGTCATGGAATAAATGATATTGGTGAATATGATACTGGCTGCCACTGCTGCCAGCACAAATTTTCCCGGATAAAGGCACTGGATCTTTAACATATACAAATCTCCCAAAGCCACTACAAGCGCCTGGGCGATTCCAAACAGCATGAAGGTGAGATACCTTCCAAAATAGGTCTCATACAGCTTAAGCCCTTTCGATCTGCTCTCTTCCACCTTCGTCTTTACCAGAGCCACCAAAATGAGTCCTCCCACCCAGATGGCCAGTATGGTATAAAACGGAGCCATGGCGGATCCATAAGTTTCTACCGGGTAGATTTTGTTGGTAACCATATCCGTAGGCATCTTCATAAAATCACTGAGCTGGTCCGGGTCATTCTTCATGATGTCCATGATCTTATTTAACTTCTCATTATCCGCCAGCTTGTTCACGCTGTCGATCATGTCATCCACCCGCTTCTGGCTCCTGTTCATCAGGCTGACGGCGCTGTCTAACGCCTCGATCAGGCTCTGGGATGAGGCTGTTACGCTGTCAAGGGTGGTATCGATCTGCCCTACCATGCTTCCAATGCTGTCTAAAGCTCCCGCAGTTGTACCCAGGGCATCATAGGTCTTATCCAGGCTGTCTTTTAAAGGAAGTTCCACCTTACCGGTGTAAAAGTTCAGAACGTCTGATATGGAGTTGGTAACCCCGTCAAGAGAGTCTCCGATGTCCTTCTCCATGTTATCGGGAAGCCGTTTTGTCTGTTTTACGGTCTGCTGTGCGGCCTGCAGCTTCCTGACCAGTTCCTGCTGCTGCTTAACGGTATCGGAAAGCTTCTCCTGAAGAGTTGTTATATCTTTTAAGGGAATGGGCAGCTTCTGGTTAATTGCCCCCAAAACCTTGTTTACACGATTGCACTGGTCGATGCTTCCTGTGACCAGATTTTCCGTGGCTTTTAATGCATCAATTGCTCCGTCAGCGGATGTGTCCGTCAGCTTGCCGATTACCTGAAAGGATTCATACACGGATTCCTCTACCTTGCTGATATTATCCAGGGTATCTCTTATGCCTTCTGTCATTGTATCAGAGAATCCTCTGGAGGAATCGATCAGGGTTTTTGCACTCTCAGCCGTTTGTCCGCCGGATTCGATCATTTTGCTCACATCCGGGAGAGTACCCTTCATGCCGCCATTTAAGCTGTTAACGGTGTGGAGAGTGGACTGAAGCATGGTAATGGTATCCACCAGCTGATTCAAATCTGTTTTTACATCCGTAAGAGTGCTGACGGCATCGTCTCTGTCCGTTTCCTTATCAGTATCCCAGTTATCAGAATATTTGTTTAAGGCCTTCCCAGCCACCTTTGAGGTGGAATTAATAAAGGTTTCATTAATTTGCTGCTGTACGCTCTCCACCCCTTTGCCGGTGATCTTCGTGGCAATGGCGTTTTTCTTCTCATTTACATAATATTCAAGCACCGGGCGCTCAATGTGAGAGGTAAGGACACTTGATATTTTCTGGCTGAAATCCTCGGGAACGATAACTGCCGCATAATATTTCCCGGATTCTACTCCATCGATTGCTTCTTCCTTATTGACGAACTGCCAGCCTATCTGTTCATTCTTTCTAAGTTCATCAAGAATCATTTCACCAATATTAATGGATGAATCATCAATATCCGTGTCAAATATATCGTCAATTGAAGCCCCCTTATCCAGGTTGACAACCGCAACCTTAAGTCCCTTTGTATTCGCATAGGGGTCCCAGCTTGCAGCGATGTTAAACCATGCGTATAAAGCTGGAATCAGTGTAAGTCCCAGCGCGATAATGACTGCTACCGGATTAAACGCAATGCGTTTTATATCACCGGCAAAAATTTTAAATATGTTTTTAACATGAACCATGTGTGCCTCCTTGGTATATCAGTTAAGAAATTTAGCATTTCCGTATTATAATATTTTCCCGGGACAAAAGCAATGCCTGTTTCCCATTATCTTATTAAAAGGTGTTAAGAAAGGTGTTAAAAAGCTGTTAAATGACCTGATAAGCATAGTACAACCGGTCATTTAACAGCTTTTCACTTCAGGAAATAGAAAATACTTCTTAAGGGGCATTCCAGCCTACATACGTTTCTTAAGCTCTTCCACGATTAAAACACTTGCCGTAGAACCGATTCTGCTGACTCCAAGCTCTATCATCTGAAGAGCAGTATCCAGGGTCCTTACACCTCCTGCCGCTTTGATCTTAATTTCATCTCCCACCATGCGCTTCATCAGTGCCACATCTTCAAAGGTCGCCCCGCCAGTTCCAAACCCGGTGGAGGTCTTAATATAATCCGGATGCACGTTCCGCGCGATCCGGCACAATTCCTCTTTCTCCTGGTCTGTAAGATAGCAGTTTTCAAAAATAACCTTTGAAATCACCTTGTTTTCCCTGCAGATTTCCGTTATCTCTGCCATCTCCCTTTCTATGAAGCTGTAATTTTTCTCTTTTAGCTCAGTAATATTGATCACATAATCGATCTCATCAGATCCGTTTAAAATGGCGGTCTTTGTTTCATTCAGCTTATCTTCTATGGTTGTCTGCCCTAACGGAAATCCCACTGCTGCACCCACATGGACAGTGCTGCCTTCCAAAAGCTTCCGGCAGCGGACCACCTGCGCCGGGTTGATGGCTACCATCTTAAAGCCATATTTCATGCTCTCCCCGCAGAGCGTTACATAATCCTGATGGGAGGCAAAGGCTCTTAACTGCGTGTGGTCAAAATAAGCGGCCAGTTCTTTCTGGCTGATCTTAATATTCCCCATAAATAGTCTCCTTTAAGAATCAATCATCATCATCCTGATTCTCATAATTTTCCGTCTTGCATGCAGCAGTATCTTTCATCTTCTTTAACAGAGGATGCTGCTTCCAGCGGTCTAGAGCTGTCGTTGCCTGATATGCAAGGATCTGGAAAAACGGCAGGAAGCATAAGGGGGTTAAAAGCTCCGGCAGCTCCACCGGAAGGTTTAAAATTCCATCTCCGGTGTATCCAGACTGATTGGTTATGAAAAACGCTCTGTCAGTCACCTCCCGGCAGGCTTTAAAAATGGTCTGGATCCGGCTGCTGCTGTTTCCTCCGTCAATGAGAAATACCGTATAGCCGGGAGTCATCTGAAGATTGGGTCCATGAAGGAATTCCTCAGATTCATAAGCTACAGAAGGGATCTTTACTGTCTCACCTAACTTTAACGCACCTTCCAGTGCCGTGCCGTAATTAGCGCCTAATCCGCACACATAAGCATTTTCCATGGAGGTAAATTCCTTATAATGATCCTCATAAAATTTCATGGTTTCCTTTTGCACGGTCTCATGAATCCGGGCTGCCTTCTCCATATCCCGGCATACCGATTCTGCCTCTTCCTCCGTCATCAGTCCTTTTCTTACGGCAGCTTCAAGAGTAAACAGCATCAGAAACAAGGCAAACGAGGTCACACCCTTTGTCACATAACCTACGGTTTCCACTCCAACCCCATAATCGATCAGCACATCCGCATAATCTTTCATATCACTGGAGATACTTCCTGTAATTCCGATTGAGGTGCGCCCCTGCTTGCGGATCATCTTTAACGCATCTATGGAATTGGTGCTGTACCCGCTCTGGGAAACGACAAAGACAAAATCCCTGTCCGTATAATCATGTTCACTGCTGAGAAAGGTGAAGGGGGATATGATCTTCACTTCAGACTTTAAATAATACCTCATAAACTGGCGGGCGCAGTACGAACCATTATAGGAGGACCCGGAAGCCACGATCCAGACGGTTTTGTAATCTCCCTTTTCATATTCTGCGATCAGCGGAGCTGTCAGCGCTTTCCGGTTTTTAATATTATTAAGCATTACCTCAGGAGACTCTTCCACGTACGTCATCATTGTTTCTTTTATTTTTTCATTCATTTTGTAACCGCTCCTTTTTTCGTTTTGGTAAAAATGAGTCAGAAAGTATTTTGTGCAATAATTATATCATATCCTTAAGTATAGTCAATAATGTATTGAAAACATACAAATAATTGTAATTACATATTGACAAACTTTCCTCATGATACTATTATTTATTTATACATTATTTATACTTTTTTAATAAAAGAGAGTGAAAATATGAAAAACAGCACAAAATTTCAGAGAGATACAAAATTTCAAAAGGAGTGACAATCATATGCCCAACATTCTATTAACAAGGATCGATAACCGGCTGGTACATGGTCAGGTGGGATGCTCCTGGGTGGGAGCCATTGGATGTAATCTGATCGTAGTCGCAGACGATGAGGCTGCAGGTGATCCGGTCCAGCAGTCTCTGATGAAGATGACCGCAGATTCCACCGGCGTGGGGATCCGGTTCTTTACAATTCAAAAAACAATTGAAGTCATCCATAAGGCAGCGCCAAGCCAGAAGATATTTATAGTAGTAAGAAATCCGCAGTCTGCAAGAGCCCTGGTTGAAGGAGGAGTTCCCATTGATAAGCTCTGCATCGGCAACATGCATGTAGCTCCGGGAAAGAAAGTATCCAATGAGCCCCATGTATATCTGGATGAACAGGATTTAGAAGACTTGAGAATGATTCGTGGAAAAGGCATTGATGTTTATATCCAGATCGCTCCCGGAGATAAAAAGCATGATTTTGAGGTGAAGTAAAAATATTAGTCAGGTATAGGAAGAATGAGATGAAATACCCTGCGGGCATACCTTTATGCCTGGAATCCCATAAGCAATCATGATGAAAACCGCAGGAAAAAACCTGCGGTTCAATAAAAGGAGGGTTTTTTATGCAAATTACTTTAATCCAGGGGATTTTGCTGGCTTTACTGGCCTTTATCTGTGCCTGTGACGCCTGCTGGGAAGCCTTTTTCTGGTTCCGCCCCATCGTTGTCGCCTTCTTCGCCGGAATAATCCTGGGTGATGTTCAGGTAGGACTGGCTGCAGGCGCCGTTGCAGAGCTTTCTTATCTGGGACTGCTGACCGTAGGCGGTACCGTTCCGCCTGATCCTCTGATGGCAGGTATGATGACAACCGTCATCGCTTTCACCACTGGACAGAGTACTGAAACGGCTCTGGGACTCTCATTGCCCTTTGCTTTGCTGGCACAGTGGGTCGGAATTGTCTGCAATACTACTTTTGCAGGTTTCTTACGTCCCCTGGACCACGCATGCGAGAACGCAGACACAAAGAGATTTACACAGATCGTTCTGCTTGGTCTAGTCATTAAAGCGGGAATCTACGCTCTGATCACGTTCCTGTCTGCCTTTGCATTACAGAACCAGATCGCAGGATTTGTAAACATGTTCCCGGAATGGCTGATCCACGGATTCGAAATATCCGGCGGCCTGCTTCCTGCAGTCGGTCTTACCCTGCTCCTGGTTGTTATGCTTAAGAAGCAGAACGTGGCATATCTTTTTATTGGCTTCTTACTCATGACATTCTTAAAGCTGGGCAATATCCTTCCGGTAGCTATCGCAGGAATCGCCGTTGCATTCATTGGTTATCTTAATGATGAAACGATCAAAAAGAATGCCGTAACTGTAGAAGGAGGTGCTGACGATGACGGTATCTAGAAATAAATTGGACAAAAAAGATATCAATAAGATGAGCATGCTTTCTATATTAGAGCAGTCCTGCTTCAGCTTTGAGCGTATGCAGGCTCCCGGCTTCTGTCTCGGATTGCTTCCCG
The DNA here is from genome assembly GCA_002367105.1 of Hungatella sp. UBA3048. Classification (GTDB taxonomy): domain Bacteria; phylum Bacillota; class Clostridia; order Lachnospirales; family Lachnospiraceae; genus Lacrimispora. The sequence continues at coordinate 52,858 of DFCS01000042.1, forward strand.
GATTAAAGAAGATTTACGGTGACCAGAAGGAAGAAATCTCAGATGCCATGAAAAATAACATGGACTTTATCAATACCGAACCCCATATGGCAACCTTTCTTCAGGGTCTTATCCTTTCCCTGGAAGAAAACGGACAGGACAGGGCTCTGATCAAAAGCATTAAAACCGGTCTATTCGGCCCTCTGGCCGGACTTGGAGACGCAATTTTCTGGTTCACCCTGCTTCCAATATCAGCAGCCATCTGCTGTTCCCTTGCAAGCGGCGGCTCTGTACTTGGTCCTATCCTTTATATCGCTATCTGGTTTTTAGGTGCCATATCAAGATTGTGGTTTGGCCGTATGGGATATAACATGGGTGTGGGAGCCGTTGATTTAATCAGTTCCAATGCCAACGCCATTACAAAGGCAGCAGGTATCCTGGGCATGATGGTGGTAGGCGGTCTGATCCCAAGCTACGTATCCCTTCATTTTGCCGAAACGCTGGTAGCTCCCGGCGGCGTATCCATACAGGCAATCTTCGATTCCATTATGCCGAACATACTGCCTTTAGGGTTTGTATTTACCCTTTACTGGCTGTTTAAGAAAAAACATGTTAATACGCTGATGCTGATTATTCTTATCATCCTTGCATCAATCGTATTGTCTTTCTTTAAAATCATGTAACTCACGGAAGGAATCAATAAGAATTCTGCCGGGGGCCGTACAGGAAGAGCTGGAAGAATTTACCGCCTCCTGTATGGCCCCTTTTGTTACGCGGTAAAAAACTACATGGTAAAAGGCGGCTTCTGATACCGTTTAAGGCACCGAGTGGACATAATATGGATATCCGTTAAAATAACATTGCAGGTAAAATTCCTCAATGATATACTGTACTAATGGGATTTCCCTGCTATGGAGGTGTATACATGAAGTTTGAATTTATACAAATTGATAAATATAGTCCGATTCCATTGTATGAGCAGTTAAAGGGCTGCCTGATTAAGGCAATCCGAAGCGGAACCCTGATTCCGGGGCAAAAGCTGCCCACAGAGGATGAACTATGCCGCAAATTCGGCATCTCCCGCCCTGTCGTCCGGCAGGCCTACGGAGATTTAAACAAGCTGGGAATGCTGGTGAGGAAGCGTGGCTCCGGTAGCTTTGTAAGATCAATTACAGACCGGGGAATCTATTTGATGCAGCTTGTCAGCTACCGTGAAGAACTGGCCATGATCGGCATGCAGCCAGGAACCGATTTAAAGAAGAAGGAAATCATCCCTTACCATGTCCCGGTTTATGAAAAACTGCGTTTGGATCCCAATCAGCACTGCCTTCATCTGGAGCGCATGCGGTATGCGGACAAACGTCCTTTTACTTTTATTGAAAACTTTGTTCCCATGGATCTTTTTCCGGGAATTGAAGCCTATGATTACGGAACAGACTCTCTTTACCGCATCATGAGAGATGTGTATGGCATCTATCCGGCAAAGGCGGTCAGATCCATACGGGCGGAAATCATCAGCCCTGCACAGGCTCACCTGTTTCACATAGAAAAAGGCTCTCCGGTGCACATGTTAGAAAGCATTGCCTACGACCAATATGAACGTCCTATCGACTACAGCATTGAAACTTATCCGGGCAACACACACCGATTTGACTTTGTCGTATACAGGGATTAGAAATAAATCGTGAAATGCCCGGAAATCATACCTATATGCCCCAAAACGCGGGCAGGAAAGAGGAAAATATGATTGGAATCATTATTTCAGGCCACGGAACATTTGCAACCGGAATCACAAGCGCAGTGGAACTTCTCACCGGCCATCAGGATTATATCGTTCCGGTAGATTTTAGGGAGGAGCATAGTGAGGAACAGCTAAAGGAAAATCTAAAGGCCGCCTTCGACCGCTTAAAAAACTGCGGACAAGTTTTTGTTCTATGCGATATTCTGGGAGGCTCCCCTTTTAAAAATGCAGTAATGTTAAGCATTGGAGATGAACGGATAAAGGTCCTTTACGGAACGAACCTTGGCATGACCGTAGAACTGGCTATGCGCTGCATGATGGGCAAGATACCGGAAACAGATACGCTGGCAGATGAAATAATTGAAATAGGAAAAACGCAGATCGGAAAATACAAATATGAGCCGGTAGAAGCGTCTGAAGACTTTGAGGAAGGAATTTGACCAATGATAAAAGCAGTTATATTTGACATGGATGGGGTTCTGATCGACAGCGAAATCATCTATTTGAACCATATGTATGAAAAGCTGAAGCTTAAGTACCCCCAGATCAACAGAGAGGCGCTGTTTGCCGTGGTGGGATCCACCACGAAACGGACGATGGAGATTGTAAGTGACGTAATTGGAGAGGATGTGAATTCCCTCTCGTTCCAAGAGCTATATGCAGGCCTTTGGGCCGATTGCCGCCCGGATTACCCTTCCATTTTAAGAAAGGAAGTCCCGGAGATTTTAAAGGAGCTTCACCGCAGAGGCTATCAGGTGGCACTGGCATCTTCTACCAGCAGGGCAGGGATTGATGATGTGCTCACGTCCTGCGGACTGAAAGGTGATTTTGACTACATTGTAAGCGGAGAGGAATTTAAGGAAAGCAAGCCTAATCCGGAAATTTATCTCCATACGGCAGACACCCTAAAGCGTGAGCCAAAGGAATGCCTGGTGGTGGAAGATTCTACCTATGGGATCATGGCAGGTCATGGAGCGGGCATGACTGTGGCCTCCGTCATTGATGACAGGTTTGGTTTTGACCGCAGTCTTGCGGATTACTCCATAAACGGGCTTTGGGAAGTATTGGACTTGTTGGAAGAATTGAATGACAGATAAATGAAAAGCAGGCTCCCAATTACGGGGGCCTGATTTTAAAAAACATAAAGTATTTTTAAGCTTGATTTTGGAACTGACTCATATACAGTTTTTCATAAAATCCTTTCCTTGCTATTAATTCATCATGGGTTCCCTGTTCAATAATTGATCCGTTATTCATAACAAGGATCAAGTCCGCATTTCTAATCGTAGAAAGGCGGTGTGCAATAACAAAGCTTGTTCTGCCCTTCATGATATTTTTCATAGCGGTCTGAAGCATTAATTCAAGTCTTGTATCAACGGAGCTTGTCGCCTCATCAAGGATTAAAATAGCCGGATCTGCCAGGAATGCTCTCGCTATTGTTAACAGCTGCTTCTCACCGACAGATACGTTTGAGGATTCTTCATTTAATATCATATGGTAGCCATCTGGCTGTGTTTTGATAAAATGATTTACATTAGCTGTTTTAGCTGCCTTTTCAATCTCCTGCTGCGTTGCTTCCTCTTTACCGTATTTTATATTATCTGCGATCGTTCCGTTAAATAACCAGGTGTCCTGTAACACCATACCAAAGATAGAACGAAGATCATCCCGTTTCATATCCTTAATTTTCACACCGTCAACCTTAATTGCGCCTTTATTTACGTCATAAAAACGCATTAAAAGATTAATAAGCGTGGTTTTTCCTGCGCCTGTCGGACCTACGATTGCTACCATCTGGCCGCTCTTTACGTTAATATTCAGATGTTCAATGAGCATTTTATCTTTGTTATAACCAAAAGAGACATCTTCAAAGGTTACATTTCCCTCTAAATTCTCTATTTTTACCGGAGCAGAAGCCTCCGGGACCTCTTCTGTTTCAGAAAGAAACTCAAATACTCTACCCGATGCTGCAATCGCAGACTGAATGGAAGCAGACAATTGTGACACCTGCTCCAGCGGCTCATTTAACTGCCACATATATCGGATAAATGCCTGAAGCTGTCCAACCGTTATGGCGCCTGTAATAGCAAATGTCGCACCCAATATACAAACAGCTACAATTGCAAGATACGTAATGAAGGAAATTAACGGCGACATCAATCCGGATATAAATTGTGCCATAAATCCGTTTTCACATAGATTGTTGTTAATCTCCTTAAACTGTTCGATGGAATCTTCCTGCTTTCCATATAATTTGATTTCGGTTAACCCGGTATATCTTTCCTGAATGTAACCATTTAAGTCACCAAGTGCAGCCTGTTGCCTGCTAAACATAACGGAAGAACGCTTCATGATAAATTTCATGATCAGGGCACTTCCCGGTATCAGCAAAACAGCAACCGTACCCATCACCGGATTAATATAAAACATCAGTGCTATTGCTAAAATAATGGTTAAGACAGCACTTAATATCCTTGATAAACTCTGCTGAAGCGCATTTGACATGGTATCGATATCATTTGAGATGATACTGAGAATGTCTCCGACGGAACGCTTATCAAAATAGCTGATTGGCAGCTTCGCAATCTTTCTCTGGACATCATTTCTTAAATCACGCATTGTATTTTGTATACCATTAGTCAGGAAATACTGTGAACCAAAGCTGCTAAGTACGTTTCCGATATAAATAGCAAGCAACAGCTTCAAGATTTTAATAACATAGGAAAAACTGATGGCGGCCCCAGGAACTTTGTTCATGATATCCACAACATCATCTTTTAGCCTGGTTGTAATGAAACCTTCCACCATTGGCGCTGCTGATAAGAAACCGGAGTATGCTACCGTAAGAAGAATCGCTACGATAAAAAACTTCAAGTATGGTTTTACATATGGATATAATTTTCTCATCGCTCCAGTTCCTCCTTTGTTAATTGTGAATCTGCAATTTCATAATATATATTGCATGACTTTAATAATTCTTTATGGGTTCCCATACCTACCACTTCGCCTTCATTGAGAACAATTATTTTATCCGAATTCATAATGGTACTAATTCTTTGTGCCACAATGAATACAATGGATTCTTTTGTTTCTTCCTTAAGGGCGGCCCGCAAGGTAGCATCTGTTTTATAGTCAAGTGCAGAAAAGCTGTCATCAAAAATGTAGATTTCCGGTTTTCTGACCAATGCTCTCGCAATCGAGATCCTTTGTTTTTGGCCTCCTGATACATTTTTTGCACCTTCACTTATAAATTCCTGTAATTTGTTCGGCTTATTCTGAATAAACTCTTTTGCCTGCGCTATTTCAATTGCATGATCTATTTCTTCCGGCGTCGCATTGGGATTGCCGAATTTAAGGTTTTCTTCAATGGTTCCTTTAAATAAAAAAGCTTTTTGCGGGATAAAGCCAATCTTCTGACGGAGCGCCTTTAAGTCATAGTTACGTGTATCCACACCATCAATTTTAATGGAACCGCTTGTCACATCATAAAATCTTGGTATTAAATTAATCAATGTACTCTTTCCGCTGCCCGTACTGCCGATAAATGCTACGGTCTCCCCTTTGTTCGCAGTAAAAGATACATCCTTTATCACCGGGAGCTCACCATCCGGATACTGGAACGTAACATGGTCAAATTCAACCACACCTTTATTATCAGCTGTAATACCATGAGCAGGATCATTTACTAACGGCTCTTCATCTAATAACTCCTGAATACGGTTAGCAGATACCTGCGCCCTTGGATACATGACAAATACCATGGAAAATAGCATGATAGAGAACATTGCATGAAACTGATACTCTAAGAAAGCAACTAACTGTCCAACCTGTAAAGTTCCTTTATCAATCATTAAGCTTGATATCCAAAAAACGGCCATCATTGCAAGGTGCAGTAAAAAGAAAAAGGCCGGCTGCGTAAATGACATGATTTTAAATAATTTCTTTGAATTAGTGGCATAGTCGTCATTGGTTTCTGCGAAACGTTCTGATTCATATTCACTTTTTCGAAAAGCTCTGATCACACGTATTCCGGTTAAGTTTTCTCTTGAAATCCGATTCAATTGGTCCATACCCTTTTGCTGTTTCTCGGAAAGCGGATTGGTTAATTTGGCAATGATTATGACTCCCGCTACAATAAATGGAAAGCTTCCTCCTATGACCATTGAGAGATTAATACTTGTTTTGATCGTCATAAAAACACTGATAATAATCATGACTGGTGCCAAAAGCGCCGTTCGAAACAACAAATTTGAAAACAGCATTAACTGAAATGCATCATTCGTTGTTCGGGTAATCATAGAAGATACACCAAATTTATTATATTCTGTGTGGGAAAATCTCTGCGACTTCGCAAAAACATCATTTCTGATATCCCGGATCATATAGGTTGAAATTCTTGATGAAGCGAAAGTTAATAAAATGGTGCCTGCACCACCAAGAATACAGACGATCAGCATGATTCCTCCCATTTTCTTAATATAAGCGATATCACCATTGCCTATTCCGTTATCAATCATCCACGCCATAACCGTGGGAATTCCCAGCTGTACTACTACGAAACTAAAGATTCCTATGATGTTTAACAGAATTAGCTTCGGATATCTTTTCAGATATTTTAACATTAATTTCATAACATGACTCCTTTCGCTTTACTGTATAAATATATATATAATTTCAGCCCTGATCCTTGACAGGAATAGGCTGTTTGACTATTATAAACTATAAGGTGGTCTTATAGTCAAGAAAAATAAAAACTAAAAAATTTCTTATCATTATTGTTTTATATTTCCTGTTTTTTTAATACCTGCCTTATTGAAATAAAACATATATGAAATGATATAAATAAGTTTGCGTCAATACTGCAGCTGCAAACATGAAATCGTAATATGCAGCATAGAACTGGGGTAATTTTATGTCTAAAGATAAAAATGAATACTTAACAACAGGAGAGTTTGCAAAAATCTGCGGAATACCTAAGCATATTTTATTTCATTACGATCAGATAAAGCTTTTTCAGCCAGAGATCATAAAAGAAAATGGTTACCGCTATTACTCTTTCCGCCAATTCGATACGTTTTCTATTATCTCTGCATTAAAAAGGCTGGGAATGCCTTTAAAAGAAATCAAAAAATATATGGACGAAAGAAATCCTGTAAAGCTGGTAGATTTACTGGAGCAAAAGTCAAATGAAGTTTCAAAGGAAATTAAAAAGTTAAAAAATACGAAACGTGAGATCGACTCCCTAAAGGAATTAACAGAAAAAGCCTTATCCGTGGATTATAATACCATAGGGACGGCTTATCATAAAAGCATGAAAGCGCTGTGCAGTACCTTATTGGATAATGACAACGACAACTCTTACCCGAATTTTTTAACAGAGCTGATCGCATTCCGCAATAACAGCAATGCTAGTATGATTGATTTTCTGGGAGCATCACTTACCATTGATAATATCCGTGATAAAAGATTCGACAGCTTTTCCTATCTGTATACAAAAACGAATAATGCTGATAAAAAAAACAACACTCTTGTGCGAAAAGAGGGTTGGTATCTCCAGGTTTATTATAAAGGAAGTTATCGAAGGATCAGTGAAATGTATTCAGAGATTATGCAGTTCGCAAAGGAACATCAGATAAACCTCGGAAAAAATGCTTATGAGGAGTATCTTATATTTGAGATTGGAACTATAAACAGAGACGACTATGTAACATTAATATTGGTAGAAATTGAGGATGACTTTCCTGACAAAATAAAAGGCCCGGATAATGATCAGAGCCTTTTATAGCAGTAAAGTTTTTAAATTTTGAATTAACAGCATCTGCAGTTATTATCTGCGGCTATTGCGGAAAGCCTTGCGTTGGAAATTGTGACAGAAGCATCAGCCGTTGCTGTAGTTGCTACCACTGAATAGGCGCAGCATTCATGGGAGCAGATTTCACAATCGCAAACAAAGAAAGAAAACGTTGAAGTACCAGAAAATCCAGGTGCTGCTGGCGGAACTATTACAGTTGTATAAGGAACTGAAAAAACCAATTGCGGTCCAACTGGTATTGGGATAAGCTGATTGTCGCAAAGTTTAAATACCTGAATGTTTACATCGGTGCTGTCCATAGTGGTAGGGCTTGAATAAGCTATCGTGCTTGCAAATTCAAGCTTTACGCATGGATCACATAAGCAGGAAGTATTTAAAGAAAGAGTACTGATGGTAGTAGCAGTACCTGCCAAAGTACCTGGAGTTATTGATACACCGCCTGAAGTTCCGCATTTTAATATAGTCCTGTTGTCTTTACAGCAACGTTTACTGCAGGGGTGGCAGTCATCATCATGGTTCGGTTTATCTACAATAATTGCGGCAAGCCTTGCTGCGAAAATGTCGGCATTACCAATAACAGGAGTAGATCCACCGACCGTAACAACAATACTATAGGTGCAGCATTCATTTGGACATAAATCACAATCACAAATATTGAATGAAAACGTATCAGCCAAAAAAGCCGGTATCGGTCGTGAAAAATAGAATTGTGGGCCAACAGGAATTGGCAGTTGATTATTACAAGTCCGATATAATTGAAAATTTAATGTTCCTTGAAAAAGTGTTCCAATTATATTTGATGAAAATTCAAGCATGATACATGGTTTACAAAATTTAGAGGTATCTAATGTAATAGTAGCGGCTGGTACGGTAGTCCCTATAGTCGCACCATTAAATAATAATGCTTGACCAACCTCTCCTCATTTTATAATTTGTCCGCATGAGTCACTGATTTTATTACTATTTTCATAATCATCCTTAAAATTAGATTTTGATGATAAATTCATATTATTTACTCCTTCCATTGATAGTTCTAAAATTTCAACATAAAAGTACTATGTACTTATAAAGAACCAGTTAATGGAATAAGCTATTTATACATTTATCTAATATAGAATATGAGATAAATGTATATCGGTGATTACGCGGTTTCGCGAGTGTCTGCAGCTTGTCTGCAACTTTGTATGATTGTTGGATTTTATGTTAGTTGGTTTTTCCAGGCTTTGTTTTTCATACAGATCATTTTCTTTTCCTCAGCACCGATATCATTTGCAATTACATCACATTTGGTCATCAGCAGGAAATAGATATTTTTATTTTCTTCACTCAAGCATTCATAGTTTGCCTGCCCTTTGGCAATTACTACATCCGCCTTATTATAAACTTCTTTGAATGCAGGACTCGTTCGATTAAGGACAGTACCAAGAGAACCATCTCCATTATCTACAATCTCTGCATATTCATCAATCCCTACAGAATATGCGTCTTCAGATATAGAATCATTCACCACAGGTTTCCCTCGTACTCCAAATAGTAATTTTATATTAGGATTCAGTTCTTTAATTTTTTTTAATAGAATCTTATCCATACAGATTTCTCCACAATTATCACCTAAATATAATAAAGTTCCTGCATTTGAAATATCTTTCATCAGTGCATGAGAATCATCAATTGCTAATTCTAATTGTTCCATTTTTTCAAAGCAATCGTAAATATCCTCTAATAGCGTATTGTGTATAGGATTGAAGTCTATGATATTACCAACAATCGCATATCGAATTGCTAACATAAATGAATTTTCAGCCTGCTCAATCTTCCTCTCAAATTCAGGTGACAATTCCAGAAACAAAGTATTGTAGTAATTTCTGGTTTCTTTATATGGGTCTGGATTATTTGCATGTCTTTTTATCATGTCAAAGATTTCACCTATAATTTCCGGAGTAGTTTCTTCAAAATTCATTTTGCTAAGATAAGTAAAAACTTCTCTTAATAACTCCTCCTTCGTATTAATTCCGGTGATATTAGCTACTCTAATAACCTGGTTAACAACACATGGTAAGCATTTGTCATGCAATCTCATAATGATACCTCTTTTATTTATATTTCTTATTTATCAATTTCTGATATCATAAGATCATACCGTTCACCTATCAGCGTAACAAAAAATCTCTTGAATTACAAGGAATTTACGACCAGAATACTACTCTTGAATATATCTGCAATCCATTAACGGAAAAAGTAGCGGAACAGTGTACAAGCTGACAGACAAAAAAAGCGGAAGTCCTTTAAAATAAAGGCTTCCACCACAAATAAAAAAGCGCGAGACGGGACTCGAACCCGCGACCCCGACCTTGGCAAGGTCGTACTCCACCAACTGAGCCACTCGCGCATATAAATTATAAATTTTATTCATTTGCTGCAACACTGGAATTATATCATACGTTTTTTAAAAATGCAAGAGGTTAATATCACTTTTTTGTTGTTTTGTACTATATATTTCCATAAATCCCTACTGATTTCAACTCTTTTGGACATACACTTCTCAGTCCCAACAGAGCCGGTGAATTTGTCTTCCACTTTCATTTCTTTGTACCCAAGGACTATTTCAAAGGCCGACTTTACAGATCGCAGACATAGGGAACAGGTCACCCGCAGATTACAGGCATAAACGCCGGTTCGTTCCCGGCACTTGCAGCATCAAATTCAGTAGCTTTTTTCAGCAAAGAATGATAAAATATAGATAGATATTGCATACAAGTTTTAATTCTTTCCTGTCCATACCTGGCACTCATATAAAACCATGTACCAGACAAGCCTTATGTTAAAATTTGATGGCAACACAGGACAGCACCAACGCCCTTGGCGTTATTTATTTGATTTGTGCCGCCGGTCAAGGCGGCAGAACGGAGTTTTACATGTCACTCATACCGTTTCAAAAATTGCCGCCCCGGAGACATACGGAAGATGCACGACAATATGCATACCGGATTATCCGGCATTTCATTTTGAACCTTCATCTGCCCCCAGGCCGTAAGATGAACGAGGTAGAACTTGCAGATGCGCTGAGCATAAGCCGGACGCCTGTCCATGATACGCTCTACAAGCTTTCCCGTAAAAATCTGGTGGACGTCATTCCTCAAAAGGGAGCCTTTGTATCCAGAATTGACATTAACCGGATTGAGCAGACCTTATGGATCAACAAGCAGCTTGGGACAGCCATGATTCAAAATATCTTCATCAGAAAAGTGAAACGGCCTCAGTTTGATATTCTTTATCATAACCTGATGCAGCAGGAGGACTATCTGGCCCAAAAGGATTTATCCCAGTCCGTCCGGCTGATCACCGAATACTATCATCTGCTTTATGATCTGGCTGGCAAGATGGACTTTATATGGGACCCCGTCCAGAAAGCCGGAATGGATTTACAAAGGCTTCTCTACCTATCGGCCTCCGACGCTTCCGTAATGGAAGACTTTCTTAAGGATTTAACTGCGCTTACTGATGCGCTTGCAGAACGGGATACGGACCGGGCGTGTATCATTTACCATCATCATTTGGCCCGGATCCTTTTGTTAATATCCCCTTTGAAGGAACACTATCCGGACTATTTTATTGAAAGTAATAATGAACAGACAGATACCAGTTTACAGGAACAGAAAGGGCTTCTTTATGAAAAATGAGATCTATCAGAATTTATTTACACTGGCCGGAAAGAAGGCCCTGATCCCGGGAGGGACCGGAGGTCTGGGAAGCGCCATTGCCAGAGCCTTCCTGCAAAACGGAGCTGATGTGGCTGTATGTGGCGGTCATCCGGAAAAGGCTGCCTGCCTTGAGGAAGAGGCCAAACAGACTGGCCGCAGTTTTCTTTCCCTGCGCTGCGACATACGTGACCGGGATGACGTGTCGGAGATGCTTGATCAGGTAGACAAAGCATTTGGCCGCATCGATATCCTGGTTAACAGCGCCGGGATGAACCGTCTGCTGCCGGCGGAGGATTATGACGAAGATACCTTCGATAAAGTCATGGATTTAAATGTAAAAGGCATTCACACAGTAACCCGCGGGGTAGGAAAGCGTTTCATGATTCCCAACCGGTATGGGCGTATCGTCAATCTCTCTTCCGTAAAGGGCTTTATCGGAGCAAAACAGGATTATATCGCTTATTGCACCAGCAAAGGCGCCGCCAATATGTATACAAAGCAATTAGCCTGTGAATGGGGAAAATACGGCATTACCTGCAATGCCATCGCACCCACCTTTGTACGGACGCCTATTAATTCATTCCAACTGGATGATCCCGCATTTTTAGGAAAGCTTACGGACCGCATTCCTCTTGGGCGCATCGGCCGTGAAGAGGATATTGCCGCCGCCGCACTGTATTTATGCAGCGATGCCGCCTCCTTTGTGACCGGCCAGATCCTTGGTGTGGACGGAGGCTTAACGGCCATGCAGTAACAGACGGCCTGCAGATGAACGAATCCAATAATCCATAAAACAGGAGGAATTACCCATGATTTTCGGAAACATTTACAAACCCATGCTGGAGGAGCAGCTTGCCATGCTGCCGGCTCCCCTGCGCAGTGCCATCCGCTTTTTAAAGGACAACGATATGGCAGCTCATGAACCGGGGGTATTTAACATAGAACTGGATGGACTGCCCGTTATTCTGCAGGTCCTTGATTTAGACACAAAAGACCGGGAGGACCTTCGCCCGGAAATTCATAGAAAAAACATTGATGTACAGTTTCTTGCCAAGGGCGGTCCGGAAGAAGCCGGCTTTTACAGTAAGGATGAAACCGGGCAGGTGGACGAGGATCTTCTTGACACTCCCAGGGACATTCTTTTCTTCCGCAATGATCCTGTGGCTCCGGAGGGACGCATCCGCTTAATCCCAGGCTCCTATGCCATTTATTTCCCCTGGGATGTCCATATCCCTGCCATCCAGGCCGGAGACAGCCCTGCGGCGATCCGCAAGATCGTTATAAAAGTGCCTCTTGAAAGCTGCCTGTCCGGTGATGCCCGGCAGGGGGAATGATCATGAGCCTGAACAAATATCTGACTGAACTTTCCATGAAGGATCCTGACCTGCGCCGTATGGCCTTGGAAAGGGTCCTGGAGCAGGAAAATCTGCCCTTTGAACGTCAGGAAGAAGCACCCTCGCCCAATGCTCCCAGAGGAATCATCAATTACTTGATTTCTCCGGAAGATAACAGGCCCAGCCTCTTGTTCTGCGCCCATTACGATGCGGTTTACGGAAGCTTTGGAGCCAATGACAACGCTGCTGCCCTTTGCATCCTGATCGCTCTTGCCAAAGCCCTGCGCGCTGAAAACTTTCCTGCACGTTTCGCATTTTTCGACGGAGAGGAAACAGGCAATACGGGAAGCCGTCATTACGTCAGTCAAATGGACCGCCAGGCCATTACCGGTGTGATTAATCTGGATGTGTGCGGTTACGGCGATAGCATTGCAGTCTATGACCGGGGGAACGCAAAAAAAGAGTCTGTACGCACTTTCTGCAACAAGGAAATCCTGGCAGCCCACAACGGCCTCCTGGTGAAATTTTTGCCTAAGAGTGACGAAGCCTCTTTCTCCGGACTTCGAATTCCTGCGATCAGCATAGCCTCAATTCCCCGCTGGGATATCCAGTATCTAAATGCCCTTTCCAATCTGGGCAGTGGATTTTTGGGCCATCCCCCGGAGTTTGACATGATTCTCAGTCAGATGGATGTCTCAACCACCATGCACGGCGGCTATCGGGATTCTCCTGAATGGGTTGAACCGGAAGCCATGACGCGTATATATGATTATCTTATGGATGCGCTGCACTCCCAAACAGATAAGAAAAAGCGGTTCCTTCTATTTTAAATGCAGAAGGAACCGCTTGATTTATTCGGAGATACATTATGACTAAAAATCAAAGGTTAGAACGATCTTACGAATGGACGGATCATGGCTATCCACAAAGTCAAACGCCTCCTGGGCGCGAATCAGAGGGAAGGTATGAGAAACAGAGCCGCTAAGATCCAGTTTTCCCTCATTGATCAGTTCAATGGCCTTTCCAAACATCTTATTCTGCAGACGGGAACCTCTTACATCCAGTTCCTTAGAGGTGATGGAAAACTGAGTGATCTCAGTAGGGGACGTAGAAAATCCCATGGTCATGACCCGGCCGGCATTTCCGGTAGCCTGGAGAAGCTGAGTCAGGGAATCCTTGCTGCAGACAGCATCTATGGAAACCGTGGCTCCCCTCATGTGAGTATATTCTTTTACCTTTTCCTGAAGGTCTTCCTTTAAGGTATTGATCGTATAAGCAGCCCCGTTCTTTTTAGCGGCTTCCAGCTTATCATCCTGGATGTCCGCAACAATGATATGGTCACAGATCAAACGGGCGGTCTTTAATATGGAGCTTCCAAGAGCGCCGGAGCCGTAAATTAAAAGCATGTCATCCTTTTCTAACTCTGCACGGGTGCAGGACTGGATGCCGATGGTGGCAGGCTCAATCATAACAGCGTCTTTATCAGAAAGGGAATCCGGAAGTATATAACAGTCTGATTCCGGTACGGCCATATATTCACGGTAGCCTCCGTCAATGTGAACGCCCCGTACAGCCAGATGGTCGCATACATTGCCCCGTCCGATCCGGCAGGGATAACAATGGCCGCAGCTTGTCACCTGGTTGATGATTACACGGTCACCCACCTTTAAATTCTTCACAGAGGAGCCGATTTCCGCTACCTTTCCCACCATTTCATGTCCGATGATCCTGGGATAGGTAGCCGCAGCATTGGTTCCATGGTAAATACCTACATCGGAGCCGCAGATTCCTGCAGCGGTCATTTTAATCAGTACGTTATTCTTCTCGTCCATTACCGGCATTTCTACATCAATGACTTTTAACTCATAAGGTTTTACAATCTGTACCGCTTTCATATGTCATAAATCTCCTTTATAATTTTGAACCCGATTCCATGGCTTATACTCATAGAGCACTAGCGGACCTCCAGATACTGCTTAAGCACCTGATCCATCTCGTCCTTTTTCTCCTGCGTCAGAGGCAGCATGGGTTTTCTCACTTCTCCGGCCGGAATTCCCTGGCTGGAAATGATATACTTTAGGTTTGCGCACAATCCGTTCTTTAAAAGCACATCCAGGATGTTGTTGCATTTGGTCTGGAGGATTCTGGCTTCCTCCTCCCTTCCTTCCAGATACTGTTCCATCACAAGCTTAAACTGGGGCAGCATAAAATTAAAGCTGCTTCCGATAAAACCGTCACAGCCAAAGGCAAGGAAAGCCACCATACAGCTTTCAAAGCCTCCGAAGCACTTAAGATCCGGATTTATATTTCTCATCCGCTCCATCTGAAGCAGATTAAGATTGGTATGCTTTACAGATCCTATTGCACCGGATTTTAAAAGCGCCTGAATATCCGGATGGGATACTTCCAGCTCTCTGTGGGTGTTTGATGGGATGTTATAATAGAGAACCGGCTGGCCGATTGCCTCAGCAATATCGTAGTAATATCCTGCAATCTCCTTCTCAGAGAATCCAAAGTAAAGCGGAGGAGTCGCCGCAATATTCCGGATGCCCATATCCTTTGCCTTTTTCGCATAGAATACAGCTTCCTCCGTACTGACGGATCCCACATGAGCAAATATATCCGTACGGTTTGCATATTCTGAAGCAAGTTCAAAGGAACGGACCCTCTCCTCTCTGGTCAGAAGAAAGCACTCTCCCGAGCTTCCCCCGATAAAGAATCCATCCGCTCCCTCTGAAATATTTCTCTCCCACAGCTGCCTTGCAGCGGATTCATTGATTTTCCCATTTTCTTGAAACGGAGTGATGGAAGCAACATATAATTTCTTCATGATTTGTAATCCCCCTTATCATTTGACTTTTCCCCTGTACATGTATAAGACCCCTTCTCTGGGTCCGATTGCCTGGCAAAAGACAAAGAGGCCGGTATCCGGCAGCGCATACACCCTGCGGCGGAAAACCAGCCTCGTTCTATATCCTGTTACCGGCTTTTGTCTTCCATAGCGTGTACCATTTCCACCAGAAACTCATGGGTCGGTACCGGAATGCCGCATTTCTTTGCAGCTCTTACTACGGAGCCGCTGATCGTATCTACTTCGGTTTTCCGTCCATTTTGCAGATCTGCGCGGATGGAGGTGCTGCCGTTTGGAGACATCTCCGAGGTCTTCTTCACCTTTTCTATGATCTCATCGTCATCCGCATGAAGACCCAGCCCCCGGGCCACGGAAGCCGCCTCTTTAATCAGGCGGACCGTCATATTCCAGGCATGTTCATTGGATGCGATATACCCTATATCCACCTGAAGGATGCCTGTGACCGCACTTAATGATACATTAGTAAAAAGCTTGTTCCAGATAAGCTGCTGGATATTGGAATGGACATTTACCCGAAAGCCGCAGCATTCAAAAGCTTCTTTCAGCCTTGGAAGGAACTGTTCCTTATCTTCTGCCAGCATACCTACGTTGGTATTGCCTGTACCGCCTCGTTTCACATAGCCAAGGCCCATAACTGCGCCGTTGTCTTCTGTGGTACCGATGACCATATGATCCCTGGAAACGAACTCCTCCAGGATATCCTCATGGCCGGAACCATTCTGCAAGGTCATCACATAGGTCCCTGGACCGATCAGGCTTCTGTTTGTATCCAGTGCTGCTTTGGAATATAAGGATTTAACGAACAGAATGACAAGGTCCACAGGCTCCATGCCTTCTGTGGAAGTAACAGCATTGGGACGGTAACTATGCTCCTCGTTATCCTCCAGAAGCTTAATCCCTTCCTTTTGGATGTGCTCCACAACTGCAGGCGCCGTATCTACCATATATACTTCATTGTTCAGGGACAAATGGGAACCATAGATGGAACCCATGGCCCCTGCCCCAATAACAGCAATCTTCATAAATTTCACCCTCAATTATTTTGAAAATTCCGCAATTCCCTCGATGGCATATGCGCGGATCGGGCAGGAATCCAGTCCTTTGATCGGAATCGGAGCATAGGACATGAAGAATGTGTCAGTGGTCAGTTCTTCTAAATTCTTTAATACCTCTAAGAATACCACGTCAACCTCCATCAAAACATCGTGGAATGCACATACATCCTCGTTGTTGCTCTCTATGGAAACGCCGTCGCCAAAGCCAACGCATTTTACTTTCTTCTCCTTTAACCACTCTGCTGTCTCACGGCAGATGAAAAGGCGCTCATCCTCTTTCGTGTTGGAAGCAGGCGTGAATGGAGGAAGCTTGCGCGGGGAATCCAGAATAACGATATCTCCTTCTTTGATGCGGTCGCCGCAGGCTTTTTCTAAATCTTCTCCCTTAATCTTGCCGTTAGGCTCCATATGATCGATGTTTACAAGGATCGCACGGCCCATGAAGGTGCTGATAGGCAGACCCTGTACGTCTGTCCAGTTATCGTTGTGGTGATATGGACATTCCACATGAGTGCCTAAATGGCTGGTTAAGTCCATAATGGTGTGGAAATCCGGGATCGGACCACCAGTGTTAAAACGGAATAAATGACACCGTCTTGTCTCAGTTTCCGGATCCAGCTGCTTTGTTAAATCAATGACTCTTAACCCATTTCCCAGTTCAAATGCGCTCATTGTTTGTACCTCCTGTGTTAAAAATAGTTTTTTCTTTCTCCATTCATTATACCAGTATACCGGTATACCGGTCAATCTTTTTTTATTGACTTCATGGTTCTTTTCAGGTATGATAATTTCCGTAACACTTATTGCCAGACAAGGTTGTCTGGTATTTCCAAAAACGACAGGAGTCATTCATGAACGATACCGGTTCCCTGCAATATCAGGCTTATCATACAATTAAAGAACAGATCCTTTCCAAATCCCTGGATTCAGAGGTGTTGTACTCGGAAACCAGACTGGCAAAGGAACTTGGGATCTCCCGGACCCCTCTGCGTGAGGCACTTCAGTATCTCTCTCAGGAAGGTTATATCACCATCATACCCAGCCGCGGATTCATGATCCGGCGCCTGGATAAGGAAACCATGCGGGAATCCATCCAGGTCCGCTGCGCCATTGAAGGCTTTTGCGTCTATCTGGCCGCAGGCTGCGAGGATAAAAAACGGCTTCACAAGCTTTTAAAGGATATGGAAGAATCCCTTGCCAGGCAGAAAACCGCTCTTTCCGCAAAGAACTTCCCGGAATCCTTTACCGAAGAGGATCATCAGTTCCATATGCTTTTAGTCCATTTCGCTGGGAACAGTGAATTTGACCATCTGTTCCAGCGCCTTCTTTATACCATACATCTGACTACTGCCAATGCCCTGACCGTCGCCGGCCGTGCGCAGGCAACCTACGAAGAGCATGTAACCTTTCACCAGCATCTGAAAAAGGGGGATAGCCTCCAGGCCTATCAGGTCCTGATCGATCACCTTATGATGCCTTTGACCATGAATATCATTTAACGTTTTCTGTCCGGCCTGGAATTATAATAGGCCGGACAGATTTATTTTTTAAAGAGCAATCTTTACTACGACCTTCTTTACATCACAGGGCTTTCCTGCCGCGCAGCGAGGCTTATGGGCATCTTCAGGAGCCACAATAATTAAATCTCCTTCTTCCAGCAGAACGCTTCCGCTAAACTCCGGTTCTTCATAAAAGATTACATCGTTTTCCTCAATCCGTTCCTTCACCTTTAAGCCGTCTCTTCTGCAGACGCCGAACTGTTCTCTTCCGGTAACCATGTACTGAATATCAAAATATTTCTCATGGGTCTCAAAGGATCCCTGCTCCGCAGGAAATGTGGTATATTCCTGTACGTTAGCCACCACGATGTCTCCCAGGACCTGATAGCTTCCTGCCGGTAAAGAACGGATATCCGTTTCTCTCAGCCACGCATAGGCTGCACGGAATTTATCTTCCAGATAATCGTATGTTTCTGCAACTGAAATATTAGAAAAAAGCATTAGTTTTCTCCCTTCTGCTCCCCATGGGAACAGTTCCTTTTTATTTGCTTGCAATATCCTTTGTATCTAAATCGCCTTCTGAAATAGCAACCACCTGAGCCCAGACAGTCTCATCCACGGATACGCCATCCTTCATGCTGCGTTCCCTGGTGGTAATGGTGCGTTCTCCCGGACAGGTAACCTGGCCGCCTTCCCGCTCTGGATGACTTGCATCCGCTGCGGCAACACGCCGGTTAAGCATTTCCTGGATTTCTTCCTTTGTCCCGAAAAGATATGGATCATAAGCAATGAATATCTGACAGCAGCCAGTGCAGCTTCCTCTTCCTTCTTCATCCATATCAAAACCGCTGTTTCCGTTTGCCATGAGAGCGGCTGCTAAATCTAACGCAATGGCCATACCGCTTCCCTTCCAGTATCCGGTGGGAAGGATCCTTTTGCTTTCTTCAATGGCTCCCGGATCATCCGTTAAGTTCCCTTCTTTATCAAAGCCTCCTGGGAAAGGAAGTTTTTTGTCTGCCAGACGGTAAACTCCAAGCTTTCCGTAAGCATACTGGCTCATCGCCATATCAAGAACAATAGGACCTTCCTCTCTTGGAATGGCAATGCAGAACGGGTTATTTCCTACGCCCGGCTCATCACTGCCCCAAAGCGGCATACAGCTCTCCGTGTTGATCCAGCTCATGCCCATGAAACCGGCTTCTGCCATTCTCCAGGCATAGGTGCCGCCACGCATCCAGTGAGTCGTATTTCTCAAGGCAACGCATCCGATCCCATGTTCCTTTGAAAGCTCCGTGGCCCGGTCTGCGCAAAACATTGCATTGGTAATACCGATTCCTAAATGTCCGTCGTAATTCTCAACGGCTCCCCTGGCTCCTATAAGCTCCGGCTGTCCCTTCGGGTCCACCCAGCCCTTCTGCACATATTCTACAAAACGGGGAACACGGTTTAGTCCATGGCTCTCTACTCCATCGGCACTGGACTGGGCATGGATGGCTGCACAGACCTCAGCCTGTTCCATGGTTAGACCTGCATGTAACAACGCTTTTTTTATTGTCTCTTTTACTGTCTCATATGGAATTCTTAAGCTCATATCTTCTCCTCTTTCTCTTAAGCGGTCCGCGGTGATCTCCCCGCACAGACCATCATCTCCTCGTAAAGTCCGCTGGCTTCTTCCGGTGAATAGCCATAGACCAAAAACACATCCATTATATAGGGGGAATAGGTGATTCCCATGATTTCCTGGGCAAACCCCATTGCCGCAATTTCACTGAAAGCAATCACATTAGAATCGTTATGAAGAAAACCAAGGGACCACAGTCTGACCTTCTCTGTCTTCGTGAAAATTTCATGTTTATACTGCTCTTCCACGAAATGAAAAAGCTCGTGGGCCAGCAGAAGGCGGCTGATATCAAGCCCCTCTGCCAACAATTCTGAAATCCCCGGCCTTCCAAAGAGCTTCTCCCCTTTTTTCACCGCATCCATATAGATGCAGATTTTATTGGGCACCCGGTATTCAGCAAAAAGCACCCGGTCTGTTTTCTCCGGGAATTCCGGAAAGGAGATATCCATTCCCATGGCATGTGCCAGCTTCTTGGGATCCCTGGTCTGGTACTTTTCACAAACCTTATGAGCATATTCTCTTCCGCAGACCAGGCTTTTCTCCATCCATTCCTTTCGCTGTTCCTCGTTAAACCTTCCATTTAAAGGCTCTCTGGAAAATGCATAGGAATACCATTCCACCGGCTCAATTTCCGCTAAGTCATTTACCATGTCTTCGATTGGACGTACGTCAAAGCGGGGGCGCTCATACACGCTTGTCCTCTGCTTTCCGAAAAGTCCATCTGTAATGGGCTTTAGGGCTTTCCGAAACTCTTCCTTCTTCATAATCGATTAAATCTCCTGTACGGAAGCTATGATCAGGACATCTTCCTCTGGCTCCCGGTCACCTAAGTCCAGATTCATAAGAAGCATAACCTGCTCTAAATCTACTGCACTGTAGTCGCATACCCTGGGTCCGAAACATACAAAGAAATCCGGACGCAGCACAGTATCCGTCTTAAACACGGCATTTTCCTTCCAAAGCTTTTCTACAACCTCTTCGTAATCCTTCGCTTTACATTTCTCAACAACACCGTCGGAACACTGCACTTTAATGAATCCCTTGCTGTCTACGATACGCAGAGGTGTTTTACCGTCTTTTTCTCCTTTATAAACATAAAACTTGTCTGTCATCTCAGCCAACTCCACATTGCAGATCTTGGGACCGAAATCCTGTAATGCAAGCTCGCAGGCCTCCGGCTCCTCGCAGGCCTTTAAGAGATCCGTAGTCTTTACCTCTGTGGATCCTGTGGCTATGGCCGTCACCTTTCCTGTCTGGCTGTCGATCTCTATATGGATCTCTACGGAATCAGGAGAAGCACCTGAGCTGACTGCCAGATCTGCCGCCTCTTTTTTCAGCTCACGGATGTCTTCCTGTGTTGGGTTTGGAATGACTCGCTCTACCACGTCACGAACCATGGAAAGCGCTACGCCAATGGAAGAAATTACTTCCGCATTTTCCGGTATGCTGTACTGCAGTCCCATCTTGCCGGCACAGTAAGGAACCAGAGAAGCAGCACCGCCGCCGCAGCCTACCAGTTTCATGCTGTCATGATCTAGCTTGTACTTTTCAGCCAGAGAGTTGATACAGGCATTGATCTTTTCAAAGTCCTTATCCAGAATCTGGGTAGCCAGCTCTTCTACTGTTATGCCAAGCTTATCAGCAACAGGCTGCATGGCTTTTCTGGCGGAATTTGCATTGCCATGGGCAAAGTATTTTTCATCAATAAGCCCCAGGACGTTTGCAGCATCCGTATTGGTAAAGCAGATGCGCTTTCCATTCTTTAACCGCAGGGTCACATAGTCGCCCGGATCTCCTGGCTTTGGGCTTACCATTTCGATCTGTGGATCGACGATCTCATCTTCCGGCATAAAGCAGGCATATTCACAGCCTGCGATATGAGCGGAACGAGGGCCTACGTCTACCACGCATTTATCATTGACACGAACCATGGAACCGCCTGCACAGCCTAAAATCCGAACATCCAGAGAGTTGATATAGGTGTCGTGACCGCCGATTTTGGCATAATCCACGCCAGGACGTCCGTTCTTAATGACCCCGATGTTGGTGGTAGTTCCTCCAACCTCAAAATAGATGGCATTGGATGCACGAAGATACATGAGGGAACCCATAACCGATGCTGCCGGGCCGGAAAGTGCTGTCAGGATCGGACGCTTTCTCATTTCACCGATCTCCATAACACCGCCGTCACCTCTCATAATCATTAAGGGCACGTTGACGCCCGCAGATTTTACTGAGGTTTCTGTTGCGTTTGCAGTCATCATCATCTTCGGCAGAATGGAGGCATTGATTGCCGCCGTTCGGGTGCGGCGGGTAAGTCCGTAAAGTTTTGTAATATCGGAAGCCATTGTTACAGGCACATTTTTCTTCTTTGCGCAGTCATGGATCATCTGCTCTTCCCCCATGCTGTCCACGCCAAAGGCCATGGAAGCCACCATTACCTGAGAGCCCTGGGCAAGCAGATCATCGATGTTCTTATTGATGATATCTTCTGTCAGCATTTTTTTCTTAATAAAGGTATTATACACCTTGATCATACGGCCGACTTTTTCATCCAGCATAATGTCTTTTAAAGCCAGCTGGCGCTTTGCCAGAAAGCCCTCAAGACCACCCCCTGCTACTCCTACGACTCCAACGTTTGCCACATCGCCCTCTATAAAGGCATTGGTAGCCTGGGTGGTGGAGTGAGCCACGAAAACCACATCTTCCGGAGAGATATTATTTTCGTTCATGCAGTTTTTAAAGCTCTGCACAACACCGGCAGCAACGCCGTCTTTATGGTCATGTGTCGTTTTTACTTCGTTTTTTCCGATAATTTCATGGGTATCGTTATCCATTGCAACGCATTTGGTATAGGTACCGCCTACGTCAATTCCCATACGAACCGGTCTGTGTATTCGTTCTGCCATTAATTTTCCATTCCTTTCCATTTCCTAGCCACGCATTCTGGCATAAAGCTATACTTGTTAGGTGTTTGCACCTTAGTTTTAACAATATTTATTCTCTCATTCAGATGAATTGTGAAAAGCGTCCGGGTGCGCAAAGGCGCGCCCGGACCTATGGGTGTTCTATCTTAGATTTGGAGAGTTCGAGTTTCTGTATTAATTGAGAAAATATTCCTATGAAAGGAACCATGCAGCTCCAAGTCCGCCCAGCATAATAAAGGTTGCGATATACTGCAGCACACCGGTTAGATATGCATTGGGGATGGATAGCTTCAGGAAATCTCTTGATTCAACCTTTGTATAAGCAAGTCCCCATGCAACCCATGACTGGGTAATACAGCTTCCGATATTTACTGTAATTGTCGGAATAGCGAATACCGCATATAAGAACGGTACCGAGAAGGAAGCAACATTGGACAACACGCCAAGGGTTGCGGCTCCGCAGCCTACCAGAGTCATTGGTCCACGGAACAATCCCATGCAAAGCAGAACAGCGAACACGATACAGACAACAATCTCGCTCCTTGGCATTACGTTGCCTAAAATCACCTTGAAGTAAGGAGAAGCATAAGCTGCTACCTGGTTAAACATAGGCAGAGTAAGAAGGAATCCTACGAGCGGAGCGGTATCAACCACACCATCATAGTACAGCTTGTTAACAAGCTGGCAGTTCTCTTTGAACGTTCCATTCATTCTTCCGCAAAGGAACAGAGCCAGGAATCCTGCGATTACAAAGCCGCCGATTACGGAGAAATCCAGCCAGATTTTAAGAATAACAGGTACAACAGGAAGAAGCAGTGTGTAGAAAGGAGCATTCTTCTGTTCAGATGCTGTGCTGCGGGTCTGAGCAGCCCATGCATGTACGGTTTTTGCACGCTTTAAATAGAATGCAGCAAGTACGGTTGTTGCAACCAGCATGATAACCAGGGCGGCATAACCCCAATGAGATGCATACCAGCCGAGGGTAAACTCCGGCATCTCTTCTGGTTTAATAAAGAATGCACGGTACTGTGCAAAGTTTACCGGGTTTAAGTAAATACCGGATGCAACGGAGCCCATAAAAGTAAACAGTGCAACAGACTTTGGAATACCCAAAGACATAAGAATTGGAAGCACGATAACGCCGATTGCAATAACCGGGCCGGCTCCTGTCATGGCAGTGAAGATCAATGCCGTAACGATGTTTAACAGAGCCACTGTAACAAATGGCTTATCTCCGCCTAATTCAACGGTCTTACGGATCAGAGTGGAAGCAATTCCAGTATCCATAAGCACGCGGCCAAACCAGGCACCCCAGCAAACGTTTACCAGAGTGGTTCCCCAACCTTCAGGGGCAGACTGGTAAATTTTGTTTAAGGCTGCAATCAGTGTGTTGTCCTTTCCAAACTGCAGGACTGGATTAGACGCCAGGAAAGATTCACTTGCAAAAAATGTTCCTCCAATTGGAAGGATGGTCCAAAGAAGCGTAATCAGCAGGAAGCCGATCATCAGGTTATGACCCTTGATACAGTAATACGCCAGGCCAAAGAACGAAATTAATAAAATGATTCCAATAATGTACTCCAAAATAATACCTCCTATGACTTTTTATTCTCCATACAATGCAAACCATTTTGCCGCTTCCTTAAGGCGGCAGCCACTCTCAAATCTTTACCCATACTCCTTTCATCTTTTCTGCCCATGCTTTTTGAGCCTTAAGGTATGCCCGCAGGGCGTTCATCATAATAATAAATATTTATTTCCATCCGGTCCGGCTTTTACGCCTGTCCGGAAAAGAACTGTGGATAGATTCCCCGAAGCGTTCCCGCATTCCAGAGTACCGAATTAAAGTGATTGGCGCAGATCAGGCATGCGGCTTCTGCATCCCGGCGCTTTAGATTATCCAGCAAAAGACGTCCCTCTACCTGGACATGTTCAAGGCTCGTCAGGGAAGACATGTCCGTCTTATAGTTAAATGTCGTATACTGAAGATAATTTAAACGCAGTAAATCA
This sequence comes from Hungatella sp. UBA3048, assembly GCA_002367105.1. Classification (GTDB taxonomy): domain Bacteria; phylum Bacillota; class Clostridia; order Lachnospirales; family Lachnospiraceae; genus Lacrimispora. Next base: position 77,409 of record DFCS01000042.1, read on the forward strand.
CAATCCATGGTCCGGAAAACCTCCCAGACATACTCATGGCCGCAAAAGGTAGAAAGCAGATAATGAAGCTGCTGCTCCACGATCAGAAAATCAATTGGGCTTTCTTTATTTACCTCGAATTTCTGATAGTTAAGAACCTCTTCCAGCTGTTCAAGCTGAGATTTTGTAAGACCCTGGCGGCAGATCTCCTCTATGATTGCCTGTTCCAGCACATTATGTGAAAAAACAGCCTGTCTGATCCGTTCGCTGTCAAGCAGCGTGACCTCAGTTCCTCTCTGAGGATAAACGACGATATATCCTTCCTCTACCAGTCGGGAAAGAGCATCTCTCACCATCGTCCGGCTGGCATTCATCTGGCTGGACAGAATATTTTCACTCAGGCGTTCACCTGGCCGAATATCCAAATTCAATATCTGCATGCGCAGCTGATTATAGATGTCGCTCCTATGGTCACCTTTTCCTACTTCCACTTCCATCACTCTTTTGCCTCCCTATGAAAACTGTTGTATCCAATTGCACAAGCACTTATCAGGATTGCACATCAGTATCCCGCAAAATGCATATCAGTGCTCGAAATACACGTTTTGGCATTCATCTTCTAGTTGTTTACTTTGTAAAATATATCATATCCAATCTTTAAAATCAACTATTTTATTAGCATTTTTTACATTATTTTTTCATCTTTTGGTAAACTTCTGGTTTTTTTCACAAATAAATTCCATATTTTCCCACAAGTATCCCGCCCAAAGGATTGCATACAAGTTTACTTGCATTCTCTGAAATTCTTCCCTTATCGCAGTGCAGAAGGCGATAAACAAGCTCTTTTCATAAAGAAAAAGGAGCCTCGCTCCATGACCGGGATCCAGTCATTTTGCGAGACTCCTAATTTAAAATTATAAAAGTTTACAGGTTCGATGGCATGTTTATATTTCTCGTTGATCACGTTTGATACTTTCCAGTGCATTTTGAATGTCTTTGCAAATCAGTGGTTGCATACTGCTTTTATATCTTTGCGGATTGGCGGTTTCCAGCGCATCGATGATGCATTCAGCCAAATGGTACTTGCTTGCGGCAATCTGAGGAAGAACCTTAATGCACTGTCTTGCCGTGACAGGCTTCTCATCCATCACATGCATCAAAAGTTCATCGATTATTTCGTCAATCCGGTTATCACTGTCCCATTTGGCATTGGCAGCAATCAGGCTGATTCCCCTTGTTCTGACATATGAGTTTGGGTCATGAAGCATTTCGGTGAAAACTTCAAAATAGGAGTAAACAGCATCGGAACTGCCACATTCCTCCTCAAGCTGTTTCAGGCATTGATAAGCATAATTATGATCTTGATTTTTTAACCCATTTACTAATTCTCCGATTTTATCCATTGCCGTTACCGTCCTTTTCCCTGCGATGCTGCAGATGAATGCCAATATGCCCGATTCCTAAAATTACCGTGGATATCAAAAGCCAGACTGCCTTCCCATATACTCTCAGAAGAAAGAATGCGGCAACAGGCAATGATGCGCCCGCGGCCTGCACGTTCAAAAATCAGAAGTACCTTATTCTCACCTTGAGAATCATACCCTTCCGGCTGGTATCTTGTCCATATGAGATTAGGAATCATTAACATAAGCAAGAAAATCAGCCCTACATAGGAAAAGCCTAAATGTCCCATAGTTTCACCTGCCAGATTAATTCTGATTTCCGGTTATATTCCCTTTTCCAGTTTACCGTGGTAATCCGCGATTCCGCCTATATCTGTAACAGAATAACCATAGGTCCGCAGGTAACGGCAGGCCTGTCTGCTGCGGGCTCCGCTGCGGCAATAAACAAATACCGGATTGTTTTTGTTAAGCTTAATGGATTCCAAACGTTCCAGCGGCATATTAACACTGCCGGGAACATGACCATTGGCATATTCCTGTGCCGTACGTACATCCAGCAATACTGCATTGGACGTGTTGTTTGCCTGCTCAATTCCTGAAGCAAAATCCGAATGGTTAGAAAAAAAGTTAAATATGCTCATTTCAGCATCTCCTTCTCATTTAAAATATTCCTATAACGATGATCTCATTATAACGGTTATAAGGCAATGTCTCAGTGACATTGTTACATAAATGAGAATATCTGCATCACCATGGCCTTTCTTTTTCAAGCCATCCCATGGATTCCCAGTAATTCACATCCGCAGGGTTAAAATGAAACTGTTTGTGCATAAATCTCATGACATAAAATAAAGTTTTAACCTTCAAAGAAGATGTTACAGGTTTATTTTTTCCTTTGATCTTATCCGAAAGCCTGTCAATTTCCTTTTGCAGCTTTGCCTTCCTTTTGCCAGCCACAGTATCCCAATCACTTCCATAGACATTCCTTCCAAATGTATAAATATTCGAAATGCCCCAAAAGGTCATACTATCCTTTATATCCCGAAGCGCAGACCTGGTTCCTGCACCTGCTGCCGTAGAAATGAGAAGAGCCTGCTTATGAAACATTTCCTTTCTCGGCTGATGAGCCATCCATTGGTACCCAAAATGGTCAAGAAACGCCTTCATCTGCCCCGGGACATGATAGACGTAAACTGGTGCCGTAAAAATCAGTAAATCGGCTTCAAGCATGGACTCTAAAATCGGTTTCAGATAACCATAATCCGGACATTTCCTATAATTGGTAAAGCAGTTCCAACAGCCAATGCAAAAATTTGGCATATCTTTTGGCAGAAAAAATTCCTTTACAGAGTCTGCTCCTGATAGATTCAAAACAAATCGCTGTGCAATGTTGTAAGTACTGGATTTTGACTTTCGCTGCGTTGCATAAATCACGGTAATTTTCATGGCTCAATCCTCCTGTAAAACTATTCCAAAAAAGCTAAGAAACATCCAGTTATTATTATAACAGATAAGTAAATAATATACCATTATTACTATAATTTTGGTTACGAGCAATTGTTTGGGATTAATCACTTGACGTATCCATTCCTAAATATTATCATATAACCGTAAGGTCTAAACAAATGATAAGTCCCTTGGGACAATCTGGCATTTCCCAACATAAAGAAATGAGCTGGTCAATAAAAATCGGTGGGGTAATAGGGAGAGAGGATCATAATAGACAATTAAGAAACTAGTTTTTATGAAGAAGGGAGTTAAACAAAACATGCTGAAAATAGCATTATGCGATGACAACCGATGTGCGATTAATCAATACGCGGAGTTAATTTCCCAAATTGCAGAGAAGCATCAGATAAAGATCCAGGTTTCCAGTTATCTTAGCGGAGAATCTTTGCTTTTTCACTTTTCCGAAGCCCCTGAACAAACAGATATTATATTTTTAGATGTCATGATGGGCAAGACAGACGGACTGGAGACGGCCCGTAAGCTGCGGGATTGCGACTGCAAAGCACAAATCGTCTTTTTAACCAGTTATGAAGATTATGTTTATGAGGCATTTGATGTAAATGCTCTCCAATATCTTTTAAAAGATAATACAAGTGCAGAAAAGTTTGAGGAAGTTTTCTTAAAGGCGGTAGAACTTGCCTCAAAAAAGGATGATGAATTATTTACATTTGAATTTGACGGCAAGACAAGCGCAGTCCCTATCCATCAAATCTCCTATTTTGAAATTTGGCAAAGAATTGTAACGGTACATTACGGCGATGGAAAAACAGCGAAATTCTATGGCAGCATGGAACGCATAGAAAAAAGGCTTTCCGGAAAAGACTTTGTTCGGTCTCACCGTTCTTACCTGATTCACCTGCCATATATCATAACATTCAGGCAGCAGACCGTCCAGTTAAAAACCGGCGAAACAGTTCCAGTAGGAGTCACTTACGTCCAATCCCTGAAAAAAGCATTTTCTGATTATATTTCGCGTTTTCATATTTACACTTCCAAAGGTTTATCTTAGAAGAAGGAGAAGCTATGATCTATATTGTAATCCCAGTAGTTCTCCTGTATTATTATTTATTTCTGCTTTATTACCGTAAGCTTTTTCCTATGCGAAAGAAAAGGCCTTTTCAAGTTATGCTTATTCTGGCAATTATTGCTTCATCGTATATCTTCCTGAACCCATTAGGTATACGATGGCTAAGGATTCCGATAATCATGATCGCCATGACCATGGGTCTACGCTTTTCCACTAGTATGGACTGGCTGCAGTCAGTCTACGGCGGATGCTTTTCGGCGTTAAACGCTTACTGCTTCCGCGGCATACTTGCAGTAATCAGCACGTTTTTTTTCTGCAGCCAAGATCTTTCTAATATAGAGAATTACTATGCAAGTACCGTTTTGGTCCTTCCTTTAGTACTTATATTCCTTACAATCATAGATAAGACCATTCTCCCCGATGACAAGCTAAAGCTCTTTTTGCACAACCGCAATCAGCTTAAATATGTCGTCGCATATGAAATTACAGCCGCAGCCAATTTGGTTATTATTAATTCCGGACGTGATTTATTTCCTTATGGTATATTTTCATCCGGTAACACCTTATCTCCTTACGGCTGGTGGTATGTAAAAATTGGCTTAGGTGCTTATGTCCTTACCATTGGCATGCTCATCTACGCCATTTACCAATCGGTCCGGAGCACGGAGCTGCAGGAGTACCAATGGAGAATGGAAATGCTGGAGGAGCAGTACGAACGGCAGGTGCGGCATTATAAATCATATCAGAAATATACGGAAAGCTTCCGGGCCTTCAAGCATGACTACCGATCTATGATGGTAGTATTAAAATCATTAATCCGGGCAAACGATAATGAAAAGGCTCTTCTTCTGATTGATGACATGTTTGAAGAGATGCAGAAAAAAGTGGTTGTTCATAAAAAATATTCCGACAGCGTTATTCTGGACGCCATGCTTCAGGATCTTACCAATATTTGTGAAGAGAATAATATTCGTTTTTCATCAAACGTATCTCTTCCCCGTAACACTGGGTTGTCGACAATTGATGCAGTCCGTATTTTTTCCAATTTTATCAACAATGCAGTGGAAGCATGCCATAAGGTCCCGGTTTCAGATCGGTCTATAGAAATTGTCAGTTCGAACGAGCTGAAGTGGGCCACGCTTCAGGTGGTCAATTCCTATGACGGCAAATCGCACGTTCATAACGGAAAATTCCTTACGACAAAGCCAGAAAAGCAGAGTCACGGACTAGGTCTGAGAATCGTAGAACAAATTGCAGAAAGTTTAGGTGGATTTGTAATTTATGAAGAGAATTTTAAAAACAAGACCTTCCTGGCCAGGGTCCATATTCCCAGATTAAGTGAATACCAAAAAGAATGAATAAGAGTCGGGGCAAGCCGCTTTCTGCTGCTTTGCCCCGATTATATTTCCGGTTATTCAATTAAATTTTCGCCATTAACCGGCTCTTTCTTTTTGTTTTTTTTGTACGCATACATTCTCCGGTCCGCTTCCTGCAAAAGATTCGACGTATTATATCCAGATTCGGAGTTAAAAGACAAACTGCCGTGACTGAACGACATCCCGTAGGGCTTTGAAGCTGTGCACTCCAGACTTTTCAGTACACAGTGCATTCTAGCTATGATATTTTCAGCAGTATTCTCCATACAGTTTTTAAAGATGATGAAAAATTCATCGCCGCCATACCGGCAGACAACATCCGAGCTGCGAACAGAGTGTAAAATCACCTTCGCAATGCTCTTAATCGTATAATCACCTTCATCGTGTCCATATCTATCATTGATTAACTTTAAGTTGTCAATGTCAATAAAGATGAGACAGCTTGGTACATCGCTGTATAACAGGGTCTTTTCCAGTTCCTTCAGCCCTGCTTCCCGGTTATATGCACCCGTCATGATATCTGTCGACGCAGTTATCTGTAAGCGGTGTTCTCTGGTTTTCCAATCGCTGACATCCTCGATAACATACAGGTACAGCACCTGACCATTGGGCAGCATACACCTGTTTGACATAATCCGGTACCATGTGTTATTGCTGTTATCATAAACCTCACGAAAAACCGGAAAATCATCCTGCTCACCGAGCTCTGCGATCAATGTCAAAAGGACATTGCCTTGTACCTGCTGAATCGTCAGATATTCAATATCCCCCAATATCCGTTTCGCAGGGCGATTGGCATATACTACATGTCCACTAAAGTCTGCCTCTAATACGGAAATATGAAGGAGATCAAGTGTCTGTAGGATTTGATGATAACGCCAGCTGCTGACAGGAGCTGGAATCTTCCCGGCTGCCTCCCCGTCATCCCTTATCGATGCGTCTGCAACCCGGTCGATCAATTCATTAAACATATCAAACAGTTCTCCGGAATACTCAAGTTTGCTGACTACATATCCTTCTTTAAGCAGTTTCCCGCTCTGGGTCAAAACGGAGAGCCGCGAGTGCAGCTGCTTAAGTGGACCAGACAGATAATTACTCCGGGTAGGAAGCGTTCCATTCAGCCGCCCTTCCGATAAGTCAATCGCCAGATGGTTCATTTCATTGATATCCTGAATCAATTGATTGATCTGTCCAATCAGTTTCTGCCATTCCGGCGCAGCGTCATCTGCCTCCACAATTTCGCATTGTTTCCCGGACAGCAGGTTCTCAAATAAATTCTGTATTGTCATAAACATCGCATAATCTTCCTGGTTCATCCCCTGACTCCTTATCACGACTCATATCTCTACTCCCGCTGCCCTTATCCCAGGCTTTCAGCCGCAAACCGGCAGGTTCGGTCTCCGGTAGACCAGCAATCAATCTCTTTCACATGAAACTGACAGCCGCTGTAGACTTCCAGAATCCCAGCAATAAAGCCTTCATCATAATCACAAACCGTCTTTCCTGATATAGGAAGGCCGGAACAATCCAGATCCTCTGATACGGTCAGAGTAAATGACAGGGAATCCATATCCACTCGTTCCATACGCAGGATACCAATCTTTAGTTCCATCAGCTTATTCGTTAAGTTTGCGATGAAAAAATCAAAATCACCCGAAAGATCCAGTACATTTTTTGCCAGTTCTTTGCCCGCCAAGTGCCCGGCAGCCCTAAACAGGCGGCCGGAAGTCTCCTCGTCGTATTCACGGGCCAGGATATCCTTTAAGGTGTATTGCAGCAGACGGTACATAAGCACCGGTACATCAGAGCCCATATTTTTTCTTCCTTCATCAATGTTTCCAAGGGATTTCCAGGTGAACTGAGATGGTTTGCTTTCATAACTCATAAAAACTCCTCCTTAATATGTACTGTAAAAATATTATAACAAAGCCCCAGCCGATTCTGCGCAATCGTATACGAGAGAAAATTCATAACTCTTTACCGGCTTGCTACAGTTGGAGGGTTTTCGATTCATTGGGAGAAATGTATATTCATTTTATTGTACAAGATTTGTTTTAATATTATGAACAAGCTGTTTTAAATTGGCTTTTTAATGTCCTAAATAATTCCAAACGGTGTATAACGTCTGTATTTTTGAACCTTTTTGCAGTAAATAAAAAGAAACCTATTTTTGACAAATGCCAAAAATAGGTTTCTTTTACGAAAGCGGGTGATGGGAATCGAACCCACGTATCCAGCTTGGAAGGCTGGTGTTCTACCATTGAACTACACCCGCATGGAATTTCTGAAGTTTTTCAAAAGTGCTTCGAAAAGCACAATGCCCAAAGCCGGAATCGAACCAGCGACACGAGGATTTTCAGTCCTCTGCTCTACCAACTGAGCTATCTGGGCATAACCACTCGCAACACGGATAATTTTACAAGATTTCTCCCCTCTTGTCAAGACAAGTTTTCTAAATTATGTCAAAAAAATATAATTCTCAGTAAAATCTTTAAAACATATCACATGCCTGGTCAAAACTTACGCACCTTGAATATCTGGAATCCCACATTTTCTCATTATAATATTTGTAGGATTGTTCCGCCGTCATATACTCATTATCAACAGTTGTATTGCAATAAGCCGGAACAACCATTTCAAATCCATGTTCAAAACCGCACTTTATTGTTGCATCTATGCAGTAATCGGTTTGCAAACCTGTAATCATGATGGTATTTTCGTTTTTAGATCGTAAGTATTCTAGTAATCCCGTATCCCTAAATGCACTATTAACATGTTTATCAAAGATCTTTTCCTCATTCATTGGAGCAAATTGTTCAAATATTTCAAATCCTTTTACGCCCTTAGTCAGCTCAAAACCATCATCGTGACGGACATAAATAATCTCTATGCCCTTGGTTCTTGATAAAAGAATTAATTGTTTCATGTTATTTACAAATGTTTCATATTGAAATAGTTCATTTGTAACAATCATATCCTGTGCATCTACTACCAACAGTACCATTTAAATACCCCCTTAATCTATTGCGTTCCAGAGAAGCTGTCCATTTTCGAAGATCACATCAATTCGGCCGGTATCCTTTAGCCAGGAAAGATAAGAGCGGACAGTGCTGCCGACGAGTACATATTGCTCAAAATTCATGACCAAACCATAGTCATTGAAAAGCTGTTGTAAAACCTTTTCAAAGATAACCGGCTCTTTACAAATTTCAAGTATTTTATCTGCTATTTCATGTACCTTGTTAATGTTAATCTGAGCAAGCGGGGCGATATCATCGGATGCTTCTGCGTGGGCAGGGATGAAAATCTTTGCTTTCATGGTCTTTACCATTTCCAAGGAGTTAAGGTAAGCGGACACATCATAAATAAACCCGATCTGGTATTTTTCCAGCGTTTCTTTGCTCGACAGGCAGTCTGCCAAATAAACGACGTCATCCATATCTCTAAAACCAACCATATCAAAAAAATGGCCGGGAAGAGGAATCACACTCATACCCTTTGGCAGAACCTGCTCTGTAAAGTATTCTGCACTGCTTTCCTGGGCCATCAGAAATTTATGCCTTAAGTCCTTTGGCGGGAACCCTCCATACAGGAAAGACGGCTCAAGGATGGTATGGTTCGTAAAGTCGCATTCAATACCAGGAGCATAAACCTTGCATCCGGTTTGATTCTGTAAATACTTATTGCCTCCGATATGGTCGGCATTTGAATGGGTATTATAAATTGCTGTCAGCCGCCAGCCATTGGCGTCCAGTATCTGCCTGACCTTCCGCCCGGCATCCTTGTCACTTCCGCTGTCAATAAGGCATACATCCGTATCGTTAAGCTTAACAATGCCAATCTTTGCCGGGCTTTGAACATAATAACTATTTGTGCTGACCTGATTTAACTCATACATTCTGGAAACCTCCAATAGTAGAAATCCTTTTGTAAACTGTAGTTGTAATAATGATAACGATTTCAAAGGAAAGGAAGTGTCGGGTCCTTCCGAACAGACCCGCATTTCCGCTCCGAAATCCTGTCTCCTTCTTCCACCCTTCCGCAAAGCAGCGGGCTATGTTCATCGTATAATGTGCGTCTCCTCTTCACTGCCTCCGCACTGTCATTGGCATAGCAATACTTACAGCCGGCCAGGCAGGTGTCATAAGTTCCCACCTCAACGCTTTCCATGCAGCCACATTCTATTCTTTGATTTTTATCCTTCTTCCGGCATACCGGACCGCCTAATAAGTATTCCGCCATGGCAGGGTCAATGCAGCTTCCTCGTGAAATCCCGACAGAACTTAAATCAGCTTTTTCTGCACATGTTTCAATCCTGAGTCCGTAAGTACCTGCAATCGAAGCCAATCCTTTGCCCAGCCTTTTCATCCCTTCTTCATCCAGCTCTTCTACCGGGATTCCCTTCATGTTACGCTCTGTCTTTCCATATTTGTCCAGAAAACTGATCACTACTTTTTCCGCAGAGCCACATACACCTCTGGCAATTTCTTCAAAGGCCCGCAAATGGTATTCCTCCCTGTAACGGCCGTTAAGAAATATGGGATCATACCGCCAGACCATACGACCTTTTCCCACTTTTTCTGCCGTTTCCCGGAAAACATCGATCAAATGCCTTTTATCCGGCAGTCCAGGCTCAATATCATTTCCATATCCCGTCAATGTAAATTGGATATAAAAAGGGATACTACCAAGCTCCCGGATTCGTTCCATCATAGGCTCCGGATTCTTCGTCCAGAATACCATAAGCTCCACCTGCTCCGGAGAGAGCACGATCCGGCTGATCTGATGGCTGTTCATGGGATTTTTTACATAAAGGTATCCTTCTTTCAGCCTGTTAAAAAACCAATCCGAATAAAATTGTGGAATATCAGTCCGCCTGCTGACACTGAGTATCATATTTCTTACTCCTGATTCTTCTTAGTGAAATCATTATAAGCCTTCCATGCGCCCTCTTCAACCTCTTTAATATTTTTAAGAACTTCAGATATGGCATCTGTCTGGAATAAGTTGGCATAATGTTTTGCCTATTAACTGGGAATTCTGATATATGAAAGGAAGATGCTTTCTATCACCAACAACAACTGGAGGATCCTCATGAAAAATGAACCTGTATTTTTAACTGACAAAAATCATAACGTCATTCTGGAAGCCATCTCCGGCACTCCCAATGCCGCGCTTCCGGACAGCTTGAAGCCTTTTGAAATATTGGAACCTAATACTTCGGACGGTGCCGCGGAAAAACATGTTCCGGTCATTGAGACGAAAGGAAATCATGTGACCGTAAAGGTGGGCAGCACGTTCCATCCCATGACCGAGGAACACAGCATTTCCTGGGTCTGCTTACAGACAAAGGCAGGAAGTATCATGAGAGTAAGCTTAAGCCCTGACTGTGAACCGGTGGCCTGCTTTACTCTGGAGAACGGCGATTCTCCAAAAGCCGCTTTCGCCTACTGCAATCTTCACGGTTTCTGGAAAACAGAGGCGTGACGAAAAAAAATTCCTAAAGCAAGCTAAAGGAAAGATGCTTTCTCTTTCCAATAGCGCCGCAGGATTCATAATCCTGCGGCGGTTCCTATGCCCTCAATCTTCTTCCTCATAAGCATACAACTCTACTCGTTTTTATCACGATAATGGCTGATTTTCCGCCTATGAGAGAATCTTTCAAGAGCAAGCCTGATTTCTTCATCGCTAAACGAATCAGGAACTTCAACGTCATCTTCAAAGCCATCCATCTCCGCACCATCAAAGCGATATAATTTGATGAGTAAATTCCACAATGTTTCCAGCTCTTTCTCGCCAAATCCATTAAAAACATCAGCCATAAAATCAACCGTCATATTGCTGCCGCAATTTACCATTGTTTCAAGACCTAAATCCGTAAGACGTACATTAACCGCTCTTCGATCCTTCTTGCTTGGGACGACCGCAACCAGGCCCTTCTTTTCAAGGCTTCCAATCAGTTGCGTAACATTTTGCTTCGTAGCCCCTAATTTATTGGCAATATTGACAATCGTAGTCTCCTCTTCGGGTAAATGAAGCATAGCCAGTACAGTCATGTATTGCCTGGAAGTCAAAGGAACACAGTATTTGTCTCCTGTCGTCTGAAGTTTATTGGAAACAGAAATCAAGCTGGAATAAACCTGCTGCATTAAATGTAATAGATGCAATTCCTTATTATAGTCCACTGCTGAAACCATCCTTATCGAAAATTCTAATGTATCGTCAATTTATTGCCTTTTAGTATACAACGATTTGAATCATTTATCAACGTTCATACCGATTCTTAAAAAACTTAATAGTTTCCTGAAACGAATCATACTGTCCCTTTGCATTTCCCTCCACCGTTCCGCCAGAAGTAAATATGCCGCCGTTCATGGGCATTTCGAGGGTGAAGCTGATCGGAATCACAAAGGGAACCGGCATAGGATGCCCCATGCTTTCATAGGACAAGAGCCTTACAGAGTGTTTGTAATTATGGCGCTTCAGAACCTGCACTATATCTGTACAGGCGTCGTAACTGTTCCAGATATTATCATTTTCACCGCAGATCAGTAAAATGTCGGCTTCAGAATTCTCTATTTTTATTCTGGCCTCTTCTTTGTTGCCTGCTCTTTCAATGCTTTTTATATAAGTACTGGCAAATCCAAACGGCATTCCTTCCCTGATGGCCTTTTTCTGATCTTCAAAAAAGATGTTATTATCTACTTTAATGAATGGAATGGATTTTCCCTGACAGGACCAGGAAGAAACATCTTTGCCGCTCATCAGTCCGTCTAACGCCTGAAAGCAGTAAGCATGCGGCTCCACTGCAGCTACTTTCTTAATCTGAGGATAATACGATGCGAGCAAAAGTGCTAATTCGCCGCCTTTCGATATACCATGGAGGTAAATTTCTTTCGCTTTGGTTATTTCATTGCCAGCCAGCCAACGGAATATTTTCTCGAAGTATTCCAGATGAACTTCTTCTAATTTTTCCGGCAGCCCTTCGGCGCCGAAATAAGGTACAATCAGAACATTGAATCCTCTCGATGCAAGCGGACCAGCTATTAAGGCCAGGCCTTCCATCTGTCCATCGGATCCGCCGAGCATCAAAATCGTTTTGTCACAGGAATTTTCCTGATAGAATAGTCGCCCTGTAAAACTGTCGATGATTGGTTTTATCATAAGATTTTTTGCCTTAAAATTTCTAACAAGCTGGATTTCTTTCTGTTCTGAAGAAGTTTCCAACAACAAATTCATGAGGATCGGATTTTCTATGCTTATGTTTTCTGCTATATTTTTCCCGGCCGGCTTTGACTTTCTCAAAGAATAGATGAGGCCCATACTGTCCGCAGCTCTGTAGGTGCCCTCTACAGGTTCAGCTTGATCAAAATCAACTTCACCTGTATCGTTCACTTCAAAGACCGCATAAGATGAAAATTCCTCCCCGCTGCACCACGGAAGTTCCATCTTCATGTCCGCCCTTAACCGGCTGTTCGGAGCTAAACCGGAAACCTTGATACATACTCTTTCGTCTACAAATGCCTCTTGCTGCTCAATGGTAATCTTCATGATCATCTCTCCTTATTAGGCGGGAAAGTCTTAGACCTCCCGCCTCTAATAATAGTCAATATATTTACTATATGTTAGTATAATCCAAGTCTTTATAATAATCAATATATTGACTATATTTTTTTATCACAATAATTCAAGACGGGGCAAGTAGTATAATGAAGATTTTATTTTCTATAAAACAAATCCTCCAATAAAGATTATTTACAATTTATTGATAATCGTTAGGCATAAAGCTCAACAACTATCCTTTTTGTAAACACCCCTATTGGAGGATCGTTAACCAGAATTAATTTTTTTAATTTTCTTTTTCTTCGTGTGAAACAGTTTCCTCAAACAGCTTAAACTTTGCAACCTCCTGCCTTAAAGCCTGGGCCTGTGCCTCCAGTTCCTCACTGGAAGCTGAACTTTCCTCCGCTGCTGCTGCATTGGACTGCACCACCGCTGATACCTGGGACAGCCCTCCAAGGATCTGCTCCATTTCCTTGGCCTGTTCTAATGAGGCCGATTCAATTTCTTCCATTATCTGTTCTATAAGAATGGATTTATCGGCAATCTCCTTAAGGATCCCTGCCGTCTCAGCAGACTGCCTTTTTCCCTCTGAAACCGCATTTACCGTATTCCCAATTAACTGGGCAGTCTGTTTTGCCGCATCAGCAGATTTTGCTGAGAGGCTCCGGACTTCTCCTGCAACCACTGCAAACCCTTGACCTGCATTTCCAGCCCGGGCTGCCTCAACTGCGGCGTTTAAAGCCAGAATGTTGGTCTGGAATGCGATATCCTCAATCATTTTAGTGATGCCGGATATTTTCTCAGAAGATAAACTCACCTCTTCCATAGCCGAATGAAGGCTCTGCATATGACGGTTCCCTGCGTTGACCCTTGACCCGGATTGTTTTACATAATCGAAAGCGTTCCGTACAGAATCCGAATTTTTTCCTGCCATTTTCGAAATATCTACAATGGCAGCATTTAATTCCTCTACCGTTGCTGCCTGCACAGCTGCTCCGGAGGCGAGTGCCTGGGAAGCACCGGAAACCTGCCCAGCTCCCGAATTGACCTCCTCGGCAGAGTAACGGATGTTTAATATGGTATCATTTAAGTGGGAAGCAATCATTTCCATGGAACTGCGTATACCATTAAATTCACCTGGATATTCACAATTACTTTGAACCATAAGGTTCCCACTGGATATCTCCTGTAAAAACCGGGAAATATCGTAGATGATATCTCTGTATTTCCCTGCCATTTCATTGACCTTTTCCCCGATAACCCCTATTTCATCATGTCGTTTCATATTCAACTCAATACTTAAATCTCCGGCAGATAACTGATCGATGGAGTCGGCCACCTGCCTAATAGGCCTTGTGATCCGGTCCGTGATCCGGAGCATAGCGAAAACTGCAAGGATCAGAGAGACAGCTCCCAAAATAACAGCGTTAAACATGGAGGTTACAACACCGGACATAAATTCAGATTCTGAAGCTGTCACATTTACTGACCAGCCATTGGTATTTTTCACAGGAGAATAGGAACCAAATCTATTTTCTCCGTTCCAATGATAGAATCCAAAGCCGGTTTCCCCTTTCACCATGGCAGCCTCCAGCTTTGCGATCTCTCCATAGACTGTCTGATTTGTTTTTGCTGACTCTGCGTTATTTTGCTGTGATAATACCAGTGAAAAATCCTCGTAAGCAACTTTCGTTCCTTCCCGATTTAAAATATAAGTGCTTCCGGTATCCCCCAGTTTTGTATCCTCAATCATCCCCTGGAAAACAGAATAAGGGAACTCAATCATGACGACCAGATCATCGTATAGGTATGCATATTCAAAGGATACAGAATCCTTATGAATGATAGGATCGGATAAAAAAGGAGTTCCGCTTTTTGCCTGCAGGTATGCTTCGTTCTGCTCATAGGACTTCCCATTGACAACAGAGGTTCCGTCGAGGGAAATGATATCAATGTTAGTAAGGCCGTACTGGGAACATGCAATCCGCAAAAAAATATTGAGGTTACCTCCCTTTTGCACATTTCCTTTCATATAGAGGGCGATTGACTCTGATATGATTGAATACTCTTCCAGCTTCTGAGTTATTTTTTCAGATACCAGTTTAGAAGTTTCTTTTAAGCTTTTGGACAGTGACTTGCGGGTCGTATCATAGGTCATATAAATGGAGCCTATTGACAGCACACATACAATACAGATGATACAGCCAATGGTGAATGCTACCAGTTCCTTTTTTATTCCTTTGTATTTCCTTTTCATATTACGTTATCCTCCGATGTCCAGTTTACCCCTTTGCCAATATAATTTATAGTGGCCCAATTGGTATATCGGACAATTTTCAGATAACTATATATATTTTACTAAAGTTTTACATTAATTTAGGCAACTCTTTACATATCAAGTGTAAGTGGGCTATAAAATAACTTCTGCGTTATCTTCACTATAATGTATCATTGCCTCCGGATATCCGTTTGCCTCTACTTTCCAATTCTTTCCTCCGGCTACTTTTACCAGAATCTTTTCACTCTTTTTTAAAACTTCAACTTTCATGGCTTCCTTTCCGTTCTCATCTGGTATCAACACATGGAACTCAGCCCCATCTTTAACCTGAAACAATTTTAACATGGTTCCATCCGTATAATTATAATCCGGCTTTTCTTCACAATTACCTACTGCCAAAGCGGTGTTTTCTCTTACCATGAGAGGAAGATGAAAATAGTCAAAGACTTCTTTATACCATTTTCCTCCTGTTTTTACTTCTCCAGTAAGGTAATTGGTCCATGATCCTTCCGGTAAGTAGTAGGAAATCTCTCCGTTTTTCTTAAATATGGGTGCTACCAACAGGGAATCCCCCAGCATATATTGCTTATCCAGTGTCTCACATGTCAGGTCTTCCGGAAACTCAAGAAACATAGGGCGCATCATAGGTATTCCTTCTTTATTTGCTTTCAATGCCTGGCTATATAGATAAGGCATCAGAGAGCACTTCAGCTTCACAAATTTTCTTAATACATCGCAAGCTTCTTCATCAAACAGCCAAGGAACCCGGTAGGATGTAGAACCGTGCAATCTGCTGTGAGAGCTTAATAGGCCAAATGCACACCACCGCTTGTATACGTCAGCGGAAGCAGTCTGTTCAAACCCGCCGATATCATGGCTCCAATAGCCATATCCGCCAAGAGATAAGGATAATCCTCCCCTTAAATTCTCTGCCATGGAGGGATAGGTTGCAGTACAGTCACCGCCCCAGTGAACGGGAAACTTCTGTCCTCCTGCTGCAGTGGATCTTGCAAAAACCAGAGCCTTATCTTTCCCAAGCTTTCTTTCCAGAAGTTCAAATACAGTCTTATTATAAAGATAGGTATAGTAATTATGCATTTTGACTGTATCGGAACCATCGTAATATTTTACACCCGTAACCGGAATCCTTTCCCCAAAATCAGTTTTAAAGCAATCCACCCCCATGTCGATCAGTTTCTCCAGCTTATCCTGATACCATTTACAGGCCTCTGGATTTGTAAAATCGACCAGAGCCATACCTGCCTGCCACCGGTCGCACTGCCATATATCATCGTCGAGAGTTTTTACAAAATATCCATTTTCCATCCCTTCGTTAAATAAAACTGATTTCTGGGCGATATAGCTGTTGATCCAAACACAGATATGCAGGCCCCGCTCTTTATAACGCCTTAACATGCCTTCCGGATCCGGAAATGTATCCTTATCCCACTCAAAACTGCACCATTCATAGCCCTTCATCCAGAAACAATCAAAATGGAAGGTATGAAGAGGGATATCACGGTCTTCCATGCCCTGTATAAAGCTGGTGACGGTTGCTTCATCATAGCTTGTTGTAAACGATGTTGTCAGCCACAGGCCGAAAGACCACGCCGGAGGCAATGCCGGTTTTCCTGTAAGCTCCGTATACAGCTGCACGGTTCCCTTGGGCGTCTGTCCATTTAAAATATAGTAATCCAGTCTTTCCGTCTGTACGCTGAACTGTACCCTTTCTACCTTTTCGCTTCCCACCTCAAAATGCACATCTCCGGGATGGCCTACAAATACACCATAGCCTTTGTTGGTAATGTAAAAGGGAACGTTCTTATAGGTTTGTTCGGATGCAGTTCCCCCATCCTCATTCCAGATCTCAACGGTCTGGCCATTCTTTATAAACGGAGTATACCGTTCCCCCAAACCATAAACATTTTCCCCAACATCCAAAAGAAGCTGTTCCACCATGTAGCTCTTCTTTGTCTCCCGATTATGCATATAAGCAAGATTACGATAGCTGCTCTCCGTCAGCAGCCGATCTCCGTCTTTAAACTCCACCCTCCAGCTATTGGCAGACTTATATATGACAGCACTGGTCTTTCCGGATGTATATGTGATTTTTTCTTCTTCCTCCGTTATGGATATGAAATCACCCTTTTGCTCCGCCACTTCGTAATGGGGGCCTTTATAAGCTGTTCCTTTAAAATGTACGGCTGAAACTTTAATTACATTTTCCATGGGACTTGAAAACGTCACGGTGAGCAGCGGCTGATTCAGCGTATCCCCCCGGTCTCCCATATGCTTTGTTGCAACGTATACGACCAGTTGATCATGATATTGCTCCCAGTCATAACATTCCACTGCATAAACTGGCTCTATCTCTTCTCTGATCCGCCAGTAGCCATTTGTAAACTTCACTTTTATTCCCTCCTATCATTCTTTTCCAGCCTGTTTATAAACAGCGGTTATTTCTCGTGAATACAGGAAGCCTATGAATGGGAGCATCGGATTCAATGGTTCTGCCGCCTTCTATCGTTTCTCCCGTCCAATATTCCTTCCAGGTAAAACCTTTAGGCAGATACACCATTCTTTTTCTCATACCTGCGTAAAGGATGGGAGCCACAAGGACATCCGGTCCAAACATATACTCATCTTCCACTTCCCAGGACTGTTTATCTTCCGGGAAATCATAAAAGAGCGGGCGCATAACCGGGGTACCTTTCTGGTGGGCTTCCTCCATCAGTTCCGTAATATATGGCTTCATATGATCTCTTAACTGCAAATACGTTCTGCAGATCTCATACGCGTCCTCCCCAAAAGACCAGACCTCATTATCCGCACCGGAAACACAGGCTGCACCGCCCTCCGTTCCCATAGGTTCTTTTAATGGTTCCCGGTAACCATGAAGACGCATGACCGGGCAAAACGTTCCATATTCAAACCATCGGATCAGAAGCTCCTGGAATGCCGGATCCTTCGGATCTCCTCCATGAAATCCGCCGATATCGGTAGTCCACCATGGAATTCCTGCGATCCCCATGTTTAGCCCAGCTGCCAACTGGTTCCGAAGGCTTCCAAAACTGGAATGGATATCCCCCGACCATACAAGAGCTCCATATTTTTGAGAACCGGCCCATGCACAGCGAAGCAGATTAATGATATTCTCCTGTCCCTCCGCTTTCATGCCGTCAAAAAAGGCCTTGGCATACATGGCCGGATAGATATTCCCGATCTGCACATTGGATCCCATATAATAACGGTAATTGTCAAAATCGTAAATGCTGTATTCCGGCTCTGCTTCATCGAGCCAGAATACCCGGATGCCTTTATCATAATAATTTTTCTTTGCCTTTTGCCATACATATTGCCTGGCTTTCGGATTCGTTGCATCAAAATGAACCGTATTTCCCTGGAAATCCATTGCTATCCGGAATCCTCTGTCCGTTCGGATTAAGTACCCTTTTTCTTTCATCTCCTGGAAGTTTTCACTGCGGTAATCTACGGTGGGCCATATGGATACCATGAGCTCAATCCCCATCTCCTTAAGCTCCCTTATCATGGCATCCGGGTCGGGCCAGTATGTTAAATCGAACTTCCAGTCTCCCTGCAATGGCCAATGGAAATAATCGATTACAATCACAGAAATAGGAAGTCCTCTCCTTTTATACTCTCTAGCAACCTCTAAGAGCTCATCCTGTGTCTGATACCGCAGCTTGCATTGCCAGAATCCCATGGCATATTCCGGCATCATAGGGACCGTACCGGAAACTTTTGCATAAGCCTCTTCGATTTTTGCAGGCGTATCCTCTGCTGTAATCCAATAATCCAGCCCCTTGGTGGAATATGCTTCCCAGGTTGTAATGTTCTTGCCGAAAATAACTCTTCCCACCGCTGGATTGTTCCAGAGAAAGCCATAACCCAGAGAGGATATGGCAAAAGGAACGCTTGCCTGAGAATTCCTCTGAGCCAGCTCCAGATCGGTTCCCTTTAAGTTTAAATAAGGCTGCTGATACTGGCCCATGCCGTATATCCGTTCTTCCGGGTTGGATACAAAACGCATAGATAAATGATAATCTCCTCCCGGGATGGGCATGAATTCTCTTGCTTCTACCTCCAGAGCGCTGCAGTAGTCAGCGAACACATCCATACGGTTCCTTAAATACTCATCAAGCAGCACTTCGTCTCTTTGATTGTAAAAAGTCAGCTTACCATACTGGGATATCTTAGCCTTAATTTTTCCGTTCCGAATGCTTGCAAAGTCCTTTTCTATTTTTATCTCAGGCTGTATGTCTTCCGGATTCATGGAAAGCGCCCAGTCCTCTTCCTGCATCTTATCCATTTTCCAGGCCCTCACTCGAAAGCTGTTGGAACCCCAGGGCTGAATCCACAGCTCTTCCGCATCATAATGGAATTTCAGGCAGTTATTTTCTTCTCTGAAAACACTCATTTTTTCTTTCCCCTTTTAATGATTTATCCCTTCACAGAACCGCTTGTCATACCTTCTACAATATATTTCTGCATGGTGACAAAAATCAAACAGCTCGGCAAGATCAATAATACTCCATAGGCCATAATGCTGTTCCACTTGGTTCCGTACTGGTTCATGAACGTGTATATGGCGGAGGTCATGGGCCGCATGGCTTCTTTTGTATTAAAGGTCATGGAATACGCCAGGTCGTTCCATGCGAATACAAAGCTGAAGCAGGCCGCCGTGATCACAGTAGGCTTAGAAATGGGGATTGCAATGCGAAAAAATGCACTGATCCCACTGCACCCATCGATTTTCGCCGCATCCTCCAGTTCCACCGGAATGCTCAAAAAGCCTGGCCGGAGCATCAGCACGATGAACGGTATGGATATGGTTGCGGTAGATAAAATGGGTGCCAGATAGGAGTTTAATATCCCCAGCTTTGAAAAGATCAAAAACAGGGGGGTGAGCACCAGAGATGCCGGCAGCATCTGGGTGATTAAAAATACCAGCACAAATATTTTCATCCCCTTCACTCGGTACCTTGCCAGGCCATAGGCGGCAGGCACGGAAAAGCATAAGGATAATATCATGGAGCCTGCAGCAATCAACAAAGAATTTTTCATGGTTATTCTTAAATTTCCAAGCTGATCCTGATATGCCTTTAATGTAAATTCTTTCGGCCATAATGTCGGAGTTCCTGCAAATATTTCGCTGTCCAGCTTAAAGGAATTAACAACAATCCAGTAGAGCGGAAACAAAAATATGCAGGCGATCAATATGGCAAGCAGGCACAACAAAGCATTTTTCTGTTTATATGTAACATGGATCTTCTTCAATTCACAGATCTCCTTTCCGGTTTACTTAAAATTCATTGATTACATGGTTTCATCCCTGGAAATCGTTCTTAAATAAACCAACGCAACGAAAAACAGGCAGACAAACAATACATTGGCAACTGCCGCTCCTTCTCCAAAATGAAACAGCTGAAAGGACAGCTTATAGGAGTAGGTGGACAAAACCTCCGTCGCAGAGACGGGTCCGCCTCCGGTCATAACATATACCAGGTCAAAGACCTTAAAAGTCAGCACAAATCCCAGCACTAAAACCGACATAATAGTGGGCTTTAACAACGGTATGGTGATTCTTATAAACTTCTGGATACTGTTTGCTCCGTCAATGGAAGCCGCCTCATAAATATCACCGGGAATATTATTGAGTCCCGTGGTTAATAGAAGCATGTTAAAGGGGATGCCCACCCAGGAATTGGCAATAATCAGTCCTAACATTGCTATGTTTCCATTTAGCAGCCAGCCAATGGGCTTTCTTATGATGTGCAGACCCAACAAAATTGTATTGATAATGCCATTGCCTTCCGCAAACATGAATTTAAAAACCAAAGCCGTAACTGTAACCGGAAGCATCCAACTGATCACGATAAATCCTCTGATATATTTTGATAAGGTAAATTTCTTTGCAAAAAAAACAGCAAATACAAAACCCAGAGAAAACTGGATCACCAGACAGCCTACCGTATAGATAAACGTATGCAGCAGAGATTCCCAAAAGGTCCCCTCCGCAAAAACAGCCTTATAATTTCCAAAGCCTGCAAGCTCCCTCACTTTACTGCCCAGAGTTTTGGCCGTTACCACCTGAAAACTGATGATCCAGTTATAAACGATGGGATATCCGATAAAAATCAGCATGTAAATGACTGCAGGCAATATCAGGCAATATCCCAGCAGCTGTTCCTGTCTTTCCCGTCTGTTCTGCCCCATTCCCGATCTCTCCTTTTCTCTGTTTATAAATGAAAAGTCCCATCACATCACAATGGAACATTGTACACGCGATGAGACTTCCCATTTGGTTCTTACTGGGCGTTTAATTTATCAATTTTCGCCTGCGCATCCGCCATTGCGGTTTCCACATCCTTTTGTCCTGTAAATACCTCCTGCTGCGCGGTATAAATAGCAGAAGAAATTTCCGGCCAGTCCGGTGACGGTCCTCTGGATTGAGCACTTGGCATGACCTCCGCAAATACGGAATTTAACGGGTCATCGGCGAACATCACCTGAATATCCACATCAGATCTGGGAGAGAAGCGTCCGATTGATTTGCAGATTTCCTGTGACTTTTCCTTGCTGGTAATCCAGGTCAGAAATTTCCAGGAGGCCTCCACATTGGCACCTGCACAGATGGCTACATTTTCACCACCCAAAACTGAGGCGTACGTGCCATTATCCGCTTTCGGGACTTGTGCCACCCGGTAATCAAGACCAGGGGCATCTTCTTCAAGGCCGGAAAACTGCCACGGACCGTTGATCATCATGGCCGCCTGGCCGGAAGCAAACTGCTTCTCTGCATCCGCCTGGGTCCAGTTGACGCATTCCCTGCTGATGTATCCTTTTTCGATCAGCTTATATAAAAAGGACATGGATTCCTTAGAGCCTTCCGAGGTCAGATCAGTCACACTTCCGCCGGAGGATAATAGCCAGGGCATGTACTGGAAGGTTCCTTCCTCGCTCCCAATGGCAGAAATAGCCAATCCTTTGACGGTATCCGTTGTAAGCTTTTCACAGGCAGCTTCCAGCTCCGACCATGTGGTGGGCACCTTCACGCCTGCTGCGTCAAGCATCTCTCTGTTATAAAAAAGTCCCAGACAGTTGTTTCCCCATGGAAGCCCGTACAGCTTTCCTTCGTAATAGCAGGAGTTGATGGACCCTTCCATAAAGTTCGCATCCTGCCATGAATTATAAAGATCAGTAATATCTTCAAAAACCCCCATGGAAGCATAGGAATTATGGTCCGGATTATCCACCATTCCGCAATCCGGCAATTCTCCTGATACTACGCCGATGGTATACTGCTTCATAAGTTCTTTCCTCGGCAGATACTGTGCCGTTACGTAAATCTCATTCTGGGAATTGTTGAACTCCTCCACCGCCTGCTTTACGAATTTGCCTTCTTTGTCCTCTGACATATAATGCCAGAAGGTGATCTCCTGTCTGCCCTCCGCAGATGCCGGACCGGTACTGCTCCCTTCCGTACTCTCAGATGATGCACTGCTTGTCGCTGCTGCTGTGGTGGATTCCGCAGAAGCCGTCGCATCCGTTTTGCTTGCGCAAGCAGTGAGCGCTCCCACGGCCAGTGACAGTGCCATTAGTGTAGCAAACTTTCTTTTCATTGATTACCCCTCCTGTTTTCTTTCTGACTTTAGTATAACCTCCAAAAAATGTAAAAAAAATACCAATATTTTAAGAAAAGTGTACAAAATCAAAATAACACCGGTCAACAGGACTTAATCTCCTGCAGACCGGCGTTCCTCTTTGCGGCTGTCTATGGCAAACTGTTTTGCTGAAACTCCAGTGTATTCCTTAAAAACCTTAGAGAAATATTTTTGATCCGGATACCCAACACTGCACGCTATCTCATAAATTTTCATATCCGTAGTCAGAATCAATTCCTTTGCTTTTTCGATCCGGATTTTCTTTAAATAATTGGAAAAAGTCATGCCGGTTTCTTTGCCGAATAAATTACTGATGTACTCCGGCGTTAACCGGAATTTTTCAGAAAAAATATCCAGCCCAAGACGCATCCCGTAGCTTTCCTCCATCATAGCGACCATTTCACTCACCATCCTGGAATACTGGCCTGTATCAGAATGGCCAGACGGAGTCTCATCTTTCTTAAACGTAAACTTATGAAGCAGCTCCTTCACATCCGATATCATAACCGGCTTTAGCAGATATTCCTTTACGCCCAGGTGCATTCCCCGCCTGGCATATTCAAAATCCGCATAACCGCTAAGAATCACGAACGAACATACTGCACCCATTTTTTTTGCTTTCTCAATCATTTCCAGACCGTCCATTTTGGGCATACGGATATCTGTTATAACGATGTCGCAATCCAGATCCTGAATCATTTTCAGGCCTTCGAAACCGTTCTCCGCTTCCCCAATTACTTTGCACCCCATGTCTACTTTATTGACCAGATTGCTGAGTCCCCGCCTGATCCGAAATTCATCTTCCACGATAATGATTGTCTTCATCTTCCGCCTCCGTTTCCTTTCTACTCATAAATCCTGCCTTCCTGCTTATCCGGTATGATCAGTATAAACTCCGTTCCTTCTCCAAACTCGCTCTTTACAACGATTTCCGCCTCATCCTGATAATAAATCCGAAGCCTGTGCAAACAATTGCTAATCCCGATACTTTCGCTGTTTAAAGCTCCCCTTTCTGATATCTCCTTTTTTATTTCTGCAAGAGTCTCCTCTGTCATGCCGCAGCCATTATCTCTTATGCTGATCTCCAGCTTTCCATCCAAACGGACGAATGCTTTTACATGAATCATGCCACCTTCCTTCACATCTTCAAAGGCATGCAGGATGATATTTTCTATGATCGGCTGTAAAAGCATTTTATAAATAGGAAACTGCATTGCCTCATCCGTAATATCATATTGACAGTCAAAGGAATTCTGAAAGCGGTCCCTTTGAAGAAAGATGTATTTCTCCAGCCAGCTGATTTCCGCCCCCAGCACAACCTTCATATCGATGTTGGACACGCTGTACCTCAAAAGACTCCCCAAGGTTCCAAGCATATTGCTGATTTCCTCCTCGTTGTGTTCAATGGCTCTCCAATTGATGGAATCCAGTATATTGTATAAAAAATGAGGGTTTATCTGTGCCTCCAAAGCTTTGATTTCTGCATGCTTCTGACTGATGGCAGCGATTTTGATTTCTTCATTCCTTTGCCTTAAAGTTTCTACAAGGGAATTCACACGGGCTGTCATGGTGTTAAATTGGCGAACTATTACATATAATTCGTCTTCTTCATTCAGATCCGTTATGATCTGATCCGCATCTGTGCCTTTAAAATCATGGATGTTCTGCGCAATTTTCTGAATCGCTCCGATATATTTTTTTGATATGAAATATAGTATCACAAAAAAGAGACAGGTAATGGTTATCATCAATATGAAAACAATTTTGATAAAATGGTAGATTTCACTTTGATAGACTGCAGCATCTATGATGTTGACAATCGTCCACTCTGTACCTCCGATTTTTCTTCGGTTCTCTGAAATCCCCTTTCTTCCGCCGAACTCCTCTTTAAGATAATTCTGATACCCTTCATTAACATAGGCCGGCCCACCCCCAGCCAGTACCTTATCGTTATCATCTACAATTACTGTGGTAACACCACTGTTATCCACCTTTCCTGCTTGTTTTACCCTGCTGTCATCAAACAAGAGAACATCATCTTCCAGGGCCATAACCAGAACTCCGCTTTGCTCTTTTGTTCTTAAGTTCTTTACCGGATATCCCATGAGAATGACATAATCGTCCTTTTGAGTCGAATTGCTTAAGTTCACTGTGGCTATGAATGTCAGCTTCTGGCTCTTCTCAATTTCATCATGAATGTCCTTTCTCTGCTCCGACTCCGACCAGATATATTCGTTCATACTGCCGTACCATTTGGAGTATGTTACATATCTGCCGCTGTCCGATAAAAAGGTAATGCTTCTGATTCCATCGTATGTATATACACAGCTTCGGAGCAGTGTCTCCATATGTGCAGCATCTACCAGCAGAGAATTCTCATCCCCTGTATTGATATTTCTTGACAATTCTATATAATCTTTTTTTGTTATCAGTTCATACAATACATTTTCATACGCGCTCATCCTCTCCTGAACAACGGTTTCATGCTGGCGGGCATTTTGTTCAACCAAACCATATGCTTCCTTTAAAAAACTACGGTAATAAATGGCACTGGCAGATAAGGTGATAATAATAAGAGGAAGCACTGCTATCAGCAGGTATACAACCACAACCTTTCTTTGTATACTTGATTTTTTCCCAAGGAAACGTTCCATATGGCTTTTCATGTTTATCCGTACCTTCCATTTTTGTAGTAATGACCACGTAATTTTATAAAATTCCCGGTCCGAGTAAAATCGCCCACTGTCATAACTTTTATAATTATATTATCATGCAAATTTTACAATATCTACTCTTATTTAATATTGATCCGTTCCGTTTGTCTTACTTATTATTTTCGTTTAATGGACTTCCTGAGTAACCTTTCCCTATATTTTATAAAAAATGAGGGAACCCTTAAGTCATTTTATGACTAAAGGATCCCCTCCAGATACTGCTCTCTTTAACACGGATTAATTTTTATCAGGTAATAATTGACAAGAAGCTTGGAATCATCTCACCCTCATAGTAAAATAATCCTTTTCCTAATTTTCCGGCATCCCAGCGGCGCTGCGGATGATCGGGATAGGCTGTGTAGCCGCCTGAATATACTTCATTACGGTTTCCTGACGGATCCCAAAAGTAAATAGTCTGCCCCCGTGTGATCGCATGACGTGTCGGACCAACATCATGCTTGATGGAATAACGTGCCATCCAGTCAGCCGCATTTCCTACATCGCACCAATCCTGGAGCAAAAAACCAACATGATGGATTTTACCTGGTTGATCAAATTCAACAAAGGCCAGGTCATGAGGTTTATTCGAACCGGTGATCCAGCTTGCAAGACGTTTTCCGTCAGGAGTATTGCAGATCTCAGGAACATACATTCCTAGCACCTCCGTACAGAAACGCTCTGCCTCCGATATATTCGGCCCATATAAAAGCATATGATCAAATCTCTGGCACCTCATACCTCTTGGCGGATCTACCCAAATGTGGGGATTGATAATTTCCGGTATCTGCTCCGCTTTTTCAACCTCTGAATATAGTTCCAAGCGGTGACCGGTGCTGATTGTAAATCCAATCCTGCGTCCAAAACCCGGCTGATCTGAATCAGCAGGAACATGATCCACTTTATAACCAAACGCCTCCACCTTTTTCTCCAGCATATCCAGCAATTCTTCCGATTCCACCTTAAATGCTGCAAAATCAAATCCTGCCGTATCTGCCAGGCGCAAAACAACAGAATGATGGTCAAATTCATCATAGCCCTTTAAGCATACTCTGCCGTCTTCCGTTCTGCACACCTCATTGAGACCTAACATCTGGGTGTAGTGCCTTAATGTCGCATCCAAATCCAAAACTCTAAGCTGAATTAAACCTGGTCTGAGAACTCCACTTAATGACATACAAATACCTCCTCATTCTTAATATTTTTATATTACATTTGTTTTGAGATGATAAGATCACTGACCGGAACCACACAGCAAACCAATACAATGCCTTGTTCCTCCTCTTCTTTGGAGACATGTGCACGGCTCATACTTTTAACCACTTTAAAATCACCCCTCACGATCTTCATCTTACAAATTCCGCAACCGCCCCCAAAGCAGCCGTATTTTAAAGGCCCTGTGCCCGCACGTTTCATTGCTTCTAATATTTTTTCATCTTCATGACAGGTAAATGCCACGCAGTCTTCCAATACTTCAACCCTATAAGTATTTTTCATTTAGAAACTTCCTTTACCGGCCTGCAGACATTTTAAGCTGATAAGCAACATCAATGATCATGTCTTCCTGGCCTCCGACCATCTTCCGCTTTCCAAGTTCGATCAAAATATCCCTTGGCTCAATGCGATACTTTTCAGCCGCATGATAAACATGCAGTAAAAAACTGGAATAAACACCGGTATAGCCTAACATCAGAGACCCTGTATCGATCTCCTGCGGTCTTAGCATCATTGGCTTTACAACGTCCTTTGCAAGATCCATAAGTCCATATAAATCAAGTCCTGTTTCAAATGACTCCCTCTGCAAAATGGCTGCCAGCACTTCAATCTGAGTATTTCCGGCACCCGCACCCAGTCCGCAGACCGTAGCATCTATGTAAGAAGCCCCTGCTTCTGCTGCTGCCAATGAATTAGCCACAGCCATGCCTAAATTGTTGTGAGCATGGAAACCAACCGGGATTTTAACCGCTTCTTTTACCGCTTCGATTCTTTTTACTACTTCCCGGGGAGTAAGATAACCGGCTGAGTCCGCGAGATTAATGTAATCCGCTCCATAACTCTCCATCTTTTTCGCTTCCCCGGCAATCACTTCCGGCGGAGCCATATGGCACATCATCAGGAAACCGACTGCCATCATGTCCAGTTCCTTAGCCGCTTTGATATGCTGGGCACTTACATCCCCCTCCGTCACGTGGGTGGCGACTCTTACTGCTTTCGCACCATGTCTGTTGGCATTCTTTAGGTCCTCGATGGTGCCAATGCCCGGCAGTAACAGCACCGTTAATTTACCGTTCGTTATAACTTCATTCGCTGCCTCTAAAAGCTCAAATTCATCGGTCTTGGAAAAACCATAGGTATAGCTGGAGCCCCCCAGTCCGTCACCGTGGGTAACCTCGATAAAAGGGACCTTACTTTCATCAAGTGCTTTTGCGATTCTTTTCACCTGGTCCGCAGTAAAGCTGTGCCGCAATGCATGGCTTCCATCTCTCATGGTCGTATCAACGATCTGAACCTTCCGTTTTTCCATGCTAAGCACCTCCCTTCAACAATTTCTCAGCGATTCTCTCACCGGCGGCCACAGCCGCAGCATTAATAATGTCTAAGTTTCCTGAATACTTCGGCAGGAAATCCCCCTGCCCCTCAATCTGCACAATGGTTGTTACCTTATCTCCTTCCAGTAACGGCGGCACGCGCAGCTTATAACCGGGCACGTATTGCACAAGTTCATCAACCATTTTCTGAATGGATGCCGTAATATCTTCTATTGCAGCCCCTTTATCCTTAATCCGGACCATAATGGTATCCGTCATCATCAGCGGCGGTTCTGCAGGATTTAAGATTATGATCGCTTTTCCTAAGTCTGCTCCGCCAATGGCCTCAATGCCTTTTCTGGTAGTCTCCGTAAACTCATCCATATTGGCTCTCGTTCCCGGCCCTGCACTTTTTGATGAGATGCACGCAACTATTTCGGCATATTCCGCTCCTGCGACACGCTCGATTGCATGAATAATCGGGATTGTTGCCTGTCCTCCGCAGGTTACCATATTTATATTCATTGAATTTTCCAGCTGTTTTAAATTTACACTTGGCACACAATATGGTCCCACTGCTGCCGGAGTCAAATCAATGGCTATTTTGCCTGCTTCTTTTAACAATGGCGCATGTTTTAAATGTGCATTTGCACTTGTCGCATCAAACACGATTTTAATATCATCCCTTGCGATTACCGCGTCAATTCCCTGAGTCGATACATCGACTCCATGGGCAGCCGCCCGCTTAATCCCCTCTGATTCCACAATACCGGTCATCAAAGCCATTTCCATATGGCTGCTCCGAAAAATTTTATACATCAGATCACTACCGATATTTCCTGGTCCAATAACCGCTGCTTTTATTTTTCCCAAATGCATTCCCCCCTATATAAATTCCGCTCTCACTGTCCCAAAATCCGAAAACTCTACCTCGAATTTATCTCCGGCGGCGGCTTCCGGCGCTGCTGAAAATGCACCTGATAAGATGACTTCCCCTCTCTTAAGTTTCACGCCATAAAACCAGAGACGGTTTGCAAGCCAGGCCACAGCTTTACATGGATCACCCAAAACTGCCGAACCACTGCCCTCGCTCACCAGAACACCATTCTTAAATAACTTCATTGTAACTTCAGGCAAATTCACCTGTTCCAGTGTCAATCTGGCCGTACCTAATACATAGCAGCCGGAAGATGCATTGTCTGATATGGTGTCCGCCAATTTTATGTTCCAGTCTTTTATACGGCTGTCTACTATTTCAAAGGCGCCCGTCACATAATCCGTGGCCCTCATCACATCCTCTGCCGTAACCTCTCTTCCATAAAGATCTTCCTTTAATACAAAGGCGATCTCCGGCTCTATCTTAGGCTGCAGAAAGTCAGAGGTTCTTACTTTGCCATCCGCGCAATCCATATTTTTAAATAAATGTCCGTAGTCTGGTTCATTTACCCCCAACTGTTTTTGAATTCCCTCAGATGTGAGTCCGATCTTCTTTCCCGAAATAATCCGGCCTTCCTCCACCATACGATCCACATTGCATAGCTGAATGGCATAAGCATCGTCCACACTTATTCCCGGATCCATTTCTGTAAGCGGAGATATGGACTCCTTTTTATTTACAGACTCATAAAGCATATCCGCAAATAATTTTATTTTATTTTCTGCCATCGCTGCCCTCCCTTACTCTTTTAAGAAGTTATCGACCAGATCAGAAAATTCCTGCGTCCGTTCAATCTGTGTCCAATGACCGCACTTTCCAAATATATGAAGCTGTGCATTCTCAATTAATTGAATTAATTTCAGGGAAGTTTCAACTGGAATTACCCGATCCTCTCTTCCGTGAATGATCAGTGTTTCGTTTTTAATGCTGCGTATGTAGACCTCATTGGAAGCCATTCCTTCCACCCCCTGCTGACGGGGAACCGGAAACATGGATGAAAAGCTTTCCTGGAATCCCGGCTGCATACTGGATTCATAACGCATCTGCGCAAGGTCGTCGTTAACGATATTGCGGTTATACGCAAAAATATCTAAAAGTTCTTTCATATTTTCAAAGGACGGTGTATACCCCCACACACGGTCAAGTCCGTAAGTCAACGGGAAGCTTACTCCCATACTTCCCATCAGGATCAGCTTATTTACACGATCCGGATATTTCACCGCCATGGCAAGTGCAAGCGCTCCGCCAAATGAATTTCCAACCATATCGGCCTTTTCAACATGAAGTGCATCCATAAAATCAATTGTCTGCTTCACCCAGATATTCATTCCATATACAATCCCCTCAGGACGGTCCGTATAACCAAAACCAGCCAAATCCGGTGCCAGTACCCGGTATTTGGGGGATAACAGGGGAAATACCTTGTTCCAATTCGCCCAGGCGGAGACACCTGGACCTGATCCATGCAGCATTATGATGGTTCTACCTGCACCAATATCATGATAATTTGTGTTAAAACTCCCGGTTCTAATTGATTTTGCTATTTCTGGTCTCTGATTCATACGTCCACTCCTTTAATTATTTTATTTTTGATTCTCTATATCCCATATCATATGAAATATCCTGAGCTGCTTTTTTCACTTCAGCAATCACATCTTCTAAATGCTGCCCTCTCATATTGTAATAAAGTCCCGATACGCTGACCGCATATAAAACCTGGCCATTGGAATTAAAGATAGGAGCCGCAACACATCTTAGCCCTTCCATAATCTCCTGATCATCGATCCCATAACCTTTTTCTCTGATCTTTTCCAGTTCCTTTCGCAGATCCGGTAAAGTGACAATCGTACGCGAAGTCATTGATTTCATACCCTTTTGGTTAATGATACGCTTTACTTCCGCTTCAGGTTTGTATGCCAGCAGAACCTTTCCAAGTCCGCTGCAATGCATCGGAAGTCTGATCCCTACATCTGAAACGATTCTCATCATACGCTTTGAATCCAGCTTATCCAGATATAACACCTCTCCGTCACTTTCTACTGCCAGTTGAACCATTTCGTCCAGCTTGGTATTTAACCGTACAAGATATTCTTTTGCCACCTTACTGATATCCCAGGATCTCTTAACGGCATTGCCCAGTTCAAACAAATGAATTCCCAGTTTGTAACCTCCGGTGAGGCCTGACTGATCTATATAGTGGTAATCCCTTAGTGTGGAGATCATACCGTGTACTGTACTTTTAGGCCATCCCAGAGTATTGGAGATTTCAGTAAGTGACATCTCCCTGTTTTCATAGGCCAGCAGCTCAATTAACAGCAATGCTCTGCCTACTGATTGCACATGGGAGGGTTTCCCGTTTTGCTGTAAGCTTTCTAAAAATTCCAATTAATCACCTCACTCGTAAAAACAGAATATATTTTTGTTCACTTTGCCTGTTCTTATTCATTTTTTCATTGTTATATTGTTTGATGTGTACATATTAACATATAATAAAAATAGAAATCAATATCATTGTTCCCATATGGAGTAAATTTGTTTCCAAATGGAGAACAAGGTGTTTTAATTTAATTACCGTAAAAAAACAAAAATGCCCCTTTCTGCGTTTGACGCAAAAAGGAGCATCTATATTAATATTGAATAATTATCGTACGGCGGTTATGCTTCCAGCTTTTTCTTTAATAATAAACTTTTCCCGGATATCCCTGGCTCTGTCATATGTACCGGATCCAGTATATGATCCAGTTCTTCTTCACCTATTAGTTTCTCCTGCAGAATCAGAGTTCTTACGGGTTTGCCGCTTAACATGGCTTTCTTGGCAATATCTGCCGCCTTTTGGTACCCTACATGGGGGCAGATCGCTGTAATGATCCCGACACTGTTATCTACCAGGAAACGGCATCTTGCTTCGTTTGCCGTAATGCCAGATACGCAGTTATCTACAAATGTTTGTACGGCATAGGCAAGAGTGTCAATGGACTGGAACATGCAATAAAAAATAATAGGTTCAAATGCATTTAATTCCAATTGTCCTGCTTCTACGGCCATGGTTATGGTTACATCATTTCCAATGATATTAAAGGCAACCTGATTCACAACTTCAGGAATCACCGGATTTACTTTTCCCGGCATGATGGAGGAGCCATTCTGCTTTGCAGGAAGGTTTATCTCATAAAAGCCTGTTCTTGGTCCGGAAGACATCAGGCGAAGATCATTGGCTATTTTAGACAATGTCACGGCACAGGCCTTGACAGCACCTGATACTGCAACAAAAGAATCAAGATTTTGTGTCGCGTCTATCAGATCTGCAGCCTGCACTAATTCCATATTTGACACCTTCGCTAGATTAGGCACAATACGTTTCAAATAATTTACATCTGCATTGATACCTGTCCCTATGGCAGTTCCGCCCATATTCAAAGTACACATTTCTTCCATGGCTTTGTCCATGCGGCGAAGGTCACGCATAATTGCTGTTGAATAAGCCTTAAATTCCTGACCCAACCGAATGGGGACTGCATCCTGCATCTGGGTGCGCCCCATCTTCAGGACATGGTCAAATTCGTCAGCTTTTTCACAAAATGCCTGATGCAGACGGAGAAGCTCTATTTTCAGTTTTTTAAGAAGCCTTAAAGAAGTCAT
This sequence comes from Hungatella sp. UBA3048, assembly GCA_002367105.1. Lineage (GTDB taxonomy): Bacteria > Bacillota > Clostridia > Lachnospirales > Lachnospiraceae > Lacrimispora. The sequence continues at coordinate 110,044 of DFCS01000042.1, forward strand.
TTTTCCGGCACTGGGAATGACATCATTTGTGGACTGTCCGCAGTTTACATGATCATTTGGATTTACTATGGAATAATCACCTTTTTGTCCGCCAAGAATCTCAATCGCACGGTTTGCTATCACTTCGTTGGCATTCATATTCAAAGAAGTTCCTGCTCCGCCCTGAATCGGATCAACGATGAAGTCTTTGCGGAATTGTCCTGCCAGAATTTCATCACATGCCTGAATAATCGCTTCTGCTTTTTTTCTGTCCAGAAGACCTATCTCAAGGTTTGTTATAGCTGCTGCTTTCTTTATGTAAGCCAGGCTGTTAATGATTTCAGGGTGAATGTTGAGACCGGTGATATGAAAATTTTCTGCCGCACGCATTGATTGTACGCCGTAATACACATTACCCGGCACATCTTTCATTCCTATGGAATCCTTCTCGACTCTGAAATCCATGTTATTTATGTTATCCAATGACTAATCCTCCGTAATCGGTAAAATACCGTTTTGTATTGTATTTATTATAAAATCTATTTATAATATAATCAAATACGTATATTACTATAATTAGTATAATTCTAAAGTTATAATTTGAAGCAGAGGAGGTTTACAATGTTTAAGGGGATGGATTATGTATACACGGTATACAAAGAACAAAGTTTTTCCAAAGCAGCAAAAAAGCTGTTTATTTCGCAGCCTTCACTGAGCGCTACAATAAAAAGAATCGAGCTTAAAATTGGATATCCGATTTTTGATAGAAGTACAAAGCCTTTGACTCTAACAGAATGCGGAAAAAAATATATTAAATCCGTGGAGGAAATGCTCTTTATTGAAAGTGAGTTTTACAATTTCGTAAATGACTGGGGAGATTTAAAAATAGGAGAGCTGATTTTAGGAGGAAGCAGTCTTTTTTCTTCATGGGTACTGCCCCCTTTAATGGGGGAATTTACAAAACGTTTTCCTATGGTTAAGGTAGAGTTGATCGAAGAGAGCACAGCGGAGTTGGCTTCGTATCTTCAGAACGGCAGAATTGATTTGATGATTGATAATTGTACTCTGGACAAAGGGATATTTGATTACAGTATTTACAAGGAAGAACATTTGCTTCTGGCCGTACCGAAAACCTTTGAAATAAACCGAAAAGCAGAGCAGTACCAGGTTCCGGTGCAGCTGATTCTTGACGGCTCCTTTTTGGAAGAAAAGATAAAACCTGTACCGTTTAAACTATTTGAAAAAGAACCATTTATCATGCTGAAGCCAGAAAACGATACAAGGAAGCGCGCGATGGAAATTCTGCAGGAACGTGACATTACTCCAAATATCGTATTTGAACTTGACCAACAGCTTACTTCTTACAATATAACTTGTTCGGGAATGGGAGTATCCTTTATCAGCGACACACTGATCGCACAGGTTCTCTCTCATCCGAATGTTGTTTATTATAAGATCGAAAGTAATTTTTGCCGTCGGAACCTATATTTCTATTGGAAGACGGGGAGACGTTTCACCAGGGCAATGGAGGAGTTTTTGAAAATTGCGGGGAGCAGTCAAAAAAACAAATGAAAAGGCTTCATGGAAATTTGGTTTTTTCTTTTTTAGACAACAAAAAACCTTGTACTCCATAACAGTGTACAAGGTTTTTCTCATCATGCCGGCGACCGGAATCGAACCGGTACGGGAGGTAAGTCCCGCAGGATTTTAAGTCCTGTGCGTCTGCCAGTTCCGCCACGCCGGCATTTTCATATACCGTTTTTGTTCCTTACAACGGTACGGACTGGGTGGAGAAGGATTCGAACCTTCGAAGTCGTCGACAACAGATTTACAGTCTGCCCCCTTTGGCCGCTCGGGAACCCACCCATGCTCTTTTATTAAGCAAGCGAGTGTTATTTTATCACAGGGACATTAAAAAATCAAGGTTTTTTTTAGAAAAATAATATTTCTAATCCCGTTCAGCTACCAGCAAAACAGAGCTCGTTCCCGGCATGGAGACATGCACCTGACCGTCCTTCACCTCATAAGGAATTTTACCTACATTATACCCGTTTTCATAGGTCAGCATGTACCTGGACATGATTTCCCCATCCTCCATTCCCAATTGCCATACAGGGATTCCGATCTGCCGCTCTTCCGGAAGATTGTTGACCGCCACGGCGCAAATGCTGTCCTTTAAGAAACGCCCATAGGATATAAGGTGTCTCCCGGCCAGAAGCTGCTTTAAGGACCCAAGGCGCAATGCCGGTATGCTGTGATGGAGTCCGGTCATATACCGGTGAAACTCAATCAGTTCTAAATCCTCTCTGCCCCAGGGATAGGTTCTCCGGTTATCCGGATCCGTCCACCCGCAGACACCGGCCTCGTCTCCGTAATAAATCGTGGGAGCGCCGGGCCAGGTCATCTGGATCATGACCGCTTCCCTGAAAATTCCATTGTTGATGCCCTGAGAGGCAGCTTCCGGACCCAGAGTGGAAGTCCGCCCCACCCGGCCGTTAGTTCTGGTCATAAAACGGGAATGATCATGATTAGACAGTTCATTCATGGCTACCTGAATGGAAGCTGTCATCATACGGCTCATATGGTAATTCATGGACTTAAAAAAACTTTCTCCATCCCCGAACAGGCCGGGGTTTCTTTCATCACTGTGTTTTTCCATGCCTGTCAAAAACCAGGTTACCGGCTCCATGAAGGCATCATAGTTCATAACCGTATCCCACTGGTCTCCCTGGAGCCAGCCGGATGGGTCTCCGTAATGCTCCGCCAATACGATGGCCTCCGGATTGGCCTCCTTTACCGCCTTGCGGAAATCTCCCCAGAACTTATGGTTGTATTCGCTGCTATGTCCCAAATCTGCCGCTACATCAAGCCGCCATCCATCTACATTGTAGGGTGGTGAAACCCATTTTCTGGCGATCTGCAGAATATACTCATACAAAGTCCGGGAGTCCTCATAATTAAGCTTTGGAAGAGTTGCATGCCCCCACCAGCCGTCGTAGGAACCATTATAAGGCCAGGCCTCTTCATCGAAAAATTTAAAAAACGTCCGGTATGGACTGTCCTTAGACACATAGGCTCCCGGCTCATACGTTCCGGACATTTCATAGATCCGTTCTTCATCCAGCCATTTATTAAAAGAACCGCAATGATTAAATACCCCATCCAGGATGACCCTCATCCCTCGTTTGTGCACCTCTTCCACAAACCGGGCAAAAAATTCATTGCTGGCTTCTAAATTCTCTTTATCTGTGGTGCGGATCATGTATTTATCAGCCAGCCGGTTATCCACTGCATCGGCGGCTACCGGCTGCCCTCCATCCTTAACGATCAGGCCGTAATGAGGATCAATGTAATCATAATCCTGGCAGTCATACTTATGATTGGATGGTGAAACAAAAATGGGATTAAAATAGATTACATCAACGCCAAGACTCTTTAAATAATCCAGCTTATTCCACACTCCCTGTAAATCGCCGCCGTAAAAATATCCCACATCCATCTGGTTGGGATATTTCCCCCAGTCCTGTACCTTGGATACCGGACGGCCAATATATACATACTCTCCGTCTGCCACATCATTATTCACATCTCCGTTGCAGAATCGGTCTACGTAAATCTGATACATGACGGCTCCTTTGGCCCAGTCAGGGGTGGAAAAACCGGGGACGATACGAAAGCAAAACCCTTCCGGATTATCCCCGGAAACGCCCAGCCGGTTATAGTAGCAGACTTCTCTGCCCTTAACCACCTTAAAGCTGTAGCTTATTTTCTCTTCTCCTGCCGTCAATCTATGTTTATAGTAATCGAACTGCCCGTAAGACTCTGCCTTTTCCATGGCCGTCTCTCCACTTAACCCCTCCTGGATATAACAGACCTGGTCCACATTGTCCTTTGCCGTCCGGAAAATCAGAATCACATCATCTCCCACACAGGGCTCTGCCGGGAATCGGAAACTTTCTGTCTCATCAGTAAATAATGCATCTCTATTTAACGCCTCAGCCTGGAAGCACATATGATTTTCATTTCCTTTCTCGTCATCTATACATTCTATTTTATCCGATTGAATCAAAATATACAACCCTGCCTTTTCAAGTAAAAAGCAGAAAAAACGGCCAGCGGGGCGGCTGACCGTTTTTCGGAGAAGGTATTTCGTTTCTTATGGGGTGTAGCAAAAACTATATAATGTATTGGGGGGGTTTACGATTATTACTATAACACGGCTGAGAAAATAAGTGTGCACAAACATCATTTTTTTACCTTTATTTTTTTATGCACTTTTCCTTTCGCCCCGCACTAAACACAAAAAAGCGCAGATTCCGGGGCTGAAACTTAGATATTTTCCCGGGCACTGCGCTTTTATCTCTCTTAAGCCTGCAGAAGGTACTTACCCCTCCGCTACTGCAGAAAACAAATTTTCAAATTCTTTCTGGCCAATCTTTTCTTTTTCCATGAGCAGCTTACAGCAGGCATGGAGAACCTCTTCATGTTTCAAGATAATGTCCTTTGCCTTTTCATAGCACTCATCAATGATCCGTTTTACTTCATTATCAATGGTATTGGCCACCTGGCCGCCGTAGCTCTTGGCATGGGCCAGATCACGGCCGATAAAGACTTCATCGCCCTCATTGCCATAATTGATCATACCCACCTTATCAGACATTCCGTACTGGGTCACCATGGCCCGTGCCGTAGCTGTGGCCTGCTTGATATCCTGGGAAGCTCCGGTGGTGATGTCGCCGAATATAAGCTCTTCTGCGATTCTTCCTCCTAAATCCACCATGATATCCTGAAGCATCTTGCCCCTGGTATTGAACATATGATCATTTTCCGGTAATGGCATGGTATATCCGGCAGCACCAACTCCCGTAGGAATGATGGAAATGGTATGCACCGGCCCCTCATCAGGAAGCAGATGGAATAAGATCGCATGGCCTGCTTCGTGGTAAGCTGTAATCCTCTTTTCCTTTTCGGTTATTACCTTGCTCTTTTTCTCGGCTCCGATTCCAACCTTTACAAAAGCTCTGTCAACGTCAGCCTGACTGATAAATTTCTTGCTGTGTTTTGCCGCATAAATAGCGGCTTCATTCATGAGGTTCTCCAGATCCGCACCGGTAAATCCCGCAGTCGTCTGGGCGATCCTCTTTAAATCCACATCTTCTCCCAAAGGTTTTTCCTTGGAATGAACCTTTAAGATTTCTTCTCTTCCTTTTACATCAGGCCTTCCGACCCCTACCTTCCGGTCAAAACGTCCGGGACGCAGAATTGCCGGATCCAGGATATCCACACGGTTTGTAGCCGCCATAACGATGATCCCTTCATTGATCCCGAAGCCATCCATCTCCACCAGAAGCTGGTTTAAGGTCTGCTCTCTTTCGTCGTGTCCGCCGCCCATACCGGTACCTCTGCGGCGGGCTACCGCATCGATCTCATCGATAAATATGATACAGGGGGCATGCTTTTTCCCTTCTTCAAACAGGTCTCTCACGCGGGAAGCGCCGACACCTACAAACATTTCCACAAAATCGGAACCGGAAATGGAGAAAAACGGCACCCCGGCTTCTCCTGCCACTGCCTTGGCAAGTAGGGTTTTTCCTGTTCCGGGTGGTCCTACAAGGAGGATTCCCTTTGGGATCCGGGCCCCTACACTGGTATACTTCTGAGGATTCTTTAGGAAATCAACGACTTCTTCCAGCTCCTCCTTTTCCTCTTCAAGTCCTGCTACCTTGCTGAAGTTCACCTTGTTGGCGTCCTTTGCAAGATGAGCCCGGCTTCTTCCAAAATTCATCATTTTGGCATTAGCGCTTCCTGCCCCTGCCCTGGCATTCATCAACATGAACAGAAAAACCAAAACTACCGCCGTTAAGATTAACGGAAGCGTAATCGTCAGGAATAAATTTTCCTTTTGTACTGCATCCACTGTATAGGTAATCCCATTGCGATCCAGACGATCCTGAATCTCAATGACATTGGACACATTGGCCTGTTTTGTTGAGTTGTCAGTCATGGTCATCTCGATCCTTCCCGTTGGGGGCGGGTCGTTCTGCCTGATGGTTGCCGAGACTATGGTTCCATTATCAATTGCCTGCATCAGCTCCTGGTTGGTAATAATTCCGCTCTTTTGGGGCAGCCTACTGGCAAAGAAAAGCATGATGACCAGAAGGAGCAGAAAGCCCAAGCCTCTGAATGGTTGCTGTTGTTTCAACATGCTGCCTCCTTATTGCTGTTCTATAACTCCAATATATGGTAAATTCCTGTATATCTGATCGTAGTCAAGGCCATATCCAATGATAAATTGATCCGGCACGGTAAAACAGGTATATTTTACCTTGACCTGATCCTTCACCCGGCGCTCCGGTTTATCAAGAAGGGTACACAGCTCAATGCTGTTTGGATTTCTCTGCTTTAATACCTCAATCAGATAGGCCAGGGTATTGCCGGAATCAATAATATCCTCCACGATCAATACATCCTTTCCTTCAATGGGATCATCAAGGTCTTTGGTGATCTTAACGATTCCGCTGGACACCGTTCCGGCGCCGTAACTGGATACGGACATGAAATCCATGGTAAGAGGCAGATTGATCCGCTTTGAGAGCTCACAGGTAAAGAAAACACCACCCTTTAAAATACAAATCAAATGAAGTGGTTTTCCATCATAATCTCTGCCGATCTCTTCTGCTATTTCTTTTACCCTTGCCGCTACTTCTTCCTCTGATAACAATATACGTATCTTATCATCCATTGTTTTTTCCTCCGTCTAACTGCATTTGTATTACTGTACGGGTATCATCTGTTATCTTATAATATTCACTGATCCGGTATCCGATTACCCAGAGGACATGGGAACCATCCGCTACAAGCGGTATTTTTTCCCGTTCCTCTTTCGGTATCTTCTCATGAATCATAAATTCCTTGACGGTCTTTCTGCCGCCTCCGGCCAGTGTCATGTAATCCCCGGTTTTTCGATACCTAACAGACAGCGCACACTTGATTTTATCATAATCAAACCATTTCGTATACCCGTTTTTGGGAATTTCCTGACCTTTTTTGTAGGGAAAGATCTTAAAATCCAGTTCCGGAAGAAAAACTGCCTTTTCCTTATCCACCAAGCCTTCCTGTTTTTTCCTTTTTATCCACAATTCATCAAAAATACGCACAGCAATTAGCCCGCAGGGCAGATCCACCTGCCTTCCGGAAGAACCAAAAAGAAGCGCTGCTGCGCTTTCCACGTGAGTCATCGTAATATCCTTCATGGATTCATTGACAGACCGGATCATGATCCGGATCACATAGTTTTTTATAATGTCATCTTCCGCCAAAAGAGCTTTTGCATCAACTCCCCGCGCCGTTATTGTTCCGGCCTCATCCGTTTCCCCGGTTCCCCAGGCTTTTAATATGCCTTCTGCCTGTTTTTCCAGATACGCATCTGCCTGTGCAGCCATCTCTCCCGCATGAAGGATGTTTTCCCCTGCCCGCCTGTTGACTTCTTCTTTGATCACCGGCAAAATCCGGCTTCGGATACGGTTCCTCACATAATCCATCTGGGCATTGGTAGAGTCCTCACAATAAGATATCCCTTTTTCCGCCAGATATGCAAGAATTTCCTCCCTTCCAACAGACAGAAGCGGGCGGACAATTTTTTCCCGCACCGGGCGAATTCCTCCAAGCCCTTTTAACCCGGTCCCCCGGAACAGGTTATAAAGAATGGTCTCTGCCTGATCATCCCTGTGATGGGCCACCGCTATTTTTGTCCCTGAAAAGTCAAGGCGCTCCTTCTCAAAGATCTGGTAACGCAAATGCCTTCCTGCCTCTTCCACTGACATACCATGTTCCCTGGCGTAAAGGGCTGCATCCACCCGGACACAGACGAAAGGCACTCCCAGGGATTCTGAAAGCTTACCGGCGTAATCGCTGTCCTTATCTGCCTCTTTCCCCCTTAAGCCGTGATGGACATGAACCGCCTTTAATTCCAGTCCCAGCACTTCCTTAAGCTCGTTTAAGACTACAAGAAGACAGACCGAATCGGCTCCTCCGGAAAGCGCCACAATGACGCGGTCCCCCGGAGAAAACAGCCGGTTCCGTCTGATATAATCTAATATCGTTCTGTACATTCAGCCACCTTCCTTAGTTGATTTTCTCCCCTCTATATTATAAATATACCCACAAAACATGTCTGTTGCAATTATTATTTTCTTTTCCATATTCCGGCAGTAAGAACTGTCATATCATCCGCAGCCTTATCGCTGAAGGATCTTGCAAACAGGAGAATCCTGTCAGCCATATCCTGAGGATTTTTTACCGGCATTCCGGCAATGAATTCCTGCAGCATCATTTCCTTTTCGTCTGCCGGAAGTGCGTCTAGCACGCCGTCGCTCACCATGATGATCCGGTTATCATCCCATAGCTTTTTAGAAAGGAGAACCGGCTCCACCGGATTTAGGATTCCCATGGGCACCTCACCTGCTTCCAAAAGCTCCACTCCCTTATCACTGAGAATATAGGTGGCTGCCGCTCCCAGCTTCATGGCTTCCATGATCCCGGTTTTTAAATCTATGCAGCATAAATCCAGGGTGGCCGGATGCTGGGAGATTCCTGTTAGCAGCAGGACCGTATTGACCATTTTAAGGGCCGCCCTGGTGGAAAACCCGGCCTCAAGAAGCCTTTGAGTCAGCTCAATAACCTGCCTGCTTTCCTCTTCTGCCACTCTGCCGCTTCCCATTCCGTCTGACAGGCTCATGATAACCTGTCCCGGCTGGACTTGTCCAAAAGTGTAATTGTCTCCGGATACCTCTTCTCCGCTTTTGACTGCTTTGGCCACTCCATAAATAACCCGGTACTCTCCCTTTTCAACAAACCGTATGGTATCGGCCTGCTTGGTCACTAAGTTCCTGCCGTCAGGGGCTACCGTCCATTCCCCTTCCTCTATGGCATTTTCCAGGATCTCCGCAGCTTCCTTTACCGTCACACACCGGCCGTTCAAAGTCCTCATAGTGAGAAATGCTTCCCTCTGATGATTCTCGTATTCTAAAATGAGCATCTTCTCAATGATAATATGGTTGCGGCGGAAAGCCCGCTTTATTTCTTCCTCCCAATCCGGAGTTATGTCAACAGAATGTTCCACCTGATGAGAAAACTCCTCCAAAATAACAGCCAGTTCTTTAAATTGGACGATAACTGCGTCGCGGCTTTCTAAAAAACGGTTCTTCCATGCCAGATTCATGGTGGCTCTTCCAAGCCCCCGGTTCAGCTGGACCATGTAGTCATCCTTCCTTTTACAGGTTTCAAGAAAAAAACGGGGCATGTCCCCGTAGTCCACACTCCCTTTTTGTTCAAATGCACGAACCAGATATTGCAGATAATATTGATTGTCCTGTTCTTTCCCGGAATACACAATGCATTTGTTGCAGCCTGCGCATACCATAGCCGCCGCCGTTTCAAGGGCCGCAATGCCGTCTTCCTTTGTAAGTCCCTGTTCTGCTGACAAGTCATCTGTACAAGCTTTGGCAAGCTCTCCCAAGGAGCTGGCCATGTCGTTTAATCTTTTTGCCGTATATACATTCACATCAGCCATATCATGATGTACCGCCTTACGTCTGAACACAAAAATCCCTCCTGCCTGTATCATGCTTTAAACCATATTATGAAAACAAGTTTTCATAATCGGATGGATGGTGCAAAATCAGCACCTTTTATGAGAAATTAAAATACAGTTTCTCATAAACCACATTATATACAGGCAGAAGGAAAATATTTGTCAAAACGGCTGACTCATGATCTAAAATCGTACGACAGCATTCCCCTTTATTGTCCAAGCTCTTTGGAAATAGAGGGAAGCACTACTGCCTGCGCGATGGCTTCAGTAAAATCTCATCAGGATTTACAAGTCCCAGCTTCTGCTTTGCGACTTCTTCAATATATTGTTTGGTTTGGACATAAACCCGGTATTCCTCTAATTTTTGAGACCGTTCCTCTTCCTTGTCCACCTGGGCCTGAAGATTCTCCAGACGGAGCTCATATTCCCGCTCCTTCTCTTTTAACGTGACTCCCTTAATGGTAACAATCACAGCAAGGCTGAATACGACAAAGGTAATGCCGATGATCGTCATTCGATTGCCCCACCTATCTTTTCTCTTTCGTCTTGATTTTCCCATTTTGTCCATACGATCACCAATCACCTTTAATGCCGGTTCTTTCTTCGGTTACAACCGTCCACCTTTATTTTAAGATATTTTCGGAAATGTTTCAAGAGTTTTATGAAATGTCTGCTTACTATTTTATCATATAAAAACATTCCTATAAATACTCCAGCAACGGCGTACCCTCTTAATCCTCCGTCATTCTGTTCATACAGCAGAGAAAACGTGACTAAGGCCGCATAAACCCAGTATATCATGTCCTCTATTCCTATAAACACATAGGAATGAGGAATAAAAATACGGAAAATGCGTAGCAGGTCATATGTTATCATAAGCCCTGCGCCTGTTAAGAAGCTGTAGAGCAGAAGTTTTACTTCGTATACGATATGAACGCTCATATGACTCCTTCTGGGCATAATTTACTTAGTAAAGCGCCGGCTGGACTTAGTAAAACAGCCGTTCGATGAACCGCCGGGCGAATCGAACTTCCTTTTTTATTTAAACAGCCTGGAAATCATGGATTCCCCTGACCTGCGCAGAGCTTCATTGGAGGAATAGGTAAGACTTTCAATATTGCCGTTTAAATCCACTTCCCCTTTTTCAAGAGTCAGGCGGCTGACGTGGAGCCCCTTTCCCTTTAAAGTCAAAAGCCCCATGTCCGTATCAAGAACTACCTGGTTTTCATCAAAGGACACCACTTCCCGTATTCCTGTCATCGTACCGGAACCCCGGTTTTCTATTGTGAGCCTGTGAGGACGGATATTCACCTTTTCTTCCATACAAAAACCTCCTAATATACCTGTCTAAAGTATATTAGGAGGCACGCTCCAATATTACTGAAATTTATCGTACGTATCGAAACTGTGAACTAGAGATAGCGATAAAGCTCTTTCGCTTCATCCTTTTTAACCGTTTCCGCTACATCAAGAACCTCAACCTTTACGGAGCTAGTCCCAAAATGGATCTCTATGATGTCGCCTTCCTTAATGTTTAAGGAAGCTTTCGCAGGTTTTCCACCTACTAGCACACGGCCGGCATCACAGGCCTCGTTCGCTACGGTTCTTCTCTTGATCAGACGAGAAACCTTGAGAAACTTATCCAGTCTCATGGATTAAGCGTTCACCATATCCTTTAAAGCCTTTCCAGCTTTAAATTTTGGTGTCTTGGAAGCAGGGATGTTCATAACTTCGCCGCTCTTTGGATTTCTTCCCTCTCTTGCCGCTCTTTCAGATACCTCAAATGTACCAAAACCAACTAACTGGATCTTCTCGCCTTTAACCAGTTCTTCAGATATTACATCTGTTAAAGCTTTAACTGCCTTCTCTGCATCCTTTTTGGACAGCTCTGCTTTTTCTGCGACTGCTGCGATTAACTCTGCTTTGTTCATTGATATCTTCCTCCTAGAATGTAGCACCAGGCTACGATTTTTCGCATAACACGATTACTATATCATTTATAGCTGTTTCTCCCGTTTTTGTCAAGGTTTTTCGCACTTTTGTAAGGCTTTCTCCTGCTTTTTTATTGCCTCCCAAAGCGCTTGTCCCTCCAGCTGCAAATCTGCATTTTCTCCGCCAAAAACATGGGGGTGTCTGCGTATCATTTTTTTACAGATTCCGTTAACCACATCATCAGTGGAAAAATCTCCCCGCTCCTTTGCAATCTGGCTGTAAAGCATTACCAGAAACAGGATATCTCCCAATTCTTCGCAAAGGTTTTCCATATCCTCATGATCTATGGCATTAAGAACCTCCCCGCTTTCCTCTTTAAGGCACTTTTTCAGACTCTCATAAGTCTGCTCCCTGTCCCAGGAACAGCCTTTTTCGGATCGCAGTTTATTTGTAATATTTACTAAATCTTCAAAAGTATACATGACCGGCCTCCTTTTGCCGTTATTATATCATGACACGGCCGTCTATGGGATCAGGCTTTTTATAATTCTGAAGATTTTCTGACAATTGTTTCTCCCCCCTGTTAAAAAAGTGCCTGTTCTTATATAATAAGAGAGATTATTTAAGGAAGTTCGATTTGCCTTTGGCTCATCTGACGGCCAATCTTCATGAAATAAATGATACAAAGGAAAACGGAGGTAACCATGAAGAATTTCAGCATATGGAAAAAAATAGCAGCCTGTATTCTATTTTTAAACATTGTATTTACCGCATTTACCACGGAGCTCTTAACACCCAGTGTTTCAGCCGGAGAGCTGACGATGCGGGGCATGGGATTTGGACCGGCCCTTAACATCGGGCCGGGAAGCAAAATCTTTAACGGCGGCAGCTTATCCCTGCTATCCGATTACGATAACCGGCAAATGCTTTCCATGATCTTACAGGACAAAAACGGAACCCTTGTGGTCATTGACGGCGGTTGGGATATTGATGCGGCCCATTTAACGGAAGTGATCCGTTCTAAGGGCGGGCATGTATCCGGATGGTTTATTACCCATCCTCATTCAGACCATATAGGGGCACTTGTACAGATTCTTAATAATCCGGACAGCCAGATCACCATTGATAATGTCTATTATTCCCTGGCTGACTTATCCTGGTATGAAAAAGTTGAACCTTCCAGGAACAGTATGGTGAACAGTCTGATATCTGCACTTGCAACACTCCCCGCCGAAAAGCTGCACACCGTACAGAAGGATCAGGAGATCCAGCTGGGCCAGATAAAAGCAAAGGTTTTAAACAATCCCTATCTTCTGGATGTCACCTCCGTAAATAACAGCTCCGTTGCTTATAAATTTTTCTTAAATGACGTAAGCATCCTGGTTCTGGGTGATATGGGACCCGAAGCCGGTGAACTCCTGGCTGCAGAGCGAAGTGCAGAAGATTTAAAAAGCGATATCGTTCAGATGTCCCACCACGGCCAGTACGGCGTTAATCAGAATGTATATGCCATCATTAAACCTCAAATCGCTCTCTGGCCCTGTCCGCTCTGGTTGTGGAATAACGACAACGGCGGCGGAATCGGCAGCGGGGACTGGAAAACACTTGAAACCAGGAAATGGATGGAAGAGCTGGGAGTAAAGGTTAATTATTGCATCAAAGACGGAGACCAGATCATTTATTAACCGGTTTCCGCTTAAAAAAGAAACGGCAGATGCCGTTTCTTTTTTTGTCATTACCTCATTTACTGTCCATACCATCCGGACGGAGAGGTATGTTTAAAGGGCATACCTCTCCTGGATTATGGCATAACGCCTGTTAATTTCCCCCGGGACCATCACGTCTTGGCCGTTCTGATTCCGGTAATGGTTCAACGTAGGATCCATCTTTGTATGGTTCCGTATCAATTTCCGGGATATCGCCATCGTTATAATCATCTTCCTCTGGTACAAAAACCTTCATTTCTATTCACCTCCTGATTCATGTATGCTGGTCAGCGGCTTAACTAGCCTTCCATCTGCCGACCTAAAAATCCGGCTGCTGTTGTAGCCAGCTTTGTCTCCATATCTCCAAAACGTGCTCTGGGTTCTCTGCTCAATAGAGCTACTGCTCCAATTGCATCGCCCTCACAGATAATGGGAGCCACCACCTGAGCCGTTATTCCTTCCAGAGTTTCCCCCGACAGAGGAATAAAGCTCTTGTCATCCTTTCCGGACACTACGACCGTGCGTTCATTGATAAGGTTCTCCAATTGCTTGCTGATGGTCTTCTGCAGAAGTTCCTTCTTAGATCCTCCTGCCACGGCAATGATCTGATCTCTGTCGCTGATACATACGGTAAGTCCGGTAGTTTGAGCCATGGCTTCTGCATATTGGGAAGCAAAAGCAGTGAGTTCTACCATCGGAGAATATTTCTTTAAAATGATTTCTCCTTCCCTGTCTGTAAATATTTCAAGCGGAGTCCCTTCACGTAACCGGAGTGTCCTTCTGATTTCTTTCGGTATAACTACACGTCCCAGGTCGTCAATTCGTCTTACAATACCAGTTGCTTTCATAATAAAAATTCCTCCATCTTGTGCGTTTTTATATCACTGATATTATTTTGCTACGAAAGCAACAGATTATACTTAAGTCTGCCATTTTTCCCAAAATTTAAAATCAGGGCCGACTTGTTAAAAAAAAGTCGAACCCTGATTTTCTTATCAGACTTAGTAAATTGTTTGAAGAAGCCGGGGTTTTCCCAGTTTAGAAGTCACCCTGTCTGACACGGCGTATCACTTGCTTTGAGGATGACAGATATCCCTCATGGGCTGCCTTTGCAGCCGCGCTATCTGGAACGGGGGTTACAAAATGGTTTTCAAAAGAACCATATTTTTGAATTGTCAATTCATTTGAAACTCTCTGTAGAAGATACATACCTAAAACGTCCATAGCTACCACCTTTCTCCGAAACATTAATAGGAACAAAGAAAGCATCTGGGACAAAAGCCCTTCTTCTACTATTATTATATCACAAATAAGACAAAAATCAACCAGATTAACTGTATTTTAGAAGTCAATTTTCACATTTTTTCATTCTTTTCTGACAATTTCAACATTTGCTTTAATATCACCTCAGCCTGGCTGATCATGGCATCAGTGGACTGATTTTTCTTTCTGTCAAGATACGTAAGCCTTGGTACTTCTCCCATCTGGAACTTTAAATCTCCGCGGTACTGTTCAATAATCTTAGGAATCCCCTCTACCTTAAGCCTTGCATTCTTATACATGGTCAGGCGGACCTCCTGGCGGTTAATATTAACCTCTGTCACATAGGCGCTGTGGGCCAGAGCCTTTAAGCCGGCCACCTTAAGAAGGTTATCAACCGGCTTAGGAATGTCACCGAAACGGTCCATAAGCTCATCCTGCATATCCATATATTCTTCTTCGTTCTCAATGCTGGAAATCCGCTTGTATATATCAAGTTTCTGATATTCATTCTTAATATAGGAAGTGGGGATGTATGCATCGATGTCACAGTCCACCACGGTTTCATAGCTTTCTTCTTCCTTCCTCTGCCCCTTAAGCTCTAAAACCGCCTGATTTAAGAGCTTGCAGTAAAGGTCATACCCTACTGCTTCCATGTGTCCGTGCTGTTCCGCTCCCAGAACATTTCCTGCCCCCCGGATCTCTAAATCCCGCATGGCGATCTTGATCCCGGAGCCCAGTTCTGTAAATTCACGAATGGCCTGAAGACGTTTTTCCGCCTCTTCCTTCAGCAGCTTATCCCGCTTATACATTAGAAATGCATAGGAAGTCCTGCTGGAACGGCCTACACGCCCACGAAGCTGATATAGCTGGGAAAGGCCCATGCGGTCCGCATCCTGGATGATCATGGTGTTGGCATTGGCAATATCAAGTCCGGTCTCAATGATTGTAGTGCATACAAGGACATCGATTTCTCCATTAACAAAATCAAACATGATCCGCTCCAGTTCATGCTCGTGCATCTGCCCATGGGCAAAGGTTACCGCCGCCTCGGGAACCAGACTGGCAATGTGGTTTGCCACCTCGTCAATGTTGCTTACCCGGTTGTATACATAATAAACCTGTCCTCCGCGGGAAAGCTCCCGGTGAATGGCCTCCCGCACCATTTCATCGTTATGCTCCATGACATAGGTCTGGATGGGCATACGGTCTACGGGAGGTTCCTCCAGCACGCTCATATCACGGATTCCTACCAGACTCATGTGCAGAGTCCTTGGAATGGGAGTGGCCGTTAAGGTCAGCACATCAACATTTTCTTTCAGCTGCTTGATCTTTTCTTTATGGGCCACGCCGAATCGCTGTTCCTCGTCAATAATAAGAAGGCCCAGATCCTTAAACTGCACATCCTTTGATAAGACCCTGTGGGTTCCGATCACAATATCCACCAGTCCCCGTTTTAAATCCTCCAGGGTCTTTTTCATCTGCCCCGGAGTCCGGAAACGGGACATTAAATCCACCCGGACAGGGAAATCTTTCATACGCTGGGCAAACGTATTATAGTGCTGCTGGGCTAGGATGGTTGTCGGAACCAGGTAGACGACCTGTTTTCCTTCCTGTGCCGCCTTGAATGCGGCCCTGAGGGCGATCTCCGTCTTTCCGTATCCAACGTCCCCGCAGATCAGACGGTCCATTATTTTCCTGCTCTCCATATCCGTCTTGGTCGCCTCTATGGCATCCCACTGATCCTCTGTTTCCTCATAAGGAAACATCTCTTCAAATTCATTCTGCCAGACCGTATCCTCTCCGTACTGAAATCCATGGGTCTGCTGCCTGGTCGCATAGAGCTGCACTAATTCCCTGGCAATCTCTTTTACCGCGCCTTTTACCCTGGTCTTAGTCTTGTTCCACTGATCTCCTCCCAGCCGGTTCAGTTTTGGTTTTTTCGCTTCGGCACCGGCATATTTCTGGATTCCGTCAAGCCTTGTCGCAGGAAGATATAAATTCCCGTTGTCGGCGTATTCTACCTTTAAATAATCCTTGATGACTCCATCCTGCTCGATTTTTTCGATTCCCCGGTAGATACCAAGACCATGTTCCTCATGGACGACGTAATCACCGATGGAAAGATCGGAAAAGTTTTGAATCTTGGTTCCTTCATAGGAGGTCTTTTTCCGTTTCCGCTTCTTTTTTTCCACGCCAAACATATCGCCTTCCGTTATGACGATAAATTTTATCATGGAATATTCAAAGCCCCGGTGGAGGTTTCCAAAGGTGACCAGGATCTCCCCTGGCTTTACCTCCTGCCCCTCTCCCCCATCATCAGGACAGTAGGCCCGTAAATCATACTCTCTTAAATCTCCTGCCAGACGGCTGGCCCTGGTCCTGGAAGCGGATAAAAGGATTACCCGGTAACCTTCCTTTTTCCATCTGGTTAAATCCTTTATTAAAAGCTCAAACCCATTCTGATAGGTATTTACATTCTTCACCTGGAAGCTGTAGCGGTTTTTTACTGTAAAGCCGGAAAGCTTCTGCTCAAGGCCGGTCAAATAAACCGTGGTCTTTGTCTGGACCCTGGCCAGCATCTCTTTTGCAGTATAAAGAAGACCGGTCTGTCCCGGAAGGAGGTAACCGTTTTCCAGGCGGTGTATCATGCTTTCCCTGAACTCCATTTCAATTGTTTCCCCTTTTTCCTTAAGCCGTTCCGGCTCATCCAGGAAAAGTACCGAATTTTCCCCGCGGAAATACTCCAGAAAAGACACGCTCTCCTGGCAGAAGTAATGGATATAGCCGTCCAGCCCATGCTGCCGGAACCCTTCCTTAAGACCTTCCAAAAATTCGGATACAATGGAACGGATCCTGGCGGACTCCTGGATTTTTGACTGTGCCCTTAAATCCTTCTCGTATTTTTTTAATTCTTTTTCCAGAGCTTCGATTCCCTCCTGGATCTGACTCCCTGTCAGAGCCATCTCCGTGGCAGGATAGATCCGTATGCTCTCTAACTGATCAATGGATCTCTGGCTCTGGGTATCAAAGGTTCTGATGGAGTCAACCTCATCATCCCACAGCTCAATACGCACCGGCAGCTCCTCGGTTAAAGGGAATACGTCAATGATCCCGCCCCTGATGGAGAACTGCCCCATGCCATCCACCTGGGCCATACGCTCATATCCCAGCTCTGTAAGACGTTTTTTCCACTTTTCCACATCAATGGTCTGACCGCCTTCCACAGACAGCACCTGTTCCTTAAGATACTCAAGCGGAAGGAGGTGGTCCATAAGTCCGTCAAAGGTCGTGACAACCCATCCGGAGGATTTCTCCATTAAATGACGGAATACGGTCATACGCTGCTTGGTCAGTAAGTTTCCGTGGATGTCCGCGCTGAAAAACAGAAGATCCCTGGCCGGATACAGCCAAACATCAGGATCAAAGAAGCGCAGGTCCTCATAGATCTCCCTTGCTCTGGTGTCATCATAAGTAACCACCAGCCTTAAGCCTTCCTGTTTTGCCGATTCATACATCAGATGAACCTTTTGGGAATCCATGCAGCCGCTGGCCATGACAGGTCCGGCTCTTTTTAACAGATCACCGGAAAGGTCCTCAAAATCCTTTAATTCCCTCAATGGTTTTTCAAATAGATCACTCATGAAATCTCCTTACTTCTTCCTGTTAAAATGGTTCATCGCCGCATCCGCTCCCTCTGTAACCACCATAATAGCTGCTTCTGCTGCATCCTTGTACGCCTGGTCCATGATCGCTGCCTGTTCTTTGGGGAAACGGCCCAAAACATAGTCTGCCAGGTCCATTTCCTTTGGCTTTTCACCAACTCCAACCCGGATCCTTAAAAATTCCTGGGTCCCCAGATGGCTTATGATGTTCTTTAAGCCGTTATGGCCTCCGGCGCTTCCCTTTGACCGGATTCTTAACTGGCCTTCCGTTAAGTTGATGTCATCGCAGATGATAATGATGTGGTCCGGCTCCACCTTGTAAAAATCCGCCATGGCCCGGATGCTCTCTCCGCTTAGGTTCATAAAGGTCTGCGGTTTTGATAAAATAACCTTTTCAAAACCGATCCTTCCGGTCCCATAAAATGCCCTGTGCTTTTTTTCCGATACACTGGCCCCCAGTTTGTCCGCCAGAACGTCCACAGCTTCAAACCCTACATTGTGTCTGGTTTTTTCATATTCCCTGGTGGGGTTTCCTAATCCTGCGATGATATACATGATGATTCTCCTTATTATTGTCTATATTAATTACAGTTCCGATTCATGACTTTTTAGGGTTTCAAACGCCCGAAAAGCGCTAGATTTCCCCAAACCGGGGGGTCTAACGCTGCTTTTTTATTTTAACAGTTCATTCTTAAGATGTAAAGGCAAACACCGCCTTTTTATTTTTAAACAGTTTTAAAGAAAAATACATCCCGTTATTATAAGGATAATTCTGCATCAAAGAATGACCGTTTTAAACACCAGGAAGGCGCTATTACTGCACCGCCCAATACATGGACGCCGTCAACCGTTTCATGGCAATGCCCTCTGCCAGATACCGGATTCACGGCCTTCAGGTATATAAATATGGGATCGAGGGAATCCTTCACTGGGGATTCAATTTATATCATTCTACATTTTCCCTCCGCCACTTAATTCTAATGAGGTGACAGACTGTGATGGAAGCTTCCCTTCCTATCCGAAATCCAGCGCCTATTTTATGGGAGTTAGAAATAAGATCAGCCGGGTGATTAAAATATACATATAAAAAAGTTCTTCCGTGGAATGGATATCTCTTGTATTTTCCGTATCCACTATGATAGAATAAAGCTGTTGCGCTTATATAAGTTCACAATCGGCCCGGCGTTTCTACCAACTACCATAATAGTTGACTATAAGGGTTAGAAGGAAAAAGGAGTGATGTTCATGAAGGATGTTTCAAAAAATTACGACGTCATCATCATTGGTGCAGGCCCCTCAGGCATTTTCTGTGCCTATGAGCTGATCGAGAAAAAGCCGGACCTTAAGATTCTAATGATCGAGAAGGGCCGCCGGATCGAAAACCGGACCTGTCCGAAGCGGACGACTAAAACATGCGTAGGCTGTAAGCCATGCTCCATCACCACAGGCTTTGCAGGAGCCGGAGCATTTTCCGACGGAAAATTATCCTTATCACCTGATGTAGGCGGAAACCTCCCTGAAATACTTGGATATGATAAAACAGTGGAGCTGCTTAAGGAATCAGACAACATTTACTTAAAATTCGGAGCAGACACCAATGTTTACGGCGTTGACAAACAAAAAGAGATTCAGGAAATCCGCCGTAAGGCAATAGGAGCCAACTTAAAGCTGATCGAATGTCCCATCCGCCATTTGGGCACGGAAGAAGGCTATAAAATTTACACCCGCCTCCAGGAGCATTTATTGGAGCAGGGAGTTGAAATGGCATTTAACACGATGGTTAAGGATATTATCATCGAAAATAATAAAGCAACAGGCGTCATTACCGATAAGGAAGAGGTCTGCTATGCACCGGAGATCGTGTCGGCCATCGGCCGCGAAGGCTCTGACTGGTTCAGCCACATCTGCGAAAACCACGGAATTGAAACCAAGGTGGGAACTGTAGATATCGGAGTCCGGGTAGAAGTCCGGGACGAGGTCATGGAATTCTTAAACAAGAATCTTTATGAAGCAAAGCTAGTTTACCATACCCCAACCTTTGACGACAAGGTTCGTACCTTCTGTACCAATCCTTCCGGTGAGGTAGCCACGGAATACTATGAAAACGGGCTGGCAGTTGTCAACGGTCATGCCTACAAATCCCAGGAATACAAGACAAACAACACCAACTTTGCAATCCTGGTATCCAAAAACTTTACAAAACCCTTTAAGACCCCTATTGAATACGGCAAGCAGATCGCCCAGCTGAGCAACATGCTCTGTGACGGCAAGATCCTGGTGCAGACCTTTGGCGATTTCCAAAGAGGCAGACGTACCACAGAGGAGCGCTTATGCCGCAACAATCTGATCCCCACCTTAAAGGATGCGGTTCCCGGTGATTTATCCCTGGTATTTCCTCACCGCATTATGGTTGACATAAAGGAAATGCTTCTTGCCCTGGACAAGGTGACTCCAGGTATTGCCAGCGATGAAACCCTGTTATACGGTGTAGAAGTAAAATTCTATTCCAATAAGGTTGTGGTCAACACGGACTTTGAAACCAGCGTAGAGGGCCTGCGCGCCATAGGCGACGGTGCATCTGTAACAAGAGGGCTTCAGCAGGCATCTGCCAACGGCTTAAGCGTAGCCAGAAGCATTCTGGCAGCCATGAAATAAAAGTAATAAAGAGTAATAATAAGAATTCCACCCAAGTGTATAAAAAACAGATGGAAGCATCGGCTGATGCTTCCATCTGTTTTTTCTCTATATTCGATCAAGCCAGTCCCAGCTTCTTCATCGCATAGGCCACTCCATCGTCTTCCACATTCTTAGTATAGAAGGTTGCATAAGGCTCCAGCTCCACGCTGTGATGCCCCATAAGGATGCAGTTCTTCGCATATTCAAACATAGATAAGTCATTGGTGCTGTCACCAAACACATAGGTATCTTCCAGAGCGATCCCATAGTGCTTTAAAACCAGTTCAATGGCTGTTGCCTTGGAATACTGGGAGGGAACGCATTCATAAAATCCACTGCCCCGGTCAATGATCTCAAAATCCAGTCCCAAGGCCCGGGAGAAGCCTTTTAAATCACTTTTTTCGTCTGTAAAAACACAAAACTTATCAAAGTCGTAACAGTCCTCATCCCAGCCGTAGGGCGATAAATTTCCTTCCCGCTCTACCATTTGCTTCATTATGTCCACTTGGGGAAAACGGGAAGTTCCTTTTTTAAAATAACAGCTTTCCGTTCCTTCTAAAACTCCATCCAGATCATATTCCTGTATGATGCGCTTGATCTCAATCCCCCGCTCGTGAGGGATCACCGCTGAAAAAAGGACCTGATCTTCCGCTATAATGCGGGTTCCGCAGCCACAGCAGTAGCCATCCACCTGGATCAGTGCTTTGATGGAACCGATCAGGCAATCGGTACGCCCGGAATTGATAAATACCAGATGACCATTCTTTCGGGCCTGTGCAATTGCCTCTTTTGCGCTCTCAGGCACATTCCGGTTTACTTCGGAAAAAAGTGTGCCGTCAATATCGAAAAACAAGGCCTTTCTTTTCTCGCTCATCGGTCACCCCGGAAGCATATGGTCCCTGTTGTTTCATCCATGCTTTCCACAATGGCCAGGGACTCTACCCGGATTCCTTCCGCTCTTAATCGGTCTCCGCCGGGCTGGAAGCCCTTTTCAATCACAATTCCCGCACCAACCAGCTTGGCGCCGGAATCCTTTACGATAGCAGCCAGACCTTCCAGGGCTTTTCCGTTGGCTAAGAAATCATCAATTAACAATACCTTGTCGCCGGCTCCCAAGAATTCTTTGGAAACCATGATGTCATAGGTCCTCCCATGGGTAAAGGATTCCACCGGGGTAGTATATACATCACCTGCTATATTCTTAGTCTTGGATTTCTTTGCAAATACCACCGGTACATCAAAGTACTGGGCCACGATACAGGCTATGCCAATGCCGGAAGCCTCAATGGTTAAAATTTTATTGACTTCATAATCGGCAAAGCGTCTCTTAAATTCCTTTCCAATTTCTACGAACAGCTTGATATCCATCTGATGATTTAAAAAACTGTCTACTTTCAGTACATCACCGGACTTTATCTTTCCATCTTTCCGTATTCTGTCCTTTAAAAGCTGCATAAAGGTTCCCCCAATCGTAAATTATTCATTATTTAATAACTGCGTTCTCTGTAAGGAAATCCATTACTTTATTGTTCATAATATAATCATCTACATCAAACTGGCCTGCGGTCTCGATCATCTTTTCAGCGCTTTCATAACCCATCTGCTCTGCAACTTCCTTACGATCTTCATCTGTGATTGTGAGTCCCTCTTTTTCCGCTATGGCATTTACGATCAGTCTCTGCTCTACAGTCGCCTCTGCCTGAGTCTTTATGACGTTCTTAAAGTCCTCTTCTCCCATTCCGGTAAATGCTCCTACAAAGGTCTTAAAGTCCATACCGTAAGCGGCTGCCTGGTTTGTATATCTGGCAATCATGTTATTGAAATTAGCATCAACTGCTTCCTGCTTTGTTTCCACTTTAGAACCGTTTAAGATGGCAGTGTAAATATCGCTTTTCATCTTCTGTTCTGCTTCATCATTCTTATTCTTTAAAAGAGTCTGTTTCTTGTCTTCCTTGTATTCATCTACTGTCTTAAAGGATGTCGTTTCCTGAACAAAAGCATCGTTTAATTCCGGAATCTGCTTTTCTTTAACGGTATTAACTGTTACATCAAAAACTACAGCCTTTCCTGCCAGATCCGCATTCTGATAACCTTCCGGGAATGTAAGGTTTAAGGACACCTTGTCCCCCTTTTTCGCACCTACAAGACCATCTTCAAAGCCTTCGATAAACTGGCCGGAGCCAATTGTCAAATCATAGCCCTGAGCAGTTCCGCCATCAAAAGAAACGCCATCCTTGGTTCCTACATAGTCGATATTAACCACATCGTCCTTCTGAACGGCCCGGTCAACCTCAACATCCTTTGCACTTACGGATAAATCGTTCTGAACCGCCTGGTTCACTTCGTCATCAGTCACTTCTACCGGATCCTTGGTCACTTCAATTCCCTTGTAATCTCCCAGGGTGACGGTACCATTGTCCACACTCGTTAAATCCTCAACAGCCAAAGTTTCCTGTGCTGAGCTTTCCGTTGCTTCCGTCTCAGTTTCTGCAGGCTTTTCCGCAGGCTTTTTAGAACATCCGGTAATAAGAGCGGCGGCAACCAAACCGCACATACAAACTTTAAAAATTTTCTTCATAATATGATCCTTTTTCTTTCTATTTTTAATAATTGATAAAAAAAGTGCTTCCAGTCAGTTATACCATATCGGGCAAGGTAAAAAAAGCTTTTTCCCGAAATTAACAAAAATTTCAAAATTCCGTTATATTTAACCGGATCAGGTAAGCTTATTTGTAAAATGCCCGGAAAGCCTTGTATGTATTGTATACATCAAGCTTGGAAGAAAGCTCAAAGGGAGAATGCATGGAAAGAATAGGCACTCCTAAATCCACCACATCCACATTCATATGAGCCACATATTTGGCAATGGTGCCGCCGCCGCCCTGATCCACTGCACCAAGCTCTCCGATCTGCCAGTAAATACCTTCCTGCTCCATCATGGCGATCATCTTTGCCATAAGCTCCGCACTGGCATCGTTGGAACCTGATTTGCCCCGGACACCGGTGTACTTGGTCAGGACGCAGCCTTTGTTTAAAAAGCAGGAGTTGCGGTCTTCATATGCCTGGCCAAAGGTGGGATCATAGGCTGCATTGACATCGGAGGATAAGCAAATGGAGTTTCTAAGAACCATTCTTACATCCACCTGAGCCATTGCAGCCAGATCCTGAATGTAGTGAAGCACAAAATCGGAATCCAAACCGGTATTTCCCTCAGAACCGACTTCCTCTTTATCCGCCAGAACGGTGACCGTCGTATATTCAGGCATGTTGGCATCAATTTCAGCCATCAGGGCCGTATAGGCACATACCCTGTCATCCTGCCCATAAGCACCGATAAGGCTATGATCAAGTCCTACATCACAGGCCTTCTGAGCCGGTACCAGCTCAATCTCAGCGCGGAAGAAGTCCGCTTCTGTAATCCCATAACGGTCGTTAAGCAGTTTTAAAGCCAGAAGCTTCACAGGCTCCTTAAGCTCCGCCTCGTCAATAAAGGGAATGGAACTAATGAGAACATTCAGTTCCTCGCCCTTTAAACCATCTCTTAATTTTCTATCATTTTGCTCTCCGGCCAGATGGGGAAGCAGATCTGTCACGCAGAATACGGGATCGCCTTCCTTTTCTCCGATGTTTAATTCCACAACCTCACCGTTTTTCTTAATGATCACCCCGTGGATGGCTAAAGGAACCGTTCCCCACTGGTATTTCTTGATTCCGCCGTAATAATGAGTCTTAAAATAAGCAAGGTCATTTTTTTCAAAAACTGGATTGGGCTTTAAATCAAGCCTTGGGGAATCGATGTGGGCACCGTTGATGCGAAGGCCCTGTTCCATTCCCGCTTTGCCGAAGGTGGTTGCAATGATGGCCTTGCCGCGGTTTACATAGTACACCTTATCGCCAGTCTTATAGCTTCTTCCGGCTTCAAAGGGACGGTATCCCTGCATCTCAAGCATTGCCACGGCCTCTCTGACGCATTCCCGTTCGGTTTTTCCGTTGTCCAGAAATCGTTTATAGCCCTCACAGAACATCTCCGCTTCTTCACGCTGATAAGGCGCCTCCTTTGCGATATGCGGAAATTTAAATGTCAGTTCTTCCTGTAATTGTTGTCCTTTTGTTTTCTCCATTTCGTGATTCCTCCATATTTTAATGATAATTAATTAACAGATTTCATCGCTGTCAAGAACCAGAGTAAACGGTCCGTCGTTTAAAAGCTCTACCTTCATGTCGGCTCCAAAGCTTCCGTGCTCTACCTGGTTTCCATAGGTCTTTAACCGCTCCACCACGTATTCATAGAGGCTGTTAGCAAGCTGCGGTCCTCCTGCCTTTGTAAAGCTTGGGCGGTTGCCCTTCCTGCAGTCTGCATAAAGGGTAAACTGGCTGACCACCAGGATTTCCCCTCCCACATCTGTCAGGGAAAGGTTGGTCTTCCCATTTTCATCGGGAAATATCCGTAACTTGCATATTTTATCTGCCATTTTATCGGCAATGGCTTCCGTATCCGTATCAGACACTCCCAAAAGAAGCAGGAAGCCTTTCCCAATGGCGCCGATCTGCTGTCCCTCCACTGTAACCTTTGCATGGGCAACCCGCTGTAAAACAATCTTCATAACCATTCTCCTGTCTATTTTAATACCAGTCTTAAGTATTCCAAAAGTGTTTCCGTAGCCACTTCCCGGTATATAATCTCTCTGGCAAGCACCGGGTAATCCGTGATAATATTATCCACTCCAAGCATCTTCATCCGCTCCATTTCACTTTTATTGTTCACTGTCCAGGCATGAACCGCCTTTCCCTTTTTATGGGCGGCTTTCACCAGCCTTTCACTTACAAAGCTGGAACGGAGGCTGATAAAGTCGATAGAATCGCTGGAATAATAATCTCCATAGGCGGCTGATATAATATAGCCGGTGCGGATATCAGGATCCATTTCCTTAATTCTGCTTAAATAGGACAGGCGGACTGAGGTCACTACGCACTGTTCCTTCATCTGGTATTTCTCAATCAGTTCCCTGACCTTATCCGGCAGCTCACTGCCGCTTCCTAAATCTTTTATCTCTATATTTATATTGATCCGGCCTTTGCAGAATTCCATGACCTCCTCTAACGATGGGATCCGTTCGCCCTCGTAATCAGCAGAAAACCATTTTCCCACATCCAGCTGCTGCAATTCCTCAAAGGTGTAGGAGCTTATGGCACGGTTTATTCCTGATACTCTTTTTAAGCTGATATCATGCCCCAGTACCACCACACCATCCTTTGTCTCCTGGACATCGATCTCCACAAAGTCCGCCAGGTCATCAACAGCCCTTGCCATGGCAGCCATCGTATTTTCAGGGGCCGCCCTGGAGCTGCCCCGGTGGGCGGTGATCTGAATCATGCTGAGCAAATCGGTGGTAATTGCAGAACCATTCCGCACCACTCCAAAAAGGGAAAACAGGCTGAATGCCGCAGCCAAAGCCATGAACAGGGCCGCAAGCCTCTTCTCCCCATACTTGCTGCCGGAATAGTCGCTGCTTTTGCTCCTTTTTGCAAAGTTACTGGTAAAACCGAAATACTGGACGCTTAATGCTCCCCAGTTTCCCACAGCCAGGAACATACTGGTTAAAAATATCAGCACCAGCTCGATCCGGCCACATGCTGCCGGCAGGATGGCCAGGGCCAGATTGTTGTCCGTAAACAAGGTCACTCCAACAGCGGCAATCAGTACACAGAATGCGTAGACAAGCCAAAGTCCTACTATAGCCACTGCGTAATAAATGGTTAAAAGAATTAAAACCTTTAATATCCGGTGTCTTAAAAGCCATAAGCTTCTAAAATACCCATCTCTGAAATTCTTCTGCTCCACCATGCAGGCGTGAAAGGTATAGATTCCGGGAATGACAACTGCCAGGAGCAAAACCACCAAAAGGGCCACAGAGATCTTTCCCGCAGGCTTATTCAAAATCTCGGATATAACAAAATTAAGGGGCTTTACATGGGTCAGCATCTGGTAGATAAGATACAGGTTTACAAGCCCGTAATCCGCCAGTATGAGAAGTCCCAGCCGCCAGTTCTTTCTGCGGATCTCATGGGCCAGCTTAAAAAAGCCGCCGGTTAAGATCTCCCCCATTTTAAGCTTCCGGGAGTAGAAGGCTCCCTCAAACAGGGTAAGAAGGCAGCCGGTTTCCAGCATAAGAATCAGGATTCCGATAACCACCATCACCGTAATCAAAAGGACCGTCCAGGGCTTTGCCAGGAAATAGCCGATGTTTCCGACGGTCAGATAGCTGTATCCCGCCATGCGCAGCGCAAATAAAAGACCTTTGTTTAAGAGAAGCAGGTACAGGGTCGTGGTAACCAACCGAAACAGCAATTCAAAAACAAACGCATTCTTTTGATTGAACTTTATGATCTTCCAGGTGTCTTTTGTTAATGTACTCATGCTATAACCTTCTTTTTGCGGAAAGAATTAAGAAATATGCTTTGGGAGTTTTTCTAAGCTATGCGGTATTCGCCGAATGAGTATGCGTAAAAAGCAGCCTCAGCGAGCGGAATCGTCAAGGCTGCATCTTTTAAGTCAAATCATCCTCATCCATCATGTCCTCTCCTGCTGTCTCCCGCTGCTGAGCCTCGCTCAGTTCCAGAATCGCCTGGTTTAAGGAAAACATCTTCCCATCCAGCATATTCACCACATCCGCGCAGGCCTTCAGCTCCTGCTGCAAGTATGCAGGGGCATTGCCTTCAAACTTATAATATATCTTATGTTCCAGGCTTGCCCAGAAATCCATGGCAATCGTCCTGATTTGAATTTCCACCTTGGTGTCCACCGGACCATCCGTCAGATAGATGGGAATGGTTATCACCATATGATAGCTTTTATAACCGTTAGGTTTTGGATACTTTATATAGTCCTTCACATAAAGAACCGTGACATCGCTTTGCTTTGTTATCATCTCCGCAATCTGGTAAATATCCGATGTAAAAGAACAGATTATACGTATCCCTGCAATATCATTTAATTTCTCCACCATGTTATCGATCGTCACGTCATAGCCATACCTCTTCAGCTTTTTCACAATGCTGTCCGGGGTCTTAAGCCTTGACTTAATGTGTTCAATGGGATTGTAATTATAGATATGCACAAACTCATTATTAAGTATTTCGATTTTTGTACTGATTTCCTTTAATGCCGAGTCATACAAAAACATTACAGATTTCCACTGATCGACCTGATTAAATGATTTGGGAATATTCATTCCAATTCCCCCCTCTCTCTCGCACCCGCATTTCCAACTAAAAAAAACACGCTTTGCGGGTTTTTCTTAGCACAGCGGCATTCGCCAAATGAATATGCAGGCATATTTCTTCGGCTCATGATTCGCGCAAGTCAGCGAGACAGGGGCAGCCCCATCGCCCGGCAGCCCCTGCTCCTCAAGAATAGTATACCATAGAAACCTGATATTTTATATTCTTTTTCCTGATTTTCTAAAATTTCAATCCCTTTAAGAGCGCTGAAAGCCCTGTAAATGCAGAACCTTCTTCCTTGTAATCAAAGACCTCTTCATTCGCTTCCTCTTCCTCCTGGAGGGCCTTCATGCTTAAGCTTATCTTATTATCCGCTATGGATATGATCTTCACCTTTACCGTCTGTCCCTCCTTTAACACGACCCCTGGATGCTTGATCCTCTGGGTGCTGATCTGTGAGATATGAAGAAGGCCGGAAAGACCGTTTTCCAGGTTAATAAACGCACCGTAATCTTTAATGTTGTCCACCGTTCCCTCCATGATGGACCCTACCTCACACTTTGCGATCTTTTTGCTGGTTTCTTCCTTCTGCTTCATAAGGGCCGGCTCTTTGCCTGAAAGCACAAGCTTATTATTTTCCTCGTCTGCGGTGATGACTGTGACTTCAATGGTCTTTCCATTATATTCCTCTAAGTCCTCCACATATTCCCCCGCCAGCTTGGAAGCCGGTATAAATCCCCGGATCCCTTCCAGATAAGCAACAGCTCCGCCTTTTACGATCTCGGCGATTTTTACATTGACAATGGTGCGGTCCTTTAACAAAGCACCAAGGGTTTCCCAGGCCATCTGGTCATTTGCCAGTTTTTTGGAAAGAACCACGTTTCCCTCCCTGTCACTGGCGTTTATAACCGTTGCCGTGATTTCATCTCCAGGCTGGATTTCCCTAAGTAAGTTAAATTCCGGATCATTGCTTAAATTCTCCTTGTCAATGATCCCCTCCGCATAATATTTCAGATCCAAAGTGACCTTGTCCTCATCCACACTAATAACGGTTCCTGTGAGAACATCTCCTTCTTTTACCCTTTTAAAGGATGCTTCCAGTTCTGCGGCATAATCAGCCATAGTCTCTACTGCTTCTTCCCTTACGTGAGTTTCCTTCATCTCTTCGCTCATTGATATCTCCTCCGTTCATAATACGCTCAGTTCTGCATAAAATCTAACTATATATTTATCACATCCCGCCTGATATTTCTATAGTTTTCTCTATAAAAATATGTTATATTTATATATATGAAATATTTTCCACTGGGGCTGCCCCCAGGCCATATACAGAAAGGACAAGAATCATGAACGACATAATGGACCTGCATACCCACACCGTAGCCAGCGGACATGCGTACAACACTTTATATGAAATGGCTAAATCTGCCTCTGAAAAAGGTCTTGCCCTCATGGGCTCTACGGATCACGCACCTAAAATGCCAGGAACATGCCACGAGTTTTATTTTATAAATTTTAAAGTAATCCCCCGTAAAATCTACGGAGTAAATATACTCATGGGCGTTGAGCTTAATATTATGGATCACACAGGGCGTGTAGATTTGCGAAAAGGTCTTCTGGAAAAAATGGATTACTCCATTGCCAGCCTCCATGACCCCTGCTACAAAAGCGGAACTTCCTCTGAAAATACAAGAGCGTATCTCGGAGCCATTGAAAATCCTCTGATCCACATCATCGGCCACCCTGATGACAGCCGTTTTCCGGTTGATTATGACACCCTTGTTTCCGCCGCTGCTGAAAACCATACCCTTTTGGAGCTTAATTCCAGCTCCCTTCATCCCTTAAGCGCAAGAATAAACGCCGCGGAAAATTACCGGATCATGCTGGAGCTCTGCAAGCGTTATAAGGCTTCCATCATTATTGACAGCGACGCCCATACGGAAGCGGATGTGGGAAACCATGTGAGAGCCTTAGAACTTATTGAAGAATTGAATTTCCCGGAAGAGCTTATTGTAAACACTTCCCTTAATAAGCTCATTCCCTATATTCCGAAGCTGGAGGCTTATCTATGATCAACTTCCTGAACCTGGAATATTTTCTGGCAGTTGCGGAGGAATTAAATATCACCCGTGCTGCCAAACAGCTGTACATCTCCCAGCAATCTTTAAGCAGCCATATTTCCAATCTGGAAAAGGAGTTTGATGTCCAGCTATTCAACCGTACCATGCCGCTTACCCTGACCTACGCAGGCCGGGCCTTAAAAGTCCGGGCAAAGCAGATGCTGGACCTAAAGGATGAAACCTACCGGGAGCTTGCCGATATCAAGGATTTTACCACGGGACAGCTTTCTATCGGAATCTCCCATACAAGGGGGCGCTTCCTTCTCCCTGCCATCCTTCCGGCTTATAAGGAAAAGTTTCCAAACATTGAGATCCATCTGATAGAGGGAAATTCCTCCGAGCTCAGCACTGCCCTGATCCACGGAAACATCGATCTGATGATCGACCTTCTTCCTTTTAAAGTAGATCATGTGGAAACCGTTACTATTTGCGAAGAAGAAATCCTCCTTGTAGTTCCAGACCAGATTCTGGACCGGTATTTTCCGGGACAGCAGGAGGAGATGATAAAGGTGCTGGAAGAAAATGCGGACGTGCAGCTTTTAAAGGATTGTCCTTACCTTCTCATCAACAAGGGGAACCGGGTACGTACCATTGCCGATGAAATTTTTGAAGATGCCCAGCTTACTCCTTCCATTCTTTTGGAGACAGAGAATATAGAAACAGTGCTTGCCCTTGCCGCCAAGGGAATGGGAATTACCTTTTACCCCAAAATGTTCATGTCCGGAAGCCCAAATGCCGGCATGAAAAAGACAGGACTTCATTTTTTCTCCTTAAATTACAGGCGCAGCCATGGTGTTCTGGCCTTCGGCCGCTACAAAGGCAGATATTTATCCCAGGCTACGGAAGAGTTCATACGGATCGCACGGGAGAACATATAGCCAAAATATAACTGTGGATTGACAAAAGGGCTTTAATCCTTTATTATTAAATAGTAACAATTACTAATATAATTATTATTTTAGAAAAGGAGCGGCCATGAAAACATTAAAGTATAGCCGTCAACGGGAATCCATTAAAGCCTGTCTAATGGCAAGGCACGACCATCCCACTGCCGATGCTCTATACACATTGATCCGTGAGGAATATCCCAACATCAGCCTTGGAACCGTATACCGCAACTTAAACCTTCTGGTTGAGCTGGGTGAAATCCAAAAGCTGACATGCGGAGATGGCGCAGACCGCTTTGATGCGGACACTACGCCCCACTACCATTTCGTATGTAAACATTGCGGAAAGGTAAGTGATCTTCCACTGGCCCCTATGGAGAACATTAACCATATGGCTCAGGAGCATGCGGACGGCATGGTGGACAGTCACACGATTTACTTCTATGGAATCTGTAAGGATTGTTTTGAAAATAATTCTCGATAACACTTGACATCAGGATAAAGTTATGGTAAATTAATATCAGTAATCATTACTGTTATCGATTACCATCAATAACAAACTATAAATATTAAAATAAAAAGGAGACATGAGATCATGAAGAAATGGGTTTGTACTGTATGCGGTTACGTTCACGAAGGGGAGACAGCTCCGGAGTTCTGTCCAGTATGCAAGGCTGCTTCTGAAAAGTTCAAGTTGCAGGATGGAGATATGTCTTGGGCTTGCGAGCATGAAATCGGCGTTGCACAGGGTTCTCCGGAAGACATCATGATGGATTTAAGAGCTAACTTTGAAGGCGAATGCTCTGAGGTTGGTATGTATCTTGCTATGTCAAGAGCTGCTCACAGAGAGGGCTATCCTGAGATCGGCTTATACTATGAGAAGGCTGCTTTCGAGGAGGCTGAGCATGCTTCTAAATTTGCAGAGTTATTAGGCGAATGCGTAACCTCCAGCACAAAGAAGAACCTGGAATTACGTGTTGCTGCTGAGAATGGCGCAACTGCCGGTAAATTCGATCTTGCAAAACGTGCAAAGGCATTAAACTTAGATGCAATCCATGACACCGTACATGAAATGGCAAAGGATGAGGCTCGTCACGGCAAAGCATTCAAGGGCTTATTAGAAAGATACTTTGGTTAATATCCTTTATTCAGGGATATGACACCTTTGGGGAGCGGAAGAGTGGGTCTCCGCTCCCCTATTTGCGAAGTAGAGATCATTCACAATTCAAATAAGGAGGGTTTATATGATGTCCAAATATGCGGGAACAAAAACAGAACAGAACTTAAAAGACGCTTTTGCAGGCGAGTCCATGGCAAGAAACAAGTATACATATTATGCCTCTGCTGCAAAAAAGGCCGGCTATGAGCAAATGGCCGCCCTGTATCTTGAAACTGCCGATCAGGAAAAAGAGCATGCCAAGATGTGGTTTAAGGAATTGCATGGAATTGGTTCCATGGAAGAAAACTTAGCAGATGCCGCTGCCGGTGAAAACTATGAGTGGACCGATATGTATAAGAGAATGGCAGAGGACGCAAGAGCAGAAGGTTTTAAAGAACTGGCTCTTAAATTTGAATTCGTAGGAAAAGTAGAAGCTGCTCATGAAAAACGTTACTTAAAGCTCCTTGACAGCTTAAAGAACGATAAGACCTTTAAGGGAGATGCTCCTCTTGGCTGGAAGTGCCGCAACTGCGGCTATATCCACGAAGGACCGGATGCTCCGGAAATCTGTCCAACCTGTGCTCACCCCAAGGCTTATTTTGAAAGAAAAGTGGAAAATTATTAATTGGATCTTTTGCAATTGTGAGGGCGGAACCTTTTGGTTCCGCCCTCGCTGCCTTTTACCCGTATACTTACAAATCACTTTTTACCTGCTTTATTTTCCTACAGGCTTACTCCTGTAAAATACCTTGGATTTTTTTTGGGGCTCATGCTATACTTTTAAAGTAGTAAATGAATGACCTGTCTGAGGGAAAAGATATGATTAAAATCGCTATAGTGGAAGATGAAATGGAATATGTGGAAAGCCTGAAAAGCTACCTTACCCGGTATGAAACAGACCATTCCGTCAGTTTTCAGGTTCAGGTTTTTACTGACGGCCTTGACATTGTATCAGATTATACTGCCAGCTATGATATTATATTGCTGGACATACAGATGAAATATTTAAACGGCATGAAGACGGCACAAAAGATCAGGGAACTGGATGAGGATGTGATCTTTATTTTTATTACCTCCTCCGCCCAGTTCGCGGTGGAGGGATACACGGTGGATGCCCTTGGCTATATATTAAAGCCGGTGCCGTACCTCTCTTTTTCACAGATATTAAACAAAGCCATCCAAAGGATTCTGAAGCGGCAAGCCATACACTATATGAATATTGATACGGACGGAGGCACCATGCGCCTTAGTACGGACTCCATCTGCTATATCGAAAGCCAGCTTCACCATGTCCTCATTCACACGGACAAGGGAAACTTTGTGGCCCCCGGCCCCTTGAAGCGGCTGGAAGAGGCTTTAAAAACCTTTGGCTTTGCCAAATGCCACAATGCCTATCTGGTAAATTTGAAGTTTGTGACCGGCTGCCTGCCGGGTGATGTGCTGCTGCTTTCCGGCGAACATATTCCCGTAAGCAGGGGCCGTAAAAAATTATTTATGGAATGTCTGGCCGATTATATGGGAGGATAACCGATGAAT
This sequence comes from Hungatella sp. UBA3048, assembly GCA_002367105.1. Taxonomy (GTDB): domain Bacteria; phylum Bacillota; class Clostridia; order Lachnospirales; family Lachnospiraceae; genus Lacrimispora. Next base: position 143,777 of record DFCS01000042.1, read on the forward strand.
TTTGGTGAACTGATGAATACACCCCGTCCTTTTACCGCACTGGCTGAATGGTGCGCCTGCATCAGCTATATCCTTATGCTTCGCACAAGGCTTAAGGGAATGTGGCTGGCCATTTCATTTGCTGCCATGCTTGGCCTGTTTTTCCTTCTTCACATGATTGCAGGCATCCTTCCGCTTTACCTCTGGTTTCCGGGAATGATAGCCGCTATCCTGCTGATGTACTTCTCCATCTATGCCTCCAGCAGGATCTCTCCCTATGATGCTGGATTCCTTTGCGTCCGTGCCTTTGTTCTGGCGGAGTTTACAGCCTCCTTCCAATGGCAGTTATATGTATGGTGGGCCCTTAGCTCCGGACGGGTGAGCAAGACCCTTTCCGTTATAATCATGCTGGTTACCTATGGCTGCATTTATACGGGATATTATTTTCTGGAAAATGAGTACATTCCAAAGGATGAAGGAATGGAAGTGGAAAGGAAAGAGCTTTTCAGCGCCGTTTCCATAGCACTTGGGGCATTTCTGATCAGCAATATCAGCTTTGTCATGCCAAATACTCCCTTTTCCAGCGCCACCAGTTCCCTGCTTTATGTAAGGACCCTTGTGGATTTCGGAGGGCTTCTGATGCTTTTTGCACAGCAGAACAGGAGAAAAGAGCTGCGGGTCCGGGGCGAAAACCATGCCATGAACATTGTCCTGCAGCGGCAGTACGACCAGTACCGTATGGCAATAGACAACATGGAGCTCCTTAGGCGTGAATTTCATGACCTGAAGCATTACATGATCGCAATCAGGGCTGAAAAGGATCCGAAAAAAAGGGAACAATACCTGTCGGAAATGGAAAAAGCCATTCTCACCCAGGAAACCCTGGCCAACACAGGAAACCAGGTCCTTGATGTGGTTCTGACCACAAAAAGCACCTACTGCGCCCAGAATAAGATCACCTTTACCCCCATGGTCGATGGAAAGCTGATCTCTTTTCTGCATGTAAAAGACATCTGCTCCATTTTCGGAAATGCTCTGGACAATGCCATTGAATGCGTTTCTCAATTTGAAGATCCTGAAAAAAGGCTGATCACCCTTTCCATATACAAGCGAAACCGTTTTTTAATGATCCAGTGTGAAAACTATTCGGAAAATCCCCTTGCCATGGTTCCCAACAGTATTCCGCCAACCACTAAGGGCAATAAGCTGTATCACGGATACGGCTTAAAGAGCATTCAGGCAGCTGCCCATAAATACGGCGGTTCCATGACCATTTCTTCCAATGATAACTGGTTCCGGCTTCAGGTCCTTATTCCCTTTCAGGGAGAAATGCCGGAGGCACCGTAAAAACATAGAACCATAACAAAATAAAACAACAGGAAAGAGAATTATGGTCTTCTCTCTCCTGTTGTTTTATTTCTGTTTTTATCCACCATTTCCTGCATTTTCATACAGAACTCATCCAAATCCATTTCTCCTGCAATATACTTTTGAAACAAGGCTCCCAAATCTGCCACATATTCAATGGAGTTTTTTGGCATGAATCTGGCCTGCATTCTGGTTGTCTTTAAATAATCCTGCATTTCCTTATAGCCTGCAATATTAAAATTTTCTTCCCAGATCACGTCTTCTCTTGCTGGCATCCGGTTCATTTTCTTTGCATAGCTGATGCTTCCTTCCCTGCTGGCGGCATAGGCCAGAAACTTCCGGGCCGCCTCCTTATGAAGGGAAGCCTTATTCAGAACATACTGCCAGGTGGCAATGTAGGTGGTCCTGCCCCCCAAGTCAGGCAGAGGGGTTAAATGGATCTGATCCTTTCCGTAGACCCCTGAATCCACAAAGGTGTTCATGGTTCCGCTGTACAAAAAGACCATACCGTACCTCCCATCTATAAACTTCTGTTCCAGTTGCTCATACTGGTCTAACAGCTGATCAATGGGGGAATATCCTTTTTCCACACAGCTTTTTAGAAACTCCATGGCTTCCCTGGTCTTAGGGCTGCTCCAGTCATAATAATCTCCGCCAAACAGATTAATGAATTCTCCGATCTCATTATAAACGTAGGTCTTTTCCCATGCCCCGCCGTAAGCATAACAGCCTTCCCCGTAATCCATGGACAAAAATCGTTCCAGGCGTTTTGGCGTGCTTACATCCGAAAGTCCTGCTTTTTTCAAATAAGCTTCATTTACCCACAGCATAAGAATGTCCATCATATAAGGGACAGAATAAATCTGCTCCCCGTCCATTGTCATTTCTTTTAGATACTCCTGAGGGAAATGAGATGCCACCTGATCATTCATCACATCAGCCTGAAGGGGCTCCAAATAGCCGGCCTCCTTAAATTCACTGATCATTTCGTCATTTACGCTGATTATATCAACAGAAGTGTCTCCTGCTGCCAGCAGGGAAGAGATCCTTGCATGCCTGGAATCTGCATTGATGGGGCATTCCACTGCACGGATCCGCAGATTCAATGCTTTTTCCGCCTCATCAAGGAAAGCTTCAAACTCCTTCTTTCCTGCATCAATATGCATGATGGTGATCTCCTCCTTATATGCCTCCCCATCTGTTCCGGGAGATCCTTCCTGTGTTTCTCCCCGGCTTCTTTCAGGACCTCTCTTTCTGCAGCCTGTGCAGAAACAGGCTGCCAGAAGGGCAGCCATAAAAAAGACGGCACAGCAATGCTTAAAAAACCTTTTTTTCTGTTTCTGGGATTTCATAGCCTTTCTCCGTTTTCATTTCTGCATAGGTTAAGCTTCCAATGCCTCCTATTATCTTGGCCACCGGTCTTCTTTTTTCATAAGTTCCGGAAATGGCTGATGGGGAAGGGTCTGATACCAGTAAGCAACGCTTGCAATATCATCCTGCCGCTCAAAATTGCCTTTATGGCAGGTTCCTATCTGCTGAATGGTCACGCGGATATCTTCTTCAAAAAGGATGGGGTCCATGATATGCCAACGGTAAAATCCCCTTTGGGGCATGGTATCATCGTTATGGTAAAAATTGTGTACACCCTCGTCGTGGCTGGAATAGTAAGGATAGCCCATAAATGGCGTACAATACGTTTTTTCCACAGTCCTGCCGTTCACCTGAGCCCCATAGCTCCATGCTCCGCCAAAATAGTCTTCTGTTCCCGTGCCGCAGATGGTGGGATATTCCTTGTCACCATCCAGATAGAACTTCACTTCTCCCTCTCCCCACCAGTAACGCTCCAGGGTTGTCAAAGCCATATATGTACCTACATAATGCCCTTTTCCTTTTACATTGTCAAGGACAGTATAATCTTTCTGCTTTTCTGTCAGGGGCTCCCTTCTCCACTGGGCGTGAAAGTACAGGGCATCCTCCGGCAGTTCATCCACCAGGCAGTAATCCACCTGATAGAAAAATGCCGGCACTTCAGCCCCATGCTGGTTTTCTATGGTAATTTTTGCCTTTTTACGGAATGGCATGGGGAAATAGCAGTTCATGCCTCTGGTAGGGTTCACTGTTATGGGCATGGAATTGACCAGACAGCCTCTGGCAAATCCACAGCAAAAGAAATCTCCCAAAGGAGTTTCCACCGAAGGGTTCTCCTCTCCCTCCCAATACATGCGCAGCACCAGGTCCCGAAGAACGTAATAATCCAGCTCCGTCCGGTCTGTTACGGTGATCCATATATGCTGGATAACACCTGGACCTTCCATTTCTGCCAGGGTCGTCACACTTCCAGGCGCAAGGCCACGGATACAGGGAGAGCCTTTCCTGGAAGGTCCCAGGGAACTGGCCGCCATACCCCCCTTTCCTTTTTCTCCATTAGGATTTTCTGCATTAATGGCCCGGCTCCTCCCAGATTTTGCCTGGGAGAGCATACCAAGTCCTCCAAAAATTGATTCCAATATTGTATTCTCCTTTCCTCTATTTTGCCCATGC
>DFCS01000035.1 GCA_002367105.1 Hungatella sp. UBA3048
CGAGTCCCGTCTCGCGCTTTTAAGAAAAGTTAAAGTTTATGAGGGTTTCCGAGTTTCGGGAATCCTCATTTAGTTTACATAATATTACTTCCTTAAAGTTTTTGAATTTTTATGATATGTCATGATATAGTCCTTTCGATATTAACATAATTATCAATCAATTCTTTCTGCATTTCTGTAACAATATGATAAAATAGATCAATATTCAAAATACATAAAAATAATAAAATAATACAAATTAATATGTAAAAAATACATATTAATTTTCTTATGACAAATCAAATTGGAAAAACATGTAAAAATCATTCATAAATCCCTATATATTCATAATTAATTACATTCAAAATCCCCTAAAACACTGATAAAATCAAGTAGGCAATAATAGAGAGGAGGCTCAAAAAAATGCAGGAAAAAGTTTATTGACTATATTCAATAAGCAAAATTCTGGTGATGATCACATATTCCTGCAGTCAAACAGGCAATAAACTCATTTTTATTATATCTAAAAGGAAGAAATGAGAGTAATCCCGTTAACGAAAATATTTTGGGGGAGGAAAGGAAATTGGAAATTAAAAAATTTGCCCGGAAATCAGTCTGCCTGCTGCTTAGTGCAGGAATGGTAGTTACCGGTTTGCCGGGAAAAGGGGTGTTGGAGACCTTTGCAGTTCAATATGAGATAAAGGCTGATGGGATGCTCGACAAGGCATCTTCCCTGGAGCAGCTGCCTACGATCGTGAACTGTGTAGCAGAGGGGTCAGGCATTCAGACTCCAAAGGAGATTACCTGGGAAATCAACGGCGGCGGATCCTTTCAAAATGCAGGAAGCCTTGTAAATGTGACCGGAACCATAAAGGAGAACGGTCAAAAGGAGAATTTTACAGTCCTGGCAGTACCGGATGACGTTGTATATCTGGTGGATGCCAACGTACTTACAGCAGAAGCATCTGCTGATTATAAACGCTTTAAAGAAAAGGGTAATGCTTCAGCACTTAAGAATACAGTACCGGATCAGGCATATACGGAAGGTTCCTGGGGGTATACCGGAGTGCTGAATGCGGATTTATCTGCAAAAGGAGCAGTTCCAACCTATAAAGATACTAAAAACTATACTGGATATTACGGAAAAAATGGAAATCCGATCACCTATAAGCTTCCGCTGGAAGCCGGAACCTACATCGTGTCAGGAGAGTTTGCCGAATGGTGGGGAATGAAGAGAGCCATAGATTTAAAGGTTACTTACAAGACCCAGGATGGACTGATTAAAACCGATACTCTGGATACAAGTGTTCTGGGAAATGGAATTAACACAGATACAGCTGAAGGAAACTTTACCATTGATAGCGACCAGGAGATTACCTTATCATTCGAGAAACAGTCTAAGGGCGGTGAGGAGGCAGTACTTTCCGGTTTTACGGTATTAAAGGCAAAAGAAGAGCTTCCGGAGGGGAATGAGATTGCAGTTACTCTTGATGGCAGCCAGATCGATAAAGCCAATACGTTCGGCGGTTTCGGTTCCGTTACCTGTAACAATACTTCCAGGCTTTTAATGGATTATAAGGCGCTTCATGAAGATAAATACTGGCAAATGATGCATCTTTTATTCGATAAGGACAATGGTGCCGGCCTAAATCATGTAAAGATTGAGATGGGTGCTGATGTGAATTCCTCATCAGGTACTGAACCGGCTACTATGAGGTCTCCGGATGAAACACCTAATGTAAAACGGGGGGCTGGTTTCGTTTTTGCAGCAGATGCAAAATCCATAAATCCGGATATTTCTGTTGAAATTCTTCGTTGGGGAGAACCCCGGTGGACTCAGGAAGGAATCGGATTTGAGGACTATGAAAATCCTAAATTTGAGGCCAGATACCAGTGGTACCGCAAAACCATTGATGCAGTATTCGATACCTATGGCTACAAGATCACAGAAGTAAGTCCGGGACAGAATGAAAGAAGAAAGGATTATCCCGACGACTTTGCATGGATCAAATATTGCGCCAAACGTTTTAAAGAAGATGGAAGAAATGGAATTGGCGCCTTTGATTACGGCGAAATCAAGATTGTTGCGGCAGATTTGTATCGCGGCATGAATACAACGGTGGATTACCTGATGAAGGATGCGGAATTACGGGATTTGGTAGATGTAATTTCCGATCACTATCAGATATGGATGGGAAGTCCTGATTTGACAAAACTTAATCAGGAATATGGAAAAGAAATCCTGTATGGAGAATCTACGGCTCCTATGATCAATGCCTATTACAGAGCGAATGTAGATCCCGAAAGAGGGGGAGTCGGCGGCTCTGCAAGTATTGCAGCAATGGCTGAACGATTTATTGCGGCCTATGCTTACAAGAATGCAGACGGATATACCAGCCATATGACAGAACTGTTATTTCAGCCGGCCATCGGTGCCTTTTATGAAGGAAGTGCCTATAGTCCCAAACAGCTGATCGGCGCATTTGATCCATGGTCCGGTTATTACGAAGCAGATGGAGGCATCCAGATGGTTCAGCATTTTATGCAGTTTGCAGACAGTGACTGGAACTATCTTCCTGATGCCTGCTATAGCGATGGAACAACCGGAGACGGAGATATTACGGTTGATACTTCAACAGACACACGTCTGGCGGTAAAAGATCCTGAATCTGATGATTATTCTGTTGTATTTGCAAACAATACGGCAAAAGAAAGAAAATACCGCCTGACCCTTAAGAATCTTAAGACAGCGGCAAATCCATATAATGTCTGGGAGACCAGAGGGCCAGAAGCTTCACAAGCTTTTGATGCCAATTGGTTTCAGAACATAGTAAAAGAAGGAACTCCGGTTGATAACGGAGACGGAACTTCCACCATAGAGTTAACGGTAAAGCCATATTCTGTACTTACCTTAACAAGCCTTTTGGACAGAGGAACTGCTTATACAATCGGTCAGTCTGACTCCGGGGTGGAACGGTCCGTTCTGGATCTTCCTTACAGAGACAATTTTGAATACAAAGGTTTTGGAGATTCTTTTTTGGAAGAACGTGGAGGAACTCCATTATTTACTACAGATCTGGAAGGAGCTTTTGAGGTAACGAAGTCAGAAGATACCGGCAATGTTCTGACACAGATCATTAATGGGGATAACCGCCCCTATAACTGGAACCCATGGGGAAGCGGCAGTGACGAAAGCAGTCAGACCACAGGAACACCATGGACAGTCATGGGAGATCATCGCTGGGCCAATTATACGGCAGGAATTGATGTAAAGCTGGATACCAAAGGAAACGGTTACGGGGATAATTTTGCCGTTCTGGGTGCCCGTGAGCTGGTTCATTCAAAAGGTGCTGCTTACCAGGCAAGAATCTTTGACAGCGGAAAATGGGAGCTGTTAAAGTATAATTCAGTAAAAAAATCAGGAAAAATCGAAAATTTTGATGCCTCTGTATGGCATAAGCTGCAGTTAAAGGCTGATGAAAATGTAATTACCATGTATGTAGATGGAGAAGAAACCGGAAACTTTACAGATACGTCCAGTCCGGTTATGACAGGCCGGGTTGCTTTAAAGAGCGGATTCTGGAATACAAGCTTTGATAATCTGGAGGTAATGCCGATAAAGGATAAAACTCCATATGCATCTTCAAAGATTGACGATACTTCTTCTCTCATTAGTTGGAATGGCAATGTTACACATAACATCGGACAGGGATTTGCCTTCTATAACAGGAGCTATACCTCCATGCAGGCAGGAAGCAGCCTTGAATTCCAGATCCCGAAAGGAGTGGGTTTTGATTTATTTGGTAAATCCGGATCGGCTGGCATTGAGGTAGCCATAGACAATCATGCGCCGGTCAGTGCAGTGGCCTCCGACTCTGGAGACAGGGAAACCTTTTACTGGAGAGAAGACCTTGAAAACAAGCCCCATACTGTAAAAGTAAAAGTAACCAATGGGACCTTAAATCTTGATGGAATCAATCTTCTTACAGAACCGTTTGAAGAGGACATCCCGGTTCGCATAGAAGAACTGGCAGATTTAATTCATTTTGTAGCTGATTACTCCTTTGATCCTGATAAATATCCGGAGACGTTGATCCAACAGCTAAAAGATTCCCTTCAGGCGGCACAGAAGACTTTAGACCTGCAGGAGAACCAGCAGAAGGTTGATTTAAGCAGAATTTCTCTCAGGAATGCATTCATTGGAGTAGTGCCCGGGGATACTCTGGTTTCAGTAAAAGACCTGCCTGAATCGGTTGCGGTAATTCAGAACAGTACACCGGAGTTACCGGATACAGTAACTGTAGTAAATGCAGCAGGAGAAGAAGTCCGGAAGGAAGTGGTCTGGGATATCAAAGAGAGTGAATTTGAAACTCTGTGGAATACAGTTACCGTTATAGGAAAAATAAAAGATACGGTATTAAAGACCAGCGTTAAGGCAGTGGTAATTCCATACGGCCTTGAATGGTTTATTGACAGCGGTACGGAAAATATTACAGGAAATGATGGTGAGGCCGGACATTCTGCCACCTATGACCTGGTGGCAAAATCCGTATCACTGAAGAATGAACGTTCAGATAAAATTTATGAAGAAGGTTCCTGGGGATATGTACCGGACGACGATATTGTCATCAAAGGTGCAGACAGCATTACTTATCAGACAGGAGTTTATGAATCTGGTTTATTTGTGGATAATTTTAAAGATAAGGATATCGTCTATAATGTTAACTTAGATGCAGGAGATTACCGTTTTATGGTAGGATCTCAGGCATATTGGAGTGAGACCCATTCCAGTGCTATAACAGTTGGCTACAAGACGGAAACAGGAGATTGGAAGACCGTAGATCTTGGAACCTCCACTGTAAGTGCTTCATCAAATAATGTTTCCTATACCAAATCCGTGAATATTCCAACAAGCGGACTTGTAGAGGTACGGATTAAAAAGGCCAATACAAAAATACATCTTTTAAGCTGGCTGGCAATTGCAGCTGATTCTTCTGTTAAGATGCCGTCTGCCATTGTTACAGAAAAGGATACGGCTCCAGAACTTCCTGAAACAGTAATGGTTAATGGTGAGGAGAAGAATGTTACCTGGAAGAATGCAGGCAAAGATGCGTTTGGCAAGTTATGGAGTACAGTTAAGGTAAAAGGTGTGGTGGATGAGTTAAAGATCCCCGTTTCAGTAAGCGTTGAGGTGGTTCCTAAGAACCTGGTTTATTTTGTAGATTCAGGTGTTCAAAGCAAAGAAGAATCTTCCTATTATGCGCTGCTTTCAGAAACTGTGAAAGGACTTCTGAATGAAGTGCCGGATAAGCAATACGAAGAAGGCTCCTGGGGATATGAGGATCCGGAAGCTCTCGGCGGTCCCATGGGAGCGGGAAGTGACAGCAGGAGTAAGACTGGCTGGTGGGCAAAAGCTGGAAAAGATGTGGTATATCGTCTTCCATTAAAAGCTGGAAGTTACCAGTTCACCAGTGGTTTTTATGAATGGTGGAATGTCAGCCGGCCTATGGAAGCATATGTGGTATACCAGGACGGCGAAGGAAAGGAAATGGCCCAGACTCTTGGGAATATAACAATTTCAACTTCACAAGAGTATATTTTAAATGGAAAACCGGTGATTGAGCTTCCAGAAGATCAGACTGTGGAATTCCATGTGAGAAAGACAGGAAGCAGTGATCCCGTCATCAGCTGGGTAGCTGTCAATGAAGTGAAAGAGGAACTTCCCGAGGAAGTGTCTTACCATACGACCGGAATCAAAGTTACCCAGAAGCCGGATAAAATGGAATATGAACCTGGACAACAGCTTGATACTGCCGGTATGGAAGTGCGCCGGAATGAAAAGGCCACTCCAAGCAATGCAGTAAGAGAAATCGTTATGGATGAAGATGACTATGAAGTGGAATACGATTTTTCAAATCCTGGAAAAGCTGACGTTGTGGTTTCCTACAGTGAATGGGACGAGAATGGGGAAGAAAAAGTATTTACTGATTCTTTCCGGGTAACTGTAAAGAAGGAGGTTGTGGAAGACGAGTATTACACCACCAGAATTGAAGTTACCAAAAAGCCAAGAAAAACCTTATATAAGGTAGGAGAAACTCTGGATACGGAAGGACTTGAAGTCACAGAGTATGAGAAAGCCAGCCCTTCCAATGCAACCAGAAAAACTCATCTGACGGAAGATGTATATGATCTGGAATATGATTTCTCAACGGCCGGGAATAAAAATGTTAAGGTAGTTTATTACGGTATTGATAAACGGGGAGAGGAAAGACGTTTTACCGATTTCTTTGCTGTTTGTGTAATGAATGTATTTAATCCTGATAGTTCTAAGGATTCTGACAGGAGTGATCATGATGCTTATCGGGGTTATAAATCAAGAGAGGAATCCTATCGTTGTGAAGGAACCTGGATCGAAGATGAGAAAGGATGGAAGCTTATAGCAAAGGATGGAACTTCACCAGTGAACCGATGGGCTATAGTGAACTGGAATGGCCAAGACAGCTGGTACTTCTTTGATAATAAGGGTTATATCCTTACAAGCTGGTTTGAGTACGAAGGCTCAATTTACTATCTGAATCCAAAATCAGGCAGCAACAAAGGACGGATGATGACAGGCTGGCAGGAAATCAGCGGGAAATGGTATTATTTCAATGAAAAGTCAGATGGAAAGAAAGGATCTATGTTTAAGAATACTGTGACTCCAGACGGCTACAAGGTAGGTTCAGACGGAGCCTGGATCCGGTAACTAAAGTATCTGATAGTTTGTTTAGGGGAGATGTCGCACTAAGAAATTAGTGCGCAGCTCCCTTTTCACGTAAAAAACACAATTGCCAGACTTCGCAACGGTCAATTAAAACCTGCGTGTAATCTTCAGCATGGAGTCGGTTCAGAATACATTACCTGGCTTTCTATCGGACCACAGCCAACGGAAACAACAACTTTGTAGACAGCTGAAAATACGAAGTAGTTACAAAGAATTTAAAATAAATTCTTGTACTTGTAATATTTTAAAGAGTATGTATAATATAATAAAGAAAGGCAATCGCCACAGGGTGGTTGGCTAATTAGAAAAGCAAAGACTTTCCCGACCGGCCAAAGTACAGGGAAGGTCTTTTGCATTTAGCGACATGTCATGACGACGAATGTCAGCAGTGCTAGAAGGAACATACCAAAAGACATTAAGTCCTTAAAGTCAAAATTCTTCATGAGCAACACCTCCATTCTATGTAGAATCGAGGCCTACCACCCTATACACGATTGCCAGCAGTTTGTACCTGCCAGTATAATTATATGTTCCAACTTGCAAATATACCAATAAAATATGAAAATATCTGAAAAATCCCTCCCGGACAAAGTCGTTGTCTGAGAGGGATTCGTAGTTTATGAATGAGATTATCAGGAAATGATGCTATAGGTTCTGACACCTTTTTGATTTGCTTTATCCGCCTCCTTCCAGTTTTTGGATAGTGTACTATAAAATCCATTGACAATTCAAAGAAGCACGATATAATAGTTATGTGTGCAATTGTTGTGAATGCAATAATTGCTACAACAACTAATACGGGAGCCTGATATGAAAAATTTAATTCTCTATGCAAAAAAATACAAAAAAGAATTCATTCTAGCGATCATCTGTATTGAGGCGGAAACCATTTTTGAATTAGTTATTCCCATGATTATGGCTGACATCATTGATGTGGGAGTTGCAAACGGTGATAGAAATTACATATTTCTAAAAGGATTTCAAATGGTATTCTTTGCTGTTATTTCTCTTTTTCTGGGGCATGCATGCGCCCGGTATACCGCGATCTGCGGAAATGGTGTGGGAGCTCAGATCCGAATGGCAGAGTTTCAAAAAATGCAGACTTATTCTTTTGCTAACACGGACCGGTTCAGTACCCCTTCTCTGGTAACAAGGCTAACAAGCGACATTACCACAATCCAGAATTCTATTACAAACGGAATGCGTCCCGGTTTTCGTTCTCCAGTGATGATGCTGACTGCATTGATCGTTTCCTTCCGGTTGAACGCCGAACTGGCTGTGGTATTTTTAATTGCAGCCCCCCTACTGGCCGTCATCTTATTTTTAATCATCAAAAATGTCAGACCCTTATACACAAAAATGCAGGGAGCAGTTGATCTTGTGAACCGAATCATTCAGGAGAATCTGATAGCCATCCGCGTGGTAAAGGCTTATGTACGGGGCGATCATGAGATAAGTAAGTTTAAAGAGGGAAACATGAATTTACAGAATTCATCTGAAAGGTCCTTTTCCCTGGCAGCCTTAAATATGCCTGCCTTACAGTTTGTTATGTACGGGACCATATTAAGTATCCTTTGGTTTGGCGGAAACCTGGTTATGATCGGTAACATGAAGGTAGGTGCCCTGACCAGCTTTCTTAGCTACGTATTGCAGGTGCTTAATTCCCTTATGATGTTTTCCAATGTTTTTCTTTTGTTTACCCGGTCCTTAACCTCATGGAAGAGGATTTCAGAAGTATTAGAGGAAGAACCGACCATCAATGATGACCGTGCAAAGGATATCACCATCAAGGAAGGAAGGATCCGGTTCGAACATGTATATTTTAAATATAAGGAGGATGCAAAGGAATATGTGCTTTCCGATATCTCATTTGAGATTGGACCTGGTGAGACCATAGGAATCATTGGTCAGACAGGCGCCGCCAAAAGCACCCTGGTACAGCTGATTCCAAGGCTTTATGAGGCGACCGCCGGTAATATTATCATAGACGGCCACCCCATATACGAATATACCCAGGACCACCTAAGGGATTCCATTGCCATGGTGTTACAGAAGAACACCCTTTTTTCCGGCTCAGTGAAAGAAAATCTTTACTGGGGAAAAGAGGACGCAACGGACGAAGAAATAGAGAGGGCATGCAGCATTGCCTGTGTTGACGAATTTATCGGCCGCCTGGATCATGGATATGATACGGAACTGGGACAGGGAGGAGTTAATGTCTCAGGCGGGCAGAAACAGCGGCTGTGCATTGCGAGAGCGATCTTAAAAGCGCCCAAGGTACTTATTCTGGATGATTCAACAAGCGCCCTCGATACCGAGACAGAAGCAAAAATAAAAGAGGGCCTGGAAAAATCCCTTCCCGGCATGACAAAGATCATTATCAGCCAGCGGATCTCCTCTATCATGGATGCCGATCAGATCATTATTCTTGATGACGGAAAAATAAATGCCATTGGAACTCATAATCAGCTGCTGGCAGACAATGAAATATATCAGGATATTTATTTTTCCCAGCAGAAAGGAGGTGGCCAGTCCTGATGAAGGATACCGGACATGTAAGACCCCAAAACACAAAAAAAGCTCTGGTAAAGCTTTTTAAATACATCGGCCATTATAAGCTTTCCATGCTGGCCATAGCGATCCTGGTCAGCATCAGTGCATTTTCCGGAATCATGGGAACCTATCTGCTGAAACCGGTCATAAACGAATATATTCTGCCGGGTAATATACCCGGTCTTGTGAGAATGATTGTTATTATGGGTCTGATCTATCTTGCGGGAGCCATTTCCTGCCTGCTTTATAGCCGGATGATGGTTCACGTTTCCCAGCAGGTGGTCAGTGAGATAAGAATAGACTTATTCCACCATACCCAGAAGCTTCCTCTAGAATTTTTTGATACCCATACACATGGGGATTTAATGAGTCACTTTACAAATGACGTAGACACCATATCGGAAGCGCTCAATAACAGCTTTACATTGCTGATCCAGAGCTTTATCACTTCCACAGGAACAATTATCATGCTGATTCTCCTGGACTGGAAGCTGTCATTCATCGTTGTATTTTTTCTCCTGATTATGTTAATATATATTCGTCACAATGGAACGCTGAGCAAAAGATATTTTGCAGAACAGCAGAAGAATCTTGGAAATATTAATGGTTATGTTGAGGAAATGGTGGAGGGGCAGAAAGTAGAAAAGATTTTCCGACATGAAAAACAGGATTTAAAAAAGTTCTGTGAGCTGAATGAGAAATTGAGAATTTCCTCAACAATGGCCGCAACTTATACAGGCATTACCGTTCCTACGATAGTTTCTCTTTCTTATATTAATTATGCCATTTCTGCCTGTGTGGGCGGATTGTTCGCTCTGTCCGGACTGATTAATATGGGAACTCTGGCCTCCTACTTGGTTTATGTCAGGCAGAGTGCCATGCCTATGAACCAGTTTACCATGCAGATCAATTTTCTCATGGTAGCGCTGGCCAGTGCAGAAAAGATCTTTCATATGATGGAGGAAGAGCCTGAATCTGATGAAGGAACCGTCACCTTAAAGAGGGTGGAGCAGGAGGCGGATGGGAGCCTTAAGGAAACGGATATTTATACCGGTTCGTTTGCCTGGAAAGTTCCAGACAGAGATCATGGATATCTTCTGGTCCCTTTGAAGGGAGATGTCCGGTTTCACGATGTGGTTTTCGGTTATACAGGCGGAAACACGATTTTAAACAGCATCAGCCTGTATGCCAAGCCTGGTCAGAAGATTGCATTCGTAGGATCTACCGGCGCAGGCAAAACGACCATCATCAACCTTATCAACCGATTTTATGAATTAAATGGAGGCACCATAACCTATGATGGAATTGATATCCGAAACATCAAAAAAGATGATTTAAGGCGTTCTATCTCTCTGGTCATTCAGGACACACACTTATTTACCGGAACCATTTCAGATAATATCCGGTATGGAAGACTGAATGCTTCCCATGAAGACATACTGGCCGCTGCAAAAATCGCAAATGCGGATTCCTTTATAAGACGTCTTCCTAATGGATACGATACAATGTTAGAAAGTGACGGCAGCAATTTATCACAGGGGCAGAGGCAGCTGATTGCCATTGCCAGAGCTGCCATATCACAGCCGCCTGTTCTTGTCATGGATGAAGCCACCAGCTCCATTGATACACGAACGGAAAAACTCATAGAAAAAGGGATGGATGCCCTTATGAAAGACCGGACGGTATTCGTCATTGCCCACAGGCTTTCCACCGTAAGAAACTCAGATGCCATCCTGGTTCTTGAAAAAGGGGAGATTATTGAGCGGGGCAGCCATGACGAATTGCTGCAGGAAAAAGGGAAATATTATCAACTGCATACAGGGCAGTTTGAATTAGAGTGATGAAATGAAAGCGAAGGGCACAACTGTTTCATGACTTATTTGTGCCCTTTGCAAAGGGAAAGGAATGATAAAATATATGAAGCAATATAATGTGAGAGAGCTATTGGCTCGTGAAGAAAAGGCCAGGAAACAGATAATTTCTCCGCTTCTGTCAAATATCGGATTGACGCCTGGGCAGGGACATGCAAGGATCTTATATCATCTTTTACAAAAAGACCATATCACCCAAAAAGAGCTGGCAGACCGATGCCATTTCGATACGGCCACCATGTCAAGAAATATAGACAAAATGCAGGATATGGGGTTCCTGCTCAGAGAAAATAATCCGGACTGCAGACGTTCCGTTCTGATCAGCCTTACGGAAAAAGGGGTTGTTGAAGCAGAAGAGGTAAGAAAAGTTTTCAAGCAGTTTGAAGAACTTATCTGCTCTGATATCCCTGAAGACGAGATAGCAGTATTCTGTAAAGTGTTAATGAAAATGTGCGACAATCTGGAAGCTTATTAAATTCTGGAAAGTATGAGAAAAAGGAGCGTTCAGCATAATGTCATGAAATCAGCGGCCATTTTAACAATCACCTTTTATCCCATACGCGGGTAAATAAAAAGAACGGGAAATCAAATGATTTCCCGCTCTTTTTCGATGCATTCATGAGACACCGGGGATTCGAACCCCGGACAACTTGATTAAAAGTCAAGTGCTCTACCACCTGAGCTAGTATCCCATACTGGGCTAGTTGGATTCGAACCAACGACTGCAGGAGTCAAAGTCCTGTGCCTTACCGCTTGGCGATAGCCCATTAAAACTTGTGATAAAAAAAAATTCCCTAAAAGGGAAAGGTGAGTACAGGGATTCGAACCCTGGGCCTCCAGAGCCACAATCTGGCGCGATAACCANNCCCCCTGGTCCCAAACCAGGTACTCTAGCCAAACTGAGCCACACCCCGATAGTGAAAGTATTTTCTATCTTTCGCTTGGTTGCTTTTCCGCAACGCAAGAGTTATTATATATGATGGATATCATTTTGTCAACATTATTTTAGAAAAAATTTCAAATTCGTAATTAAGCCTGTATTTATGCGGTTTTTTAGGAAAAATGGCCCTGAAATGGGAGGAACCGGCAGGTACATAAAATGTTCCTGCCGGTTGAGTATGAAAAATAAAAAGTCAATGTTAAAAGGGTGGGGTTCCTTTACAATATTTAGTATACGCGGAAAATATGACCGAAGTTTGACTAAGCCATAAACATTTCATAAAAAGACTAAAAGAATTATGAGAAATATTTGAAAAAACAGATAGCTTACTACTTTTGGCCCTATAATAATGATTGAAAGAAGAGGTCGTCTCTAAGCTTTGTATATGATATAATATAATTAGATGAAAACATGGTACAGCTCATAAGAGAAAGAAGGAATTTTATATGAAGTACTGGGAAATTTATGAAAGCAAAATAGGACCTCTTACCATTCTATGTGATGATGAAGCGCTTCTTAGAATCGATTTTGGACGGTCGGAGCCTGAGAATGCCGTGAGGAAGCGGACAGAGCTGATCGGGAGAGCAGAAGGCCAATTAGAGGAATATATGGCTGGAAAGAGAACGGTGTTTGATCTGCCTCTTAAACCGGAGGGAACGGAATTTCAAAAAAAGGTTTGGAATGCATTGTTGCTGATTCCCTACGGAGAGACGAAAAGCTATAAGGATATTGCGGTCATGATTGATAATCCCAAAGGCTGCCGTGCGGTTGGCATGGCTAATAACCGCAATCCCATACCTGTCATCATTCCCTGCCACCGGGTGATAGGGGCCAATGGAAGCCTGATAGGATATGGCGGAGGCCTGGATATTAAAGTGAAGTTACTGGATCTGGAGTGCACAGAAGCTTCCTAATATAATTATTAAGAATTTTTGGTGATTCTTTCAGTTCCTTTAATCCCCTATACATTTGATGCAGATAATGTTATAATCCTCATCGTCACCAGGAAAGAGATTGATGATGAGGAGTGATTAAAATGAGAAAAAACAAAATGTTGGCAGTAATAGCCATCGCCATGGCAGTTATGATGGCGGCTACGGGCTGTGGATCAAAAGATAATGGGAAAACCTCGCAGGATAATCCTACAGAAGTAAGTGCTGCCGAGACGAAAGTAGCAGGTACAGATGAGACTACGTTAGGCGAGGATGAATCTGATAGTGAGGAAGACGGAACAGACGGAACCGCCGAAACTACTGCTTCCGATGCAGGAGTCTTAACTTCCGGCGTCTTTACATCGAAATCTGGAAAATATCAGATTACACCGCCTGAGGGCTGGACCATTGAAGACGATGGAGATGAAAGCTCAGTCGCATTCACCTCTCCCAATGGCAACGATCTGTTAGAAGTTGTCTATGTAGAAGGAGATGACGCCGACGGAGCCAGAGAAGTCTATCCGGCTACCATGGAAGAATACAAGGAATTTGTCAGCCGTGGCGAGGATATGGAATTTGTCCGCTATAATGTAGAAAACGGCAGTGACGGAAGCCAGACGTTCCGCTATGCAATCCGGTATAAGACGAATCAGGATGGGGTCCGCTATTATGCAATTTCCGGTTCCTACAATGCAGCTACGAAGAAGTACATCAGTGCAGCAGGAACGATTGAATCCCCGGACAGTGCGGTAGAAGGCCAGATTGAAGCAGCACTGGATACCTTAAAACTGAAATAAAACTGAAAATAAGATAGGTATAAAACAGGGGCAAAAGCATGAATATCTGCTTTTGCCCCTGTTTTTACAGTCTTATTAGGGTGCCGTTAAGGAGTGCCACATCTTCTTCCTGGTGGGTGCTTATGATGACAAGTTTGTCACGGGTCTTTTCTTTGATGTATTGAATTACGGTCCGCTTTGTGATCTCATCAAGACCGGTAAAGGGTTCGTCCATTAAAATCATGTCACAAGGGACCGACAAGGCTCTTACAATGGCAACACGGCGCTTCATTCCCCCGCTTAAGGTAGACACGGGGCGGGATAAGGCCTCTTCCGGAAGAAGCCTTAAAAGCTCTTCTCTGGCCTGTGTTCTGCTTCGGGAGGAACGACCGGGGATTACCATGGTAATGTTGTCTGCCGGGGTAAATGACTCACACAGACGGTTCTCCTGAAACACGGCGGAGGCTCTTGTGCCCTGAAGTCCTTCCATGGATCCGGAGTCAGCCTCTTCAAGTCCCAGAAGGATCCGGAAGAAAGTGGTTTTTCCGGATCCTGAGGATCCCATGAGACAGTAGACCTGGCCGGAATGAAGGGAAAGATTTACCTGCATAAATACGTTAAGAGTCCCAAAGGATTTGGACAGATGATTTACCTTTAACTCCATGGATCAGACCTCCTTTCTTTTATGGGATTTCCGGCCGGGACTTGCAAGGCTTAAAAGCCATAAAAAGAATTTCTCAAAAAGAGCGCTGATTACGATAATAACCAGGGTCCAGGCAAAAAGGTCCGCAGTACTTAAATAAATTTTTGCCATATAGAGTTTTTCACCGATGGAATGGCTTGGGACGCCGATCACCTCGGCGGCAACCCCGGATTTCCAGCCCATGCCCAAAGCCACCCTGCAGCCGCTTATGAGGTAGGGAAGAAGGGCGGGGCGGTATATATAAAGGAGCTTCTTTTTGCCTTGCATACGGAACACCCGGGCCATTTCCAAAAGCTTTGGATCGGTACTCATAAATCCTGCTATGGTATTTATGTAAATGATGGGGAACACCACAAGAAAGGCGATAAAAACGGACAAATTTTCAGAACCTACCCAGATCAGGGCCAGTATGACAAAGGAAGCTACCGGAACCGATTTTATCAGGGACATAAGCGGTTCCAGCAAATCCCTTAAAAGGGGGAAACGCCATGCGGCGCCCCCGGCCAGGATTCCTGAGCCAAAGGCCATAAGGAATCCAAGGCTTATCTTTCCAAAGGAGAGGGCAATGGTTAACCAGAAGCCGGACTTGGCCCCCTGGACCCATAAAGCCTGGATCACCTCCAAAGGGCCTACCAGTATGATGCTGTTGTGCACGGACAGGCTTACTGCCTGCCACGCAAGAAGCCAGAGAAAGATAATACCGGCCTTTTTAGCCGGGAGGGCTGTTGGTTTCATAATGGGATTCTCCTTACAAAGCGTTACCTTTATTATGGCATATAGTAGAAGTCATCGGCTGGCAGTGTTCCGCCCACGGAAGACGGCTCCATATCGAAAAGAACTTTTAAGTATCCGCTAAGCAGAGATTTCATCTGGTCTCCGTCTACATAGGTGATGCTGCAGTAAGGGATGGCCTTTTCAGCAACCGGGGCTTTCTCAATGATTCCGGCAGCAGCCACCAGAGCGGCAGTTTCGGCTACATTGGCATTGGCAAATTCAGCGGATTCCTTATGCTCCGCCATAAAGGTGGCAATGGCATCCCCATGTTCTTTGATCACGTCATTCCGGCAGATGGTAACCCCGGTCACCAGACTGCCGCCGCTTTCGCCGGCTGTGGCATCCCATTCTTTTGTTAAGTCAAGAACCATTTTAAGGGAGTCATTCTGAGCCATGGCAGCTGTTACAAAGGGCTGGGGAAGAAGACCTACTGCATCAGGCTTTTCCTTCAGGATAGAAACGACCTCAGCGGCTTCGGATTTATATTCCAGGGTTACGTCGCCAGCGGTTAATCCGCTGGCTTTAAGCACATGCTGAAGGGCATAGTCCGGTGTAGTTCCCTTGCCGGTTAAGTAAACGGTCTTACCCTTTAAGTCTGCGGCAGTTTTAATGGAATCATCGGCGGATACCCCGTAGAGAACACCCAGGGTGTTAATATCCAGGACGGTCACCTCATGATTGGTTTTGTTATAAATAATGGAGGCCATGTTGGCGGGCACAAGGGCGACATCCAAATCTTTGCTTACAATTTTTCCAAGAAGTTCGTCAGCAGCGGTTACCATGGTAAAATCATAGGAGCCTTCTGCATTGCCTTTTTCTGACTGGTCCATCAGCTTTACAAGGCCCATAGAGGTGGGCCCTTTTAAGGAACCGATCTTTAAGGTATAACGATCAGCAGGTTCTTGTGCTTTTGACGTTTCTTCTGCTGTCTCAGAGGTGGATTCCTTTTCAGAGACTGATGTTGCCTGGGGGTTTTCAGCACCGCCCTTTGCACAGCCGGAGAGTACGGCAGCCGTTACGGCAAACGCCATCAATAGGGATAATGTTTTTTTCATAATGATCCTCGCTTTCTGTCCGTACCTGTTATAGTTCTTTTTTCTTTACGTCCATCAAAAAATCCCACACCAAAAGGCATGGGATTTCCGGTTTACGTATTCTCCTCGCCTTCACCGTCAGGGATCCTTCCGGGTTAGTACGAACACCTTCAGTATATCATTATTCCCCCATATTTGTCAAAATATAGATACAGATATATTGGCAGATGTGGTATACTGTATATACCTATGACGATCAAGTCTGACGGTAACATTGAAACACCCTGCGGGTATACCTGTATGTCCAGAAAGCATGGACAAAAACATTGAAACACCCTGCGGGTATACCTGTATGTCCAGAAAGCATGGACAAAAACATTGAAAGGAGAAAATGGTATATGAATGAAGTATATGCAAAGCTTAAGAATTGTTTGGAAAGTGTGCGGGAGAAGACTGACTTTGTCCCGGAGATAGCTCTGATCCTGGGGTCCGGCCTTGGGGAATATGCAGAGGAGATAAAGGTAGAGACCTCCATTGACTATAAAGATATTGAAGGATTTCCGGTATCAACGGTGGCAGGCCATAAAGGAAGGTTTGTATTCGGATATGTAAATGATGTTCCGGTGGTAATCATGCAGGGACGGGTTCATTTCTACGAGGGATATCCAATGACGGACGTGGTGCTTCCGGCCAGGCTTATGGGCCTTTTAGGAGCAAAGGTCCTGTTTTTGACCAATGCCTGCGGCGGCGTAAACAAAGAGTTTAAGGCGGGGGATTTCATGCTCATAAGGGATCATATCGCGAGCTTTGTTCCGTCTCCGTTAATTGGGGCAAATTTAGAAGAGCTGGGACCCAGATTCCCGGATATGAGTGATGTTTACAGCAGAGAGCTTCAGCAGACCATCAGAGAGGCTGCAGGAGAAGAAGGAATCGGTCTTAGAGAGGGGATTTACATGCAGCTTTCCGGCCCGGCATATGAATCTCCGGCAGAGGTACAGATGTGCCGCATTCTGGGAGCTGATGCAGTAGGAATGAGCACAGCCTGTGAAGCAGTTGCAGCAAACCACATGGGGATGAAGGTTTGCGGCGTATCCTGTATCACCAATATGGCCTGCGGCATTACGGATCAGCCTTTAAGCCACGGAGAGGTACAAGAGACAGCAGACCGGGTTGCACCTTTGTTTAAAAGGCTGATTACGGCTTCTATTACAAAGATCGCAGGTAAATAAAGGAGGAGTTTCTTATGGATCGGTTGTTAGCAGAACGGGTCTTGGCAGCATCAGGGGCGAAAAAAGCGTCCCTGGTGCTAAAGAATGCCAGGGTGGTCAATGTTTTTACGGCTGAGCTGGAAAACGGAGATATTGCCATCGAGGAAGGTTACATAGTAGGAGTTGGAGAATATGAAGGACAGACAGAGATCGAGCTGGGGGGCGCGGTGGTTTGTCCAGGACTGATTGACGGCCATATTCACCTGGAAAGCTCCATGGTTGCACCGGGAGAATTTGAACGCTCTGTGGTGCCTCATGGGACTCAGGCGGTTATTACGGATCCTCACGAGATCGCCAATGTGGCGGGAGCGGAAGGGATCCGCTTTATGATGGAGCGGACGAAGGGACTTACCCTTGATGTGTATTTCATGCTACCTTCCTGTGTACCGGCAACAGGGCTGGATGAATCGGGCGCTGTTCTGTCGGCTGAGAATCTTTCCCCTCTCTATGAAGAGGAACGGGTGCTGGGCCTTGCGGAGCTTATGAACTCCTATGGAACCGTAAGGGCAGACCGTGGAATCCTTGATAAGGTAGAGGAGGCCAGGAACAGGAATCTCTTAATCGACGGTCATGCTCCCGGGCTTTCCGGCAGGGAACTTAATGCTTATGTGACTGCCGGAGTGCAGTCGGACCATGAATGCTCCGATTGGGAAGAGGCCGTGGAAAAGCTTAAGAGAGGCCAGTGGATCATGATCCGGGAGGGCACGGCAGCCAGGAATTTAAATGCCCTTATGCCCCTGTTCAAGGAGCAGTATTACCACCGCTGCATGCTGGTTACCGATGACAAGCATCCAGGGGATTTGATCCGGCTGGGGCATTTAGACTATATCATTAAAAAGGCCATTAGCCTGGGGGCTGATCCGGTCCATGCGGTCATGATGGCATCCCTTCATCCGGCTGAGTATTTCGGGCTTCGGGATGTAGGAGCCGTTGCACCGGGATATAAGGCAAATTTCATAGTTGTTTCTGATCTTAATGAATTTGTGGTAAAGCAGGTATATAAAAACGGAAAGCTTGTGGCAGAAAACGGCGAGATGAAGGAGGAAATCCTTGCAGCTGAAGAAGGTCGCGTGGAAACGCCTGTCAGAGTGGGAGATTCCTTCCATTTAGACGAGATTCGCCCGGAAGATTTCCATATAAAGAAAAAAGGCAATACCATCCTGGTACTTTGCCTCACTCCCGGAGAGCTGACCACCAAATCTCTTCTGGCCCCATGGGTTGAAAAGGCGGGGGTCGCTCCCGGCGTCAACATTGAGCAGGACATTGTGAAAATGGCAGTGTTGGAACGCCATCATAATACCGGCCATATGGGACTTGGATTTTTAGGCGGATATGGCTTAAAACGGGGCGCAGTGGCCACCAGCATTGCCCACGATTCCCATAACCTGATTGTTGCAGGAACGAATGATGAAGATATGGCTCTTGCCGCCAACATTGTGAGGAAGAACCGGGGCGGCCTGGCGGTCGTGGCCGATGGGAAGCTTTTGGGTGAGCTGCCTCTTCCCATTGCAGGACTTATGAGCGAGGAGCCGGCTGAGTGGGTGGATGAAAGGCTGGCAGAACTGAAGGCCCAGACAAGAAGTCTTGGAATCGGCGACAGCATCGATCCCTTCATGACTCTTGCTTTTGCAAGCCTTCCGGTAATTCCTGAGCTGCGTCTGAATACATATGGCCTTATTGACGTAGAGAAACAGGAGATTTTAGAGACAATTATTTCCTGTATGTGAAAAAGAACAGGAAATCGATAAAAAATTATTGATAGAGATATAACGATGTGCGATAATATTTCAAAAGGGCAATTGAATATAAGGTAATAAATTTGGAGGGAGAATATTCATGAGAGTAACAATATGTATAGGGAGCGCATGCCATTTAAAGGGTTCCAGAGAAATCATCGCTCAGCTGCAGACCCTTGTGAAGGAGAACCACCTGGAGGATAAGGTGGATCTAAATGGGTCTTTTTGCTGCGGCGATTGTGTAAATGGCGTCTGTGTAACCGTGGAAGGTCAGTTATACTCTTTAAAACCAGAAGATACAAAGGAGTTTTTTAACAAAGAGATCATGGGGAGGCTGTAATCATGGGAATCATTGATTTCAAGGCTACTAAATGCAAGCATTGCTATAAATGTATTCGTAATTGCGAAGTCAAGGCAGTCATGATTAAAGATGAGCGGGCTGAAATTATGCCGGATAAGTGCATTTTATGCGGAAAATGCATGCAGGTATGTCCTCAGTCAGCAAAAACTCTCATAAGTGATCTGGATCTGGTAAAGAGTTACATTGACGCAGGAATCCGGACGGTTATCTCCCTGGCACCGTCTTATATGGGATTGTTAAACTATAAGACCATCGGCCAGGTTAACAGTGCGCTGCGGAAGCTGGGATTTTATGACGTAAGGGAGACTTCGGAAGGGGCGGCTGTTGTAACAGCAGAATATGCCAGACTTTTAAGTGAAGGGAAGATGGAGAACATCATCACCACCTGCTGCCCCAGCGTCAATGATCTGATCGAGATTTATTACCCCCAGCTGATTCCATATATGGCTCCTGTGGTATCTCCTATGATTGCCCATGGAAAGATGTTAAAAGAAGAACTGGGAACTGAGGTAAAGGTGGTTTTCCTTGGACCGTGCATCGCAAAGAAAAAGGAAGCCGGAGATCCCCGCCATGATGGCTATATTGATGCTGTCCTGAATTTCAATGATATCTCCAGATGGCTTTCTGAAGAGGAAATCACCATTGAAGACTGCGAGGATATCCCGTTTGCAAAGAACCCCAGAATCAACCGCCTTTATCCGGTTACCAATGGAGTGGTAAATTCTGTTCTGGCCACAGAAGAGGAACGGGATGGATACCGGAAATTTTATGTCCATGGCTGCCTTAACTGCATGGATTTGTGCGAAAGCATGCTGCGGGGAGGAATTAAGGGCTGCTTTATTGAGATGAATATATGCTCCGGCGGCTGCATCAAGGGTCCCACCGTAGAGGATGAGAACGTATCCAGATTCAAGATCAAGCTGGATATGGAGGAATCCATTGAAAAGGATCCGGTACCAAGGGAGGAGCTGGCCCCTGTTATGGAGCGTATTTCCTTTCGTAAGCGGTTCCTGGACCGTGCACCCAAGGATGCCATGCCAACAGAAGTACAGATTCAGGAGATATTAAAAATGACCGGAAAGACCAGGCCGGAGGATGAATTAAACTGCGGTGCCTGCGGTTATTCCACCTGCCGGGAAAAGGCCATAGCAGTTTTCCAGAAAAAGGCAGAGCTTAATATGTGCATACCATTTATGCATGAAAAATCAGAGTCATTGTCTAATCTCGTGATGCAAACCTCTCCCAATATTGTTCTGATCGTGGATAAAGATATGAAAATTTTAGAGTATTCTGCAGTGGGAGAAAAGTATTTTGGAAAAACCAGGCAGCAAGCTTTAGCCATGTATTTATATGAATTCATTGATCCTTCTGATTTCCAGTGGGTTTATAATACCCACCAGAAGATCCATGGAAAAAAGGTGACTTATGGGGAATATCATATTTCCACTCTTCAGAATATTCTTTACATTGAAAAAGAGGATGTGGTATTAGCCACCTTCATAGATATCACCAAAGAGGAAGAGCAGGCAAAGCAGGACTACGAACAGAAACTGGAAACCATTGCCCTTGCTCAGAAGGTCATTCACAAGCAGATGATGGTGGCCCAGGAAATTGCAGGTCTTTTAGGGGAAACCACGGCGGAGACCAAGACTACCTTAACGAAGCTTTGCAGATCCTTACTGGATGAGGGAAGTGAAGGTGAGGTTAAGTGATGGGGATTACCGTAGATGTTGCATACACAAGCCTGAATAAATTCAAGGAAGTATTGTGCGGGGATAAGGTTGAACTTTTGCAGACCGAGGATTCCAATATTATGATACTCGCCGACGGTATGGGCAGCGGGGTAAAGGCCAACATTCTGGCCACCATGACCTCCAAGATTTTAGGAACCATGTTTTTAAACGGTGCGACCCTGGAAGAGTGTGTGGAAACCATTGTGGAGACCCTTCCGGTATGTCAGGTGCGCCAGGTAGCCTACTCGACCTTCAGCATCCTTCAGGTGTTTCATGACGGTGAAGCCTATCTGGTAGAATTTGATAATCCCGGCTGTATCTTCATCAGGGATGGAAACCTGGTTTCCATACCGCAAAACACAAGGATTATCAGGGATAAAAAAATCAATGAGTATCGTTTTAAAGTTAGAAAAGGAGACGCGCTGATCCTGATGAGTGATGGGACCATCCATGCAGGAGTGGGGAAGCTCCTGAATTTTGGCTGGCTGTGGGAGGACGTTGCTTCTTATGCGGTGAAGCAGTACCGCCTGACCATATCTGCAGCTCGTCTGGCTACTGCGTTAACCACTGCCTGTGATGAACTGTATCAGTACCGGCCTGGTGATGATACCACGGTTGCCGTTATGAGGATTATTGACCGAAAGCCGGTGCATTTGATGACAGGCCCGCCCCGGAAGACGGAGGATGACAGCGTGATGGTGAATGATTTCCTGTCAGGAGATGATTCTGCTAAGAAAGTCGTCTGCGGAGGAACCAGTGCCAATATTGTTTCCAGGATAACTGAAAGGGAGCTGTCTGTTTCCCTGGATTACGATGATCCGGACATACCGCCAATCGCTTATATTGACGGAATTGAGTTGGTTACGGAAGGTGTTTTGACATTAAATAAAGTTTTAAAGCTTTTAAGGCGTTATGTGATGAATGAATCCGTCACAGAGGATTTTTTCCTGGAGTTAGATAAGCCAAACGGAGCTTCCATGGTGGCGAAGATGATCATTGAGGATTGTACGGAGCTTAAGCTATACGTGGGAATGGCAATTAACAGCGCTTATCAGAATCCTGGCCTGCCCTTTGATTTAGGGATCCGACAGAATCTTGTGGAGCAGTTAAAGCACGTAGTGGAAGAAATGGGGAAAATGGTTACGGTAACCTATTATTGAATTTGGATAGATATTCACAGAGCCACGATACGTGGAAGTTACAAGGAGGAAAAATATGGCAACAAATGATGCGACATTACTTCGCATAAAGCATCAGGTTTTAAATGAAGTGGCGAAACTTGCATGGGAGGGAAAGCTGGAGGAGAAAAGAAATGAGATTCCCTATGATATCATTCCAGGACCCAAGGCCCAGTTCCGCTGCTGCATTTACAGGGAACGGGAAATCATCAGAGAGAGAATCCGCCTGGCGGAAGGACTCTGCCCCAGCGGAAGGGATACGAAGAACGTCGTTCAGGTAATCAGCTCTGCCTGTGAAGACTGTCCCATCGCCCGGTATGTGGTAACCGATAACTGCCAGCTGTGTATGGGTAAGGCGTGCCAGGGTTCCTGTAATTTTGGCGCCATCAGCATGGGACGTGATCGTGCTTATATTGATCCTGATAAATGTAAGGAATGCGGAAAATGTTCCCAGGCATGTCCTTATAACGCCATTGCAGATCTGACCCGACCCTGTAAGAAAAGCTGTCCGGTAGATGCCATCACCATGGACGAAAACGGCATTGTAGTTATTGACGAGAGCAAATGCATCCAGTGCGGAGCCTGCATTCATGGCTGCCCCTTCGGCGCTATTGATTCCAAGACATTTCTGGTGGATGTGATTAATCTTATTAACGCCGGGAAACGTGTGGTTGCCATGGTCGCTCCGGCGACAGAAGGCCAGTTCGGCCCGGAAATCACCATGGCAAGCTGGAGAACCGCTTTAAAGAAAATCGGTTTTCAGGATATGGTTGAGGTTGCCCTTGGCGGCGATCTGACCGCTGCAGCAGAAGCGGCGGAATGGGCAGAGGCTTATAAGGAAGGCAAGAAGATGACAACTTCCTGCTGTCCGGCATTTGTTAACATGATTAAACAGCATTATCCTATGCTCCTTGAAAATATGTCCACCACAGTATCCCCGATGTGTGCTGTATCAAGAATGCTGAAGGAAAAGGACCCGGAGACGATCACCGTATTCATCGGACCGTGTATTGCTAAGAAAAGCGAAACTTTGGATTTAAATATTAAAGACAATGCGGATTATGCCCTGACCCTGGGAGAAATTCAGGCAATGATGGCATCAAAGGGCGTAGAGCTTTTGCCGGAAGAAAACACCTACCAGGCAGGGTCCGTATTCGGTAAGCGTTTTGGAAATGGAGGCGGTGTGACTGCGGCTGTTCTGGAATGCTTAAAGGAGACGGGAGAAAGTACGGATATTGAAGTCCTTAAATGCAATGGAGCTGCTGAGTGCAAGAAGGCTCTGATGCTTCTTAAGATTGGAAGGCTTCCTGGAGACTTCATAGAAGGAATGGCATGTGTGGGAGGCTGTGTAGGCGGCCCCAGCAGGCATAAGAGTGAGAATGAAGCAAAGAAAGCCCGTGATTTGCTGATCAAACAGGCGGATGGAAGAGAAGTTCATGAGAATTTACGGAACCAGGGCCTTGAAGAAGTAGCAATGCACAGACATTAACAAAAAGGCTATGGATGTTCCCTTTTTTATCGGGAACACCCATAGCCTTTTTATTTACATTCCTGCGAACTGGCTCTTAACTTTCGTAAGTTTCTGCTGTTCTGCCTGATCTGTGGTATACCATCCCTTTGCGGACATTTTTTTGTAGATATCGCCCTGCATGCACAGGCTGTCGCTTAATGCGGTGTCAAATGCCTGATGTACGTTCATGGTAGGGGATTCGATGGTTCCATGCAGGTATAAGTCACACACTCCTTTTGTGGTGTGGAGCAGGTTTTCCATAATACACTTGTCATCCATATGTGATTCCTCCTTACACTAAGTTATAGAAGCTGTCAAAAATCTGCTGGTGCTTCTGCATAAGCTGCTGCGCACAAGCTTTTAATTCAGGATCCTGAAGATTCTGCGCTGCTTGCTGGCATTGGGTTTTTAAAAATTGCTCATGTCCAAGAGCATCTTCAATATAAGTTAATTCTTTTGGGCTCATATGATATTCCCTCCACTGTTATACTATCCTCCGGTGTGTTTTCCCGGAAGACAGTATTAATATGGACGTTTTATGGAAATCCATGCATAACAACGGAAATAATTCATTAACAGGGAGTAGAATCCTTGATATTTTTTATGATTCCTTATAATTTCCATAACTTGTATAAATTTCTTTCACAACCTCATAAGAAAGCTTGTGCCTTCTGTATTCGTCGACGATTCCCTTATTATTCATTGTCCTTGGGCGGTTAAGGAACCATTCTTCACTGATTCTGACATCGCAGTACTGCCAGATATACAGTCCCGACGCACCGGGGTGTTCCAGGATGGCAGTAAGCTGTTCTCCCAGCGTATCCGCCTGATACTCTTCCGACCACTTGACCTTTGCTTGGCTTCTGTAACCGTAGATGGCTCCTGCGCCCACTTCCGTAATAAGGAATGGCTTGCCTTTTCCAGGCGTTTCAGTTTGTACCCATTGATACAGATCATCTAAATATTCCCGGACAGGTGTGTTGTGGTACCATCTCGGATAAATGTTGTAGGAAACTACTTCAGGAAAGTCAAGGCAGATATCTGTTTTAAATTTGCAGCTTGCACTGGAACGCGGGCGGGAGGAATCCATCTGCCTGATGAGTTCATACTGCTTATTGTAGCATTCCCTGCCGTTGGGAGTTTCGCTGGCACATTCATTTAAGATACCCCAAATATAGATGCTTGGGTGATTATAGTGATTCATGATCATTTCACGGATCACTTCTTCTGCCTGCCTCTCAAAATTAGGATTCCTCATATGTTCTTCGGAAAGTCCTCTTGCGTGGTTCTCTTCCCAGATCAAAATTCCCAGTTCATCGCATAAATCCAGGAAAATTTCATCATTGGGATAATGCACGCATCTTATAGAATTCACACCCATATCTTTGATTGTCTGCAAATCTGAGGCAATCTGAGAAAATGGGACAGCGCAGCCGAATGCGGGATGGTCTTCATGACGGCAGATTCCCTTTATAAGGAGGGCTTTGCCGTTTAAGCAGATAGAGCTGTTTCCTATTTTTACTTCCCGGAAGCCGAATCTCTCTGTTAAGTCGTCTATGGCCGTACCGTCTTTGAAGAGCGTAACTTCTGCTGTGTATAATTTCGGCTGTTCCATGCTCCATTCTTCTGCATCTGATACGGCTGCCTCTGTTTGTATCAAAGATTCCGTATTTGCTTTTAGGGTAATGTCCGGGAGTTTTAAATCTGTATTATTGATTGTTATTGCTGCATCTAAGCTGATATCTTCATCAGAGATATTGGATATGCAAAGCGTGAGGCCTGCCTTCCAGGATTCGCCCTTTTTTTCAGGCGTGATATGGATCCATTTTATGTATGCACCGGTAAGTTCCTCTAAAACGACACCTCTGGTAATGCCGCCGTAACTCATATAATCGTTAGGTATATGCAGTGAGCTTTCTTCTGAAAACCGGTTATCAGCTATGACCTCAAGCAGATGTTCTCCTCCAGGCAACCCTTTCAGGAATATCTCAAAAGGCGTGTAGGCGTTGTAATGGGTTCCTTTAATGGTCCCGTCTACGTAAACTTTTGCTGTGTGGCTCACGCCTTTTAACAGAAGCCGTACATTCCCCTCTGCCGTAAACGCAGTGGAATATTTTCCTTCTCCCCTGTAAGCTTCATATCCCGGATAAGTTTCCCAGGCACTTGGGACAGGTACCGGAAACGTCTTATCTTTTCCGTCTAAGGGGGTGAAATCCCAAAGTTTACCGGAAAGTTCTGATATTTTTCTGACTGAATTTGTTTGAAAGGTACGTATCATTTAATTTTCCTCCTGTTTTAAGGCACATCTCCCCATATCAGTAGGGGTGTGTCCCGTATATTTTTTAAAGACTCTTGAAAAATACTGCGGGTTGTCAAATCCCAGCTCTTCACTGATCTGATAAATCTTCAAGTTGCTTTTTGCAAGCAGCTCCTGCGCTTTTTTAACTTTCATTTTATTGATATATTCAGAAAAGCCAAGATCGGAATATTGTCTGAAAAGAGCGGATAAGTAATTAGGACTGACATTGATAAAAGAAGCGGTATCCGCCAAGCTGATTTTCATAAAAATATGATTTTTAATATAGTCTTTTGCCTGAATGACCAGGTTGTATTTCGGATCGTTCAACTGGTTTTGCATTGCGCTTTTTACCGCGGTTTTAAATACATCCAGATATCTGATGATTTCAGTTTTCTTATGATAGGTATATAAAACCTGATAGGATTTTGCCTCATTTTTGTAACTTTCTGAAAGTATTTTTTCTCCGTCATAGATACAGTTCATTACCAGATGTATCATAAAAGACACAATATTGATCAGTTCTTCAAATGCCAGGGTATCTATGGCGGCTTCAATCGCTCTGACTGTCTGGTCAAAAAGGATAAGATTGAAATTTTCCAGGGATTCTATCAGTCTTTTGTTGAAGACATTCAAATCAAAGGTTTTATTAAGGGAGGGAGGGTCTTCCTTATTAAATTCAAAACACAGGTGGATCTCATTGAGGGAAGAGGTGGTTTTTCCAGGTTTTATGGAGACTCCTGTATTGAAAAAAATTTTAATAAGCTGTCGGATGTCTTCTGAGACCGTATTGGTCAGCGTATCGATTTCATCTGCTTTGTGAAAGAGAAGAATACATGCAATCCTTTGATGGTTGTAAGCGATCACCGTGCTTTTTGTATAACGGCCGATGCACTCCTTTACGGTACTTAAAATATTTAAATAGGTAGAGTAAGCTCCGGTATTTAAATTTTCCTTTTCAAAAAGAATGTCTACGGTCAGGGGCTGATAAAACTTCGCTTTTAAATCCAGATCGTACATTTTTATGAAATCCAGAATTTCTTCTTCGGAAGTATAGCCGCCGCTTACCAGGTGGTAGAGAAACCGGTTCGTAAACAGATTGATCTCCTGCCCATACCTGCCGGTTTCTGTTTTTCTCTCAGCCAGTACTTTTTTAGCCTTGTTTAATGTTTTTTCAAGGGTCTCTTTGTTTAACTCCATTTTTACAAGATAGTCAAAGGCATTTAGCTTCATGGCAGTCCGGGCATATTCAAATTCTTCAAAGCTGGATAAAAGGATACACAAAGGAGCGTTTTTATCCTCTGTATTTTGTATGTATGTTAAAATGTCAAATCCGTCCGCTGCAGGCATTTTTATGTCTGTTATGACCAGATCAAAGGTCTCTTTTTTTAAGATTTCGATTGCTTCGTTGCCGTTTGCAGCAGTAGCGGCTATCTCAAAATCAGGGAAGTTCTCACAAACAAGGCCTGAAAGCCCTATACGGGCTAAGGGTTCATCGTCGACAATCAGGATCTTATATTTCATATTTTACCTCTTTCATAAACGAATCATATTCTTTTACGGTTTTTTATAGATCAGAGGCATTTTTACGGTAACTTTTGTAAATTCACCGAGAATGCTTTCTATGTTCAGTCCGTATTGGTCGCCGAACTCCATTTGGATTCTCTGGTGTATGTTTTGGATTCCTATGCCGGAAAGCCTGTCTGCTTTTGCTGTTTCCTTTGCGATTTCATCCAAAGACCGGTCGTTAAGACCTACTCCGTTGTCTTTTACCACGAAAATCAGATCTTCCCGTTCCCTGTATACCCCAATCAGCAATTCACATTTCCTGCCTGCAGGCCCTATGCCGTGAAAAAGTGCATTTTCAACTAAGGGCTGCAAGGTAAATCTTAAAACAGAAGCGCTTAAAACTTCCGGATCCGGAATGTCAAATACCGGAGTAAACATATCTGCATAACGGTAAGATTGCAAATGGATGTATTCTTTTATAAAGTCCAGTTCTTCTTCCACGCGGAACCATTCGGAATTGTTCTTAAAAACGGCCCTCATCATATTGGAAAGAGAGGTTGTCATGTCTACGATCGGAGGAACAGAGTTCATCTGCCCCAGCCATCGGATGGAATTTAGAGTGTTGTAAATGAAATGAGGATGGATCTGGTTCTGCAAAAGGCGGAATTTATAATTCCGTTTCAATGTTTCTTCCTCCTTCAGCTGATTCAGTGCCAATTGAAACGCTTCAGCCAGTTCATTGATATGGGTGCTTATTTCTTCAAATTCTGAGATGCCCGTAAATGCAGGTGAGACTTCATAATCCGCTTTTATCATTCTTGACACTTGATTATAAATGATCTTTACCGGTTTATTGACAAGTCTGTTTAATAAAAGATACCAGAAAAACACCTGAAGGAAAAGCAATGAAAAAGCGGGGAAGATAAAATTAAAATCAGGTACGAATATGTCGTCATGAAGAACTTTTAAAGGGCTTATTAAAACGACGCCCGACTTGGATTTTGTAAGGAATACCGTTCCGTTATAAAGGTCTTTATATTCCTTTGACACAATATGAGAGTTAGGAGACAAAGCATCAAATTGCTCCACATCAAAATCCAGAGGTGAAAAATGTGTGTTTTCAATTTTATAAAGCTGATCCCCAAGAAGAATAAAGGATTCTTCCAGGCCTTTTAGCGGATCCGCAAGTATGGCGGTATCTAAGGCTATATAAAAATTTCCTATTTTTTGGTTTGTTTTATAGCTGCTTACGGGAAAACGGAGGGGAAGTATTTGTTCCGGCTTGTACTGACCGTAAAATTCCGGATTAAAAGGATTCACTGTTATGGGATAAGAAAAGGAGGGGCCGGCCAATTCTTCGGGGCATAATTTCTCAAAAGTCTCCCTGTCGGAAATCTGACCGTAAAAAAGGCCGATTTGTATATACCTCGGGTTCCGATCCGAAGTTAATAGCATTTTAGGAACGTAACCGGAGATGGAAGTTGTGTTTAACAGCATTTTTGCTTCGGTAACTGCCGAGAGCGCATAAGACATATTGCGTACGCTGTCTTTTCCGTTGTCAGAAAGAAAAGCGGTGATTTTTGTATTAGCGGAAAGGACAGTATTTAAAGCAGAAACCTGGGCTAAATTATTTTCTATGCCATAATTGGCATTCGTATGAAGCATAAGAGCGCTTTCCTCTGCATCCCTTTCGTATTTTTCTTTTGCGGAAGAATAAAATATCCAGGAAAAAACAGAAGTAAGAAGCAGGACAAAACAAAAACAATACAGAAGTAACTTAAAGGTAAGGGTCTTATAAAATAATTTATTCTTTTTCATACATTAATTATATGATTGTAATAAAAAAAGTCAAGCATATCACAGGAGCCTTGGTAAGATATTACACGAAATCGTAAGATATTTCCTTGTATCTATTGTATAAAAATACTAATATATCATTAACAATCAGTGAAATAGCATACATAATGCAATAAAAATTAAAGGAGGAGCTTTATGAAGTTGAAAAAGATTGCAGCATTGGGCCTTGCAGGCATTACGGCGGCCAGTCTGGCAGCCTGCGGGGGAAGCTCAGGTTCTGCCGGAGCTACTGCAGCAGGTACTACAGCGGGGGGCACTACGGCAGCTGCAGCGCAGACGAATACGGCGGCAAGTGATGAACCGGTAACGATCAAAGTTTCGCTTTGGGATTATTCCAACACAGCGTATTATCCGATCATGGTGGAAGCGTTTGAAAAGTCTCATCCGAACATCAACGTTGACATTGTTGAATTTTCAGCCGCAGAATATTCGGATACGATTGTTGTCAAGATGGGTGCTAAAGAAAAGTATGATGTGGTTTTTATGAAGGGTCTGCCTGAAATGAGCGCTTTGATCGCAGGAGGGCATCTGCAGCCTTTGACAGACAGACTCACCGGTTTTGATATGAAGCCATACGGCGGTGCGGAAAAGTCCCTGAGTCTGGACGGCGTTGTCTACGGTCTTCCTTTCCGGACAGATAACAATATGATTTTCTACAATAAAGATTTATTTGACAAAGCTGGAGTCCAATATCCAAAAGATGGTATGACGATGGAGGAATACAGGGAACTTGCAAAGAAGATGACTTCGGGTGAAGGCGCGGAAAAAGTATATGGATCCCATGTGCACACATGGCCGTCAAACGTTTATCAGTATTCCAGATTCATTGACGAATTCAATTATCTGGATACATCGACCTATGAAAAACTAAAGCCTTATTATGAAACGATTCTCGGAATGCAGAATGAAGATAAGTCCGTTCAGGA
The DNA here is from genome assembly GCA_002367105.1 of Hungatella sp. UBA3048. Classification (GTDB taxonomy): domain Bacteria; phylum Bacillota; class Clostridia; order Lachnospirales; family Lachnospiraceae; genus Lacrimispora. Next base: position 30,700 of record DFCS01000035.1, read on the forward strand.
TTACGGAGAATTAAAGACAGGAAATATCCATTATTCAGGTGTTTTTTATAATGAACAGGCTGCAATGCTTCAAATCGGGTCCTGGTATATTGAAATGCTTACCGGCAATGTAACACCTCAAAGCGAACACTATTTTAAATGGGGCGCGGTGACCTTGCCTAATTCAAAGGGAAATACATACGAAAATATGGTAGGCGGGATTACCCCTTGTTCTATCGGAGCATATTCGGAACACCCGGAAGAAGCCTGGGAATTTTTAAATTATGTTTGCGGGGAAGAAGGGGCAAAAGTAATTGCGGAGCGCGGAATCGTCCCCGGCTGGAAAGGCCAGTCCATATTAGATATATTCGACAAAATACCAGAGCAGTTCCCCAATGCACCGGAAGGGCTTTCTAAATTCCTGACTCCTCCCAATTATATTGTGGAACAGCCTATGGATCCCAATGCAAAAGCGATCAACACGGTAATAGAAGAAATGCATTCTGATATCATGACCAATAGCGTCTCCATCGACGAAGGTATTAAAACTGCGATTGAAAGAGCAAAAGAGGCCGGAGCGAAGTAAAGTTAGAAATCATGAAATGGCGGTCAAAACCTGACCGCCATTTTCAAAAATAGTTTCTTATGATTTCAAATACGGACGGAGGTATCACTTATGCTCAAAAAAAGTTATAGACGTAAGAAAAGCCTGATCGCTTATTCTTTTATTCTGCCAAATTTCATAGGCTATTTTATTTTGACTTTTATCCCGATCATTCTGACTTTTGTCATGAGTTTGTGTGAATGGAATTTTGGCCAGACTGTAAACTTTGTAGGTTTTAAGAACTTTATACAGATGTTCACGAAGGATTCCCAGTTTTCTTTGGTTCTTATAAATACCATTTACTATACAGTAGTTACAGTCCCTGTAACTATGGTGTTTTCTTTGCTTTTGGCCATGCTCATGAATTCGAATCTGAAAGGAAGGGTGTTTTTCCGCTCTGTCCTTTTCTTTCCATATGTGGCTTCCTTAGTGGCGATTGCGATTGTGTGGATGGCTCTGTTTTCCCCGCAGTCCGGTCCGGTAAACTCTGTGCTTCGCTCCATAGGAATCGCGAATCCGCCGCGCTGGGCCGCGGATAAACACTGGGCTATGCCCACGATCATCGGTCTTACGGTCTGGAAGGGCGTGGGATATTATATGATCGTTTACCTTGCGGCTTTGCAGGGCGTACCCGGGGAACTATACGAGGCGGCCAGGATTGACGGAGCTTCCAGATTCCAGCAGTTTACAAATATTACCTGGCCTACGGTCACTCCTACGACATTCTTTGTCGTTATGATGCTTACAATTTCCACTTTTAAATCCTACGACATTATGTATATCACGACTCAGGGCGGTCCCGGAACGGCGACAAAGGTCCTGGCCTATCACATATACAACAAAGCGTTTAAAGATAACGCATTCGGATATGCTTCCGCACTTTCCATCGTTCTGTTTCTGATCGTGCTTGCCTTTACCCTGCTGCAATTTAAGGTAGAGAAAAAGTTCACCAACGACTTATAGGGGGTGGGATTATGAAAAAAAACGAAGGTACAATAAAACTGATTATAATCTATGGCCTTATGATATTCTGTGCCCTCATAATGCTTACGCCTTTTGCCTGGATGATTTCTGCTTCTTTAAAGCTGGAAAAGGACGTATTTGCTTATCCGATTAAATGGATACCGAGAAATCCCGTATGGTCAAACTATACCATAATATGGGAAAAATTCCCTCTGTCCATAGGCTTTATCAATTCCTTTAAACTTACTTTTGCTACTATGATCTTGCAGATCACCACATCTTCCGCTGCAGCTTACGCGTTTGCAAAGCTTGATTTTAAGGGACGCAATACACTCTTCATGGCTTATGTTACTACGATTGCGATTCCGTGGCAGGTCTATATGGTTCCGCAATACATCATGATGAGTAAATTTCACCTGGTAGACAGCCATATAGGAATTATATTGATGCATGCGTTTACGGCCATGGGCGTTTTCTTAATCCGGCAGTTTTATATGGGGATCCCCAATGAGCTTTTAGAGGCAGCCAGAATCGACGGTCTTAGTGAATACGGAATTTTAGCCCGGATCATGCTTCCTCTTTCGAAACCTGCAATTGCTACCATGGCAATTACTTCTTTTGTTTTTGAATGGAATGACTTTATGGGACCTCTCATTTATTTAAGTACGACCGATAAAAAGACGATACAACTTATGATAAGGCTCTTTAACACGATGTACTCCACAAATTACGCCTGGATGATGGCGGCAGCGGTGATTGCGCTTATTCCGGTGTTTATTATTTTTATTGCGCTGCAGAAGTATTTTGTGCAGGGGGTTGCTACCAGCGGGCTGAAGGGCTAGGAGAAAGGAGAAAAATATGAAATATTCTGTGTTTACCGTGGGCCTTCCTGAAATGACCATAGAGGAAGCTCTTAAAAAAATGAAAGAGTATGGCTATGACGGTGTGGATTTCAGGGTAACGGAAATAAAAGAGGAGTTTGCCAAGGAACCGCCGTCTTACTGGAGAAATAATTACTGCACCGTGGATATAAACACGGTGGAAGAAAAGGCGGAGGAGTTAAAGGCTTTGGCTGACAAATACGGTTTAAAGGTCAATGCCCTTGCTTCTTATCTTACCTGTACCGATGATATTGATAAAATCACCTCCGTTATGCGGGCTGCAAAAAAGATGGGAGCCGGAAGGATCCGTGTGAACGCCCCTAAATATGATTCTGAAAAGGGCTATAAAAAGGTGTTTGAAGAAGCGCTCTGTGGCTTTCAGAGAGTGGAAGAAAGAGCAAAGGAAACAGGAATAAAAGCACATTTTGAAATGCATCACGGAACAATTGCTCCTTCCGCATCCGCGGCTTACGCCCTTGCTAAAAACTTTGACCCAGAATATATCGGCGTTATCTATGATACGGGGAATATCATATACGAAGGCCTGGAAGAATATCAGATGGCTCTGGAAATCCTGGGGGAATACTTAGATCATGTTCATATTAAAAACGCCTGCTGGTTGAAGAAGGGAGAGAAATACGGAGCAGACTGGGCTTCCTTTTCCGATGGATATGCGGATTTTCCGAAATTTTTTAAAGCTTTAAAAGCCGTGGGCTATGACGGTTATGTGACTTTTGAGGATTTTTCAGGCAAAGAAAGTTCGGATGAAAAACTTAAAAACAATCTTATTTTTATAAAAGAGATTATTGGCTGATGAAGAAAAAGAAGGGTAGACCGGAGCCTTATGTCTTTAGGTGAATACGAGAAAAGGAGTATAGGAACTTAATATTTAAAGTATAAAAAATGAGCTTTGATCATGGTTTTAAGACCAATCAAAGCTCATTTTTGTACACTTATTTGAAGCAGTTCATTTTATGTCACAGTTTAAATTTCGTTTATTTTTCTCTTTACGTAGGTTGTATGAAGCAGGTGATGAGCCTTTTCACTTCCCGGCTCTCCAAGGTAGGTCTCGTAAAGTTCCTTGATTGCTGGGTTCTCGTGAGACTTACGAATGGTCTTTGCAGCATCTACATCATAAAGGACCTTGGCGCGCAGGCCGCGGATATCCGTTGTATTGTGTACAAAGCCAGGCTGCTGAGGCTGTCCGCCGCCGTTTACACATCCGCCGGGGCATCCCATGATCTCGATGAAGTGATAATTTGCTTCTCCGGATTTCACCCGGTTAAGGAGCTCTCTTGCATTGCCGAGACCGGAAGCGACTGCAACATTTACATCCATATCGCCTACACGGTAGGTAGCTTCCTTGATTCCCTCTGTTCCACGGACATCGGTGAAGTCAGGTCTTTCAAGCTCTTCCCCGGTCAGGCTTTCTACAGCAGTTCTTAAAGCTGCTTCCATAACGCCGCCGGTAGCTCCGAAGATAACAGCTGCTCCGGTACCAAGGCCTAAAGGTGTGTCAAAATCTTCGTCAGGAAGCTCTGTGAACCGGATTCCTGCCTGTTTGATCATTCTGGCCAGCTCTCTGGTGGTCATGGAATAATCTACGTCAGGAGAGCCGTTGGCATCCTGGTCATCTCTTCCGATTTCGAATTTCTTAGCGGTACATGGCATTACGCTGACGGATACAATATCCTCTGGATTCAGACCCATCTTTTCCGCATAGTAGGATTTGGCAATGGCGCCGAACATCTGCTGCGGGGATTTGCAGGAGGATAAGTTCTCTGTCATATCCGGGAAGTAGTGTTCACAGTATTTGATCCAACCTGGGGAACAGGAGGTGATAAGCGGAAGGACGCCGCCGTTTTGCACGCGGTCAATAAATTCGTGTGCTTCTTCCATAATGGTTAAATCGGCGCTGAAGTTGGTATCAAATACCTTATCAAAGCCCAGTCTTCTTAAAGCGGCAACCATCTGGCCTTCCACATTGGTTCCGATGGAATAACCGAATTCTTCTCCCAGGGCTGCACGTACAGCGGGAGCGGTCTGGACGATCACATGCTTTGAAGGATCTGCAATGGCAGCAGCCACTTCGTCAATGCTGCTCTTCTCATAGAGAGCGCCGGTAGGACAGACAGCAATACACTGTCCGCAGGATACGCAGCTTGTTTCGCCAAGTCCCTTGTCAAAGGCAGAGCCGATGACAGTAGCGAATCCACGTTCATTCGGTCCGATCACGCCGATTCCCTGAACCTTTTCACAGACAGCGGAACAGCGGCGGCAAAGGATACATTTGCTGTTATCCCGTACCATATGGGCTGCGCTTTCATCTGGAGTAGAAGGTGTTTTGTCTCCGTCGTAATAATTATCCACATCAACTCCCAGTTCCTTACATAAGGTCTGTAATTCGCAGTTTCCGCTGCGGACACAGGAGAGACAGGAACGGTCGTGATTGGAAAGGATCAGCTGAAGCGTTTTCTTTCTGTAGTCACGAAGCTTAGGTGTATTGGTCTTTACTTCCATGCCCGGATTAATGGGGTAAACGCAGGAAGCAGCCATTTTGCCGCCGTTGATCTCAACGGTACAGATACGGCAGGCAGCAATTTCATTCATATCTTTTAAAAAGCATAAAGTCGGTATCTCAACATGGGCCAGTCTGGCAGCTTCCAGGATGGTGGAGCCTGCCGGAGCGCTTACGTCCATGCCATTGATTTTTATTGTGATATTCTCCATGATCCAATTTCCCTCCATTATTTCTTGTAAACAGCGTCAAACTTACATTTCTCCATACATACGCCGCACTTGATACACTTCTCAGGATCAATGACATGTGGGTTCTTAACGGAACCGGAGATAGCGTTAACCGGACAGTTTCTTGCACAAAGGGTACAGCCCTTACATTTCTCTGCATCAATATGATAGGAGAGCAGCGCTTTGCACACACCAGACGGACATGTCTTATCGACAATATGGGCATTGTATTCGTCGCGGAAGAACTTAAGGGTTGACAGAACCGGGTTTGGTGCTGTCTGCCCAAGGCCGCAGGCAGAGTTTTCTTTTACGTAGTAGCACAACTCTTCCAGACGGTCTAAATCTTCCAGCTTTGCCTGTCCCTTGGTGATCTTTTCAAGGATCTCCAGCATACGTTTTGTTCCGATACGGCATGGCGTACATTTTCCGCAGGATTCTTCTACGGTGAATTCCAGGAAGAATTTTGCGATATCAACCATACAGTCGGTTTCATCCATAACGATCAGACCGCCGGAACCCATCATGGAGCCGATTGCAATTAAGTTGTCGTAATCAATAGGAATATCGTAATGTTCCACAGGGATACAGCCGCCGGATGGTCCGCCGGTCTGGGCAGCCTTGAATTTTTTGCCGTTTGGAATGCCACCGCCGATTTCTTCGATGATTTCACGGAGAGTAGTTCCCATAGGAACTTCTACCAGTCCGGTGTTATGGATTTTTCCGCCTAAAGCGAATACCTTTGTTCCCTTGGATTTCTCAGTACCCATGGAAGCGAACCATTCGGATCCGTTTAAGATGATCTGCGGGATATTTGCATATGTTTCAACATTATTTAAGATGGTTGGCTTGCCGAATAAACCTTTCTGTGCCGGGAACGGAGGACGAGGTCTTGGCTCACCGCGGTTGCCTTCGATGGAAACCATAAGTGCGGTCTCTTCGCCGCATACGAATGCACCTGCACCCAAACGAAGGTCAATGTTAAAGGAGAAACCGGATCCAAAGATATCGTCGCCTAAAAGCTCCATCTCTTTGGCCTGGTCAATAGCGATCTTTAAACGCTGTACGGCGATGGGATACTCAGCACGTACATAGATGTAACCCTGGGAAGCACCGATGGCATAGCCGGCAATGGTCATGGCTTCCAAAAGAGCATGAGGATCACCCTCTAATACGGAACGGTCCATGAATGCGCCTGGGTCGCCCTCGTCTGCGTTACAACAGACATACTTCTGATCCGCATCGTTTTGCTTAGCCAGCTTCCATTTGAGGCCTGTTGGGAAACCTGCGCCGCCTCGTCCTCTTAAACCGCTGTCTAAGAGAGTCTGGATCACTTCGTCGGGAGTCATCTCAGTAAGAACCTTACCAAGAGCCTGATATCCGCCGGTACCAATGTATTCTTCAATTTCTTCCGGGTTGATGACACCACAGTTGCGAAGAGCGATCCTGTGCTGTTTTTTATAGAAATCAGTATCACTTAAGGCCTTGATACCTGCCGGGGTCACAGTCTCATCATAAAGCAGTCTTTCCACCGGACGTCCTTTTAATAAGTGCTCGGTTACGATTTCTGAAATATCTTCTTCCTTTACCATTGCATAGAACGTGGCATCCGGGTAAATGATCATAATCGGGCCTAATGCACAAAGGCCGTGGCAGCCGGTCTGTACAACGGATACTTCCTGATCCAGACCCTGATTCTTTAATTCATCTCTTAATTTTACCATAATCTGCTGGCTTCCAGAGGAAGTACATCCTGTGCCGCCGCAAACTAATACATGTGAACGATACATCTTATTTCCTCCTTATTTGATGTCAGCAGAAGCTAACGTATAGTTTTGAACAACGTGGCCACTCAGTAAATGCTCTTTATAAACTTCTTCTGCTTTTTCCGGGGTCATATTGATATAAGTAACTTTTTCTTTACCGGGTTCCAGAATTTCAACGATCGGTTCATATTGACATAAACCGATGCATCCGGTCTGGGTAACAGAAAAACGATCTGTCATATTGTTTTCCTGAACCAGGTTTGATAATGTATTAAGTACAGGTCTTGCTCCGCTGGCTATTCCGCATGTAGCCATGCCGACCAGAATCCGGGTACGTCCGTGATCTTCGCCACGCATGCTGACTTGACCCTGCATCTTTTCCCGAATTGCCTTTAATTCTTCAAGAGTCTTCATGTTAATCCTCCAATTCAACTTTGATCCGACGGACCTAAATGGCCGCGCCTCCATCTGTTTCCAATTTGTTTTCACTGAGATATTCCTTAATATAAGCTGATACCTCCGGGGTATCAAAGGGGATATCCCCTAAAATTTCGCGGAAAGCTCTGGTATCCAGCTCAAACGACGCTTGGTTGTAACGATAGATATAGAGAAAGTCTGTGTCCGGATGACAGGTGATAAGGGTTTCAATGGTACTGTTTATATCACCAAGGGGCATACGGTCGATATGGGATAGTCCGAAAACAGCGGTTACTACCGTGCCGGTACCCAGCTCTGACTCAATGGAAAAACTTCCGCCTGTGCTTTCCGCCGCATATTTAAAAAACGGAACGCCAAGGCCCACTTTTCTGGTTTCTCTGGTGGTAAAAAAGGGATCAGTCACTTTTAGTGCCTGTTCCTTTGTCATGCCGCAGCCGTTGTCCTCAATGGTGACAATCAGTTTGTCTGCAGCCGTATCTACGGAAACAAGAATGGTAACCAGGGTAGCCCCTGCCCGTGTGGAGTTTTCCGCCACATCCAGGATATTTAAAGAAATCTCTGTCATCATAAGCGTGACTTTCTATTCGTACTTTGCAAGTATATCTTTAACATCATCAGTGGTCAGCCTACCGTAAACATCCCCGTTCACCATCATGACGGGAGCCAGGCCGCAGGCACCAACGCAGCGGCAGGAATCAAGGGAGAACTTTCCATCCGGTGTACACTCACCGTTGGTAATCCCAAGGATTTCCTCAAGCTTATGGAAGATGTCTCCGGAACCTTTTACATAACAAGCAGTTCCTAGACAGACAGATACCTGGTACTTGCCCTTTGGCTGAAGCGCGAACTGGGCATAAAAAGTTGCAACGCCATAAATCTTCTCAAGGGGAATACCCGTTTCATCAGAAATTATGGTCTGGACTTCGATTGGAAGATAGCCGTAAATCTCCTGTGCCTTTTGCATGATAGGCATGAGAGATCCTTTTGTGTCTTTGAGCAGGGCAATTGCTTCCTTTAAAGCAGCTTCCTGCTCCTTGGTCCCGTTAAATTGGACGCCTTGTGTTTTACAAGCCATTTTATAACCTCCTTATATGTTGCTTATGCAATGTACATGATATTTTAACATGTTATGAATGAAAAATCTATAGTTTCGGCAACATTCGATAAAAAAATAACAATCCTTCTGTGGAATCTTTCTATACCTGGCGCCCTATTTATGTTATAATAGTTAATAATGATATGAATTGTGTGAATAGTGCGAAACAAGCAGCCCAAAAGCTGGAAGGAAGAAGGAAAGGGGAGCATCAATATGACAGTAAGAGATGTAAGAGATAAACTGGGTGCCAAGGTGCTTGCAGGAGAGAATCACCTGGATGAGGAGGTAAAGAGTGCCTGCGGTTCTGATATGATGAGCGACGTGCTGGCGTTTTCCAAAGATCATTCAGTCCTTCTTACGGGACTTTGCAACCCCCAGGTAATCCGTACGGCGGAGATGCTTGACATTGTCTGTATCGTATTTGTCAGAGGCAAAAAGCCGGATGAGTCCATGCTCTTTATGGCAGAGGAGCGGGGAATCATCATCCTGTCCACCGGGCATCGGATGTTCTCGGCCTGCGGCCTGCTTTATGAGGCAGGACTTCACGGAGGTGCGATCTGATGACGGATATGATAACGTTTCACTACAGGATTTCACCTGATGATTTTACAAGAGCAGGGGAAGCCAGCAGTGATGTGAAAAGCAAGCTGAAAAAGATGGGGGTCACCCCGGAAGCGGTGCGCAAGGTGGCCATTGCCATGTATGAAGGGGAGATCAATATGGTGATCCATGCGCAGGGGGGAGAGATAACCGTTAACATAACTACGGACAGGATCGAGATGATCCTGGCTGATGTGGGTCCGGGAATACCAGATGTCGGTCTGGCCATGCAGGCAGGATATTCCACTGCGCCGGATGCAGTGCGTTCCCTGGGCTTTGGAGCCGGAATGGGGCTTCCGAATATGAAAAAGTATTCGGATGAGATGGAGATCGATACGGTAATAGGAAAAGGAACGACCATTCGTATGATGGTGAATATATAAGAAGCTGGGCGATATTGTGGAAATGAGGGAATAAGGTGGATAAATTTTATCATTCAGTAAGGCTTGATGAAGAGCTTTGCATGGGGTGTATCAATTGTATCAAACGGTGCCCTACTCAGGCCATCAGGGTAAGAAACGGTAAGGCACAGATCAACAGTAAATTCTGCATTGACTGCGGGGAGTGCATCCGGGTATGTCCTCACCATGCAAAACATGCTACATATGACAAGCTGGAGGCTTTAAAACAGTATGAATATACGGTGGCATTGCCGCCGCCATCCCTATACAGCCAGTTTAATAATCTGGATGATGTGAATATTGTTTTAAATGCTCTTCTTATGATGGGGTTCGATGATGTATTTGAAGTAAGTGCGGCGGCGGAGCTGGTAAGCGAGGCTACCAGGGAATATTTAAGTGAAAATCCGGACAAGCTTCCGGCCATCAGCACCGCCTGCCCTTCCGTGGTGCGGCTCATAAGGGTCAAGTTCCCAAACTTAATCCCAAACCTCCTGCCATTAAATCCTCCGGTGGAGGTGGCAGCCATCCTTGCAGCCCAAAAGGCTATGGAAAAAACCGGACTAGAGAGGGATAAGATCGGAATCATATTCATCACCCCGTGTCCGTCCAAGGTTACCTATGTGAAATCCCCTCTGGGAACGGAACACAGTGAAGTGAATAAGGTGCTTGCCATAAAGGACTTATATCCCCAGCTTTTATCCTGTATGAAGGCGGTGGGAGATGATCCGCCGGAAATTGGGACTTCAGGTAAAATCGGAGTCAGCTGGGGGCGAAGCGGAGGAGAGGCAAGCGGCCTGTTTACCGAGGATTACCTGGCAGCAGATGGCATTGAAAATGTCATAAGAGTTCTGGAAGATATGGAGGATCAGAAATTTACGAACTTAAAATTTGTGGAGCTCAGTGCCTGCAACGGCGGCTGCGTGGGCGGTGTGCTCACGGTAGAAAATCCATATGTAGCGGAGGTAAAGCTCAAACGGCTTCGAAAGTACATGCCTGTGGCAAGGAGCCATATGCAGGCGGGGGCCGAAGAACTGGTAAGGTGGACCAAGGAGGTTCACTATGAGCCGGTGTTTAATTTAGGCGAAACCATGATGGAAAGCTTTGCAAGGCTTAATCAGGTGGAACGGCTTTTAAAGAAGCTTCCAGGCTTAGACTGCGGTTCCTGCGGCGCGCCTACCTGCAAGGCCCTGGCCGAGGACATTGTGCGGGGAGAAGCGGTGGAATCAGACTGCGTTTATTTCCTTCGGGATAATGTGCATAAGCTGGCGGAGGAGGTTTCCAGGCTGGCGGCCGATATTGTGGAAGGCGACAGAGACAGCTATGAGAAATTCAAAGTCGTGACAAAATATATCGAAAGAATTTCTGATGAAATGACTCAGCTTGACAGAAAAGAAGGGAGAAAGCGCAATGACAGTAAGGGAACTGATTGACAGCAATTTATTTGAAGTAATTCATGTAGGAGAAGAGCTTGACCGTGAGATTAAAAAGCCGTTTTGCTGTGATTTATTGAGTATTGCAATGGGAAGAGCGGCAGAGGGGTGCGCATGGGTAACGGTGATGGGAAATGTAAATACCCTTGCGGTAGCCTCACTTGCCGACGCTGCCTGCGTAGTCATGGCAGAGGGAACTGCTCTTGATGAAGCGGCTGTGAAAAAGGCGGCGGACCAGGAGATCACGGTTTTAAAAACAGAGCTGCCCATCTTTGAGGCCGCCCTGCTGATCTATCAAAGGCTGCCTCATGATGAACTTAACCTATGACCTTCACATCCATTCCTGCTTATCACCGTGCGGGGATGACGATATGACGCCGGCAAATATTGTGGGGATGGCTGCTTTAAAAGGGCTTGACGTGATCGCGGTGACGGATCACAACTCCTGTAAAAATTGTCCGGCTGTGTTACATTTTGCAAAGGAATATGGGATTGTTGCTTTGCCGGGAATGGAAGTCTGTACATCGGAGGAGGTACATGCAGTATGCCTGTTTGACCATCTTCATAAGGCTATGGAGTTTGATGAGTACGTGTATGAACGGCTGATGGCATTTCCAAATAATGAGGAAATATTTGGAAGGCAGCAGATATATAATAAGGAAGATGTCCTATGCGGGACAGTTCCAAATCTTCTCATTAACAGCGTGGACATCTCTTTTGACCAGTTGTGGGGCCTGGTCCGGTCCTATGGAGGGGTCATGTTCCCGGCTCATATCGATAAGTCTGCCAACAGTCTGCTCTCAAATTTAGGCTTTGTGCCTCCTGACAGTCAGTTTGAAACGGCGGAGGTAAAGGACCTTACAAGGCTTCATGAGCTTAGGAAAAAGAACCCTTATCTGGAGGGCTGCCGGATCATCAGCAATTCCGATGCACATTATCTGGAGGACATTCATGAGCCAAGATTAACGATCGAAGCAGAGGAAAAAAGCATGGATGCAGTGGTCCGTGCGCTCCTGCACCACTAGGACTTTTTATTTAAGTTTGGAAATTTTCTTCCAATTTCCTCCTATTTCCTGTATAGTAGTGGTTAGTAACAGGAAAACACCCTGCAGGTAGTATACCTGTTTGTCCGGAAAGCACGGGCAAAAAGAGGGGAAAGGAGAGATGTAACATGAAAAAACTATTACAATTGGGCTTCGGTCTGATGATCGTTGCACTTGTGACAGCGTTCGTACCGGCAACACCGTTTTCTTCCATGGCGGATGAAACAGCATCGGGCCAGGAGGCATCGGAAGTACGGAATGACTGGATAGATGAAAACCTGGGACCAGGTGTGGCCAGGTGGGTAGACGGGAATGGTAATATTTCAGAACAACCGGGAAAGCATACGGAAGAGGAAGCCGGTACACAGGAGAGCCAGAGCAGCGCGGAGGGCCAGGACTTAAATGCCGGGTCTGCAGCAGAAGGGCAGCAGGAGGCCGTTTCACAGGAGAGCCAGGAACAGGCAGCCGCAGGACGCCGGATAGACCCTAAAAGGCCTATGGTGGCTCTGACCTTTGATGACGGACCCTTTGCACCCGTAGGAAATCAGATTATGGATTGTCTGGCACAGTACGGCGGAAAAGCCACGTTTTTTGTGGTGGGAAGCCGTGTTTCTTCTTATGGGGCAGAACTGCAGCGCATGGTTGCGGAAGGACATGAAATCGGCAATCACACGTTCGAGCACAAAAATCTTACCAAGTTAAGCGGATCCCAGATCCAGAGCCAGATAAACCAATGCAATGATGCGGTACAAGCTGCCTGCGGTGTCAGACCGTCCCTGGTAAGACCGCCGGGAGGAGCAAAAAACAGTACGGTTCTTGCAAATGTACAAGCTCCCGTGATTATGTGGAGTATTGATACAAGGGACTGGAAGACGCGAAATGCCGGTAAAACGGTAAATGCGGTAATGAGCCAGGTACGGGATGGGGACATCGTTCTGATGCATGAGCTTTATTCCCAGACCGGAGCAGCAGCTCTTGAAATGATACCCAGACTTACAGAGGCAGGCTACCAGCTGGTTACGGTAAGTGAGATGGCCGCGCTCCGGGGAGGAGCTGCCCCGGGCGGAGTTTATTTTCACTTTAATCCATAAAGGATGAAGAAAGTGTACAGATTCTAAATAAGAAACGGAAAGTGTTTGAGCCCCTCATTGTTAGGAGCTCAAACTTTTTTATTTGGGCTAACCGCCATCTTTATGTCCAATTTAACCTCATCAAGAAGCAAAGCGGATTGCAAATATCCGATTGACCATTGTTTAAGCCACCAGGTTATCAGCCGGATGGACGAAGGGAGTATGGGAGAAACAAGTTTTGGCAATAGTTTGAAAAACTATATTTTTAAAATGCCTATTGACAAATAAACAGAATAATTGTATTCTTGTATTAAGGCATTAGTACAACAACACAATGGTACAATAATCCTTAAATGAACAATACAATGATACAGCAATACAAAAGGAGGCAGTATTATGATCTGGAAATTGACCGATGACCGGCCGATCTGGATACAACTTGTCGAACAGCTCACTTTGCGCATCGTGTCCGGCTTATATGCACCTGGCTCGGCTGTGCCAACTGTGCGCGCACTGGCCAATGAGGCGGGGGTCAACCCGAATACAATGCAGCGTGCACTGGCGGAGCTGGAAAGCAGAGGGTTAGCAGAAACCCGCCGCACAGCCGGACGGATCGTTACTGAGGATCTGTCGCTCATCCACAATGTGCGGGAGGAGCTTGCCTATGCGCGGATGGATGAATTTCTTGCGTCCATGCGAGCCCTGGGCTACACCGATGAACAAATCCGCGAGCTGCTTGCCGCGTGGGATAAAAAGGAGGAACATGTATGAATCAGGAACTTATCACTGCGCGCGGCCTGACTAAGAATTATGGAACAAAGCCAGCGCTTGACCATATTGATTTAACGGTAGGCCGCGGCTGCATCGTAGGTCTTCTGGGCCCAAACGGCTCAGGCAAGACCACCTTTATTAAGCTTTTGTGCGGACTCTTGCAGCCCACCTCCGGTACGCTGGAGGTAAACGGCAATGCGCCCGGCGTGGAAACCAAATCAGTTATCTCTTACCTGCCGGACCGTATGTACTTTGCCGACTGGATGAAGGCCTGCGACTTAACAGATTTCTTCGCTGACTTCTATATGGATTTTGACCGCCCAAAGGCAATGGAGATGTTCTCGGCTCTAGGCATTCAGCCGAATGACCGGCTTAAGACCATGTCCAAAGGTACCAAAGAAAAGGTGCAGCTTGCGCTTATCATGAGCCGCAAGGCAGAGCTTTATCTGCTTGACGAACCGATCGGCGGGGTTGACCCGGCAGCACGTGACTTTATTTTGAACACGATTCTGACCAATTATAATGAAAATGGCACGGTCATGTTGTCCACACATCTTATTTCTGATATCGAGCGCGTGTTGGATGAGGCCATTTTCCTGCAAAACGGCAAGGTTGTCCGCCATGATACCGTGGATAACATCCGTGAGCAGGAAGGCAAGTCAGTCGATCAGCTGTTCCGCGAAATCTTCGCGTATAGCAGCTAGAATAAGGAGGAAATAAGATGTTTGGCAAACTTTGCAAATATGAATTTAAATCCATTGGGCGCACGCTTGTGCCTATTTACCTGGCGATTATCGCCATATCCATTCTCAATGCATTTATGGGCTTGGGCTCGCTGGCCAACGGTTATTATAACGGCCTGATGTCTGGCTTAAGCTTTGGCCGCGGCCTTCTCAGCCTGATCCAGACGCTCTCCATCATCGCCTATTTCGGCGTTCTGGTCGCGATGAGTGTACTGACGCTGATCGTTGTTATTCAGCGGTTTTATAAGGGCCTTCTGTGCGATGAAGGTTACCTGATGTTTACCCTGCCTGTGAAGCCATGGCAGCTGATCGCAGCAAAGGGCGTGGTGGCATTTGTAATGTCGCTGGCCAGCTCCCTGGTGGCTTTTGCATCCATTTTTATTCTGGTGCTGGGCACTGCAGGTACTGCCAAGGTTTTTACAGCAATTACCGATCCCCAGTTATGGAGTGCCATCAGCCGCGCGATTGCTCATGTTTCTACCTGGCCGCTGCTGGTGTTTGAGGTGATTGTTCTAATCATCGTCAGCGGACTGGTTCAGCTTTACCACATGTACTTTTCCATGGCACTTGGCCATCTGGCCAGCAAAAACCGTGTGATGATGTCCGTTGTCGCTTTTATTGCAATATCCATGCTCTTTAGCTTTATCAACGGCCTTGCAATGATCATTCTGGGTAATGTACCGTCCTTTCAATCCTTCCTCCGCATGATTGAGACGATGCCTGATACACAAGGGATTTCCCTGGTCATGCACTTAACCTTCATCGGTTCGGTAATTTATAACGCAATTCAGCTTGCGATATTCTTTTTCGGCACGGAGCGTATCCTGTCCAAGCGCCTCAATCTGGAATAAATTACAAAATAGGACTTATAAACCAATTAAAATGATGCCTCGCAATTGATGACAGATGAATGAATTGCGAGGCATTTTTTTGAATTGGAATCCCAGAACATATCTTGACTTCTCTGTTTACAAGTGTTGTGATAACAGTTATAATAGGGCAAACGGAGGATGTAATGGAAGACTCTGCCACTAAAAAGCTGCTGTCGGGACCGGAGACTGGCAGTTAAAAACATAGGAGAAGGCGGATAAATGACGGGGCAAAAATTTATAAGATATATATTCAGGAGGGAATAAGATGGAATACAGAGAGGTCGGAAAAACCGGAAAGCATGCAAGTATTATTGGCCTTGGCTGCGAACACCTTGACGGCAAGTCATACGAGCAGGTGAAGGAGACGATTGATGCCGCACTTGAGTATGGCGTTAATCTCATGGATGTTTTTATGCCCGGCACGGAAGTCCGTGAAAACATCGCAAAAGCACTGGGCAATAAGAGGGACCAGGTGATGATACAGGGGCATATCGGATCCACGAATGTAAATATGCAGTACGATATCAGCCGGGATATGCCTGTGGTCAAGCAGTATTTTGAAGAGCTGCTGCGGATCTTCGGCTACATCGATTTTGGCATGATGTTTTTTATTGATTCGGAGCAGGACTATAAAAATGTTTTCGAGACAGATTTTGTTACATATGTAGAGCGTCTGAAACAACAAGGGGACATCCGGCACATTGGTTTTAGCTCCCATAACCCTGAAACTGCAATAAAGGTCATTGAGACAGGAGTGCCGGAGATGATGATGTTCAGCATTAATCCTGCATTTGATATGCTCTCATCCAAAGCGAGTATTTTCGATTGTCTTGATAATGGCTTCCAATCGGGGGCTTATAACGGAATTGATCCCAAGCGTGCGGAATTATACAAGCTGTGTACGCAAAAACAAGTCGGTATTACTGTGATGAAAACCTTTGGCGGCGGCAAACTGCTTTCGCCGGAACATACGCCTTACAGCAGGCCCATGACTTCGCAGCAGTGTGTCCATTATGCACTCTCAAGGCCAGCGGTTGCCAGTGTCCTGACAGGCTGTAAAACCCGGGCTGAAATGAAGGACACCATGAGTTATCTTTCGGCGTCTGACTCTGATAAGGATTACACATGGATATATAACGAAGTACATAGCGCTTTTGACGGAAACTGCGTGTACTGCGGACATTGCCAGCCATGTCCCTCTGAAATAGACATTGCCGCCGTCAATAAATACTTGGACATCGCACGGCTTAATAAAGAAGCGATACCACCATCCATACGTTCGCATTATCAAAGCCTGTCTCATGGCGGCGATGAGTGTATTGCCTGTGGCAGCTGCGAAAGCCGTTGTCCGTTTGGGGTGCCGATCATTAAAAATATGATAGAAGCTGATTCGCTGCTTGGCTGAAGGATGGAATGAGTGAGCAGAAGAGGGTGCCCAAATTACTTTTCGGGCACCCTCTTTTAACCTCATCAAGTAGGGACGCGGATTGCGGTCCCTTAATTTTATTTCTCGTCACAAACCTGAAAAATGTAAAATTTTAAGTAATAGGAGGTATCATCTCCCGCCCACAAGATCGGATGATCTGCTGCCTGGGTACGGTATTCTACCTGGCGGAGGCGTTTGTGGACGTTTGCAGCTGCCTCCCGGATGGTCTTTGTGAAAAGCTCGGGGGTCATGAAATGGGAACAGGAGCAGGTGGCTAAATAGCCGCCATCCTTTACCAGCTTCATACCGCGGAGATTGATCTCACGGTAGCCTTTTACTGCGTTTTTCACGGAGTTTCTGGATTTGGTGAAGGCAGGCGGGTCCAGGATGACCACATCGAAGGTTTCCCCGCTTTTCTCCAGCTGGGGAAGGAGTTCAAAAACATCGGCGCACTGAAAGGTTACCTGGTCAGATAAGCCGTTTAATGCGGCGTTTTCTTTTGCCTGTGCGATGCCAAGCTCAGAGGCATCCACCCCAAGAACTTCTCTTGCTCCGGCAATGCCGGCGTTTAAGGCAAAGGAGCCGGTATGGGTAAAGCAGTCTAAGACCCGCTTGTCCTTACATAAGCGCTGAATGGCAAGGCGGTTATATTTTTGGTCAAGGAAAAAGCCGGTTTTCTGCCCATCCTGGACATCGACCTGATATTTAACCCCGTTTTCCGTTATTTCCACCTTCGTGTCAAAGGAAGGACCGATGAAGCCCTTATAGCGTTCCATGCCTTCCTGGAGGCGGACCTTTGCGTCGCTTCGTTCGTAAATGCCGCGGATTTTAATGCCATCCTCTTCCAGAACTTTTTTTAACTTTTCCAGGATTACAGGCTTTAGCCGGTCAATGCCAAGGGCAAGGGATTCCACCACAAGGATATCCCCAAACTTGTCTACTACAATGCCGGGAAGGAAGTCTGCCTCTCCGAAGATCAGGCGGCAGCTGGAGGTGTCCACAGTGGCTTTGCGGTATTCCCAGGCGTTGCGGACCCGCATTTCCAGAAAGCTTTCGTTCACTTCATTGTCTTTTTTGCGGGACATGATTCGGACGGTGAGCTTGGAATTGGTATTGATGAAGCCGCGACCCAGAAAATAGCCGTCAAAGTCTTCCACGGATACGATATCACCGTTGGTATAATCCCCGGTGATGGTATCGATTTCATTGTCATAGATCCAAGGACCGCCGGCTTTTAATGAGCGGCCTTCTCCTTTTTTTAATCTTACGGTTGCTGATTCCATAAGCATACACTCCTTTATTGATGAGATTGACTCCGTTTTAATGAGGTGAGCAGCCGGTATAACGGCTGGAACAAAATGAGGGACAGTAAGAAATTGCCTGTTCCATGGACGATATCGTATGGGATTCCTGCCGCCCACCAGGTTAGAGCTGCACCTGGGCCTCCCGAAATTAAGTAAAACCCGGCACAGAAAAATCCAAACAGCATTCCAAAGATTCCGGAAAGCAGGGATATGCCAAAGGTTCCTGGCGTATTGTTTTTATAAATTAAAAATACAGCGGCCGGGAGAATGGGCCATACATAGAGATAGGAAAACCACCAAAGGCCGAAGCCGTAGACCAACCCTTCCAATATAACAAACACGTATAGGATGATCCATACGTGTTTGCGGAATACGAGGGTGTATAAAATTAGAAGCAGGGATACCAGTTCTACGTTGGGAAGCCAGGACAAGCTTACCTGGCTTACAAATAAAAGGGCTGAAAGCAGTGCGTCTAATACCAGCTCCCTGGTGGTAATCAGGGGATGATTTTTCATAATTATTTTATTTCCTCAGAGGTCAATGTGTACTGAAAGGTATAGCGCTCTCCATCCTTAATGGCCTGCTGGCTCACTCCGTAGGTGCAAGTTTCCCCGTCGCAGAGAAGAGCCCAGTAAGCGCCGTCCTTTTGGTAGTCTGCCCGTTTTCCGTTAATTGTAGTGACCATGAGGCCAAATTCTTCGGAAGTGGTTCCTTCGATTTGAAAATTCGGTATGGATTTAAGCGCTTCTAACAGAAACTGCGCTTCTGTAGTGATCTGGTAGTGGTCATTTACTCCGTTTTCATATACCACATCAATGGAAATACTTTTTGGTCCCGCCATGGGAACCGGTTTTGTCAGGGTATATACGACTAAAAGCAGTGCCAGGACCGCGATGGCGGCGCAGCCTCCCAAAAAGGGAGAAAGCCTCTTAAACTTATTCATGATCTGCTGACTTCCTTTTTCATTATTTGACTAAATGCATGGATTAGTATAGCATATATCCATGGCAGGCCGCAAGAACAGAATTTCCTTCTTTTCTTAAAATACCCTTTGATGTATAATAAATGGGTATTGTTTGAAAAAGAAGGTGGATAGATGACTGTGAATGAACAGATTTTAGAAGAAATAGCAGCTTGTGAAAAGCTTTTGATCGGAATCGGAGA
Source organism: Hungatella sp. UBA3048 (assembly GCA_002367105.1). Taxonomy (GTDB): domain Bacteria; phylum Bacillota; class Clostridia; order Lachnospirales; family Lachnospiraceae; genus Lacrimispora. Next base: position 49,996 of record DFCS01000035.1, read on the forward strand.
GGAATGGAAAGCAGAGGGAATTCCGGATATGGTAAGCCTTTATGAGAAAATGAATGATCTCATAAAGGACAGGGATTTCTTCATTGTAACCACAGTGACCGATGGAGAAATATTTAAGTCTCCTCTGGATAAGCGCCGGATGGTAGCACCCTGCGGGAACGTGACATGGAGGCAGTGCTCCAAAACCTGTACAAAGGATATCTGGGAGCCGGGAGAGATCCCAAAGGATGTCTGTCCTCATTGCGGGGCACCTCTTACGGGCAACACCGTAGAGGCAGAGGATTACATAGAAGAGGGCTACCTTCCCCAGTGGAGGGCTTATACCGAGTGGCTGGCAGGGACCCTTAATAAAAAGCTTCTGGTTTTGGAACTGGGAGTAGGATTTAAGACTCCTACGGTCATCCGCTGGCCTTTTGAGAAGACGGTGTCCATTAATAAAAAGGCCCATATGTACCGGATTCATGAAACGCTGGCCCAACTGCCGGAAACGGTAAAGGGAAAGGCTGATGCTGTTTTAGAAAGTTCTACGGAATTCTTTCGGAAATTATAGGCTTATTTTGCGTTGTACATTACACGTTACTGTGTTAAAATGTTGGAAAAAGACGTAAAGAGGTGACGGCCATGATTGCGATAATCGACTACGATGCTGGAAACTTAAAAAGTGTGGAGAAAGCTCTGACCGCATTGGGGGAAAAGCCGGTGGTAAGCCGGGAAAAGGAGATCCTCCTTTCTGCGGACAAGGTGATTCTTCCGGGTGTTGGTTCTTTTGGCGATGCGATGGAAAAGCTTCACCAGTATGAGTTGGTGGATGTGATCCATCAGGTGGTTTCAAAAGGAACGCCTTTTCTCGGGATATGCCTGGGGCTTCAGCTTTTCTTTGAAAGCAGCGGAGAATGCGAAGGGGTCAGGGGACTTTCCCTGCTTCCTGGTAAGATCGTGAAATTTCCGGAGACGCCGGGGCTTAAAGTCCCTCATATGGGCTGGAACCGTCTGGATATAAAGCCTGGTACAAGACTTTTTAAAGGAATTGATTCCGGGGCATATGTGTATTTTGTCCATTCATATTATTTAGAAGCGGAACGGGAATCCGATGTGGCCGCATCTGCAACCTATGGAATAAAGTTCGGGGCATCGGTGGAACATGAAAACCTTTTTGCCTGCCAGTTCCATCCGGAGAAAAGCAGTGATACTGGTTTGAACATTCTGAAGAATTTCATTGAATTGACTTAAGGAGGTACAGGATGCTTACGAAGAGGATCATTCCATGTTTGGATGTGATGGACGGAAGAGTAGTAAAGGGTGTTAATTTCGTGAATTTACAGGATGCCGGGGACCCGGTGGAGATCGCAGCGGCTTATGACAGGGCCGGCGCTGATGAATTGGTGTTCCTTGATATCACCGCATCCTCTGACAACCGGAATACGGTGGTGGATATGGTGCGCCGGGTGGCGGAAAAGGTATTTATCCCCTTTACGGTTGGCGGCGGGATCCGCTCGGTGGAGGATTTTAGAATGCTTTTAAGAGAAGGTGCGGATAAGATTTCCATTAATTCCTCAGCTATCAATACTCCTCAGCTGATCTCCGACGCAGCAGGCAAATTCGGACGCCAATGTGTGGTGGTTGCCATTGATGCCAGAAGGCGGAAGGATGGAAGCGGCTGGAACGTATATAAGAACGGCGGCCGGATCGATACCGGACTGGATGCGGTAGAATGGGCCATGAAGGCAGACAGCCTTGGAGCGGGGGAGATCCTCCTTACCAGCATGGACTGCGACGGAACGAAAGCAGGATATGATGATGAGTTAAACCGTATCATAGCAGAGCATGTTTCCGTGCCTGTGATCGCTTCAGGAGGTGCAGGCACGATGGAACATTTCCACCACGCCCTGACGGAAGGAAAGGCAGATGCGGCTTTAGCGGCTTCCCTGTTCCATTACAAGGAGTTGGAGATCATGGAATTAAAACGGTATTTGGAAGCTATGGGAGTACCGGTGAGGATTTAAAGCTATTTTATACAAATGGGGTTTTCCCGAAAAATGCAAAGGAGAAAGAATGGGAGCAATTGAGAACGACTGGCTGGAACCCTTAAGCGAAGAGTTTAAAAAGCCATATTACAGGGAACTTTATCAGAAAGTGAAGCATGAATATGAAATGACCCAGGTCTTTCCTGACCCTAACGACATTTTTAACGCGTTTCAGTTCACGCCTCTTTCCAATGCCAAGGTAGTGATTTTAGGTCAGGATCCTTATCATAATAATGGGCAGGCCCACGGGCTTTGTTTTTCTGTAAAGCCTGATGTGGATATTCCTCCGTCCCTTGTAAATATTTATCAGGAACTGAAGGAAGATCTTGGCTGTGAGGTTCCAAATAACGGGTATTTAAAAAAGTGGGCAGATCAGGGGGTCATGCTCCTTAATACGGTGCTTACGGTGCGCGCCCATGCAGCCAACTCCCACCAGGGGATCGGCTGGGAGACCTTTACGGATGCTGCCATTAAGATATTAAATAAACAGGACCGGCCCATGGTATTCCTTTTATGGGGACGCCCGGCCCAGAATAAGAAGGTCATGTTAACAAACCCAAGGCACCTCATTCTGGAGGCGCCTCATCCCAGCCCTCTTTCCGCTTACAGGGGATTCTTTGGCTGTAAACACTTTAGCAGTACCAATGCCTATTTAAAGGAAAATGGGTTGGAGCCTATAGACTGGCAGATTGAAAATATTTAAAAAGACAGGGGAAAAGGAATGAATATCATTGAGATTTTAAAAGTAATTGTTCTTGGAATTGTGGAGGGCTTTACAGAGTGGCTTCCCATTAGCAGTACGGGCCACATGATCCTGGTAGATGAGATTATTCACTTAAATCAGCCGAGTGCATTTAAAAACATGTTTTTGGTTGTCATTCAGCTGGGGGCGATTCTGGCGGTGCTGGTTTTGTATTTTGACAAGCTTAACCCCTTTTCCGTCAGGAAAAAACCGGCGCAGAAGCAGGCTACTCTGGTTCTATGGTCAAAGATCATCTTAGCCTGTATTCCCGCAGCAGTGATCGGGTTCCTGGTGGATGATATCCTTGATGAGTATCTGATGAACGGCTATGTAGTGGCAGCGACCCTGATCCTCTATGGTGTGCTGTTTATCGTCATTGAGAACAGGAACCAGTACCGGAGTTTTGAAGTTCAGAAGGTGGGAGATATCTCTTACCAGACAGCTCTTTGGATCGGACTGTTTCAGCTTCTGGCCCTGATTCCGGGTACTTCACGTTCCGGTGCAACCATTCTCGGCGCCATGATTCTGGGATGTTCCCGGGCGGCTTCCGCAGAATTTTCCTTTTTCCTGGGAATTCCGGTGATGTTTGGAGCCAGCCTTTTAAAGGTTGTGAAATATGGAATGAATTTTACCGGACCTCAGATCTTCTATCTGATTTTAGGCATGGTGATTGCTTTTGTAGTTTCTGTTTATTCGATTAAATTCTTAATGGGATATATCAGACAGCATGATTTTAAATTCTTCGGATATTACAGAATTGTATTGGGAGCAATGGTGCTTTTGTATTTTACCATTATGGCTTTCCTTGGTTAATAAATAAAGAAAAGAGAGTTGATGCTCAGCGTAATGCTAATATCAACTCTCTTTTTTATGATAGTTCATAAAGGTTCCTTTCCGACGGATCATGGTTGAAACAGCATCTCGATCCGTCCTTCGGCGGCCAGCTCATCAATGCCGTCGAAATTAAATTGTAAGTTCCGGTTCTGCGTGTTAAGCCCTTTTTTCATCTCGTCGTAGTCCTTGACATTCACCTTTGTTAAACCGTAGTCAATATAGATATCGCAGTCAAAGGCATTAGCGGTGTTGATTAAAAGCGCGAGGGGAATGGGGGTGTAACGCAGCTGGATATCGACTTCAATGGTCCGCATACCCATACCTCCTTTTCCTGATAGCCGGATAAACCCGGCATGAACGTGCCGACAACAACATGGGGGATAGAGATATCAACAGGATGAAGAGTCATATAAATGACTCTGATTTTATTTTATCATCTCTTGTTAGAAAAACAAGAGAAAATTGAAGAATAGTTGAAAAACAGGTTAATTACTAATAATAAATGGAGAATACGGATAGTAATCAGTAAAAAGAAACATGCCGGAGACAGTTTAGTGCCTCTGGCATGACTTGAGTTAAGATACTATTTATGCATTTTCAGCGATTTCATAGATCAGACGCTCGGAATCTTCCCATCCCAGACAAGGATCGGTGATGGATTTTCCGTAAATGCCTTCTCCAACTTTCTGGCTGCCTGGCTCAATGTAGCTTTCAATCATCAGGCCTTTTATCAGGGAACGGATTTCCGGGGAATGCCTTCTGCTGTGCAGGACTTCCTTGGAAATACGGAACTGTTCCTTATATTTCTTGTTGGAATTGGAGTGGTTGGTGTCCACGATGCAGGCCGGGTTCTGGAGATTGCGGCGGCTGTACATCTCATGAAGAAGGAATAAATCTTCAAAATGGTAGTTGGGGATGCACTGCCCGTGCTTGTTGACCGCACCTCTTAGGATGGTGTGAGCCAATGGATTGCCCTTGCTCCTCACTTCCCAACCTCTGTAAGTGAAATCATGGGCCTGCTGTGCGGCAACTACGGAGTTAAGCATAACTGACATGTCTCCGCTGGTAGGATTTTTCATGCCTACGGCAACATCACAGGCACTGGAGGTCAGACGGTGCTGCTGGTTTTCCACGGAACGGGCACCAATGGCAATGTAAGACATAATATCATCAAGATATCCCAGGTTTTCCGGATATAACATCTCATCGGCTGTGGATAAACCGGTTTCAAGGAACACATTCATGTGCATCCTGCGGATGGCAATGAGACCTTCGTGCATGTCCGGCTTTTTTTCCGGATCAGGCTGGTGAAGCATTCCCTTGTATCCTTCTCCTGTGGTTCTGGGTTTATTGGTATAAATTCTTGGGATGAGGATCAGACGGTCTTTTGTCTTTTCCTGTACCTTTACAAGCCGGTTTACATAATCAGAAACAGACTCCTCATTGTCGGCGGAGCAAGGGCCGATGATAACAAGGAATTTATCGCTTTTTCCTGTGAGTACATCGCTGATGGCTTGATCGCGTTCTATTTTAAGGGCTTTAAATTCTGCTGGAAGTGGAAAGCGTTTCTTGATCTCTTCCGGGCTTGGCAGATTGTTTACGTATTGAAATCCCATGTCATCCTCCTGTGTATGTGATTAATCTGTGTTTTTTCTGTTGATTATATAACAGAACCCGTAAAAAATCCAGCATTCATTGAAAATTTAGCAATGTGCCTCCCTAAAGTGTTTCTTTTTAAGGGAAAATGGTGTATGATTGCAGAGAATGAAAAGAGGAAGGATGGATTTCAATGGAACGATACTGGAATTGGCAGGGAAACTATATCGGAGTAAGGCAGAGGGATTACCTGGCCGCTTGTGACGGAAGGATTCTTGGGAAATTCTATGGAAAAGAAATCTACGACCAGAATGGGAATTACATCGGAGAAGTGGGCAGAGGCGGCCGTCTGATTAAAAATAAGAACAAGGAAGATTTTCGCCGCCAGGGGTTCAGCACCTATGTGAAGGGAACCATAACCGCGGCCTTAAAGGACTGCGCCCCTTATCCCATGATTCAGGGGTATGAAGACTTTTTATAATGGATGAGAGACGAGAATGAGGAAAGAAGGATAGCAGGAATGGTGGATTTAAGCAAACTGACAGCGGGAAAGAACCTGACTGAGGTGGAGGACAGTGTTCTCCGTTATATCATTGAACACATGGATTCCATGCTTAAAATGGGGGTGAGGGGAGTTGCAAAGGAAAATTACACCTCCACCTCAACCATTATGCGCCTGACAAAAAAGCTGGGCTACAACGGGTTTGTGGACATGTATTACAAGCTGCTGCCGCTTGTCAACCGGGCCAGGGACAATGAGGACGCCGGAATGCAGTTTATCAACAGCTTTTGTTCCAACTCTCTTTTAAAGTATAATTCCTATGAAGACATCCGGGAATTTGCCAGGCGGCTGGGCCATCTGGAGGTCGGTTACGTATTTTTGTACGCAACGGGCTTTTCTGCCATTCCTGTGGAATATTTAACAAAAAAGCTTCTTGTCCTTGGGATAAAATGCATTTATTCCAATGGAATGGACTCCATCGGTGTTTTTGAAAACAATCTGGAGAATATGAAAATGCTCATTGTAGTTTCCAGGTCAGGAGAAACGGACTGGGTAGCGGACCGGGTGAAAACTGCCAGAGAGAACGGCATTTTTACCGTGTCATTTACCAATGAGGCGGAAAACCGGGTCAGCTCCATAACAGATATGCAGTTTCGTATAGAGGACAGCAATAAGCTGGATGACAGAAATATGATGGCAAACACATTTTTTCCCAATGTGTTCATGTTGATGGAGCTTTTAATCTACGAATATCATAAGGTGCTTCAAAATATGGATAAAAAAGAAGAATAAAGGTTCCGGATGACGTTTAAAATAGCGGCATCCGGATTTTTTTTGAAACCTGTTACCACTTGGAATAACAGGTTCCTATTCTTTTCCAAAGTATATACAAAGGGGGAGTCGGCCGCTATAATACGGGTATGAATTTCACGTGAAATGAAATACAGAAAACCATTCATTGATAGTTGGAGGAAAAGAGAATGAAAGATAAAGTGATGGATCAGTTGCAGCGCTTTTCAAAAGCAATGTTCATCCCGGTTTTGATCCTGCCCATCGCAGGTATTTTAATCGCAGTGGGAAATTTATTTACTAATGCAAAATTGCTGGAGCTTCTGCCTTTTATGGACAATCCGGTGACAAAGGGCTTTGGAACCATTTTATCCGGTTCCCTGGTTTCGATCTTAAATAACCTGGGGCTGATCTTCTGTGTGGGACTTGCGGCCGGCCTTGCCAATAAGAAGAAATATGAGGCTGGTTTTACCGGTCTTTTGGGATTTCTGGTATTCATTAACGCCATGAACAAGTTCATGACCCTGACGGGGATCCTGTTTACAGGGGAATCTTTAAGGGGAACGGGTCAAGCCATGGTGCTGGGAGTACAGATCCTGGACATGGGCGTATTCCTTGGAATTATTCTGGGAATTGTAACAGCCATGGTCCATAACCGGTTTTGTGAAACAGAATTTCAAAATGCGTTTCAGATTTACGGAGGTTCCAGGTTTGTATTCATCGTATTGATTCCAGTGACCGTTTTACTGGCTGTGCTCCTTACTTATGTATGGCCCTTTGTCCAGATGGGAATCACCAGCCTTGGTGGATTCATTAATCGTTCCGGAAACTTCGGGATCTTTATTTACGGTGCCCTGGAACGTCTTTTAATACCAACAGGCCTTCATCATCTGGTCTATACCCCGTTTTTATATACCTCTCTTGGAGGCATTGAAACCATAGGGGGACAGGTGTTTGAGGGTGCAAGGAACATTTATTATGCAGAAATCGCAGACCCTTCCATTCAGGTACTTTCCCGGTCAGTGATATGGGATGCAAGAGGTATTTCCAAGATGTTCGGCCTTATGGGTGCCTGTCTTGCCATGTATCATACGGCCAGACCGGAAAACCGCAATAAGATTAAAGCCATTCTGATTCCTGCTGCATTCACTTCTTTCATCGCAGGTGTTACAGAGCCCATTGAATTTTCCTTTATGTTCGTGGCTCCGGTCCTGTTTATTGTTCATGCGGGGTTAAGCGGACTCAGCATGGTGGTTCTTAATATATTGAATGTCCGTGCCATCGGTCCCAACGGCTTTTTGGATTTCCTGCTTTTCAACGTGCCTTTGGGAATTCATAAAACCGGATGGCCCATGTACATCGTCGCAGGCCTTATATTTTTTGTAGTCTATTATGCCATATTCCGTCTTCTCATTACAAAACTGAATTTAAAGACTCTGGGACGGGAAACAGAAGGCATGGAAATGAAGCTTCATACGAAGGCGGAGTATAAGGAAAAGGTAGCTTCTGAAAAAGAGGGAAAAGACGCCGATGATGTGGATGCCGCGCTGATTATAAAAGCCCTGGGCGGTGCAGGCAATATTGAAAAAGTGGATAACTGCTTCACCCGCCTTCGCCTGATCCTTACAGATCCGGATCTGGTACTGGAGGATGTGCTGAAAAACGGCACCGGAGCCAATGGTGTGGTGAAAAAGGGCAATAACGTTCAGGTAATCTATGGTTTAAAGGTAACTGCTGTAAGAAGGGCTGTCGATGAGGAGCTGGGAAACGGCGAGAGTAACTAACTGATAAACCAGACATAGCAAGGAGGTAAAATAAAGTGAAAAAATTCTCAATCGTAATCGCAGGAGGCGGGAGCACTTATACACCGGGTATTGTAATGATGATGATGGATAACCTGCACCGTTTTCCCATACGTTCTTTAAAGCTTTACGACAATGACGGAGAGCGCCAGGAAACCCTGGCAAAGGCCATAGGCATCGTAATGAAGGAAGTTGCACCGGAGGTGGAGTTTTCCTACACGACAGATCCCAAGGAAGCCTTTACTGATGTGGATTTCTGCATGGCTCATATCCGGGTGGGCAAATATGCCATGCGGGAGCTGGATGAAAAAATTCCAATGAAATACCATGTGGTGGGTCAGGAGACCTGCGGCCCCGGTGGAATCGCATATGGGATGAGAAGCATTGGCGGTATGATGGAGTTAATCGATTTTATGGAAAAATATTCTCCGGATTGCTGGATGCTTAATTACTCCAATCCTGCTTCTATCGTGGCAGAGGCCTGCCGCGTGTTAAAGCCTGATTCCAAGGTATTAAATATCTGCGACATGCCGGTAGGAACCAAGAGACGTATGGGATACATTGTAGGCAGAGATCCCAAGGACATGGATGTGAAGTATTTTGGACTGAACCATTTTGGCTGGTGGACCAGCGTGAAGGATAAGGATGGGACAGACTTGATGCCGCAGCTTTTGGATTATGTGTCTAAAAACGGATATCTGACAGAAAAGGCTGTGGAAACTCAGCATATGGATGAAAGCTGGCAGCTGACCCATAAAAAGGCGGCAGATTTATTAAAGCTGGAACCAGATTTTCTTCCCAATACCTATTTAAAATACTACCTTTACCCGGATTATGTGGTAGAACACACCGATCCCAATCATACCAGAGCCAATGAGGTGATGGAGGGAAGAGAAAAAGAAGTGTTTAGCGCTGCAAGAGCCATTATTTCGGCAGGAACCGCAAAAGGCGGGGAGTTCTCCATAGACAATCACGCTTCCTTTATTGTGGATCTGGCCTGCGCGATTGGATTCAATACCCGAGAGCAGATGCTCTGCATCGTGGAAAATAGAGGAGCTATCTCTAATTTTGACCCTACCGCCATGGTAGAAGTTCCTTGTCTGGTAGGTAATGAAGGACCGGAACCTTTGTGCCAGGGGAACATTCCGACCTTTGAAAAGGGCATGATGGAAGAGCAGCTTGCAGTGGAACGCCTGGTGGTAGAGGCCTGGACCGAGGGAAGCTATTTAAAGCTGTGGCAGGCCCTGACCTTATCAAAGACTGTACCAAGCGCCTCTGTTGCAAAACAGATTTTGGATGATCTGATAGAGGCCAATAAGGAATATTGGCCGGAATTAAAGTAAACTTTTCGTAATTAGATAAATAAAAAAGCTCTTAGTGAGACTTTTGCCTCGTCCTTTTGATAGGACGGGGTTTTTTTGTATATAATTGAACCTTGCATACCATAAATACACTGAAATGAATTATATCTTCTATCATATCTATTACAGTAGCAATAGCGCATTACCATGAATTATCAGCCATTTAAAAATGATACTGCCGGGAATTACAAGTCCCCTTTCTCCATTCTTCTTTCTTTTCGAATCCCACATAGCCACTTAATCAATAAGCTGCAGACATGTATTAATGTTTACGTAAATTGTCCTCCCTATTGACATTCTAAGAAAGTTTACTTTCATTTTACTGCAGTATGATGGATAAATTTACATAGTGCATTTATACTGGAAGTGACACAATAAGGCTGCATGATTAAGAAGTATCTGCAGTGCAAAGGAGGTGGTTTTATGCAGCTGCATTTTCCGGTTTTGCCGGATGAACTGACCAGCGCAGATCAAAAAATTATAGAATATATCAGCAGCCATACCGACGTATTTTTGTTTATGACCATCGGGCAACTGTCAGCCTCTTTAGGACTGTCAGATGCCACGGTTTCCCGTTTTGCACGTCATGTGGGCTGCAAGGATTTTAAGGAGCTTAAGCATGCAGTAATACAGCAAAGTACGGAACATAGGCCGGTGCAAAAAATAGCTGCACCGCTTTTGCAGGAGGCAGGATTCACACTGCAGAATTGGCTCTTGCGGCAGCAGCATTGCTTACAAAAGACCCTGGATCAGCTTGATCCATCGGAGTTTGAGTGTGCAATCAGATCGATTCAGGAGGCAAAGTGCATCTTTATTTATGCTAAAAATGCCTCATTCTCTCTGGGGCAGCTTTTGTTTTTCCGCCTGCGCCGCCTTGGGCTTTCCGTGGTGCTTCTCCCATCCGGCGGCGCAGAGGTGCTTGAAGGCTTGGCACAGGCAGGAGCAGGAGACCTTGTCATCATGTTTAATATTTCCAGAGTTTCCCGGGAGGGGCACATGATTCTTAAGTATCAGAAAATTGCTGCTTACCATACGCTGGCTTTTACCAGCAGGCTATATGTACCGGATAAGCAAAAAGCTGATATACAGCTGTATGTTTACCAGGGCGAGGAAAAGGAATACCATTCCATGTCTGCCCCCATTGCTGTAGTAGATGGGCTGGTTGCGGCATTGTCGGAAAGAATGGGGTATGAATCTGCCCAATGGTTTGATAGACTCAGAAATAGGTACGTTGATATCAACTGATTCTTGTAATTCATTGATTATTGTATATAGCCTGTCACTCAAAGTGTAACTAAAACATATGAAAGCAGGAGAATAATGCCAAAAACAATGTACTGGATACCAATGTACTGATTCAGGCCCCTTACGCCTTAGAATCCTTTGAAGAGAACTACATTGTCCTTCCCTTAGCAGTACTGGAAAAGCTTGACAGGCTTAAAAACTCCGATGGAGAATGCGGCAGCAACGCCAGGCAAGCGATTCGATTACTGGAAAACCTGCGTCTTTCCGGAAACCTTACTGATGGCGTTCCGCTTTCTAACGGTGGATTTCTCCGATTGGAAGTAAACCATGTGGATGTTCCTCTGCCTGAGGGCATGCAGTAAAGGGATTGTTACCCGCGTGGGTAAGGGCACTAAAGTCATTTTGCTTGGAGATCCGGCTCAGATAGACAATCCTCTTCTTGATGAGCGTACCAACGGTCTTTCTTATGCGGCAGAGCGGATGAAGGGCAGTCCGCTCAGTGTTCAACTTACGATGCTCCCCGATGAATGCGTCCGCTCCGATCTGGCATTGGACGCAGCTCAAAGAATGTAAACGGATGAAGATGCTCACAAAATTCCTGACTGGTATTTTCGTATAAACACAAACTGGTACTTTCAATAAGTCCAGTTATGGGGCATAATAACTATATTAACTGAGACCCCAAAATACTAGGAGGAATTGTTATGAAAGAGCAATATGAACTCAATAAAAATCTGGCCCAAATGCTAAAGGGCGGCGTAATCATGGATGTCAGCACCCCGGAACAGGCGCAAATAGCTGAAAAAGCGGGTGCATGTGCGGTGATGGCATTGGAGCGGATTCCCGCCGATATTCGGGCAGCAGGCGGCGTTTCCAGAATGAGCGACCCTAAAATGATTAAGGGGATCCAAGCGGCGGTCACCATTCCTGTAATGGCAAAGGTACGCATTGGACATTTTGTGGAAGCACAAATTCTGGAGGCCATTGAAATCGACTACATAGACGAAAGCGAAGTGCTTTCTCCGGCGGATGACATCTATCACATTGACAAAACAAAATTCCGCGCACCCTTTGTCTGCGGTGCGAAGGACCTTGGAGAAGCATTGCGCCGCATTACCGAGGGCGCGTCGATGATTCGTACCAAGGGCGAGCCAGGGACTGGTGATGTGGTTCAGGCCGTGCGGCATATGCGGAAAATTCAAAGTGAAATCCGGATGCTCACTGCATTGCGGACGGATGAATTATCTGAAGCCGCTAAACAACTGGCTTCCCCATTGGATCTGGTGAAATGGGTGTCACAAAAAGGCAAACTTCCTGTGGTGAACTTTGCCGCCGGTGGCGTGGCGACTCCTGCTGATGCCGCACTGCTGATGCAGCTGGGAGCGGAAGGTGTGTTTGTGGGTTCTGGCATCTTTAAATCTGGCAATCCGGAAAAACGTGCCGCCGCCATTGTAAAAGCAGTTACCAATTTTAATGATGCAAAGCTGATCGCAGAACTTAGCGCAGACTTGGGTGAAGCGATGGTAGGTATCAATGAGCAGGAAATCGCCCTTTTGATGGCGGAACGCGGAAAGTAGAGTGAGTGCCATGAGGATTGGAATACTTGCCCTGCAGGGTGCGTTTATAGAGCATGAAAAGATGCTGGTAAAATTGGGGGCAGACAGTTTTGAAATCCGGCAACGGACAGATCTTTCGGAAGAGATAAACGGCTTAATATTACCCGGAGGCGAAAGCACGGTGATGGAAAAGTTGATGGGGGAATCAGAATTAAAGGAGCCTATCCTTCAAATGATTCAGAGAGGAATCCCTGTGATGGGTACTTGCGCCGGTATGATTCTGCTGGCGAAAACAGTTATCGGAGGAGAAAGCCATCTTGCCTGTATGGACATTACAGTGGAGCGCAACGCATACGGGAGGCAGCTGGCCAGCTTTAAAACTGAATCGGAATATGGCGGCGCTGGAATCATTCCGATGGTGTTTATCCGTGCGCCATATGTTGCGAATGTTGGTCAGGGCGTGGAAGTTTTGGCAAAGGTTGACGGAAAAACCGTGGCTGTCCGGGAAAAGAATATGCTGGCTTGTGCTTTCCATCCAGAGCTGACGGAAGATACGACCGTTCATTCTCACTTTTTGCACATGTGTAATACAATGAATTGTTGAGAGAGTCGGGACTCGATTGTTCTGCAAAATAGTTCTTTCTGGCCTCAGTTGATATCGCTGTGTTATAATGATATAATTAGGTTTAGGGGAAACAGGTATTAAAACTGCAAATCGGATTGTGCAGACTACGAACTAATTATATGTATATAATTCTGAGGTAATTTCATGGACTTGAAGAAGGAGTGGGAGAAATACGAGAAGGAAATAGAATTCAATTATTCTGTACTGCCTGATGAGATGAAGAGCAGAGGAGAATTGATTACCTATGCACCAAAACAATTTATCGTATCTCAGGGTGAATTTCCCCAATATATCTATTTTATTATAGAGGGAATTGCTTTAGGAACGAGAAATTATTCTGATGGTAATGAATATAACTATTTCCAGATCGATAAAAATAATGGAAGCATTGGTTTGCTTGAGCTTTTTGCTCGTAAAGATGCATATGTTGCAACCATTATCAGTATGACGGAGGTTAAGGCCGTCAGAATGGAGTCTGTAGCTATCTATGCATATGTAATGAATCATATCGATATGTTAAGACGCTGCCTGACATTGGTATCAGATGATTTATATAAACGATCGGGGAATGACGGTATCTTTTATTATTTAGATGGTCTTGACCGGGTACGGTACTATTTTGTAAATTATTATGATGCACATAAGAAGGATACAACTGATATCATAACTGTAGAAGCAGAATACCAGGATATTGCAAATAGTGTGGGAATCAGCCTCCGGACTGTGGGAAGAAGCATCCGTAAGCTGAAGGACAGAGAAGAAATAAATTCTATACGTAAAAAAGTAATTATTACAAAAGAAAAGTATGATATCTTATTTGATAACTTGTGGATTCGGTAAAATTGCCGCAAATCGCTTAGAATAAAAAGCGTTTTGTGGCAATTTTTTTATTGGAATCCGGGAAGAAAAAGTCATATGACCTTTACTGAAATAACAAAGTTACCATATAATCATCACGTACAGTACGAAATAAACAAAAATATTTTTGTAAAAAACGAGGAGTATGGTATGTCCAAAAATAATGGAAAAAGAATTCTGATTGATACAGACCTGGGCGATGATATAGATGATGCCGCTGCGCTGATCATGGCGATGAATTCAACGGAACTTGAGATTGCCGGAATTACGACTGTTTATCAAAACACCTATAAAAGGGCGGAAATGGTACTGGATCTATGTGAGCAATATGGGAAAGAAGGGATTGAAGTATGTGCAGGCTACAGTATCCCCCTTATAGAGAGACCTGATTTTGAAGAAGATCCTATTCAATATGAGATTTTGAGAAAAGGGAGAAAGTATCCGGTATATCAGGAGATGAACGGAGCGGAATTCATGATTCAGAAGGTAAAAGAAAACCCTGATCTTACAATTGTAGAAATGGGTGCTATGACCAATCTCGCAAAGGCTTTTTATGAAGCCCCGGATATCATGAAGCAGACGAATATCATAGCCATGGGAGGTGTTTTCTCAAGCAGTGCCCCGGAATGGAACATCCGATGTGATCCTGAAGCGGCAAGAATTGTTATGGACTACGCAGAGCATCTGACGATGTTTGGACTTGATGTAACAAAATATTGCAGAATCTCAGAAGAGCTTTTGGAGACGTTATGCCCGCCGGGAAACGAAAGGATGCAATATTACAAGAGAGGAACAGAAATCTTCCGGGAAAAGACGGGATATCCCGTCACCTTTCATGATGCATTGCTGATAGCATATCTTTTGGATCCAACGGTTGTGAACTTAAGGCAAAATGATTTTAACGTGGAACTTTCCGGAGAAAATACAAGAGGTGCAATCATATTTAAAACAAATGCCTATGACATACATGTGAAAGTTGAAAAGGATTTTAAGTACGCGGAGTGGATTGATGTAGAAAAATTCAGAAGCATAGTAAAAGAGAGAATTTATTAAAATCAGGAGGTACGATCATGAAAAAGAAAATAGCTTTGATTTTGGCAATGTGTTTAACAATGAGTACATTATTTACGGGCTGCTCTGCACCAGAACCGGAAAAGGAGGCTGGAAGCAATTCGGTAAAATCGACCGGTGAAACCTTTGATGGAACTTCAGCCGATTATAAGGTGGCTTTGATGATACCTGGTAATTTAGGTGACAAATCATTTTTTGACTCCTCCTTTGAAGCGATTGGCCTTTTAGAAAAAGAGTTTGGTATGAAGGTAGACTATGTGGAAGCCGGACGTGATGCCTCAAAATATTATTCTGCTTATGTGGATTTATGTGAGAAAGGGTATGATCTCATACTTACCGTTTCAAGTAATGGGGATGATGCACTGACACAGGCAGCAGAAGAGTATCCGGAACAAAAATTTATTAATTTAGATGGACAAATGGAGGAGATACCTTCCAATGTATATATTATGGCTCCCAAGAATAACGAGATGAGTTATCTGGCGGGCGCAGCAGCGGCATTAAAAGCGGAAGAATTAAATGAAGGAGTCATTGGCTTTGTGGGAGGAATGGATATCCCGGGAATCAATGAATTCCTGGTGGGATATATTGAGGGAGCTTTAGAAATTAATCCGGATATAAAGGTTGCTGCATCCTATGTGGGCAGTTTTACAGATACTGCAAAAGGAAAAGAAAACGCATTGATTCTCTTTAATTCAGGGATACCAGTTATTTTTGCGGCGGCGGGACAGTCAGGTATTGGAGTCATTGACGGAGCAGTAGAGAAAGGGAAATTTGTCATTGGAGTTGATTCCGATCAAGCAGAATCGTTAAAAGATTCCCGGCCGGATATGGCGAATGTAATCATCACGTCTGCAATCAAAAACATTCCTGAAAATGCAGTTACGATCGTTCGGCAGGCCATGGATGCAGAAGTGAATTATGGAAGCAAAGGTTTTTACGGAATTAAAGAAGGGGCAGTGGGTATTACAGAAAATGAATTTTATGAAAAGTTGATGACACAAGCTGCAAGAGAACAGATAAAGGAGTTAAAAAATAAAGTAATAAATGGAGAAATCAAACTGACCGATCCGACCGGGCTGACAACAGAAGAAGTAAACAAGATAAGGGAAGATGTGCGCCCGTAATATTTGAACCGCAAAGCAGCATTTGCTTATGAGCATACAGCGAAGCGGATTGCGAATAAAAACGTTCGGATCGAGAAAAGGTGAACAATATGGGTGATTATATATTAGAGATGAATAACATTGCCAAAGTGTATGGGAATGGCGTTGTGGCGAATTCTGATGTGTCTTTCAATTTGAAAAAGGGGGAAATACATGCATTAGTAGGAGAAAACGGTGCGGGAAAATCCACATTAATGAAAATCCTGTTCGGGATGGAGGCACCATCCCGGGGGAGTATGAGCTTAAAAGGGAAACCGGTAAGCTTCTCCAATTCAAGAGAGGCCATTGGGGAAGGGATTGGAATGGTACATCAGCATTTTATGCTGGTGGAATCCTTTTCTGTTGCACAAAACATTGTTTTGGGAATGGAACCTCAGAAATATATGTTCGTAAATAAAGAACAGGCGGAGCGGTTTACCGATGAAATAAGTCAGAAATACAATCTGAAGGTTAATCCAAAAGAAATAACAAAGAATCTTCCCGTAGGCGTGAAACAAAAAGTGGAAATCTTAAAAGCATTGGCACGAGGCGCTGAAATTCTTATTTTAGACGAGCCGACGGCAGTTTTGGCGCCGCAGGAAACAAAGCAGTTATTTGATGAGTTGGAAAATTTGAAGCAGCAAGGGCATACGATTGTTTTCATATCACATAAAATACCGGAAATCAAGCAGATATCAGACCGGATTACCGTTATGAGAAGCGGAAAGACGATTGGTACCTATGAATGTGAAAATGTTACAGAACAGGAAATCTCGAATCTGATTATGGGATGTGAAATGGATACATCCATAACAAAGGAAAAAAGAGATTTTGGAAAAACATATGTTAATGCAGAGGAAATTTCCTATAAAGATAAAAGCGGCGTTTTAGTCCTTAAAGATATTTCCTTTGGAGTCAAAAGCGGTATGATTTTTGGCATTGCAGGAGTTCAGGGGAATGGTCAGTCAGAATTGGTAGATTTAATGACAAAGCGCAAAAGCCTCCAGGAAGGAAAGATTCTGTTTGAGGGAAAAAATATTGAGAACCTTGGGGTTTCTGACATTAGAAAAACAAAGTTCGGTTATATACCGGAAGACAGACTTGATCAGGGGGTATCAGCAAGTGAATCCATCAGGGAAAATATGATATCCAATCGTTTGGGTTCTAAAATGTTCAGCAATCACGGTTTCTTAAATTTCAAAAATATTCACGCATTTGTTGAAAGGAACATTAAGAACTATGAAATACGATGTACCGGCGGGCATCAGCCTGTAGGAATGCTTTCAGGCGGAAATATGCAGAAGGTAGTAGTTGCAAGGGAATGTGGAGATGAGCCTAATATACTGATTGCAGAACAGCCGACTAGAGGAGTGGACATTGGCGCCGCACACATTATTCATAAGAAAATAGTGGAACTCAGCGAAAAGGGCTGTGCAGTACTTTTAATATCAGCGGATTTAAGTGAAGTGCTGAAATTATCAGATGTTGTTGCCGTTATGTATGAAGGAGAAATCGTCGCTTACTTTGATCATACAGAGGGACTGGATGAAGAAAAACTGGGCCTTTATATGCTGGGAATCAAAAGACATGGGGCGGAACAGGTCAGAAAGGCGGTAAACCAGGAATGAGCAGAGAAAGAACCTTTAACATGTTAAGAACAGCGGTTTCTATGATTGCCGCAATGCTGGTTGCTTTCATCATCATTTTATTTGTAAGTGATCAGCCTGTTGAATCCATCAAAATATTTCTCGTACAACCATTTTCTTCCAGGAGATATTTGGGGAATATAGTGGAAACTGCGATTCCTCTTATTTTTTCAGGACTTTCAATGGCACTGCTGTTTCAAACAGGTTTATTTAATCTTGGGGGCGAAGGGGTATTCTTTATGTCCGGAATTGCAGGTTCCCTGGTTGCTATCTGGTTTCAGCTTCCCTTTTATATATTTCCGTTTGTCTGTATTGCCGCAGGGGCGGTTACCGGAATTCTGGTCATGCTGGTACCTGGCGTTCTAAAAGCAAAATACGGTGCAAATGAAATGGTTACTTCCCTGATGATGAATAATATTGCTTACGGAATCGGTTGTTATATTTTGAACAATATCATGCGTGATCCTTCCGTGTCATCGCTGGTATCCTATAAGTACCGTAAAGCGGCATTGCTGCCAACGGTCATAAGCGGAACAAGAGTCCATCTGGGTCTTATGATAGCAATCTTATGTGTCGTCATTGTTTATATCTTTCTGTATAAAACAAAAGGAGGATATGAAGTTCGGGCTACGGGAACTAACATCCGTTTTGCGAAATATTCAGGTATCCGCGTAACAAAGGTAATTATTCTCGTACACGTAATTGCAGGTGCAGTCGCCGGATGCGGTGGGATCGTGGAATGTCTGGGATTGCATAAAAGGTTCGAATGGACCGCACTTCCTGGTTATGGGTTTGATGGAGCTATGATTGCAATGCTGGCAAATAACAATCCCTTCGGAGTCGTAGGTGCAGCGCTATTTGTGGGATATTTAAGGGTCGGAGCGGATCTGGTGAATCGTTTTGCAGATGTGCCCACAGAAATGATTGCAATTTTACAAAGCCTGATTATTCTGTTAATATCTGCCGAAAAATTTTTGCATAAGTATAAGCAAGCATGGATTGAAAAGGATGTGAACATCGGGGAGGTTAAAAATGAAGGAGTTTTTTAATTCAATATTCACAAGTGATTTTGTATATTCTGTTTTCAGAGTTACAACTCCTTTGCTCTTTGCGTCAATGGGAGCGGTTATTTCCGATGTGGCGGGGGTACCCAATATTGCCTTGGAGGGTTTGATGCTGATTGCAGCATTTGCTGGAATGTATTTTAGTTTCTTAACTCAAAGTGCTTTTATCGGTTTATTAATGGCCTTGGCCGCAGCTGTTCTTTTTACTGGAATTTTAGCTTTTTTTACACTGTATTATAAAACAAACATTATATTAGGAGGCATTGCAATTAATAGTCTGGCCAGCGGCGGAACCGTGTTTTTCCTTTATCTGACTGCTCATGATAAAGGAACCAGTGTGGCATTAGCCAGTAAGACCCTGCCTGTTCTTCGAATTCCGGTCATTGAGAATATTCCTGTTTTAGGAAGTATTCTTTCAGGACATAATGTTTTGACTTATCTCTCCATATTCTCTGTCGTTTTTACTTACTTTCTATTAAAAGGAACGGCTCTAGGATATCATATACGTGCGGTTGGTGAGAAGAAAACAGCAGCAGAATCCGTTGGCATCAGTGTAGTTAGAACACAGGCAACCGCCTTACTGCTAAGCGGTATCATGTGTGGATTTGGCGGCGCTTTTATGTCTATGGGTTATGTATCATGGTTTTCCAGAGATATGGTGAGCGGCAGAGGCTGGATTGCCCTGGCGGCAGAAGCAATGGGCAGACAGACGGCTATAGGCTCTGCGGCTGCTTCTGTGCTGTTTGGTATTGCAGATGCGTTTTCCAATGTAGCTGCATCGATGGGGTTACCGTCTGATTTGGTAAAAACAATACCGTACTTTGCCACTTTGATGGGGCTGGCAGTTTTTTCTGTAAAAACCTATAAAAGATATAAAGATGCATAAAAGGTTTGATTCTTATCAGCCATATAATACTTAATAATAAAAGTGAGGATGCATGCAAAGAACCCTGTTGCATGTATCCTCACTTTTGATATTACACGATTTCTTTGCCAGGAATCCGGAGGCCGGCATATAGTAGCGTTGTCTGTCATGCCTCCAGATATGCAAATTCAATCACATCACATTCATTAAATTTAGCAAGCCGTTTCATACAGCCGCTTACGGCTGCCTGAAGCTTTTTTGTTTGCCTGATTCCATCTTCATACCAGATATTTTTAACAACCAGCGTACCCTTCTTTAAGTCAGCGACTGCTTCCACACGTCCGATAAAACTATTCCCATAAAGCATCGGTAAAACATAAAAACCATATTTACGTTTGTCAGCCGGAGTATAGATTTCCCAGGTGTATTCAAAGCCAAACAGTGCCCGGATCAGCTTTCTGTCCCACATCATACAGTCAAGCGGTGCAATCAGTTCACAGCGTGGTTTAAAGGTATCGGTTTGTAATACCGTTTCTATCAGTAATAAATCCTCTGCCTGGCAGAAAAGAATGTCCTTTAAACCGTCTACACTGATTTGCAGAATTTTCCCTTCGTCAAGCAATTCTTTGAACATTTCGGTTCTTTGAGGAGTTTTAAGCCCCCAAATATTTAACCATGCATCGGAAGGCCGATTCCATAGAAGCCCTACTGCGCCTATCCGACGAAGAATACGCCATTTTTGATGCTCAAATTCATCCGGCAGAGGGTCAGGAATGTCGAGGAGCTGGGCAGGCAAATACTTATGGGTGAGGTCGTAATACTTTCTTGAGCCTTTTTTATGGTGAATGATCAGCTCACCGGTAGAATATAACTGCTCCAGCACCGCCCGTGACGCATTGGTATCGCCGCTCCAATTACCGCTCCAGTGAATGGAAGAGTGCCAGTGAATGCTGCCCTTTATGGGTAAGCTGTCAGAGCCGACCGCTCCGTTTGCCTGGATGTAATCCTTCGTGTTTGCTTCCAACTCCTTCAGTTCTTTGAAACGCCTTCCGCCTTCCCGTGCAGCCTTCCGATAACGTTCAAAATACGGCCAGTCTTCTGTGGGAATGATGGAAAGATTTTTATCGGGATAATCCACAAGCATTCGGTCGTTGTACAATAGCTCATAAAGCGTTTGCTTTGTAAAGCCTTTGACACGGGACTGCAGGGTAAGCTCCGCATTCTTTCCGCAGGAATCAACCGGATCAAATTGGATACAGCCTGCCTGGCGCACAAAGTCAAAGGCGCCCTGTTTCCCGTTAAATTTGTAATCGCCCAGCAGCCCGTGTTTAAGAAGCATAAAATGTCTTGCCTGTTTGTTCGTTAAAGTGATCATAGGTTTTCTCCCAATAAATTACCAGTTTCATAATTATCTGTTTTTAGATATAGTAATGTTCGAACTTTATTTTTTTACGGAGCGGTGTTTATAGCTACATGGCATGAAGTTTTTTCAACAATTTATTGATACGAGCTTGCTGAGGCGGTGTTAAGCCGGATTTCCGTTCTTCTAAAACTTTAATAAAATCACTTGCATTTTCACTATTAAAGCAGATTGCCGCCCTTTCAGCATGTTGGGGTACTTCCTTGGGTCTGCATTTTTGAAGATGGTTTATGATTATTGGAAAGACTGTTTCCGCATAGCTGCCGTTAGCTTTGCACAATTTTGCAAATACGCTTATGCTGTTATCAACTGTGATAACGCTTCCTTCTTCATAAGCCGATTTAATCTCTGATAATTTTTCGAAAATAGGTTGAGAAGCATACTCCGCTATCTTTGCTAATGCCATCATACTTCCCCATACCAATCGATTGTTTTTGGAGCGCAGACAGGAAATAAATTCATTTGCGTAATCGGAAATCAATTTTGGGTTTCTTTCACCTATTTCATACAATACCTTAATACAGTCATTGGCAACTGCTTTATCGGTACCTTTGAATCCGTCAACTATTTCCCTGATTCCGTCAGAATCATTGTGTTGATACAGATATTCAGCCAATTCAATATTTGGTATTTCATCATTACGTCCCAGCTTGCAGGCCAACTTTTCTATCATATAAAGACCTCCGAAAATATTGTTATCCATAATTTGATATTATCCATACCTTATAAAATGATTATACCATAATTGAGAAGGTAATGAGAAGCCTCGTCTTTCAGTCTTTTTTATCTATTTGATATTGTGGTAGATCCAGAGGAGGAGGTTGCAATAAAACGGAGCGGTCATCCTCAAAATAAAAAAATATCGAAAGATGTATGCACTTGACCATGCCTGATGAATACGTTTACGCCGGTCGGATACCGGGGTGATGAGAATGGAGCCTGGGTAAAATTAGATCATAACCGGTCAGATAAAAAAATAAAAAAACCACTCTTGACAAATAAATCAAAACAACATATACTAGTCAATAACTTCATAAACAAGTAAAAGCGTTGATAAGAACAAGTAGCAGTACGATGGACCACACAGAAAGCAGCCGGCAGATGAGAGGCGCGTGGAATACGGATTGCGAATACATCTTTGAGCTTCGCACCAAACGGCTGAGATGCCAAGTAGGCTGCGACGGATTCCCGCACCCGTTATTGTGCTAGAGTATCGCATCAGGTACTCAAAGAGGTAGACAGCGTGAGCTGTTTATAAACTTAAGGTGGTAACACGAGACTTCAGCCTCGTCCTTTTGATAGGACGGGGCTTATTTTTAGTTTGCGCGCCA
>DFCS01000032.1 GCA_002367105.1 Hungatella sp. UBA3048
GGTAGGTTATTCATCGGTTACATTACATTTATGATTTCCTTGGATCTTTTACCGAAAAAATAGATGCGTATAAAGCAATCATGAGATATAAAGAGAATCCATATGATTTAAAAAACGATTTAACTGTCAAAGAATTATATGATGCGTGGTTACCAAAGTATATATCAGATAATAACTTAGATGATAACAGGCGTAAATCGTATGATGCTGTTTTTAAGTATTGCGAACCAGCTTACAGCATCAAAGTTGTTAACTTTTTACCACCTATTATTGAAGAGCATATTAAAAATGCCTACAAGATTGGTGAAAGGGGGAGCGAGGCTGGTAAAAAAATTACTGCCACATATATAATAAAAGGCAATATTAAAGCTTTGTATAATCTTCTCTTTGATTATGCCATCTTCCGACGAATTGTAACAGAAAACTATGCTAGGACGTTTACAATAAATACAAGCAAAGGGGACGGCCAGAAATCCAGAGAGGGCCGGCCATACACTAAAGACGAGTTGGCAATTCTCTGGGACAATAGCGGCGACATTTTCATTGACATGACTATTGTTCAATGTTACTCAGGTTGGCGTCCAGGTGAAGTCATTACACTTGCAGTAAATAACATAGATCTAGAAAATAAGACATATACTGGCGGCATAAAAACTAGCAATGGTATTAATAGAACGGTACCCATTCATCCAAAAGTATTGTCAATAATTCAAAAGTATTACCATGAAGCCATTGACATAGGAAGGCCTATGTTGTTTGGAAGATCACAAAAATTTCACGGTTCGTATAGATATATTGAAAATTCATTCAGAAATTCTCTGTTGAAGAAAGAATCCGAACTTGGCATTTTGGGTCATGTTCTACATGATGGTAGACATACTTTTTCAACATTTGCAAAAGAATATGGTATTGATGAATACGCCAGGAAAAAATTTATGGGACATTCTATAAAAGATTTAACAGATAGAGTTTATACTCACATGGATATTGAATGGTTTAGAAGGGAAATAGAGAAGATTTTATAGTGTTGTATAGTTTGTTGTATAGTGTTGTATAGTTTGTTGCATAGTATGTTACTACCAACGCTATTTTATAATACTCTAATCTCATAATTATTCACTTATAATCAGCTATTGTTGCATAAATCAGCAGTAATCACTTATAAAAAGCTAATACCATTCATTCACAGTTTTTTCACAAGACGTACAAAATTTATTTACAACTTCTACAAACTTTTTTCACATATGTCTTATATAATAAAGACAGTAACAAGAAGAACTCCAAACTTGTTAAAAATAAAACTTTTTTTCATAACTGGCCGGTGAAAGTCACATTTCACCGGCTCCTCCCTTTTATGGGCCAAATATTTCCCAGTTGCAAAGAAACTCTTTCTATTATAGAATAGGGAAGGTGCCCATGGCATATGCAAACTTGGAGGATATTATTACATGAAGAAAAATGCAATCGTAGGACAATCCGGCGGACCAACCGCTGTGATCAACGCAAGCCTTTACGGCGTCATCAAGGAAGGAATGGCCCAGGCCGAAATCGGAAGGGTTTACGGAATGCTCAATGGCATAGAAGGCTTCATGTCCGGCAATTATATGGATTTAACAGGTAACCTGACAGAAGAAGAGCTGGAGCTTTTGAAATTAACACCAGCTGCTTATTTAGGTTCCTGCCGCTATAAACTTCCTGATGATCTGTCTTCTCCCTTTTATCCGGCTCTTTTTGAAAAATTCCGAGCTATGGATATCGGATATTTCTTCTATATTGGCGGTAATGATTCCATGGATACGGTAAGTAAGCTTTCCCGCTACGCCGCTCATCTAGGAAGCCCTATCCGTTTCATTGGAATTCCCAAAACCATTGACAACGACTTGATTTTAACGGATCATACTCCTGGCTACGGCAGTGCTGCCAAATATGTGGCTGATACCGTCCGCGAAATCGTTCTGGACTCTTCTGTTTACCAGCAAAAGTCAGTCACCATCATAGAACTCATGGGCCGTCATGCTGGCTGGCTTACTGCTGCCAGTGCGTTGGCCAGAAAATTTGATGGTGATAATCCCCTGCTCATCTATCTTCCTGAAACGGATTTTGAATTTGAGCGGTTCGCATCGGATGTAAAAGCTGCCCTTAACAATCACAATTCCGTAATTATCTGCATCTCTGAAGGACTCTCTGATTCCAAAGGCAAATTTATCTGTGAGTACGCGGATGAAGTCCGTTTGGATACCTTTGGTCATAAGATGCTTACGGGAAGCGGTAAAATGCTGGAGAATTTTGTACGTGACCGTCTCGGTGTAAAGGTCCGTTCCATTGAACTGAATGTTAACCAGCGCTGCAGCGGCATGCTTGCTTCTGCAACTGACATAGAAGAATCCGTACAGGCGGGCTCAGAAGGTGTAAAGGCCGCATTAAAAGGTATTACCGGAAGAATGGTCGCCTTTCACCGCACAGGAAATTCCCCTTATTCCATGGAGTGCATCACCGTTGATGTCAACGAAGTATGTAATCAGGAAAAACTGTTCCCCGCCCATTGGATCTGCGGCAATGGCACGGATATCTCCCCGGAATTTCTGGAATATGCCACACCGTTTATCCAGGGTGAGCCTCAAAGAAAGATAGAAAGCGGCAGACCCGTGTACCTATACCGGAAAGAGTTATAGTACGCTTTTCCGGATCTTAAAAAACGTTCATTCATACGGCTCAAGAAAAGCGCCATGATCCTTTAAAAGATTCTGAAGCTGTGCTGCGTCAATAGCGGCAACTCCAACTCCCTGTTTTGCCGCTATCGCTGCCGCAGTACCGGCCCCTTCACTGATTGCCATCAGTATAGGCGTTACACGGACCGCAGCACAGGCTTCATGAGTCGCACTGATGCATCGCCCGGCTACCAGAAGATTATCCAGTTCCTCTGTATACAAACAACGGTAAGGAATGGAGTACCAGCTGCCTTTCTTTAAATAATGATGCTCCATTGTTCCTCCATCAGGGGAATGGATATCGATGGGATATCCGCCCATGGCAATGGCATCTTCAAACATTTTGTTCTCTAATAAATCGGATGCAGTTAACCGATAAGCGCCGTTTATCTTACGGCTTTCCCGGATACCGATATGCGGACCTGTGGTGACGATAACCGCATTTTCAAATCCTGGAATGTAATTTCTCATAAAAGCAACTATGGCATGTGCCTGTTTTCTGCCCTCTATCTCCGCTTCTGTTAAATCAAAAGAATCCAGAGCGCTTTTTTTAATAATTCGGGACATGTTAAGGATGTATTCTCCGGGATTGTTGGTTTCAAAGCAAAGCACCATATCTCTGTCAATCGGGAATTCCCCCTTTTCCTTTGCCATATTAATAACAGAATACGCCCCCTGCATGCCGCTTCTGGGAATCAGCTGCAGACGTTCGAATGGAATGGTCTCAAGCATATCATCAGAGTTCTTCTTTATATATTCAATCATCTTATCCCGATCCACATTGCATACCTTGACATTCATAGTCATGGGCTGAGCCAGATGATCCTCCTCCCTGCCGTAAACACTTCCGATTCCTGCATGGGTGGCCAGGTCTGCATCTGCTGATGCATCTATGAACACGGAGGCAGATACATCAAAGAACCCCTGTTTTGCATACAGACGTACCTTGCGGATCTTGCGGTCCTCCCGCTCACAGCCTGTATAGACGGTATGATAGAGCAGATCAGCTCCAGCCTCCTTCACCATGGTCTCAAGAATCAGTTTCATGCCTTCTGCATCAAACGGGGTTACGGAGCTGGCATACCCCACAAAATCCTCCATATGGCCCGGTGAAAAGCCTTCTCTTACCATACGCGCTGTAATTTCCTCAGCAATTCCCCGCACGACTTGCGTACTTCCTGCATGGAATGTCATCTGGGGACCCGTTCCGGCCATAGTAAGCATACCGCCTAAATATCCGTTCTGCTCTACCAAGAGGGCCCTGGCTCCGGATCTGGCACTGGCAATAGCAGCTACGGTACCGGCAGGCCCTCCTCCAATAATGACCACATCATAAGTTAAGTTCTGTTTCATCTCTCTCCTCCTTTATCAGCTGATCATAGCGGCAGGCAAAGGCATGAGCACCGATTTCTGATAGTGCCCGGATCCCGGTCCTTCCGATTTTCAAACTCCCAATCCTTAGCATTGGCACCAGATATTCTTTGCTCGTAAATCCCAGTTCACTCCATTCAAGAAAATGGTAATATTCATGACTTAAAATCAGATTCATGGCTTCCGCCATCTCCATTTTGTTTTCTTTTGCCCAAAGTGAAACGGATTTCAAATATAGATGGATCCTCTTCTGTCCGGTCAGATAATCACTGAAATATCTCTGGTTTCCCACAACATAATCGGCATCAACTTTCTCGCAGGTTAAACCGCTTTCTGTTACAATCCTAAAAAAATCTTTTTCCCCATTGTAACGCCTAAAAATCATTTCTGCTGCCGCCTCTCCCTTTTGCCATGCCCGGTCTGTGATCCTTTTTCTATCCTCAGACCGGATTTTATGATAACAGCTGTCACGGCTTAATTCATCCTGTGCCAATTCCTTTCCCGGAAACGGCATGGAACCTGTATTCAAAATCCAATCACCACCTTATCCGCATTTATCCTTCTGTCCGGCCGGTTGCAATGATCAGGATTTTTTCATCATTGTCAAAACCTGTGAGTTCCGCATTTCCAAGTGCACAAATTTGCGAATTGCTCTGGAGTCCGGATAAATCAATGACCCGTTTCCCTGATACCAGATAAATATTAGGCAGATTGGCACCGCCATCATTAAACACCGTCAGCTCTTCCAGATACCATTCGATTTTTGTTTCCCAGTCCCCAATCTTCACCTCGGAAACCAGAGCATTGCTTTTCTGAAGGCGGATCACGCCTTCTTCATCAATCAGACGCAGGGGAGTTGTTTTCTTTTTCAGCAATCCCAGAAATTTCTTTTCCACGCTCTGGGACTGCACGGCATACATCACTCCGTTTTGAGCGGTTATGGATAATTCTCCCGGATTCTTATCCATATTTCCGGCACAAATATTAAGAAGCTGATCAACCGTCAGTTTTGTATTGCCCAAAACCTTACTTCTCATTTCCGTGGCACCTACAGCAATTGCCCTTAAAAGGTTTTTTTGCGTATCCACCTCTACATGAACCTCAATGGTCCCGGGTGCGGCGCCGCTCTGGATTGCTTTCTGTTCCACTTCCCTGCGAATACTTAGAATATCTTCCTGGGAGGGACTTGATACCGTTCGTTCCACCATATCCCGTACCATGGCAAGAGCGACGCCAATGGTAGAAATCACCGCGGCATTGCCTGCGATCCGGTATTTATGCTTCATGGTCTTTGCAAGATGGGGAACCACACTGGCCGCTCCGCCTCCGCCTCCTACAAACACGGTCTGTTCCGGCCGCATTTTATAGTCCTTTATAAGCTGTTCTGCAACCTTTGCATTCTTGGCTGCTGCGAATGCCATAGCCTTTTCTGCCGCCTCTTCTACGGTGCAGCCCATTTGATCTGCCAATGGCTTCCAGGCTTTCCTTGCTGCTTCCACATTCCCATAGGAATAATCTTCCGGCCTGACGTAACCGGCTATGTTAGCGGCTCCCGCCATGGTGAGGGTCACCCGTACACCATTGTCACATTCAATAACCGCATATTCCGGATCAGAAGGAACGGGCCTGACCGTCTTAAGCCTTGGATTTTTAATAAGGTCTGCATCGGTATAAACTTCATAATCCAGGCCGGCAATATGAGCGCTACGCGGCCCCATGTTAACGGCTTTGCCATCCCTTATCTGTACCATGCTTCCCCCGCCGATGCCCACAGTTCTGACATCAAGACTGCTTAAATAGGTTTTATGTCCTCCCACTTCTGCATATTGGATCATAACCTTGCCATCCTTTACGCAGGATATATCCGTAGAGGTGCCGCCAACCTCAAAAAACAGCCCATCCGTCAGCTTTTCATACATCAGAGCGCCGGCTACACCGGCTGCCGGTCCTGAAAGAATTGTCATAATCGGCCGGTTTCTTACTTCATCTACGGTCATAACGCCGCCATCACAGCGCATTACCATCAAAGGGTTTTTGATTCCGGCCTCTATGATGCTCGTTTCCGTCATAGTCGCCGCCTCAAGCATCTTAGGCATAATGCTGGCATTAACTACGGCCGTCCTGGTTCTTATTTTCAGACCGTATAGCTTTGATATTTCATTGGTAGCCGTTCCCGGGATATTCAATTCCTTGCATTTTTCCAAAGCCAGATTCTCATGATACGGATCATCCACGCTGAAAGCCTCTGCAGCTACAATGCTGGAAGTCCCCCGTTCTCTCAAAGAGCGGATGGCGTCCACGATCCTGCTTCCCAGACTGTCCTTATCAGAAGTGTCCACATATTCATTCTGACTTTCCAAAAATTTACCTGCTGCCAGTTCTATATTGCTGATGCTGGTATCCGACCTGCTTTTAGCCCCCTGTAAACCGCTTCCCAGCGTTACAATTCCAACCGGAGCCACATCTCCTTCCAGAAGTGCATTGGTTGCCTGCGTTGTACCGTGAGCGATAAAGACAACGTCATCCGGATTAATATGACAATCCTCCATAATGCGCTGCAGCGCCTGAACAATTCCTTCTGCCACCCCCTGCCTGGAATTGTGGGTAGTAGGAGTTTTCACCACTCCTATTAATTCAAAAGTTTCATTATCAATGGCAGCGGCATCCGTAAAGGTGCCGCCCACATCAATCCCGATGCGTACTTTCATAAATTCAATTCTCCTGTCGATTGCTTAAAAGTAAATGAATGCCGAGATTATCACACCTATCACGGAAATCGTCCAAAGATAGGGCAATAGTTTTTTTGTAATCGTATTCACATCAACCTCTGCAAAATTAGCCGTCCAGACGTTTTGTGTATTGGTAGGATCCCCACAGCCCTGAATCCTTTCCGCGGAAAGAAATGCACCCATAACAGCCTGCGGATTCAATGTCCCAAGTCCGATCACCAGGGCTGCAATGCCTGAACCCAGTCCAAACAGATTCATAGGACCTCTGTATAGGGATAATGGTGCCAGAATGGAGAAAAAGATTATGTATCCGGCTTTTGAAGTTGGGATTACGGCAAGTAAAAACGGGTTCAGCACTTCCTTTACCATGGCGTGAGTCACTGCAAGATATAAGATTCCAATGCCCACCATTAAGATGATTGCAGGCGCCGCATCGGTAATTCCGTCATAACAGGTTTTTACCAGCAGATTCATGGCTTTGGAAAAGCTTTTGGATGTAAACAGCAGAATCCAGAATATACCTGCCAAAAAAGAAGGAACAACGGGTACCTTTAAAAACGCTACCAGAATGATGGGAACAAGTGGCGTGATCATGGCAAGCCCACCGGCGGTTCCTCTAAGCTGCTTTGTCTGGTTCTGATCTGAAACAGGTGCGGAAAAAGCAAATTTTACTCCATTCTTTTTGAACTCCACAAATATCAGGATTACGGTCGCAATCAGTGTCACAGCCAGCATATAAACTTCAAACCCTTTAATTTTATCAATTTCCAATCCGAATATGCTGGAAAATGATGTCCAGTTTGCAATATTAAAACTGAGTCCCACAGCAAATGCCATTAAAAAGATACTGGCAGCACTGACGGCCGGTACACCCACAGAAATCAATATGGGCAAAACAATGGTTCCTACCATAATAACAGAACCCAATCCGTTTAAAGTAGTAAACAAAAGTGCAACTGCAGTAACCATGATCAGGGTAACAATTAATGGCCTGTCGCCGCCCAGCTCTGCACTTTTTTTGATGATATTTTCGGTCACTCCAGTCTTATTCATCAACTGTCCTAACCATGCACCGAAGATAACTGCCATAATCGCAGATCCCATTCTGACAGTACCCGCCTCTAAGACAGTGGAAAGCCAGCCAATCTGAGCCCCTTCTCCATTCACTCCCACTGCCGGAACTCCTGCAATCACACAGATGACAACAGCCAGAAAAGGCAGAGCCAGCAAAGTCGGCAGTTTTTTTGCCATCATAAATGCTGCAATAACAAGAAAAGCAATGATGATACATGTTCCCTGTAACATACGAAATCCTCCATTTTTCAATTAGATGGTGTTTATAATTTATCTACCGCATTCCGGAATTGTCCGGTTACTTTTTTTACCTGTTCTGCAGACGGTTCCTTTCCCATAACAATGGCTCCGATCATGACAGCTTTGCAGCCGGCTTCATAAAGATGCTTTACTTCCTCCGGGCATATCTTCTTCTGGGTAGGGATCAAAGTCGGCTTCCCTGCCTTAGCAGATATATGGGAATACCGTAAAATATCTGCGTAATTGAGGGGTGCTCCGTAGCGCGCTCCCGGCTGAATGCTGCATTCTAAGATATCAATGCCGGACTGCCGGACTGCTTCCAGTGTATTTTGATCATATGTATCATCAATGGCAGCCATTTTTGTCAACACCTGGCTCTCCATCATATGACACGGCAGATGGTGAATGTAGGAGGAAAAGAACCGAAGCCCCATTTGTTCCACTTCCAACCTTTCTTCCCTTGTAATAAACGCATCTTCTCCTCCGGGCACAAGTCCGACCGGCATATCTTTGCATAGTGCAATCAAATCTTTCAGGAACTGCCGGTTCTCTTCATACGTTCCGAATGTATGGCCGCTTGCACGGTGCCATACATTTGCATGAACTTTAATTGCCTGGGCTCCTCCTTCTAATGCGGCCCTGGCTAGCTCCAGACTATTTTCCGGCAGGCTGACTACCAGGGTAAATTTGTTTTCATTTACCAATTCTTTAAAATCCATTGACTTCTCCTTTCTGAAATGCGGTCATCCGGCGGCCGTCCGGGCGGCTACATTTCACAAATTACTTTTTTCAGTACTCTCTTACCTAAATCTGTTTCCATATGGTTAATCACAGGCTTTATTGCCTTGACTTCAACAGCGTGCTTTAATAAATGGCTTTTCTTTAACTGTCCGTTTACACATTCTGCCAGACGGTCTCCCTCATCCAGCCTGCCTGACAGGTATACGTTTTCGATGGGAAACATCATACAGATCATCTGCAATATATTTACAATTCCTTCAGAAAGTTTGTCAGCGGTTATTTTTTTACCTGCATTTTCAACGAAGGGGGTCATATCCGCTTTCTTGCCCTCCGTCATATCAAGAAATGTCCCATTGGAGGTTATGGAAACAAAGATCTTTTTTCCAATCTCTATGTGTGCACTGTTAAGGCTCTCTTCTTTTTTCAAGATTTGCCGAAAGGAATAAACCTGAGAATATTCTTCCATGACAGGTACTTTAAACTGGGTTTTCACCGCCTCACAGAATGATATGCTGGCGGAAGACAATGAGGTGGAATACATAACATTAAAATCACTGGGGCTCATATCCTCCTGGAACAAAAGCCCGATTCCGGCCAATTTCCCATTGCAAAAATTCTCCGCATCCTCCCTTATGCAATGGGCGACTTTTTCAAGCAGTTCATTGCCGGTAATGTAATAATCGGATATCAGAACGCTATGTTTTTTTTCCAGCGCCAGATCTAAAAAATGTAAAACGGCTCTTCTCCAGCCAATTTCCAGAATTGCGATGTATCCTTTGCTGTTATTGACCGATAATTCGATTCTTTTTCTGCCGCCTGTGGATGTGGTCACACCGTTTTCCACGATCCAGCCTTTTTCTATTAATTCCGATGTCAGAGATGAAACCGTACTCGGTGAAAGCCCTATGATTTCGGATAATTCTATACGGGAAACCGTTTCCTTTTCTAAAATGACATTCATGATCAATCGCAAATTTTCCCGTTTCATGTCCTGTAAACCGCTTTTTTTCATATTTGTACATCGCCTTCCTTCTTTTTTCGGTCTCCGAAATAAGTTCTGTTTTAAAAATATATCAATTGTAACAAATTGTCAATCGAATCTTACCTATCTCTCTTATTTTAAGCAATATGCACGAATTTATTTCTCAAATTTGTCAAATCCTCCAATACTTAGTGACCGTAAGGCGAAATTCATCTATATCAAAATATTTTCTATATTTATATCTTTTTGTGCATTTTTTGACAACATGCTTCATATATTCTATATAAGGCCTATTTCTATTTTCATAGCACTTATGGGAGAAAGTGAAAATGAACGGAGAAACTTTTTTAGACCGCATTCCTTGCGGCATACTGAAGCTTAAAACTGATGAAGATCTTACCATTCTTTACGCCAATCAGGCTGTTAAAACATTGTTTCAAACGCCTGCTTCACTTGGGGACATGGTATGTGAATCAGAATATCCTGAGCTGCTGATGGAAATTCGCAGCCGACTGTCAGGCGAAGCAGCCAGTTTTGAATTGGAATTCAAAGCAAAAATACAAAAAAGCTGCATCTGGTGTTCCTTACAATTGAATTACATCCCTGAGGAGGAACTATTGTACTGTGCAATCTCCGATATCACATGTATGAAAAAATTCCAGGAACACTTAAGGATCCGAGAAGAACAATACCGGCTGGCAAGCCGGCATTCCGGCTGCCTTGTAAGCATCTATGACATCCCTTCCAGAACCCTATCTCCATCGCCTGAATTTTCCAGAACTTTCCCCTTACCCTACACCCAGCCGCTCTCCCCCGAATTCCTTATTGAAAACGGCATAGTGCACAAGGAAAGTGTCACTGACTTTCTGGAATTTTATGATGACATGGAAAAAGGGATACCCGAGGGAAAGTGCATCACACGCCTGAAAATATGTTCCGGAGATTATCATTGGTTTTCCTCACAATATTCCCTGGTGTGTACTGAGGAGCAAAAACCGCTCAGGGGAATCATATCCTACCAGGATATTACGGATCAATATGAAAAAGAACTGGCTTATCAAAAGTGGATGGAATACATGCGTGAACAGAAAAAGGACTGTATCGGCTATTATGAATATAATTTAAAATTCGATTTATTCGAAGAAATCATTGGTGAAATGACTCAGACCATGCCGGAATATGTCTCCAATTCTTTTTCCAGCATTATGACCTACATAGCAGAGAATCATATTTTTGAAGAAGACCGGGAAATGTTTTTAAAATTCTTTAATAAAAACCAATTACTCTACCACTACTATCGGGGGAACCGTTCCTTACGGCTGGAACACCGGCGTATACGCCCTGATTCCACCGTCTACTGGGGACTTGGCATGGTACAGATTGTTTCCGATCCTTATACCGATACGATTAAGGCATTTATTCTCATCAAGGATATTGATGCAGCCAAACAGGAGGCCCTGAATCTTCAGGAGCTTTCCAAACAAGATTCTCTTACCGGGCTGCTAAACAGGGCAACTGCCATACATGCAATCCGCAATACATTAAAAAACAGCCAGGGGCATCACATCCTTATTATGCTGGATATTGACCGTTTCAAGCAACTGAATGATAATTACGGGCACCAGTTTGGGGATAAGGCCCTCCACCGCGCCGCTTCAAGGCTAAAATCCGTGTTAAGGCGCGATGACATCTTCGGTCGGCTGGGAGGCGATGAGTTTATCATATTATTAAAAGATGTGGCTTACAGCATGGATTTGTACGCTCGTCTGGAAAATTTATGCAGTCTCATCGGCAGTGCCCTGGAACCGGAAGCACATATTTCCGGCAGTCTGGGAACGGCCGCCTATCCGGAAGATGGAACTGTATTTGAGGAATTATATGAAAAGGCCGACATTGCTCTTTATCACGCAAAGAAACACGGCCGCAGCCAGTATGCGGTTTATGAACCTGGTATGAGTATGGCAAAATTATAAAAGTTAAGGGTGCTGCATTAATCATTGATTTAGCAGCACCCTTTTTTAACCTAATTAAGTAAGCAGCGAAGCGGATTATGAAGATCCGATAGACTAGAATTTTACAATATTTCTCCGTTGGATTTAATCACTTTTTGATACCAGGAAAAAGAATCTTTCTTAAAGCGCTTATAACTGCCATTTCCGTAATTATCCGCATCAACATAAATAAATCCATAACGTTTACTCATTTCATTGGTACCGCAACTTACTAAATCAATTGCTGTCCAAACAGTGTACCCGAATATCTCCACACCGTCTTTTACCGCTTCTTTCATCGCAGCAACATGCTCACGCAGATAATCAATGCGATAGGTATCATGCACATATCCGGACTCTTCCAATATATCATTTGCACCAAGTCCATTTTCCGCTACAAAAAGCGGTACTTGATATTTATCATATAATCGATTCAGTGTAATTCGAAATCCAAGGGGATCGATGGGCCAGTTCCATTCTGTTGTCTTTAAATATGGATTGGGCTCACTATCAACCAGGTTTCCGGATACACGGGTTCCTGTATCATCGTACTTAGCAACATAAGTATTATAAAAGCTAAAAGAAATAAAATCTGATGTATTTGATGCCAGTAATCTTTTTTCTTCTTCCGTAATCTCGAATTCAATGTCATGTTCAGCAAAATACCTCGTCATATATCCGGGATATTTCCCACGGACAGATACATCTAAGAAAAAGCAGTTTAACTGGTCGTCCTGCAATGCCGTGAACTGGTCTTCCGGTCTGCAAGTAGCGGCATAATTTTCCAGGCGGGCGATCATGCATCCAATTTTAAACTTAGGATTGATCGTTCTGGCAATGCTTGTTACTTTTGCAGCAGCCAAAAATTGATGATGGATCGCTTTATATTTTGCAGTTTCAATATTTTCGGAAACAATCCTTTCCTGTAAAATACCTGCGCCTGTATAGGGGCTGAAAACCGTCATATTTAATTCATTAAAAATAATCCAATAGGTTACATCGTTTTTGTATTCATTTAATATTACATTTGCATACCTGACAAAGTGATGAATTGTTTCTTTGCTTTCCCAGCCATTTAATTGATCAACAATATCTACCGGCATTTCATAATGAGACATGGTTACAAGAGGTTCCATGCCATATTTCCTACACTCAGAAAATACATTTTTGTAGAATTCCAGGCCTTCTTTGTTTGGTTCATCGGACAGGCCATCTGGAAAAATCCGCGCCCATGAAATGGATAAGCGGTAAACGTTCAGACCCAGTTCTCCAAACAATTGAATGTCTTCTTTGTATTGATGATAGAAATCGGAACCTCGCCTTTTGGGGAAATTTCCTTCCGCTCCTCCAGTCTTATTTTTTCTAAAATCTTCTTCCGTCACATCAGTGGTAAGAACTTTCAGGTTTTTTCGAATCTCAGGTTCGTAATAAGGAACAACATCAAATGATGAAAGACCTTTACCACCTTCATTATATCCTCCTTCCACCTGATTTGCTGCAGTTGCAGCTCCCCATAAAAAATCATTTGGAAATCCTGTAATCATATTTTTATTTGTATCAAGTATTTAGTATCAAATACATCGATACTCTCCTTTCTTATAAAGTTATAAAACTGCAATAATATTCGTTTCCCAATTTCCTTTACTGCCTGCTCCAAGCAGTTCAATTCTATTAAATGCAGAGGCGTTTGTTACAACTACCGGAGTTATCATGTCTACTCCTTTTTCTTTCAGATAATCTAAATTTACCTCCAGCAATTTATCACCCACTCTTATATCATCTCCTGCATGTACTGCTGCCTCAAAGCCCACACCACCAAGTTTTGCCGAATCAATGCCAACGTGAATTAACAATTCAATCCCGCCTTTGGATTTCAAACTGATTGCATGTTTGCTTTCCGATATCATTGTTACTTGTCCATCAAATGGTGCGCGGATTTCACGGCTTTCCGGTATGATCGCTACCCCAGGACCAACAATCTGTTTGGAGAAAATTGTATCCGGAACATCTGTAAGGGGTACGATTTTCCCTTCAATAGGACTTCTAACAAATTCTTCTTTCATTTCTTCCAAAACTGTTTGCGGCTCTTCTTTTGTATTTTTTTTCTTTTCCTTCCATAAAATTAGGGTTAATCCAAAAGAGGAAGCAAATGTAATTAACAGGCTGAGAAGAATCACGACTATGTTTCTATTATCACCGCCCTGGGTAATGTAAGCGGGGATCCCGGTGACACCCGGCATGACAAACGCATAGACTTTAACACCAAACATCGTTGCCACAAAACCTCCGATGCCCCCAGCGATCAAAGACGCAAAAAACGGTTTTTTCTCACGAATATTAACGCCATACATGGCTGGTTCCGTAATACCAAATATAGCGGAAATACCAGTAGATAAGGCCAGTGATTTAAGCTTCTTGTCTTTTGCTTTTGTAAACACAGCCAATGTCGCCCCTGCCTGTGCAATATTACATAAAAAGAATAATGGGGCGATAAAATCATAACCTAATTGATTTAGATTTTGCAGCACAATGGGATTCACTACATAGTGCATGCCCGTCATAACGATCAGTGGAATTGTAGCCCCTAAAATGAGTCCCGCAACCGGACCGGATACTGCAAAAATCCATGTAAGGAAGACGGCCAAATAATAACCTGCATAATTACCCAGGGGAGCCAATAATCCAAGTGAGATTGGCACAATTATAAACAATGACAGCATTGGCGCTATTAAAAGCCGCACTGTTTCCGGCGTTCTTTTGTCGATAAACCGATATACCTTGCTTAATAGCCACACACTCAGCACAATCGGAATAATAGAAGCAGAGTAATTAATAAATGGAATTGTTATACCAAATACATGTAAGCCACCGCCATTTGCTGCCCCTGTTATAATTGTCGGATACATCAATGAACCGGCTGTTGTCAACGCCAGAAATTCATTGGTTTTAAATTTACGTGCCGAGGTTACGGCAAGAAGGAATGGAAGGAAGTAAAAAGCAGCATCGGATATTATATTGAACAATTGGTAAATATCGCTCTCTGCAGAGATTGCCCTGACAGCTAATAACAATGCCAAAACACTTTTTACCATACCTGCCGCTGTAATCGCCGGTAGAACCGGAACGAATACTCCGGCTAATGTATCCATTAACTTTGTCGTGATATTTGTTTTTTCTGTACTCACTTCTCCGTCTTGTCTTCCTGAACCTTTCATGTGAGAAACAAAATTCTCATATACATTTTTCACATCATTTCCAATAATGACTTGAAATTCGCTTCCTTTAAATTGAACTCCGGCGATTCCTTCTGAATCTGTTATTTCTTTTTCATTTACTTTTGAAGAATCTTTTAAATGAAATCTGAGCCGGGTAATACAATGATATACATCCAGAATATTCTCTTCTCCACCTACATTTGTTAATATAGCTTTCGTTAAATGGTTATAATCCATCTCTGCTACCTCCTAAAATAAAAAAATACCTGGAAAAGAAGCAAATGAAATTGCTCTTTTACAGGTATAGCCTACTTAAAGTGACTCCCTATTATTTATTTTCCGTTAAAAGCTTATTCAAATAAATCATTAAAAAAGTTCTTTCTGATTTACCAATTTTCTTTTTAAACTGGTATTGCAGATATTCAATAATTTTATCGGTTGTTTCATGAATGATACTGTTTGAACAATCATAAATTGCGTTGTAAAGATTATCATCTTCATTACTAATATCTTCGTTAAGTTCCAGGCGCTTCATTAAAAAGCGTAAATGGGTGACGAAACGAGAATAATTGATTGATTTCTTATCCAGAACAAACGCACCGGAATATTCAATGATATTTATGGATTTATTGATCACCTCTGTTGTGTTCATCGTCTCATTCAGTGATTGACTGAAACCATTATTAATGAAGTGAAGTGCAACGGCGGTAATTTCAAAATCATTAAGATGAATCTTGAATCTATCATTCAAAGATTGGACAACTCTTCTTGCCAATTCGTAATCATTTGGATAAATTCTTTTAACAATCCATCTGAGAGGATGTTCCTCTTCCTTGCCTTGATTTTTAATTGTAGCATCCAGATGATCCAATAATGAGACCAGGCCTCCAATGCTTAATTGAAAGCATGATGATTTCTCAATGGATTCCATTATTCTCTGGACTTCAATAATCAAATTCTCATCAATACTGTCCAGCACTTCCAGATTTATCAGATCTTTTTTATCTGCGTTTAACATATACTTTTTATCTATCTTTGATATATCCACCTCCTGACCGGCTTTTTTTCCGAAACCAATACCGGTTCCGATAAGAACGATTTCCTGTCCTTTGTCTTCAGCAAGAATTATATTATTATTATATGGCTGTAAAATTTTCAATCCAATCTCACCTCTTTCACTTTTACGTTTTCAAATTAGGCAGGAACATAATATAAATCCTCTTAAAACAAAAAACAGACAATATCCTTAATAGAATAATTGTCTGGTAATGCCCGTTTGGTAACACCCTAAAATTATAATAAAAATATAGCTTATTTTTAAATTGTTGTCAACCCAAAATTAATAATTAATTTTACAGGATCATGCAAAAAATGTCCTGTGGTGTTCTCCACAGGACATTAAGTATAGCTATGCAGAAGAAGGGACTTGAACCCTCAAGGTATTGCTACCACACGGACCTGAACCGTGCGCGTCTGCCAATTCCGCCACTTCTGCTTTTCAATTGTTCGAATTGGTAATTCAATTCGTACAATTATATTACTATACTTTTAGCAAATAATCAAGTACTTTTTTATTTTCTTTTCCGCAAAGAATATTCCTGTGAAAGTGGCAATCCTTAATATTCCCTGGTTTTGATAACTGTCTCCGCATCCGACTGATCATACACCTTTTCTTCTGTTATTATCCGAAGAGGCATTTCCTTTCCTGCAATCATATCCCTGATCGCCTTCATAAGCGGAGGACCTAAAAGCGGACTGCATTCCACCGCACAGTTCAGCTTGCCGTCTATCATTGCCTGGAACGCTTCTTTTGTTGCATCCACGGAAACAATCGTTATATCCTTCCCCGGCTTCAATCCATGTGCCTCCAATGCTTTAATCGCTCCTAAGGCCATATCGTCGTTGTGGGAATAAATAATATCCACATCCCAGGTGTGACTGTTTATGTATTCCTCAACAACCTGTTTTCCTCCTTCGAAAGTAAAATCACCATAATCCGTATATACAATCTGGTACTGGGGATTCTCCTCTAATATTTCGAAAAAGCCTTTCTTTCTCTCTTCCGTAGGCGTCGCGCCTTCACTTCCCTGAAGCTCTAAAATATGAACAATCCCATGCTCCGGTTTTACATGTTCCTTTAGCCAGCGCATGGCTCTTCGCCCTTCCTCTAAAAAATCAGCGCCAATATACGTGGTTGTTAAATCATCTCCCGCCTCGATTCTGCGGTCGGACATTACTACAGGTATATTGGCTTCCTTTGCCTCTTTCAGTACCGCATCCCATCCGGTCTCGATCACCGGAGAAACTACGATTACATCAACCTTCTCCTTAATGAACCTCCGGATCGCTTCAATCTGCTTTTTTTGAGACTGGTCTGCACTGTCAAAAAGAAGTTCCATATTAAACTCCCTGGCTGCTTCCTGAATCGAACGGGTATTGGCAAGCCTCCACTGGCTTTCCTGCCCCACCTGGGAATATCCTACGGTAATTCTCCTGCCATCGTCTATACTTTCCCTGTCAAGAGCAGCCAGATACTCACCGGCATTTTTAGGATAGATCGTATGACTTCTTAAAATAACCTGCTTGGGAACACCGCTTTCCTTCCGAAGAATATTAATGGCATATTGCACTGCCTCTTTCCCGCCTGTAGGGCAGGAAATCGTTGCCGCAAGTTTTCCTTTTCTCACCAGGTCTACCCCTTCGTTTTCTCCGGTAAAGCCGTCGCACCCGATGACCTTTATCTTCTCAGCAAGGTTCCTGTCTTTTAGCGCCTCGTACGCTCCAAAGGCTGCTGAATCATTGTTGGCAAATATCAGGGAAACACCTTTTAGTTCCTCCTCCATGGCAAAAACAGCATCATAGGCAGGATCCTTCATATCATTTTTCAAATCACAAACGGTCTTTTCTATATCAGGATAATCCCTGATCACAGAATCAAACCCATCGCTTCGCTCCTCGCTCTGAAGGGAACCGGCTGTTGCGCGAAGCTCCAGTATCTTCCCCTTTCCATTTTCAAGAAGCTGGGCCGCACATTCTCCGCCCTGCTTCCCGATCAGATTATTATCCGGACCGATAAACAGGTTATAATCAAAGCCTTCCACGCTTCGGTCCATGACGATCACAGGAACTCCCTCCTGATACACATCTCTGACTTTCTTTGTCAGACGGCTGGAATCACAGGGCGAAATGATCAATAGGTCAATGCCAAAATCCAGAAGCCTGTCAACATCCTTTTCCTGCTTCTCTACACTGGAGGTGGCATCTGCAGTTACGATCCTGATACTTGGATACTTTCCCGCCTCCTCCTGGATCTCATTAATCAGAGCAACCCGCCATGCTTCCCTCATGTTAGCCTGAGAAACACCGATCACATACTCCACATCGCTTTTATAAACCGTCTGGGTAATCGCCCCGTTATATATACGGTACCCCAAAAAGACAAATACCGATACCAGTAATACCATTAGTAATTTCGTTCTTTTTTCCATTTTATCCTTTTTCAAGATCATTCTGAACTTCTTTCGGAATTCGTATAACAATACGCGTCCCCTGCCCCTCTTTGCTTTCCACCAATACTTTAAACTGCTCTCCGTACCGGATTCGCAGCCGCTCCTTAATATAAAACAAACCAAAACTTCTATTTCTGCCGTCTTCTCCCGGCTCATTTAACAATCTGGATAATTCCCAGACTTTTTCTTCTTCCATACCCTTTCCGTCATCCCAGACTTCCAGGCTCACCCAGTCATCTTCCACCCGTCCGGTGATTTTTAAATGCCCGTCTCCGTTCTTCATCTTCACCCCATGGTAAATGGAGTTTTCCACCAGCGGCTGAAGGATCATTTTGGGAAGAACCACCTTCATACAGTCTTCCTCTGCCTGAATTTCATACTGTACCTTAGGCCCGTAACGGATTTTCTGTATGTAGAGATAATTGGAAATATAACGGATTTCTTCTTCAATGGTAATATAGTCTTTGCCCTTGCTTAAGCTGATTCGAAAGACATTGGTAAGAGCATCCACTAGTTGAACAATGTCATAAGCGGAATGCTCTCTCGCCATCCAGCCTATGGTGTCCAGTGTATTGTATAAGAAATGCGGCTTAAACTGTTCCTGAACTGCCTTAAGCTGGGCTTTCCGCTTATTTTCCTGTTCTTTATAAACCTCCTCCATCAATTCTTGTATCCGCTCAAGCATCTGATTGAACCGACGGCCAAGCTCACTGACCTCATCCAGATAATTGCCTTCAAACCGAACGGATAAGTTTCCTTTTTCCGTCTCCTTCATTAAGTTACGGAGCCTGACAATGGGTTTTGTGACCGTCTCTGATATTTTTACCGCTACAATAAATACCGTGAGAATTGTTAAAACCAAAACCCCGCCAAACATAATCAGCATGGTATTGATTCCGCCCATAATTTCACGGTAAGATGAGACACTGACAGTTTTCCAGCCGGTATAGGCGGATTTCTGATAACTGATCTGATACTTTTCCCCATTGGTAACCGCGGTTACAGGCTCTTCTTCATTCCATAGCCATTCCGGGCGGATGCGGTAGACAATTTTATTGGTTGGCGCATATACTAAATGATTCTGCTCATCCAGGACGAATACAAATCCATTTTCACCGATGTTCGCGTCCTGAATGGCAGAGGAAATAATTTCATGTTTTACGTCAAACAGCAATACGCCCACTCTCTCCCCTGTCTCCGGGTCTATAACAGCTTTCATTACTGAAAATACATCATCAATGCTGTAGGCGGCTTCCGTAACAATATTCCTTCCGGTAACATTGCTGATGATCTGCATTTCGCCTGGAGATGCCGCTGCTTTTTCATACCAGACTTCCTTGACAAACGGGTCACGGGAGATTCTGGACATCCCGGTTCCCACATACATATCATGTTCCGTAGCAAAAAAGATGCCCGCAATTTCATCATGCGTTTCCGCCACTGTCTCAAAGCTGTTTTTCAGCGCTGCTTCATACTCTTTCCAGCGCCCATCCTCAGCGGATGGGATCTTATTCAGATGCATTGGCTCAATAATCCGTATCAGCATATTCGCAGTCTTTTCAATACTGCTTATGTAGATATCCGTTGTATGCTGCACTTGACCTACCAGCAGAGAAGTATGCTGGGTCACATTGCGCTCCGCCTCTCTGGTTGAGCTGATAATCCCCAATAACCCCACAAAGCAAAAAGGAATGAGCGCAATAAAAATATGAGAATTGATCATTTTATCACGAATTTTCATATCCATGAATCGTTTCTTCCAATATTTCATTGCTCTCACTCCTATTTTCATATCATGTATCCGCCTCATCCAGTATACCGAAGTTAACAGACTCTTACAACTGCATTATGCTTTATTATTCGTTCTTCCCCTTTGATTTTTCTGCGCGGATCGCAATGATTCTCTGTATTACAATAAAGAAACACAGAAGCGCCGCAATGGTAACTTTCGTCCACCAGGTATTTAAATTCTGATAGGTAACGATTGTCTGAATACCCCCCTCTATCATGACCCCGACTCCCGTCCCCGCCACAGTACCTACGCCTCCGGTCAGCAAGGTACCGCCGATAACAGCGGATGAAAGTGCATCCAGTTCCAGGCCCAGATTTTGGAGTCCGAATCCAGCCAGAGTATAAAAACTGAACACGATTCCTCCGAGAGCGGCACAAAAACTGCTGATTCCGTATGCCGCGATTTTCGTTCCCGCAACATTTAATCCCATAAGGCTTGCAGACGTCTCACCACCTCCCAGTGCGTATAAGCACCTGCCAAACTTTGTATATCTAAGGGTATAGACCGCAGCCGCAAATACAATTAAAAGAAGAAATACATAGTAATAAATTTTCCCGTTCCACGCTTTCGCCTCTCCTAAGTGAACTGCCACCTTTCCAAGAGCCATGGTCTTAAAAAACGGATCACTGATGGGAATGGAGCGTTCACTGATTACAACGCAAAGCCCCCGCATCAAAAACTGGCCTGCCAAAGTCACAATGAAAGGCTGAAGCTTAAAATAATGAATCAGGGCACCCTGGGTACAGCCTACGATGATTCCTGCAAGAAGCATCAGTAGGATAACCAGGAATGCCGGAACTCCCCGCTCCAGCAGGTAAGCGGATCCTACGCCGGTAAATGCTATGGTAGAAGCGATGGAGATATCGATCCCTCCGCTTATCAGTACAAAGGTAGCTCCGATTGCCGCTATCATTAAGTATGCGTTGTCATTAAAGAGGTTTAAAAAGGTTGATAAAGATAAAAAATTATTATACTTTACAGAACCAAACAGAAACATCAGGACAAACAGCACAACGGTGATAACCAGTGAAATATTATTGATCTGAACCCTTTTTCTCTTTCCCGTCTGTTCCATCAGTTACCAACCACCTTTCCGTTTATCATTTTGCGCTTGATGACCAGATCCTTAAACTGTTTTGACTGCGACAGACAGATGATAATAATCAACAATGCCTTTAACACACGGATATATGCCGCCGGAACTCCAAGGGCCAGTACGGTTGTTGTGATGCTCTGTACGATCAATGCTCCTATGACGCTGGCTGGAATGGAAAAACGCCCGCCCATTAAGTTGGTTCCTCCAATTGCTACGGCAAGAATGGCATCCATTTCAATCCCCAGACCAGCATTGTTGCAGTCCGCACCTTTAATCCCGGCACTTTCAATCAAACCGGCCACCGCCGCAAAGGCTCCTGAAAGTGTGTAGATTGCAAGCAGCATCCGGTCAACCTTAATACCCACGTACTTTGA
Source organism: Hungatella sp. UBA3048 (assembly GCA_002367105.1). GTDB lineage: Bacteria > Bacillota > Clostridia > Lachnospirales > Lachnospiraceae > Lacrimispora. Next base: position 21,823 of record DFCS01000032.1, read on the forward strand.
CGCAGTCGGATTGCAGCCTACGGATTCCAAAAACAGGCCAAATGCCGTTCTTCCTGTAAATAGTACCAAAAAACCCACTAGAATAAGCACAATAAACAAGGGGAAGGGGAGACCCAAAATATAACCCCCATTGATAAAATAATAGGCCTCCGAAGTAATCGTAACGATCTTTCCCCTGGTAATCAACTGTGCGATTCCCCTGCCCGCCACCATTAAAATCATGGTGGCTACAATTGGCTGAATTTTTATTTTAGCCACTAAAAAGCCATTCCAGATGCCGCTGACTGCTCCTGCAAGAATCGCGAGAATCATTGCCGCAGCAACATTCCCATGGAATGACGGAAAAATATTCCCGTTTACAATGCTGCAGGCAATGGCTCCGCTGATTGCCATGATAGAGCCTACGGAAATATCGGTTCCGCCTGTAGCCAGTATCATAGTCATGCCGCCAGCCAGTATCATGAGCTTGCTTCCATTTCTTATGATGTCAATAATACGTCCGTATAAGTGCCCATCCACGATGGATAGTGTGAAAAATTCTCCTTTGCTGACAATACCGTTAAAGAGCAGAATTATCATAAAAATGATAAGGGGGCGGAAATACTGTTTTCCTGTCAAACGATTCCAGATTTCCCTCATGACACTTCACCTCCAGCCATAATATGCATAATTGCTTCTTCCGATATTTCTTTTCCATTTAGCTCTCCTACCTGCTTCATATCCCGGAGCACGATCATCCTGGTACAACAGCGGAGCATCTCATCAATCTCCGATGATATGAAGAGTACCGCCATCCCTCTTCCTGCAAGATCCATGACAATTTTCTGTATTTCCGCCTTTGTACCGATATCAATTCCCCTGGTCGGTTCATCAAGCATCAGAAACTCCGGATCCGTTGCAAGCCATCTGGCAAGAATTACTTTTTGCTGGTTTCCTCCGCTTAAATTCTTAATTAACTGCTCTGTGCCAGGTGTTTTGATCTGAAGCTTTGCAATATACTCCTTTGATAGCTCCTCCGCTTCTTTCCTTGAAATCTTATGGAATATCCCCCGTTTCACCTGAAGGGCAAGTATGATATTTTCCCAGATGGAAAGCTCTCCGATAATCCCCTCTGTCTTCCGGTTTTCCGGGCAAAAAGCAAGTCCGTTTCGGATTGCATCTAAGGGAGAATGAAGGTGTGCCATCTCATGTTTCACCTTTACTTCTCCTTCGCTGATAGGGTCTATTCCAAATAAAACCTTGGCTGTCTCCGAACGCCCGGAACCTAAAAGACCGGAAAAGCCCAGAACTTCTCCCATTTTCACTTTAAGCTCAAACCCCTTGACCGTTCCGGGACTGCTGACATTGACCAGCTCAATAAAAGTCTCCTTTTCCTGTCCCTCTGCTTCCTCCGGCAGTTTTGCATTCATGGCTTCCTTAAGCCCTGCATAATCCTTGCCTATCATTTTTCCAACCAGTTCTACTCTTGGCAGCTCTTTCGTCAAATAGGTTCCCACATATTTTCCGTTTCGAAGTACGGTGATTCTGTCAGTAACTTCATAAACCTGATCCAGAAAATGTGTAACAAAGATAATTCCCATGCCCTCTTTGCGGAGCTTTCTCATAATTTGAAACAGTTTATCTACCTCAGCAGAGGAAAGGCTGCTGGTGGGTTCATCCAAAATCAGAACCTTGGCATCAATATCGCTGGCCCTTGCAATGGCCACCATCTGTTGGATCGCTACAGAGTAATGATCCAGATTTTTCGTAACATTTATATGTAAATCAAATTTATCCAGCAGTTCACTGGCGTCGGAATTGATTTTTTTCCAATTGATTGTTCCAAACCGGTTTCTAGGTTCCCGCCCAATATAAATATTTTCCGCCACGGAAAGATTGGGGCAAAGATTGACTTCCTGGTATACCGTTGAAATTCCTTCGTTTTGCGCTTCCTGTGTGGATCTCGGATTGATCTGTATTCCGTCTAACTCAATGACACCCCGGTCCTTGGTTTCCACTCCGGTCAGCACTTTAATGAGCGTTGATTTTCCCGCACCGTTTTCCCCTAACAATGCATGTATTTCCCCCCGATTCAAATCAAACTGCACATCAGCCAAAGCAATAACCGCTTTTCCAAATGCCTTGGATATATTTCTCGCTGTCAAAAGCTGATTCCCTGCACTCATGGCGTTTCCTCCTTACTTTCCAATTAAGAGGGCATTTCCTCTGATATGAAAAGGGTTGCTGCAAAAATAATGATATACTTTTGCAACAACCCCGCGGCTTAATATTTGCGGTCCGGAAGTACCTTAGCTGCCATATCAGCAGTAAATACGCCATCTGCCGATTTCACCCATTTGTCAACAGACTGGCCTGCCTTCAGCTTTGCTGCTGTCTCAAATAAAAGCGGCCCAAGCAGTGGATTACATTCTACGGTACAATTTGCCTCCCCGGCTGCCATTGCTTCAAAGATTCCGCGGACACCGTCGATGGAAACGATCTTGATGTCTTCGCCCGGTTTTAATCCCGCCTCTTTGATTGCCTCGATCGCTCCAAGGGCCATGTCGTCGTTGTGCGCATAAACGCCCTTGATATCCTTATTGGATTTAAGGAAAGACTCCATAACTTCTTTTCCCTGAGCTCTGGTGAAATCACCGGTCTGGGAAGCCACGATCTCAATACCCGGATAGCTTGCTTTGATTTCATCATCAAATCCGGTTTTGCGGTCCGTTGCTGCGGAAGCACCTACCGTTCCTTCCAGCTCAACAATTTTTCCATTTTCTCCGAGCAGCTTTGCCATTTCCTTTGCGGCCATCTTGCCTTCTTCAATGAAATCAGATCCGATAAAGGTTGCATATAAGTCTTCACTGACATCAGCTCTGCGGTCCAGAAGGATAATCGGAATTCCTGCTTCTTTTGCCTCAGCAAATACCTGATCCCATCCTGTTTCTACGACCGGTGCAAGGCCAATAACATCTACGCCCTGTTCGATGAAGTTCTTGATCGCTTTAATTTGATTTTCCTGTTTCTGCTGCGCATCTGCAAAAAGAAGCTCAACCTTATCCCCATTCTCAGACGCGTATGTCTGAATGGAAAGGGTTTCTGCGTCACGCCATCCGGACTCCTGACCGATCTGGGCAAAGCCGACTACCAGCTTTTCTCCTGAAGCTTCGGTAGTTTTAGCCGTGGTCTCTTCTGCTTTTGCTGTGGTCTCAGCCTGTGCAGACGTAGTCTGGGGAGCGGCTGTGGTTGCGGTTGAACTGCTTGCTCCGCTGCTGCAGGCGGCTAAGGAAACCGCTGCCATGGAAGCGCACAGCAACACGCTTAAAAATCTTTTTTTCATTTTGATGATCCTCCTTTTTGGTTTTAACGATACGTTTATTATGCCGGAAGGAGGAGAGAAAGTCTTTGCAATAATTTGAGTAAAAGGTATAAAATCATTGCATGGGTGAGGTTTGATTATCATTTTTTATCAATCTTCGGTATTCTGCAGGGCTGACCCCAAGATTCTTTTTAAATACATTACTGAAATAATGCTGGTTTGCGTATCCGGTCAGTTCCGCGATTTCATAAATCTTTATTTCACTGCTATGTAAAAGCTCGATTGCCTTACGGATCCTGACGCTGGTCAAGTAATCGATAAAGGTAACTCCCATCTCTCTGCGGAACAGCCTGCTTAAATGGGGAACAGACAGATTCACATGGCCTGCCGAATCCTGAAAGGAAAAGTCCTCCCGCGAATAGTTATCCTCAATATAAAGCTTTACATCCTTAATCACAGCAGAACCGGTTTCCAGCTCCTTTAACCGGCTGACAGCCGTTTCATAGGTTTCAGCCAGAGCTCCATAATCATCTCCGTTCACCTGCATGACTACGCAGCGCACCGGCAATTGCGACTCCAGCATATGACAATAGGCCTCTGTCAGTTCCTCTGCTGCTTCCGGTGCCACCGTTTTTGAGATCACCACCAGATTACCATGCCTGTCCTGGCAGCTGTTTGGGTTCACCAGCCCATGAAACATTTCATTCGCAATATTCTCAGCAACGAAAAAGAGCAGATCTTCATTCCAGGTGCTTTTTACATCTTCCATTTTCTGATATTCCAGGGAAACCACCGTAACTGTAAATGGTTCTGGAAGCAACAGGTTTAAATACTGGGAGCGTTCCCTGATTTCCTCCTTTGTGTAATGCCCTTCCAGTGCTCTCTGCCAAAAGTTAGAGGCCAGGTAGGTACGATTTTGTGCAAGCATACTCTTCGCCCAGATAAGATACTTATCTTCGCTCTCCTCTCTCTGCAGTCTTTCCCGTACACGCTGCATCATCTCATCAAATGGACCTTCCATCAGAGGTTTCAGCAGGTATTCAAAGACACCCAGCTTCAGAGCTTCTCTGGCATATTCAAACCGGTCATACCCGGTGATGATCACTACAACTGCCCTGGGGTTTATTTCCCTTAAGCTTTTTATGAATTGAAGACCATTTAGAAATGGCATATTTATATCAACAAAATAAACATCCGGAGAGATGTCATTTGCCAGTTCAAGCGCCATTTCTCCATCCTCTGCTTCTGCTGCCAGCTCGAAATCGCTGTATTGTTTTAAAAAACTGATAATCCCCCGACGAATGATATACTCATCATCCGCTACCAGTACTTTATACCCCATAGGTATTCCTCCTGAATTTTATTTAAATCCTATTATAGCACATTTTTTCCTTTGTAACTGTGTTTCTGTATGTAAGGAGTGTCAGGGGTCCATATATCCTTTTTGGGTTTTTAACACCATAAAGCCGGGGTCTTAATACCAGTACCCCGGCTCGAATAAAATAATATGATCCAATGGCCTTCTAGAAATGGCCCCTTAAATAGACCAATAAACAAACGTGAAGAATGATACCAAGGATAACAATAGATATGCTGATATTTGACCGCCTCGTGGAGTTGCTAATTCTCTAAAGCTTTCTTTATCTCTTTTTTATCCATGTTAGGATTTGCGGTCAATACAGTTCAAATCAATAGAAGGACAGGTCACAACATTCTACTTGAATTCCTGTTACCGCAGATGTATTCTTAAAATGGTGTATTGTATAAAGAAGAGGTGCGCAGGTTGATTAAGATAGCTATATGTGATGATGATAATAAGATGATTCTAGAATTAAGAAATAAAATATTTTCCTATGTTAATCAAACAAATCATTCTGTTCAGATATTTCCTTTTTCAAATGCAGAAGATTTACTTTATAGTGACGAGATTTTTGACATTATTTTTCTAGACATACAAATGGACGGCATGACAGGCATGGAAGCAGCAAAAAGATTAAGACAATCCGGCTCAGAAAGCTTTCTCGTTTTTATTACGATCCTCAAGGAGTATGTTTATGATGCTTTTTCTGTGGAAGCGTCGGATTATTTGCTAAAACCGTTGGAGGATCAGCGCTTCAGGTGCACAATGGATCGCATACTTCGCTATATTGAGGGCAGAAAAAGAAGCGTTTTGACAATTCAAAAGGGAACATGGTGTAAATCCATTCGCTTTACTGATATTTTATATTGCGAGGCGATTAACAGAAAGATTTTTATTCATACCAAATTGGAAGTCATTGATTACTATTTCAAAATAAAAGAATTGGAGAAGCAATTGGAGCCCTACTTTTTTTGCTGCCATCGCAGCTATTTGGTAAATCTTCAAGCCGTTTGTGGCTATGAAGATGGGAGAGCCAAGTTATACAATGGGGAGTGCATTCCTGTTTCAAGGCTTCGTCAACAGGAGTTTATTGAATCCATGTTAATCTATATGAAAAAAAGGGGAAAATAGGATGAAGATGATTGAATTGTTTAGCAGCAGGCTGGATTTTATTTTCTTCTTTTGCATATTAAACGCTTGTCTGGCTTTGCTTGAAATTTCTTTTTTTAGCAGATTTACAAATCGGCCCCTAAAATGGTATCATTATTCCAGCTATGTGTTTGCCATATACTCGCTGGCCGTAATAGAAATGAATCTTCATGCTTCGTTCCCAATGGCTACCATTTGGGAATTAAGCACTCTTTTTTTCTTTGGATATCTTGTTCTGAAATGTCCACCAACATTATCCGCCATTACAGCGATACTGGCAATCAGCATTATGCAGGTTTTAAATGGGATATTTCAATCCTTATTAAGTATTGTATTTACGATATTATTACCCTATACAGTAGCTATTGTAATGATAAGCGCTCTACTTGTAATGGTTGCAGTGCTTTTTTCCTACCGACTTGTTTTAAAATGGCTGGATGGCAGAAAAGTACTAATGCTGCGGTATGTTTTGATTCTCTTGCTGCCGGTTCTTTTCGTGCTTCTTGTAACACAGTATGTTTTTATGGCATATGGAAATACAGTTGAAGTCAATTCAGCTGGAGTAAGACTCTTGCCGGACATAAACGACTGGGCAATGCTTGTTATTCAAATTGCGGCCTATTTTTGTCTGTTTGCAGTACTTTTTGCTTATAAAAAATTATCGGAAGGTTTTGAACTGCAAATGCGAAACGCTCTTCTGGAACAGCAAATACATATACAAACAGATTCTATTAAGGAAATGCAGATGCGTTACAAACAAACAAGAGCTTTCCGGCATGATATCAATAACCATTGGACGGTACTTGGGGGATTTTTAAAAGCCGGAGAAAATCAAAAAGCTCTAGAATATTTAAATAAACTGACAATGATATCTGACCAGCTTTCTTTTCCTTGCCAGACGGGAAATGCAATGCTCGATGTGCTATTGACAAACAAATTAGGGCTGGCACGGCAAGAGGGAATAAAAGTGGATTGTACCGTGAAGATTCCAGAGGGCGATTCAATTGATGACATGGATTTATGCGTTGTATTTTCAAATGCAGTAGATAACGCAATGAACGCATGCAGCAATATGAAAGGAGCCAATCAATATTTAACGCTATCTGCTCTTCAAAAGAGCGATTTTTTTATGATTGAGATTGAAAACAGTCGTTCAGACGATATCGTTCCAAGCAAGGGTTCTGGAATTGGTCTTGAGAACATAAAAGCTGTCGCTGAAAAATATCATGGAACAGTTTGTATTGAAAAAAGTCAGCAAATGTTCCGATTAAATATTCTTTTTATCATTCCACTACAATCAGGAAACATCTGAAAGCAAATCTATTGAAATGTCTGAATATGCTGGATATATTTATAGTATCTTTTAAAAACAAAGGAGGATTTACTATGAATATCAGCAGCACAGGCGCAGTTTCACCCCAATATCCAGCCGGGACAAGTGCAAGCCCCAAAGCAGGCAAAGACGGTGACAGCGATACCGAACAACAAATCAAAAAGCTGGAAAAAGAGAAAAGTGGGCTTGAAAAACAACGTGATGATGCAAAAAATCCTTTTGCAGCACAGCAAAGCGAAGAATATGAAGCCTTAGAAAAGAAAATCCAGGAATTGGACAAGCAAATTCAGCAACTGAAGGCCGAAGCATCATCAAATCAGAAGAATACAGATACCCAAGATTCAGATGTATCTTCCGCCTCTCGTTCGTTTGATACATATACCCCAAGCAGTGAAAAACCTGAGAATTCTGCGGGAGTTTATCGACTGGAGAAAGACGAAACCGGTAAGCAGAAGATTGTTTTTAACAGAAACGGCGTGGAAAGAGAGCAAGAGGATGATGATGAAGAGAAGCTTGTAGCTCATGCAGAACCGAAACCTTATGATGGCAGAAACAGCACCACTGCAGCTTCAGCAAGCTGACAATTGCTGCAGCCTTGCAATCTTCCATGACGAGGGATATAAGGATCGCGACGTGGATGTAGAAATTCAAATCACGGTAAAAGGGTGCTATCAAGATACTGAACACGTTGTGTTTAAAACCATGCCTGCGGTGGAGATTGCTTCAGCAACCTACAAAGGCAGCTATGAGCAGCTCACCACTGTAAACCATGCGGTGGCAAATTGGGCAAATGATAATGGTTATGAATTTAACGGAGCTATGTTCTGCATCTATCATGTCAGCCCTGCTCAAACTCAGAACCCTGATGAGTTAGTAACCGAGGCCTGCTATCCTGTTAAAAAGAAATAATAATTACTGCAGCAAAAAACCGTTTGCGGTAAGCAAACGGTTCAGACTGTAGACAACTAACTTCGCCTTTGGCGAAGTGGTTGTCTCTTTTTTTGTTTTTGACATAATAGTTGTTTCAACACAATTGGAGGATATGCTTTATGATGGGAATGAAAGATAATAAGGAACGTACACAAATAGAATTTACAAGTCTAGAGGATTTAGTACCTAAAAATCACCTTATTAGGAAACTAAACAAATCCATCAAAAAGAAAGTACAACAAACCCTGAAAGCGGATACTTTCATAAAGGAGTACATAAGCAGGTGTTTGCGTATACTACAAATACGTGCTGTGATAAAAATGGGTTTGTCATTGACTTTGAAGTAACAGCAGGAAATGTACATGATAGTGTATCCTTTTGGGGATTGTATCGCAGATTAAAAGAAGAACATGAAAAGGTGAGATACTATGTCATGGATGCAGGTGCGCGCTCATCTTTTATATCGTAGCCTTACACATTATTGAAAAATTTTTAAAATTTGTCACCCTCATTTATCAAAAAAGAAGCTTTTCATGATATACTTATTACTATCAATAATCATAAAAGGAAGTGTATCTATGTTAATATACAAATTACAGAAAAAGGAAGACCTCTCAAACAGCGAGCGGATACTGGCAGATTTTATCCTTGCCAACACATTACGTGTCTGCAATATGAGTACACGCGAAATCTCTTCTGAGGCATTTGTCTCCTCTGCCACTGTCGTACGCTTTGCCAAAAAGATGGGCTTTGACAGCTATGAGCAGTTTAAACGACAGTTATATGCAGAATGGAAAAACACCGATGAAAAGTATCTTTTAATAGATGCTGATTTTCCCTATGATGGCACTACTCCTTATGATACTATTTTTGACCGTATTGCCGGACTGGAAAAAAAGGCTATTCAAGAAACAAGAAATCTGATCTGCCTTGATAAATGGAATGCTGTGATAGAGGATATCGTCTGTTATAACTCTATAGACATTTATGGAGATGGAATTTCTTATGAAGCGGTACATTCCTTTAGCAGCAACATGAACCGGCTTGGCTATAATATTTTTATAGAATTTGATCGCTCCAAGCAGATTCACCGAAGCACCAACTTATTTCAAGATCATTTTAATCTTTTTTTATCCTATTCGGGAGAATCTCCGTTTAGTCTGTCCATAGCAAAAATGTTTCATGCGAATAAATTAAAATCTTTATCTATCACAAGTGATCGGCCAAACCAACTGATGCATCAGACAACTCACCATTTGTCTATTGCCAGAATGGAGGGCAGAATTCAAACCGGAGGTATTTCCACCATATGCTCTACTATTTCCTTTATTTTTATTCTTGACTTAATCTATTCTTGCGTATTTCAAAAAAAATACGAAAAAAATATGAAAAATTTAAGAAAATCCATTCGGGCAGAAATGGAATTCGGGCTATATGGGAGATAGTACAATGAAACATTGTTTCAAAAAACAGCGTTCTTTTTCTTTTTTTTGAAGCACTCCGTCAAAACCTTTATAAAGCATTTACAAGACATCAAGTAATTGCTATAGTTGCTGTGTTTAGAGGTGTTTTCAAAATAACAAGGAGGATATTTTTTATGAAAAAGACGGATGTATATCAGCAGATCGCAAGAGAAGTACTGCAGGCAGTCGGCGGTAAGGACAATGTTAAACAGGTCTCACATTGCATGACAAGACTTCGCTTTATCCTAAATGATGAGTCAATACCAAATAAAGATGAGATTAAGAAGATTGAAGGAGTCGCAGGTGTTGTTCAGTCTGGGGGACAGTATCAAGTTATCATCGGTCCACAGGTCAGTTCTGTTTTCAATGAGCTCGATTCTATGCTTCCAAGTAATATATCAGAAAAAAGCGAACCACAAGAGACGGATAAAAAGCCGGTCAAGAAGAATTTTCAATATTATCTCAGTGCTGTGATGGGTACACTGGCTGGGTGTATGACGCCATTGATCCCGGTTTTGTTATGCGTTGGTATCTTAAAAGCACTGGTAGCTGTACTCGGTCCACAGCTTTTGGGGGTTATAACAGAAGAAAACAGCTTATATATTCTTTTTACTTTTGTGGGTGATGCTGGTTTTTATTTCTTACCCGTTTTTGTAGGTTATACCGCATCCAAAAAGTTTGAAATGAATCCCCTGATGGGTATGTTTTTTGGAGCTATATTGGTACACCCTGCTCTAATTCAGATGGCAACAGCCAAAACAACATTTCACGTGTACGGCATTCCTGCAGTTGCACAAAACTACTCATCTACCATTATCCCGATTATTCTGACTATTTGGATAGCTTCCTATGTAGAAAAATTTTTTCAAAAGCATACACCAGACACATTAAAGGTATTTGGTGTTCCGCTTGCCACATTGTTCATCATGCTTCCACTGGAATTATGTTTATTCGGGCCTCTTGGTTCCTTCTTAGGTAAATACATTTGTAACGGAATTATTACATTGTATGATGTAGCTGGACCTGTGGCAGTAGCCATTGTTGCTGCAACTTTCGGCCTTTTAGTTATGACTGGCATGCACACTGTACTAATGGTATTTCTATTTACCACATTCCCGACACTTGGATATGACGGTTTTATCATGCCTGCCATTCTTTGCTTCAGCTGGGCAGGTGCAGGTGTCACGCTGTCATGCTTTGTAAAATTCAAGGATGTAAAGAAAAAACAATTAACAATGAGTTATTTTATCACCTGGCTGCTCGGCGGTGTAGGAGAACCATTGCTTTACGGTCTTAATATTCCGTATAAAACTCCGCTGTATGCAAGTGTTATTGCAGGATTCATTTCAGGATTTCTAGGCGGAATTCTTGGTTTAAAAGCATATGTTCTAAACCCTGCCAACGGAATATATGGATTAACAGCTTTTCTGGCCGGCCCAAACCGCAACTATATTATACTTGGAATTGTACTTGTTGCATCCGTTGTAATCGGATTTATTACAATGTGGTTTATGAAGCTAGATGAAAATCTTGGATAATTATCGAAATCATAAGGAGTAAAAAATGGAATATTATACACAACAAAAATTAAGCAAACACATTTACCGCATTATTGATATTACCGGGGTCTGCTGTTATCTTGTTATCGGAGAGGAGAAAGCATGTCTGATTGACACGTGTAATGGAATTGGAAATATCCGCGACTATGTTAGCACCATTACGAAATTACCCGTCTTTGTAATCTTAACTCATGGTCATTTAGATCATATTGGCGGCGCAGCATTGTACGATAAAATCTACATGAATCATGCAGATTTACCAATCTTTCAGGAGCATGGAAAAATGTCATCACGTATGGACAATAACACTACACTTGTTCCATTTCCGATTGCAGAAAAAGATTTAACACCCACGTATACAGGCAAAATACAAAACATAGCAGATGGCGAATTGTTTGATTTGGGCAAAATAACAATTAAAATGATTCTTGTAAAAGGTCATACTCCGGGTATTATGTGCCCACTCATTCAGGAAGAGCGCGCAATTATTTTTGGCGATGCCTGTGGCGTCGGAGTTATGCTGTTTGATGAGTTTTCATCCTGTGTTTCAGAATACAAAAATAGCCTGTTAAAGCTCCGAGAATTTGAAAAAGACTATGATTGTATTTATCGCAATCATGGTACCTTTTCTTCTCCCAAGGAACTGCTTAGCAATGTAATTGAGTGCTGCGAACTCATACTTGCGGGAACAGACGATCACCAGCCGGTTTCTATTCATGGCTTTGACCTTTTTGCGGCAAAAGCCTTGGATAAACACGGACGTGTGGATGGAAAACAGGGAAATATTATGTATAGTCTGGAAAAAGTTAAATAATAGCAAGAAATCTAGTGTCCGCTGCTTAAATCATCTTTAATCAAGAAGCAGCGGACACTATTATTTTTGCTCTATCGGATTCTTTCTGGGAACCCTACCTTTTTTTGAACCTTACGAAGTGTTTTAAGGCCTTATTCCAGTCTTAGCTCTTACCGGGTAAAAATGGTAAGTGGCTTTTTTATTCTTTAGGCAATTCTTAAGAGTTGTCCTCCTCAATGTTATGTTTCGTCCGCATTTTCATATATAAGATCGCAAATTCGGGTTCCACTGCTACCTCTTTCGCTGTTGTCACTTGAACACCCTGCTGAGCCATATAAAAGGATGATCCGAATCGCATAGTCCGTTGTAATCTGAAATCTCACCGTATTTTCTCCAAAATCGAAATTTCGTAATATAAAAACTTTACTCTGCGAGTATAATTTGAAACTTGGTTTTTCTGGAAATATATGTACTCAATTTTAGTTTTTATGTATTGAATTTAGCCGTTATAGAATAAAAACCTTTGATATGCCCTTCCCACCACCGACCGGTAATTGAGAACAAGAAATAAGGAATTAAGAGCATAATAAATGCCATTTTTGGCTAAAAATGCTATTTTATATATGTTCTTTTCTCCATCTATATTCATTTATACGACTTGGAGGAAATGCTACCTGTTGAACTAATTTCTTCCACCGAACAGAGGTTTTTCTTACGAAAGGAGGTAACCGATGTCATTTTTATTACGGTTTGTCGCAGAATGCCTTTTTACCATGTATAGTGTATCTTTTCTTCTCTATCATAGAAGGAATTTTTTGCTGAAGCGAAATCACTTGATACTCTTCCTTGTTTCTGCAGTCATCAATTTGAGCTTCAGCGCTACTTGGGGATTGGTCCTATCCTCACATTATGGAGCTCCTGTCCTCTTATTGATCGTACTGCTGGAATTAAAAGGATTGTATCAAATGAATCCTATGCAGCTTCTTTTTGAGAGCGGCTATTTTGTCGCCGTTTTATACTGGGGAAGAGGAATTGTATTGCCGGCTTTCGCTCTGATTCTGAACCATAGCGTACAGTGGGTAAGGCAAGACAAGTTTTACTACCCCATTGCTTGGATTCTTTCCTTATGCATGATACTCGTTTACAATATGCTTTTTCGCCATTTCATCACTCCAAAAGCGAAGGTTGAAACCTTCTACCGCAGCAATGATCAGATCCGGTTTGTGGCTGTTTTTCAAGTATGCATTCTGGGATATCTGCTGTTTATCAGCCTGGGGCGGTATTATGGGGCGGATCTGCCATGGTATAACATGGTCTGCATCATCTCCTGTACCATCTGCTTTGCTGCACAGGGTTTGCTCGTCAACCGGGGAATCAGAACCAGTTCCCTTTTGAAATATGAATTACATACGGAATTGCAGCAGCAGCAGATGGAGAGACAATTGCGGCATTATAAAGCGTATCAAAAATATACCGAAAGCTTTCGGGCTTTCAAACAGGATTACAATCAAATGATATCCTCTGTAAAATCTCTGTTGTACATCGGTGAATATCAGAAAGCGATTGGCTTGCTCGATACCATTCACGAGAAAAGTAACAAGCAAGTCCCGGTCCAATATTCCTATTCAAATAATATCCTGCTTGATGCTCTCCTGCAGGATACCGCAGATCGATGCGAGGAGCAATCCACCCAATTCTCAGCTAATGTCTATCTCCCCATCGGTCACAATATTTCTGAATCCGATATTGTCCGCATGTTTACAAACCTGTTCAATAATGCAGCAGAGGCTTGTGCAAAAGTCACTTCTGATTCAGAAAGATTTATTGCCATCAGAAGCAGATTTGTTTCTCACAATGGATGGCTGAAAATCGAAACAACAAACTCATTTCATGGTAAAGTACTTATTCGTAATGGAATACCTGTATCAACAAAGCCTAATCGGGATTTTCATGGTCTTGGTTTATCAATCATTGATGAAACGGCAACAAAATTAGGTGGCATAATGGTTATAGATGTAGATCAGAAGGAAATGATATTCAGGACAACGCTTTTACTGCCTGTTAACATACAACGATGGAATAAAAAGGAAACCAGAATCTGCCCGTCCACTCCTGCTTAATGAATGATCACCAGAAAATTGTGCCAGGACCACTCTCTCAAATACTGCTGTCACAAAAGAGGCGGCCGCCTGTAAGGGGCGGCCGCATATTCGTTCCGGTCATGGTAGTAATTAAACATAAAAAAAGAGCTCATTCAGAAAGCCAAATTTAAGGCAGATGAACAAGCTCAAATGGGGAAAACCATGTTATGATGCCAGGAGCTCAAACAAGTCATTTATCCGTTTATCAACCGGACAAATTACCGGAATTAATATCTGACAATTGTATAATTATTATACACCCAATATAATTCCTATTATTTTCTAACTCCTCAATTGCGATTTATTTGTATCAAATTATGTATTTACTGTAAAACAGGCTTCTTGTTGGCTTCTTGTTAATAAACTTTTAATGTAAAAAGGCCAGGGATTGTCATTAAATCCTAGGCTATAAATTGGCGTTATTTGTTTTTTAAGGCGCTGTTTTTGAGCGCTATTTTATGATCATTTTTTGACTGTCAAATACCGTAGTAAATTTCAAAAATAGAATGTCCTGTGGTCTTCTCCGCAGGACATCCTAATCAGGTTTAAATTATAATGCGGGAGATGGGACTTGAACCCACACGATCATACAACCACAAGATCCTTAGTCTTGCCTGTCTGCCAATTCCAGCACTCCCGCATGTCATATAAATATTAAAAACCACGCAGCTATGACATCTGCATAGTTTCATGCAGAAGAAGGGACTTGAACCCTCAAGGTATTGCTACCACACGGACCTGAACCGTGCGCGTCTGCCAATTCCGCCACTTCTGCATTTCGTTGTTATCTGTCGTAACAACAATAGTTATTATAGTATACAAGCTCTTATATGTCAACAACATTTCTCCAAATTTTTCAAATATTTTTTTTGTATATATTTTTCAAAAAATATTGACAATTTCACTTTTAAGTGCTAAGATAATGTTCGTTGTGCGGGAGTGCTGGAATTGGCAGACAGGCAAGACTAAGGATCTTGTGGGTGTATGCTCGTGTGGGTTCAAGTCCCATCTCCCGCATTTTTTATTATTTATATTTTCCCTATTGACATATTTCACTTTTCGGGTATAATAAATCATGTATTCCTCGATAGCTCAGTCGGTAGAGCAAACGGCTGTTAACCGTTGGGTCGTAGGTTCAAGTCCTACTCGGGGAGTTTTTTGTTGCCAGAAAATATAAGGCATATGTGATTATAAAACGAAAAAGCGCAGGCATCTTTGTCTGCGCTTTTTCGTTATCCATTTAATATACGCTCTATTCCATCACCTCTGTTGGTTTTTCAATTTCCATTTTTTCCGGAAGTATGAGGTTCAATACCAAGGCTAGTACAAATACCACAGCGACACAATTTTCCGCAAATACATCCTGAATGATTACCGGGAATATATGAAAAATTTCTGGAATCAGGGTAAATCCGATTCCCACGCTGAGTGACAAGGAACTGATAATGGAATTTCTCTGGCTGAACCCGGCCCGGGCCAGCATCTGCACTCCGCTTATAATGATGGATCCAAACATCATAATAGTACAACCACCCAGCACAGCCTCAGGAAGAGATGCAAAAAAGGAACCAATCGGAGGAAATAAACCTGCCAATATCATACAGGCAGCCCCTGTCATGATGGTAAAACGGTTAACAACCTTTGTCATGGCTATAAGTCCCACATTCTGACTAAAAGAAGTAACCGGCAGGCATCCGAACAGGGACGAAATGCTGCTTGCAAAACCATCACATGCAAGAGAACCCGATATCTCTTTTTCCGTTATCTCACGGTCTAGACCCGAAGCCACCATGGCCGTGGTATCTCCGATAGTTTCGGTTGCAGAAACCAGGAATATCACTACAACTGATAAAATAGCTCCTATATGGAATTCCGGTAGATAGGGTAAAATCCTGGGCAGGGAAACGATCCCGCCGGCAAATAACCCAGTCAAGTCCACAATTCCAAGTATAGCAGAAAGTATGTAACCCATCACCAGTCCAAATAATACAGAAAGCTGCTTCCAGAAGGACTTGGCAAAAATGTTAAACAGAATGCTGCTGAGAAGCGTCACAAATCCAATCAGAAGGTTGGTTGATGACCCAAAGGAATCACTATAACCGCCACCAAAGGATCTGGCTCCAACAGTCAAAAGAGAAAAACCAATGGAAGTTACCACACACGCTGAAACAATGGGAGAAATCAGCTTTCTCCAATATTTTGCAAAAAGCCCCAAAGTTCCTTCAACCGCACCTCCGACAAGTATGGCTCCCAATATGCCCGGATATCCGTACTTAACACCGACCGAGCTCAGGATTGTAACAAACGTGAAGCTGACCCCCATGACGATAGGAAGCTTCGCCCCAATCTTCCATACCGGATACAACTGAATTAAGGTTGCTATACCAGCAACAAACATGGCATTCTGGATTAACATAGCCGTCTCTTCCCCGCTCAGTCCGGCCGCTGCCGTCACAATGACAATCGGGGTTAAATTGGCTACAAACATAGCCAGAACATGCTGCAAGCCGAATGGTATAGCCTTCTCCAGAGGCACACGGCCATCCAGCTTGTAAATATTGCTTATACTGATTTCTGAGTTGCTTTTCATATTCCTTCTCCTTTTCTTGGTATTTCAGTTTTTTTGTAAAAAGTAGATCCAGAAATTAAAAAGCAGCATAAATACACTGACTATGCGGCCTTGATATTCCAGAAATGGATAGACGTAATACCATTATCTTGGCATATATTTTGCTGGTATTGGAATTATTCATTTTTCACAAGAAAACTTACATATCACATTGAATTATAAACATTTTTTATATATTTGTCAACAAAACTATGATCTTCAAATTTTTTTTTAGATATTTCCCAACACAATAGCCCCGAGGGCAAAATCCCGGGGCTAATTTAGTGTTAAAATTTCGTATCATTTCTTACCTGTAGGCAATCATATTACAAGTGTACATAACCGCCCTAAAAGATGGCATAAAAACGCCTGTTGCGGCGCCACATTCCAAATCAGAAACCCTCAGCCTCCTGGAGCATTTCTCCTACTCTGCATTCATTTCATCAGCAGTCATCATCACCGCGCCAGCGGGAAGCGCTGTTACAGCCATCCCGAAAACCTGCGCAGTAAGCTTCTCTTCTTTCCTTTTCGCATTCATCTCTCTCAGTTTCGCAACAAGATCTATTTTCACAACCGCAGTTATTGTTGCAACTACGCCTGCAGTTATTATTACAGCCGCCCCAAAAACAGCCCATATTTGCACCTCTTTTATTATTTTTATATTTTATTATATGGGCCCATAAGAAAAGATGTGAATGCTGTAAAAGATGGCTTCGACACTGGCATTCACTTAATTAAGCTGTTTATATGTATTTATTCTAGCCCTTATTATACTAGGAAAGAATTGATAAATTGACCTTTTAACTGTGTTACATTATATTATATGGGACACCTAGACAAGATGTGTTAACGATGAATTTGTGTATAACTATAGGTCACAGTCCTGTTATAATTTGCATAATTTTGTCGTATTTTCAGACATTAACACACAATCCACAATTGTTTCCACATTATTGTGGACAAGTGTCGTTTTAAGTGTCAAAAAAGGCCCCCAAAAAACACATGATTTGCCGGTAGATTACGAATCAATTTCACTCATTTTTCAATGCTTTCCCACAACAAAAAAACCCCGTAAACACGAGGTTTCCGAGGTTTGAATATGCGATTAAGCCACTTTGGACGTGGCTTAACAATCCTGTATCTAAGCGTGGAAGTTTTATACTACATGGCGAAAATACGGGGTTTTACAACTAAATTTTAGAAACGGTTTCGGTCGAACAATTGTCTTAAAAACAAAAGTCTGATAATATCTCTTAAATTAAAATCACGAAAGCGACGGCGGCGGTCTCTGTCTCGGTCTCGGTCCCTGTCTCTGTCCCTGTCTCTGTCCCTGTCTCTGTCCCTGTCTCTGTCCCTGTCTCTGTCCCTGTCTCTGTCCCGATCTCTGCCATCCCTACCTCCGAAACCATCAAAAGGTATCTGCTGATATGAACTCTCTCCCATCTCCTGTCCATAATAATCCTCGTAATCGAAATTACTAACATAATTATCAATCATATTGTCCCAATCCCTGAGAGACTCTTCTCCGGTCATATTGTTCGCCGCAATAGTGGATCTAACAGTTTCATTTAACATTGCATATAATTCCGGAAATTCAGAGGCGAATGCATATAATTCCATATAATAGTTACTCCTTATTTATTTTTAGCCATATTACTTTTAATATATAA
The DNA here is from genome assembly GCA_002367105.1 of Hungatella sp. UBA3048. Classification (GTDB taxonomy): domain Bacteria; phylum Bacillota; class Clostridia; order Lachnospirales; family Lachnospiraceae; genus Lacrimispora. Next base: position 40,130 of record DFCS01000032.1, read on the forward strand.
TATTGAGTAAATCAATAATAGTTCACGTATTTTATTAAATTATTTATTACATAGGGGCAGCAAGAAACGAACATCAAACCGATAGTGGGGTTTATAATTATGATATTGTCAGAATTGTCGATCAGAAATTTAAGACAGAATGTTATATTTTAAACAGGTTAAAAAAGAAACTCTGAAATAAGTTGATACTTATTGAAATCCATTACTACTTATTGAAATCTGTAAACAGTTGTCAAACGTAGTCATTGGCAACACAAGGCGGGACCGGAATACCGGATACCCGCCACCTAATATTAAAAACACTTACTTATATAATTTATTTCTTACACCTGTGAAGTGGTGGACTTATTTAAATATAAATTTTAGGCTTCTTCACCGATAGGATCATTAATCAAAGTGGCTACTCTAAAGTCATGAACGTGACCATCGCTCACTTCTGTTACTGATTCCAGAAAATGAACGTGTCTGTCCCCAACAGGAATTGCAAGCGATGTTTTACCACGAAATTCATGAAAATGATTTTCATAAAAATCNNCGATGATTATGGGGATCTTCTTCGCGTTCTGCTATCTCTACACTGCCTTGAACTTCATGAACGTGTGCCTGCCGCTTATCATGGCAATCACAACATTCTTTAAACCAATCTTGTTTATAGTTATCCATATTGTTTAACTCCTGTACTCCAATATTAGGAAACTTTGTTCCCATAATTATTATATGAAAATAATGCAATTAGGTGTTGTCAATTAGACGGCCTATCCGTTGGTAAATGAAATAGTAATATAAATGTTCTTGTAAAATAATTTTCAAAAAAGCGGGCCCGGAATGCCGAAGCCCGCTCTTATCTTTAACTATCTTTAATATTCTTCATATTCTTCGTAATCTTCATACTCATCATACTCTTCACGTTCGTCACATTCGCATTTGCATTTACATTCGTGTTTGCATTCACATTCGCACTTGGGTTTGCATTCCCATTTGATTTTGCATTCACATTTAGGTTTGCATTCGCATTTAGGTTTGCATTCGCATTTGCGTTTCTTTTCGCATTCACATTCACGCTTCTTTTCACATTCACGCTTCTTTTCGCATTCACATTCACGCTTCTTTTCGCATTCACATTCACGCTTCTTTTCGCATTCACATTCACGCTTCTTTTCCCATTCGCGTTTCGGTTCACGCTTTTCAAAACATTTACATCTATCACTACTCATTTTCTTTCACTCCTTTCATATCATACTTCACAATATTATATGGGACAAGTAGACGTTGTGTGAATTTGGGGAATGGGCAGAAAAAAGGGCCCAATTCGGATTATCGGTGCCCTTTTAGTTGGAGTGATTTATAGAAATAAATGCTTTGTACAATATATTATATGCAGCAATGTAAAATAGTAACTTACGAAATCGTTGTCTATTCTGCCAATCCCGGATATTGCAACACCTTATTCTGATCCTGATGGATAACAGATGGGTTATGGTAATTTAATATAAATAAAGATACTCCCCCGTCAACAGGAAAAGCATAAGCTAATCCAGGTTATGGTTTTTGTCAGCAAGATAGCCATCCATAGTAATGCAGCAGTAAAAAAATACACTCATTTTTATAACACTCATTTGATTAATTCCTGTTTAATATTAAATTATATCTCCTGCAATTATCTTCATAGCTCCCGCCTGCAATGCCGATAATGCCACCGGCAATTCCTCCTCCATAATTAACAGTTAGTATTTTCTTTGTATATTCATTTTATTGGCTTCGCATTATGCTCATCATGCGTCACTTACAAGTACAAAAAATTAAAATATTCATCACAGCCACACTGCCCAATCGCCGAAATCAAAGGTACCGCCACCATGATGAAGGTTATCATCAACTTTCAACTGGAGGAAAGCGTCTCGCATACGGCTCAAAATCTCCGGTTGTATATCCAGACTATGATGAGCCGGAAATACTTTTTTCACGGGCAGTACCGCTATCTTTTCAAGCGATGCAAGATATGCCTGAGGATCGGTGGAGGGATAATACGCAAACAGCGTATCCTTGTAAACAAGATCACCGGTAAATAAATACCCACGTTGTGGCTCCCAAAAACACAGATGCCCTGGGGAATGCCCTGGCGTATGTAGTACAGTAATCTTGCGCCCACCCAGATCAATGATATCACCGTCTTTTAGTATCCTTGTAGGCATTCCCTGAAAGAACTTGTAAGCGTTGACATCATAACCCTCCGGTAAATCACATCGATCTATAACCATATTCCTGATAGTATCCATTGTCAGTGGGAATTCGCCGTTCAGCCAGCTTAATTCTGCCTCATGCGCATAAAAATCCGGGTAGTATTCGTGCCCGCCGATATGATCCCAGTGGATATGAGTTGCCACGGCAGTTACCTGTTTGTCTGTTAACCTTTTCACCTCATCAGAAATATTGCAGATTCCAAGCCCGGTGTCAATGAGCAAACATCGTTCTTGGCCTTTAAGCAAATAGCAGTGAGTTTCCTCCCAATGGCGGTATTCGCTGATTATGCAAGTATCTGTATCAATTTGATCTAGTGTAAACCAGTTTTCCATTTTTATCATTCCTTTATGTTTTGTAATTAATTAAGAGAATCTTTATATGCAGATTATCACCAATTATACAAACTATCAATATTAAGTTTTCAATGTATACTACTATATTAATTTCTAATTTCTATAAAGACATTCCCACAAGCGAGAGTTATATAACCTTTATTAAATTGAATTTTTATGGGAATACATATTCCTTCATGTAAGTAAAATCTTGATGTTCAACATAATATACTACATTTTCCTTTTTATCAAAAACAAGAGAAAAATCTGTAATCCAGTCTATTTCGTTCTGCTTCACATCATTTAATAATTCAAAAGCCTTACTTACATCAAATTTTACACTCTGATTTAATATTTCCTTCACTTTCTTATATCGACCACAAGAAATATTATCCTCTTCATGAGCATCTAATATAGCGTCATTTGTCATTATTTGAAATTCACCATTTTCCAACTCTCTATATCTATTTCCTCTTCCAGGCTCTATAATCCACACATTTCCATATTCCGTACAGATCATGTTATGGGTACAATAATCTGGAACATTTACAATTTCTGTCTGTGATAAATATCCTTCCAAACTTTTCACATCAATTTTTCCGTCAATAATTCCCGATAAAAATTTTGCTGTATGCGTCACATCCGATGACCTTCTATAAACCCCTTTTCCATTAGAATTAACGCAGAGATTATTAAAGAATACGCCTGACTTATGGATACCAAAGCTTGGTGTGTTAATTTTTCCTGTATCTACATATACAATAAACCAATCTTTCTTTCTGGTGTTTACGGTATATCTCATCCCATTATTATCAAAGTTCATGCCTATCAACCAATTATCTTCAGTCTTTTTAATAAAGCTTGTACACATAAATCACTCTCTCCTTATAAAATCACATTTAATTTTGTCCGCATACTTTTGATTTATCTGACTGGCAAATTCCTGTTTTATTTACAGAATATAGATATTTTTACCAACTGTCAATATTAAATTTCCAATGTACAATAATACGCTAAATACTAATTGATTTAATAATAAATACACATGGGCAATGGACAAAAGTATATTGTCTTAGTTCTTCTGTCATAGTTTAATCCGATCCACATACCATACCAAATGAGTATGAATCTAATTCTGTATAAATTCTCTTCCATATAGGCAACGAACAATGATATGCATAATCCATTGTATAACTACAACCAGCTTCACCGCGAAGTGCCTTTGATGTGTAATTCCTGCAACTTAAACCGATACATTTTTTCATCGTATCTCACCTCAATATCAATTTTAATATTTTAATGCTTGCCCTCAAAAACTACAATAATTATCATTAACAGTGTTTACAAACCTGACAATCCCGACTGCAGCCCTCTGTCTTTACGAACTTTTTTCGTTTATATTGCCCTAATGCTTCGTCTGCATCTTTTAAGGCCTTGTACAGATATTGCACGTTGTCCGACTTGCATTTCCATAAAGTTACTAATAACACTCTTGCTGCTCACTGCATTTATAAATCTCATTTATATCCTTTTTTACGATACTAAAGTCCTTAAATAAAAAACCAAGCTCACTTAGAACAAATATCGCATATACTGTATTAAAAAACAGGTAACACAATATGAATGACACTAATTTTTTTGGAATCGGTGATAATAAAAGCTTGATTATTCCGGCTCCTATTCAAACACAAATCAGTGAATTTACTAATATCCAAAACAATCAAATATCTATGAAAAATATTGTTATAAATTATCAGGGTGATAGATACTTATTTGAAACTTCTGGATATATAATATCTGGCTTAATAAACCCTCTTGATTTATATAACTTCATTGGAAGATGGGTTATTATAATAACAGGACCGACAATAGACGGACCGTTTACGGCCAACCTTGTAAATATATACCAAATCTTCCAGCCCAACACCACTCAACCCAATTATCCGTTTTATACGTTTGTGGCTTTTACATGGCCCCCCATTATATCTCCGGGTATGCCTGCTCATTATCCTCTCAGACCTTTCTCGGAGCTGACAACTTGGGCAATTTATTCAATTAATCCGGAGTTTCTTTGAAATTCAATTCTCTGGCCGGAATCAAAAACCCGGCCAATATCAGTTGGTACAACCTTTGTGTTTACTTTTCCAATGCTCCATTGTTTAATCTCTAAAACCCACTTCTGCCTTCCTTTCTACGTTAAACTTTGGCTTAGCAGAATTTCAAATTGTACTCTTCTAGAAGCTCCGATTAAATTCATATCCGCAATCCGGGCATTTACAGAATGCACCGTCATTTACAGGCTGGGCCAGAAAAGTTCTAAATGCGCTTGTATATTGCGCGTATATTTACGTATATTGTGCGTATATTACGAATCAAAATTTACTCATCTTTCAGTGCTTTCCCACATCAAAAAAAACCCCGTAAACACGAGGTTTCCGAGGTTTGAATATGCGATTAAGCCACCTTTGGACGTGGCTTAACAATCCTTTATCTATGCGCTTCTACGCCACTTTTGTATATTATAAGTATATAGCGTTTTTATTTTAATTAATTTCAACTCGTGTTTAAAGGGAAGACCGAATCTATAGGTTTCCCCAAGACATCATGCTTATAAACTCACATGCATGCACCGGAAAATAGCAATTTAGTAGGATTGTTCGGTAGTGGAGTCCCCAAATCTATGAGTTTAGTCAATAGCGGGAATACGCTAAGATCCACCATCTACAACGATGCCTCTGGAACTTATATTACATCACGCAATTTTGCCACTGGCACCGCCACAAGACTTAGTATAAGAGATAATCACTTGTATTTGGACAAATTTACTTTCACGGTCAGGCCAGATGGTTCATTTGAGGATACTAGCACCGGATCGTCTACCATCATATAAATGATCATTAACCCATATAAACAACTGATCCGTAGCACAAGGAATTACTAATCTGTGTATATGTAATAATACGACCATCGGTTAGTATTTGAATGAGCGCTACCCCTGAATTTGCGTAACACACCATATATTCTATTTTTCGCGGCCGATATTCAGTCGGTAGCGTAGCAATTATAAAAGGATTCCCCGCCCACGTAACAGGAGATGCGATAGACAGTGATACTTTTATAATATTACCTTTATCCTTACCAAATCGGATCAACTGATTTGGTTGTTCCAATGCAATGGCATCATCAAATTTGCTAACAAAATTGCTATTTATTGAATAAAAATCTCTTTTTTACAAACCCTAATAAAACAAAATATGGAAAGAGGTTACTATCATGCTTAAAAAAATGCTTTTAATTTTCTTATCAGCTTGCGTTTTTCTGTTGACAGGTTGTCAAAAAAAAGCACTTGAAAATCCACCGACACAATTGAGTAGCATTGAATCTAACGCTGAAGATATTATGGATGATATAACTGGAGATGACTGGGCCTCAGCACAAAATAGAGTTAACACCATAAAAACTGATTATGCTAATTTAAAGCCGATCATGGAATCGTCAAAAATCTCTGCTAAAACCATAGACGGACTGAGTACTGCGATCAATAGTCTTGAAACAACCGTTTCTTCAAAAAAATCTTATGATTCAAGAGTACAAGCTAATCAAATCTCGAAATATGTACCTGATATTGCAGATAGTTACACTACCACCATTCCTACAGATATAGGAAGATTAGATTATCTTGGAAGAGAGTTAGTTCTTAATGCTGAAAGCTCCGACTGGTCCTCAGCAAGTAGTAACTACGAAACTACTAATAAATTATGGAAAAACGTATCCTCAAAGCTAAGTTCAAATTATAAAAAAGATATCGATATTTTTCAAAATAATATGGTCAGTTTAAAAGATGCTATTGATAAAAAAGATACTGCTTTAACAACAACTCAAGCAAATGCCCTTTTAGAAAATGTTGATGTTTTGGAAGTAGATTTTACTAATACTAAATAATACTTTTTTTCATACAGCCGGCAGGATTCCCCCGATCTTGCCGGCTACTCATTTTTATCAGGCAAATCCCAATTATCTGAATGACGCTTACTTGACATATATCCACAAATAATATGATCTATCTCCTGAGTCAAGCAACGTATTTTATCTTCTTCCGAACAATTCAGGGCTATAATTCTGCATAGTTTCAAATAATTTAGCCCCTCTGTACCGTTCTCAAATGCTGCTCTATATTTTTCTACCGTCTCGCCTCTTGTCTTCATTAAACAATCCTTTTCCTCCGGTACTCCGGGAAATTTCGTACTATATAAGAGTAGGG
>DFCS01000009.1 GCA_002367105.1 Hungatella sp. UBA3048
ATCCAGGCAAAGCCTACCAGCAACAGGCCCCCAAAGAGCGCTTATAAAAATGACAGATTTGATAAGAGAGATAAAGATGACGAGGCTAAGAAAAGGGCACAGGGCAAGGGCGGAAAGCAGTTAAAGGTTCCGGTTCAGCCTCCGGTGCATGCAGAGCCTAAAGTAGAAGAGATAAAGACCATAACTCTCCCAGATATCCTGACGATTAAGGAACTGGCTGAGAAGATGAAGCTTCAGCCGTCTGCCATTGTAAAGAAGCTGTTCTTACAGGGTAAAATCGTTACCCTTAATACGGAAATCGATTATGAGCAGGCAGAAGAGATCGCTTTGGGATATGATGTTCTCTGTGAGAAAGAAATAAAAATAGATGTTATTGAAGAACTGCTTAAAGAGGCTGATGAAAATGAGGCAGATATGGTTTCCAGACCGCCGGTAGTCTGCGTTATGGGCCATGTTGACCATGGTAAAACATCCCTTCTTGATGCGATCCGCCAAAGCCATGTAACCTCCAGAGAGGCAGGCGGAATCACCCAGCATATTGGTGCTTATACCGTAGAAGTTAACGGAGAAAAGATCACATTTTTGGATACTCCGGGACACGAGGCCTTTACTGCCATGCGTATGAGAGGTGCTCAGTCTACTGATATTGCAATTCTTGTAGTAGCAGCTGATGACGGTGTGATGCCTCAGACTGTGGAGGCAATCAACCATGCCAAGGCAGCTGAAGTGGAAATCATTGTCGCCATTAATAAGATTGATAAACCAAGTGCCAATATTGACAAGGTAAAGCAGGAATTATCTGAATATGAACTGATTCCCGAGGACTGGGGCGGAAGCACCATATTTGTTCCGGTTTCTGCCCATACAAAGGACGGTATCAAGGAACTTCTGGAAATGATCCTTCTGACCGCAGAGGTAAAGGAATTAAAGGCTAATCCGAACCGCCGGGCAAGAGGTCTTATTATTGAGGCTGAGCTAGATAAGGGCAAAGGACCGGTAGCTACTGTACTGGTACAGAAGGGAACTCTTCGGGTAGGTGACACGGTTACCGCTGGATCCTGTTACGGAAAAGTCCGCGCCATGATGGATGACAAGGGCCGCAGAGTAAAAGAAGCAGGTCCATCCACTCCGGTTGAGATTTTAGGACTTAACGACGTTCCAAATGCAGGCGAAGTCCTGGTTGGAACCGAAAATGAAAAAGAAGCCAGAACCTTTGCAGAGACATTTATTTCCGAAGGTAAGAATAAATTACTGGAAGATACAAAGGCTAAGTTATCACTGGATGATTTATTCAGCCAGATCAAAGCCGGCAATATCAAGGAGCTTCCGATTATCGTGAAAGCAGATGTACAGGGTTCCGTGGAAGCGGTAAAGCAGAGCCTTGTAAAGCTGTCTAATGAAGAGGTTATGGTAAAGGTAATCCACGGAGGCGTAGGTGCAATTAATGAGTCTGACGTTTCCCTGGCTTCCGCATCCAATGCGATCATCATCGGCTTTAACGTAAGGCCTGATGTAACTGCAAAATCCATAGCAGACCGGGAAAAAGTGGATATGAGGCTTTACAAGGTAATCTATCAGGCCATTGAGGATGTAGAGGCGGCGATGAAGGGCATGCTTGATCCGATATTTGAAGAGAAGATCATCGGCCACGCAATCGTTCGCCAGACCTTTAAGGCATCCGGTGTAGGTACCATTGCAGGCTCCTACGTAATGGATGGTAAGTTCCAGAGAGGCTGCAGCGTCCGCATCACGCGTGCCGGAGAGCAGATCTACGATGGTCCTCTGGCTTCCTTAAAGAGATTTAAGGATGATGTGAAGGAAGTTGCAACCGGTTATGAGTGCGGCCTTGTATTTGAGAAATTTAATGATATTCAGGAAGACGATATGATTGAAGCATATGCCATGGTTGAGGTTCCCCGCTAGGAACCTGCATCCTGGAATTTTGAAAAGATGAGCCCGTAATGCGGGCTGGTCTTTTTGAAACTGCGGACAAAAAACGAAAGGAATAACATGCGTAAAAACAGTATAAAGAATACTAGAATCAACATGGAGGTCCAGAGGGAGTTAAGTGAGATCATCCGTCTGGAAATCAAAGATCCAAGAATCCATCCCATGACTACCGTGGTTGACGTTTCAGTTACCCCGGATTTAAAATACTGTAAGGCATTCATCAGTATTTTGGGAGATGAGGAGGCTGGGAAGGCTACCATAGAAGGATTAAAAAGTGCAGAAGGCTACATCCGCCGTGAATTGGCAAGGAGAGTAAACCTTCGCAATACGCCGGAGATCAAGTTTATTTTGGATCAGTCCATTGAATATGGGGTAAATATGTCCAAATTAATAGACGAGGTAACGAAAGATATCAGAGATTAGGGAGGTGCCCTTGTGAGTTTTTTTGACACAGTGCTTGAAGATGTGAAAACGGTAGCAATCATGGGTCATGTCCGTCCGGACGGGGACTGCGTCGGTTCCTGTCTGGCGGCTTACAACTATCTGGAAAAGCATCATCCGGAAGTGAAGGCGGTGGTATATCTTGAGACCCCTTCTTCCAAATTTGATTATCTCAGGAATTTTGACCGCATTGTCAGTGACTTTTCAGAGGATAAAGAATATGACCTCTGCGTTTGCCTTGACAGCAGTGATACGCTCCGGTTCGGAGAGGCAGCAAAGTTCTTAAATACCGCAAAAAAAAGTCTCTGTGTGGATCACCACGTTACCAATTTAAGATACGCAAAAGAGAATATTGTACAGGATGATGCCAGTTCGACCTGCGAGGTGCTTTACGGCCTCTTAGATGAAAATAAGATTACCAGGGAAATCGCAGAATGCATTTATACCGGAATTATCCATGATACCGGAGTGTTTAAATACGACTGCACTTCAAAAAGGACGATGGAGATTGCAGGGAAGCTGATGGAAAAGGGAATCGACTTTTCAAAGATCATCGATGACAGTTTTTACCGGAAGACCTATATCCAGAATCAGATTCTGGGAAGGGCCTTATTAGAAAGCATAACCTTTCATGACAATCGTTGCATTTTCAGTGCCATCAGCAAAAAGGAAATGGATTTCTACGGTGTTACCGGTGCAGATATGGATGGAATCATTGATCAGCTTCGAATCACAGAGGGTGTGGAATGTGCCATATTCATGTATGAAATCTCATGCAGGGAGTATAAGGTGAGTCTGCGCTCTACCACAGATCTTGATGTGAGCAAAATTGCCGTTTATTTCGGCGGCGGCGGTCATAAAAAAGCGGCCGGCTGTACTATGGCAGGTAGTGTTCATGATGTGATCAACAATCTGTCGAATCAGATTGCAAAACAGCTTAACTAGGAGATGGATCTATGGCAGACGGTATCATCAATGTATACAAGGAAAAAGGATTTACCTCTCATGACGTTGTGGCGAAAATGAGAGGTATTTTAAAGCAGAAAAAGATAGGACATACAGGAACCTTAGATCCCATGGCAGAGGGAGTATTGCCCGTATGCCTGGGAAAGGCAACGAAGCTTTGCGATATGCTGACGGATAAGACCAAAACCTATGAGGCGGTCCTGCTTCTGGGCAGGGAAACGGATACCCAGGATACTACAGGAGAAGTTCTGGCGGAATATCCGGTCAATATCGATGAGGCCCAGGTAAAGGAAGCCGTACTCAGCTTTTTTGGTCATTACGATCAGATACCTCCCATGTATTCCGCCTTAAAGGTAGACGGAAAAAAGCTTTATGAGCTGGCCAGAGCCGGAATAGAAGTGGAGCGGAAAGCCAGGCCTGTGGAGATTTTGGAGATCACTGTAGACCGGATCCAGCTCCCCCGGGTAACCATGACTGTAACCTGTTCCAAGGGAACCTATATCAGGACCCTTTGCTATGACATCGGGAGAAAGCTTGGCTGCGGAGGGTGCATGGAATCCCTTCTCCGCACTCAGGTTTCCGGGTTTAGCTTAAAGGACAGCCTGACCCTGGCGCAGATCGAGGAACTTCGGGATGATGGAACCTTGGAGAATCATATCCTTGCTGTGGACAAGGTATTTTCGGAATATCCGGCACTTAAGATGAAACAGGATTTTGACAAGCTGGTGCACAATGGAAACCCCTTTTACAGGAACCAGGCAGAGGGAGACTCTCTGTTACCTGACGGACCTGTAAGAGTATATGACAGCAGGAACCAGTTTATTGGAGTTTACGTACCTGACAGGGAGAAGGAGCTTCTTAAGCCTCAAAAGGTATTTCTGGGAGGAACGCCACCCCTTCCAGGGATCCCTATATGCCCTGAGAATACGGGCAGGAAAGAGGAATTGAATCATGAAATATATAACCGGAACCAGAGAATTTCAGATTGAAGAGCCTGCAATCGTAACACTGGGAAAATTCGACGGACGCCACAGAGGACACCAGAAGCTGTTAAAGCAGATGGGAGAGCTAAAGCTGGCAAAAGGGTATAAAACGGCTGTCCTTACCTTTGATATGGCCCCCCTTACCCTCATGACAGGAAGCCCCCAAAAGGCCATTACTACCAATCTGGAGAGAAAAAATAACTTAAAAAAGATCGGTATCGATTATTTAGTGGAATATCCCTTTACAGAGGAAACCTCGCATATGGATCCGGAAGAATTCGTAAAGCGTGTTCTGGCAGGCCAGATGAATGCCAGGATCATCGTTGTTGGTACGGATTGTTCCTTTGGATACCAGGGAGCGGGAAATGCGGACAGCCTTTACCAGTGGAAAGAACGGTATGGTTATGAACTGATCGTTATACCGAAAGAGCAGGATGACCACCGGGATATCAGCAGCACCTACATCAGAGAACAACTGGATTCCGGAAATATGGAGAAGGCCAACGAGCTTTTGGGGGAGCCATATGCCATTCATGGAACCGTGGTCCACGGCAACCATATCGGAGGAGCGGTTCTTGGATTTCCCACGGCCAATATCATGCCTTCGCCGGAGAAGCACCTTCCTTTATTCGGCGTGTATGTGTCCAAAGTATTTGTGGACGGTACTTATTATGGGGGCATTACGAATATCGGAAGAAAGCCCACGGTGGAGGGAAATTCGCCTGTTGGAGCAGAAACCTTTATTTATGGTATAAATGAGGATATATATGGAAAGACTATAGAAGTACAGCTTTTGCATTTTGTCCGTCCTGAACGGAAATTTGAAGGGCTGGAACAATTAAAAGCTCAGATCGGGAAGGATAGAGAATACGGGATGCGGTATTTAAAAGACCTTTCAGATCAGCAAATTACTCATTTGTAAAGGAAAGGCCATAACTTGCGAAGGAAAGTGCATATGACTGACAAAGCATGGAAGGTACTAGGCTTTGCTATCGCATGCGGCAGTGCCGTATGGATAGGAACAGCAGATGTACAGGCCGCAAAATCAGAACCTAACTTAAAGACCGGTTCGCCTGTAGCAGGCATTTCGGTCTACATGGATCAATATCAGGATTCCATGAAACAGGAAGGAACGGAAACGCCGGCCGGTCTTACGCAGGAAAAAATGAGGTATGGAACCTTCAACTCAATCTTTCAGAATCTTGGGGTGAGTGTGGTGGAGGATTCCTTGAACATCAGAAAAGAACCAAAGAATGATGCGGAAATCGTGGGGAAATTGAGAAACCATGCCGGCAGCAGTGTGCTGTCAGAAGAAAATGGCTGGTATAAAATAAAGTCAGGGCAGGTAACCGGTTATGTATACGGAAAATATCTGGCCACCGGACAGGATGCCAGAGCAATTGCCTACTATAACATGAAGCTGATGCTCCGGGTAGACACCGAAACCCTTCGGGTCCGCAGCAAACCGAATACGGATTCTGAAGTACTGGGCAAGATTCATGAGGGTGAAACATATTCTTTTATCTCCCATAACGGGGGATGGGCAAAGATCCAATATAATGGGCAGACAGCCTATGCTTACGCACCAGAAAATGCCACAATCGCATTTACCATACCTGAAGCGGAAAAAAACAGTGATCTTCGCAATCAGGTTGTAAACTATGCGGTCGGGTTTGTGGGGAACCCATACCGATGGGGCGGCACCAATCCTAATACAGGAGCGGACTGCTCCGGTTTTGTCCAGTATGTGATGGAGCATGCCGCAGGAGTTCATTTAGACCGTACCTCCAGGCAGCAGGCCGAAGAGGGAGAAGTCATACCGGCTTCCAGCATGGAGCCTGGCGATTTGCTGTTCTATGCAAGCGGAAGGCAAATCGACCACGTGGCCATGTATATTGGAAAGGGAAAAATCGTCCATGCGGCAAACCGCAGGAGCGGGATCAAAATCTCCACCTGGAATTACAGGAAGCCAGTCACCATACGGCGGGTGATTCCATGACAATGATATTAAAAAACAAAAACAAAGACTGCAGATAGGCGCCCCATATGGAAGGGGCCTCCTGTCTGCAGCCTTTGTTTTTAATTTTTCTTTTTTCCAAGATAAGCTGCTTTTACCGATTCGTCGGCCAACAGCTTTTTCCCGGACCCTGTCAAGGTGATCTGCCCGGTTTCCAGAACGTAGCCGATATCAGCCGTATGAAGAGCCATATTGGCATTTTGTTCGATGAGAAGAACGGTTACCCCTTTTTTGTTGATCTCCCGGATTATAGAGAATATATCCTTTACAATCAGCGGAGCAAGACCCAGTGAAGGTTCATCCATCATGAGGATCTTTGGCTGACTCATAAGAGCCCTGGCAACTGCCAGCATTTGCTGCTCGCCTCCTGAAAGGGTACCGGAAAGCTGCCAGCTCCTTTCTTTTAACCGGGGAAATAATTCATAAATCCAGTCGATATCATCCTTAAGATCATCATTTCTTAAATAGGCTCCGATCTTAATATTTTCAATAACGGTCATATCCGGAAACACGTGGCGCCCTTCCGGTACCAGAGCAATTCCCTTGGATATAATATCCGGAGTATCCTTGCCGATCAGTTCCTCCCCATCCAGGGTGATGCTGCTTCCGGCTGACGGTTTTACCAGACCGACAATAGATTTTAAGGTCGTGCTTTTTCCGGCTCCATTGGCACCGATCAGGGTCACAATGCTTTTATCCGGCACTTCAAAGGAAATTCCCTTAACGGCTTCAATTCCGCCGTAATTCACTCGCAAGTTATCAATCTTCAGCATCGTCGCTCACCCCCAGATATGCTTCAATTACCCGTTCATTGTTCTGGATATCCTCCGGCGTTCCCTGCGCGATCAGCTTACCAAAATCCAGAACATAGATGCGGTCGGAAATCTGCATGACCAGATCCATATGGTGCTCGATCATGAATACGGTTAGATGGTAAGAATCCCGGATTTGTTTGATAAAATCCGTTAATTCCTGGGTTTCCTGAGGATTCATGCCTGCAGCCGGCTCGTCAAGCAGCAGAAGTTTTGGTTCCGTTGCAAGGGCTCTGGCGATTTCTAAGCGCCTCTGTAAGCCGTAGGGAAGAGAGGTTGCAATTTCATCCTTTAAATGAAGCAGGTTTTGTTCCTCTAAAAGGGCAGCGGTTTCCGCCCGCATCCGTTCCTCTTCCCTGCGGTTTAACCGAAGAGTTGCGGAAAATACATTCTGTTTTGCGCGCATGTGCTTTGCAATGAGCACGTTGTCAAATACGGACAGCTGTCCGAAAAGTCGGATGTTCTGGAAGGTACGTGCAATGCCTCTTTTTGTGATCACATCCGGCGTGCTGCTGATCACTGAGATTGGACCTGGTGTTACTTCTCCCAGATAGTTTTTTTTCATTTTACCCTTCGGAGTATTGGCTAGAATGGTTTCTCCCATAAAGTCCACCTGCCCGAAGGTCGGCTCATAAATACCGGTAACACAGTTAAATGCGGTTGTCTTTCCTGCGCCGTTGGGACCGATTAAGGCCACTATTTCACCCTGGTTTACGTCAAGGGTCAGACCGTTTACGGCCACAACGCCGCCGAACTGCATGGTAATGTCCTGCATGTGGAGCACGTTAATTGGAGTTTTTGCCGTGTTTGACATTATGCGTTATCTCCCTTCTGTGCTTTGCTTTTTCTCTTAAGCCTGGCTGGAATACTTCGGATAAGCCGGCCAAGCCCCTCCCAGGAAAATTCATTGCTGCCCATGATCCCGCGGCGGTAGAAGAGCACCACCATCATCAATAAAATAGAAAAGATGACCATACGGAAACCGGAACGGAACAGGGGGACTTCAAATCCTCCGATAACCAGCGGATTATCAAAGAAACGAAGCCATTCCCTTCCTGCGGTGACCAGAAAGGCGCCGATGACGCTTCCCGTAATGCTTCCGATTCCTCCAAGGACTACGATTAACAGGATATCGTAGGTTAAGTTGATGGAAAAGGTCTTCGAATCAATGGAGCGCATGAATATGGCCAGAAGTCCTCCGCCTACGCCTGTGAAAAAGGAAGAGATGACAAAGGCCAGCTCCTTATAACGGAATAAGTTAAGCCCCATGGCCT
Organism: Hungatella sp. UBA3048; assembly: GCA_002367105.1. Lineage (GTDB taxonomy): Bacteria > Bacillota > Clostridia > Lachnospirales > Lachnospiraceae > Lacrimispora. The sequence continues at coordinate 8,444 of DFCS01000009.1, forward strand.
GCGCAGCCACTTCATCTTCACGGAGGGCCTTAAAAGCGCGTCCGTAAGAGGAATTAATGATAAGGACCATTAAAAGGATACAAAGGGCCGGGAGTCCAAAAGCTGTAAAAAGGTTAGGAAATCCGGGAATGCTTTTTAATCCGTAGGAACCGTTGGTGATCTTGTCTAGCTGGGGAGCCGCAATGACTGCCCGGATGATCTCGGAAAAGCCCAGGGTTGCAATAGCCAGATAATCACTTTTTAACCGGAGAACAGGAATGCCGATAAGGGCGGCCATGGCTGCGGCAAGGAGCCCTGCGATAATTAAGGCCAGCCAATAAGGACAGTGTAAGTTTGCGATAGCAGGAGAGATGCCGTTTACATAGTAAACGCTTGCCCTGCTATCAACCGGTATGGTAAGGATGGCTACGGTATAGGCTCCGATCGCCATAAAACCGGCCTGGCCTAAGGAGAATAATCCCGTAAAGCCGGTAAGTAAGTTCATGGAAACGGCAACCACTGCATAGATGGCACTTCGCTCCAGGATGGAGATCTGATAGCTGTACTGGGCGCTGTTAGCCTGTAAAAAAGCCAGCAGGCCGATGATGACTAAAAGAGCGGCCAGAGTATAAAGCTTGTTTTTGGAAACTGCATTTTTCTTCATAGGGGGCACCTCACACTTTATCGGTCGTCTTCTCGCCGAACAGACCAGTAGGCTTGATCAGGAGAATGATGATTAGCAGAACAAAGGTAAATGCGTCGCTGAAGGTGGAATATCCCATAGCTACCAGGGCGGTTTCGCCAAGGCCAAGGATAAAGCCTCCGATCACGGCGCCTGGAATGCTGCCGATACCGCCGAATACTGCGGCAACAAAGCATTTTAGACCAGGCAGGGAGCCGGAGAACGGGAATACGGTCATTCGGTCCGTAAAATAAAGCACGGAGCCGGCAGCGGCTAAAAGGGAGCCAATGGCAAAGGTAAAGGTTATAATGCGGTTGATCTTGATTCCCATAAGGGCGGCAGTATCATAATCCTTTGCAACCGCGCGCATGGCCATGCCGATTTTTGTCTTATTGATCAGGGTGATAAGCCCATAAACAATGATCAGGGTCAGGACCGGTGTTAAGAATGTTACAAAGGAGGCGGAAAGACCGCCGATCTGGTAGATCTTCTTTAGAAACGGAATTTCCGGATATCCCTTTGGCAGGGCTGTGAACAGATAGGTTGCCAGATTCTGCAAAAGGTAGGAGACACCGATAGCAGAAATCATGACGGACATTCTGGGTGCGGTACGTAAGGGGCGGTAAGCCACCCGTTCGATGGATACGCCTAATAATACGGTGACCAGTAAAACCACTGGAATGGAAATGTACCATGGAAAACTTGCCATGGCAAATATCATAAAATAACCGGCCATCATAAAGATATCGCCGTGGGCGAAGTTGATGAGCCGCAGGATGCCGTAAACCAGGGTATATCCAATGGCAATCAGCGCATAAGCGCCGCCCAGGGAAATACCGGTCAGGCACTGCTGTAAAAAGGTTGTAAGACTCATGTGGCGAAATGCCTCCTATCTGTTGAGTATGTAATGAATCACGCGGAATGAACAGAATAAAACTTCAGATATTTATATTCGGTTCATTGTTCGCGTAAAATGGAACGAGTGGGGAAGGAAATACGTCCCCACTCATCTGGTAATGACTGCATTGTCACGGTATCTTAGTTATTATTTTACCGTAGTAGTCGTTAAGAATTTAAATTTGCCGTTTTCAATGGTCTTTATGAACGCCATGTCTTTCTTTGCATCTCCATTTTCATCAAAGGATATGCTTCCGGTAACGCCGTCAATGGATACGCCCTTTAATGCATCACGGATGGCGGTGCCGTCTGTGGAACCAGCAGTTTCAATGGCCTTTAATGCACAGAGGTAAGAATCATAGCCAAGTGCAGATACAGCCGGGATGATTTCGTCCTGCTTATTTTCCTTTAAGTAAGCCTTAAAGCCTGAGATAAAAGCAGCAGCTTCCTCGTTGGCCGGTTCTGCTTCGTCAAAGAAGGTAGAAAGGACAACGCCTTCTGCGGAACTACCTGCGTTTTCGATGATGGTGGAGTTCTCCCAGGTATCACCGGCAGCGATGGTAGCTGTAATTCCAAGTTCACGGGCCTGCTTGATGATAAGGGGAGCCGTAGTAATGGAGGATGGTGCAAAGATGATGTCAGGATTCTGGGCCTTGATGTTTGTAAGGATCGCCTTAAAGTCAGTCTGATTGGTCTGGAACTGTTCTTCGCTGACAATTTTTCCGCCTAAGCCTGTGAATGCTGTTTTGAAGAAGGAACCAAGGCCGGAGGAATAATCATCTCCTAACTGGGTGATGACGGCAGCCGTCTTTGCCCCGTTGTCATTGGCATAGTTGGCCATAACCGTACCCTGGAACGGATCCAGGAAGCATACCCGGAAATAGAAATCATTCCCCTGGGTCACCTGAGGGTTGGTACAGGAGGCGCCTATGGCAGGAATTTTAGCATCTGCAAATATCTGTCCTGCTGCAATGGAAACACCGGAACCATAGCTTCCCAGCACAACGGAAACCTTTTCGCTCACAAGCTTCTGTGCAGCGTTGACTGCTTCCGTTTTATCGGATTTGTTATCCACTTCCACCAGTTCCACCTTATACTCCTCTCCTCCGATTTTAACCGTTGGATGGGTCTGTCTTGCGTAGCGCATTCCCAGGACTTCCTGTAACCCGCCCCCTCCGTTTTCTCCGGTGGTAGGCTCGAACACGCCGATCTTAACGACCTTTTCGCCTCCGGAGGCAGAAGATGAGGAACCAGTGCTGCAGCCTGCGACCATGCTGGCGCTCAAACATGCTGCAAGAGTGATTGCAAATACTTTTTTCAATTTCATAAATGATATCCTCCTTTATGTGTATCTCATACAAACACAACTGTCTCTCGTGCAGATACACGTTGCATTATATTATATACAGAAGATTGAAAAAGTGCAAGAAAAAAATGAAAGAAAATTATAATTTAAAGAAAAATTTTTTTTTTTGAATAAAACAAAGAGTCCGGACCCTTTATTAAGAGCCCGAACTCCCTATTATATGTTATAATCAAATCGTTACCGGTTTTTAATGGCTGCGCCTATGAAATCACGAAACAGCGGATGAGGTCTGTTAGGCCTTGATTTAAACTCCGGATGTGCCTGTGTGGCGATGAACCAGGGATGAGATGGAATTTCTACCATTTCCACAATACGTCCATCCGGTGAGATACCGGAAAGCTTCATCCCAGCATTTACCAGATCATCACGGTAATCATTATTTACCTCATAGCGGTGTCTGTGGCGTTCATGGATCAGCTCCTCCCCATATATTTCATAAGCCTTGGAAGATTTGTCCAGCACACAGGGATAGGAGCCAAGTCTCAGTGTACCTCCGATGTCCTCGATGCCGTTCTGGTCCGGCATTAAGTGGATGACCGGATGGGTGGTTTCTTCATCAAGCTCTGAGGAATGTGCGTCGCTAAAGCCTGCTACGTGGCGTGCAAGCTCCACGATAGCCATCTGCATGCCAAGACATAGGCCGAGGAATGGGATTTTGTTTTCCCGGGCATAACGGATGGATGAGATCTTTCCTTCAATGCCGCGGCTTCCAAAACCGCCGGGGACCAGAATCCCGTCCACATCACTGAAAAAGCTGGCCGCATTTTCATCGGTAACAAGTTCTGAATCGATCCATTTAATATGAACCTTGGTCCGGTGGAAGACACCTCCGTGTTTTAATGCTTCCACTACGGAAATATAGGCATCATGAAGCTGGATGTACTTACCCACCAGTGCGACCGTCACTTCCTTTTCCGGATGCTTCCAGTTTTCGATCATTAAGGTCCACTCCGCTAAGTCTGGTTTGGGGCAGGGAAGGTTTAAGCTTTCACATGCGACTTCAGCTAAATGCTCTTCCTCCATGGCAAGAGGAAGCTCATACAAAACTTCCACATCAAGGTTTTGAAGTACATGGGTTTTGGGAACGTTACAGAATTGTGCGATTTTGCTTCGGATTCCGTCATCAAGGGGCAGTTCGGAACGGCATACAATGATGTCGGGTTGGATCCCCATTCCCTGTAAGTCTTTTACACTGGACTGGGTGGGTTTGGTTTTCAGTTCGCCGGAAACCTTTAGATATGGAACCAAGGTCACGTGGATGAGAATGACGTTCTCGTGGCCTGCTTCACGTTGGAATTGACGGATCGCTTCAAGGAATGGCTGGCTTTCGATGTCGCCTACCGTTCCGCCTACTTCTATAATGGCGATCTCTGTTTCAGAGGAGTTGCTGTTGCTGCAGTGAAAACGGCTTTTGATTTCGTCAGTAATGTGAGGGATAACCTGTACGGTGCCTCCCCCGAAGTCCCCGCGCCGTTCACGGGTCAGTACGGTCCAATAGACCTTACCAGTAGTAACGTTGGAATTTTGAGTCAGATTTTCGTCGATAAATCGTTCGTAATGGCCAAGGTCAAGATCTGTTTCAGCACCGTCCTCGGTGACGAAAACCTCACCATGCTGCACTGGATTCATGGTGCCTGGATCAATGTTGATGTACGGATCAAATTTCTGCATGGTGACCTTATAGCCTCTGGCCTTAAGCAGTCGTCCAAGAGATGCTGCGGTAATACCTTTGCCAAGCCCGGATACAACTCCTCCGGTGACAAATACGTATTTCACTGACATAACAGTGTAACCTCCTTTTGTAATGGTATGGGAATATTTTTAAAAAAGAAATTATACAGCTATTCTTTGAAAAAATCCAGTGTTCTATGAAAAAACTAAGAATATAAAGTATAAAATATTGTCTGAAAGCATTCTTTTGGTAAAAAATCATGGCTGTTAAATAAAACCAGCCCAGGTGTTTATAAGGATTTAATAATTCTTTTCTTGATTTATGGGGAAACTGACACTATAATGATAGAGGTATAAAATGGGTAGAAACTATCCGGATTGGAGAATTCACACAGATGGATAACAAGAATCANNAGGACCAATAAAGAACTGAGCTATGATACCTTTATGAATATGGTAGATCAAAAGCAGGTGGAGTCGGTTAATGTAGAGGATACGAAGATTACCATAAACCCCAAGAAGACCTGGGAAGGATATAAACCTGGCGTTACCTATTATACGGTAAGGATGGACAACGATTTAAATCTGGCGGAGCGCCTTCGCACTGCCGGAGTTGAAACCTTAAGAACCCGCCGTGACGGCAACTTTTTCATTCAGACCATTGTCAGCTATCTGCTCTTGTTTGCAGCCATGGGATTCCTATTGAATTTCATGATGCGCAGGGTCGGCGGAGGCGGACTCATGGGCGTAGGAAAGAGCAATGCCAAGGTTTATGTGCAGAAGGAAACAGGTATTACCTTTAAAGATGTGGCAGGGGAAGATGAGGCTAAGGAATCCTTAACTGAAATTGTGGATTTCCTCCATAATCCGGGAAAATATACAAAGATTGGTGCTAAGCTTCCAAAGGGAGCGCTTCTTGTAGGACCTCCCGGAACGGGAAAAACCCTGCTTGCCAAGGCGGTTGCAGGAGAGGCTCATGTTCCATTTTATTCTCTGTCCGGTTCTGATTTTGTAGAGATGTTTGTAGGTGTGGGAGCTTCCCGTGTCAGGGATTTATTTAAGCAGGCCCAGGAATCTGCTCCCTGTATCATTTTTATAGATGAGGTAGATGCCATCGGTAAGAGCCGTGATTCCAGATTCGGCGGAGGAAACGATGAGAGAGAGCAGACCTTAAACCAGCTGCTTTCTGAGATGGATGGATTTGATTCTTCCAAGGGACTTTTAGTGCTTGCAGCAACCAACCGGCCTGAAATCCTGGATCCTGCGCTTCTCCGTCCAGGCCGTTTTGACCGGCGGATCATCGTGGATAAGCCGGATTTAAAAGGCCGAGTGGATATCTTAAAGGTTCATGCCCGGGATGTGCTTCTTGACGATACCGTTGACTTAGATGCCATTGCTCTGGCAACCTCAGGAGCCGTTGGTTCCGATCTTGCCAATATGATCAATGAATCCGCCATCCTTGCTGTGAAAAACGGCCGTCATGCGGTTGCTCAGAAGGACTTATTTGAGGCTGTGGAAGTGGTATTGGTAGGAAAAGAGAAAAAGGACCGGGTCCTTAACAAAGAGGAGCGGCGCATTGTTTCTTATCATGAAGTGGGACATGCCCTGGTCAGCGCCCTTCAAAAGGATTCGGAGCCTGTGCAGAAAATCACCATTGTTCCAAGAACCATGGGTGCTTTGGGATACGTAATGCATGTGCCGGAAGAAGAAAAATTCTTAAACTCCAGGAAAGAACTACATGCCATGCTGGTAGGCTATCTGGCCGGCCGTGCGGCAGAGGAGATCGTCTTTGACACCGTTACCACCGGTGCAGCCAATGATATTGAACAGGCTACCAAGGTAGCGCGGGCTATGATCACCCAGTACGGTATGTCGGAGAAATTCGGCCTTATGGGCCTGGCGTCAAGGGAAGACCAGTACTTGAGCGGACGTACCGTAATGAACTGTGCGGAAGCCACTGCTTCCCAGGTGGATGATGAAGTCATGAAAATGCTGAAAGAAGCATATGAAGAGGCCAAGAGCCTTCTCTCAGAAAACCGGGATGTAATGGATAAGATCGCAGAATTCCTGATCGAGAGAGAGACCATTACCGGTAAGGAATTCATGAAGATATTCCGGGAGGCAAAGGGAATTCCGGAGCCGAAGGAAGAGAACAAGGATTCTGAAAATGGAGAAGTGTCAAAGGAAGAGGAGGACGGCCTTTCTGATTGGACGGAAGATAAGAAGGAAATGAAGGAATCCGTTATTGATGTTGGGAACGTTAAAGATTAATGGTTGAGAATCGTCAGGCAGCTGATGCATGGATAGAGCCGTGCATCAGCTGCTTTTTTCATCCCTTGGCAGTCCTTTCCATAATTTCATTGTAAGATAAGGGGATTTTTGATATAATATAAAGAAAGAGGCCTTGGGTTAAAAGAAAAACCCGTGAAAACGAAGATTATCGGCTGTCAAAATGGTGATAGCCGTTTCTTTTTGTCTGCTTTTATAAGATAAGGCCGGTATTTCATGGTTTTAGTCAGAGGAAGCAGAAAAAACAGGAGATGAGGCAGAATCAAATGATATTAATGAATGAGATACCGGACCGGTTCTGGGGATTATTCCGTTCCATTAACCGGTCCACCTACATAGAAGCTTTGTTAAAAATCAATGAGGAATATGAATACAGCAACTACTTTTTAAGCCGGGAGGTGTGTATTCAGGTTCTGGAGGAATATTTTACTGCAAAACGGCTGGTCATCTGGCAGGATGAGCTGGAAGATGAGGCGGATGCCTTAGAGCCGACTGCGGTCAGGGTCTTAAACTGGCTGTTAAGGGCAGGCTGGCTTCGGAAAGTGGATGACTATGCCTCTATGACGGTCAATATCGTAATTTCTGATTATGCTGCCGTCATGATCGAGGCGTTTTTTAAGCTTGCAAGTGATGAAGAGGATGACACCCAGATTTATATCCAGAACGTTTATGCGATCCTTTTCTCTTTGAAAAATGATCCGAGAGCCGGCGTAAGCCTTTTGAATACGGCTTACATTAATACAAAGCGGCTTAACAAGACTCTGCAGGACATGCTTCACAATATGGACAAATTCTTTGCAAGTCTTTTGGAGAAGAGAGCATATGGGGAACTCCTGAAGGAACATCTGGAAGGATATGTGGAAGAAATCGTAAAAAAGAAGTATCATATGTTGAAAACTTCGGATAATTTCTATCTTTACAAAAATGATATCAAGCGGTGGATCAGCTCCATGCGGGAAGATACAGAATGGATCGGGCAGATGAGCCGCCGCAGCGGCGAGAAGGTAACGGCAGGTGATATTGTAGAAAAGCTGGATCAGATCGAACGGGGATTTGACGATATCGAGCACCGCATAGCCAACATGGATAAGGAGCATTCCCGTTATATCCGCGCTACGGTTACAAGGCTTAACTATCTGTTAAATCAGGAGGACAGCATGAAGGGGCTTGTTATCAGGCTTTTAAATCATCTTTCTGAAACAGAAGATCCGGATGAGGCCATAAAGGAAGTGGGAGGCCTCATGAATTTATCTCAGGTTTCCATTCTCTCTGAAAAATCCCTCTATAAAAAGAGAAGGGCAAGGACAGGCTTTAAGGAAAGTTTAATGCCAGAGGAAGAGCCTGCAGAGCTAACCATGGAGGAAATCCTGAATTTAAACCGTTTAAAAAGCCGCTACAGCCGGAAGGAGATCGAAAGCTATATCGAAGCACATCTGGAAAATGGCCGTATGGAGGTAACGAAAGATACGGTGGGTTCTCCTGAGGAATTTGAAAAGCTGATCCTGGCTTATGATTACTCTACCAGAAGGAAAAGCATGTATCAGGTGGAGGAGCAGGAGGCGGAGCTCATTGACAACGGCAGATTCCGCTATCCAAAGCTGGTATTTGTAAGGAGGAAAGAATCATGACCTATGAAGAAAGTGCTGGCATCATCAGCCAGATTCCATATTTTGACGTTTTGGGACAGGGAGAAAAGGAAGAGGTAAGAGCAGGTTTAAGGCTGCTTCTGCAGCAGACCTTTGTTCTGGAGCATAAATACGACAAGCGTACCAACCGGTTTGCCTATAATCCGGAATTTAAAATCTGCAACAAGCATCTGGAATTTATCAGGGCCTATCTGGCAGTCAGCGGAGTGTCTGTACTGGAAAACAGCCAGCTTGGCATTATTTATATCCAGGGAGAAAACACGGTAGGAGACAAGCTTCCCAAACTGGCCACCCTTTATTTACTGATCTTAAAACTGATCTATGATGAGCAGATGGCGGCAGTTTCCACCAGTGTCAACATCTACACCACATTAAGCGAGATTCATGAAAAGCTGGGAAATTACCGTTTATTTAAGAAACAGCCTTCACCGACGGAAATCCGCCGGGCTATTACATTGTTAAAAAAATATCAGATTCTGGAGCCTCTGGATATTTTGGAGGACTTAGACGGGGACAGCCGCATGATCATCTATCCCAGCATCAATGTGGTATTGTTCGGAGATGACGTGCGGGCCCTGTTAGAAGCACTTGGAGAAGGAGAAGATGACGATGACGAATCAGAAATTTGAAGCCCTGTCCCGGATACTCCTTAATAACTGGCATTATATCAGCCGGAAAACCTTATCCTTTAATCAGGGGATCAACTTCTTTACCGGTCATTCCGGAAGCGGAAAGTCTACGGTTATTGATGCCATGCAGATTCTCCTATACGCGAATACTGACGGCCGGGGATTCTTTAATAAAGCAGCAGCCGATGATTCCGACCGGAGTCTTATTGAATATTTGCGCGGTATGGTGAATATCGGAGAGAATAATGAATTTGCCTATTTGAGGAACCAGAATTTCTCCACTACCATTGTGCTGGAATTAAAACGGACGGATACGGGAGAATGCCAGTGCGTTGGGATTGTCTTTGATGTGGATACGGCCACCAATGAAATATCCAGAAAATTCTTCTGGCACAAAGGTCCTCTTTGGGAAAACGGCTACCGTACCGGTTCCAGGACCATGACCATTCAGGAAGTGTCTGCTTATTTGCAGACCATTTACCCAAAAGACGATTATTTTGCCACCTCCCATAACGAGCGGTTCCGCAGGCAGCTGTATGATGTATACCTAGGTGGTCTTGATTCGGAAAAATTCCCCCTATTATTCAAACGTGCCATTCCCTTCCGAATGAATATCAAGCTGGAGGATTTTGTAAAGGAATACATCTGCATGGAGCAGGACATCCACATTGAGGACATGCAGGAAAGCGTCATGCAGTACGGGCGTATGCGAAAAAAGATCGAAGATACAGTGATTGAGATCGGTTATTTAAATGGAATGAGGGAAAAGTTCTCATCAGTTTGTGAAAAAGAAGCGGAGATAAGGCAAAATACATATTACTTCCGCAGGATGGAAATTCTGGATTATCAGGCCAGGATCCAGGCATTCACGGATAAGTCCAGGCTTGCCAGGGAGGATTTAGACCGTCAGGAAGGCCAGCGGACAGCGTTAGAAGGGCAGATGGAAGATCTGACCAGACAGGGGAATGAGCTGCTTGGACGGATTTCTTCCACCGGCTATGAGGATCTGAAGAATCAGCTGGAATCAGCGAAGGAACTATCCAACCATTTAAATAAGAGCGTTACCAAATGGTCTCAGACAGGGGAGCGGCTGAAGGAATGGATAGACGAAGAGGCTACCTCCAACCAGACCATATGGGATATAGAAGAATTTGAAAAGAATTCCATTGATGAGGAAAAGTTGAACCGCCTGAAAAAATCCATTGCCGAGATGAGAAAGGAAACAGAAGAAGCTCAAAAAGAGGCAGAAGGAATTCTCCGGGATATCCGGAAAAAAGAGCGCCAGACAAGTGAAGAGCTGGCTCAGTTAAAGGCTGGAAATAAGGCATATCCAAAATATTTGGAACGTGCCCGGTCCATCATTCAGCAAAGGCTTTTGGAGGAAACCGGCAAGGCGGTGGAGGTCCATGTGCTTGCAGATCTTCTGGATATCAGGGATGAGACCTGGAGAAATGCGGTAGAAGGCTATCTGGGCAATAATAAGCTGTCCCTGGTGGTGGCTCCGGCCTATGCAGAAGCAGCCATGGCTGCTTACGGGGAACTGGACAGAGCAGAATATTTTAATGTGGCAGTTCTGGATACGGAAAAGGCGGGGCAGAATTCCTATGAAGTAGTGAAAGATGGTCTTGCCGAAGAGGTTACGGTGAGGGAGGCTTATTTACAGCCGTACATTGACTTACTTTTGGGCAGGGTCGTCAAGTGCAGGAGCTTTAAAGAGCTGCGCCGCAGCCGCATTGGAGTGACCCCTGACTGCATGCTGTACCATACGTTCCGCCTGCAGCATATGAATCCCGATAATTACACCAAATTTGCATATATCGGCAAGGACAGCGTCAGGAGAAGGATCCGGCTTCTGGAAAAGAACCTGGTTTCCCTGGAAGAGGAGAAAAAGCCTCAGGAACAGGTTTTAAAGGAATGCAAGCGCATCTTATCCATGGAGGGCTTAGGAGAAGATACGGGCGTTTACCTGGAATGGCAGCAGGATATGGAGGCCTTTAAGGAAAAGGAAAAAGAGATCAGACGGCTGGAACAGAAGTTTGAAAAGCTGAAGGCTCAGGATGTAGAAGAATGGGTGAAGGAAAGGGAGGCCATCTTACAGCTCTGTGATAGAAAGAGGGCGGAGCAGAGTGCAGTTGCAGAACTGATTTTTGGCATCAACAGCGAGATCGAACGGTTCCGCAGGGAATCCCTTCAGCTGCAGGAAGAGCTGGTTTCAAAGGAACGGGAATTTGAAACGGATGATGAGCTGGAAATTAAGGTGAAAGAAATTTTGGAAAGCAGGGAAAATTGCCGGTACGACCGCCTTAAAAATGAATTTTTCGGAGATTGTAAGAAGTCAGAAGATGCCCGTGATCAGGCATTCCAGGCCCTTGTAGGCTCCAGAGGAGAGTATGCCAGAAGATATCCCAATCGGAACTTTTCCCTGACAGCAAAGGATAATGGGGAATATGACCGCCTTCTTGAGACTATGGAGTGCGGAAATCTGGAAGAATATAAAAAGATGGCCGCCGAGCAGGCGAAGTCTGCAGTACTACATTTTAAGGATGACTTTATGTTCAAGATCCGAAGCGCCATAAGGGATGCGCTTTTACGAAAAGATGAGCTGAACAAGATCATCAGCCGGCTGGATTTCGGTAAGGATAAGTATCAGTTTGTCATTGGAAGGAATAAAGGGCCTGATGGGAGATATTATGACATGTTCATGGACAATTCCCTGGAGGTAAATCCCGCCTGTCTTACAGATTCCCTGGATAACCAGATGAACTTGTTCACCATGGAGCATGAGAACCAGTACGGAGAAATCATCAATGACTTAATAAACATTTTCATCCCGCCGGAAAACGCCACACCGGAAGAGATGGAAGAGGCCAAGCGGAACATGGATAAGTATGCGGATTACCGGACGTATCTATCCTTTGATATGCAGCAGATCATTCAGAACGAGGATGAGGTCATTAAGATCCGTTTAAGCAGGATGATCAAAAAGAACTCTGGCGGAGAGGGGCAGAACCCTCTTTACGTAGCCTTACTGGCCAGCTTTGCCCAGGCTTACCGGATCAGCATGTCTCCCAAAATACAGAGAAATCCCACCCTCCGCCTGGTGGTGCTAGATGAGGCGTTTTCCAAGATGGATGCGGAGAAGGTGGCTAGCTGCATTGAACTGATCCGGGGACTGGGCTTCCAGGCCATTATCAGCGCAACCAACGATAAGATTCAGAATTATGTGGAGAATGTGGACAAGACCTTTGTATTCGCCAATCCTAATAAGAAGTCCATTTCCATTCAGGAATTTGAGCGGGAAAGCTTTCCGGAGCTGATGCGGGAGCTTGATGAAGGGGAAATCAACGAAGAAGAACTTGATGATAACCTTAATTTGCAGGATTCCTGAAAAAAATAAAAGGGCAGTGGCTGCGTTGATTTCAGAATAGTAATTATATAAAATAAAAAAGAGGGTTCCTGAAAGTCATTTTACGACTATTGGGAACCCTCTTTACCATTTCACCGATCATGGTTATCTAATGGCTTTCGTTCAGATAGTTATAGATGCTGTATCTGGATAATCCCAAAAAGTCAGCCAGCTTTTCAGCCGCTTTTTTAATCAGGAAGAATCCCTTATCGTCTAAGGTGTGGACAACTGACACCTTCTCTTCTTTTGTTAAATTCCCCACGGTTTTTCCGGTCATGTTTACGGCATCTTTCATCATGATTTCCAGCAGTTCATCAACATTTCCCACAAACAGTTCAGGGGTCTGGGTAAGAGCCTTGGAGCTGGAACAGGTAAAGGTCCGTAAGGTGTTTTCACATTTGATCATATCTGTAATATCTAAATTAATGCACAAGCTTCCGTTCACTTTTCCATATTCGTCACGGAAGTACTTGCTGGAAGAACGTAAGATCCGGCCGGTAGGTGTTGCGTTAACATAGCTGTACTGGTCATCCGGTGAAGCAGATCCCTTTAAAATCTCTAATCCGGCATTGGTGCCTCCATCTCCGACTTTTCTTCCGGTCACATGTCCGTTCCAGATTGCGACGATTGTCTGGTCATATGGCAGGGTAAGGTCATGTAAAACCACTTCACAGTTTTCTCCGAATTGCATCGCAATGCATTTTGCAATGTCAGACAACAGGTTTAAGTTATCAGAAACATATCCCATAGTAAATTTTATCCTTTCAACAAAATGTCTAAGTGAATTATAAATGAAATGTGAGATAAAGTCCAGTAATAATCCAGTATTTGTTGAATAAAAAAATTAACATTATAAAAAACAGACAAAAAAATATAAAGAAACCCATGATAATTGTTGACAAAATACATGAAGTATAGTATATATTGATTATGAGTTAAACAAAATGTTGAAGTCTAATCAACAAAAAGTTCAAACCATATTTTTTATAGGAGGTATTTTATGAAAAGAGCAATTGGTATTATCATGGCTGCAGGTATGGCTGCAATGGCGGTCACAGGCTGCGGAAGCGGTTCCCAGACACAGGCCACCACCGCACAGTCGACTGCGGCCGGCGGAGAGACAACCAGCGGGGAAACGTCTGCTCCGGCAGAAAACAAGGAAGCACAGGTGATCACTTTCTGGTACAACAACACAGGGGATGAAGCGTCTGTCTATGAGAAAGCCATCAGTGAGTACAACGCTTCCCAGAGCAATTATAAGGTGGAAGGATTAAGTGTTACGGATGCACAGAAAGTTATCGTAGCCATGAGCAGCAACGAATCCCCCGATGTCATCAAAATAAGCAACCAGACTGTAGTGCAGTATCAGAAGAATGGCTTGCTGGAAAACCTTCAGCCATATGCAGACAAGGAATCCTTTGATTCCTCCATTTATTCCGAGCAGGCTATGAATGCAAATACCATTGACAGAAACATTTATGCCCTTCCCCTTGATGCATATACCATCCAGATGTATTACAACAAGGAGCTGTTAAAGGAAGCCGGATATACCGAGCCGCCAAAAACCATGGAAGAGATGTATGAGATGGCAGTAAAGGCTACGAAGGTAGATGGCAGCGGAAATATTGAGGTGCTTGGATATCCCTTGTTCCCATATGCCTCTGCCAGACAGGAGCTGATCTACGGCTTTGGCGGAAGATGGTGGGATGAGGATTCTAATGTCACTCCTGATAACGCAGGCATTTTAGACAGTCTTAATATGAACGTAAAATACAGAAATCAGTTTGGCGGAAAAGCTCTTGATGGGTTTATCGGTACGGCAAATACAAACCGCTATACAGAACAGGATATGTTCTTCCAGGGCAAGCAGCTGTTCCGTCTTGACGGTTCCTGGCTGCCGACCATGATGAAGAATTTTAATTCTACCGTTGATTACGGCATTACCTTAATTCCCGGTACACAGGCAAATCCGGAGCTGAGAGGAATCAGCCGCTATGAGACTGACTCTGTAGCAGTACCTGCAATGGCTAAGAATAAAGACGGAGCCTGGGACTTTACAAAATGGCTCTGCAGTCAGGAAGGCGCCAAGATCATAGACCTTGGAACCGGTAATCTTCCGGCTGTAAAAGCGTTATACGATGACGCTGATATCAAGGCAGTTCCCGGATTTACAGAATTTATTGACGCTCTGAAGCAGGAAAAGGGTATTCAGTATCCGGTTATGGCAGATTATGATGAATACATATCCATGATCAATGCAACACTTGATACCGTATACTCAGGGTCTAAGACTCCTGAAGAGGCACTGAAAGCTCTTGCAGGACAAAGCGCTAATTTAAAATAACAATTCACTTATTAAGGGCGCTGCAGGCAGAAATCTGCATAATGCAGTGCCCTGATCTTTATGTTTGAGAGGGGAAAAGGAATGAAGGGACGAAACGCGACACAGCGGGATTTTATAAATGGGCTGCTGTTTTCATCTCCGTGGATTCTGGGCTTTCTGGCTTTTAGTGTATATCCACTGATAAGCTCTCTGTATTACAGCCTTACAAAGTTTAATGCCGTAACAGCTCCGCAGTGGGTGGGACTTGATAATTACAAAGACATCTTTAGTGATCCTCTTGTTTGGAAGAGCTTGGGAAATACCTTATTTATGGCCTTTGTATCTACGCCCATCAACCTGTTCGTAGCGCTGCTTCTGGCCAGCATCGTATGTGCCGGTTTTAAGGGGCGGGGTTTTGTCAGGACAGCATTTTTCCTGCCTTCCGTAATCCCCATGGTTGCGGCGACTATGGTATGGATCTGGATGTTTGACCCTACCTACGGCTACATCAATAACGTATTAAGCTGGTTTGGAATCAGCGGACCGGCATGGCTTATGGATGCCCATTATACCAAATGGGCGCTGGTTCTCATGGGAACGTGGAATACCGGTACCATGATGCTGGTCTGTATGTCAGCGTTACAGTCCGTGCCAAAAAGTTACTATGAATCGGCCGAGATCGACGGAGCCGGAAAGGTTTCCAGATTTTTCTATATTACAGTACCATGTATTGCTCATGTTCTTGTGTATCAGGCCATTTTAAGCACCATAAATGCATTCCAGTATTTCCAGCAGGTATACATTATTATTACTGCAAATGCCGGAGTAAAAGGCGGAAGTGCCGCCGGCGGCCCTGAGAATTCCATACTCATGTATCCGCTGTATGTATTCCATAATGCATTTACCTATTTAAAGATGGGTAAGGCTTCGGCGATGGCGTGGCTGCTGTTTGTCATTGTTGCGATTCTGACGGTTATTATGACAAAGGTAACAAGAAAAGCAACAGAAAATGCCGGAGGTGAATAAGGATGAAGAAATATATAAGCAAAATTTTATTTTTTGCTATGGTTGCCGTGCTGGCTTTGATTTTCATATCACCCTTTATGGTAATGGTGCTCACTTCTTTCAAAACCAACAACGATGCATTCACCATTCCGGTAAGGCTGTTTCCCCGTGAATGGGTGAAGGAAAACTATCCGGCAGCCTTTGCAGCGATCCCATATTTTAAGTACATGGGAAATACGGTGTTTATTACGGCCATTTCACTCATAGGCCAGCTTCTGGTCACTCCTATGGTTGCATATTCACTGGTGAAAATCAGATGGAAAGGCGCTGATATCATCTCAGGCCTGGTCATGGCGACGATGATGATACCCATAACAGTTACCATGGTGCCATTGTATAAGATTTATTCTAAGCTGGGACTTACCAATACATACGTTCCCTTAATCCTGCCTGCATTTTTTGGAAAAGCATATTATATTGTTATTGTCCGGCAGTTTTTTGCAGGCATTCCTAACAGCCTGATTGAGGCCGGGAAAATTGACGGTGCCACAGAATTCCAGCGCTATTATAAAATCGCACTTCCCCTTTGTAAGCCGGTTTTGACTACGATTGGGATATACGCCTTTTTAGATGCGTGGAGTGATTATTTATATCCTTTGATTTTTATAACAAAGCCAGGAATGTATACCCTTTCTCTGGGACTCCAGCAGTATATGAGTGAGTATTCCATAGACTGGTCAAGGCTGATGGCGGCAGCAGTTGTATTTGTTCTTCCGGTCATTGTATGCTTTGCGGTTTTCCAGAAAAACTTTGTGGAAGGAATTGCAACCAGTGGCTTAAAGGCGTAATGAGCAGGTGAAACTATGCGAAAAACACAATCATTAAATGGAGTTTGGGAATGGCATTCTAAAGGATCCTCCCACGATGCCGTATATACGGGAGAAGTGCCGGGAACGGTGATCAGCCATATGCTGGAACATAAGCTGATCGAGGATCCATATTGGAGATGCAATGAGTATGCTGTCCGGGAATTGATGGCAAATGATTATCTTTATAAGAGAAGCTTTACGGTGACAGGAGAGGATTTGGAATTTTCCCGCGCAGAACTTGTCTGCGCCGGGATTGATACCATTGCCTCCATCTGCATCAACGGCTGTCTGGTTGCGGAGACCAGGGATATGCACAGAACCTACCGTTTTCCGGTAAAGGATCTTTTACAGGAAGGAGAAAACCGGATAGAGGTTTTATTTCATTCCCCGCTGAATTTTGTAAGGAAAGAGGATGAAGGAAATGATATCTTCTATGCCTCTACCGGATGCATTCACGGAAATGCAGCACTTCGCAAGGCCCACTATATGTTTGGATGGGACTGGGGTCCGCAGCTTCCTGATATGGGAATCTTCCGGGATATAGCCATCGAATATTTCAGCGAAGCAAAAATCCAGGATGTCCATATCAGGCAGGAGCATGAGAGCAGCGGCAGAGTAGGGCTGAAATTTGAAGTAAAAACAAAGCAGTTATCCTCTTTTGAAGAAAAACGGGAAAACAGGCAGGCATGGCTTACCGAGACTGAAATAACAGATCCGGAAGGCAGGCTTGTATCCAGGACAGTTCGTAACAGTGAAGAATGGCAGTATGAAGAAACCATTCCGGAGCCACGGATATGGTGGCCAGGCGGTTTGGGAGAGCATCCCTTATACAGGGTGAATATCCGCCTGCTTGATGAGGCGGGAACCTGCCATGATACCTATGACTGCCGGATCGGCCTTCGGACCGTGACCGTCAGCACGGATAAAAATGAATACGGAAACGAGTTTGCCATTACGGTAAACGGAATAAAAATATTTACCATGGGAGCGAATTATATCCCGGAAGATAATATTTTAACAAGGGTGTCGAAGGAGAGGACTGCACGGCTGATCGAAGACTGTGCTGCCGCAAACTTCAATTGCTTAAGAGTCTGGGGCGGAGGTTATTACCCTGATGACTATTTCTATGATAAATGCGATGAAGAAGGAATATTAATCTGGCAGGATCTGATGTTTGGATGCAATGTCTATGCATTAAAAGACACGTTTGAAGAGGACATTGTGGAAGAAACAAAGGACAATGTCCGCCGTTTAAGGCACCATGCTTGTCTGGCCCTGTGGTGCGGAAACAATGAAATGGAATGGGGCTGGGCAGATGAGTGGGCAAGGCTGAAAGGCCATCACCCAAAATATAAAGCGGACTATACAAAAATCTTTGAATATATTCTTCCCCGGGCAATTAAAGCCTGTGATGACACTACCTTTTTCTGGCCATCTTCTCCGTCCTCAGGAGGAGCCTTTGACAATCCCAATGCGACCAACCGGGGGGATCAGCATTACTGGGAGGTATGGCATTCAGGAAAGCCGTTTACGGAATATGGGGATTTCAGCTTTTGCTCAGAATACGGATTCCAATCCTTTCCGCACAGCAAAACCATAGCCTCCTTTACCCTGCCGGAGGATCGGAATATTTTCAGCAGGGTCATGGAATCCCACCAGAAAAACCCGGCGGCAAATGGAAAGATATTAAACTACATAGCAGATTACTTCCTTTATCCTAAGGATACGGATTCTCTGGCATATATCTCCCAGATCCTTCAGTTAAAGGCCATTGAGTATGGCGTGGAACACTGGAGAAGAAAACGGGGGCAATGCATGGGTTCTCTTTACTGGCAGCTTAATGACTGCTGGCCGGTGGCCTCCTGGGCGAGCATTGACTATTACGGACGCTGGAAAGCGCTCCATTATGGAGCACGCAGGTTTTATTCGCCTTTTACCATTTCCATCGGTGAAGAGAAGGAACTATCTCCTCATGTTTCCTATTATATTCATAATGATACCAGGGAGGAACAGCAGTGCAGAGCGGAAATCCTTCTCATGGACCATGGGTTTCGGGTATTATGGGAAGAAGCATGGGAAGGGGAACTGCCGGCGTTGTCGGTATTAAAGTGCATGGAAACGGATTTTTCCCCATGGACTGATGATGAGGCCCTTTGTTCTTCTGTTTATTCCGTATTCCGGCTATACAGGGGAGAAGAACTGCTAACGGAACGGACGGTGCTGTTTGTAAAACCAAAGCATTTTGATTATCATACCCCTGCTTATGATGTTTCGGTTTCAGAGTCAGAGCATAGCTATGATATTACGGTGAAAGCTTCCTGTTTCTGTCAGTATGCGGAGCTTTATTTTAAAGACTTTGATGCTATTTTCTCTGATAACTTTTTTGATATCACTTCACCGGAAGGAGTTACGGTTCACGTAAGCAAAAAAGACTTTAAAGAACAGATGAGCTCGGACATGTTGAAAGAAAACCTGGCGGTGCGAAGTGTGGCTGACAGTTATGAAAGCTTGGAAGGGAGGAAATAAAGATGGGACTTACACAGGAACAGATACAACAGTTAGAGACACCCTGCCTGGTTATTGATGTAGATCTGGCGGAGAAAAATATAAGAAGGATGCAGGAAGCAGCTGATCAAGCCGGCTGCCGGCTGCGCCCTCATATCAAGACCCATAAAATGCCCTTATTTGCCGAAATGCAGATGAAGGCCGGTGCAAGCGGGATCACCTGTGCTAAGGTAAGTGAAGCTGAGGTTATGGCTGACGGGGGCATGGAGGATACTTTCATTGCTTATCCTATGGTCGGAAGTTTCCGTATCCAGAGAGCGATTGCATTGGCAAAAAGGATCAAAAGGCTTATTTTGACCATTGACAGCCTGGAAGGTGCCAAGGCGCTGAATCAGGCAGCTTCTGACCAGGATATGATCCTGGAAGTACGTATGGAGATCGATACGGGAGCCGGACGCACGGGAGTGCCCATGGACCGGGCGGTGGAGCTGGCCCTGGCCCTTAAGCAGATGAAGCATTTAAAGCTTACAGGTATATTTACGTTTAAGAGCCTGATCCTGTCAGGCAAGCCAACGGAGGACAATTTGATGGCTGCCGAGGAAGAAGGAAACATGATGGCTGAGACTGCCGGGATGTTGAAAGACGCGGGAGTAGAGATACAGGACATCAGCGCTGGTTCTTCCCCCACCGGTGTCCAGGTGGCACAGACGGGAATGGTAAATGAGATCCGCCCTGGTACCTATATTTTTGATGATTTTATGCTGACCAAGGAAAAGGTGGCCCATATCAGTGAGATCGCTGTCCGGTTTTATGCGACGGTAGTCAGCTGCCAGCATTCGGAATATGCCGTGGTGGACGGAGGAACCAAATGCTTTCCAACGGACGTGGTTCCGGGGCAGCCGCCGTTTTACTATCCCGGATATGCGGTGGTGGAAGGAGATGACAATCTTAAGCTGTCACGGATGAATGAAGAGCATGGGATCGTCACGGCTGTAAACGGGGAGACCGGGCTGCATGTGGGTCAGGTTCTGTCCCTGATCCCCATCCATGTATGTACAGCTGTCAATATGCAGAATTCTGTTTACATTCTGGAAAATGGTTCTCTCAGAAAACAAAAAGTAGATGCAAGAGGGATGCTGATATGAGTTTTATTCTGATCAAAAACGGACTGATTTATGACGGAAGCGGAGAACTGCCGTATCAGAGCGATATCCTGATAGAAGGGGAAAAAATTATTGAAATTGCCCCGGATATTGAAAAGGAAGGCGCCCAGGTAATCGATGCTTCCGGGAAGGCGGTAACTCCTGGCTTCATTGACATACACCGGCATTGCGATATTGCGCCTTTTACCAACCCTCATTTTGGGGAAATAGAGCTGGCCCAGGGGATTACCACCACCTTTGTGGGAAATTGCGGTCTTGCGCCTGTGCCTTCGGTTCCTTCGTGGAGGAAGGAACTATATGATTACCTGGAGCCGGTAACCGGAAGACTTCCTGATGATCTGGCATTTGAAACCTATGAGGACTACAGGAAAGCCCTGGAAGCAGCAGACCTGCCGCTCAACATGGGATTTTTTGCGGCTTCGGACAGCATCAAGGTAGCTTTAAAGGGGTTTGGGAGCAAGGAATACACAGAAGAAGAACTCAAAAAGGCTCAGGACTATGTGAAAGATGCATTGGCCCAGGGAGCCTTTGGGGTTACACTGGGAATCATGTATCAGCCGGAATGCTATTCAAACAGGGAGGAGCTTACGGCAGTTGTAAAGGCAGTTGCAGGAAATGGAGGCATTCTCTGTACCCATATCCGGGGAGAGGGAGACAGCCTGGTGGAGTCGGTGGAAGAAGTGATCGATGTGGCGGCAAAGGCAGGGGTTCCCCTAAATATCAGCCATTTGAAATCAACGGGAATCAAGAACTGGAACCGCAAGATATTTGAGGCGATTCAGAGGATTGAACAGGCCAGGGAATCAGGTCAGGATGTTACTGCAGATTTTTATCCCTATGACGGCGGTTCCACCACACTTCAGTCCCTTCTTCCGCCAACCATTATGGAAGAATCCTTCGAAACTCTGGTAAAAGGATTATCAAGCCAAGAGGGGAAGCAGAGGCTGCGCTCAGAGTTAAATAAGGTTCACCAGGGCTGGGATAACATGTCGGAAAGCATTGGCTGGGACCGGATCATCATCAGCTCCGTCACTCTTGAAAAAAATGCCTTTATGCAGGGGCAGACAATCGGAGCGCTGTCGGAAAAGCTGGAATATGAAGAGCCTTCCGATCTGGTTGCAGACTTACTTGTGGAGGAAAACGGGAAAGTGGGAATTATTGTGTTAAGCATGTCCCGGCAGGATGTGGATGCAGTGTCCCGCCTTCCATTTACTTTGTTAATTTCTGACTCCCTGTACGGCGGTGACGGAAAGAACGCCCATCCCCGTCTCCTTGGGACGACTGCCAGATTTATAAATGATTTTGTTATAAAGCGAAAGGTGCTGTCCATGGAGCAGGCCATCAGTAAGATGACTTATCAGCCTGCAAAACGGATGGGCCTGGAGGACAGGGGGCTTTTAAGGCCCGGATACCAGGCAGATGTGCTGGTATTTCAGCCGGAGAGTTTCTTAGATCATGCGGATTACACCGGAAAGCATGACCCGTGTACGGGCATGGACCTGGTGCTGATGGGAGGAAAACGAGTGTTTACAAACGGCAATCTTGTGGACCGCGCCAGTGGGAAGCTGTTAAGAAAGGGCTTTAAATAAATAGAAGGAACCCCCTTCCAGGCATACTTATATGCCTTAAGAAGCCGGGCAGAAAAAAGGAAAGAAGGAAACAGACATGAATATTTATGAAAAACTGAAGGAACTTAATTTGGAGATCCCGGCAGCTCCGCCTAAAGGAGGAGTATATGCCCCGTGCCAGGAATTTGGAAACAACCTGGTATACATATCAGGCTGCGGGCCGGTGATCGGAGGAGAAGGGATTCGTGGAAAGCTTGGAAATGAATTTACCACAGAAGAAGGAAAAGCCTTTTCCAGAGATGCCATGTTAAATGTTCTTGCAGTGTTACAGGATAAAATCGGGGATTTAAACCGGGTAAAACGCGCAATTAAAATTCTTACCTTTGTGGCTAGTGCAGATACTTTTTATGAGCAGCCGGCTGTGGCTAATGGTGGAAGTGAATTACTGTTACAGCTCTTAGGCCAGGATAATGTACCGGCCCGTTCAGCCATCGGCGTCAACGTATTGCCTGGAAATATTCCTGTTGAGACGGAAGCTATATTTGAAATTGAAGAATAATCTTTTGGATGAGGGATAAAAATGGATCGTCAATTTGAAAAAAATTTAATAGAGTCATTATACGTGCACTACCCCTTAAAACCGGAGTATGACAAGAGCATGGAGACCTATAATCTGAAAAAGCCGGTTTTGTCTTCCGTGAGTTTATGGGATGGAACCAGTCTGGAGCCATGGAGCTTTGACGGTGAGGGAGAAGTTCAGGTAAAGGCTGGAAACATATTATACCTGGAAACAAAATCACGGGCAGACCACTGGCCGGATAATGAAGTCAGGGCAAACGATGCGGCAGCAGGACTTTACGCCACCTTTGGAAGCTATATTGCAAAGCTGAACGTGAAGGGGCTGGAACTGGGTAAAGGAAACCGGATATGGTTCAAAATCCGTCCCGTTTGCCCCGGCCTTCACAGCCCAATCGTGCGTGTGGGGTTTGTCAATAATGGGGTGGCCAAGATACCGGATGTCTATTCAAGAGAAGGCTTTAATGCCATCAATCTGAAAAATAATGAATGGAATACCTGTACCTGGGAGATTGATTCCATTGCCCATGATGCAATCGAGGAAATTTCATTTAACATTCACCGCTATGGCAAGGAAGTGAGCACTGGCGATGACATGAGATTTGAACTTTGCGATATCCAGCTTCAGGAGGTAAAACCAGGAGTCGTTCATGGTTGGCAGTGTGAGGAAGAGGAAGTAGTATATTCTACAACCGGTTACTTTGCAGACGGGAGAAAAACAGCAATTGCCAATACCTCAGCCGAAGCGTTTGAAATCGTGAAAGAAGAAGACGGTATAGAGAAAGAAGTGGCATTCCGCGGGCAGATTGAGAAGGTGGAAAACCGCCTGGGAAGCTTCGGGGTATTGAATTTCTCGGACTTAAAAACCGAAGGTACATACAGGATCCGGTTTGGAAATACGGTAAGTGAGCGGTTTATCATAGGAAATGACGTTTTGGAAAGTACCTTGTGGAAGCTGACCAATTTCATGTACTGTGAGCGGTGCGGCTACCCGGTACCAAACTGTCATGGAACCTGCCATCAGGATGTGATCGCGGAACACAACGGGGTGAAATTGGTATATGCTGGCGGCTGGCACGACGCGGCAGATGTTTCCCAGCAGACCATGCAGACGGCAGAGATCTTAGATGCCATGATTGCATCCGCAGGGAAGGTGAAGGATTCTGATCCAATGCTGTTTGGCAGAATGATGGAAGAAGCCAACTGGGGACTGGATTTTGTGCTTCGTATGCGCTTTGGAGACGGCTACCGTGCATCCCATGCGGCCATCCGCAGATGGACTGACAACTTAATCGGAAATATGGACGATTGTGAAGCAGATGTTCACAACAGGTCCTTTGAAAACTTCGTTTTTGCTGCGGTAGAAGCCGGTGCCGGAGAAGCCTTTAAGGAACTGGACCGGGAGCTGGCATGGAAGTGCGTAGATGCAGCGAAAGAAGATTTCCGTTTTGCCGATGAGCGGTTCCGGGAAGTTGGAGTAGAAGGACCGTATCATTTACTGGAACATACGGCAGGCTCCAGCCTTTCCCAATACTATGCCGTTGCAGCATGGGCTGCGGCCAGGATATACAAAATTACCGGAGACAGCTATTTTTATGAAAAGGCTGCCGAGTATGCCGATAAGGTGATATCCTGCCAGGAAACCAGGAATGACCTGCCCATGAGAGGATTCTTCTGCAGGGATGAAAGCAAAACTCATATCGTCCATTTCTCCCATCAGGCGAGGGATCAGGTTTTTGCCATGGCCCTGGCAGAGGTATGCGGTGCACTTTCAGAGCATGAAAACAAGGCTGTGTGGGAAGAAGGCTTAAAACTCCATGGGGAATATTTAAAAGGACTTCAGAACTATACGGCTCCCTATGGCATGCTGCCGGCCGGAATTCATCACATCAGTGAGGCAGAGGACCAGGAAGCCTTCCATGTGGTACACCCAAAGGTTGATTATGAAAGAGAACGGGTCAATTACGTGGAACAGCTGAAGCAGGGCATTGATCTGGGAGACGGATACTATATAAGAACCTTCCCGGTGTGGTTTTCTTACCGTGGAAATTCGGCAATCCAGCTTTCTATGGGAAAAGCGGCTTCCATCATAGGAACTTACTTCGGTGATGGGGAGTTAATTGAAATTGCCAGAGAGCAGCTTTACTGGACTCTTGGGAAGAACCCCTTCGGCCAGTCTCTGATCTACGGGGAAGGAAACCATTACGGACAGGAATATACGGCTCTGCTGGGAGAAACCGTCGGAGAGATGCCGGTAGGTGTCCAGACCAGAGGGAATGAAGACCTTCCTTATTGGCCGCCTGCCAATATTGCAACCTATAGAGAAGTGTGGACAACGCCGCCGGGACGTTTTATGTGGGTCGCAGCTGATTTGATTTAAGCAGAAGACGATTGCTTACTGCTAATTATTCCGAAAGGAAGATCAGATTCCCGGAAAAGCGGGCAATTGATGAAGCAGTTGATATGGCGAAAGCTATATAAAATAAGTGTAAACGGATATAGAGGATGTCTCAAAAGTAATTTTAAAACTGATTACAATATTTATAGTATCATTGTATGAGGTTGAAATTCGCTTTTGAGGCATCCTCTTTCTTACTTTCCCTATCTATGTTTTCTCAGCATATTAAAAAGGGAAAGGCTATAAAACACAACCGCAGTGCCGAGTAAAATCACAACGCTGGCAGTCGGCGTCACCTCATGCCCTCCAAACCGGAAAGACACACCCAAATATTCCTTAAACTCCTCTAAATAGTCGGCAGGTATTCCGTCAAAGGAGTTCCGCATAGGAACCTCCATCAACACCTGGCGAAACAGCGATGCGCCATGGGAAACAGGAAATGCTTTTATAACCGTCTGCACCGATGCAGGCAAAGTTCCTATGGGAAGATATATGCCGGTCAGAAACCCAATCAGAGTGCCCAGAATGGTACTGGCTGTGCTGAATGCACTATGGCTTTTGAAAAAAGACACGACAAAGCAAACCATAGAAGTATTGGTTAATGATGTAAGAAGTATTAACAAAAAGACCTTGATGCAGGCCATGGGAGTAAGCCATTCTCCGCCGCTGTTCACAATATAAATTTCCGCGACCACAGCCATAACAAGGGACATGATTACGCCAATTAAAAAAGAGCTTCCAATATAACCGCCAGTTATGCTGCTTCTTTTGATTGGGGAAGAATCAAAATCCTTATTGATCTTTAGGACTTTATCATCAATCATAATACCAAACGCGCCCATTGTGGTAGTCATGGAAGTCACTGTAAGAAGTCCTGACACAAGCCAGCTGTTCATCAAAGCTTGAGCATTCTTTAGTTCCTTCATGGAATCGTTCAGCCATACATTTCCTAAAAACAACGCGTAAAGCCCGATTATAATGAAAACGGACATCAGAGAAAAAAACACTGCGAGTCTGTCACGAAAAAACAACTTCAAATTACGTTCTATAAAAATTTTCATTGCCTCAGCTCCTTTCCTGTAATGCCGATAAAGGCCTCATCCATGGTACCATGCAGGACCTGAAAGCTGTTGATATAGCTTTGGCATTTTTCCACTATGGGAATAGCCTCCATAGTATCCGGCAGCTTTACAACGAACTCACCTGCCGATACGGTGAAATCCTGCTTTAGTTCCTCCAAGGTCTGCCGCAGGGCTGTTTCATCCAGAACGGACATTCTCAAGGTGTCGGTGGTATACTGCGCTTTTAATGCGGCAGGCGTACCCTTGGCTGCGATTTCCCCATGGTCGATAACAATCACATAATCCGATTCAGCGGCTTCCTCCATGTAATGGGTAGTCAGAAAAACCGTCATACCTGTTTTTAGTTGAAGCTGTCTGATTGTATTCCAAATGCTTTTCCGGGTTTGAGGATCAAGGCCGGTAGTAGGTTCGTCAAGGAACAGAATTTGAGGCGTATGGATCAGCGCGCGGGCAATATCTGCCCTGCGCCTCTGACCGCCTGAAAGTTTCCCGTAAGGCCGGTCTGTTAATTCGCTCAATTCTGTTGCTGCCACGGCTTCCGATACGGATTTTTTGATCCTGGCTTTATCCGATGAGTATAAACCTGCCCGAATGGTCAGATTTTCTCTAACAGTGAGTAACGTGTCCAGTACGCTGTCCTGAAATACTACGCCGATCATTTCCCGGATAGCCTGGCTTTCGTGCCGAAGGTCAAGCCCGTTAATCGTGATTTCCCCATTATCAAAATCCAATAAGGTACATAAAATATCAATGGTTGTGGATTTTCCTGCCCCATTAGGACCAAGAAAGGAAAACAGCTTACCCTGCTCTACATAAAAGCTGATATCCTTTACCGCATTTATTTTGCCGTAATTTTTTCTTAGGTTCGCTACCTCTATTATTTTGTTCATAGCATTGTCTCCCTTATTTCTGCTGCATCAAAGCCTATTAGGCTTAAAAAATGAAAACTTAATTCAATACTAAAAGGTAAAGCAAGTTGTAAAAAGGACGGCAAGCTTTCATCAGCAAACCGTCCAGGCATTATAATTATAATAAATAATGTCATTTCAGACTTTCATTTATCTGGCATACCGGTGATTTCCCTTTACTTGTCAAAAACCGTTGCTTTTATGCTAAAGGACATTGGGAACTTATCCGTATTATAATCATAATTAAAAAGTCCATCTCCTGTATTGCGCAAGCCCCCAGCATTAAAAAAGTTTTCCTTAAATTCATTGAAATGCTCGATATGCAGTCCCGCAGAAGCAAGAGAATTGATTAAATCAGAAACCGTATACATCCAAAAATATGCCTTAACACCATGCTTTGGCTCAGAGGCATATCCGCCGATAGAATCTTCAATGTCGGGATCTTTCCCGAAATAAGGATACTTTACTTCCATCACATTATCGGCAAGCTTCTGTTCATCCATTGCCAGAAAGAACGGGTGGCTGTCAAAAACGTAGAAAAATCCATCATCCTTGAGTAAATGCCGTATGGTTTCTCCCCATTTTTTAAGGTCAGGAAGCCAGCCGATTGCTCCCTCGGATACGAATACGACATCATATTTTTCGTTATGGCAATCCATAAATTTCATGATGTCGGATTCTATAAAATCAATATTTGTAATATTAAGATCTTCCGCCAGCTTTCTTGCATAATGGATATTATCCGGCACCAGATCAACGCCTGTTGCACTGGCCCCCATTCTGGCAAGCAATATCGTATCTGCGCCGGTATTACATTGTAAATGTATGATCTTTTTGCCGCTCAAATCTCCAAGTTCACTTTGAATATATTTATTGAATTTATGACTGCCATCCAAAAGAGATTTCTTAAAAGTAAAATAGTGGTCTTGTGAAACCTGGCTCCATGCGTGTTTGTTTGAATCAATCTCGTTCATATTCCCACCTCCGTAATCATTAAAATTGATAATTTCAATCATGGATCTTCAAAGCTGTAAATACCTTGTGACCGGACTGGTAGGCTAAAAGTCCTGATTCCATATTATACCATTCCTTGTATGACAGAACAAGCTTTGCTTGATTATCCATTATAAAAAATTATAGCAGGGACCGGACAAAGAAAAAAGGCGGAAATGCAGCAACCATGGGAAGAATGGGCGGTTAATCGAACAAGAAGCGGTTTTTTATACTGATTGCAGTTTCATATTATTAGGCAAGAAGAAAGGAGTCGGGCCGTTCACAATTCCAGGATGAAAATAAGGATTCCTCGAACAAATGTTTGCAATAAGAAAAAAGGTATGATATAATAGAAAAAATCAGTTACTAAGTTATTCGGGTGCGGGCTAGATACGGTCCGCATTCTATTGTTCTCATATTCAGAATTATAGTTTATTACAGGAGTATATTATGGCTAAACAGTATATCAAGATAAGAGGTGCCAATGAGCACAACTTAAAGAATATTTCCGTGGATATTCCAAGAAATGAGCTGGTTGTCTTAACCGGTCTCAGCGGTTCGGGAAAGTCTTCCCTGGCTTTTGATACCATCTATGCCGAAGGGCAGAGACGATATATGGAGTCTCTTTCCTCTTATGCCCGGCAGTTCTTAGGCCAGATGGAAAAGCCGGATGTGGAAAGCATCGAAGGACTCTCACCGGCCATTTCCATTGACCAGAAGTCTACCAACCGCAACCCCCGTTCCACAGTGGGCACAGTTACAGAGATTTATGATTATATGAGGCTTTTGTACGCCAGAATCGGCATTCCCCACTGTCCCAAGTGCGGGCGGGAGATCCGCAAGCAGACCATTGATCAGATGGTGGATCAGATCATGGAGCTGCCGGAGCGGACGAAGATCCAGCTTCTGGCCCCTGTTGTCCGTGGACGGAAGGGGGAGCATGCGAAGGTTTTGGAGCACGCCCGGAGAAGTGGATACGTAAGAGTGCGCATTGACGGAAATCTATATGAGCTTTCTGAGGAAATCAAGCTGGATAAGAATATCAAACACAGCATCGAGGTGGTAGTGGATCGTCTTGCGATTCGGGAAGGTATCGAAAAGCGTTTGACCGACTCCATTGAGACAGTTTTGGATCTGGCAGGCGGACTGATGACCGTAGATGTAGTGGATGGACAACCCATAAATTTCAGCCAGAGCTTTTCCTGTCCGGACTGCGGTATCAGCATTGATGAGGTGGAGCCCAGAAGCTTTTCCTTTAACAATCCTTTCGGTGCCTGCCCGGACTGTTTTGGGCTTGGATATAAGATGGAATTTGACGAGGATCTGATGATTCCGGATAAGAGCCTAAGCATTGACCAGGGAGCCATTGTGGTGCTGGGATGGCAGTCCTGTACGGATAAGGGTAGCTATACCCGGGCTGTTTTGGAGGCCCTTGCGAAAGAATATAAATTCCGGCTGGATACTCCTTTTGAGGATTATCCTAAGGAAATCCATGATGTTCTCGTTAATGGAACCAATGGAAAGGAAGTCAAGGTTCATTATAAGGGACAGCGGGGGGAAGGCATTTACGACGTGGCATTTGAAGGCCTTGTTCAAAATGTTGCCCGGAGATACCGGGAGACTTACTCCGAGTCCTCTAAAGCGGAGTATGAATCCTTTATGCGTATCACCCCCTGTCCTTCCTGCGGCGGCATGAGACTTAAGAAGGAGTCCCTGGCTGTGACTGTAGGAGATAAGAATATTTATGAAGCTACCAACATGTCCATTGTTAAGTTCCGGAATTTTATGGACGAGATGGAGCTGACCCCTATGCAGCACGCCATTGGAGACCTGATATTAAAGGAGATACGGGCCAGAATTTCGTTCCTCATTGATGTTGGTCTTGACTATCTTACCCTGACCCGTGCAACCGGAACCTTGTCCGGCGGCGAAGCTCAGAGAATCCGTCTGGCGACCCAGATCGGTTCCGGCCTGGTAGGCGTTGCTTACATTCTGGACGAGCCAAGCATCGGACTTCATCAGAGGGATAATGATAAATTATTAAAGACCCTTTTGCACCTCCGGGATTTGGGAAACAGCGTAATCGTGGTGGAGCATGATGAGGATACCATGATGGCGGCAGATTACATTGTGGATATCGGCCCTGGAGCCGGGGAACACGGTGGAAATGTAGTGGCTACGGGGAATGCCAAGCAGATCATGAAGAATAAGGATTCCATTACAGGGGCGTACTTAAGCGGTCGGATTCAAATCCCGATTCCAAAGGAGAGAAGACAGCCTACCGGATATCTTACCGTAAAGGGAGCTGCGGAGAACAATCTGAAAAATATTGATGTGACCTTCCCGCTGGGAGTCATGACCTGTGTGACCGGTGTGTCCGGTTCCGGAAAGAGTTCTCTTGTCAACGAGATCCTTTATAAATCCCTGGCGAAAAAATTGAACCGTGCCAGGATCATTCCGGGAAAACATAAGGCAATTGAGGGAACGGAGCAGCTGGATAAGATCATTGCCATCGACCAGTCCCCCATTGGACGGACACCAAGGTCCAACCCGGCTACTTATACAGGAGTATTTGATTTGATCCGCGACTTGTTTGCTTCCACCTCTGATGCAAAGGCAAAGGGATATTCCAAGGGACGTTTCAGTTTTAACGTAAAAGGCGGACGATGTGAAGCCTGCAGCGGAGATGGAATCATTAAAATCGAGATGCATTTCCTTCCGGATGTGTATGTTCCCTGCGAGGTCTGCGGCGGAAAGCGGTATAACCGTGAAACATTGGATGTAAAATACAAAGGAAAAAATATTTATGATGTCTTAAACATGACAGTAGAGGAAGCACTGAAATTTTTTGAAAATGTTCCTTCTATTGCAAGGAAGATCGCCACGCTCAATGATGTGGGACTTTCCTATATCAGACTTGGGCAGCCGTCTACGGAGCTTTCCGGAGGTGAAGCCCAGAGAATCAAGCTGGCTACAGAATTGAGCAAGCGAGGAACCGGAAAGACTATTTACATTCTGGACGAGCCTACGACCGGTCTTCATTTTGCGGATGTCCATAAGCTGATCGAGATTTTACGCAAGCTTTCAGAAGGCGGCAATACGGTGGTTGTTATTGAACACAATCTGGATGTGATCAAAACTGCGGATTACCTCATTGACATCGGACCGGAGGGCGGCGAAAAGGGCGGCACGATCATTGCACAGGGTACGCCGGAAGAGGTTGCAGAATGTCCTTCCTCATATACAGGATATTATGTAAAAAGGTATTTGGAATAGGCCGCTGGATGAATGAGATAAGGCTTATAAGAGCTTCTTTTAGTTTTAAGTTTGTGAATCAAGTAGATGTGCAGGCATGTCTACTTGATTCATTCGTTTATAATAATGTTAAAAAGATGGAAAAATAGAGCAGGGAAGATTTCAAGAAAATGCTTGTCAAGCAAGTGGAAGTAGAATATAATGTAACCCAAAGCTTTATTTGTTAAAGATGAAATTAGGAGGAATACCGTGGAGAGAGAAATGATTATCGTTCTGGATTTCGGTGGCCAATACAACCAGTTGATTGCCAGAAGAGTCAGAGAATGCAATGTTTACTGTGAGGTTCATCCCTACACACTGTCACTGGATAAGATTAAGGAAATGAATCCGAAAGGAATCATTTTTACAGGCGGCCCAAACAGCGTGTATAAGGAAGATTCCCCGCTCTGTTCGAAGGAAATCTTTGATATGGGAATACCGATCCTGGGAATCTGCTACGGTACCCAGGTGATGGCATATATGCTGGGCGGCAAAGTTGCCACAGCACCTGTCAGTGAATTCGGAAAGACAGAAGTTGACGTGGAGACTGACAGTAAAATTTTAGAAAATATAAGTTCCAAGACGGTTTGCTGGATGAGCCATACGGATTATGTAGAGAAAGCGCCGGAAGGGTTCCATGTTACAGCTCATACACCGGTATGCCCGGTTGCTGGTATGGAATGCGAAGAACGCGGTCTTTATGCCGTACAGTTCCATCCTGAAGTTATGCATACCCAGGAAGGCACTAAGATGCTTTCCAATTTTATATATAATGTCTGCAAGTGCTCCGGTGACTGGAAGATGGACTCCTTCGTGGAGGCTTCCATTGAGACCATCAGAGAAAAGGTTGGAGACGGCAAGGTACTTTGCGCCTTATCCGGCGGTGTAGACTCTTCCGTAGCTGCAGTCATGCTGGCTAAAGCTGTTGGAAAACAGCTTACCTGTGTATTTGTAGACCACGGTCTTCTTCGTAAGAACGAGGGAGATGAGGTTGAGGCCGTATTTGGACCCGAGGGGCCTTATGACTTGAATTTTATCCGTGTAAACGCACAGGAACGCTTCTATGGCAAGCTGGCAGGAGTGGAAGATCCTGAGACAAAGCGCAAGATCATCGGCGAGGAATTTATCCGCGTATTTGAAGATGAAGCTAAGAAAATCGGAACAGTGGATTTCTTTGTACAGGGAACCATTTATCCTGACGTGATCGAATCCGGTCTTGGAAAGTCTGCTGTGATTAAGTCCCATCACAATGTGGGAGGACTTCCTGAGCATGTGGATTTTAAAGAGATCATTGAGCCTTTGAGACTTCTGTTTAAGGATGAAGTGAGAAGAGCAGGTCTGGAGCTTGGGATTCCGGAATACCTGGTTTACCGTCAGCCATTCCCAGGTCCGGGACTTGGAGTTCGTATCATCGGTGCAATTACTCCTGAAAAGGTAAGAATCGTACAGGAGGCTGATGCAATCTATAGAGAAGAGATTGCCAAGGCTGGTGTTGATAAGGGTCTGGGACAGTACTTTGCAGCACTGACCAATATGCGTTCTGTTGGCTGCATGGGAGATGAAAGAACCTATGATTATGCCATTGCATTAAGAGCGGTGCTTACCTCTGACTTTATGACGGCTGAATCTGCGGAACTGCCTTGGGAAGTCTTGGGAACAGTGACCAGAAGAATTGTGAATGAAGTGAAGGGCGTGAACCGGGTGCTTTATGATTGCACGGGGAAACCGCCGGCTACAATTGAATTCGAATAACAAACAGTTTCGGGAACCCCTAGTATATATGCGGGTTCCCGGACTTTTTTTGTACAAAATGACCCATTTTATTCCATTATTATTATATGAAATGAAAGCGATAAGGTATTGTTTTTACGTTGGCCTGTGATAAGGATAATATAGTTAGGATTTTGCGTATTTGCATTGTACAATGCAAACAGTCCGTTATGAACTTAACAAATAGTTTGTAATAGTTTATAAATATAGCGGGCCCGGAATACCGAGGCCCGCTCTTATCATTAACATCTTTTTGTCTGCATTCTCCCCAGTTGTCCTTCAAGTCTTACCAGTAGGCTTTTATTTCTTATATTTACCATTCACGTTCATGTTCGCATTCGCATTCACATTCACGTTCATGTTCGCATTCACATTCACATTCACGTTCATGTTCGCATTCACATTCGCGCTCGCGTTCGCATTCGCATTCACATTTTGGTTTGCATTCTTGTTTGCATTCGCATTCACATTTTGGCTTGCATTCCCATTTTACTTTGCATTCGCATTTTTCTTTGCATTCGCATTTTGGTTTGCATTTACATTTGCGCTCACATTCACGTTTTGGTTTGCACTCGCATTCGCATTCACGTTTTGGTTTGCATTCGCATTCGCGTTCGCGTTCGCATTCACATTCCCGTTTGGGTTCACAATTCTTACAAACTATTCTACATTTAACAGCTTCGCTTCTCATATTCATTGACTCCTTTCATACCTTTCTACATTAATAGTATATGGGACAAGCAGGCAAGGTGTGAATTTTGAGAATGGCTTACTGTTAACACCCGAAGGCAGTCAAAAATTGATACAATTCTATGAATCGGCGAACCCAGTTTCCTGTTACCCGCCCAATAAACATTTTATCATCTGCCATAAAGGTATTTCCGAGATAACTTCCAAAACGTCTATTAAAGCAGCACATAAATTATGTATCGTCCACGGAAAATCACACTATAATGTATGAACTAAATAAACAAAGTGTGTTAATAGCGGTTTGCCCTTAATAATTCAACCAACCCTGGATAATTTGAAACACGCCATGATCCGGGGGAGCGTCATCGATTCTGCAACCATTTTAGCTTTACTGCCCAGACGGTAGACCTTTTCGGATTCCGCGATCAAAGTACCTTTGGATAACACCGCATGCATTAAGATAATGTGAGCCGCCCGGTTTCTTACACAGAGCTTGGACGTAAATATAGCCCCTCAGTATCAACTTGTTGAAGGAGTATGCATTGGGACAAGATCCGCCAGAGGCATTTATTATTAGAGAGTTTAATTATGAAAATAATATTGAAATGCTTTCATAATATAATCGGAAGCTCCGGCTCCAAATTTTTTATCAGTGATTTCCCTGACTGCATCATGGGAATAGCTTTCTATAACCATATCCCAGAAGCCATCACCCATATCTATCCCTAAATTGTTTTCGCTGGAAAGCTCCACTATTTCGTGAACAGTATCCTGTATTTCTCTGGAAGCAGCATCTTTTGTTAAATCAGAAGTTAAATTCATATACAAATCATTGCTTTTCTGCAAGATTTCTTCCTTATTCTTGGAGAGTTCCTTTGATTGTTCCATTAAATCCGAAAAATGTTCCAGATTGTATTTCATGGCTTCTGTGTATTTTTCTATACTTCCAAATTGTTTAATGGCAAGTTTAGCAACATTGGATTCATCATCTTTAATTTTTTGTATAAGCTGATTAAAGTTTTCGATGCTGCCCCAATGTTTTATAACATCGTCAACTTTTTGATTTTTGAATTGCTCCAATGCTTCGATATATTCACTTAGGTCAAATTCTTTAAAACTCATGCACGGTTCTCCTTTTTCTAATCGATCCAGAAGCTTAATAAGTTTGTCTATCCGATCACGTTTTAAACAGAGTAATTTCTTTTGCTTCTTATAAGCTTCAACTTTATCAAATTCTGGTTTTTGCAGTATTTCATTAATTTCTTTCAGTTTAAAATCCAGTTCTTTAAAAAATAAAATTTGCTGCAGCTTTTGCAAAACTTCATCGCTGTACAAGCGATAACCAGATGGTGTTAATTCACTTGGTTTTAAAAGACCAATTTCATCATAGTATTGCAACGTGCGTGTGCTGATACCTGTTAATTCAGCAACCTGGCTTATAGTTTTCAAGATTATCAGCCCCTTTCGCTAAAATAATTGAGAACAATACAGATATTTGCCGGCGAATATTCTGTTTCGTTCCATGACTAAATGGTACACTATCACGTTACGTGGTAGTCAAGTCCTTTTTGCATATTTTAATGTATTATTTTTTGGATATGGTTTAACCTCATCAAGTAGGGCCCCGAATTGCACATATCCGATTGACCGGTAATTTACTTTACCTCAACCCCAAATTTAGAGGTCAGGTCATGAACCATAAAGTTTTTTTAGTTTTTCAGTTAAATCATCACAATTGTATTGTAAAAACGGTTATTGATATAGTAAAGTAGAGTTTGCAACCGCCAGTTGACAAATTATACAGCGCACTTGGTGGTTGTCAACCGGTAAAAATACTACAATACAGACAGTCATATATCACCAGGTGAACGCAGATATTTATTACAGGACATTTGAAGATGGAATGACATAAATAAATTTTGAAAGGATGGTGCATTGTGATTTTAGCAGAAAAAATTATTGCATTGCGTAAGAAGGCCGGATGGTCGCAGGAGGAGCTGGCTTACCAGATGGGCGTATCGAGGCAGTCAGTATCTAAGTGGGAGTCCGGAACTTCAATTCCTGATTTGGAACGAATTTTAAAACTTAGTCAGGCATTCGATGTAAGTACGGATTATTTATTAAAGGAAGAGATGGAGGCAGATCCGGTATCTATTGCCATGGAAACTGATCGCGATGAGGTTCAGAAGACAGTTACCCTTGAAATGGCCAATCAATTCATGGATATCAAGATCCTTGGGGCGAAAAAGACAGCCTCAGGTATCGCGGCTTATGTACTGTCTCCGGTCATGCTGATTTTTCTGGGAGGATTATCAGAATTAAAAGATGTAAATATCAGTGAGAACATGGCGGGAGGATTGGGAGTGGCCATATTGCTGCTGATTGTCGGATTAGTAACAGTGTTTTTTGTAATGAATGGAATGAAAATGGAATCTTACCAGTATTTGGAGAAAGAAATCTTTCGCCTGGAATATGGAGTGGAAGGAATCGTACGAAAAAGGATGGCAGAATATGAAGGAACCTATAGAATCTTTAATGTGGCAGGTATCTTCCTATGTATTATCTGCGCTTTGCCATTGATGACAGCCGTTGCGTTAAGCAGCTCAGATTTTGTTTATGTTATGTGCGTAGTGCTCCTGTTGATCATAGTTGCCTGTGCTGTATTTTTATTCGTAATAGCAGGAGAGAAAAAAGGCTGCTTCCAGATGCTGCTGCAAGAGGGGGATTATACGGTAGAGAAAAAACTGGAAAAGAAGCGGATGGAATACCTGCATGTGATCTATTGGAGTACTATTACCGCAGTATATCTGGGTATCAGCTTTTATACGGGAAATTGGAGCAGGACATGGATTATCTGGCCTTGTGCAGGAGTTATGTACGCGGCGGTGCAGGCGTCAGCTGCAGCATTGAAAGGTAAGAAAATGCCACATTAAGGGAGTGATATTTGTTTAACGATCTGCAATCAACTCAGACCCTTCCTTTTTCAAAAGATAGGGTCTGGTTTTTTATAATCAATATTATCGTGAGAAAAG
The DNA here is from genome assembly GCA_002367105.1 of Hungatella sp. UBA3048. Classification (GTDB taxonomy): domain Bacteria; phylum Bacillota; class Clostridia; order Lachnospirales; family Lachnospiraceae; genus Lacrimispora. The sequence continues at coordinate 45,185 of DFCS01000009.1, forward strand.
CGTGATATAGTTACGCATTATGGCATACCGCCCTTCAGGCGTCAGTTTCACCAAGCCACCGGATAGCTGAATGCAATCTTCACGTACTAAAGATTTAATGATTTTCGAAGTAAATTCACCAGTCCAGTGCAAATGCGTCTTTATGGTATCAATACCTGCTTCCGCATTTTCCTCTGCACTGTTTTCATGATTAGATAGGTGAAAAAGCAGCGTCGCTTTAGCAAATTCCAGTTTCTGATTCCTCCGCCTCAGAAGAGAACGGATCAGTCCCCTGCGAGGCGCAAAAACAAATATGAGGAAGAAGACTAATCCGGTAACCACAGCCATGCTGCCTGCTATGGACACATCCAGCATAGCTGCCGCCTGATACCCCAGGATTCCATTAACTGCTCCTATGATCCCGCTTAAAATCAGCATTCGTTTGAGATCGTCTGTCAGCAGATAAGCAGTTACCGGGGGGCCGATCATAAAGGCTACCACCAGCACAGATCCTACCGCCTGAAATGCTCCCACAGTGGTAAGGGATACCAACGTCATCAGTCCGTAATGAACCAGTGCAGGGGAAAAGCCCAGCACGGCGGCCAGCATGGGATCAAAGGTTGCTATCTTTAGTTCCTTAAAGAAAATAATAATTACAGCCAGATTGATCAGCAGCAGAATCCCTGTCGTGTAAATCGCCTTTGCACCTATATCAACGCCGCCTATGACCATACGGTCAAAAGGAGCAAAAGCCAGCTCTCCCAATAGTACCGAGTCAGTATCCAGGTGAACTGAACCGGCATATCGGGTAATCAGGATAATGGCTATGGAAAAGAGCAAGGGAAACACCACGCCAATGGCAGCATCTTCCGCCAGCAGCCGCGTCCGGCTTAGAAGCTCCGTAAGCCACACGGTCACCACCCCCATCAATGCGGCTCCCACAATCAGCAAAGGTGAGGAAAGATCGTGGGTGCCGAAAAAAGCGAGTACAATTCCCAGTAGAATCGTATGGGTGATGGAATCCGACATCATTGACATTTTCCGAAGTACCAGAAACGTTCCGGGGAGAGCACAGGCCACAGCAACAATCACAGCTATGATTTGAATTTCAATTTGTGGTGCCATCCGGTGCACCTCCTTCCAGCTTATATAAAACCTTATTTTTTCTGCGTTGATATACCCGGTACAGAACACCGCGCCCCGGAGCGAATAGTACGCTGAGGATCACGATGGCACTAACGCAAACCACAATTGCCGGACCAGTCGGCAGCTTTGGAACGAGAGAGCTTGCTGCGGTTCCTGCAATACCGGACGCCGCTCCGAAAAGCGCTGAGAGGGTTACCATAACCCACAGCTTATCGGTCCACTGGCGTGCGGCAACTGCTGGGGTAATCAGCATGGCACTCATGAGAATAACGCCCACCGTCTGCAAACCGATAATGATTGCCAGTACAATCATAAATGACAGCAGGAGATTCAGCTTTTTTGGGGAAAAGCCTAGACTCTGGGCAAAGTCGCTGTCAAAAGTGAAAAGCTTAAATTCCTTCCAGAACAGCAGCACCAGTGTCAATAATATAAGACCGCAAATTACCATCAGAATGATATCCCGTTGTAAAAGCGTGGACGCCTGACCGAAGATAAAGCGTTTCAGCCCAGCCTGATTGGAGTTTGGAATCTTCTGTACGTAAGTGAGCAGCACCAGGCCCAATCCAAAGAATACGGACATCACCAGAGCCAGAGCACTGTCAAATTTTACACGGGTATGCCTCACGATACTGACAATAAACAGTGTTGCCAGCAAACCGGATATAAGGGCGCCCATCAGCAGAACCTCTGTATTTTTACTGCCAGACAGAACAAAGGCCATCACCACACCGGGGAGGGCGGAGTGGGATACTCCGTCACCCAGCAGGCTTTGCCTGCGAAGCACTGCAAAGCTGCCGAGTACTCCGCTGATCAGTCCCAAGAGGGCGGAACCCAGAGCCACTGTCTGGAATGTATAGTCGGAAAATAACGAAATAATACTGCTTAACATCACATCACACCCCTTAGAAGCGTACCGGAGCTTTGGTAGGTCTTTTTTAAATTGTCTTCGTGGAACACTTCCTCCACAGGTCCGCAGGCAACCACGCGTAAATTAATTAGGGTAACCCAGTCGAAGTAATCGGGTACCGTCTGCAGATCGTGATGGACGACCACCACGGTTTTATTCTGTTCCTTCAGCTCTTTTAACAGTGCTACAATCGCCCGTTCCGTATGGGCGTCTACCCCCTTGAATGGTTCATCCATAAAGTAAACTTCAGCTTCCTGTGCCAGGGCACGGGCCAGGAAAACCCGTTGCTGCTGGCCGCCGGAAAGCTGGCTGATCTGGCGGGAAGCATATTCCTGCATGCCTACTTTTGCCAGCATTTGTTTTGCCAGCTCCACATCCGGTTTACCGGGACGGCGGATCCAGCCCAACTTTCCGTAGCAGCCCATCAGTACCACATCCTGCACTGTGGCCGGGAAATCCCAGTCCACACTGCCGCTTTGAGGTACATAGCCGATGCGGTTTTTTAAGGTACGTATATCATCATTTCCGTCCAGAAACTTAACGGCTCCGGTGACTGGCTTTAAAAGTCCGAGCATAGCTTTGATTAAGGTCGTTTTACCGGCTCCGTTTGGACCGACCACCGCCATTAGTTTTCCCTTTGGGATTTTTAAGTCAATATCCCAAAGGACAGGCTTGGCGTCATAGGCTACGGTTAAATCCTCTACCTCCACTGCATAGTTTTGTTGTTTTTCCATATGATTCCCTCCTGTCACTTTAATGCATCTACAATCGTGTCAATATTTGCTTTAACGGTCAGGATATAAGTGCCGGCTCCGGACTGGGCATCGCCCAGGGAGTCGGAATAAAGCTCTCCGCCGATGGAAACATCAAAGCCCTTTGCTTTTACCGCAGCCTGCAGGGCTTCAATGGTTTTTGGCGGCACGGAAGATTCTACGAAAATTGCCTTAATCTGCCGTTCCACAATGAAATTGGCCAGATCACTTACATCGGCGGTACCTGCTTCCGCATCGGTGCTGATGCCCTGCAGACCCCGCACCTCAAAGCCATAGGCTTTGCCAAAGTATTGAAACGCATCGTGAGCGGTCACCAGTACGCGCTGTTTCTCCGGCAGTTCATCGGCCCGGCTGCGAATGTACATATCAGTCTCATCAAGCTCTTTTAAGTAAGTATCCAGATTTGTTTCATAGTCTGCCTTTCCATTGGGATCGGCGTCTGTTAATCCTTTAGCAACGGTTTTAGCTGCATCCTTCCATAGGGAAACATCGAACCAGATATGAGGATCGTGGATGGAGTTGTCATCCTCCCATGCCAGAAGCCTGGATTCGTCTAAGCCCTTTTCAATGCTGATGACTGCCGATCCCTGGTTTGACAGGTTTTCAAATATTTCCCCCATTTTTCCTTCCAGATGCAGGCCGTTATATACTACCACATCCGCTTTCTGCATCAGGGATACATCTCCGGCACTGGCCTGATACAAATGTGGGTCTATACCCGGCCCCATCAGGCCGTTTACCGTAACCCGTTCTCCGCCGATGGATGAAACCAGATCAGCCAGCATAGTGGTGGTGGTGACTATATTTAATTTATCTTTTGATGAGTCAGTGTTTGCTACCGGAGCAGAACAGCCCGTGAGCAATAAGGTGAAACTTAAGATCGTACTAAGAATGACTTTCATTTTTTGATTCATGAGAAACCTCCTGAAAATATATTTGGTGTTATCCCCCTATGTCTCATCTACATAGATTTGACAGGCGGCCTTATAACTGATTTGGACACGTCTTCCTTCCAGATCGAGGGTCAGCGGCCCTTCGTATGCAGCGGCTTCTATTATGCGGACAGAGCATCCAATGGTGATTCCGCTTTCCTGCAGATAGTCTAACAGTTCTTTTTCTTCTTTTACTCGCCGGATATGGGAGGACGCACCCATAGGAAGCAGGTTCAAGGTCAGCAGCGGAGCGTAGTCGATTTGGCCGTCAGGATGGGGAATTGCGCTGCCGTGGGGGCAATAGGCAGGGTAATTCAGAAATTTATCCAGCCGGGCGGTCAGCCGTGACGGAGTGATATGTTCCAGCAGTTCCGCGTCTTCATGCGCCTCGCTCCACGAGTAGCCAAGATGGCGCATCAGAAAAACCTCCCAGAGCCGGTGGCCCCGCACCAGTGAAATGGCAACCTGAATTCCATCAGGCGTCAGGCATGAACCTTTGTAGGGCTCATAATGGATCAGCCCCTCCCGTTTCAGCTTTCCAAGCATTTCTGTCACAGAAGCAGGAGCGATCTGCAAAGTTTCCGCAATCTGCTTATTGCTTACCAGCTCTTCCATACCGCCGAGCTTATAAATAGCTTTTAAATAATCTTCTTTGTTTGGTGTCATTTTATCTTCCTCCGATTTAGATATATAAACCCCGCCATCTGCGTGGGTAAAGAAATTGTTTGAAGAGTAAAAGGTATTTATACCGCTAATATTTTCACAATTCCCCCAATCAGCAGGATAAGGGCGGTTACTATTAAAGTAGGTATCTTGCTGCGAAAAAGCTGTTTTGTATAAGTATCCATAATTTTCCTCCTGTTGTATTGTAGTGTTTAAATGTTTAGGCATACCTAAACTTTATTATATTATATGCCTAAATATGTGGGAATGCAAGTGGTTTACATATAAAATCAATCATTTCATTATTCAGATCTGTTAGGGGAGGGAAATAACGTTTCCCTTGGCTAATTTATGGGACCTAAGTAGAAAGTGTTACGAATACACTATATAAAGTTAAAGAAACAGAGGATGAATGACAATGAGCCAACTTCCGCCTCAGGAATTCCGTACCGTCCGGGGATATGAACTGAAAAAACAAAATGAGAGCAGACTTACGCCTGCTCTTGAGGATTATCTTGAAATGGTATACCGAATGTGTCTGGAAGAGAGCTGCACTCGCATAAACAGACTTTCAGGGCAGCTTCACGTTCGTCCATCGTCTGCGTCAAAGATGGTATCCAAGCTTGTCCAGCTTGGGTATTTGAGATACGATGGCCTTGAAAATATCCTGCTGACTGATGAGGGAAAAATAACCGGCAATTATCTGCTGGAACGTCATAATATTTTGGAACGTTTTTTTACCATGCTTAAAAGCCCGTGCCCTTTGGAAGAAGCAGAATTGGTTGAACACATGCTGGGGGATTTGACTGTATTGGAAATAAAGGTGCTGATGGAGTTCTTTATCCAAAATCCGGATATAGAAAAACAGTATGAGAATTTTAGGGATATGGTTATCTTCAAGCAAGCTTTTATAAGTTGCCTCCACGCCGATCGCCCCAATCGGAGCAGTGAAGAAATGCAAAAAAGCTGACACTTCTGCAAGGAATTGATTGCAGAAGTCATCAGCTTAATAAGCGGTTAGCTATAATAGCACAGGGAGAACTTCATTCCCTTTAGCTATTATAGCGGAGACGGTTGAAAATTTCAATATCAATCATAATTCTTATAATTCTCTTGCCCATATCTCATTACAATACAAAGTATCGCATCAGAAAGTCTAATCAAGATGCAAACCACTAATCCCTGTTTAAAAACTGTTCATCATACATCTTCTGCGCATGATCCAATGCAACTGTGGGGGATTGAACATTGCTGTAGGCATTTTTCACCGCCATACCGATAATGCTCAAAAAACGGCGCTCATCAAATGGAAAACCGGACAACTCAGGCACCCGCCGTCCTTTGGCCATTACAAAGCATTCCTTTGCAAAATTTAACCAGGGATAAGAATTGACAATTTCATAATTTTCATAGGATTTCTTACAGGGAGAAACACTCCCCAGCAGTGTTTCGGCAGAAGCGATTGTTTCACTGCATATCCAACGGATAAAGGACAATGCCTCATTGGCCCGGCGGCTGTATTTTGAAACGCCGAGAGTTCCGCCGCCAATGACTGGGTTGCCGCCAGGAACCAGAGCATAGCCAATATTACCCACAACCTTAGAAGTTGAACTGAGAAGGTCAGAGGCATAGTTGCTGTACAACAGGGTCATCGCAATGTTTCCGCTGGCAAAAGACGTGGCGGTATTGGTCCACCAGGAATTATACTTTGGACTGGAATAATTGCGGATCTCCACAAGCTGTTCCAATGCCCGGACAGCAGCCGGGGAATTCAGGGTCACATTGTAGCGCTCGTCATACAGATTGTCCTGATGACTGAAAAAACGGGCTAAAAATTCAGAGCCTGCAACTCCAGTGGAACCAAGGGTGAGAGTGGACCCATAATCCACAGGGGATGCCGGGTTTAAGGATTTTGTAAAAAACGCGGCAATGCGGTTGAACTTATCAAAGGTGTCCGGCGGAAGCAGTTCTTCCCGGTATTTTTCAAAATACGTGCGGCGGTAAATAGGGTCATTGAACAAATCTTTTCTGTAAAACAGCAGCAGCATACTTGGAGAGGTGGGCAATGCGTAAACATGCCCGTTGATCATTGAAAACGGTTCAATGGTGCCGTCTATAAATTCATTGAGACATTGGGAGACCGAAGGATCAATTCCATCCAATGGCTGTAATATTTTTTCTGCAAACCAGGATAACCAGGTCACATCCAAACGCAGGATGTCGAATACGGAGTCCTTTGACATGTTTGTAAATGCTTCATAGATTTCATCGTAGGAATAAATAGTAATATTAACCGGTATTCCTGTTTTTTGTGTATATAGGCGGGAAAGACTGCGAAGGGTGTAAGCGCTGGGGGTGTCAAGGGTCAGGATGTTTAAAGGCGATTTGTTATCGCTGTAGATGATGTTTGAAAACCAGTCACGGAAACCTGAATTTTCAAGAATTCTTTTCTCCGGATATTTACCTGGAAGATCATTTTCAATAAGGGTTTCTGCAGCGATTTTTCCCAACTGGCGGTAATTCAGCTCGTATTTATCAAAGTCGTTTTCAGGTAAGGTGAATACAGGAGAAACGGTGTGTATATTTAAGCTGAGCTCCGGGTAAAAGGTATTGTGTATATCTTTTACAGATTCAGCAAAACCGTAATTGGATATAAAAATGGCCTGGGGTGTGGAATCGTTGAAGATCTGCATCACGTTCTGCAGTTTCCTGAAAGAGTCCGTTTGTATGTGGTACACGGAACAGGAGGAGTTCTTCATCGTTTCCATAAAGCCGTCATAAAATGCCAGCTCATTGGACAGCCGAAGACTGCCAGTCAAAATACAGATATTTGTATATTTCTTTTCCAAAGCCTTTCTTGCTAATTCCTTTCCGGCCTGTCCATAGTTGAATCCAATATATTTACAGGATATATCAGGATCCCGCTCAATGAAAATGATATTTTCCCGAATCTTTTTCTTCCCATCCAGGTATGGAATATAGTCTGACTGGGAGGTAAAGGAAGTAAATGATGCAATTCCGGCGGGCATAAGGGAACGTATGTCCTGTAAGGAATTGATCTCAGCATCCGGCTGATCGTCATTGGTGAGATACTGGCATACGGAATAATTATGATTTTCGGCATATGTCTTAAAACTCATAAAAAAATCGATGTATTGTTTGGAGCGCAGGTTTGGGAGAATTACGGCCAATAAATCGGATCGCCCCTTGCGCAGTAATTTGGCTCTTTCATTGGGGATATATCCAAGAGCGGCAGCGGCATCCATTACCTGTTTTATTTTTTCGCTGCTGACGTTGCCTTTTTCATTTAGAACATTTGAAACAGTTCCCTGGGCAACACCGGCGGCCCTGGCAATATCTTTAATAGTAACCATAAAATACCTCCATAATTTACCAAAAACAAATGATTATCTATAGTATAACATATAAAACAAAAAAATGAAACCTCTTTTTAAATGTGAAAAACGAACATTAAAATATAAAATTAAGTAAATATATTGTATGAAATATATAAAAATAATATTGACACGTTTCAATCTCTGTGATAAACTACCCATGTAAATATCAATTGTTGAATTTAAGGAGGGGTTGTTTTGAAAAAAATGAGACATTTATCTGCGATCACATTGGCAATGGTCATGGCTGCAGCAGGAGTATTGACTGGGTGCGGCGGCAATTCAACAGGTGCAACAAAGGCAGAGCAAACGGAAACAAAAGCCGGGTCAGTCTCTGCGGATACTGATTCTGCAAAAGCCGAGACTCAGGGAAATACGGGGGATGTATTGCGCCTGACTTTCTACTATCCGGTTAACGTAGGCGGATCAGCAGCACAGCTTATTGAGAAAATCTGCACGGACTTTAATCTGGAGAATCCAGATATTGTAGTTGAACCTGTTTATACAGGAAACTATGATGACACAGTTACAAAAATCCAGACGGCCGTACAGGGAGGAACCCCGCCGGATGTGTTTGTAAGTTTGGCGACTCAGAGATTTACCATGTCATCTACAGGTATGGCTATGCCGCTGGATGATTTTATTGCAGCTGACGGAGATGAAGGAAAAGCATTCATCGCAGACTTTCTTCCAGGATTCATGGAAGACTCCTATGTAGATGGAAAGATTTATTCCATTCCCTTCCAGAGAAGTACGGAGATCCTCTATTATAATAAAGACTTGTTTAAAGAAGCCGGACTTGATCCGGAGAAGCCGCCCAGAACCTGGGAAGAGCTGGCGGATTATGCGGTTAAGCTGACAAACAGCGACCATTATGGTGTTGGCATCGCTTTGAATTCCGGCTCTGCCCAGTGGACGTTCACAGGATTTGCATTACAGAACAGCAAAGACGGTAAAAGCCTTATGAGTGAGGATGGAAAGACCGTTTACTTTAATACCCCTGAAAATGTAGAAGCCCTTCAGTTCTGGCTGGATCTCCAGAATAAATACAAATGCATGGCAGAAGGGATCGTACAATGGACCGACCTGCCCACACAGTTCCTGGCCGGGGAAGTAGCTATGATCTATCATACCACCGGAAATATGGCCAATATCAACAGCAACGCCAGGTTTGAGTTCGGTACGGCATTCCTGCCGGGACATGCACGGGATGCGGCTCCCACAGGCGGCGGAAATTTCTATATTTCAAACGGAATTGCAAAGGAGCGTGCGGATGCAGCTTGGAAATTCATTAAATTTGCTACTTCTACGGAAAGAGCAGCCCAATGGAGCCTGGATACTGGTTACGTAGCGACCAGACAGTCTTGCTATGATACGGATCTGATGAAAGATTATTACGCAAAGGTTCCTCAGGCTTCCATCGCTTATGAGCAGCTTCCCTATGCAAAACCAGAGCTGACGACATATAACGCGGCTGAAATATGGAGAATTTTAAATGATAACATCCAGGCGGCAGTAGTGGGAGATATGACAACACAGGAAGCTCTGGACCAGGCCCAGGAGGAAGCAGAGGAAGTTTTAGCAGATTTTCAATAATATAGGAAACCGAAAGGGGATTGCAGCTTGCAAACCCCTTTCTTTAAAGAAGGGTGACGGATCGATGAATGGTGATTTAAAAAAGAGGAAGGAATTGAGACATAATTTCACGGCGTGGATGCTCGTTGCCCCGGCACTGGCGTTCATGCTGGTATTTACAGCTTACCCTGTATTCAGGAGTCTGTATTTAAGCCTTATGAAATACAAAATGGGAATGGGGGCGACGGAGCTTATTGGGCTGGAAAACTATGCAAAACTGTTTTCATCAAAGCTGTTTTGGAAGGTAATGGGTAATACAGTCTTTTTTGCGCTGATTACCGTATTGCCCAGCATGGCTGTGGGATTGGGCCTTGCCGTTCTGGTAAATAGAAGGAGTCGGACCATCGGTTTTGTTAGAACGGCTTTCTTCTATCCGGTTGTAATGCCTATGATAGCCATAGCCAGTGTCTGGATGTTCATCTTTATGGCGAAAAACGGATTGTTTGACCAGATGCTCATAAGCATGGGCTTTCGTCCGTTAAACGTCCTGTCAAAGAAGAGTACGGTGCTGCCTGCCATGGCAGTCATGTATGTATGGAAGGAGGCAGGATATTTGATGGTATTTTTCCTGTCGGGGATCCAGAGCATATCAACGGAGGTCATGGAGGCTGCAAAGATCGACGGGGCTGGAAGTTTAAAAATCTTTAGAAAGATTACCCTTCCATTGCTGGCCCCTACTTTTCTTTTTGTATCGACCATTGCCTTTACGAATAGCTTTAAGCTTGTGGATCATGTAGTGATCATGACAGAGGGGGCTCCTAACAATGCCAGCACCCTCCTGCTTTACTACATTTACCAGCAGGGTTTTACGAATTTTAATTATGGTGTGTCTTCTGCACTGACGGTTATCATGCTTGTCTTGCTGTTAATTGTATCACTGCCGAGATTTATAAGCCAGGACAAGAAGATCCATTATAATTAGAGGGGAGAAGGTTATGAAGAACTTAAAAAAATTATTAATATCCATTTGTTCCGTACTGCTGGCAACCGCGTGGTTGGCTCCTCTGTTTTGGCTTGTGTGTACAGCTTTAACGGAGCCTACGTTTAAAATGACGTTCTTTCCCAATTCCGGGTTTACTCTGGGCAATATCATGTATGTGTGGAATGCCATACCCTTTGGAAGATATTATTTAAATACCCTCTTCCTTGTTGCAGTAACATTTTGTATTCAGTTTGTTACATCTACCTTGGCTGGATATGCCCTTGGTGTCATGGAGTTTAAGGGACAGTATCTGGTGATGGCAGTGATTTTTATGCAGATCATTATACCCAATGATGTACTTATTACGCCTAACTTTATGACCTTATCGGAGATGGGGCTTACAGATACAAAGCTGGGCATCATGCTGCCGTTTTATGGAAGCGCTCTGGCAATCTTCCTTTTAAGGCAGCATTTTAAGACCATACCAAGGGCCTTAGCGGAAGCGGCAAGAATTGACGGCGCAAATATATGGCAGACCATCTGGCAGGTATATATGCCATGTGCAAAGCCAGCATATATGTCATTTGCGGTCATTTCGGTCAGCTATCACTGGAACAATTATCTGTGGCCGTTGATTGTAACAAATTCCCCTGCAAACCGTACCCTGACGGTCGGTCTTGCCATTTTTGCAAAATCCAAGGAAGCAAATATGCAGTGGGCGAATGTCTGCGCTGCTACGTTAATTATCATACTGCCGTTATTAATAGCCTTTTTCATCCTGCAAAGACAATTTATGAGCAGCTTTGTCAGTGCAGGCATCAAGGAGTAGGGGGAGAGGACGATGGAATTACATTTTTTAGGCAGTGGATCGGCATTTTATCCTCAGTATAAAAACACCAGTGCATATTTTGAATTAAACAATGACCTCTATTTGATCGATTGCGGAGAAACTGTATTTGAAACATTACTCTCATTGGTTGATCTTGAACAATACATGGAAATTTACGTTGTGATCACACATCTGCACGCGGATCATGTGGGGAGCCTGTCTTCTTTGATTTCTTATACTTATTGCATGCTGGATAAGAAGCAGGTTACCGTTATTCATCCCAAGCCTACGATTGTCCAGCTGTTAAGCCTTATGGGGATCGGAAGGGAGTTTTACCGTTATAAAGAGGCTTATGACGGCAGCAGTGTAGAATTTGAACCGATCCAGGTTCAGCATGTGGATAATATGGAGTGTTTTGGCTATGTCATAAAAGTAAATGGAGAAACAATTTATTACAGCGGAGATTCCTCTCATCTGCCCCAAAGAATACTGGAGGATTTTAGAAAGGGAGAAATCGAGACCATTTATCATGATACAAGCACCCATAATTCTGACTATGCAACCCACTGTTATTATGGTAAACTGGAGGCATGGATTCCCCATGAAATGAGAAGGAGGGTATTTTGCATGCATTTGGATTCTGATTGTAAAGATTTGTTGGAAGGAAAAGGGTTTTCCGTAGTGAACGTGGATGGTGATTCGTATGCTGAACCTGGGTGATTTTCAGGAACTGAACGAAATTACAATTACAGTACGTATATGCCTGGCACTGATCATAGGCGGCATACTGGGAATGGAGAGAGAAGTCAGGAAGCAGCCGGCAGGATTCCGGACGTATATGCTGGTATGTATGGGATCGGCAGCAGTGATGATGACCAATCAGTATATTTCGCAAACCTTTGGCGGCTCAGATCCCTCAAGGCTTGGCGCGCAGGTGGTCAGCGGGATCGGCTTTTTAGGGGCAGGTACCATCATAGTGACCAGAAATAATCAGGTACGGGGCTTAACCACTGCCGCCGGATTGTGGGCGGCTGCCTGTGCAGGGCTGGCTGTTGGCATCGGGTTTTACAAGGGGGCAATCCTGGTGGGATTGGCTATCAGTCTGATTATGACGGTTTTCCAAAAGGTTGACAACCGGCTTATGGCAACTTCAAGAATCTTTAATCTGTATATGAACTTCAATGCTGCGGCAAATTTGAATCTGTTTCTGGAAAGCTGCAAAGAGAGAAATATACAAATTATTGATATCCAGGCATTTAAAGCTAAGGGCAAGGGAGAAGACGGTATCATTGTCATGATCACATTGAAAACTGCAAAAAGAGAGCCCCGGGGGAACATTTTGCAGTTTTTTGGTACGGCAGAGGGGCTTAAGTATATGGAGGAATTGTAGCTTGATGGACAAAGAATTACATATTGACAGGAAAGAAATCGAAGAGCTGGTACTTGGTACCAGACGCTTTTTTAATGACCAGCAGCTGGCATCAGATGTCCGGTCTAAGGGGCTGGCGGATTACGTCACTCAGGTAGATATCCAGGTTCAAAAGTGGCTGAAAGAAAAACTGGAGGAGAAATATCCCCGGATCCAATTCATGGGAGAAGAGAAGGACAATTCGGGCCTGGATTTTAACAGGCCGATGTGGATTGTGGATCCGGTGGATGGAACCACCAACTTACTTCATGATTACAAACAAAGTGCCGTAAGCATAGGCTTATGGGATGGGAAAAGAATAGGGTTAGGAGCTGTATACCTGCCATTCTTAAATGAATTTTTCTGGGCGGCGGAGGGAGAAGGCGCTTTTTTAAACGGCAGCAGAATCCGTGTCAGCAATAATAAAACCCTGGAAGAATCGCTGATCGCCATAGGCACAAGCCCTTATTATAAGGAAAATGCGGAAAGAATCTTTGATATGAGCAGAAGGATTTTTATGAAATGCCAGGATATCCGCCGAGGCGGCTCGGCAGCCATTGACATGGTGTATGTTGCCTGCGGCAGACTGGATGGATATTTTGAAATGAATTTGAATCCCTGGGATTACAGCGGAGCTTATCTGATTGTGAAAGAGGCTGGGGGAATGGTGGCTGAATTTGATGGTTCACCGGTACAGTTTCATAAAAAGAGCCATCTTATAGTCAGCAATGGGTATATTTGGCATGAGATGCAAAAGGAAATAAATATTTAGATTCAAGTGTATGCCCCTTCCTGTGGCAGGCAAAAGTTTTGCCGCAGGAAGGGGCATAGGGTTGTAATAGGCTAGAAAAACAGAAAATACCGTGGCGTGCGGCTTTTGTACTGCAAATACTCTTCCCCAAAGGCACGGGGCAAATATGTTTCTTCCTCCAGGATCTGTAAATGCAGCAGCAGGATGCCTATGACCGCCGCAACCAGAAGGAGGACGTTTGGCAGTGCAAGTGCAGAGCCAAGGTACAGCATGTCAAAGCCCACAAAGGCGGGATTTCTGCTGATGCTGTAAATTCCACTTGTTACAATGGCAGTCTTTTGGCTTTCGTCCACACCTGCCCGCCAGCTGTCACGCATGGAGGTTATAGCCAGGATAAAGAAAATGACACCGCCTCCTGTAAGCGCGATACCAACCCACCGAATGCTTGCCGGGAATTTGAGAGTAAGTATGAACCGGGAAAAGAAAACACTTGCATACTGAATGACTGCAATGCTGTAGGTAGCCGTTAACAGGGCCGTTTCAATAGCAGCCGTTTTAGGAGGTTTGCTGCCCTTTGCCAACCGGTTTGTATGAATACCCTTTTTCCGGAGAAGTATCTGTTTCATAAAATATCCAATATAAAAACAGGTTATTAATCCAAATGCACTGATATGAAAGATCACTCTATCACCGCCTTATACGTAGTACTTCAAAGTATACCATGGAACGATTGAAATGAACATCAAATAATGTTATAAAAATATATAGCAATAGGATTTCGGAGCCTGGATCAACAGGCTGGGAGTATAATGCATCTAAGAGAAATTCTGTTTTTTGTATCACTGGCTGGCAGCAATAGAGGATGGGAATAGGAAAGGAAGTGTAACATGATAGAATATAAAAATAAGCAGGAATTGATAGATGAAATCTCAAATCGGGCGGAGTTATTTATTGAAGAATTTTCCCATATCCGGGAAGCTGACAAGGATAAGCCAATGGATGGTGTGGACAGGACACCGGCGCAAATGGTGGCCTATCAATTAGGGTGGCTGAACCTCCTTCTTCGCTGGGAAGAGCAGGAGCAGCAGGGAAGTACAGTTATCACCCCTCATCCTGATTATAAGTGGAATAATCTGGGTGGTTTGTATGAAAGCTTTTACAGGCAATACGAAACATATAGTTTACAGGAATTATGTGCCATGTTCAACGAAACGGTTCAAAAGATTATGAATATGGCAGAAAGTTACTCAGATGCTGAGCTTTTTCAGCCCGGAGGCAGGAGGTGGGCTGCTTCCACTCCTTCCAATTGGCCGGTCTGGAAATGGCTCCACATCAATACGGTAGCGCCTTTTCAGTCATTTAGAAGTAAAATCAGAAAATGGAAGAAGCTGTCACCGGTCTCTCTGTATGGGCGGGCTGAGGAAAAACAGCACCAGTCCTAGCAGAATCGCAGTGATTCCCACCCCCTGCTGAAAGGAGATTGCTTCATTTAAAATAAAATAAGCCAGAATACATGTGCCAATGGTTTCTCCTAAAATGCTCATGGATATAACGGTTGCAGGAATCCACTTTAACAGCCAATTAAAAATAAATTGACCGAACACAGTTGATATAAGAGCTAATCCCCCAAAGGCCATCCAGGTGGCTGCGGGATAACCGGTAAATGAACTGCGCTCCATTATGGCACGGCAGCCCAGGAATAAAGAACTGCTTAAATAACTTATGACGGAATAGGGAACCGCGGATAATTCCTTTCTAACTGCCTGGCCGACAAAAAAGTAGATGCTGATAAATCCTGCCGCCAGGAATGCCAGCAGATCCCCAAACAGGGCCTGTGAGCTTATTTGAAAATCTCCCCATCCGATCAGAATGCATCCGGCAATGGCGATCAGGCAGCCTCCGATTGCCAATTTATGGAATCGTTCCTTTAGAAAAACAAATCCGATGGCAATAGAGAATAGGGGCTGCAGTGTTACAATAACGGTGGAGCTTGCCACCGACGTATGTCTTAATGATTCAAACCACAGCATATAATGGGCGGATAAAAGCAGTCCTGACAAAATCCCCAGTGTCCATTGCTTTTTCGACAGGGACAGCAGCTGACGCTTATTCTCCTTGCTTGTCAGCAAAAATGGCAAAAGAAGCAAAGCGGCAAAAAATAACCGGAAAAATGCCGTTATGGAGGAGGGGGCATTTGCCAGGCGCACGAAAATAGCGGAAGTGGAAAGGGAAAAGACACCGAAAAGAAGAGCCAGGTACAGTCCAATGTTCGTTTTCAAGGTTATTCTCCTATGTGGTAAGATAAATTTATAATGGAATCAAATGCATTAGTTATTATAGTATGATCATTTGGGAAAAGCCAGCTTTATTTCACAATTCCGGAAGATAGATCCAAATTCAAAGATGGGGTGATGCGAAACCGACAACATTATAAAAGAATACCGGTGGAATATTTGAAGGTTAAATGGTATAATGGAAAAAACAAATGATAAGGAGCAGAAACAAAGTTATATGGATAAATTTCAAGCATTAAAGCACTATTTCGGCTACGACAGTTTCCGGGAGGGGCAGGAAATTCTTATCGACAGCATTTTGTCCGGAAGAGATGCCCTGGGAATTATGCCCACCGGTTCCGGAAAATCCCTGTGCTTCCAAATACCAGCTCTTATGATGGAAGGAATCACACTGGTTATTTCTCCCCTGATCTCCCTCATGAAGGACCAGGTAACAACTCTCAATCAAGCAGGCATTCATGCCGCATATCTTAACAGTTCTTTGACTGCAAGTCAGTATTATAAGGCCCTGGCCTATGCGCGGGAAGGGCGATATCCCATTATTTATGTAGCACCGGAACGTCTTGTGACGGATGAATTTCTGGATTTTGCATTCAACACAAATATTTCCATGGTAGCGGTGGATGAAGCTCACTGTGTATCCCAGTGGGGACAGGATTTCAGACCAAGTTACTTAAAAATCGTGGATTTTATTGATAAGCTTCCAAAACGTCCGGTCATCAGCGCGTTTACGGCCACTGCCACCAAAGAGGTCCGTGAAGATGTCATTGATATTCTCATGCTCAGGGAGCCTTCCGTGGTGTCTACGGGATATGACAGACCCAATCTCTATCTGGGGGTTCAGTCTCCCAAGGATAAGTATGCTACATTAAAGAATTATGTGGAATGCCACCCGGATCAGTGCGGGATTATTTACTGCCTGACCAGAAAACTGGTGGAAGAGGTATGTAACCGGCTGAATCAGGAGGGATTTTCAGCAACCAGGTACCACGCCGGGTTAAGTGATGAGGAGCGGCGGAAGAATCAGGATGACTTTATCTTCGATAGAAGCCAGATCATGGTGGCAACCAATGCTTTTGGCATGGGAATCGATAAATCCAATGTACGGTTTGTTATCCATTACAATATGCCGAAGAACCTGGAATCCTATTATCAGGAGGTGGGAAGGTGCTCCAGAGACGGGGAACCGGGGGAATGCATTCTCTTATACAGTGGCCAGGATGTCGTAACCAATCAGATGTTTATTGACAATAACCAGGATAATCAGGAGCTGGATTCCCTTAACCGCCAGATGGTTATGGAACGGGACCGTGAACGGCTTAAGAAGATGACCTTTTACTCCTTCACCAACGAATGCCTCAGGGACTACATTCTGCGGTACTTTGGGGAGTATGGGGAGAATTACTGCGGCAATTGTTCCAACTGCTTAAGCCAGTTTGAAACAGTGGATGTGACGGATATTACAAAAGAACTGGTAGGGTGCGTAAAGGCAAGCAGGCAGAGGTATGGAACTGCGGTCATTATCGATACGGTTCATGGAGCCAATACGGCAAAGATCAGAAATTACCGAATGAATGAGAATCCTCATTATGGAAATCTGGCAAAGGTTCCTGCCTATAAGCTTCGGCAGGTGATGAATCATTTATTTTTAAACGATTGGTTGGCCATAACCAATGATGAATACGCAATTGTAAAGCTGACAGTGAAATCTAAGACGGTACTGGAAGATGGTGAATCCGTGATCATGAAGATGGCTAAGGAACAGGAACCTGTGGTAAAGGTTAAGAGCGGAAAGAAGATAAAGAAATCAAGTGCATCTGCCCTGGAATTAACAGAAGGGGAGGCAGCTCTGTTTGAAACTCTAAGGGCGCTTCGGATGGAAATTGCCAAAGAGGAAAAAGTACCGCCGTATATCGTATTTTCCGATAAAACCCTGGTACATATGTCCGTGAAGAAACCGAAGACAAAGGAAGAGATGCTGTCAGTGTCCGGAGTCGGGGAATTTAAGTTCGAGAAATATGGGGAAAGGTTTTTAGCGATATTCTTGTAGTTTTCTCCGTTTTCCCAAGAGTTCGCTTCCTTTCTTCCTTTCGTCGGAACTTCTGGCCTCTCCCTGTTAAGGAATTTAGAATTTAGTCCTGTATGAAAAGAAATTTGGCGGCAGGGAAATCCCGGTGCCTGCCTTTGCGCTGTATGAAAAGAAACACCTGGTAAACATTTAAGATAAAATATGCCTGGAAGGAAATACCCTGTGGGGATACCCGAATGCCCCAAAACTACGGGCAGGAAAGAGGAAATATGAAGATTTTTCATTTATCTGATTTGCATATCGGAAAACAGTTAAACGGCTACAGTTTAAAAGAAAACCAGGAAGCGGTCCTAAATCAGATTGTGGATTATGCAGCGGCCCAGCATCCGGATGTTGTCCTGATCTGCGGCGATATCTATGATAAAACGGCTCCTTCCGGTGAGGCCTATACCATGTTTGGCAACTTCCTGGAAGCCCTTTCCGGAATAAAGCCTGAAATCGCGGTCCTGATTATCGCAGGAAACCATGATTCACCGGAACGTCTGTCCTATGCCTCAGCCTTTCTGGAACGGCACCGCATTCATTTGTCCGTGTTTCCTCCCAGGAGTCAGGAGGAGTACTTAAAAAAGGTGGTATTACGGGATGAAAATGGCCCGGTGAATTTCTACTTGCTGCCCTTTTTAAAACCAGGATATGTCAGGCAGCTTTTTCCTGACAATCAGCCGGATGGATACGAAAGTGCCATAAGAGCTGTTCTGGAGAGAGAAACCATTGATGCCGGAGAGCGGAACATCCTTTTATCCCATCAATTTTACGCAGCAGGCAATAAAGACCCGGAAACCTGCGAGTCGGAGCAGGCGGTCATCATGGCAGGCGGCTTGGACCGGGTAGATGCTTCTGTTCTTTCTGACTTTGATTACATAGCTCTGGGACATCTCCACGGTGCCCAAAAGGTAGGCAAGACTTCAATTCGATACTGCGGAACGCCCTATAAATATTCCGTCAGTGAAGAAAACCATAAAAAATCAGTCACTGTGGTGAATATAGGAAAAAAGGGAGAGGAACCGGAGCTTGAATTTCTTCCGCTCAATGGAATCCAGGATGTGAGGCGGGAAAGAGGAGCCTTATCTGAAATCCTTAAAAGGGCCACAGAAGAAAACCGCCATGATTATGTCAGTGTCACGCTCACCGATGAAGAGGAGCCTTACCGGGTCAGAGAACGGTTAGAAGAGGTGTTCGATCATTTGCTGGAGCTTCGGGTGGACAATGAGCGAACCAGGCAAAAGCGTCTGGAAGAGGGAGAGACCGTGCCGGTTCTTAAACCTTTGGCGGCATTCCGGCAGTTTTTCAAGGCGGTAAGAGGGGAAGAGATGACAATGGAAGAAGAACAGGCCATGGAGCGGATCGTACAGGAAGCAAAGGAGGAAGAGGGATTATGAAGCCATTGCAGTTGACCATGTCCGCTTTTGGTTCCTATGGAGGAAAGGAAACCGTGGATTTTGAGAAAATCGGACACGGTATTTTCCTTATAACAGGAGATACGGGAGCAGGAAAGACCACTATTTTTGATGCCGTATCATTTGCCCTGTACGGGGAAACCAGCGGACAGAAGCGGGAGCCTTCCATGATGCGCAGCCAGTATGCGGCAGAAGACCAGGAAACTTATGTTTCCCTGAAATTTTCGGAAGGGGGTGAGAGGTATGAAATTACTAGAAGCCCTTCCTATACAAGGATCAGCAAAAGAAAAAATAAAAATGGAGAGTATCCTGCAGTACCCGTCCCGGCAAAAGCCTCCCTCCTCTTGCCTGATGGATCGGAGTACCCAGGCAACCTTCGGGATATCAATCAGAAAATCCAGGAAATTGTAGGTGTGGACTTAAACCAGTTCTCGCAAATCGCCATGATTGCCCAGGGAGATTATTTAAGACTTCTTCATGCATCTTCCAGAGAACGGAAAGAGATATTTTCCAGGATCTTTAACACGGGGATTTACAGCCGTATCCAAATGAAATTAAAAGAGCGGAACACTCTTTTTTATGACAGCCTGGAGAACAACCGCAGGTTATGCTTTCATGAACTGGAAAATGTAATGCTTTTGGATGAAAGCACTTATCAGGAACCATGGCGGGAGCTTTTGGATTTTAAGGAAACAAGAACAGAGGAGATCCAGAATCTTTTAGGCTCCATTCTGGCAGAGATAAAGGAAAAAGAACTGGAGCTTTGTGAAGAACGGGATCAAAGGGAAAAGCTTCTTTCTGAAGTGGAAGGGCAGTTAAGCCGGGCTCAGGAGGTGAACCGTCTCTTTGACGGCCTTATGCAGGCAAAGGCCAGGCTGGATATTCTGGAAGGCCAGAAGGAACAATGGCTTGAGATTGAAGAGCAATTAAAGGAAGCCGTCCGGGCAGAAAAGGCGAAAGGTCCGGAGAACCAGTTCTTAGATAAAAAGAGAGAATATGAGACAGCCATAAAGAGGGCCGAACAGCTTAAAAAGAAATTGGAGGAAATAACCCTTGCCCTTGCATCTGCGGAAAAGGAGGCAAAGGAAAGCAGGGAGGCCTCCCAGGAAGAAGTACCCAGGCTGTCAGTTTTCATCGAACGGTTAAATGAGGCCATGCCTCGCTATGGCAGTTTGAAAACCATGGAGAGGGCTTCCCTTGATAAGAAAAGAGAGGAAGAGGAGGCTGGACAGTACTTTTATAGAATCGAAGCCGAACTGATCCGGTTAAAGGAACGCCTGACTGCAAACGAAGCAAGGCAGGAAAAGCTGGAAGAAGGGGCAAGGAGTCTGCCGGAAATCAGACAGAGAAAAACTGTGCTCCTGGAGCGGCGGCAGGCCATGGAAGACCTTGAGAAAGCGGCTAAGGCAGGGGAGGCGGCAGACTTAAAACGAGAGGAATACCAGGAAGCGGTCATATGCGCCCAGAAAGATTACGAACAGGCGGAAGTGCACTATAATGACAGGTTCCGTGAGTTTCTGGCACTGCAGGCTGGAATTATGGCTAAGGAGCTGGCAGATGGAGCTCCCTGTCCTGTCTGCGGTTCCAGCCACCATCCTCTGAAGGCGGAGCTGATCGAGGGGGCTGTCACCCAGGAAGAAGTGGAGCAGGCAAAGAAAACCAGAAATCAGGCAGAGGAACGGCGTTCCCAGGCCGTTCAGACTGCCGTCAGGGCCTTGGAGGTCTGCCGTCACCTAAAGGAACTGTTAGAGGGTGAGGAAGAAAAATGGTTTGGGACTTCTTTCCCTCAGGACCAGCTTCATGTTCGTCTGAATGACGAGAGAGAACGGGCCGGCATGCTTTTGCGGGAAGTGGAAAAGGAAGAGCAGGAGGCTTTGGAGTCAGACCGTCTTCTTAAGAAGCTTCTGGAAGAAAGAAAAACGGACCGGGGGAGACTTTCGGAACTGGAACTTAAAAAAGAAGAGACCATGAAGATCTGGCAGCAGAAACAGCTGGACAGGGCAGCCGCTGTCGCAGAGGCGGATCATGTAAAGAAACTTCTGCCATACCCTGAGGAAAAGGAAGCCGTGGGGAAACTGGCGGGCTTCAAAAAAAGGAAGGAAGATCTATTAAGAGCAGAGGAGCAGGCGGATAAACGATTCCAGTATATCTTAGTGAAAGAAAAGGAGGGGAAAGGCCGTCTGGCCTCGGAAGAGGAAAACAAAGAGGCTCGAAGGCTTGCACTTGGGCAGGCAGATGCTTCTTTTCAATCTGCATTGGCGGAGCTTGGATTTTTAAAAGAAGAGGATTACCACAGGGCAAAGCAGGCACCGGAACTTGTAAGGCAGTGGGAGCAGGATACAGGGAATTATGAAAAGGAGCTGTTAAAGGCCCGCACCGTTTACAGCCAGTTTAAGGAGCAGACAAAGGGGCGTGAAAGGATAGAAACGGAACAATGGAAAGGACAGGCAGAAGCTCTTAAGGAGGAACAGAAACAGCTGCAGACCAGGGAAGCAAGGGTCACGGCCATTGGCAGCAGGGCTCTTCAGGCTGCCCAAAATCTGGAGAGGCTGTGGAAGGAGAGAGAGCTGCTGGAAGAGAAATACCGTCTGTATCACACCCTGTTTCAGACGGCCAACGGGAAAATGGCAGGCTCCGTCAGCCTGGACTTTCAGACCTATGTCCAAAGGCAGTACTTTAACCAGATGATCCATGCGGCCAACAAACGGCTTGATGTTATGACGGACGGCCAGTTCCTGCTTCAGTGCAGGGATTTGGAGACCCTTGGAAAGCAGGGGGAGGTAGGTCTGGATTTGGATGTATACAGCATGGCAACGGATAAGGTACGGGATGTAAAAACCCTTTCCGGCGGAGAATCCTTTATGGCAGCTCTTGCCATGGCTCTTGGAATGACGGATATCATCCAGCACACGGCAGGGAATGTGAGTATGGATGCTCTTTTTATTGACGAAGGCTTTGGTTCCCTGGATGAGGAATCCCGGCTTAAGGCAGTCCGCATCCTTCAGGAGCTGGCCGGGGGACACAGGCTGATCGGGATTGTTTCCCATGTGACGGAATTAAAGGAACAGATCGGAAAGAAGCTTCTGGTGAAAAAAACAGAAAAAGGAAGCAGGATTTTGTGGGACTTAGATGTCCTTCCTGATGGCGTATAACAGGAGACAGGAGAAAATCCGGTGTTTTTTCGGTGAGATAAAAACTTGACAACAGAGAAGAAACCTGTATAATAATTTTGAAACGGGAATGAAGCGCTCCCATGATAGGATTATCAAAACCGCAATTTGCTGATGGCTTCTGTATATTTTGACTGAATATGCAGAAGGTATCAGCTTTTTTAATTGTCAGGGTTTGATTGTTTTTAAAAATGCAAGAATATAAATGACAGGACCTTTTATAAGTGGCCGGTTTCAGGGAGGAATTGTTTGATGCTGGAAAAAAAACTGAAAAAGTACAGGGAATTGATGATCTTAGGAATTGGCGGAGTGGTAATCGGTGCAGCAGTGGGGATACTGGATACAGGATTTGGAAGGGTTTTACTATTTGTAACAGAATTACGGGAAGAATACTTTATTCCCCTGATCCTTTTTCTTCCTGCCGCAGGAGCATTGGCAGTCTGGCTGTATCACTGGGATGAAGGAAAGTGCGTTAAGGGAATGGGATTAATTTTCCAGGTTGGTCATGGAGAAGAAGACAGGATTCCTTTGAGGCTGATCCCGCTAACGGTTTTAAGCACCTGGATTACCCATTTATTTGGGGGAAGTGCCGGAAGGGAAGGGGTTGCCGTACAGATAGGAGCTACCCTATCACACTGGGTCGGCCTTAAAATAAAAGTGAAGAACAACTCCAAAATCTTCCTGGTAACAGGTATGGCAGCTGGATTTTCCGGCTTATTTGGAACGCCTGTTGCAGCCTGCTTTTTTGCATTAGAGGTTTTAACGGCAGGAACCCTGGAGTATTCTGCCCTGTTTCCGGCCATTGCCGCCTCTTTTACAGCAAGCACGGTTTCAAAAGCCCTGGGTTTGGAAAATTTTCATTATGCCCTGAATTCAAAAATTCAGATAGACGTTTTATTTGCAGTGAAATTAATGGTGTTGGGAGCTTTGTTTGGTCTGGTAGGTTCCCTGTTTGCTTACGGTCTGGTTTCCATGAAAAATAAGCTTGGGAAAACTTTTCATGATCCGGCTGGAAAAATAACCATTGTAAGTATCTTCCTGGCTATATTGTTTATTCTATTGGGAATGGGAAGATATTCCGGTCTGGGAACGAATTTGATTTCAGCCGGTTTTCATGGCGGCCGTATCTATGGCTGGGATTGGGTTTTAAAACTTGTTCTGACTATTATAACGATTGCAGCAGGGTTTCAGGGGGGAGAAGTTACTCCTCTGTTTGCAATCGGTACAAGCCTTGGAGCTGCAGTTGCAGGATTCCTTGGATTACCCCTGGACTTTGTTGCCGCAATGGGATATGCGGCGGTTTTCGGCAGTGCCACAAATACTCTTTTAGCGCCTGTTTTTATAGGAGCCGAGGTTTTCGGCTATTCTTATCTGCCATATTTTTTTGTAGTCTGCAGCTTTGCATATCTATTTAATGGAGACAGATCCATATATACAGCTCAAAAGAAATTAAATAACTTAAAATTTTTTGAAAAATAAATCAATGGATGAAACGGATATTTTGCTCTATAATGAATAGAGCCACGAAACAAGATTAACATACAGAAAGGAAGATACCATGTTAAACTGCGAAAGAACCAGTGTTATGAACATAGAAAATGCCATTCGGGGTGCAAGAAATCCCATGAATAGCTGGGACCGGATGGACAGCGGATATAATGAGAAGGGAGAATACATCCTTGGACCCAATGATCTCGGCCTTGCAAAGCGGCTGAGAAAAGCAGGAAGCGACCACCGCAAATACATCCGCCAGATCCTGGTATCTGTGGATATTACGGCGCCGATTTACTGGTGGAAAGAATACGATACCTACAAAGTGGCTACTGTGGCCAATTCCACCAGCACCATGCATAAAATTCACAGCAAGCCATTTGAACTGGAAGACTTCAGCCATGACCATATGACGGAAGGAACCCTGGCCTTTATGGAAACTGTGGTGGCTGAAATGGAAAAGATACGTCTCCGCTACATAGAGAATAAAAATAAAGAGGACTGGTATGATCTGATCCAGCTCCTTCCATCCGGCTATAACCAGATGAGGACATGCACTTTAAATTATGAAACCCTGATCAACATCTACTTTGCAAGGCGCAGCCACAAGCTGGAAGAATGGCATGACTTCTGCCGGTGGATCGAAACACTTCCTTATGCAAAAGAACTGATCATTGGTGAAGAATAAAGGAAAAGGAGGGGTTGACCTATGAATATCATTGTTGCAGTGGATAAAAACTGGTCCATCGGCAATCAGGGCCAGCTTCTTGTTTCTATCCCAGAGGATAAGAAGCTGTTCCGGGAGGAAACCATGGGGAAGGTGATCGTCATGGGACGAAAGACTCTTGAGAGCCTTCCTGGAAAGCAGCCGCTCTATGGAAGAACCAACATTGTATTGACCAGGGATCCGGCTTACAAAGTAAAGGGAGCGGTCGTCTGCCACAGCCTCACAGAGGCCCTTAAAGAGCTTGGCAGTTATCCTGAGGAGGATTGCTTTATCATAGGCGGGCAAAGCATTTACGAACAGTTTTTCCCATATTGTAATACGGCCCATGTGACTTATATTGACTATATGTACAGTGCCGATACACATTTCCCAAATTT
Source organism: Hungatella sp. UBA3048 (assembly GCA_002367105.1). Lineage (GTDB taxonomy): Bacteria > Bacillota > Clostridia > Lachnospirales > Lachnospiraceae > Lacrimispora. The sequence continues at coordinate 70,070 of DFCS01000009.1, forward strand.
AGACCAGGATCCGACATGGGAAATGGCGGCGGAAAGCGATGAACAGACTTATTTTGATTTATGCTATACATTCCGCATGTATCAGAGGAACGGTTAAGATGCAGGTACTTTTCGGCCTTTCACCTGTGAAGCAACTGGATATACAAGCATATCCAGTTGCTTCACCAGGATACAAATCTGTTAGATTATAGGCAAAATTCGACTGAATCTATAAATTTTTATTGATATTTTTTTTAATAAATGTTGTCAGTGCCATTTAAAAATGGTAATATGGTACGAGTACTATTTCGCCTGATTGTTGGGGAAGGCCATCAGGAAAGGTGTACAGGTATATTCACGAAGACATTAGGAGGATGAAGATGTATAAGATTTTAAAAGCAGAGACGTTAGCTGACAAGATCTATCTGATGGATGTGGAAGCACCTCGGATTGCCAAAGCCTGCCAGCCTGGAGAGTTTGTTATTGTCAAGATGGATGACAGGGGAGAGAGAATTCCCCTGACCATTTGTAATTATGATCGTGAGAAGGGAAGCATTACCATAGTATTCCAAACCGTTGGTGCAAGCACGGAAAAGATGGCTGTTTTAAAGGCAGGAGACAGCTTTGAGGATGTGGTGGGTCCTTTGGGCAATGCGTCTGAATTCGTACACGAAGATATAGAAGAGCTGAAGAAAAAGAAATATTTATTTGTGGCCGGCGGTGTTGGAACTGCTCCTGTTTATCCCCAGGTAAAATGGATGAAGGAGCACGGCATTGACGTGGATGTCATTGTGGGGGCAAAGACCAAGGATTTATTGATTCTGGAAGATGCCATGAGAGAGCAGGCCGGAAATTTATATATAACCACAGATGACGGCTCTTATGAAAGAAAGGGCCTGGTAACTGAGGTAATCAAAGACCTGGTTTTAAACCAGGGCAAGAAATACGATGTGTGCGTAGCCATCGGACCGATGATCATGATGAAGTTTGCCTGCCTTGTGACCAAGGAGCTTGGTATTCCTACGGTTGTCAGCTTAAACCCGGTTATGGTAGACGGAACCGGCATGTGCGGTGCCTGCCGTGTTACGGTCGGCGGTGAAGTGAAATTTGCCTGCGTAGACGGACCGGAGTTTGACGGCCATCTGGTTAATTTTGACGAGGCCATGAAGCGCCAGATGATGTATAAGTCAGAAGAAGGGCGCTCGGTTTTAAAAGAACGTGAGGGCAATACTCATCACGGCGGCTGCGGATTGTGTGGAGGTAACGAGTAATGGATGTATTAAAGAAAGTACCAGTAAGAGAACAAGACCCTAAGGTAAGAGCGACAAACTTTGAAGAGGTTTGTCTTGGATATAATGAGGAAGAGGCAAAAGAGGAAGCCAGCCGCTGCATTAATTGCAAAAACCCAAAATGCGTTGCAGGCTGCCCGGTATCCATTAATATTCCCGGCTTTATTAAAGAAGTGGAAAAAGGAAATCACGAAGAGGCTGCAAGAATTATTGCTGAGTCCTCTGCACTTCCTGCTGTCTGCGGCCGGGTATGCCCCCAGGAGAGCCAGTGCGAGGGCCAGTGTATCCGCGGAATTAAGGGAGAACCCATTTCGATCGGAAAGCTGGAGCGTTTTGTGGCAGACTATTCCAGAGAGCACGGTTTCGTACCGGCTGCCCCGGAAAAGACCAATGGCAAGAAGGTAGCCGTCATCGGTTCCGGTCCTTCCGGATTAACCTGTGCCGGTGACCTGGCTAAAATGGGCTATGAAGTTACTATATTTGAAGCTCTTCATGAGCCAGGCGGCGTATTGACCTACGGCATTCCGGAATTCCGTCTTCCAAAGGATGGTGTGGTTCAGCCGGAGATTGATAACGTAAGAAAGCTTGGCGTTAAGATTGAAACCAATGTTATTATCGGCAAGTCCGTGACCATTGACGAGCTTTTGGATGAAGAAGGATTCCAGGCCATATTTATCGGTTCCGGAGCAGGTCTTCCTATGTTCATGGGAATTCCGGGAGAGAACGCAAACGGCGTATTCTCTGCCAACGAATATTTAACCAGAAGCAACCTGATGAAAGCATTCCGCAGTGATTATGATACCCCTATCGTAGCGGGCAGGAAGGTTGCAGTGGTAGGCGGCGGAAACGTTGCTATGGATGCTGCAAGGACGGCCCTTCGTCTTGGCGCAGAGGTACACGTTGTATATAGAAGAAGTGAAGCGGAGCTTCCGGCAAGAGCGGAAGAAGTTCACCACGCAAAGGAAGAAGGAATCATTTTCAACCTTTTATCCAACCCGTTAGAAATTCTCACCGATGAGAAAGGCTGGGTAAATGGAATGAAATGCATTAAAATGGAGCTTGGAGAGCCAGATGCTTCCGGCAGAAGAAGACCTGTTGAGATAGAGGGATCTGAATTCGTCATTGATGTAGACACCGTTATCATGTCCTTAGGAACTTCACCGAACCCGCTCATATCCAATACGACAAAAGGCCTGGATATCAATAAGCGCAAATGTATCATTGCTGAGGAATCTACAGGAAAGACCAGCAAGGAAGGCGTGTACGCCGGAGGAGATGCGGTAACAGGAGCAGCAACTGTTATTCTGGCTATGGAAGCCGGACGGGCAGGAGCAAGAGGCATTGATGAATACCTTTCTTCTAAGGAATAATCCAGATAGTAAGAAAATAAAGGGCTGCCAGTTCACTGGCGGCCCTTTTGTAAGGTTGTTACATATAGTGCGCTATCTTGTGATCCTGGGCTTTTGCCATTTCAAGCATCATTAAGGGGATTCTATTCTTCCTGTCCTTCCTTATGGTGGCAGGAAAGCTGCCACAGGATAAGCACCAGGCCCGGTTGGAAGCGGAACTTGAGTAGATAACCGGAAGTTCATTTGGCAGTATCTTACAATTATCAAAATTTTCCAAAAAAGACTTGAATTTCACCATGGTTATAAGTTAACATATAAGGTAGAAAAAAGGGGAAAAGGAACTGACGATGAAACGAAAAATGCAGAATATGTATGAAAGAAACAGGAAAACGATTAAAAAGCTTCTTTGCGGCCTGTTGGTAAGTGCAATGGTCTGCGGCCAGACTGTTCCTGCCTGGGCTACGTCAAAAGCGGAAAAAGAAAAACAGGAAGCGCAAAAAAAGCTGGAAGAGGCAAATAAAAAAGCCCAGGAAGCTGAAGGCAAAAAGAGTGCTGCCCAGAATCAGGTATCAAAGCTTACTTCTGATCTGACTGCTCTTTTGGCTGATATCAAAGTTCTGGAAAGTGATATGGCCAGCAAGGAAGCAGAGATCAAGCAGGCAGAGCTGGACTATGCGGCTGCTAAGAAAGAGGAAGAAAAGCAGTATGCTTCCATGAAAAAGCGAATCCAGTACATGTACGAGAAGGGGGATACAGAATATCTGGATATTTTCCTTCAGGTAAAGAGCATGTCTGATCTTCTTAATAAGGCAGAATACGTAGAAGGAATTTATACATACGACCGGAATATGCTGATCACTTACCAGGAGACAAAGCAGAAGGTGGCCGATTATAAGTCAGACCTGGAAGAGGACAAGGCTGAGATGGAGGTCATGGAGCTGGAGTACAAGGAACAGCAATCTGCGCTTGAGACACTGATCTCCACGAAGAAAAAGGAAGTTTCCAATTTCGACAGCCAGCTAGCACAAGCCAAGCAGGATGCGGCGGTTTATGCCCAGACGGTAGCAAAGAAGAATGAAGAGATCCGCAAGGCGAAAGAAGAGGAGGCCAGAAAGAAGGCAGCCGAAGAAGCCAGGAAAAAAGCGGAGGAAGAGACCAGAAAGAAAGCTGCGGCAAACAACAGCTCAAAACCCAAGTCATCCAATGCCAACAACAAGTACACCGGTCCGACTGCTTCCAAAAGCAGCGGAGGATCAGCGGAGGGCCGTGCGGTTGCGGATTACGGACTTCAGTTTGTGGGGAATCCCTATGTATTTGGAGGTACCAGCCTGACGAATGGTACGGACTGCTCCGGGTTTGTACTGTCCGTGTACAAGAAATTCGGCTACTCCCTGCCAAGAAGCTCGTCGGAGCAGCGCTCTGCAGGGCGTGAGGTATCCTATTCGGAGGCCCAGCCGGGAGACCTGATCTGCTATGCAGGCCATATAGGAATTTTCATCGGCAATGGACAAATCGTTCATGCCAGTTCCCCGTCGACCGGTATTAAGGTAGGAAATGCCACCTACCGGACGATTCTATCCGTCAGAAGAATTGTATAGGAATCTGTTTTGCAGGGAGGGATCCGCTGATCCCCCCCTGTTTCCTTAAAAAGAGCTTGCGGAAATCGACATTATATGAGAAAATGTAATCAAGTATGATGTGATATATTTAACAAAGTACTGTTCACAATTATTACTTATTCGAAAGGAGTTTTAACATGATTTATTCACAGGAAGTAGAAGAGATGTGCACAGTGGCACAGGGCGTTCATCACGGCGCGGCTCCAATCCCAGAAGAAGCAAAATGGGTAAAATCTAGAGAAGTTAAAGATATCTCCGGTCTGACACATGGCGTTGGCTGGTGTGCTCCTCAGCAGGGTGCATGCAAGCTGACTCTTAACGTAAAAGAGGGTATTATCCAGGAAGCATTAGTAGAGACTATCGGCTGTTCCGGTATGACACATTCCGCTGCTATGGCAGCAGAGATTCTGCCAGGACTGACCGTTTTAGAAGCATTAAATACAGACCTTGTTTGTGACGCTATCAACACCGCTATGAGAGAATTATTCTTACAGATCGCATACGGCAGAACACAGAGTGCATTTTCTGAGGATGGACTTCCGGTAGGTGCAGGACTGGAAGATTTAGGAAAGGGTCTCCGTTCACAGGTTGGTACCATGTACGGAACATTAAAGAAAGGTCCTCGTTACTTAGAGATGGCGGAAGGCTATGTAACCGGTATCGCTCTGGATGAAGAAGATCAGATCATTGGCTATCAGTTCGTAAGCCTTGGTAAGATGACTGACTTTATCAAGAAGGGTGATGACCCGACGACTGCTTGGGAAAAGGCAAAAGGACAGTACGGACGCGTTGCCGAAGCTGCTAAGATCATTGACCCAAGACATGAATAATCGGACCTGCAAAAGCCTGTCGGTTAGCGGTTATCAAAGCGAAGATATTTGGCCAATAATAAGGAGGACAAGATAATGGCATTATTTGAATCATATGAGAGAAGAATTGACAAAATCAATTCTGTATTAAACAGCTATGGCATTGCTTCTGTTGAAGAAGCTGAAAAGATTACAAAAGATGCAGGTCTGGATGTATACGAGCAGGTAAAGAAGATCCAGCCGATCTGTTTTGAGAATGCCTGTTGGGCTTACATCGTTGGCGCAGCAATTGCAATCAAGAAAGACTGCAGAAAAGCGGCAGACGCAGCAGCAGCGATTGGAGAAGGTCTTCAGGCTTTCTGTATTCCAGGTTCCGTTGCCGACCAGCGTAAAGTAGGTCTGGGACACGGTAACTTAGGAAAGATGCTTCTGGAAGAAGAGACAGAGTGCTTCTGCTTTTTAGCAGGTCATGAGTCCTTTGCAGCAGCTGAAGGTGCAATTGGTATTGCTGAGAAGGCAAACAAGGTTCGTCAGAAACCATTAAGAGTTATTTTAAATGGTTTAGGAAAAGATGCAGCGCAGATCATTTCCAGAATCAATGGATTTACATACGTAGAAACAGAGATGGATTATTACACAGGCGAAGTAAAAGAGCTTTGGAGAAAGTCCTACTCAGAAGGCTTAAGAGCAAAAGTTAACTGCTACGGTGCAAACGATGTTACAGAAGGTGTTGCAGTTATGTGGAAGGAAGGCGTTGACGTTTCTATCACAGGAAACTCTACCAACCCAACCAGATTCCAGCATCCGGTGGCAGGAACTTATAAGAAGGAATGTTCAGAGAAGGGCAAGAAGTACTTCTCCGTAGCATCCGGCGGCGGTACAGGACGTACCCTTCATCCGGATAATATGGCAGCAGGTCCAGCTTCCTACGGTATGACTGATACCATGGGACGTATGCACTCTGATGCTCAGTTCGCAGGTTCTTCTTCCGTTCCGGCTCACGTGGAAATGATGGGTCTGATCGGTATGGGTAACAACCCTATGGTCGGAGCTACCGTTGCTGTGGCTGTTGGTATTGAAGAGAGTGCAAAAGAAGGTAAATTCTAAGGAAGACCTTGATTTTACAAGGAAAAACACAATTTGACAGAGATAAGAGGAGTTCGCTTTGGCGGCTCCTCTTTTTGCGTGTTTGGGTAATTGGGTTTTGTCTACCGAGTTTATAGGCGTGAAAAAGGGAAAAGATGATTTCCGGATACCGGAAAAATAGAGGAGGAATAGAACAAGGGAGAAATTTTACATAGTTACACCTAATAGCTCAGTCTATAACGCCTCGGAAATATGTAAATAAAACTACTAACTAAAGTATTGAACTGCCCCCAAAATTGCAATACTAGTGGTCTCTTTTCTTTTGAGAAGATATGGTGTATGCTGAAAGAAAATGATCAAGGAAGGAGAAGTATATGTCTACGGTAGGACCTTCGTTATATTATATACCCATAGCTCTATTAGTCATAATTCTAGCGATAATCATGAACAGACACAAATGAGAGAGGCGGCTAACTCCGTCTCTTTTTTTTACATAAAACAACACAAGTGCGGTGGTGAGGCTTGGCAAGAGCACTAGATGTAAGAATAAAACAGGCAAAGGCCATGTACTATTAACCGAGTACACAGGAGCTTTGGGTTAGACACAGTAGATTGATAATGGGGGATATCGATATTATGTATTCTCGCAGTCATTACTTGTGTCAGATGATGATCAATATGGCTTTTCGGAATTTGCTTTTAATGTGAGTTTTCTGATTCTTCAAGGTGAAGATTATAGAGCTCTGCAATTTGTATATAATGGATATTCAAGTTCAAATGTTAAGGATTTGAAAAATATAGGTGAAGAAATCTGATATGAAATCAAACAAAAGCAACTTGAATCTAAAACCTAAGATTCAGGTCTTCTGTTGACAGACTTCCACTATTTCGATGCAAATTGTAGACCGGACTATTACTGCAAGAATCGTTGATGGATCAGTTAAAATAAACTCAGCTATCTACACTGTACAAGATTTTAGGTAGACAAAGTAATGTTGACAAATGTAACCAGATGTATTACCATACAGTATACTCCTATTTTATCAGGCTTTCCAATGCCTTTATGTGTAAAGAAATGATACCCTGAGAGCCAAGTTACCTTTGTGCAACAACCCAATGGTTGGAGCTGCCGTTGCTGTGGCTGTTGGCAATGAAGAAAGTGCAAAAGAAGGTAAAATCTACTTGATCTTTTAGGTATTTCACTTTTAGAAAAGGAAAGAGGAGCCGGTTCCTCTTTTTGATTATTTAATATCCAGTCAGAGGGAAGCCGTATGACCATTGAAAGATTTCCAGGCGGAAAAATAAAAACCTTCAAACAGACAATATAATAATCATCGGCTTGAAGGTTAATTTTATAATCCGGAGTATCCATATTAAGACATAGCACTGATGCATGCTTTATAACGTTCGTCCGCAGCCTCCCAGCTCACCACATGGAACCAGTCTTCTATGTACGCGGCCCTGTCGTTGAAACGTTTTAAAAAATAGGCATGCTCCCAGCAGTCGATACCGGCAATTACACAAAGGCCATCTGAGATAGGGGAATTCTGGTTAGGTGTTGTTACGATTTTCAGCACGCCATTAGAATCCACTACCAGCCAGGCATACCCGGATCCAAATATAGCCAGTGCATACCTTTTAAATTCATCAAAAAACTGTTCCACCGTCCCAAAGTATTGTACGATGGCAGGATACAATACTTCAGCCTGGGTCCGGGTCATGGAATTGGTCATCCCGAAGAAATAGATGGTGTGATTATAAACTCCGCCCGCATTATTAATGATGCCCTGACGGACTTCCGAAGGAAGGCTTTCCGTGTCCGAAAGCAGTTCCTCCAAAGACTTGTTTTGCAGCTGTGGATAATTCGTCAGGATTGCGTTAAGATTTGCCACATATCGTTGCTGCAGCCTGTCGTGGTGCAGGTACATGGTTTGTGTATCTATGTAGGGTTCCAGCGCATCGTATGGATACGGCAGCGGCAGGTTTACAAAGGGGTAATGTTCATTCATAGGTTATTGTCCTTATTATTATTTGTATATATATATTCAGTACTCAGGGATATATGATGGATAAGCAGGAGCTTGTAACAGAAATATATGCTGGCTCTGGCTATAGATTTTTCCTATAACCAGGTCATAATTATATCAATTAACACTTAGCCATGAAACCAGGTATAATACCAATTAAGATGAAACGAAATAAATAATCAGTATAACATTTAGGAGGAAATTCATATGGCTAAGAAGACAAGAGCAGAAAGAAATTTAAAATTTGAAACATTGCAATTACATGTCGGTCAGGAACAGGCGGATCCGGTTACCGATGCCAGAGCAGTACCTATATACCAGACATCTTCCTATGTGTTCCATAATAGCGATCATGCTGCGGCCAGATTCAGCCTGTCAGATGCTGGCAATATTTATGGAAGACTGACAAATCCAACCCAGGATGTTTTCGAGCGCAGGATCGCAGCTTTGGAAGGCGGAGTGGCCGCCCTGGCAGTGGCTTCCGGGGCTGCCGCAGTTACCTATTCCATTGAGAATATTGCAAAAAGCGGGGATCATATTGTAGCGGCAAAGAACATCTATGGCGGTACTTATAATCTGCTGGAGCATACTCTGCCAGAATACGGAGTTGAAACGACCTTTGTGGATCCATTTGATTACGAAGCCTTTGACAAAGCCATTCAGGAAAACACAAAGCTGGTATTCATTGAAACTCTGGGCAATCCCAATTCCGATGTGGTTGATATTGAAAAGCTTGCAGGTATCGCTCATGCACATAAAATTCCGCTGATTGTGGACAATACCTTTGCAACTCCTTATCTGGTAAGACCCATTGAATACGGAGCGGATATTGTAGTCCATTCCGCCACAAAATATATTGGAGGCCATGGAACAGCCATTGGCGGCGTCATTATTGACGGCGGAACATTCGATTGGGAGGCTTCCGGGAAATTCGCTTCTCTTACAGAGCCGAACCCAAGCTATCATGGAATCAGCTTTACCAAGGCGGTTGGAGCGGCTGCTTATGTAACAAAGATCCGTGCCATTTTACTCCGTGATACCGGAGCAGCCCTTTCACCCTTCCATGCGTTTTTATTCCTCCAGGGCTTAGAAACCTTATCCCTCCGTGTAGAACGCCATGTGGAAAATGCTCTGAAGGTGGCTCAGTTTTTAAATAATCATCCTCAGGTGGAGAAGGTGCACCATCCTTCCGTTTCAGAGGATCAGGAGCAGCAGGAATTATACGGCAAATATTTCCCTAATGGCGGAGGCTCCATATTTACCTTTGAAATCAAGGGAGATGCTAGGAAAGCAAAAGACTTTATTGACCAGTTGGAATTATTCTCCCTGTTAGCCAATGTAGCAGACGTAAAATCTTTAGTTATTCATCCGGCTTCAACGACCCATTCCCAAATGTCAGTGGAGGAGTTGGAGGATTCAGGAATCAAACCGAATACCATCCGGTTATCCATAGGAACGGAACATGCAGCTGATATTATAGAAGATTTAGAGGAAGCATTTAAGGCGGTTCAATAACCGTCAGGTTTTACAGGATCAAAAACAGGCTGCCATACTTCTATGGCAGCCCTTTGAGCGCTAAGTACAGATAGAATACCCTTCGGCTAGCCCCAAAAAGCGTAGGCAAGAATGAGGAAACACCCTTCGGGTATACCTTTATGCCCAAAAAGCGTAGGCAAGAATGAGGAAAGGAGATACCATGACATTACAGCAGCTTCGTTATGCCATATGCATAGCAACTCAGAAATCCATGAACAAGGCGGCTGCCGAGCTGTTTATCACGCAGCCCAGCCTATCAAGCACTATCCGGGATCTGGAAGAAGAGATCGGCCTTAAGATATTTCTGCGCTCAAACCGGGGAATTGTAATCACTCCGGAAGGAGAGGAGTTCCTTGGATATGCAAGACAGATGCTGGAGCAGTACCGCCAGATGGAAGAGCGGTTCGTAAAGAAGGAAAAATTTAAGAAGAAATTCAGCGTATCCATGCAGCATTACACCTTTGCCGTTCAGGCCTTTATCCATATGGCAAAAGAATTCGGTATGGATGATTATGAATTTGCCGTCCATGAAACCAAAACCTATGAAGTCATTGAAAATGTGAGAAACCAGAAAAGCGAATTAGGCATCCTGTACTTAAATGATTTTAACCAGAAGGCCATTGAAAAAATCTTTTATGATAATGAACTGGAGTTTGTGGAATTATTTCAGTGCGGAATCTACGTTTTTCTATGGAAGGGGAATCCACTGGCAGAAAAAGAGCTGATCGAATTTGAAGATTTAAAGAATTATCCCTGCCTGTCCTTTGAACAGGGAAATAATAATTCCTTTTATCTGGCGGAAGAAGTGTTCAGCACTTATGAATATAAGCAGATCATAAAGGCGGATGACAGGGCTACGCTCTTAAATCTCATGGTAGGATTAAACGGCTATACCCTGTGCTCCGGGATTATCTGTGAAGATTTAAATGGAGATGAATATAGGGCAATTCCTCTTAATACCGATGATAAGATGAGAATCGGATATATAAAAAAGAAAAAAATGCCCTTAAGCATCCTTGGCGAAAAATATATAGCGGAACTGATCAGATTGAAAGAAAAACATCTTCCTGCCTAAGTTTAATAGCAGTTTATTATACGTCACGGTGTACTGAAATTCAGTACTTCCGTGGCGTTTTCCTTTTTATTTGATCGGAAGCTATAGGGATTCCGATGTCAGTAAGAAATATTATGGTTGACTATTGTGATTGTAAGGGGAATTTCTATTATAAGCCTAAAGAAAATCAATAAAGCGGATATTTCTTTTGAGCGATTCACACCCCACTGCTTCAGGCATACATTCGCAACAAGGGCCATAGAAAATGGAATGAAGCCACAAACCCTAAAGACTATACTTGGACATTCTACCTTGTCAATGACCATGGACTTATATTCCCATGTTCTGCCGACAACCAAAGCTGAGGAAATGGAGATGATAGCGAGTGCATTTTAGGGGCTGAAACAACAGCCTTTTTTATGCAGAAAATTCCTGATGGGGTACAAATGGGGTACGCTCCTACATTTTCCATTTCCTCATGGTATAATTACACCCATAATAAAGCCATGAAATCCATGATTTAAAAGGAAATCTCATAAATATGACTGGTGTGTTTGAGATTTCCTTCCCCTAAATATAATATTCAGGAGACTCCTGATACCTGTCAAGAATGTCCTGCAGGGTAATGCCATTTAAATAATTTGCAATAACTTCTGAAAGCCCCTGCCAGATAGGAAGAGTCAGACAGTCTGCCTGTCTGGAGCATATGTTTGGATCGTTGTCCATGCAGCTGACAGGATTTAAGCTTCCTTCTGAGCTGAGCAGGATATCTCCGATGGTTATCTGGGAGGGATGCCTTGCCAGCTTATAGCCGCCCATGTGACCACGGTAGGTTGTGAGCAGATTGCTGCGGTTTAAAAAAGGAACAATCTGTTCAAGATATTTTTTAGAAATGTTCTGCCTTTCGGAAATGTCCTTTAAGGCAATGAATTCCTCATTATAATGCTCCGCTAAATCAATCATCATGCGAAGGGAATAGCGGCCGCGAGTTGATATTTTCATAATATACCACCTTACAAAACAATTTTGTGTATCAATACCTATTTTACCATGGGTTGAATAGGTATTCAACCCGTGAAATAAAATTCTTTAGCAATAGAAATTAACTATAGCAGGTGATTGCTTTTAAGTAATACCATTAACGACTTTCCATTGGTATACTTAAGGAAAGAATAGATACATGATTCCAAATAGAGAAAGAGGGGTATGAATATGGAATACGGGATTTCTACTAAATGTTTATACGGCAATGGGGAAGGGGTTGCTACAGACAAGTCTGGAGCCCTCAGCTTTCCTATTTACCAGACAGCGACCTTTGCTCATAAGGGAATCGGGGAAAGCACCGGTTATGATTACAGCCGCCTGCAGAATCCAACCAGAGAGCAGTTGGAAAAGGTGGTGGCTTCCCTTGAAAATGGAGTGGATGCCCTGGCATTTTCTAGCGGTATGGCAGCAATTACGGCTTTAATGGAACTATTTCATCCAGGAGACCATATAATAACCGATTGTGATTTATATGGCGGGAGCATTCGTTTGTTTGATAATATCAGTAAGAAAAACGGGATTTTGATCAGTTCCGTAGACTGTTCCCGCGGGAACATTGCAGAATTTGAAAGCCTGATCGGTGAGAACACAAAAGCAATATACATAGAAACTCCGACAAACCCCATGATGAATGTCATAGACATCGGTAAGCTTGCAGAGATTGCAAATAAGAACCATTTGCTTTTGATCGTGGACAATACGTTTTTGTCTCCTTACTTTCAGAATCCATTGAATCTGGGGGCCGACATTGTTGTTCACAGCGGGACCAAATATCTGGGCGGTCATAATGATACCATCGCCGGATTTCTGGTCACCGCTTCGGCAGAGATATCCGAACGGCTTAGGTTTATCATAAAGACGGTAGGTTCCGGTCTGGCTCCCTTTGACAGCTGGCTCATATTAAGGGGGATTAAAACCCTTGGAATCCGGATGGAGCGGGGAGAGGAGAATGCCAGAAAACTTGTGGAATGGCTTTGCCAGGAAAAGAAGGTCACAAACGTGTATTACCCCGGAATCCAGTCTCACCCCGGTCACGAGGTCTGTAAAAAGCAGGCAAGTGGATTTGGCTCCATGGTTACCTTTGAAGTGGAGACAACGGAGCTGGCCCATCGGATTTTAAAAGAAGTGAAACTGATCCGTTTTGCAGAAAGTTTGGGGGGTGTGGAAACGCTGATCACTTACCCAATTACCCAGACTCATGCCGATGTGCCTAAAGAGGTTCTGGCCGCCAATGGCATCACCGACAGGATCTTAAGATTATCAGTGGGGATCGAGGACTCAGAAGATCTGATAAAGGAATTGGAGAGAATATTTTATGTGTAAGGAAACGATTAATTTTGATGAAGTCATAAACCGAAAAAATACGAACAGCCTTAAGTATGATTTTGCAGTAAGAAGGGGAAAACCGGAAAATCTTTTGCCTCTGTGGGTAGCGGATATGGACTTTAAGGTATCCGAAAAGATATTGGAGGCCCTTCGTGAGCGGGTCGGCCATGGGATTTTCGGTTACAGCGAGGTCCAGGAAGAATATTTTGAAGCCATCCGGTATTGGATGGAAAAAAAGCATCACTGGAATGTGGAAAGCAGATGGCTGATTAAAACACCTGGTGTTGTATTTGCCTTAGCCATGGCTGTCCAGGCTTTTACAGATCCGGGGGATGGGGTTATGATCCAGCAGCCGGTATATTATCCCTTCAGCGAAGTTATTGAGGATAATGACAGGGTGGTCGTGGATAATACCCTGTTTCTTGGAGAAGATGGCAAATATCACATGGATCTAGAAGATTTTGAAAGAAAAGCAGAAGAGTTCCATGTGAAATTATTTCTATTATGCAGTCCCCATAATCCGGTAGGAAGAGTTTGGAGCAGGGAGGAATTGGAGAAATTAGGAGAAATCTGTATTCGCAGAGATATCCTTGTGGTCAGCGATGAGATTCACCAGGATTTTGTGTTTGAGGGAGAACACCTGGTATTTGCCAATCTAAGCGAAGAACTGAAAAGCTTAACCATTACCTGTACCTCACCAAGTAAGACCTTTAATCTGGCGGGCTTACAGATTTCCAATATATTTATTGCAAATCAGAAACTGAGGCGGAGGTTCCGCAAACAGGTGGCGGCAGCCGGTTACAGTCAGCTTAATACCCTGGGTTTAACCGCATGTGAAGCGGCGTACCGCAACGGAGAAGAGTGGCATGATCAGCTCATGGAATATTTAAAGGAAAACGTTTCCTATGTCCGTGATTTCTTAGAAGAAAAAATACCCAAGATCAAGCTTATAGAACCGGAAGGAACCTATCTTGTATGGCTGGATTTCCGGGAACTGGGCCTTACAGAAGGGGAGAGAGAAGACTTGATCATTAAAAAGGCTGGACTTTGGCTGGACAGCGGAGCCATGTTCGGACCGGTGGGAGAGGGATTTGAAAGAATTAACATCGCATGCCCCCGGTCCATTCTGGAGCAGGCTTTGAGGAACTTAGAGCAGGCCATAAAAACGGTATAAAACATAAAATCACTATAAATATAAAAATAGTAAAACGCCGGAACCTCGCATAAAAAAGATGTTATTGCGAGGCTCCGGCGTTTATTTTACGCTTTTGTTTATTGAGATAGCAGGCAATGATGCCCATACGTCAAATTCCTTTATTTTCCGAATGGAGAGTCTTCCCGGCGTACAAAATACCCCTGGTTATGGCTGCAAACCGGACAGACCTGCGGCGCTTTGGTACCTTTATGAATATGGCCGCAGTTTAAGCAGATATATTCTGTGGTCGTATCGTTTTCAAAGAGTTTATTGTCTTGCACCAGCTGCGCATACTGGGCAAAACGCTGGCTGTGTACTTTTTCAACCTCAGCGATCATATAAAAGGAATTTGCGATACTGGAAAATCCCTCTTCCTTAGCCTTGTCGCCGAAGGATTTATAAATGGTGTCGTGCTCGGCAGCTTCATGCTGGGCGGAGAGCTGTAAAAGCTCCAGGATGTTATTGGAGTTGTCAATAGGATAGTTGGCGCTTATGGAGATTTCCTGACCATGGAATTCTTTTAAGTGATTATAAAATACCTCAGCGTGTTCCTTCTCCTGATTTCCGGTATAATGAAAAAGCCAGTATAAAACGGCAAGATTTTGATTTTTTGCCTGGGACGCGGCAAATTCGTAACGCCGCCAAGCCTGGCATTCTCCTGCAAAAGCTTTTAAAAGGTTCTCTTTTGTAACGCTGTCTTTCAGTGCAACCATTTTTTGTTCCTCCTAATTTATTTACCAGTAGTGTTACCAGATATCTCCTGATTTATAATAAAAAATGGAAGATATGGAAAAATATCTGCATCTTTGGCATGTACCTTCCTTTTTACCCAATGTAAACCAAAAGCAGTGATCGAACAAGGAAAGCCGGCCTCCCCACAGCATCCGGTGAAAAGTAAATCAGTAATAGGAGGACATGACCGGCAATGGGATCAATAAAATTATTGTAAAAAGGTATTGACACATTTCTCTTCCTGTATTAATATAATTATAACATATAAACCTATTAAACATATAGGTAATGAAAAGAGATGATCAATATGAAGAAATTCAAATTCAAGGCAGCAGGAAAGCATGGATTTTATAATAATAGATGTTGTTGTCAGGCTGTATGTATGAATAGAGATATAGCTTTGTTGTAATGCTTGTTATGATGCCTGATATCCTGGAATATGAGAAATATCCATATTTTCAACGGAACAAAGGAGCAGGTGCCGTAATTGGCAGCCGCTCTATTTTCATCTAATGAACTAAAATATTAAATATCATATAAAACGGAGGTAAAGAATATGGGAACAATTAAAGAAAGTGCAGTGGAACTCATTGGAGGAACACCGATACTCAAATTAAACCGGTACAGTGCAAAGGAAGGAATCGAGGGAGTTACGCTTCTGGCTAAGCTGGAATACTTAAATCCTGCCGGTTCCGTAAAAGACAGGATCGCTCTTGCCATGATTGAAGATGCAGAGGAAAAAGGGATCTTAAAGCCTGGAGCAACCATCATTGAGCCGACATCAGGAAATACAGGAATCGGTTTGGCAGCCGTTGCGGCAGCCAAAGGCTACCGGACCATTCTGACGCTCCCGGATACCATGAGCGTGGAACGAAGAAACTTATTAAAGGCCTATGGTGCAGAGTTAGAATTGACCGAAGGAGCTAAGGGCATGAGAGGGGCTATTGAGAAAGCAGAGGAGCTGAAAGCCAGCATACCTGGTTCTATTATCCTGGGACAGTTTGTTAACCAGGCAAACCCAAAAGTGCACAAGGAAACCACCGGGCCGGAGATCTGGGAACAGACAGCTGGGGAAGTGGACATTTTTGTAGCTGGTGTAGGTACAGGCGGAACCATTACAGGTGTGGGACAGTATTTAAAAGAAAAGAAACCGGATGTCAGTATTGTAGCGGTAGAACCGGCAAGCAGTCCGGTACTCTCCGGAGGCAAACCAGGGCCTCACAAGATTCAGGGTATCGGCGCAGGATTTGTGCCTGAAGTCCTGGATACCGGAATTTACGATGAAATAATTACCGTTGAGAATGAGGATTCATTTAAGGAAGGTAAGGCTTTTGCAGTATCAGAGGGAATTCTGGTAGGAATTTCTTCCGGTGCTGTACTAAAAGCCGCAAAGCTGCTGGCGGAACGGCCGGAAAACAAGGGAAAGACCATCGTCGTCTTACTTCCGGATTCCGGTGACCGGTATTTGTCCACTCCTTTATTCGGCTAAATTGTTTCATGAAATAAAATGACTGGTGGTTTAGGAAACAGCTGGTTATAAGATTATCTTATTACCAGCTGTATTTTTTTCATATTATACAAATACCTATAGGAATGGTAAGATATGAATATAAGGAAACAGAAATGTTATGAAAGGAGTTAAAAGTGGTTTATATGAATGAGAAGATGTGTTGTTGCTGTAAATGTGGAACGAATGGTCATTTTATATGTGTCTTGAAACCTGAAACTCCTGTGCATGGCTTTTATGCATAGAAGGCAGGTGTCAGAGGGCATCTGCTTTTTTTGTACTCAAATTTAGGAAAGAAGGAAGAAAATATGGCAATAGAAGAGAAATTCGGAAAGGTAGCGACCACGGAAGATACCCACGAAGTATCTGAAACAGGCGCTTTTGTAAGACAGGACAATTATTTTGTCACACCCTTTGGTGAAGAGGAGGGAGAGCTTCCGGTGGAGGCCGGGCGGTACCGGCTCATATGGACGCCCCTCTGCCCGTGGGCCACGAGACAGATCATTGCCTTAAAGCTTCTGGGGCTGGAAGATGTGATCAGCGTCGGAAAGGTAAGTCCCGTAAGAACAGAAAACGGCTGGGAATTTTCCCTTGATGAGGACGGCGTGGATCCGGTTCTTAAAATCCGGTATCTTCCGGAAATCTATGCAGCCACAGACCCGGAATATGAAGGAAGAGCAACCGTTCCCACTGTGGTAGATTTAAAGACCAGAAAGGTGGTTAACAACGATTATCACCGTTTGACAAATTACTGGGAAACCGCATGGAAGCCATTTCATAAGCCAGGAGCACCGGATCTGTATCCTGAGGATTTAAGAAAAGAAATCGATGAGCTCAATGGGTTATTATTCCATGAAGTGAATAACGGGGTATACAAAGCAGGCTTTGCCCAGTCCCAAAAAGAATATGAAACTGCGTATGATGTACTGTTTCAAAGGCTTGACTGGCTGGAAGAGCGGCTTTCAAAGGGGAGATATCTGTTTGGAGACCGGCTTACTGATTCTGATATCCGGTTATACGTAACCCTTGCCCGGTTTGATGTGGCTTACTACTTCAGCCATAAGACAAACAGGAACCGTATTGCAGATTTTGATAATCTGTGGAATTATTCAAAGGACTTGTATACGATTCCGGCATTTAAAGAAGCCACGGATTTTGATTCCATAAAAAGGGGATATCTCCTGGGAAACCACGGACACAATCCATACAACATTCTTCCCCTGGGGCCAGATGTTTCCATCTGGGATGAACCGAATAACAGGGATGAAAAATTCGGAAAGAGAATATAGGAAAGGCTGGAGCACTCATGTCTGATTCTACGTTTTATAACCAGGTTACAGAAACCTTTCATTGGTTTCACCAAAATCCCGAACTATCCTTTGAAGAATACGAGACAACTGGCCGAATTCGTGAGTTTTTAGATTATTACAATGTCCGTATTCTGGATTTGGATTTAAAAACAGGATTGGCAGCAGAAATACAAGGTGCACACGACGGACCTGTGATCGCACTGCGCTGCGATATTGACGCACTGCCTGTACAGGAAGAAACCGAATTATCCTATGCCTCTGCCATAACTGGAAAGATGCACGCCTGCGGTCACGACTTTCATACCACAGTTATGCTGTATGTGGCAAAAGAATTACAGGAGCAGCAGGAACATTTGCACGGAACGGTGAAAATCCTGTTCCAGCCCGCCGAGGAATCCTCTGTCGGTGCCGTGGAAGTAATCAAAACAAAGGTTCTTGATGATGTTGACGGGATCTACGGCCTGCATACCGATATCACACTCCCGGTTGGAACCGTAGGAATTGTTTCCGGAAGTGTGACTGCCGCTGTAGACAGGTTTACAGTCAGGCTTACGGGAAAGGGCACTCATGCGGCTCATCCTCAGGACGGAATTGATCCTGTACTTACCGCCTCACAGATTGTAACCCTTGCCCAAAGCATCGTCAGCCGTAACATTGATCCGTTTTCTCAGGGCCTGCTCAGCATAACCCGTGTTACGGCGGGAAACACATGGAATGTTATCCCACAGACAGCAGAGCTTGAAGGAACGGTACGCACCATGGGCAGACACAATCGACGGTTGATTGAAGAACGCTTCCGTACGCTGGTTCAGCATATTGCATTGTCACAGGGGGCAGAAGCAGAAATTGAATGGCTTGCAGGGCCTCCTGCCACAAATAATGCCCCGTGTTTTGAGCCTGTTGCTGCAGCCGTTGCAAAAGAACAGGGACTGAAGGTCAAAACTTCTTCCCCGTCTCTCGGCGGAGAAGACTTTGCCTTTTATCAGGAAAAGATACCAGGATTTTTCATCCGCATAGGAACTGGTGAGTCCTATCCCAACCACCACCCGAAATTTCAAGTTGACACCAATGCATTGAAGCCGGCCATTGATTATTTTGCGGCTTTAGCACAAAAAACTCTTTTTGCCATAAAAAGCGGTGAATTGATTCCTGCGCAGGAGGAGGCATCTGATGATTGAAATTCAAAACGTAAGTAAACGGTTTGATTCTGCTTCTGGTGAAGTTCATGCCCTGCGGCAGGTCAGCCTTACGGTTGAAAAGGGCGATATTTTCGGAGTGATAGGCTTCAGCGGAGCAGGTAAATCAACCCTGGTACGTCTGGTAAATTTATTGGAACGCCCTTCAGAAGGACGGGTGCTGGTTGATGGCACGGACATCACTACCCTGTCAAAGCCGGACTTACGAATGCTGAGAAAGAATATCGGCATGATTTTCCAGCAATTTAATCTGCTGCAGTCCAAATCTGTTTTTCAGAACGTAGCGGCGCCGCTGGTATTAAACAAAGTGCCGAAAAAGGACATAGAAAAGCGGGTAAAAGAGCTCTTGCAGTTTGTAGAGCTTGAGGATAAAATCCACACCAATGTATCAAAGCTTTCAGGCGGTCAAAAACAAAGGGTAGGCATAGCCCGCGCCCTTGCCACAAATCCCAGTATCTTACTTTGCGACGAGGCTACAAGTGCTTTGGATCCTAAGACCACGGATTCTATTCTGGAGCTATTGAAAAAAATAAACAGGGAGCTGAATGTTACGATTCTCCTGATCACTCATGAAATGCACGTTATTTGTGATATATGTAACAAAGTAGCGGTTATGGATAACGGCAGGGTGTTAGAGCAGGGAACGGTGCTTCAAGTATTCGGTAATCCACAGCATAAAATCACCAGGAGTTTTGTAAAGACCGTAATTGACGACAGCATACCAGGGAGCCTTGCCCGGGAAATTCTTGAATATCAGGGGGAGAACCGGATCTTCCGACTGCGTTTTCAAGGAAATATTGCCGGAAAACCCCTGTTGTACCGCATAAGCGCAGAATACCACATGGAAAACAGCATATTGTTTGCCACTGTTTGTGAACTTCAGGGAGTTGTGTTCAGCGTTATGATTGTGCAGGTGTTTGGTTTCGCTCAAAGGCTTGACGAGGTACAGCAATTTATTGAAGATTCCGGAGTCTATGTGGAAGTCTTACATTTGACCGGGGGAGAGGAGGATCCCAATGATTGAGCATTATTTAGGCATTACAAGCGAACAGATGGTAATTGCTGCCGGCCAGACCGTTTATATGCTGTTCTGGGGGCTGGTGCTGGGATCACTTCTTGGGATTCCCCTCGGCATATTACTTACCATTACGCGTAAGGGTGGTATCCTGCAAAACAAAGTCGTCTATACCCTGATCAATTACACCATTAATATCGTGCGCTCCGTGCCCTACATTATTTTGCTGGTAGCTATTATGCCCTTAACAAAAATCATTGTTGGTACCCGGATCGGTACCCAGGCCGCTTTGGTTTCACTGGTGTTTTACATTACGCCATTTCTTTCCCGCCTGGTAGAAAGCTCGCTGCTGGAGGTTGATAAGGGAATCATTGAAGCGGCAGAGGCCATGGGGGCAACTCCGGTGCAGGTCATTTGGCACTTTTTGCTGCCGGAAGCATTGGGCTCGCTGATCTTATCCCTGACTACAGGTACCATCGGTCTCCTTGGTGCAACCGCCATGGCGGGAGCCATAGGCGGAGGCGGTGTTGGCAACCTTGCATTGACCTATGGGTATCAGCAATTTAACACTCCCTTAATGGTTGCGACCGTAATCGTATTGATCGTGTTTGTTCAGCTGATTCAAGGGCTTGGAAATTATTTATCAAAACGTGTCAGATCACGTGAATAGAGGAGGAACTAATTATGAAAAAAATTGGATTCATTATCATCGCTGCCTTACTTGCCGCCACTGTTGCCGGCTGCTCAGCCAATAACGGAAGCAAGCTGGGCCAGGACAAAAAAACATTAAAATACGGCAAGGCTGCAGGGCCCTATACGGTATTATTTGAAGAAGCAGTAAAGCCCATCTTGGAAAAGCAGGGATATAAGCTGGAAGTGGTTGATTTTTCAGACCTTTTGCAGAATGATACCGCGTTGAATGAAGGGGAAATTGACTTTAACGTGGAACAGCATACTGCTTATGCCGAAAATTTCAACAACAAGCAAAATGGAAACCTTGTTCCCATCTCCCCCATACCCACCGTTCCCGCCGGACTGTTTTCTGCAAAGCATACCTCATTGGATGCGATAGCGGATGGCGCAATCGTTGCAGTGCCAAATGACGCATCGAATACGGCACGTGCTTATGCCCTTCTTCAAAAGGCCGGCTGGATTAAGCTTAACCCGGATGTTCCCCTTGAATCGGTAAAACAATCCGACATCATTGAAAACACGTACAACATCAATTTTGTGGAAATGGATTCGTTAAATATCCCTCCTGCTCTGGATGATTTTGATTTTGCAGTGATCACAGGAAGCATTGTTTATAATGCAGGCATCGATCCATCTACCGCCATTTTACAAGAAGATATTTTGGATCATCTGATTTTGCAGGTGGTTGTAAAAGAAGAAAACAAAGATACAAAATGGGCAAAGGACATCGCAGCTGCTTATCACTCAGACGAATTGAAAGAGTATATGAAAAAGAACAACTCAGGCTTGTGGTTCGTTCCCCAGGAATTGCAATAGCATAGACTCTGTCCGGTAACAGGAAGGAGATAACTGAAATCAAGGAAATGATTGATAAAAGAGGAGAGAAAATTATGAAGAAAAATATTGCAGGAAAATCAATCCTGGGGGTGCTTGCAGCAGTGGCCGTATTAGGAGCCCTGACCGGCTGCAAGAGCAGTACCAAACAAACGGTAACAAAAGCAGCTGAGGAAACAACAAAGACAGAGAGTTCAGCAGCACCGGCAGCACAGGAAGAGAGCAGTGAGGCTGCCGGCACAACAGAACCGGTGGTCATTCATGCAGCAACCGGCGGTTCGCCAAAGCCGTTCACCTTTGTGGACAGCAGCAACCAGCTCACCGGTCACAATATTGAACTGATCAAAGCCGTTTTTGACCGGCTCCCCCAATATAAGCTTGAAATCGAAGTAACTGATTTTACCTCAATTTTTGCAGGCCTGGATTCTGACCGTTACCAGATCGGTGTAAATAATTTTGCGAAGAATGAGAGCAGGAAAGAAAAGTATTTATTTACCGATCCGATCTTTGCCAATGAGTACGTTGCCATCTTTGCAAAGAACAATGAAAAGGCAGCAGGCATAGAGACATGGGATGATCTTGCAGGCTTAAAGACCATTTCCTCGGCGGGAATCAATATCACCACAGCCCTGGAAAACTATAACGCAACCCACACCGGGAACCCCATTGCAATCGAATACAGTGATGAAGACCTTGTGCTGCAGATTCAGGATGTGGAAGCTGGGAAATACGATTTCGTGTTAATGGATAAACCAATGTTCGAGTATTATCAGAAAGAATTTAACTTTAATGTGGAAGGAGCTTCCATCAGCAACACCCTTTCAAAGGACTTAATGGCAGAACCCTTCAGCTATCTGATTGTCAGCAAGGGAAATGAGAAACTGGTAGAGGATATCGACAAGGCGTTAAAAGAAGTGATTGAGGACGGAACGTCTAAGGAAATTAACTTAAAATGGTTTGGATCCGATTACTCCCCATCTTATTAATAAAACCGGAGGAACAAGATGAGCAAAATATTTGACTGGCAGCTGGTGTTCACGGAAATTCCTGCATTGCTGAAATACTTGCCTGTAACGCTGCAGCTGACGGGAGTTGCCCTGATAATCGGGTGGGTGATAGGGCTTTTAATCGCTGTGGTAAAGATTCACAATGTTCCTATCCTGCGGCAATTATGTATTTTATTTGTTTCGGTCGTACGGGGAACCCCGATTATTGTCCAGCTATATCTTACGTATTTTGGAATTCCTATCGCTTTGAAATACTATAACTTTTACAATGGAACTTCTTATAACGTAAATGGAATCCAGTCAATTATTTTTGCCATCGTGGCCCTGGGGCTTAATCAATCTGCCTTTGATTCAGAAACCATACGGGCAGCCATACAGTCCGTGGAAAAAGGGCAGGTTGAGGCAGCCAAGGCACTTGGAATGAACGGGTTCCAGATATTTCGCAGAGTACTGTTTCCCCAGGCGGTGACAGTAGCCCTCCCTTCCCTGGGAAACTCCCTAATAAGCCTGGTAAAGGGGACCTCCCTTGCATTTACCTGCTCGGTTGTTGAGATAACGGCTCAGGGTAAGATTCTTGCGGGAAACAGCTACCGGTATTTTGAAGCATATTGTTCTCTGGCTATCATCTACTGGGTTATGACGATTTTTATTGAACGGCTGTTCGTATATTTAGAAAAAAAGTTGAGCGTTCCGGAAACGGTTTCGACAGAAGAGTCCTGCGGACGTACCTTTACACCCGGTAAAACGGGGAGGGCCCTGTCCAAAAAGCATGGACAGGAAAAGGGAAAGGAGGAATAAGTGTGAGCGTTATTGAAATTCGTGGATTAAGTAAAAAATTTGGCAGGAATGTGGTGCTGGATAACATTGATCTGGTCATACACGAAGGTGATGTGGTCGCCATCATCGGACCATCAGGAACCGGTAAGTCCACCCTGCTCCGTTCCATCAATCTGCTTTAAAAAACCGGAAAAAGGAACCATCAGGATAAACGATCAGGAAATCGACCTTACTACAAGATCAGCCAGGGAAAAACTGGAGCTGCGCAAGAGTACGGAAATGGTATTCCAGCAGTTTAATCTGTTCAAGAACCGGACCGCCCTGGAGAATGTAATGGAAGGGCTGATGGTTGTAAAGAAGTTAAAGAAAAGCGAGGCCAGGAGCATTGCAGAAAAGCACTTGCAGAAGGTAGGGATGGGGGACCGTTTGTCCCATTATCCCAGGCATTTATCCGGAGGGCAGCAGCAAAGGGTGGCTATCGCAAGGGCGCTGGCCATGGATCCGAAGCTGCTTCTTATGGATGAACCGACCTCGGCTCTGGACCCGGAGCTGGTGAGCGAAGTTCTGGTTACCATAAAAAAGGCAGCCCAGGAGGGCAATACCATACTCCTTGTGACCCATGAGATGAATTTTGTGAGGAACGTGGCCAATCGGATCATATTCCTGGAAAACGGAAAAATTGTAGCTGACGGAACACCGAAAGAGATCTTTGATAATCCGAAAAACCAGCGGTTAAAGGAGTTTTTAGTAAAGATTCACATGTTGGAAAGCGCTGATTATACGATATAACCGGATCAAGTAGGAGCGCGGATTATAAATATCCGCTTGACAGGGGGAATGATATGGCAGAAGGATGGGGTAATGTATATTCCATAGTTGCCAAGGGACCTGATGTCAGTGGCTGGGAGCTGCCGTCAGGGCGGGAAATCTTAAGCAGGGACCCGGATAAAAAATTGAAACTTCAGGAGGTCTTCCATGAATGATATAACCTACAAGATAACAAAGGAAGGGATTCACTGGCAGGAGGTCGCCGACGTGCTGCGGCGTTCCGGACTGTCGGACCGGTCTGCAAAGGATCAGGAGACCATCTTTACAAACAGCTATGCCGTGGTGTTTGTCTATGACAAAGGAAGGATCGTGGGTGTCGGAAGAGCCTTATCCGATGGTGTCTGCCAGGCAGCGATCTATAATATTGCTCTTGATGAAGAATATCAGGGATACGGAATCGGCAGAAAACTGATTGAATTGCTGCTTGATCAGGTTAAGGGCCAGAATGTCATCCTATACACTCATCCCAGGACAGTCGCTCTATACGAAAAAATGGGATTTCGCAGGAATAAGACAGCCATGAGCATATTCAGGGGATCAGAAGATTCTTTAAACTGGATGAAAAAAGAAGGATTCCTGCTTCCGGAAAAATACCGCTTTGTCGATGAATACGGGCGAGACGATATGAAACATTAGGCAGGTTTTGAAAAAGGATGAGATGATAACTATGTCAAAGAAATTTATAAAGGATGAAATTGAAAAAGACGGAAAATTCAACCGGCAGAAAAACCAGTTTATAACACCATTTGGAACAGAGGAAGGGCAGCTGCCTGTAGAAGCAGGAAGATACCGCCTGTTTTGGTCCCCTGCCTGCCCATGGGCCCACCGCTCCGTTATTGTAAGGAGCCTGCTTGGGCTTCAGGATGCAATCAGCCTGGGCACACTGGATCCGGTAAGACCTGATGTGGAGCGGACCGATTGGGCATTTACTCTGGATGAAAATGAGGAAGATCCGGCATTAAAGATCCGGTATTTAAGTGAAGCCTATTTAAAATCAGATCCCGGATATAAGGGAAGGTTTACCGTGCCTGCAGTCGTGGATTTAACGACAGGAAAAGTCGTAAATAACGATTACTTTAACTTAACCAGATACTGGGAGGTGGAGTGGAAGAGATATCATAAGGCAGGAGCACCGGATTTATATCCGGTTGAATTAAGAGAAGAGATTGATGCATTAAATGATATTCTTTTCCATGAAATTAACAACGGAGTCTACAAAGCAGGTTTTGCCAGAAGTCAGGAAGCTTATGAGGAGGCATATCATCTTGTCTTTAACCGTCTTGACTGGCTGGAAGAACGCCTAAGTCACAGCCGTTATCTGTTTGGAGATAACATCACGGAATCCGATATTCGATTGTATGTGACCCTGGCCCGCTTTGATGTGGCCTACTATAACGGCTTTTTATTAAACCGCAGCCTGATTTCCGATTTTCCCAATCTCTGGGGATATGCAAGGGATCTATATGAACAGCCGGGATTTGGCGATACTACGGATTTAGAGGCTATCAAAAAACACTATCATTTATGTGCTGTTTCCACAAATCCATATGGTATCGTGCCTAAGGGACCGGACCTTTCCATCTGGAAAATACCTCATGGCAGGGATAAAATCAATTTTAATCTCATCAAGCAGGGGCTATTGAGCCAATAGGAGGAAATTCATATGTCAAGCTGCAGCATCGGGCAAAAGATACGCCCAAAGGAAATAGAGAAGGAAATCGATGAAAGAGGAGCATTTATTCGTCAGCCCAACCGTTTTACAACTCCATTTGGAGATGGTGAAAATGATTTAAAGGCAGAAAGCGGACGGTACCGGCTGTTTTGGGCAAAAGGCTGCCATTGGTCCAACCGGGCTTCCATTGTACGGGAACTATTAGGACTTCAAGAGGCAATCGGTATCAATCTGGTTGGCCACAGCAAAGAAAATCGTGCATATGGTTGGGAATTCGTGTATAATGATGACAGAAAAGACCCGGTCCTCGGTGTTCAGTACTTAAGTGAGCTATACTATCATGGGGACCCGGATTATGATGGACGCTGCACTGTGCCGGCCTTAGTCGATGTTACTACAGAAAAGGTAGTAAATAATGATTACCACAGGCTGACCAACTACTTCGAAACAGCGTTTCGACCGTATCAGAGCCCGGATGCACCGGATCTGTACCCGGAAGAACTGAGAAAAGAGATCGATGATTACAATGACTGGCTTTTCCCCAATGTAAATAACGGGACCTACCGGATGATGTTTGCACAGTCCATAACCGCTTATGAAGAGGCATTTGAAGACTTTTATCATGCACTGGACCTCATCGAAGAGCGCCTATCCAAAAACCGTTTTTTATTTGGAGATTATGTGACTGACAGCGATGTGAGACTTTTTGTGACCCTGGCAAGGTTTGATACCCATTATTACAGGAATCTGGGCCCCATTAAGCACAGAATCGCCGATTACGAGAACATCTGGGGATATTGCAGGGACTTATATGAAATTCCTGCATTCAAAAACAATACGTACTTTCGTGATATTGCGGCGCCCCAGTCAGAAAACAAATCCTTTTTCCAGGATTTTAATTCCCGTTTCGTGAATCAGATTGATTACGAGGGTATCTGGTCTGCACCGCATAACCGGAAGGAATTAAGCAAAACGCCGGAAGAAAAGTTTAAAAGATATGATAATTAAAATATGAACCCATAGGAAAAGAGCAGGTGGCGATATGATTCAAAGAAGCAGGCTGGTCAGCCAATTTAAAAAAATGGTGGAATTCGATTCCGAAACCTATCAGGAAAGGGAAATCGCGGACTATTTAACAGGCGAATTAAAACAGCTTGGATTTGAGGTACGGGAAGATGATGCCGGTCACCGGCTGAAAGAAAAGCTGCCGGAATATGGAACCGCCGCTCCCACTGGAAATCTTTACGGCTATTTAAAGGGTACCACAGGTTTTGCCCCCATTTTGCTGTCGGCCCATATGGATACGGTAAAGCCTGGCAAGGGAAAACGCGCAGTCCAGGATGAGAAGGGGAAGATTACTTCTAAAGGGGATACGGTACTTGGGGCCGACGACCTTTCCGGAATCGCCGCCATATTGGAAGCAGTCCGGGTGGTTAAGGAAAACAACCTACCTCATGGAGATATTGAGGTCCTGTTTCCGGTAGCAGAAGAGAACTACGGAAAAGGAAGCCAGCTTATTGATTATTCCAATATAAAGTCAAAACAGGCTTATATATTTGACTTAAGCGGGGAGATCGGCCTGGCCGCAACCGCAGCCCCCACCCTTCTTTCCTTTGCAATCAAGGTGAAGGGGAAAAATGCCCATGCAGGCTTTTGCCCCCAGTTGGGGATCAACGCCATTGAAATCGCAGCTCATGCCATTTCCCAGTTAAAGCAGGGCTGGGTAGACGATGAAACAACCGTAAACATTGGGAAAATAAGCGGTGGAAAGCAGACCAACATTGTTTCAGATGAATGTGTTGTATTAGGAGAGATCCGGAGCTTAAAGGATCATAAGGCTCTGGCTGAATGGAACAGGCTGAAGGAGATCTTTGAAGGTAACGCAGCAGGATATGGCGGAAGCCTAGAAATCACTGTGGAAAAGCAGATCGAAGCCTATGAAATAAGTGACAGTGAAGAAGTGGTAGAACGGTTCAAGCGCGTCTGCCGGTCTCTTGGCTTAAAAGGTTCCACCCAGTATACACTGGGCGGCAGTGACAATAACCATTTTGTCAAGGGCGGGATCCGGGGGATCGTAGTGGCCTGCGGAATGAATGAAGTCCATACGCCCAATGAATTTACAACGGAAGATGCGCTTGAAAAAAGTGCCCTCCTGGCCCTGGGACTGATTACGGAAGGCAATTGACGGGTTTCCTGTCAGAACGGGTTTGATAAGTTTTTGTCAATGAGAAGTAATTCCGCTATTTTCATCTGGAAATCATCATCAATGTCAATAGAGTCAAAGGCGTTCATCAAATAGGGCAGGGTTTTGCCCTCATAAAAGCTTTTATGCTTCATAAAATAACTGGTCAGAGCCAGGTAAATAGCCCCGTTAATTCTGTATTCCGGCGGCATATCCTGTCTTCTGACCTGTTTTCTATCTGAAAATAATGCTTTCACCCTTCCTTCCTCCGTAAGCTCAACGGTTAAATAGGAGTGGGAATCTGACTTGCAGATACTGACGACAGAATCGGCATCATTCTCTAACAGGATATCAGCGCTTTTCATCATATGTATTTCGTTTCTAAGAGGAGAGGTGGGCTGTAAAAGCATGAAGCAATCAAACACTTTTCCAAGCTGCCCCATCCCTTTGATGACATGCAGGATGACGTCGTTGGAGGAAGCCTGATCCGCAGCCAGTTCCTTTGGGCGCAGAAAGGGCACACTGGCTCCGAACCGCTCTGCGGTTTCCGCATATTTTACAGAGTCTGTAGATACCACGATATCATCGAATATTCCGGAACGCTTACAGGCTTC
The DNA here is from genome assembly GCA_002367105.1 of Hungatella sp. UBA3048. Lineage (GTDB taxonomy): Bacteria > Bacillota > Clostridia > Lachnospirales > Lachnospiraceae > Lacrimispora. The sequence goes on from DFCS01000009.1 coordinate 98,750, forward strand.
CACCGTATAAGCCATGAGGGGCTTATGGTTGATTTCCCGGATGTTTTTATCGATGATCCCTTTTGAACCGCTCCGGGCAGGTATGATTGCCAAAAAAGTCTTATTTTTATACATTACAGTCTCCATTCCACATCATAAAATTGCTTTTCCAGATGAATTCCCTTTTTAAATGTCTGCTTAATGATCGAGACGATCTGTTTGCTGGTGTCAATGCCTTCGTAAGGGTTTGGAGCCTCTTCACCATACCGGTCAAAGGCCAGGGCTTTCTGGACTGCAGCCACGATCTCGTTTTCAGAAGAGCCGCAGCTTATGACAGAGGAAGGTGCTATTCTTCCATTCTGCCTGCTTCCAATATTCACGGAAGGTACTTTAAAAAAAGGCGCTTCTAAGATCCCGCTGGAAGAATTTCCGATCACAGCCTGGCAGCAGTTCATCAGGCTTAAGTAATTCTGGCTGCCAAGGGAAGGAAACATTGCCGACATGCCAGGATTCCTGCTTACGTAAGCATCGATCATTTCGTTGATCCGGTTCCCGCCGGTGTCGGAATTGCTTTTTGTAAAGACAACAAATAAGTCTGGGAAATGCAATAGCGCATCTTCCAGGGGTTTAAATTGTGCCGAAGGGCTCTCCTGATCCAAAGTGGCAGGATGAAATGTGACAAGAGCAATGGGAGGGACCAGTGATATCCTTAACTTTTCCTCCAATTCCTGCCTGGTTAACAGCTTTATGGTTTTCATGTTCTCAATACCAAGAGCTCCTACCCAATAGACCCTGTCAGGAGCTTCCCCTAACTGAATGACCCTTTTCCTGTATTCCATTGTGCTGGTGAAATGAAGATAACTCATCTTACTGATGGCATGCCTCATGGAGTCGTCGTATGCACCCCTTGTTATTTCCCCGCCGTGAATGTGGGCAATGGGGATGTTACAGATGACGGCTGCGCTTGCTGCAGCAAAGATTTCGTACCGGTCCCCAAGAAGCAGAACCATATCCGGTTTTAACCGCTGGTAAGCTTCGGATAAGCTGATCATTTCCAGCCCCATGGATTTGCATATTCCAAGGGATGTGTCTGAAGCTAAGTTCATATCTATTTTTTCATCGATCGTTATGCCGCTGTTTTCCATGTCCTCGCAGCCATGCCCATATCTGGTATCCAGATGGCTTCCGGTGGCAATGATCTGCAGTTTAAAATCCGGATCCAGCCTGGCACGGTCCAGAACCGGTTTTAATAAGCCGTATTCCGCCCGGTTTCCGGTCACTACGCATAATTTGATCATTGGTCAATCCTTTCGTCTTTTCCATAATCTCTCTGAGCGGCCGTTCCCAACAGGCTTGGTATTTTCATGGGAGATACCCCATATGCGCAGCGTTTTGCGCACAGGTTTTGAAGGGTAAAGGCTTCCCCCTTTTTGATTTCTCTGGAAGCCACCAGGTATTTTCTCACATAATCCCTGTTCTTTTGTTCCGCCTGCGCAGGCTTTTTTACCCCGTCACCCAGGGCGGCTTCAATATTTCTGATACTGTCCACCATTTGCAGGAATTCATCCGGCTCCAGGCTTGCCTTATGATCCGGTCCGGGCATTGTTTTATCCAGGGTCATATGCTTTTCAATGACACAGGCGCCAAGAGCCGCTGCGGCAATGGCGACTTCGATTCCTGGTGTATGGTCGGAATATCCCACCCGCTTGTTAAATTTATGCTTTAACGTATTCATAGCATTTAAGTTCACATCTTCCATCAGAGTAGGATAGGAGCTGGAGCAGTGGAGCAGTATGATTTCCTGTCCGCCTTCCTCCAGGATTTTCAGGGCTTCCCCCACTTCTTCCTCTGTGGACATTCCCGTGGACAGAATGACTGGCTTCTTTAATGTGGCTGTTTTTTTCAGATAGCCATAATTTGTGATCTCTCCGGAGGGAATTTTTATGAGATCAACCCCAAGCCGGTCAAGAAAAAGGAGGCTTTCCTCATCAAAAGGAGAGGACAGGAACTGAATGCGCCGGAAGGAACAGTACTGATACAGCTCTTCAAACTCCTGCCAGGATAGTTCCAGGCTTTTTAACATTTCGTATTGTGACATGGTCTGCCCCGTATTTTCGATCTGATAGTCCGCTTTCCTCGCATCCGGAACCGCAAGATGCTTTGCCCGAAAGGTCTGAAATTTGACGGCGTCTGCTCCTATGACGCTTGCGGCATCCACCAGCTGTTTGGCAATGCTTAAATCGCCGTTATGGTTTACCCCTGCTTCGGCGATGATCATAACGTTACTCATGGTAAGCTACCTCCTTTGCCGGACTTCCATAAGCCAGCTTATTTGATGATATATTTTTTAATACAAGACTCCCGGCGCCGATCAAGGTATCGTTTCCAATGGTCACGCCTTGTATGATGGTGGAATGGGCTCCAATATGGGAATTGGCCATAACCAGGACATTTCCGCATAAGACGCTTCCGGGTGCGATGTGGACAAAGTCATCAATCCTGCAGCTATGTTCGACGATGGCCCCCGTATTAATAATCGTTCCATTTCCTATGATAACATTGGAATTGATAAGGACTCCCTTTCCGATAAAGTTTCCTTCCCCGATTTTAAGCGTTTCTGAAAGGATGGAGCTTTTATCCAGAATATTGGGGAATTCATAGCCTAATTTCCTGCACTGCTCGTATAGCTTCCGCCTTGGTCCCGGGTTTCCTATGCTTCCTACGGCGATTACCGCATTCCTGATACCCTGGTTAAAACATTCAGCTAAATCTTCGTCACTTCCTATGACCTTTATGCCCAGGACCTCTGTACCCGCTTTTTTACTGCGGTCCAGAATGCCGGTGATCTTATATTTTTCCAGTCCTCTGATGGTATCGATGATGCTTTCCGCATGACCGCCTCCGCCGATCAGAATCAGTTCCTCTTTCATAATTTCATTCTCTCGGCCATTTTTTTCATTTCGCTGAATTCCCCCATATCCAGCCAGGCGCTGTCCATGACCGGATAGGCGCCTACCTGCTCCCCGTTTTCTAAGCATCTGCGGATCAAATCTGTCATATCAAAATACTGATCTTTAGGGATGTATTTTAAGATTTCCTCCTCTAATACATAAAGTCCGGTACTCACTAACAGCTCATATCTGGGTTTTTCATGTAAGGCATCAACGGATCCGTTTTCTCCTAAGGTAACCACCCCATAGGGAATCTCATAGCTCTTCATGGCTGTGACAACCGTGATCTTGTTTTTATGGGTCTTGTGGTAAATAAGAAGCTTAGTATAATTGACATCGACTAAAATGTCGCAGTTGCTCACAAGAAAACTCCCCTTGATATTCTTTTTAACCAGGTTTAAGGACCCTGCTGTTCCTAAGGGTTCAGCCTCTTCAATCAGGTGGAGATGATAACGATGGTCATCATTAAAATAAGCTTTTATCAGTTCTTTTTTATAGTTTATGGTAAGATAGAATTCATTAAACCCATACTCCATCATCTGATTCATAATCCGTTCTACAATGGGGGTGTCTCCGATTGGAATCAGAGGCTTTGGAATGATCTTTGTATAGGGGTATAGCCGGGAACCTCTGCCTCCTGCCATGATGACTACCGGTGTCCGGGTTTTCTTTTGGCGGCCCGGATCATGATCGTTCAGCTCATTCCAGAACAGGATATCGGTGACCTCATTGTTGTCATTTACCAGGGGCAGCCCTTCGATTTGTTTTTCTTTCATGATCTCCAGCGCCAGATGGCTTTTCTCTTTTTTTATAACTACAGGGGCAGAATTCATGATCAGGCGTACCGGCATGGAAATATCCTTATTCTTTAATATCCACCGCCTGATATCCCCGTCTGTAAGAACACCGGCCAGCTTATTATTTTCTTCAACAACAAGAATTTTTCTTGCTGTCTGGTCCAATTGTCTGATTGCCTCACGTATAGAAGCATCCGGTGCAATAATAAATTTACGAACTTCCATGCCTATCCCTCTTTCAGACTGCTAAACGCGGCTCAATACTTGAATAATATGATCCATATCCCTTTTTAAAAGATTGGTACTGCAGGGAATATTGATGACCCGGTTCCAGTAAATGGGAGCCTTTTCGATATAATATGCCTGACAGTTCTCATACATCTTCTGGGTATGGGCAAGCTGCCAGACAGGCCTTGTTTCAATATCCTTTTCCTTTAGCTGCTTTATGACTGAATTCCGGTCTAATCCGTCGTTTTTTATGAACAGGGAATAGAACCACCGGTTGTTTCTTGCCTTCTGGTTAAACCTAAGCAGCTCAAAGTTTTCCATTGATGTCATGGCATTGTCGTAGTACTCATAATTGATTTCCTTGATCCGGATAAAATCCTCCAGGCATTCCAGCTGGCCGACTCCAAGGGCTGCCTGTAAGTTGGTCATGCGGTAGTTATAGCCCACTTCATTGTGAGTATAATGGAAGGGATCATCTTTTGCCTGGGCGGCAAGATACTTAGCTTTTTCCAGGGACCTGCCATCCTTTGCGGTCAGCAGCCCCCCTCCTCCTGTGGTGATGATCTTATTGCCGTTAAAGGAATAGGCTCCGAAATCGCCTATGGTCCCTGCAAATTGTCCACGGTACGTTCCCTGATTGTAGCAGGTTCCCAATGCTTCCGCAGCATCTTCGATCAGTTTAAGTCCATATTGTCCGGTCAACGCTTTCAGCCGTTCCATATCCGCCATATTTCCAAAGATATGGACGGCGACAACTGCCGTGATAGTCCGGTTTGTACTCTTATTGATCAGCCCGGAAGATGTCATGACGCATTCCTTTTTCAAAAAATCCTCAAGCTTGTCACAATCTATATTCAGAGAGTCGTCACAATCCATAAAAACAGGCGCAGCACCTATGTAGGCAGCTGGATTTACTGAGGCGATAAAGGTAAGGGTTGGGACGATCACTTCCTGTCCCGGTTTCACACCGGATACGAGCATGGCTAAATGGATCGCGGCAGTTCCGCTTTGAACGGCCGCCGCGCCGGAGACATTTAAATAAGAAGCCATGTCCTGTTCAAATCTTGCCACATAACTGCCTGCTGTTGATATCCAGCCGCTGTTAAGGGCATCTAATATATATTTTTTTTCGTTCCCCGTTAGATTGGGAACCGATAAAGGTATCATATTCGTTCCTCCACTCCTGGTCTGATTCTAAAGGTTATAGATGCCGGTCTTATACTTATCCTGGTTTTCTTCCATCCAGTCAATGGTTTTTTTTAGGCCAAGGGAAAGAGAGTATTCCTGGCTCCAGTCTGTAAGCTCCTTTAACTTTTTATTTGACCCAAGAAGCCTGTTTACCTCGCTTTTTTGAGGACGCATCCGTTCCGGTTCGCAGATGATCCTGGCCTGGGGATTGATCTGGCGGATCAGCTCTGCTGCAAGTTCGCCGATGGAGATTTCCGTTTGGCTTGCAATGTTGATTTCTTCGCCAATGGTCTTATCTGATTTTTCTATCTCAATAAACCCGTTTACGGTATCTTTTACATAATTAAAATCCCTGGTGGGAGTCAGGCTGCCGAGGCGTATCTCTTTGGTCCCAGTCAGCAGCTGGCTGATGATGGCTGGTATTACAGCTCTTGCAGACTGCCTGGGGCCATAGGTGTTAAATGGCCTGACAATGGATACCGGAAGGGAAAAGCTTCTGTAAAAGGCTTCTGCCAGCCGGTCGGCTCCGATCTTTGTAGCGGAATAGGGCGATTGTCCCTGAAAGGGATGGGATTCGTCAATCGGAACGTATTTGGCGCTGCCATAAACCTCAGAAGTAGAGGTGATGAGTACCTTATCCGTACCAAGGCCTCTTGCAGCCTGGAGAACATTTAACGTTCCCTTTATATTGGTATCCACATAGGAATCCGGAGAGTGATAGCTAAAGGGGATGGCAATTAAAGCGGCCAGATGAAAGACCGATTCTATCCCTGTCATTGCGTTCCTTACGCCGTTTGGATCCCGGATATCCCCGGGGTGTATCTCTATTTCCTTCTTTATTTCATCAGGAAGAGAATCCAGCCATCCCCAGGTATTGAAGGAATTATAAAAAGTAAATGCTCTTACATCGTATCCACGTTTAACAAGTGTTTCCGTTAAATGACTGCCTATAAATCCATCCGCTCCAGTAACCAGAACCTTTTTCATGTTTCCTCCCTTACCTGTGATGGTTATCGAAAACCTTTATTTTATAACTGCTCATTCTATCTGAAATTGAAAAGCAGAATTCTCCCTGATCGTTGGTCAGCCCATGCTCAAGATAGGTCCCTTCATATTCCTGCTCCTGTACTTCTTCGTTATATATCAGGGCAAGCTTTTCTAAGATAACAACAGCACCTTTAACCGGACAGGAATCTTTATAACGGACCCTCCCTTTTATTAATATACCTTCCATATGGTATTCATGATTAATCTGTTCCATAATGCAACCCCGCTTAAGTAGTTAAAAGTGGTTCGTAAATATCCAGCTGGTAACAGGCAAATTTGTCTTTTTCCACGGTTATGGCAAACTCTCCGGACTCATTGGTTATCACATAGCCTTTGCTCACCCTCTGGTCATCCCCGGTAATTTTGCTGACCCGGACAACCGCGCCTTCTAATGCCTCACGGCGTGAATTATAAATAGTGCCTGTTAATAAAACCTTATCTGATTTTTCCATGATAATGGTTGTCTTTAGAATATCGCGGTTCTTAAAATGCTTTGGTGACAAGATGATCTCTGTATAACCGCTCAATGGGTTTCCTCCTTTCTTCTTCAGAGAAGGGGAGCATAGACCGCTATTTCATACTTCATATGGGTCTTTGCCTTAATCGAGAATAAATAATACCCATTCTCATCCGTCAAGGTATAACCCAGCAGGCTTCTGGTATTATCCCTGCAGTCGATCTGGGTGATCCGGACCGCAGCTCCTGCACAAGGCTTCCGGCTATCGCTGTATACGTTTCCATTGATGATCTGGAATTTCTGTTTTTCTAAGTGGATGTCAAGATGATATTCCGGGTAGGATTGAAGTTTAGCTCCGTTTATTCTTAAAGAGGACTTTTTGAAACAGTTCATATAACTTGTTATGCCTCCCTCCGCTTTCCGGGGGTTCCGTAATGCTGCGGGTATATACGGTCACATTTAATTCCTGTCTATCCTTCGTATCCTCAGCATTAATAATGTTTCCCGTCTGTTCCTTCCCATTGATGATCATTTTATTTACTTCCACCTCTTTGTATTTTATATCATTGATTTCTTTGTTCCTGCCTTCCGTTTCCATTGCCTTATCCCCTTTTTTTTATTAAACTATATGCGGTTCATAGAATTCTGTTACCGTTTCCAAAATGGTTTCTTTTACTTCTTCAAGCATTATTTTCATTTTTTCAAAATATATCTTAAAAGCTCTTGCCTGATGCTGCAGATCAGAGGTCAGCTTCTCATAATCCGCAGCAGACATGTCAAACGTTTTTTCCTTCATTTCATAAACAAATTCGCTGAAATATCCTCCTAAATATCTGGTGTCAGCAGCATTTTCAAAATCATTTACGATCTTTAGAACATATAAGATACGCTGCAGGTCAATATCCGTTTCTTCCATATTGAGCAGAGATTTTGTCTGGTCTTCAGAGCATATGATTTCACATAACTCCAGGCCATGGCTTGCCTTTATCCTGTATTCTTCGATGAAGCAAAGAAGTGCGTCTATGGTCTTCCTGCTGTCTATCTGTATCTCCTGGTTTGGGATGCAATTCTTTTTTTGCCTTCCGGAAGTTTCTTCCTTAAATACTTCCGACAGCTCCTTATGGGGTGCGCCTTTTATATCCGCACCATAGGAACAATTAATAAAACGGATTCGTTTCTGGTCCTTATAAATAGCAATATAATGTTCCAGCCTTCGTCTGTAATGATCCAGGGTAAGGGTCGTACCGACAGGGCTGCCGTACACATCCTTTACAATTGTTGTGACCCCATAGGAAAGGCTCTTGTCATAATCAAAAACTGCGCTGTCTGCATGATGTTTGTTATAAGTATAAGCGAGATCCTGGCCTAAAAATATGATAGGAGAGCAGCCCATCATGTTTGCAATATCAATACAGGCGTGGGCAACCGAACCTCCGCAGTATACGCCCTGATATTGTTCAAAGCCCTTCACTGTTTGAGAGAGCAGGAGCGAGATAAAGATTTTATCTCCCTTGTAATTTCCTACCAGATATCGGTTGCTGTATTCATAAAAAGCAAGGGGAACTTCTAAGTTCAGGCAGTTCTTCATCATATCAAAGTTAGCATCAACCGGATCTACAGATACGATCAAATCCGGAAGAATCCCATTTTTCGTTAATGCTTCAGCGGTCCTGCTTCCGGTAATAATAAAATACTGGTCTAACTGATCCTTATGAATGAGCATATCCCTGATGTTTGAATCCAGGGAAGGGCCTCCGGATACCACAAGAGCGGGAACATTTAAATTGGTGGACCGGTAGTGGTGAATGGGAGTGCTCTGATTTAAAATCTTCATATTTGCAGTCATGTTCTGGATGAAAAGCTTCTTAAATCGTTTTGCAAGCTCCACCTGGGAAGCCGCGTTGATGATGGTCCAATCCAGATGTTCAATCAGACGGTCGTATTCTTCCTTATAAACACTGGAATAGTTGCCGAATGCATGAAAGTAAATATTATTGATATTTTTAAAATGAATGGTATTGTCAAAAATTTGTTTTACCTGGTTTTCCTCAAACGGAACAAGGCTTATATTGTCTGCTAATCTGGAATCAAATTTTTTGCAGATAGCAGGGTTTGGTTCAAAAATAATCACTCTGTTTTTGACACACAGTAATTTTTTTAAATCCTGAAGGTATTCTCCCGTATCAATTCCGAATAAAAATATCAGGGAATCATATTTCAAATCTTCTAAAGTATATAATAATTGATTGATTTCTTTTCTGTAATCCAGCTGGTCTGCCAGAAAAAAGAATTTCTTATTTTTCTTTATCCGATATACGTGATATCCATCCATTGTTTTATATTTTTTCATGATAATCTCCGTGTTGGTTTTATTCTCGTTTAAACAGGCGAATAAGGAATTAATTTGTATTGCTTTTCACCGATCCTGGGAAGTGATATTCCATAAGTACCATCTTGAAGTGTAAAGGTTACACCTAAGCTTTTTTCCTCAGAAGGAATATGGGAATCATCCACGAGAAGTATTTCAACCGCAGCGTTTGGCAGCGGCTTTCCTGTTGGACTGTATACGGTTCCCGTGATTAATATAAACGCATTATTTGATAAGGTAATGTCTGCTGTCACGATTCCGGAACAAATGATCTGACAGCCTGTGAAAGTTATTTTTTGCTGCATTTTTCCCCTTCCTTTGTTTATAGATTGAAGTTTCTTTAAAGAAAAGCGCCTCAAAGGTTCCTTTCCATCCCATACATGCCAGATATTCTAATATTAGCTTGAAATCGTTCGTATTTGGTGAGCGTGATGTTGGATTTTTAACCTTTGAAGCACCCTTTTTAAATGTTAGTGAGCATAGAACTTAAATATCAGCTTTACCCCGGCTCTGCAGGTAATGCCATAGATGGCATTTGCATCAGTAAATGTTTCCCTGCTTGGAGCAGCAGTGGTAGGTTTTGTACTTTCCCATACCGCTACAGCACCGCTTCTTAGGATTGTATCACTGAACAATGCAGAACCTCTTACTAAAAGTAACCCCCAGCTTGTTGTTGAAAGATTAGCAGGAACCAGTACTCCTGAAATTGCAGAAGCAGCTGAGATTGTTTTTGCGATTGGTTTATAGTTGGCCATAAGGTTGCCCCCTTTTAACAAGTTGTAGAAATACGTATTTCTTATATATAGTATGTCCTCAGCTGCAGGAAGTTACTTTCAGGGGGGAGGCAGGAGAAACGGGAGATCAGGACTTTAGAAAGCAAAAAAACAATAAGGATACAATTTTTCGCTTTCACATCTAATTCAAGGACTTTTTATTACTAATGACACAATTTTTCCCAATAATAGTTTTTATTTCTTCAAAACTATTGTCTTTTATTTTAAATCGGTTATATTACTTTATATGTTATAAATTAATTTTATAACAATACAAAGGAGGATTTATGAATTTAAAAGGAATTCGGCGGAAGATCATCTTAAATACATTGATTGTCACCATAATTATTTCTGTGGTTACAACCATTGTATTGTCCGTATCGGCCATGTCTCTGACCAATCTCACATTGATGGAAACCCTTATGCCTTTTGCTGAAACTGCTTCAAAAAGCATTGAAAGCAGTCTGCATATCATGGCAGACCGTATATTTATGATTGGGGAAAATCGTGAACTGACATCAGAGGAAGCGACTCTTGAGGAAAAGCACCAGGTACTTGACAAGGCCACATCTGGAATAGAATTTGTATGGCTGGCCCTCTACACCCAGGAGGGCAGACTGTATACGGGTAACGGAAACAGCCCTTCCGATATTTCCGGGGGCGATTTGTTCAAAAGAATGCAGGAAACCCAAAATCTTGTGATCGGCGATACTTCTGTCGGGGAAAATGGACTTGAAGTATATGTGGGAATGCCCATATCCACAGAAAAGAATAACACTTTTTATCTGGTAGGAAGTTATAAGTATGACATGCTTGATGATGTGATCAGCAGTATACATATTGGCTACAGCGGCCACGCTTTTGTTATGAACGAAAGCGGTCAGGTAGTCGCTTACCCTGATACGGATTTAATCAGGAGCGGAGAGAATGTATATTCTCTTTATAAGGACAATGGAAAGTTCCTGGAAGTATTTGACGCTATGAAATCAGGAAGGGTCGGATCGGCTTCTGTGTCCTTAGATGGGAAGGATACTCTTGTAGTTTATGCACCTGTACGAGGTGCTAACTGGTATTTGGCCATCATAACACCAAAATCAGACTTTACGAATATCGTAAACACTGCCGTTATGATCAATATAGGCATTACCATAACCCTCACCCTGCTTGCAATCTTGTTTATCGCACGGTTTGCAGGAAAGATCTCAAAGTCCTTGAGAAGTGTAACAGAGCGGATACAGAAGCTGGCTCAGGGAGATTTGGCAAGCCCTGTGGATGTGATGATGACAAACGACGAGGCCCAGACCCTTTCCGATTCGCTGAAAGAGACCATTGAACAGGTGAGCGGATACATTTCCCAGCTTCAATATGCTCTGGAACGGCTTTCAGCCGGCAATTTAGACGTCAGCGTCAGCGATCAGTTTGCAGGAGATTTTGTGGTTATGAAAGATTCCATTCATAATATTACGGATTTCTTAAACCTGTTAATCAATGATCTTCAGCGGTCGGCTGAAACCCTGAACCATGCTGCCCAGGAGGTTTCTCAAAGCGCCCTCCTAATGAATGAATCCTCCGCTCATCAGTCCATGTCTATAGACAGGCTCGTGGAGGAGACAGACTCTATCTCAAAAGACATTGTCATTGTGGATGAGCATGCAAGAACCGCTCGTGAACTTATGGAACAATCCATGGAAAAGCTTTCAATGGGCGATGAACATATGGAGAATACCCTTCAGGCGATGGAGAATATCAGCCATAATGCGGCCGAAATAACAAAAATCACAAAATTCCTGGAAGAAATAGCTTTCCAGACAAACCTTCTTGCCCTGAATGCAAGCGTTGAAGCCGCCCATGCAGGTGAAGCGGGAAAAGGCTTTGCCGTAGTAGCAAATGAAATCCGTGATCTTGCTGAAAAAAGTGCGGAATCATCAAAGCGTACAGCTGAAATGATCGTACATTCCCAACAGGCGATTGAAGAGGGGGCCAGGTATGCCAATCTTACCGCTCATTTTTTAAATGAACTGACTGATATCTCCAAGCAGACTTATGAGATAACAGAAGACTTAGCAAAACTTGTGGGAAATGAAAAGTTAAGCCTTGAGAATGCGTCTCTTGACATCTCCCAGATATCCCGGCACTCCCGTCAAAACCTTGAATCAAGCAGTGCTGTGGCTTCTTTAAGCGGGGATCTGGCACAACAGGCTCAAAGTCTTAAAGAAATGTCCGGACGCTTCCGTCTTCGTTCCGGTCCGGAAGGGAGGGATGGACAATGAATCAAAGAAAACGCTTTATCATGATCTTCCTGATCCTTATGACTATGTTTTCCGTAAGCGGCTGCAAAAAAGAGGAAAGCAGGCTGAAGGATGGCTTTTACACGGTAGAAATGTCGGATTACATCAATGGCTGGAAGGAATTTGTCACCATCCGTGTCAGCGGCAGTAAAATCGTTACGGTTGAATACAATGCTAAAAATTCAAGCGGATTCATCAAATCCTGGGACATTCCCTATATGCGCAATATGCTGGATAAAAAAGGGACATACCCCAACCGCTATACACGCACATATGCAGCCAGCTTTCTGGCATCACAAAGCGACAAGGGAATCGATGCTGTAAGCGGTGCCTCAGTTTCGGGAGGCAATTTTCAGAAAATGGCCTCTCTTTTAATAGAAAAGGCAAAAAAGGGAGATGACTCTCTCGGTATCGTGGAAACTGGCCAATAGATCAACGGAAAGACCGGTTTTATTTCCAAGTAAAAAAGGACCGCAGCCCCATTGATGAGTAATCATCCATGGGGCTGCGGTCCTTTTTTGTATGTGATATAAAAGCATCGGAAAAGATGGCAGCAATTCCGGCTCTTATTATTAGGTTGAGCCGGCAAAGAGGCCTTTCAGAGCGACTCTGCCGACTTAGTAAAAACATATATGTAAGCGCTCTGACCGCTTTCTTTTGCTTTTATGTTTATAATATTATCATACAGGAAAATTGTGAAGGAAATTTGACCAGGTTCTAAAGAAAGTATGAAAGAAATGAAGAAATTCTGACAAAAATTGGAAATGTATCCAAGCCGATGCTGTTTATACTATTCATAACAGAGAAATCCCTGTTATGGGATGTTTAATAATGCATAAAAACAGGCGGAGGTACGGATATGCTGCTGGAAAGGAATCTAATTGAATATTGTTCCCCCACACTGGCCTCCATTAAGACGGCAAACTTATTCAGCCATCCCATTTCGCCGGAAATGGACTTGGATAGTCAGCTCTCTCGCCTGAACGACCAGCTGGGAGAGAAGGGAATATCCTTTCTTTTGTTATGCAGGCGCGGGAATAGGGCGCTGGTCTATGTCTACCGGAAAGCCCATTTGCAGGCTGATTTAAGCCGTCCGGATGTGTGTCAGTTTCTGCAGGCCTACGGTTATGAGCATATGGAAGTGGAGGCAGCTCTAAAGAGACTGAGAGAGAGGCTGAATCAGGAAGGAGAGTTTCCTCATGAGATCGGAGTCTTTCTCGGCTATCCCCTGGGAGATGTGGTGGGATTTATCCAAAACGGAGGGAAAAACTGCAAATGCACCGGATGCTGGAAAGTGTATTCTGATGAGTGTGAGGCAGTAAAACTATTTGCCAGATATAAAAAGTGCAGGACCATGTATGTGAACCTGTGGCGGAATGGAAGGACCATCTGGCAGCTCACAGTAGCGTCTGCCGGAAGATAAAGAGAAAAGAAACAAAAAACCCTGATTTTCCGTTTGGAAAAACCAGGGTTTTTTGTTTTATGACCTATCCGAGAATCGAACTCGGGTTTCCGCCGTGAGAGGGCGGCGTCTTGACCGCTTGACCAATAGGCCGTTTTATGTATGTCATCTCTGACAACTTCATTATGATACCATAGGAATTTCCGTTTGTCTACTCTTTTTTGTAAAATAAAAAATTTGTCAAAATCGGATTTTTTATGCTATACTTTTCTAAACCCAGAGAAAGCAGGGAGGAAGAGATATGGAGCTTAAAAAGCGGGAAGTGAAATACGATTACTTAAGGACTCTTGCGGTCTTTGCCATCATTATGGTTCATGCGGTTCCTGCGGAGACATTGAATTTCAAGCAGTGGCTGTTTTCCGCAGCTCTTTCGCCGGTGCTATTGGCATTTGTAGGGATTTATTTTATGCTTAGCGGTCTTTTCCTTTTAAAATCCGGAACAGAAGATATTCCGAGATTTTACTGGAGCCGGTTTCAGACAATTGTTCTTCCCTTTGTATGTTACAGCGGGATTTATTACTGGTATTTTGCTATTCATCTGGGAGTGGAGCCTCTTCGCTGGCAGGAACATCTGGCAGCTTTTGGAAAGGGACTTTTTACAGGAACCATTCCCATGACGCCCCATCTGTGGTTTATGTATGTAATTATGGCGCTGTATCTTTGCGCGCCATTTTTAGCCCGTATGATGAAGGCCATGAGCGACAGGGATTTAAAACTTTTTCTGGTACTTATGGTGATTGTCCAGGGAATCTGCACCTATCTTCCGGCTTTGGGCCTGGAGGTGGGAGAGGGTTTTCAATATATGATATTTAAAGGCTGGCTCATCTATTTTGTCCTGGGATATGCATTAAAGCGCCTGTACGGCAGCAGCAGCTATCTTCCCTTTGCGTCACTGGGGATCGCCGGCTTTTCCATCACCATGGTTCAAAAGTGTGTTACGCCATCCTTTACACCGGGGATTCACGACTTAGCCCCCACGATGATAGCAATGGCTGCAGCAATTTTTCTGTTTTTTGAACGTTTCGGGGATATCAAGTCACCTGTCCTTGCAAAAGCTGTGGGATTTATAAGCAGGTACAGCTATTCGATCTATTTAATTCATTATCTTGTCCTGGGACAGGCGGCCAGAGGGCTGGTGGAAAAGACGTTCCTAAGACATTATTACGTGCCCAAAATCTTTTGCGAGACGATCCTTACGTTTCTGATCTCCCTGGCAGCTGCCTGTATCATTGACGGGACCGTAGGAAGGCTGTTTAAGAAAGCAGTGGGTACGGTTTTTGATAGTAGGAAAAAAGGTATGAGGAGAGATTAAAATGGACCAGAAAACGGGCTGTGAATATTGTGTACATTATGATTATAATGAAGAATACGAATACTATGAGTGTGAGATCAATCTGGATGAAGATGAGATGATACGGTTTCTAAGCAACTCTTCTGAGCGTTGTCCTCATTTTAAATTCGGGGATGAATATTCGGTTGTGAGGAAACAGATGTGAGGAAACAGATGTGAGGAAACAGATGTGAGGAAACAGATGTAAGGAAACATGTAAAAAGAACCCTTAAAAAGGGAGGAGCCGGTATCCCATGGAGGAATACCGGCAATTATGAAAAAAATTTTTATCTCAAAGTATGTTGGCAACATCTTTTTCTGATGTTTTCAGTATATCGGTTAAATATGAAGAAAATTTGACCAGGCTGTAAAAAGATTATGACCAGACTGTGAACAATGGACAGGCCGGATCAGATCAATCTCTGAAATGATAGCTTTCCAGCAGCTGATTCTTCATATGCCAGAGCTCATTGGATAAGTCTACATGAACCTCATGAGGATTTACCAGACGGCGGGATTCATCCCAAAGGGTATCCAGTTCCTTTTTGCAGTAGGACTGGATGTCCATAACGGCAGGAGTATCATAAATGCATTTCCCGTCTTTAAAAATCTGGACCAGAAGATCCCTGATTGTATAGCTGCTGGGAGCCAGGTGTGTTTTCTTCCATGTTTCAATGGGGTCGAAGAGGAGCAGGGAATGGTTTTCTTTAAAGTTTTCCCCTTCCAGGCAGATTAAGTCCGCAATAATCTTACCGGTCTCCCGGCTGTAAATACGCTTGATGGCCTTATTCCCCGGATTGGTGATCTTTTCCGCATTTTCGGAAAGCTTGATCTTGGGGATAAACTGGCCGGTCTTTTTATCCATAATCGCCGCCAGCTTGTACACGCCGCCAAAGGAAGGACTGTCCTTGGAGGTGATCAAATTGGTTCCGACACCCCAGGAGTTTATGGTAGCTCCCTGGATCTTTAAACTGTTGATCAGAGTCTCATCAAGGTCATTGGAGGCGGAGATCACTGCGTCTGTAAATCCTGCCTCATCAAGCATCTTCTTCGCCTTTTTGGAAAGGTATGCCAAGTCTCCGCTGTCTAAACGTATTCCATAGGTGGTAAGAGGAATTCCGGCTTCCCGCATTTCCTTAAATACCATAATGGCATTGGGAACACCGGATTTTAACGTATCATAGGTGTCCACCAGTAGAATACATGCAGTGGGATAAAGCTTTGCATAGTTGCGGAATGCGGTCAGTTCATCAGGAAAGCTCATGATCCAGCTGTGGGCATGGGTCCCTCTTACCGGAACGTGGAACATTTTTCCTGCAAGTACATTAGAGGTCCCGATGCAGCCTGCGATCATGGCAGCCCTTGCACCGTAAATTCCGGCATCAGGTCCCTGAGCGCGGCGCAGTCCGAATTCCATAACCCCGTCTCCGGCGGCAGCGAATACGACGCGGGCCGCTTTTGTAGCAATTAAGCTCTGGTGGTTAATGATGTTAAGCAAAGCGGTTTCAATCAGCTGTGCCTCCATAATGGGAGCAATGACTTTCACTAAGGGTTCACGAGGGAATATGACAGTGCCCTCTGGAATGGCGTAGATGTCGCCTGAAAATTTAAAATGATGGAGATATTCCAGAAAATCTTCTTCAAACAGTCCGGTGGATTTAAGATAATCCACATCCTCCTGGTCGAAATGAAGTTCGTTTACGTATTCAATGACCTGTTCCAAGCCTGCGCAGATCGCGTACCCGTTGCCTCCCGGATTACTGCGGTAGAATACATCGAATATGACGGTCTCGTTGGCATCTTTCTCTTTAAAATATCCCTGCATCATGGTCAATTCATAAAGGTCTGTTAATAAAGTTAAATTGCGCTGGCTCATAGCTGTTCTCCTTTTTTTTTCCATTTACTAAACCTTTTCGCACATTATACCATAAGTTTACAAAAAAACAATGGAATTGACAAAAAATTAACAATGAAATTAACACTGCAAATATCACACAAGTATTCGTAAATGATTAAATAATCTAAATAAAACAATACAATTTGAAAATTAATAAATAACTTATTATTTTTGTAAAAAAAGTCTTGCAAAATACAGAGAGATAGGATATAATAAAGCCATAAACAAAAGAAAATAATTTCAAATCCGACGTTCTAATTTATTTCGGAGAATGGCAGAGAAAAGGAGGTTGATTCCGCCGAAAACATAAGTAACGTCTGAATCAGCAAAATGGCTGGTTCGGGCAAAAAGCAAAACCGTTAAACCTTAGCAGAGAACCGTGGCTGAAGCCGGAATGAAAGTCTACCAATCTCTTTATATGCCTATAGTTGGTTATAACTGCAGAGAAATATTCATCCGATGGGTAATTTTGATTCGTCCCGATTGAATTTTTATTCGGTAGCTGGATAACAATATAGAAGAATGAAAATAGCAATGCCGAACATTTAGATTGTAGATGGTTTTAAGCGAAAGGTACGGGAAAAAATTCATATAGAGCATCCAGAGAACGCAGTACAAAAAACAAAACGTGAGAGGTATTTAGGAACCAATGGATGAAAGCATGTAGAACGGGTATCGAATTTCATGAAAATGAGTCGGTACCCGTTCCCCTTTGTACTTTCCGGACGCCGGCTGAAAAACAAAATAGCCTTGACATTTCTTTTCTTAATCCCTATAATTAAAAAATACAGTTATAATAGTATAACTACATCATAATAGGAAGAAAAACTTTGATGGAGACAGTAGGACCATGGGAAATCCAAAGAGAGCCGGGGAGGGTGGAAGCCTGGCGAAAGTAGCATGGGTTCGAATATCACTCCGGAGTTTCCGGCTGAAGGCATTGGCGGTAGGTCAGGACGTATTTTCTGCGTTAAGGGAAAGCATATGCTGGTATGCGGTAATAGGTGGTACAACGGAGATATAGTGAGGCTTTCGTCCTGATTACGGGATGGGAGCTTTTTTTATATATAGAGAAATGGAGGTCGCTAAAGATGTACAAGAAAGTCCCTACAGACTTGAATTTTGTAGCAAGAGAAAAAGAGGTAGAAAAATTCTGGGAAGACCATGATATTTTCAGAAAGAGCATGGAAAACCGTAAGGGAGGGGAGACATATCCGTTCTATGACGGTCCCCCTACTGCCAATGGAAAACCCCACATCGGGCACGTATTGACCAGAGTTATCAAAGATATGATTCCAAGATACCGGACGATGAAAGGGTATGACGTTCCCCGTAAGGCCGGCTGGGATACCCACGGACTGCCGGTTGAGCTGGAAGTGGAAAAGATGCTGGGCCTTGACGGTAAGGAACAGATCGAGGAGTATGGCCTGGAGCCATTTATCAAGTATTGCAAGGAAAGCGTTTGGAAATACAAGGGCATGTGGGAGGATTTCTCAAAGACCGTAGGCTTCTGGGCCGATATGGATGACCCTTATGTAACGTATGAGAATAATTTTATTGAATCTGAGTGGTGGGCATTAAAGAAAATCTGGGAAAAGGGTCTTTTGTATAAAGGATTTAAGATCGTTCCCTACTGCCCCCGGTGCGGAACTCCCTTATCCAGCCATGAGGTAGCTCAGGGCTATAAGGATGTAAAGGAACGCTCTGCCATCGTCCGGTTTAAGGTAAAGGGAGAAGAAGCCTATATTCTGGCATGGACCACAACTCCGTGGACCCTTCCTTCCAACGTAGGCTTATGTGTAAATCCAGAAGAGACCTATGTTAAGGTGCAGTCAGGAGACTATACCTATTATATGGCAGAGGCTCTGTGTGAAAAGGTTCTGGGAGAGGAATTCACGGTTTTAGAGAAGTACACCGGAAAGGACTTGGAATATAAAGAATACGAGCCTTTATTTGACTTCGTAACCCCAAATAAAAAAGCATTTTTTGTAACCTGTGACACTTACGTTACCCTTACTGATGGTACCGGTGTCGTTCATATCGCTCCTGCCTTTGGTGAGGATGACTCCAAGGTGGGAAGAAAATATGACCTTCCTTTTGTACAGCTGGTCAATGCGGCAGGTGAGATGACAGAGGAAACCAAATGGGCAGGCATCTTCTGTAAGAAGGCGGATCCTATGATATTAAAGGACTTGGAAGAAAGAGGTCTTTTATTCTCCGCGCCTGTATTCGAACACAGCTATCCTCATTGCTGGAGATGTGACACCCCGTTAATCTACTATGCAAGAGAATCCTGGTTCATTAAGATGACAGATGTAAAGGAAGACTTGATCCGCAATAACAATACGATCAACTGGATTCCGGAGAGCATCGGAAAAGGACGTTTTGGCGACTGGCTGGAAAATGTCCAGGACTGGGGAATCAGCAGAAACCGTTACTGGGGAACTCCTCTTAACGTTTGGGAATGTGAGTGCGGGCATCAGCATTCCATCGGAAGCATTGAAGAATTAAAATCCATGTCCCCTAATTGTCCGGAAGACATTGAACTTCACCGTCCTTACATTGACGCAGTGACCATTACCTGTCCGGAGTGCGGAAAGCAGATGAAGAGAGTACCGGAAGTAATCGACTGCTGGTTTGACTCCGGTTCCATGCCCTTTGCACAGCATCATTATCCTTTTGAAAATCAAGATCTGTTTGAGAAACAGTTCCCGGCTGACTTTATTTCTGAGGCCGTGGATCAGACAAGAGGCTGGTTCTACTCCCTCCTTGCCATCTCCACTTTGATTTTCAACAAGGCGCCATATAAAAATGTAATCGTTCTGGGGCATGTCCAGGATGAGAACGGGCAGAAGATGAGCAAATCCAAGGGAAATGCGGTAGACCCATTTGATGCTCTGGATACTTACGGAGCAGACGCCATCCGCTGGTATTTCTATGTGAACAGCGCACCGTGGCTGCCGAACCGTTTCCACGGAAAAGCGGTTATGGAAGGACAGCGTAAATTTATGGGTACCCTGTGGAATACCTATGCATTCTTTGTGCTTTATGCGAATATTGATGAATTTGACCCCACAAAATACAGTCTGGAATACGAAAAGCTTCCCGTCATGGATAAATGGCTTCTCTCCAAGCTGAACACGCTGGTGGAAGATGTGGATGCATTCCTTACCGGCTATCAGATTCCGGAAGCAGCAAGAGCACTTCAGGATTTTGTTGACGATATGAGTAACTGGTATGTACGCCGAAGCAGGGAACGCTTCTGGGCCAAGGGAATGGAGCAGGATAAGATCAATGCTTATATGACTCTTTACACAGCCCTTGTCACCGTAAGCAAGGCGGCGGCTCCGCTTATTCCGTTCATGACCGAAGAGATCTATCAGAACATGGTTTGCAGCGTGGATAAGTCTGCACCGGAGAGCATCCATTTGTGCGATTATCCTGTGGCCAATAAAACCTATATCGATAAGCAGCTGGAAACTGACATGGATGAAGTATTAAAAATCGTAGTCATGGGCCGGGCTGCCAGAAATACTGCCAATTTAAAGAACCGCCAGCCGATTGGCCAGATGTTCGTAAAAGCACCTCATGCCCTTCCTGTATTTTACCAGGAGATCATTGAGGAAGAGCTGAACGTAAAAAAAGTGGCGTTTACTGATGATGTAAGGGATTTCACATCCTACAGCTTTAAACCCCAGTTAAAGACCGTTGGACCGAAATACGGCAAGCAGCTTGGAGCCATTAAAAAGGCCCTTTTAGAGGTCAATGGCAATGAGGCTATGGATACCCTGAATGAAACAGGCGCTCTCACCTTTACTTTTGACGGAACAGAAGTTGTGCTCACTAAGGAAGACCTTCTTATTGACACCGCTCAGACAGATGGATACGTATCCGAAGGTGATAACACCATCACCGTTGTACTGGATACCAATTTAACACCTGAGCTTTTGGCGGAAGGATTTGTGCGTGAGCTGATCAGCAAGATCCAGACCATGCGTAAGGAAGCCGGATTTGAGGTGATGGATCACATTCTGTTATACAGTAAGGGCAATGAAAAAATTGCCGGTATATTAAAAGACCACGAGGAAGAAGTAAAGAGCGAAGTGCTTGCAAACAACATCATCCTTGAAACGCCGGCCGGTTATGTGAAAGAATGGAACATTAACGGTGAAAATGTAACCCTGGGTGTAGAAAAGGTTCAGTAAACGGTTAGGAGGCCTTGTAGAATGAGTATGGGATTTGATAAGGAGATCTTTAAGAAAAGTGTTCTGTTTAACATGAAGAATGTATTCCGCAAGACGGTTGATGAGGCTACTCCGGAGCAGATGTACCAGGCAGTGGCCTATGCAGTAAAAGATGTTATCATAGATGAATGGATCGCAACCCATAAGGCATATGAAGATCAGGATGTTAAAACCCTGTATTATCTGTCAATGGAATTCCTTATGGGCCGCGCCCTGGGCAATAACATCATAAGCATTATGGCTCAGCCGGAAGTAAAGGAAGTTCTTGAAGAACTGGGCTTTGATTTAAACACCATTGAGGATCAGGAGCCGGATCCGGCTCTTGGAAACGGGGGGCTGGGCCGTCTTGCGGCCTGCTTCCTGGATTCCCTGGCAACTCTGGGGTATCCGGCTTATGGCTGCGGCATCAGATACCGGTACGGCATGTTCAAACAGAAAATAGAAGGCGGATTTCAGATAGAAGTTCCTGACGACTGGCTGAAAAACGGTTATCCATTTGAACTGCGCCGCGCCGAATATGCCACAGAGGTAAAGTTCGGAGGCTATGTAAATACCATAAGGGAAAACGGAAGGGAACGTTTTATCCAGGAGGGATATCAGTCTGTCCTGGCAGTTCCCTATGATATGCCCATCGTAGGATATGGAAACAATGTGGTGAACACCTTAAGGATCTGGGATGCCCAGGCCATCAATACCTTCAGTCTGGATTCCTTTGACAGGGGGGACTACCAGAAGGCAGTGGAACAGGAAAACCTGGCGAAAACCATCGTAGAGGTCCTTTATCCCAACGACAACCATTATGCAGGAAAAGAACTCCGTTTGAAACAGCAGTACTTCTTTATTTCCGCCAGTGTACAGAGAGCGGTTATGAAGTACATGGAAAAGCATGAAGATGTACATAGGTTCTTTGAAAAGACGGTTTTCCAGCTGAATGATACCCATCCCACCGTGGCAGTTCCTGAGCTTATGAGAATCCTTCTTGATGATTACAGCTTAAGCTGGGATGAAGCATGGGAGATCACGACAAAGACCTGCGCCTATACCAACCATACCATTATGTCGGAAGCTCTGGAAAAATGGCCCATTGAGCTGTTTTCCAGACTGCTTCCAAGAATCTATCAGATCGTAGAAGAAATAAACCGGAGATTTCAGCAGAAAATCATGGAGATGTATCCGGGCAACCAGGAAAAGCTTCGGAAAATGTCCATCATTTATGACGGTCAGGTCCGCATGGCCAATCTGGCCATCGTAGGAGGCTTCTCGGTAAACGGTGTTGCCAGACTCCATACAGAAATTTTAAAGAACCAGGAGCTAAAAGACTTCTATCAGATGATGCCGGAGAAATTTAACAACAAGACAAACGGCATCACCCAGAGGCGGTTCCTTCTGCATGGAAATCCCCTTTTGGCCGAATGGGTAACGAGAAAGGTCGGAAACGACTGGATCACCAATCTGCCTCATATACACCGTCTGGCAATCTATGCCGATGACCCCAGGTGCAGGCAGGAGTTTATGGACATTAAATACCAGAACAAGGTGCGCCTGGCAAAATATATAAAAGAGCATAACGGCATTGATGTGGATCCCAGATCAATATTTGATGTGCAGGTAAAGCGTCTTCACGAATATAAGCGGCAGCTTATGAACATCCTGCATGTAATGTATTTGTACAATCAGATAAAGGATAACCCCAATCTTGATATGGTTCCCAGAACCTTTTTGTTCGGCGCAAAGGCTGCGGCAGGCTATGAGCGCGCAAAGCTGACCATTAAGCTGATCAACGCGGTGGCTGATGTGATTAACAACGACAGAAGCATCGGCGGTAAGCTTAAGGTAGTTTTCATTGAAGACTATAAAGTTTCCAATGCGGAAATCATCTTTGCTGCGGCAGATGTGAGCGAGCAGATATCCACGGCAAGCAAGGAGGCCTCCGGTACCGGAAATATGAAATTCATGTTAAACGGCGCCCTGACCCTTGGAACCATGGATGGAGCCAATGTGGAGATTGTAGAGGAAGTGGGAGCGGAGAATGCCTTTATCTTCGGTTTGTCCTCCGACGAGGTGATCCGCTATGAGAACGAGGGCGGATATAATCCCATGGAGATTTTCAACAACAACTACGAGATCCGCAGAGTTCTGATGCAGCTGATCAACGGCTATTATTCTCCACAGAACCCGGAACTGTTCCGCGATATTTATAATTCCTTATTAAATACCCAGAGCAGTGACCATGCGGACACGTACTTTATTTTAAAGGATCTCCCATCCTATGCAGAAGCCCAGCGCCGGATCGATCAGGCGTACCGGGATGAAGAGTGGTGGGCGAAGGCTGCCATATTAAATGTTGCAAGCAGCGGCAAGTTTACCTCAGACCGAACCATAGAAGAGTATGTAAAGGATATTTGGCACTTAGAGAAGGTAAAGGTAGAGCTGGAAGAAGGATAAGATTGTAAAAACGTTCCGGAAGTGATTCCGGGGCGTTTTTTTGCATATATTGAACAAGGGGACAGGAAGATGGAAAGGTTGGTGATTCGGAATGTTAAAAAAAGCGGTTATGGCGTGTATTCTTGCGCTGTTGTTTCCGTACATAATTACTATGGCCTGGACGGGAAAGATCGAGGAGAAGAAGGAATTTCCCACCATCACCAGCGGTAAGAAGATCATTCTGGACCGGAAAAGCGGAGAATCCTATATGGATGTGGAAGAATATCTTCCCGGCGTGGTGGCAAAGCAGATGCCGGCCGATTATGGCAGGGAGGCATTAAGGGCCCAGACGATCATTGCCCGGACATACATCTATGGTAAAATGAACGGGCAAAATGAAGTGAAGGAATCGGAGCTTCACATGGAGTATCTGGAAGAACAACAGATGGAAAAGCTATGGGGAAGTGAATCCTTTGTTGCCAGCTACCAGGCAGTGGAAAACGCAGTCCGTTCTACCAGGTCGATGGTCATGATGTATGACGGGAAGCTGATTGATCCCTTATTCCATAGGGCAAGCACCGGAAAGACCAGGGCAGGAGATGAAAACCATCCGTATTTGCAGGAGGTTGCCTGTCCCAGAGATGTGGAAGCAGAAGGTTATCTCACCATGGTTGCTTATAAGAAAGAAGATTTTGCGGAAAAAATCAATCAGATTTCCGGCGATGTCCCTGTGAAGGCAGATCAAATTCCGGGAAGCATTCAGATCGTTCTGCGGGATGCGGGGGGATATGTGGGACAGATCCAGATTGGCACCAAGGTTTATACGGGAGAGGAAATTCAGCGGGTTCTGGGACTTCCATCCGCGGCCTATGGCTTTGATGAATATGAAGATGGAATCCGGGTAGTTTGCCAGGGAATTGGGCACGGATACGGCATGAGCCAGTTTGGAGCCAGGTGCAAAGCAGAGGAAGGCTGGACGGCGGAACAAATTCTTCCCTATTTTTATAAAAATATTGTTTTGATTTCTGAATAACTGCAATAATTTTTATAACAGTGCTAAAACGTCGTAACTAAGGGCTATTTTCGCGTTCCGTTCAATTGTTTTTTATATTGACAAGAAAGCTATAGAGATAAAATCACAGTTTAAAAGCATCATATTAACATCTGCAAATGAATGCTGTTGTGCAATTGGAATTTTGGCAAAGAGCCATAAAAAAGAATCAATATTTTTGGATAGAAAGAGATGAAAAAAGTACAGTTGAAAAAACATTGTATATGGCAGAACAAGATTTTGGGTTAAAATAATATCAGAAATTTGATAAAATAAGCAGATATTAATTAAGAGACAGACTAGCAATTATGAAGTCTGTCTCTTACTAATTAAAGAAAAAGATGAAGAAAGGATTTAGACCGTAAAAACGCAATTTCATAGCCTTTTAAGGCAGAAAATAGAGGTAATAACATGGAAAATAAAATGAGATATTTTGAGGCAGACTTCCAGTATTTTAATATAAAACACGTTTTCTATGGTGTTAGAATTCTATAATATTTATTTAATAGTATTGTATGAAACAAGATTTTATTATAATATAACGATAAGACTTTATTATAATACGTTTTAGGAGATTCAATATATGATTGAAAAGATAACTTTAAATAAATTACAAAAGAATTTGGATTTTTTTCATAAAATGTATGATGTGGTACGACTAATAGACCCCATTCATAAAAGAGTAATCGAATATCGCAGTAATTCTATGGAGCAGACAAGAGAAATTTGTTATTCCTACTGGGTAAATGGGCAGATTTGTGAAAACTGTGTTTCAATGAGGGCATATCGAGAACAGAAGAGTTTTATAAAATTAGAGCATAGTCCAAAGGCGGTTATACTAGTTACAGCCTTACCCATAGATTCAGCCCAAGAGCCTGTAGTCTTGGAGCTATTCAAGAATGCAACAGATACCATGATGATTGGCACGGGTGAGTATAGCAAAGGAGAAGTGCTATTTAATGCCGTCCAGGATATGAGCAACATGATAATTCGAGATGAATTGACATCTCTGTACAACCGCAGATTTATTGATGAACGTCTACCGGCTGACATTGTTACTGCAGTAACCAAACAAAAGCCGTTGTCCTTAATTTTTATAGATATCGATAATATGAAAACAACAAATGATACTTTGGGTCATCCTGCTGGCGATAAGCTCCTGAAATGTGCTTCAAAAATAATTCAGAGAAATATTCGAAGTGAGACCGATTGGGTGGCTCGGTACGGAGGGGATGAATTTGTAGTATGTCTAAATAATGCCAGTGAGGAGGCGGCTCTTCGTGTTTCAAAACAGATAGAGAATGATTTTAGTAAAATCGTACTTTATGAAGAGGATATTGAAATTAAGGTTAAGGCATCACTTGGTGTATTTACAATGCCAAAATCAGGATTAACGGCAGAAGAGCTAATAAATCTGGCTGATAAAAATATGTATATTTCAAAAGAACAGCATAAGGGTTAAAGAGTAAATGTGAAAATTCCTTAACTTAGACTAAGCAATCGGAGAAAGATGACCGGTTGCTTTTATTATGTTCAAAACAGGTAGGCCGGTTAAGGGAGTAATTGGTGTATCGTTAATTTAGAAAATCGGAATTTAACGTATTATCGCATATTGGAAACTTAATATTGATAATTAAAAGTTTTGCTGTTATAGTAATTGTGTAATGTTTAATTTATTTATTTTATGCGAGGTAGACAATGATAGAAACAGAACGTTTAGAACTAATTCCTTTAACTCCTAGCCAATTAAAACTATGGATTGAGGATATTTCTGTGCTTGAACAGGAATTAAACTGCTCTTATAAGGGGCAGTCAATGAACGGTTTTTTTGGAGAAATAGTGAAAGGACAGCTTGAAAAAACTCAAAAAGATCCAGACAATTATACTTGGCATAGTTTTTGGCTTTTAATACGCAAATCAGATAGGGTTGTTGTAGGTTCAGCTGATTTTAAGGATATTCCGGATATTAATAATGAAGTTGAGATTGGCTATGGTCTGGGTGAATTGTTTGAGCATAATGGTTACATGACAGAAGCAGTAAAATCAATGTGTGATTGGGCATTAAAACAAAAAAGTGTTTCTCATGTAATTGCTGAAACGAATACGGATGGATTTGCTTCACAAAGAATTTTGCAAAGATGTGGTTTTATAGAGGAAAAGCGGGACAAAACTGTTTGGTGGAGATTATGAACAATCAGTGAAGCAAAAAGAATATGTAAAGAAAACTACTAACTTTCAATATTGTAGTTTTTTTTGTATTGTGATTTGATTAATAAAACTGATATTTTATTCTGTTTGAGAAAAGAGAAGTATGAATAAACACTTAAACCCGTATTACGGGTATTTTAAGAGTAATGATTACTTATTCCTTAAGTATTCATATATATTATTGATGTTTAGATCTGTTTCAACCATATTCTCTGTTATATCATCTATAAGATCTTTTGCAAGATGAAATTCCCCCTTATCTGCCAGGAAAATTCTGGTTCTAGGGCGGGGCAACATGCCTTGAGGCCCTGCACCTGTAATGTAGTTAATAACGACAATGACATCCTTTAAAGTGTCATTATTAACATCCCGGAAACCTACAGACTCCACGCTGTCAAAAAGACCAGTATAATTATCTTAGTAAAATATAGGCGTAGGG
>DFCS01000048.1:0-165 GCA_002367105.1 Hungatella sp. UBA3048
GCTACCGGCGCTCAGGGACCTACTGGACCTACCGGCGCTACCGGCGCTCAGGGGCCGACCGGACCGACCGGCGCTACCGGCGCTCAGGGGCCTACTGGACCGACTGGACCGACTGGCGCTACCGGCGCTCAGGGACCAACCGGGCCTACCGGTGCTACCGGCGCT
>DFCS01000048.1:237-7545 GCA_002367105.1 Hungatella sp. UBA3048
ACCCGAAGGACCGGAAGGACCCGAAGGACCGGAAGGACCTCAGGGACCACAGGGACCACAAGGACCACAAGGACTACAAGGACTACAAGGACCACAA
Source organism: Hungatella sp. UBA3048 (assembly GCA_002367105.1). Taxonomy (GTDB): domain Bacteria; phylum Bacillota; class Clostridia; order Lachnospirales; family Lachnospiraceae; genus Lacrimispora. Next base: position 335 of record DFCS01000048.1, read on the forward strand.
GGACCGGAAGGACCGGAAGGACCTGAAGGACCGGAAGGACCTCAGGGACCGCAGGGACCGCAAGGACCTCAGGGACTACAAGGACCTCAAGGACCTGAAGGACCTGAAGGACCCGAAGGACCTCAGGGGCCGCAGGGACCGCAAGGACCTCAGGGACCGCAAGGACTTCAGGGACCCCAGGGGCCAACCGGACCGACCGGACCGACTGGACCAACTGGTGCTACTGGTGCTACTGGTGCTGCCGGTGCTGACGGCGCTGACGGAGCTGACGGAGCTACTGGTGCTCAAGGACCGACCGGACCGACTGGACCTGCAGGACCATTTACGCAATTACGGGGATTTGACCTGCAGCTCACTGGAGGTACCTCAGTAGCAAATGGAAACCGTGTAATATTCAATACCATTTTGAATAACCAGAGCCTTAATATTTCTTATAACACAACAACAGGCGTTGCAACACTTAATGCAGAACAAAATTACTATGTATCCTGGTGGGTAGCTACAGGTGGCGCAGGCCCAGCTACTTTTGTGGAATTTTCTTTAGAGATCAATGGAAGCAGCGGTATAGCATCATGCTCGCCAATCGTAACAGGCCAGTTAAGCGGAATCACCCTGATTACGGTAGGCGCAGTCCCATCCACCATTGCACTCGTTAACACAACCGGGCAGACCGTTTCTTACGGTGCGACCCCAGTTCAGGCACACATGACTATTTTCCAGGTTTCCCAGTAATACTGATTCAAAGTCTTTTAAAGATCTATGATTTTTAAAAATGCGTCGGAAGCATATACTTCCGACGCATTTTTACATAAACAGCACTTTATTTCCTATTGCTCTACATAAGCGGTGCAAACAATCTGAGCGCCCGACCTGCCAAAACTTCATACCAGGGATAATTTCTGCAATCTTCCATGGTGATCCTACGGCATTGGGCCAGAGTGTCATGAAAATCCCTCTGTATATCCTGAATAACTTCATTCCGATACAGATAGACGGCACATTCAAAATGAAGATAAAGGCTTCTGAAATCCATATTAATGGTTCCGACTACTGCCTTGATGTCATCACTTGCGTATACCTTGGCATGGACAAAGCCTGGTATGTACTCGTAAATCTGGACCCCGGCTCTTATCAGCTCTCCATAATGAGACCTTGCAAGCAGAAACGCATATTTCTTATCCGGAATCCCCGGCATGATGATAACGACCTCCACGCCCCGCTTGGCAGCAAAAGTAAGAGCCTGGATTATCTCATAATCCAGAATCAGATATGGTGTCATAATGTGAACATAATGTCTGGCAGAGTTTATGATATCCAGATAAACTTGTTCCCCAACCGATTCCTGGTCCAAAGGGCTATCCCCGTAAGGAATTACAAATCCATCCATGCTAAGCTCCAAGGGATAAAAATATTCCGGATCTCTTAAATATTTCCCATAGTCTTCAGGCCCTTTTTCTGAAATGTTCCACATCTGCAGAAACATCATGGTAAAGCTGGTAACGGCGTCCCCCTTCAGCATGATTCCTGTATCCTTCCAATGGCCAAAACGCACACGCCGGTTTATATATTCATCTGCCAGATTTACTCCTCCGGTAAAAGCTGTAAGACCGTCCACCACCAGGATTTTTCTATGGTCCCGGTTGTTCTGGTAGGTGGTAAACGCAGGCTTAATGGGAGAAAACATCTTTGCATTTATTCCCCTTGCCTGTAATTCCTTTGGATAGCTAAAGGGAAGCAGGGTCAGGGAACACATGCCATCATACATGAACCGGACTTCCACCCCCTCTTTTGCCTTTCTCTCCAGAATTTCCAATATGGCTTCCCACATTTCCCCGCGTTCTACAATAAAAAATTCCATAAAAATAAACCGTTTTGCACCCTCCAGCTCCTTCTTCATCTCTTCAAACATGGCTTCACCCACCGGAAAATACTGTACATTCGTATTTTTATATGCCGGGTAATGGCCTGAATGTCTGATATAGTAAGCCAGATTGGCATTTCGCCTGCTGATTCTGGACAAATCCTCCATGACCCTCGGGCTCTGGGTCAGATAGGTTTCCGTATTTTCCATGTTGACCCGCAGCCGTTTATTTGCCAGCTTTCCCACAATCTGCAGCTCCACAAACAGATAAAAAAACGTTCCAAACACAGGAACAGCTGCGATTGGGATCATCCAGGCCAGCTTAAAGCTCGGATTTTCCTCTTTGTTCAGAATATAAATGATAACAAATGCACCGAGCAGAGCAGAACCACCATAGAAATAAGCGAGATAACGGCTTAAAAAGCGGTATGCCGCAAAAAGAATTGCCACTTGTATGATAAGAGAAACGACCGCAAACGTAGTCCGGCCAAAAATAATCCTCAGCATTCTCCTGATCAGTTTCATCTTGTGCACCTCCTATGCTGCCAATTCAATGAATCATATCTTTTTAATTATACAGCCTGCCTCTTTATCTTGCAACATCCGGCAGGCTCTGTATCCTTTTCAAAGATGTCAAAAACAACGGGAAAACTGCTATACCGCAGTCTTCCCGCTCCTCATACTTTTCTTTTACTGTTCCAGTGCCTGTCTGATATCTTCCATAATATCCTCTGCATTTTCGATACCAACACTCAGCCGGATCATGGACGGATCAACTCCTGCTTCAACAAGCTGTTCATCCGTCAACTGTCTGTGGGTATGACTTGCAGGATGCAAAACGGAAGTACGCGCATCTGCCACATGAGTCACAATAGCTGCCAGCTTCAGTCTATCCATAAACTTAACAGCAGCTTCCCTTCCTCCCTTTAAACCAAAGGAGATTACACCGCAAGTGCCGTCAGGCATATATTTTTTTGCCAGTTCATGATATTCGTCCCCCTCCAGACCCGGATATTTGATCCAAGCAACATCTTCCCTTGAGTTTAAATACTGCGCCACCTTTAATGCATTTTCGCAATGACGGGGAACCCGAAGATGCAGGGTTTCCAGACCAAGGTTTAAAAGGAAAGAGTTCATTGGGGAGGGAATCGCACCTAAATCTCTCATCAGCTGAGTAGTCGCTTTTGTAATATAGGCCTTTTTCCCAAACTTCTGGGTATATACAATGCCATGGTAGGATTCATCGGGTGCAGTAAGCCCCGGATACCGCTCTGCATGAGCCTCCCAGTCAAAGTTTCCGCTGTCAACGATACAGCCGCCTACGCTGGTGGCATGTCCATCCATGTATTTAGTTGTAGAATGTGTTACGATATCTGCACCCCATTCAAAAGGACGGCAGTTGATCGGAGTTGCAAACGTATTATCCACAATCAGAGGAACACCGTGCTTATGTGCAAGCCCTGCAAACTTCTCTATATCAAGAACCACAAGAGACGGATTGCCGATGGTTTCACCAAATACTGCCTTTGTATTTGGCTTAAATGCCTTTAAAAGCTCTTCTTCTGAAAGTCCCGGATCCACCAGAGTGGATTCAATCCCCATCTTTTTTAAGGTTACGGTAAACAGGTTGGTGGAGCCGCCGTAAATTGTAGCAGAGCTTATTACATGGTCCCCCTCCTGGCAGATGTTTAGCAACGCATAAAAATTGGCAGCCTGTCCGGAAGATGTCAGCATTGCAGCCTCTCCGCCTTCCAGCTCGCAGATCTTAGATGCCACCGCATCATTGGTAGGATTTGCCAGTCTGGTATAAAAATACCCCTCATCCTCCAAATCAAACAGCCTTCCCATCTTATCGCTGTCATCATACTTAAATGTTGTGCTTTGAAAAATCGGAAGCACCCTGGCTTCGCCGCTTTTCGGCTGCCAGCCGCCCTGTATGCAAACCGTCTCTCTGGAACGCATGTTCTGACTCATCTTATATCCTCCTGTGAACCGTAGTCATTTGCTTCTCCTAGTTTAGCATAAATAGTTCTGGAAATAAAGTCCAAATTGCCTTCTTGAATTCCTTGATTATTTACAGTATAATAAGCGGTATCATATTACGGATTAAAGGAGACCGAAATGGAAAAATCAAAGGTTTTTTATACGAGCTTTCATGCCACCTTTCAGGAAAACCTTCCTCAGAAATTTAAGAGACTTATAAAAACTGCCGGAATGCTGGAGCAGATTGATTTTCAGAATAAATATGCAGCCATAAAGATTCACTTCGGCGAGCTTGGAAACCTGTCATTTCTCCGTCCCAATTATGCGAAAGCAGTGGTGGATCTTGTAAAATCCCAGGGCGGAAAACCATTTTTAACGGATTGCAACACATTGTATGTGGGAAGCCGGAAAAATGCTCTGGACCACTTGGATACCGCTTATGAAAATGGCTTTTCCCCCTTTTCAACCGGATGCCATGTTTTAATTGCAGACGGCTTAAAAGGAACTGACGAAAGCCTGGTTCCCATTAACGGGGAATACATAAAGGAAGCAAAAATCGGACGGGCTGTTATGGATGCCGATATCTTTATTTCTCTTACCCATTTTAAGGGCCATGAAAGCACCGGCTTTGGCGGAGCTTTGAAAAACATCGGAATGGGCTGCGGCTCACGGGCAGGAAAGATGGAGATGCATAACTCCGGTAAGCCCCATGTAAGCGAAGAAACCTGCATCGGCTGTCACGCCTGTGAGAAGAACTGCGCCCACAGCGCCATCTCTTTCCAGGATAAAAAGGCTTTCATTGACCATAACAGGTGCGTAGGCTGCGGCCGCTGCATCGGAGTCTGTCCTGTGGATGCCGTTGAGACAGACTATGATGAGTCCAATGACATCCTGAACTACAAAATTGCAGAATACACCCAGGCAGTACTCGGTGACCGGCCAAATTTCCACATCAGTCTGGTTATGGATGTATCTCCTTACTGCGACTGCCATTCAGAAAACGATATCCCCATTATACCTAATGTAGGTATGTTTGCTTCCTTTGACCCGGTAGCTCTTGATGTGGCCTGTGCAGACGCCGTAAACCGCCAGCCTGTTATGGCAGGAAGCATACTGGAAAAGCACGGCAGCCATCACCATGACCATTTTAAAGACACTCATCCCAACACAAACTGGAAATCCTCCATTGAACACGCGGTTAAAATCGGTCTGGGCAGCGCGGAATACGAATTAATTACGCTGTAATTCTGCAATGTTTCAGAAATACGCTTTATGTAATCCATAAAGAGTGGAGGGCGCAAAAGTACTGCGCCCTCCACTCTTTTTTACTCAATTCAAATCTCTGATCCGATTCGTCCAGTGATGGGTTTTGCTTTCTCCCAAGGGGACCTTGTCCCTTCCGATCTGCCAAACGGAAAGTGCTGTATCCTTCATCTTCTTTTCAGGAACACCTTTTGCAATAATAAGCTCCGGCCATACAAACGTGGTTTCCACAGCCTTTCCGTCAAAGCAGATTCTGGAATAAGGAGTGAAATTTTCTCCGTAGACCAGAACATTGGAATCATTGTACACCACATGGTCAATAACGATATCATCAATTCCCATTTTAAGGTTTGTGGACTGGTAAGGACTTTCTCCGCCGTACACTTCACGGCCTCCATAAAGAATATCATATTCCAGAGTTTTCATATCCCTTAAATAACTTTCTTCTTCTGATTCAGGGGTACTGAAGTAATTCTGATGAAACCTCATCATAGTCCCCTCATGAATGTTAAGCATATCCAATACATGAGCCGCAAGCTGATAGGCCTCCACATTCTTTTTCTCCACAGGCAGATTCATGTTATTCCATATCACATATTCTGTTTGAAACAGGGAACGGTTCTTCATCTCATCCTCTGACCACTCAAATCCAGGTAAATGATCCCCGTACAAGACCAAAACAATAGGCTCCTTCCTGGTCCGCAGGGTGTTGACAAGAGAACGGATAAACTGATCCATCTCTCCGATCTGCTGGCAGTAATACTCAAAGTTTGGATATTTCCCATGCCCCTGAACGGAAATGGTATAGATAAAATCGGGACCTTCCGTAGAATCCAGTGTTCTGATGATCTCACCGGTGAGAATCTTGTCCTTGCACCAGCCCGTTGGATTCCTTTCTACGTTATTCATATATTCAATGGGGGTAAAGGTATCAAAGCCAAGCTGGGAAAACACCCGGTTCCTGTCATAAAAAGTTGCCTCGTTGTTATGGATCGCATGGGAACTGTAACCTAAATTTTTTAGGTCAAAGGCCACGCTTTCGCAGGGAGTTTTCTTTAGCACGGTTTTATAGGGATACTCTCCTGGGCCGAAAAAATCCAGATTCATGCCTGTAATCGTTTCAAACTCCGTATTTGCGGTACCTGCACCCACAGAGGGTACACTTAAATAGCCTCCCGGATAGCTCTGTTGAAGGTGATGGAAAAACGGGATGGGATCATAATTTACCGGATTGTTTTTCCATAAGGAAGGATCAAAAAAAGATTCCAGCTGAATCATGATCACATTTGGTTTTGTATCCTCAGACAACGCATACGTATTCTCCGGAACCAGCTCCTCATCCCGGATCTCTTCCATTGTCTCGGTCCCATATCCCTCCGGCTTGGAAATTCCGGTGTTAAACAGGGAATTGGAAAAGCAGTATGGAAAACCATAGCTTTTAAAGGCCTCTCCGATATTACCGAAATGAACTGCCACAAGTCCCGTATTCATAGCGGCGCTTGTCAGTCCCAGCACAACCACTCCACTTATGGCTATAAGCCCTGTTCCAAAGCCGTACCGGACCTTTTCCTTAGAAACAGGCGCTTTGCGCCATACTGCGGCTATAAATATAACTGCTGATATAATGCCGGCCCCAATAAAAATAATCTGCATCCAGGTAAAATAAACCGTGGCCAGGCTGACTGCATACTTTATCAGACGAAAATCTGCTGCAGTAAAGGGGGTGGTCCGGAAAATTAGCAGGATGCCGTTAACCACGCCCATAAAACACCATATCAACGATATGGTAATGCAGGCAAATGCCTTCCGCTTCGTCACAAATACAACGGTAAAGGGAAGGGCGATGATCAGAGTGTTCAATAGTAAAACCGGAAAGCTTCTCCATATATAAAAACCAAGGCTTGGCAGAGATTTTCTGCTGACCAGTTCAATAAAGACATTAATAATGGCAGCAAGTGCAAAAAGCCTTCCAAACCATTTGACATATAGTTTCATGATATACCTCGTTGCAGCTTATTTCTTTACAGAGTCGGATTTAGTCTACCACATTTTACGGAAAATTTACATACTTTTTTAATCGGAAAATCGAGTAGGAGAACATTTC
>DFCS01000008.1 GCA_002367105.1 Hungatella sp. UBA3048
GGCTGTGTCATAGGCTGTGTCTGGGGACCAGTCATCGGCTGGGTCTGCGGCCCGGTCATCGGCTGGGTCCGGGGCTGGGTCGTAGGCTGGGTCTGTGGACCAGTCATCGGTTGGGTCTGAGGTCCGGTCATAGGCTGGGTCTGAGGTCCGGTCATCGGCTGAGTCTGAGGTCCAGTCATCGGCTGGGTCCGGGGCTGTGTCGCAGGCTGGGTCTGGGGCCCCGCCTGTGATGGCATATTGCGGTTCCTGGTTCCTTGGGGAACGCAGATCACCTGCCCAACCATCAGATTATTTGGGGTTATACCTGGATTTACAACCATAATTTCCTCTACGGTAGTACGAAATCGCTGTGAAATAAGCCATAGTGTATCACCGGATTGGATCGTGTAGGAGAGCAATCCTTCAGGGCAAGGAGTCATAAGATTACTGCCTTTCAATTAAGCAATTTTCCATATTTTATGATTTATAAATCAAAATAGTACCTGTCAGCCCATAAAAAATATATTTTTGTAAAATATTGACAAAACTGAACGCCGGAAAATAATCCGGATCACAGATTCCACTCCTGTTCATGGCATCCCTCTCTTCCGCTGCAGACCAAAATCCTTCTGGTAAGTTCTGCCAATAAAATTCAGATAAATTAAGTTTTTTAAGATAAAAGTGAAAATTCTTGTAAGAAAACATAAAATATGAATTGCTTAATAAAAAAACTTTTGATATTATTTTATTACAAATAGGTGCGATTTAACACCTTACCTATTAAAATTGCGTAAAGGGGGTCCTGTTATGGCAAAAGAGGAAAAAGAAAAACTTTTCATGAAGATGCCGTTAGGCTATGCCTACTATGAAATTATCTTTGGAAGTACGAAACACACACGGGAATATGTTCTTTCAGAAGCAAATGATACCTTTTTTGATCTCTGGGGCCTTGACAAAGAAAAAGCGCTGCATAAAAACGTATCCCTGCTTCTGAAGGATAAAGCAGAAGCCCCCGCATGGCATACGTTTCATGAACGCTTAGGAAATGCTGAAAAAGACAAGCATTTCATCGTGATCATTGGGGAACGAAGCTTTAAGGTTACTATCTACAATTCCACATCAGACGGACTGACGGCTATTTTTGATGACATCACGGAAATCAATGGGGAGCTTGAGTTTCAAAGAGCGAAAAATGAAAGACTAAGCCGGGAAATTGATACTTTTTTTAACAGTACCCAGGATGGTTTATTTTTTCTGGAATATAAAAACGGAGAATTCCTTTATATCCGGAACAATGCGGTCCATCAAAGATTGACCGGAATGACCATTCCCCTTATGGAAGGAAAAACGCCCATAGAAGCAATGGGTGATGATGTGGGGAGTATTTTGCAGGAGGGATATAAGAAATGTATCGCCTCCGGAGAAACCATATTGTACGAGGAAACCGTAGAGTTTAAGGGAAGCCCCAGGAATTGGCTGGTGCGGCTTACCCCTGTTAAGGAAGACGGGAAGGTCTCTTATATTATCGGATCACGGATTGATATTACAGAATTAAAAAAACTGCAGGAAGATAAGGAACAGCTCCTTGAAAACTTAAATTCCATGTTTACGGAGCATTCTGCAGTCATGCTGATCATTGATATGAGTACCGGGAAAATACTGAATGCCAACCCATCAGCCCGCAGCTTTTATGGCTATACCAGAGAAGAAATTTTAACCATGCACATACAGGATATCAGTGAAACTCCCAATGACGCCATCAAGCTTATGTGTGTTCAGGCCCTCGATAATGAAAGGCCCTACTCCCAGTTTTCCCACCGCTTAAAGGACGGGACCGTCAAAATGGTAGACGTATATTCCAGCCAGATCACCTATGAAGGAAAAAGCCGGCTCTTCTCCATCATTTTTGACGTATCAGACCGGGAAAAATTCAGATACGACCTCTATTGGGACAAAGAATTATTAAGCGTTACCCTTAACTCCATTGGTGATGGCGTCGTTACCACTGATAACGAAGGAAAAGTAACCTATTTGAATCAGGCCGCCCAGGAAATCACAGGCTGGTATAATGAGACTGCTACCGGTAGGCCTTTTGAGGAAATCTTTGATTTAAGAAATGAGACCTCCGGAGAAGTCATCTCAAACCCGATCCGCGCCGTTCTTAAAACGGGAAAGATCGTAGAACTTGCCAATCATACCGTTCTTTTAAACAAGCAGGGAGATTTTATTCCCATTACAGACAGCGCCGCGCCCATCAAGGATCAAACAGGACATATGTACGGCGTTGTCATGGTCTTTCATGATGTAAGCTACGAAAAAAAGCAGCAGAGAAGGATTATGTACTTAAGCTATCATGATTCATTGACTGAAATCTTCAACCGCAGGTATATGGAGGAAGAAATGATCCGGATCGACAGGGCCTCCATGCTGCCTATTACGGTAATCATGGGGGATGCAAATGGTCTTAAGGTAACCAATGACGTCTTTGGCCACAAAACAGGGGATCTCCTTTTAAGGGAAGTTGCGAAAATATTTAAACATGCCTTACCGAAAAACGGAATCGCCGGCAGATGGGGCGGAGACGAATTCCTGATCCTGCTGCCGAAAACCGATACCGCTTCTGCCCAGGATATCATACGGAAGCTGGAGGAGGAATTTAAGAAAAATGACCGCCTTCCCCTGCAGATCAGTGTGTCCCTGGGATTTGATGTAAAATACAGCGTGTATGAAAATCTTCATCTGATACTTCAAAAAGCGGAAGAACAAATGTACCATAAAAAGCTTTTAGAAGGAAAAAGCTACCGCAACCGAATCATAAATACCCTTTTGGCCACTCTGCATGAAAAGAGCATGGAAACGGAAGAACATACCTTAAGGATTGAAACCTACTGTATTGCAATGGCCCAGAAACTGGACCTGGCTCCTGAAGAAAAAAATGATTTATCCCTTCTATCCATGCTCCACGATATCGGAAAAGTCGGAATCAGCATGGAGATTTTAAAGAAACCCGGCCCATTAAGCGAAGAGGAATGGAAAGAAATGAAACGCCATCCGGAAGTCGGCTACCGCATCGCCCAGAACACTCCGGAGCTCTCTACTGTATCTGAGTACATCCTCTCCCACCATGAAAGATGGGATGGATCCGGCTATCCCAGGGGCTTAAAAGGAACTGAAATTCCACTGTTATGCCGAATACTGGCTGTTGCCGATGCATTTGATGCCATGACAAGCGACCTGGCTTACCGCAAGGCAATGAACAGCCTTTATGCAATGGAAGAAATCAGACGCTGTTCCGGATCACAGTTTGACCCGGAGATCGCAAAATTGTTTCTGGAACTTAACAAAATCTACTGATAAGCTGAGTCCGAACCAAATGTCCTCCTTTTTAATAACATGTTATTAGGAAAGGAGGCAATCCTCATGAACACCTGTAATTTTAACGGGCTTACTGGTCGTGTTGTAACTCCAGACGACCCTTGTTATCATGAACTAAGACAAGTATATAACAGAGCAGTCCAAAAATTCCCCCTGGCCATTGTTTACTGCCAGAACCAGGAGGATGTCAGAAATGCGGTCTTGTGGTCCCGAAGAAACCACATCTGCCTGCGGATCCGAAACGGTGGCCATAACTATGAAGGCTACTCCACCGGAGATGATATACTTGACATTGATTTAAGTGAAATGAACCAGCTTGCCATAGATGAAAACGCCCATTTGCTACACGTTCAGGGAGGCGTAACTAACAAACAGCTATATGAATTCGTCTCATCAAAAGGTTACCCCTTCCCTGGCGGGACCTGCCCCACAGTTGGGGTAGGCGGATATGCCTTAGGCGGAGGCTTCGGACTCTCCTGCCGCTACTTTGGCCTTGGCTGCGACAATCTTTTGGAACTCCGTATGGTCAACTACGAAGGCTGCATCATAAATGCCAATTCACAGGAAAACCCCGATTTATTTTGGGCCTGCCGGGGAGCGGGGGGAGGAAACTTTGGCGTAGTCGTTTCCATGACATTCCGCCTTCCTCAAAAGGTAAGAAAAGTTACACTCATTGACATAAGATATCCTCATGCCGATCAGGAAAAGCAGTCTTTGTTTCTTCTGACCTGGCAGGACTGGCTGAAAGATGCCGATCAGAGGGTAACCTTGATTTCGAGGATCTATAACGATCTTATGGAAGGGCTTGCAATTATCGCAAGAGGTATTTTTTACGGGCCTCCTGAGGTAGCCCTGGGAATCATTGCTCCCCTGCTTGAGCTTGGAGGTGTAAAATACAGTTTAAAATACGTGACCTTCTTAGAAGCTGTTACAATTATCGGGGACTTTTATCCCCCCTTTGAAAAGTTCAAATCAGCAAGCCGTTTTGCTGTGCGGGATTTTAGCTACTGCGAAAGCTATAACATTGCGGGTCTTATAAAAGAACGGGCCGAAGGCTCCGTTTATGCCAGCATCTCCTTTTATGCCCTGGGAGGCAGGGTGGCGGAAGTGGATGTGGATGAAACCGCATTTTTCTTCCGCGATGCCCACTTTATTGTCTGGCTTGATACCGTATTTGAAGATCATAGATGCAATAATGCCGCCTGGGTAGCTGACAGATTCAGCTATTTAGAATCAGTTACCGACGGCGCTTATGTGAATTTCCCCTATGCATGCCTTCCCTGCTATCTTGAAGAATATTATGGCACCCATGTCTGCAGATTAAAAAAGGTAAAGGAGAAATATGATCCGCTCAACATTTTTACCTTTCCTCAGGGGATCGGTGAATTTTATAACATGGACTTTACAGCTTCTAATTGCTGTAGCCTTACCTGGTAACCCTTTTATACGGCAAAGACATGAATGCAAAAGCACCCTCGCGCAAATCAGGATTCACGCGGGGGTGCTTTGGTTGGGTCGGTCTGGCCTAAAATCTGGTACAAAAGCCGGTATAGGGTTTTGAACTCCTCTTTATTTACAGGAACACATTGGGAGATCCGGTCAGGGATGGTTGCAGCCTGGTCTTTTAGCTGCTCTCCCTTTTCCGTCAATTCAACGATCACACTTCTCTCGTCTTCCTTGGCACGGCTCCGTTTAAGCAGGCCGGCAGCTTCCATCTTTTTTAACAAAGGGGTCAGGGTGCCGCTGTCCAGATACAAAAGCTCTCCCATTTTCTTTATAGTGACCTGCTTTCTCTCCCATAAAACCATCATGGCGATATACTGGGTATAGGTCAGACCGATCTCATCAAGAAATGGTTTATACCATTTGATGATCTCACGGGAGCAGGCATAAAGCGGAAAACAAAGCTGGTTCTCCAATTTTAATTTTTCATAGTCCATAACTTCTATCCTCTCTCCCATTGCGATCCTTGGCACGTTTTTTTATAATAGACTTTTTACAACTTCTTTTACATACTTCATATCCGCAGTAGGCTCAAAGCGCCTTACCACATTTCCCTGGCGATCCACAAGGAACTTGGTGAAATTCCATTTAATATCCGGTTCATTTTTATAATTGGGATTAAGCGTTTCAAACTTCTGTTCCAGACGGGAGGTCAGCTCGTGTCCCGTGTCAAAGCCTTCAAAGCCCTTTTCATTCACCAGGTAATGGTACAGAGGAATCGCATTCTCTCCATTTACGTCAATCTTTGCAAACTGGGGGAAGGTGACTCCAAAGCGTCCTGTACAAAAGGAATGAATTTCTTCGTTATCGCCAGGAGCCTGATTTCCAAACTGGTTGCAGGGAAAATCAAGAATCTCAAATCCTTTGACACCATACTCGTCATACATGGCCTGAAGGTCCGTATACTGGGGAGTAAACCCGCAAACCGTTGCCGTATTGACGATCAGTAACACTTTGCCTGCAAAATCGGATAAGGGTTTCTCTGTGCCATCCATCTCTTTCACTGTAAAATCATAAACAGACATTTCATGTACCTCCTTCTTATATTATGCAAAATTATATTTATTAAAATCATCTTTATCATAAAACTTTATTCGGCGTTTGTCAATGATTTTGTAAAATTAAATTGTATAAAATTCAAATTCCGCAGGCTTACTTAATTAATGCGGGCAGAAAAACCAATGATCTTTATCACAGGTCAATGACTGTTATGTGACTCAATCACAGACATCTTCTGATTTCTTGTTTATACTTAACAAAACAACATGTGACCATTCGTTATTTTAGAAATATAGCAGGAGGCATATTATGAAGAAAATTGTAATTATCGGCGGAGTAGCCGGAGGAGCCAGCTGTGCAGCCAGGCTGCGCAGGCTTGATGAGGAGGCAAATATCATTATGTTTGAGCGGGGGGAATACATTTCCTACGCCAACTGCGGCCTTCCTTATCATGTAGGAGATGTGATTAAATCCAGAGATGCATTGCTGCTGCAGTCGCCGGAAGCTATGAAAAAGAAATATAATATTGATGTCAGAGTAAAAAATGAAGTCACCTCCATTGACCGGGAAAATAAAAAAATTACGGTCCGCAGGCTGGACTCCGGGGAAACTTATGAAGAAACCTATGACAATTTAGTCATTTCCACCGGTTCTTCACCGGTCCGCCCACCCATTCCGGGAATCGGATCTTCCCGTATCCAGACTCTCTGGACAGTTCCTGATACAGACCGCATCCGCGCTCTTGTGAAAGAAAACAAAATTAAAACAGCCGCTGTCATCGGCGGAGGCTTTATTGGCCTTGAAATGGCAGAAAACCTCGGTCACGCAGGTCTTTCTGTTTCTCTTATTGAAATGCTTGACCAGGTTATGACGCCTGTGGATTACGAAATGGCTCAGCTGCTCCACGAGCACATCCTGCAAAATGGGGTAGATCTCCATCTGAATGATGGTGTTGCTGCGTTTGAAGATGAGGATGGATCTGTGGCCATTACTTTAAAGAGCGGAAAAACCATCTCAGCGGAACTGGTCATCCTTTCCATCGGTGTACGGCCCAACAGCGAACTGGCAAAGGCAGCCGGTCTTTCCGTCAATGAGCGCGGCGGTATTGTAGTAGATGAATATTTAAAGACTTCGGATCCGGATATCTATGCCGTAGGCGATGTGATTCAGGTCGATGACCTTATATTCCAGGAACCGGCCATGATCCCCCTTGCAGGACCTGCCAACAAACAGGGACGTATTGCAGCCAACAATATTGCAGGAGCTCAGGAAGCCTATAAAAAAACCCAGGGAACATCTGTTGCAAAAGTATTTGATTTAGCTGTGGCTTCCACCGGTGTAAATGAAAAAGCTTTGATTAAGAGGGGCCTTCAAAAGGGAAGGGACTATGAAAGCATCATCATTACCCAGAATTCCCATGCAGGCTATTATCCCGGCGCCGTGCCCATAACTCTGAAGCTTCTTTTCTCCGCCGATGGAAAAAAAATCTTCGGAGCACAGATCGTGGGCCGCGACGGAGTTGATAAACGGATCGATACTCTGGCGGTGGCCATCCGCCTTGGTGCAGGAATCTCTGACTTAAAGAGCCTGGAGCTTGCTTATGCTCCTCCTTTCTCCTCAGCAAAGGATCCGGTCAACATGGCTGGCTTTGTGGCTGAAAACCTGATTACAGGAAAGGTTGCATTTTCATCCTGGGATGCTGTGGAACAAAGCCCGGAGACCGTACTGCTTGATGTCAGAGAGGATGCGGAGCTAATGGCCTTTTCCCTGCCAAATGCAAAGCATATTCCTTTAGGACAGTTAAGAAACCGCTTAAAAGAACTGGATCCTTCAAAGAAAATCATCGTATTCTGCGCCATTGGAGTCCGGGCTTACAATGCTGCCCGCCTCCTGATGCAGAACGGTTTTAATAATGTAAAGCTTTATCCAGGCGGCGCCAGATTCTATCAGTCGACCCATTATACGGCGGAAGGGGTCCTTCCTTCCGAACAAACCGTTTATTCCGACAGCGGCCAGATGGAAACGAAAAATATCCCCACCTCTGCCATGCGCTTAGACTGCAGCGGCATGCAGTGCCCCGGACCCATCATGAAGGTGTTTGAAACCATGAAAGAGATGCCGGATGGAGCAGTCATGGAGGTGTCTGCCTCTGATCCCGGTTTTACCCGGGACATCGGCGCCTGGTGCAGACGAACCGGTAATGAGCTTATGGCCTGTGAACTCCGCGGAAAGGATTACGTTGCCCTGGTAAAGAAAGGAACTCCTGCTGCCCCTGAAAAAACGGAAGCAGCCGAAGGAAAGACCATCATCGTATTTTCCGGTGATCTTGACAAGGTTTTGGCTAGCTTTATCATTGCTAATGGCGCTGCCGCTATGGGCAGACCTGTTACCATGTTCTTTACCTTCTGGGGATTGACGGCATTAAGAAAGTCAGAAAAACAGCCGGTCCGCAAATCATTGGTGGAATCCATGTTTGGAGTTATGCTTCCCAGAGGAAGTAAAAAACTAAAATTGTCAAACATGAATATGGGCGGCATGGGTACCGCCATGATGAAAAAGATCATGAATGATAAAAATGTGGATTCACTGGAAACCCTGATCCAAAAGGCCATGAAATCCGGAGTAAAAATTGTGGCCTGCACCATGAGCATGGATGTCATGGGAATACGGCCCGAGGAATTGATTGACGGAGTGGAACTTGGAGGTGTAGGCGCTTATCTGGGAGATGCGGAAGAATCCAACGTAAATTTATTTATTTGAATAGAAAACTATTGAATCGATACAGTCAGAAGATGATGTGTTTAGTAATCAGGCGGGTCCGTAATATGTGTACGGATACCCGCCTTTTTATGTTTCACATTTAGTAATATCCTCTCCTTCCGAATTTATATTTACCATATTTTAGCCTGAAATAAGCCCTTGACACATTACCTATTATACCTTATTATTGCCTATACGGAGTATTATAGCAACGATAAGGAGTAATTGATATGAAAGAAAAATATTATTCAGTGGAACAAATTTCGGAAATGCTGAATATCCACCCAAAGACAATCCAGCGCTACATCAGGGAAGGCAAGCTGAGAGCAGGGAAAATCGGAAAAAGCTGGAGAGTGACCGGACATGACTTAAGTGTTTTTATGGAAAGCTCAAAACTGCCAGCCGAAATGGAATCCAGCCATTCCATAAAAAAATCCGGCTATGAAATAAAAGTATCTTCTGTAATTGATATCGATGTCGAAGGAATGAATGATGCCATTCGTATTATGAATACTATTACTGCCGCGCTGAATACCAATCTCCCGGAATATGGTCATCCGACCATGCATGCACAGTTTTTGGAATCAGAATGCAAAGTACGTGTCACCATATGGGGGAACATCCAATTTGCACAGGCAGTCATTCAGTTAATTATGGAAATGGTTGAAACGATCAGACAGGAGGATTATTAATGAAGCCTATACAAACCAAGGTATTTAAAACCCCGGAAGGGAAAGAAAGAGTACTCTCTATTTACAATCAAATATTAGATCAATTTCCAGCTGAGAAGCGTTATGCGGACACCATATACGGAAAGACCTTTATACTTGAATGCGGACTTCCGGAAAACCCGCCTCTTTTGCTGCTCCACGGCTCATGCAGCAACAGTGCCTTCTGGGCAGCGGAAATCTCCGCATTATCAAAAGCTTATCACGTATTTGCTATCGATATAATTGGAGAGGCCGGTAACAGTGAGGAAAACAGGTATGACCCCTCAGCCGATGAATATGCATTATGGTTGAAAGAAGTCCTGGATCAATTACAGATCTGCCGCGTAATAATCATGGGAAATTCATTTGGTGCATGGATGGCTCTGAAATTCTCAACAGGATTTCCTGAATATGTGGCAAAACTTATTTTAATCTCTCCATCAGGCATCACACCGATCCGTCAGGAGTTTATTTCCAAGTCGGCTGAATATGTTTCCCGTGACAAAAATAATTCAGAGCCATTTGATGATTCCATTATTGGAGAAAGTGATATCCCTCAAAAGGCAAAGGATTTTATTATGCTGATCGTGCAAAACTTTATTCCCATGACTGATGCACTGCCGGTTTTTGCAGATCGTCTGCTACAAAGACTTACCATGCCTGTTCTCCTGATTACCGGAGAAAATGATGTTACTATTGATGTCCATGAAACAGCACGAAGGCTTGCTGCCTTGACTCCAATGTCCGAAACCCACATTCTTCAAGGCTGTGGGCATATACTGACAAATGTATTGGATATAGCAGCTCCATTCCTGGAGAAAGAAGGATTTAGATGAGATGAATATAAAAACAATAAGAAACCAGAATATCATAATTCTTAATAAGGACGAAAAAATTTCCACTGCTCAGGATATCCTTGATATAATGGCTTCGTCCCAATACCAATGTGATTGCATCGGCATGGTCCTGTATAAAGAAAGCCTAGATGAAAGCTTTTTTGATCTTAAAACAGGCTTCGCAGGGGAAATCCTGCAGAAATTTTCAAACTACCGTTTTAAGCTTGCAATCATAGGGGATTTTTCAAACTATACCAGCAAAAGTCTAAGAGATTTTATCTATGAATGCAACAAAGGAAACCTGGTTTACTTTAAGAATGACTTAGATAGTGCCTTTTCGGCGCTGGTACCGGAAAAATCCATGGAACGCTAAAAGCGATCCCATAGTATACCTGCATTGACATGGAAACGGCGGCTTTGAAATCAATCAAAGCCGCCGTTATATGCGTTCCTTTTATAGCTCAATTCCTCTAAGCTTAATATAATCCTTAATCAGCTTCGCTGTCTGCTCTAAGTCAATGCTGCTGGTATTGATAATCAGATCATAATTGTTCCAATTTTCCCAGTTCTCACCGGTATAGTAGCGGTAATACTCCTTCCGCTCCCGGTTAATCTTCTTTACCCGCTTTGCCGCTTCCTTCTCATCAACCTTATCCACTTCCATGGTGCGTTTGATGAGTGTTTCCATGTCTGCGTAAACAAAGATTTTTACCAAGCCCGGGAATTCTTCCTTTTCACGGCCTAAGATGTAATCTCCGCACCGTCCGGCAATAATGCAGGACTCTTCCGAAGCCAGCTCTTTTATGACCTGGGACTGGAAACGGAACAGATTCTCCGGTTTCACAATATCCGCATCCATAGAGGGTTTCCCAAGCTGGGGCTTTAAGCCGCTTACGATCTTATAAAGCAGATTACTTCCCGCCTTTTCATCAGCCAGACGGAAAAACACCTCTCCAACGGCACTTTGCTCCGAAGTTATGGACAAAATCTCTTCATCATAAAAATGAATTCCCAGCTCCTCTGCAAGGGCTTTTCCCACGATTCGGCCGCCGCTGCCGTACTGCCTTCCTATGGTGATGACCAGATTTTTCTTTTCTTTCATAATGCCTCCTTCTGCCCACGTTCTTTTCTAACGTTTCTTCATTATATTTTACTCCATTTTGGCAGAATTTACAATTATTATTGATTGATTATCTCATTGAAGCAGATGGCTCCATATGGCCGGATGCTCATTCGGTAAGCATTGCCCTCTCCCATGGCTTTCTCGATATAGGAAATATATTCTTCTACCAGCTCATTGGGCAGCATGGTCATGATGACACCTGCAAATCCGCCTCCATGTATTCTGCATGCACCTGTATTTTTCTCTGCCAGGAAAAGTTCCGTAAGAGCCAGGGCAATGGTGATTCCCTGCTCCTGGAAGCTGGTGTTGGTAAAGCAGTTCTGAAGCCATTTCCACGAGGAATTTCCGGATTCGGTTATTTTCTTTAAAAAGTCCTCAAACCGGTTTTCTTTTAATGCTGCCACTTCTGCTTCTACTCTCTTATTCTCTTCAAAGAAATGGAGGGTGCGGAGGACAGAACGGTCACCGGCAAAATCCCTGATTTCCTGTAAATTGTCAATGACCTCTTTTTCTGTAATTTCAGCGCAGACTTCTTTTCCGAAGAACTCTGCAACTTTTTTCATTTCTGCCGGAACTGAGGAATAGTCTTCGCTTAAATCAGCATGACCCTTTCCTGTATTGACAATAATAAGGCTGTGATTCTTAGAGCCAAAATCAAAATCGATCTTCTCTATAACCGGAACTGCCGGGTCTTTAAAATCAATGGTAATAAGTCCCCCTACAGCACATGCCATCTGGTCCAAAAGGCCGGAAGCCTTGTCCCAGTATACATTTTCAGAAAACTTGCCGATATGGGCATATGCCACAGCATCCATGGCGCTATGATTAAAGAATGTATTTAAGATAGAGCAAAGCAGCATCTCAAAGGAAGCAGAGGAGCTGACACCTGCCGCACTGATGACATTGCTGGTTACGCAGGCATCAAAGCCGCCGATCTCATACCCGTCCTCTAAAAAGCCCTTTAAAAGACCTTTTACCAGGTCAATGGTTCCTGCCTTCTTATCGCTTGGAGCCAAGTCATCCAGATCGATCTCAAAGCTCTGGTTATAAGTTTCACTGATAATATTTACTTTTCTGCTGTTGTTTTTTGCAGCTACTCCTACACAATCCAGATTAATGCTTCCAGCCAGCACCTTTCCGTGGTTATGATCGGTATGGTTTCCGCTGATCTCCGTGCGCCCTGGCGAGGAAAACAACATCACATCATCCTCCGGAAATTTCTTCTGGAAGTTTTTTATAAGGCTCTGATAACGTTCAATGTTCTCCCTGACTGCCTCTTTTCCATATAAAGCAGTCATAAGTTTTTCTGACTCTTTAGACTCCAACAGCTGAATCGTATCACTTATCTTCATGTCACTTGCTCTCCTTTTCCGATTTACTGCCCACGCTTTTGGGCTGGGCACACCCTATTTATATAGTAACCTGGAAGGTTTCCCCCATTCATTGACAAAGCATTGTCATTGCTACGAGTATATCATAAATGCCAAAGATTTCACAATATAATATTTTACGAAAACCTATAAAATAATTTGACAGGTCATCCGGGGGACCCGTATAATGAAACAAATAAAAATAAGTGCGAAGGAAAGAGGAAACCATGTTCTGGAACGAAAAACCTTATCATTCCCTGGACTATGAAATGAAGAAACAATACGGACAAAAAGTCTATAAACTGGCTCTTGACGGCGGCATGACATGTCCTAACCGGGATGGAACCCTGGGAAGCGGGGGATGCATTTTCTGCAGCGGCGGGGGATCAGGAGATTTTGCGGAATCCCTGAGCCTCCATTCCTCCGTCACGGAACAGATTGAATCTGCCCGCAAAAGGATCCAGGGTAAAATAAAGACGGATGAAGGCCGTTTCATCGCTTATTTTCAGTCTTATACCAACACCTACGCTCCCCTGCCCTATCTGGAAGAGCTGTTTACCCAGGCCATCTGCCATCCGGATGTGGCGGTCCTTTCCATTGCCACCCGTCCCGACTGCCTTCCGCCTGATGTCCTGAATTTATTGAAAAGATTAAATAAAATAAAGCCTGTCTGGGTAGAACTGGGACTACAGACCATCCATGAGTCCACAGCCGATTATATCCGCAGAGGATATCCCCTTCATACTTTCTCTGAAGCCTGCCAGAATTTAAAGGAAGCCGGTATCACTGTCATCGCTCATGTTATTTTAGGGCTTCCTGGAGAAACCAGAGATATGATTTTGGAAACTGTAACCTATCTGGGTCATCTGGGAGAACATGGAATTGACGGAATTAAGCTTCAGCTTCTTCATGTATTAAAAGGAACTGATCTTGCCGCGGAATATGACAAAGGCCTGGTTCCTGTCTATACTCTGGAAGAATACACAGACCTGGTGATTGACTGCATCGCCCTCCTTCCGACCGAGGTGGTCATACACCGGATCAGCGGGGACGGACCGAAGAAACTTCTTCTTTCGCCTTTATGGAGCGGAAATAAAAAGCTGGTCCTCGGCACTCTGGCTAAACGGCTAAAAGAACGAGGCATCTGCCAGGGTGACAGATACCTCGTCTGAGTTTAATTGCTATTATTGTGAATAACACCGTTTTCATCAACTGATACATCAAAGGATATGCTCTGGAAATACTGGTAAAACTCCCGGATCTCATCTTCCTGGGTCAGCTTCCTGGTATATCCTGCCTTTGATGTCCCCGGGACTAAGGACAAGGTGGTGCTTCCCTGGGCAAAATCCACCTGTGCCCGTATAAGGGCTGACTTTGGGATGCTGCTTCCAAAGATGAAATTGCCAAGGCTGTAGCAGATAGGCTTGCCGTTGTAATATTCAATTCCCTGCAGAACATGGGGATGGCTTCCCATCACTAAGTCAGCCCCTGCGTCGATGATCTGCTTTCCTAAAGCCCTCTGATATTCCTGGGGCTTCTCATCCCGCTCCACTCCCCAGTGAACGTAAACCACCAGATAATCGCAGGTTTCTTTTGCCTTTTTTATTTCTTCTAAAAGGATGGTAGGATCATAACCGCTTACCATGCCCGGTTTTTTGCTGTTCGCCACCCAGTTGGGATCGGGATAAACCCTGGACGCCCCCAGAAAGCCTATGGCCTTTCCATTCACTTCTATCTTCTCAAGCTGTTTGGCCCGGTTCATATCAGGGCCTGCCCCCACATATTTAATACCGGCTCCATCCAGAGCCGTGCAGGTATCCACAAGGGCATCTGTTCCATAATCAAGGGAATGGTTATTGGCCAGGGTAACGATGTCAACTCCGATTTCATTCATCAGGGAAACCTTGGAAGGCGGCAGGCGGAATGTAAACTGTTTGTCAGGTGCCGCAGAGCCCCTGTCGCTGAAAGGAAACTCCTGGTTGGCCATAAAGATATCCGTATTGCTGATTTCGTCCCGATATCCTTCGTCCAGAACGCCATTCATGCTTCCCGACTTATCATAAGCCATCATAACATGACTAGATAGTAATATATCACCTGCAAAGAGGAGCTGAACGGCTGATTTTTGCTCTGTTTCTTCCTCAATTGGAGCGGTTTCTTCCTGAGACTGGGATTCTTCTACTGTCAAGATTTCCGTTTCCTCTGATGTCTCAGGC
Source organism: Hungatella sp. UBA3048 (assembly GCA_002367105.1). GTDB lineage: Bacteria > Bacillota > Clostridia > Lachnospirales > Lachnospiraceae > Lacrimispora. The sequence goes on from DFCS01000008.1 coordinate 14,872, forward strand.
TCTGAATGGGACAGGCTTTCTCGTGGAACGGCCTCTATTCCTTTCCATTCACTTACCCCGATCCACCCAACAAGCAAAACAAACAGTACTATGGGTAGGAAAATCAAAATCTTCATCAGCCCATTTTTTTTCTTCATCTACTCCTCCTGATTGTTGACTATTTCCACATGGTTTTTCATTTTCCATTACTTTTTCCACAAAAACCATGGGTTTTTCCATAACTTTTCTTTCATATTTCTTCGGATTATATTCCATTTTTTTATCTTACACTGGTTCCATGGATTTGTCAAATATTCCCTTTTACATACAGGCCAGAACGGTAGAATCTTTTTCGATATTATCTAAATACCCCTCTTATTTCAGCCCTTATTTTGAACGCGTAATACATACCGGAACCTGCAGTCATCCTGGCACCACATGGAAAAATTTGTCCCCCATTTATTGTTAAACATGCAATAGGAAAATCCCTTTTTCATATCCGGAAGCTCCAGACAACCGCCATACAGCCGCCTTCCTCCCACACTTACCAGAGGAGAATCAGGATTCTGTATTTCTATGGTCCCATCCGCCCCGTCATAGACCAGCTTTTCCATGCAGTGCTGCCTCCGGTTTCCTCCTTTCACCACCTCCAGGGGAGAGATTTCCTGATCCATAATCTTCATCTTCCAGAGATAAGGGTTTTCAACATCAAGATTAACATCAAACCAAAGGGCTTCAGGCATTTTATTGGCATCTTTATTTTCCCAAAAAAGATCGCACAATAACTCTTCTCCAAACGTGTAGGTGATCCATGCCCGCTCAGGGCACCCGTATTCGTTTACAGCCGCCGGATTCCCTGCAAGACAGATCCTCACTGCAGAATCAGTCCTTCTCATCTCCCGCACTCCAAAGGTATAATTCCTGTTCGTAAGTCCCTCCACGGTTTCCAGTCCGGGCTTTGAAAAATCTGCTTCTGACCAGGCCATATTTTCCTTAAATGCATGATTGTACTCATAATATTCCGATACCGTATCCATGGCACCATAGGTTTCATAAGAAAAACGGCCAAAGCAGCCTGACTGGATCCAAACCTTTCCCTTCTTTTCCAGATATACCACCGAGCCGCTTCCATCAAATGACGCTTTCCAGTCCTGTATGGCAACGATCTCAAAAGGATGGACCTCTCCTCCCTCTTCCCATGTTTCCGTTTCTGTAGCCGGATCCCATACAAGCGCCTGCCTGGCTTCCTCTCTAAATTCCTCAGGCAGCAGCCGGACCGCTTCGCGTAAGTAGGTCCGTTGTTCTTCATAGGAGCTTTCGTACCAGTCATAAGTACTCTCCAGATGATCCACTCCCTTCTCCTTGTATATGGCATGTAAAAGAGCGGCATTTCTTTCCGTAAACATATCCTCCGTAACATGATTTTCTTTTCTGGCTCTCTTAAAATCTTCCTTTTCCCAGTTTTTAAAATCAAACAGGTGCTTCTTATAATCCAGCCCCCACGTATGTTCGCATATCATCAGAAGGTTTTCCATAAAACCATGGAATTCCGGCCCTTCATAATCAAACTTCCCCTGTTTTTTCCATTGCTCCTTAAGGCCCAGAAGCCGTCTGAAGCCGCTGACCTTGACCGGATCCGAGGCGATTCCGTGAATCCAGGTATCCCCGATTTCCTCTGTTATTACGGGAAGCGCTTCCCTTCTTTCCCAAAGCTTCCCGGCATAGGCATCCAAGGTTGAGGCCTCCAATGCTGCACCTGGATATTTCTTCTCCAATTCCTCTAATTGACTTAAAACCTCTTCCCTGGTGGGAAGGCCCAGATTATCTCCTAAAAAAACAAACTCCAGAACATCTTCCATACCCTCCATATAACATGTCGAGCCATAAACAGGAGAATACTGGACAAGAATCTCGCTGTTTCCTGACCGCCATACAAAGCTTTGGGGAACCATTGGATTCATGGATGAGGCATTTACTCCGATATGCAGATATCGTTTCCCATGGCGGGCCATGATTGGTACCATGGCTTTCGTATGGCCTGGTACGTCAGTAAGTTTTGCAGCCATGGTCTTTCTTCCAAACGTTCTGTCCAGTCTTTCTCCATAGCTTAAATTAAAATTCATCAGGTCAGCATCCATCAGTTCCGTATGAGTGGTAAAGGCCAGCCCGTGCCAGCTGATATCACCTCTCATCACAGCATCTTTCAGTTTCTGAGCTTCCGTCTGAGGAGCTTTTTTTAAATACTGGTCAATTAAGAATGCCCCTAAGGTCCAGATAAACCGTTTCCTTCCATCCTGGTTTAAGTCCACGGCAAGCCTGATGGCTTCAGGAATAAAGTCCTGGATATAGTTGGAAAGAATACGGTCTGCCAGATCCGTAAATCCCATATCAAAATGGGTCATGAAAACTACGTGTACCCTTTTTATTGTTTCATTTGTCACTGATTCATTCTTTGTCATTTTTTTCACCTGTTATATAGTAAGGATTGGAAAGGAGCACCGGAATATGAGGATACCCCTTTAGAATACTCCGCCTGATTTCAGCCCTGAGATATCCGGCCTTTCCGGAAGTTCTTTGAATGGAAAGACGGCCCGATCCGCAGGGGATTTCTTCCCTGCCGTCCTGGGAAATCAGGAACAGGATATCACCCTCGCGTAAGTTCCGGAAGGTAAACATGATTTCGCTTCCTTCCGGGATCTCATCTCCCAAAAGATCCTCCCCGGCCCAGGTTTCCATCATCGGACCTTCCGGAGATATGGTCAAAAAGGAATGCCCTTTTTTAAGGCCTTCTAATATATCCTCAGCAGAATTTGACAGGGCGTACACGCAGGTACAAGGAGAAGCCGGCATTCTTCCCGGTTCGTATTTATGAAAATCGCTGCCCCCTGTTATAGGGATCCTTTTCCCTTCCTTAAGCCTTTCATCCCACCAGGCAAGGCAGGCCTGGTTGCTCTCCGTCATGAGGCCTCCGTTCCAGACCTCCACCCCGTCAAAGGGAACCTTCTCCATCCCCCACTGCCAGCCGCACCATGGACAGAAGGGATGGTTTATCACCGTAAAAGCTCCGTTTTCCCTTGCTTCCTCTATAATTTCTATGGTCCTTTCCAGAGAATTGGAGAGAAAGCTTTTATATGGGCGATTCCTTCCCAGCATTCCCATATGTCCTTTGTAATGGGTCCACTCCACTCCCGGAATCATGGTTACCAGGTCCGTTGAACGCAGCTGGTAATTGTGGGCATAATTGTTATGATCCGTAATAAACAGGAAATCCAGCCCTTCTCTTCCGGCAGCAAGGGCCAGTTCTTCCGGAGTCATATTTCCGTCGGAGCCGCGGGAATGAAGGTGGGTATCTCCCTTATATAGCCGCAGGCCTTTTAAATGGAAGGTTATCTTATATGTAATTACCACACCCTGTTCCTCTACCTTATAGGCTCCCAGAAGTATGCTCCATTGTCCCTGCTTTACAGGAACCGACGCAAAACCGGCCATGCTCCTGTGATCTGAAATAACGATCCGGCTCCGGTCCGAGCCGGACCAGCCGATCAATTCTCCCGTTTCATTTAACAGGCCGAAATCAATGATAGTTCCGTTCCTGTCGTAGTCGTATGATAGTTCCATGGCCTCAGCCTGATCCGGCACGAAAAACGGTACCTCTAAATACAGCCCTTCTTCCTTTTTTAAGACTGTCCTTTGAAATGTGATTGTCTTTTCCTTCATATCGGTCCTCCTTCATCCCTTAACGGCCCCCATGTTTATGCCCTCCATGAGAAATCTCTGGGCAAACATATAGATGATCAGCAGCGGTATGGTAGAGATCACGATCGCCGCCATTATTGCGTTATCCGGAGTCGCCGCGGTTCCCGAAGTGGAATCCACGGACATGATCATCTGCTTTAACATCAGAGGAAGGGTATACTTTTTCTCATCCGTGATCAAGGTCGCCGGAAGCATGATAGAATTCCATCTGGCCACATACTCCATAAAGAATACTGTTGCAAATCCCGGAAGGGATATGGGCATATAAATACTTCCGAATATTTTTAACTCTCCTGCCCCGTCCATTCTGGCTGATTCCGCGAGAGAATAAGGAACCGTCTCAAAGTAATTTCTCATCATCATAATACTGAAACCGGATACCAGCCCGTTTAACACCAATCCCTGATAAGTATTTAACAATGACAGCTGCTTATTGAGCTGATAAACGGATATCAAAGTTAAATCCCCGGGCACCATCATGGTGAGCATAATAAATGAGGAAATAAAATTTTTAAAAGGAAGGCTCTTTTGTATCAGAACATAGCCTGCAAGGGCCGATAAAAGAACCTGGATCACAGTACCCAAGGTGGTTATAAAAAGGGAATTCAGAAACGGCCTTGCCATTTTTGTCACACGGAATACATAGAAAAAGCCTTCCATACTGAATGCTGTCCACCACAGCTTGATCCCGCTCTGTGAGGAATCAAGGGCTGTTGAGGTGGACACCACAAATACATTCCACATGGGAAGAAACATGGTAAGAAAGATGGCTGCCGTCAAAAATAAAAATAGCACTCTCCAGAAACCTGTTAAACCTTTTTTATCTAGATTATTCTTCATATCTCTGCCCTTTCCATCAGGAATAAATCTCATCATATTTCAGCATTTTTCTGACCGCCGAGGTAATCAGCAGGGTTGCAAACAAGACAACGGTCGCAGCAGCTGTAGCGGTCCCCACATTAAACTGGATAATGCCCTGTTCGTAAATTAAAACCAGCAGGTTTTTTACCTTATCGCTGATAGAGGCATTCATCATAACAAAAATCTGGTCAAAGTTGCGCAGGATTCCCATGACCGACAACACTGCGACTACCTTCATGGTGGGCACGATGACCGGCAGAGTGATGTATCGGATCTGCTTGATTCTTGTAGCGCCATCCATTCTTGCTGATTCATACAGGGCCGAATCAATTCCGACCATAGCGGCCAGGAACAGGGCCGCAAAATAGCCGGCCCCTTTCCATGCACCTGTAAAAATCATGATCGATCTGGCGTAACGTCCCTCCGACATAAATACCATGGGAGAATAACTGGTTCCCATTAATGCCCTCATAATGCCGTTTACCATGCCTGCAGGCGATAAAATGGATATCCACAGACCTCCTACCACAGACCAGGACAGGAGGTACGGGATATAAGTAACCGTCTGAAACAGGGATTTGGGTGCCTTGCTTTTAATCTCATTCAGCAATACAGCTATTAAAAGTCCCCAGACAAACTGCAGGAGAAAGGTTCCGCCTCCTACCGTAAGGCTGTTAATAAACGCCTGTCTGTACTGCCTATCCCCAAAAATCTCCTTGTAATTGCTAAACCCTACCATCTCATAGCCGCCTAAAAGCTTTACCTTCTGAAAGCTTTTTATGATTCCCAGTACCAGCGGATAATAGGAAAATACAAGAAAGTAGATGAGAACTGGTATCAGCAGCAGATAGATTTCCTTATACCGCAATATCCTTTTCTTAAGCTGTCCTTTCAAACCAATACCTCCTGTCTATTTTGGGGATCGCACTTACCGGTCAGTCACTTTCCGGTCAACAAGCTCTTTTCTCATACCGCTAAGCCCCTCCTGAGCGGAAACTTCTCCTTTGATGATCTTGATCCCCCATTTGCCCACGATTTCCTTGTAATCCGCTTCATTTGGAATGATCCTGTCAATGGTTGCATAGCTGCTGTAGCTCAACGCCTCATCCACTCCGGGATTGAATCCGAAAATCGGCTTAAAATCCTTATAGATGGGGAATGGAGCGCCATGGTCATTGCCGTGCTGAGCCCCTGTTTCCGTCAATTCAAATTTTCCTTCTGTGCCAGTATAGTCATAGTCCAGAATTCCAGTTGAAAGAAGATTTCCGCCTTCCTGCGTTGCAAAATACTCTAATACCTTCATGGCTCCGTCAGGATTCTCTGCATTGGCAGGAACTGCAAACAAACTGGCGCTTCCTTTGACAAGCATATAGCTTCCGTCAGGGGTCTTAAGACCAGGAAGAGAAACGATCTCAAAATCATCGGGAGAAATTCCTCCTGCCTTAGCATTTGCATTATGTAAACCGACCCATGCCGTCCAATCAACCGTCAGAGCTGTCTTCTGAGAGGAGGCCCCCATTTTGGCTCTCATATCCTTTGTCTTATCTACAAAGGAGGAGGGATCCAGCAGACCATCGTCATACAGCTTTTTAAACCACTCCCAAACAGGTGCAGCTCCATCTTCTGAGTATGGCGCAAATCGTTTCCCGGAATCGTCCAGAACCACTCCGTTCTTTAAGCCCGCCGCCGCCATCCAGGGCTGTAAGTCATAGGTTTCAGATAAAATGGCATCAAAGGGATAAAAATCCGGGTCCTGGCTGCTGTCTTTTAATTTTTTCATCACATCATAATACCCATCCATGGTGGGCTCGATCTTCTTATAATCGATTCCGGCCTTTTTAAGAAGCGTGTTGTTTAAAGCCACTACCCTGTGGATCTCCTTTTTGTTGAAACCGGCGTAGATCTTACCGTCAATGGTGATGTCCTTCCACTCAGCCGGATCCACATTGCCGGTGAGAATCTCCGAACCATTTACCCGGTCCGTAATATCCATTAAGGCTCCCTGAGCTACCAGATTAGCATACTGGCTGGCAGTGATATAAATCAGGTCATAGGTCTCGCCGCCGCTTAACTTCTGCATCAGAACCTTGTCATAATCCGATGCAGGCTTTTCAAATTCAACCGTAAGGCCTGTAGCTTTTGAAAGGGTTTCTGCAAAAAGCTGCATTTCCGCTTCATCCTTGCCTCCCGTATTGGCTGTCATGATCTTTACGGAACCCCCTGCTTCTTTATCCGGCTGGCTGGCTGCTTCTGTCTTACTTTCGTTTGTCTTACTTTCTTCTGTCTTACTTCCTTCTGTCTGGCTGGCTTTTGTGCTGGCGCTCTCCTGTTTTCCGCAGGCGCTTATGGAGCATACCATAAGTGCTGCCGCGAGCAGTGACATGACTCTTCTTTTTTTCATTTTTTCTCCTTTCAATCCAACACTCATTGGGACTACAAAATCATACTATATTATATTTTTGATTTTGTAAACCATGTTTACGTATCTTTTACATATATTTTAATTAAAATATATGTTTTATTTATTTATAATACCATATCACACTTTTACTTTCAACTATCTATCGGTATTTTGTTACTAAAATACATACTTAAGTGATATTTTTTATGCATTTTTTACAATGAATAAAAAAAGAGTACAGAACAATTATAATCATTGTTCTGCACTCTAATTATTGCAGGAGCAAAATATATATTTTAGCATTCACTAAATATTCCAGGTACCAGACAATCCAACTGACTGTAGGACGGATCTTTTTCTATCTGTTTTAACAAGATCCTGATGGCTTCAAAGGCAATTTTCTTTTCATTCTGCTTTATATGGGTGAAATGAGGACCTCCGGGAGATAAATAATCTTCGTCAATGCAGCATACGGTAATTCCCTTCCATTTTCCAAGCCATCTGGCAATTCCATATTCGGCGCAGATAACCGCATCTAAGTCCTTATTATCATCAAGATACCGTTCAATCTTTTCACTGAGTCCTATATCAAAATCATCTGAATAAATATTTATTTTTTCAGCCCCTTCCAGACAGCATTCCTCCATATTCTCAACCCCGGCTGCCTTTATTGCCTCACGGAATCCCTTTCTTCTGTCCTTAATAGAAGAAGTGCCATTTTCTGAAAAGGTAATGAAGCCAATCTTTTTATTTCCTTTATGAACCAGATAATCCACCAGCTCTTTCATAGCAAGATGGTTATCTGTTCTTACGGATGGAACCGGGATCCCCTCCATTTTCTTATCGATCAGTATCATAGGAAATTCTTCAACCACAAGCTTTAAAATAGCCGTATTATAATAAATTCCATGACAAGGCATGACGATGATCCCACTGACTCCAAGCTCCTTTAAAAACTCAATTTCCTCTGTTTCTTTCTCTCTCTCTCCGTAGGAAAACCGGACACAAAGCTTATAGCCGGCCTCAGCCGCCATGGCATCCATTGCATACATCATGTCAAGTCCAAAACAGGAGGATACGTGCTCCAGAACCAGGCCAAGCATCTTATCCCGGTCGGGGCTCTCATATCGTTCCGATGCAGCATCAAAGCCGCTTGTTACAGTCCCTGTACTTTTTACCGGAAGCTGAATAAAGCTTCCTTTCCCCTTGATCCGGTTTAAGTAGCCATCCCCTTTCAGGGCATTTAAGGCATTGGTAATGGTTATGGTACTCACTTCATATGCAGCCGCTAATTCTCCTGTCTGGGGCAGACATGATCCTTCCTCCAGCTCTCCTGCAAGGATCTTATTTTTTAAATCCTGATAAATTTTTTTATATAAAAATTGTTCTTTTTCCATCGGGCCCCTCAAACTTTAGTATTTTTATATATTATATCTTTTACTCCTAATATTTTCAACAAAAATATGTTTTTCTTTTCATTAAATGAAATTCATAAAAAAAGCACCTTTCCGGGTCTGTCCGATCCCAAAAGATGCTTTCCTTTCTCCCCGTATGCTATTTTGCTATCAAAATCCGCTTTCCTTCAAAACAACTCCATTGCTTGCAATTACATTTTTGTACCATTCAAAGGATTTTTTCCTGCTGCGTTTTAAGGTTCCATTCCCTTCATTATCCTTATCAACATAGATAAAACCGTATCGCTTTTTCATTTCTCCTGTAGATGCACTGACCAGGTCAATACAGCCCCAGGGGGTATATCCTAATAAATCTACTCCATCCTCATCCACAGCCTCTATCATTGCTTTTATATGCTCTTCTAAGTAATTTATCCGGTAGTCGTCAATAATGCTTCCATCCTCTTTTAGCCTATCCACTGCACCAAGGCCGTTTTCCACGATAAATAACGGTTTCTGATAACGGTCGTACAGAGTATTCAAAGTAACCCTAAGTCCAAGAGGATCGATCTGCCAGCCCCATTCTGATTCCTTTAAGTAGGGATTCTTAACGCTCTTCATCACATTGCCTGGTGTGGATTCTGTGATGGCTTCTTCTGCTGTGCTGACACACCGGGATGAGTAATAGCTGAAGGAAATAAAGTCTACCGTATGCTCTTTTAAGATTTCATCGTCCTCCGGTCCTGTTTCAAGCTTTATTCCTTCCCTCTCAAACATTTTCTTCGCATAGGCAGGGTACTCTCCTCTGGCCTGTACATCAATAAAGAAATAATTATCCCTGTCTTTCTTTATGCTTTCCCAGACATCCTTAGGATTGCAGCTAAAGGGGTAGAAATTTCCTGCGGCAAGCATACAGCCTATTTTAAAGTCAGGATTAATCTGATGAGCCAGTCTGGTTGCCATGGCAGAAGCCACTAATTCGTTATGGGCAGCCTGATACTTCACCTGCATTTCATTTTCTCCTTCAGAGAACCGGATACCGGCGCCCATAAACGGCAGGTGAAGAAGCATATTGATCTCATTAAATGTGATCCAGTAAGTCACCTTATCCCGGAAACGGCGGAAAATAGCATCGCAGTATTTCACAAAACAATCAATGACCTTTCGGTTTTTCCAGGAATCATATTTTTCAACAAGAGCCAGCGGCATGTCAAAATGGCAGATGGTCACTACCGGTTCGATCCCATACTTTAATAGCTCATCAATGAAATCCTCATAAAACTTAAGCCCTTCTTCATTCGCCTCCTCTTCTTCCCCATTTGGAAAAATGCGGGACCAGGAAAAGGAAAAGCGATAGCATTTAAATCCCATTTCTGCAAATAAGGCGATGTCCTCCTTATAATGATCGTACATATCAATCGCTTCCCTGGAGGGATAATAGGAATCTTCCGGCAGCTGCCTGTAATCCATCTCCCCCTTCATAACCGGAAGACGATTCTCTCCCCATGGGATCACATCTACAGTTCCCATTCCCCGGTTTCCTTCCTTCCAGCCGCCTTCGCACTGGTTAGCCGCAGTGGCTCCTCCCCACAAAAAGTTTTCTCTCATAGTTCCCATCCTTTCTTTTTATAATACAGTTTTGAAAGGCTGTATTCCTGCCTCTCATAAAACGTACTGTCTTTGAACCTCATCAAGCAGTGAAGCGGATTGCGAATATCCGATTAACTGCTGTATTCCAGATTTCCTCTAAACTAAAAAACTGGTCATATTTACGCCTTGCCTGAGCAAAAGTATAAATATAACCAGTTATGTCTGCACGAATAATTACAGTTACACCTAGTCAAACTCTCTATTTGTGAGCATTTTAACATACTTTCCCAAATTTGTAAAGCATTTATCAATCACACGTTATAGAGTCATAATAATTCCGCCGTCATTGGCATATACCGTAGCAACTCCGGCTGTTTCTACAATGAGTACGTCCTTAAATACAGCCTGCTTGAGCATTTCCTGTTTTACATGCTCCGCCCGCTCCGGATTATTACAATGAGCAATTGTCAGCACCTTATCTTTGGTTTCTCCTCCGTCCTTAATGGCAAGCTCCACCATACGGGCCAGCGCTTTATTGATCCCTCTTGCCTGGTCCAGCTTAACGATTACGCCTGAGTTAGCACCCATAACCGGCTTAATGTTTAAGGCAGTGGCAAAAAATGCCTGAAGACCGGTAAGTCGTCCATTTTTTCTTAAAGTGTCCAGACTTTCCAATACAAAATAGGTCTTCATATTTTTGATGAAGGTTCTTGCCTTCTCTTCAATTTCTTCAAAGGGCAGAGATGCATGGTAAAGGGACTGGACGTAAAGAGCGATATTTAACTGTCCGGCAGAGGCAGAATCCGAGCCAAGCACAGCGATCTTTTTCCCGTCATTCCCATGTTCTTCTTCATAAAGCCTTTTTCCAAGAACCGCACTGTTATAGCTGCCGCTTAAATGCTCGGACAGAGTGATTACAAAAATCTGATCCACGTCGCATTCAAAGGCTTCTTTATAAAGCTCCGGTGACGGACATGCTGTTTTAGGACACTCGCTGCTGCTTTTTACCAGCTCTAAAAAGCTCTTCTGGTCAAAGGTCTCGTCATCGATTACGTGAGTATTTCCCACTTGCAAAGTAAGGGGAATTATCTGAAAGTGAGGATCTTTCTTTAGATCTGCCGTAAGATCCAGGCAGCTGTCCCCAATGATTTTATAGCTCATATCTCTATCCTTCCTCCTGGCGAAAAACTTATCATGTAGTATTCATTACCATATATTATAGAGAAACCAGACTCGGATGTCAATAGAATAATTTTACATGACCCGGCTGCTATGAGAATGAATCTTAATGATGCAAAAAAATAATTTTTTTCATAAAAAAGGACTTATACCGGGAAACTTCCAAGGTACAAGTCCTTAACTTACCATCAGCTATTATTCCTCTCCCTGCGCATCAAATACTCCTACTGCGCTTATGCTGGAACAAACGACCACTACGACAACAAACAGGATCAGAAGCGTAATTCCCCCAAAAAACCATATGAAAAAGGTCACTCCAAAGTCATCAGAAGTTCCTTCTGCCGGTAGGTTGGCCTCTGAAGCAGCAACGGTCTCTGCGTGAGACACCAGTGCGGCTCCCGGTGCAGCTCCTGCGAATATGCCCAGCATGAGAGCAATCATCAGACGCAGCACCGCCTTCCTCATCTTCATAGTCTTTTCCTTCATTAAAGTTTCTCCTCGTTCTATTCCTCTGCCATCACAAGCATCAGCTCATTGCTTCTGGCAATAAATTTCGTCATGCGCTCCGGTGTCAGAGAACCATGGCTGAGAGCTGCCAGATCATAAAGCTGTTCACAGATGGAGTTTGTGTGGGCTCCGTCCTTGTGTCCCAGTATATATTGCACCAGCTTATTGTTGTAGTTAAGAACCAGGGTCTCACCGCCTGCGCCAAACATGGAAGGATCCATTCCCGGCATGGTATACATCTTCATCATTTCCTGCATACGGCGGGATTCCTCAGATACGGTAATCATGGAAGATACGTTTCCGTTCTTTAACTTCTCCACCTTTACTTCCAGATGTTCTTTGCTCAATGCTTTCCGGAACATCTCTGTCAGGGTCTCTGCATCTGCCTTCAGAGCTTCCTTATCTTCTTCCTTTACCTCTTCCTTGAAGATATCGGATAAGTCAGAATTAATGCATAAGAACTTAACATTCTCATTCTTTTGTTCCAGATAGCCTACAAATGGACTGTCAATATTATGGGTTAAATAAACCGCATCTAAGCCTGCCTCTTTAAACATGTTGATGTACTGGCTCTGCTCTTTTTCATCGGAGATATAGAATACGCTGTTCTCATGCTTCTCCTTATTCTCCTCCAGACAATCGGAAAGAGTTAAATACTTGCCGTCCAGATTCTTAAACAGGAGGGAATCATTGATCTTCTCCCCGAACTTTTCGTCTTTTAAGCAGCCGAATTTAATAAACGGATTGATATCATCCCAGTATTTTTCATAATTTTCACGGTCTGTCTTAAACATACCGGTTAATTTATCCGCAACCTTCTTTGTGATGTAGTCGGAAATCTTCTTCACAAAACCATCGTTCTGAAGAGCACTTCTGGATACGTTAAGCGGCAGATCCGGGCAATCGATCACACCCTTTAACAGCATCAGGAATTCCGGAATAACTTCCTTGATATTGTCAGCAATAAATACCTGGCTGTTATACAGCTTAATGGTTCCCTCCAGGCTGTCATAATTTAAATTCAGCTTGGGGAAGTAAAGGATTCCTTTTAAGTTAAAAGGATAATCCATATTTAAGTGAATCCAGAATAAGGGTTCCTTGTAGTCATTGAATACCTTGCGGTAGAAGGACTTGTACTCCTCCTCTGTGCATTCGTTGGGATGCTTGTTCCACAGGGGATTGATATCATTGACAGGTACCGGACGCTTATTAATCTTATATTTTTCTTTGGCAGGAGATACCTCTACGACTTCCTTCTCACCGTTTTCGTTCTCTTTTTCCTCGGTTTTTGCTTCCTCCAGGATGGTTTCGATAACAGTGTCCTTATCGGTCAGCTCATCCTTTTCAATGGTCTCATACTGAGGCTCTGAAGATGAACTGGATAAATAAATTGCCACCGGCATAAAGGAACAGTATTTATCAAGAACCTCTTTTGCGCGGTACTCGTTGCAGAATTCCAGACTTTCTTCATTGAGGTACAGCTTAATGGTGGTACCAAACTCTGCCTTGTCCCCTTCTTCCATCTCATATTCCGTACCGCCGTCAGACTCCCAGTGAACCGCTAAAGCGTCTTCCTTATAGGATAAGGTATCAATTGTAACTCTGTCAGCTACCATGAATGCGGAATAAAAACCAAGTCCGAAGTGACCGATGATCTGATCTTCGTTGGCCTTGTCCTTATACTTTTCAAGGAAATCCTGGGCGCCTGAGAAAGCGATCTGGTTGATGTACTCATCAACTTCCTCCATGGTCATTCCAAGACCGTTGTCCTTAAAGGTAATGGACTTTTCATTGGAATCGGTAATGATCTCGATCTTAAAATCCAGATCCTCCGGCTTCTGCCATTCACCCATGATTTCCAGCTTCTTAAGCTTTGTAATAGCATCGCAGCCATTGGAAACAAGCTCGCGGTAGAAAATATCATGGTCGGAATACAGCCATTTCTTGATAATCGGGAAAATATTCTCACTGTTAATTGTTAAACTTCCTGTCTTTGCCATATTAGAACACTCCTTACTCTTTTTTCTATTTCAGTTCCATGTTTCCATGGAATTTTAACAAATTTATAAACTTATGGATCATACCTGCAAAGAATATTTTAATACGCTGTTATGGAAATGTCAATAGAAAATCAGCACTCAATTAAACTGAGTGCTAATAATTCTATTCCTCCAGAAACGGAATCTCGTTTTGTTTTAAAAACCCTTTAAACGCCTGATCCCATTCCTCATCCAGGGTCTTATCAAGGGTAAAGACAGAAACCGAAGTTCCTGTCACGCAGGAAAGCTTGTCTTCCTCATAGCGGATATTGAGGTACAGTCCCTTTACCTGATCGGGTGTAAAGGCAATCTGGCGGGAGGCAAGAAAGCGCTCGGTACCTTCCTTTGACATCTGCAGGATGATCCGGAAACTGACTGGAAGTCTTTTTCCTTTAATTAATGAAAAACAAAAAGGCTTCATCATAGCCCAGGTAGAAAGCTGTCCCGTATTCATTTCCTCAAGTTCCTCTTTGGAGTAATAAGCGGAACGGATATTTCCATCGATGGTAAATGTATTAAAGGTAACAATAACAGCTTCCTTTGCAAGGAACTGGTCAAACACTTCCCCTACGAATAGCTTGGAGGTAAAGAGCTTGAGGTCCTCAATTTTCAGTGCGATCATGGCAATTTCTCCCCATTTTATAATCTCTATCCGTTTACTATACACCGGATACTCCCAGACTGTCAACGCAGGAATTCCCACGATCGACCCTATTCCAAACAGTTTTTTTCTGTGGTATACTTATTCACGAAAGCAATGAGCAGTGCCATACCACTATGCCCAAAAAGCATGGGCAGAAAAGAGGAAACCATATGAATCATATCAAGCAGTTAGAGACACTGATCGCCGCATCCGTTTCTCCATACCACTGCATCATGGCGGCAGCGGACCAGCTATTGTCCGCAGGATTTAAAGAACTGTCCCTGGCCGAGCCCTGGAAGCTTAAGCAGGGCGGGTCATACTACATAAATGTCTTTGATTCCAGCCTGGTTGCATTTACCGTTGGGGAAGAGTTAGGCGAAATACCGGCCCTTAAGCTGGCAGCGTCCCATACGGACTGGCCATGCCTGAAGGTAAAACCCTCTCCTGAGGTCACTTCTCTGGAATATGGAAAACTTAATGTGGAGGTATACGGAGGTCCTTTACTGGGAACCTGGTTTGACCGTCCCCTATCCATGGCGGGCAAGGTCTGCGTAGCCGGAACATCTCCCATGAAGCCTAAAACCATCTTTGTGGACTTTTCACGCCCCCTCCTTACGGTCCCAAACCTGGCGATCCACATGAACCGGGATGCCAATGATGGAGTTGCCATCAATGCACAGATAGACATGCTTCCCCTTATAACCCGGATCACGGATGAGCTAAGTAAGGAAGACTTTTTCTTAGAAGCTCTGGCAAAAGAGGCAGGTGTGAAAAAGGAAGATATTCTGGATTATGAAATCTGCATCTATAACTGGGAGCAGGGGACTCTCTTAGGCTTACAGAATGAGTTCTACTCTTCTCCCCGCCTGGATAACTTAACATCCGTTCAGGCCTGCTTAAGCGGGATCATGACCGGACCATGTAAAAACTGCATTCATGCCATCGCCCTGTACGATAATGAGGAAATCGGAAGCCATACCAAGCAGGGAGCTGCTTCCGCACTGATGGAACGCATTCTTGAAAAGATTTGCTTATCTCTGGGCTTTTCCAGGGAAACGTTCCTAAATGTTCTGCTTAGCGGCTTTTTGCTGTCCTTAGACGTGGCTCACGCCATTCACCCCAACCACGGAGAAAAATGCGATATTAAGAACCAGATCCTTATGGGAGACGGAGTTGCCATTAAGCTGGCATCCAGCCAGGCCTACGCCACCGACGCTTCCAGCACAGGAGTCATTGAAGGAATCTGCCGGACAAATAATATTCCTTATAAAAAGTTCTCCAACCGCTCCGATGTAAAAGGAGGTTCCACTTTGGGAAGCATTTCTTCCGCCCTTCTTACCATGCGGACGGTAGATGCAGGCGTACCCATCCTGGCCATGCACTCCGCAAGGGAAGTCATGGGCACAAAAGACCAGGAAGCCCTTGTTCATCTGGCAGAAGCCTTTTTCCAGGCATAATTTTACCATTCCTGCTTCCAATAGAGAATATCCACCATATCCCCCGGCGAAATAGCCGTTCCCTGTTTCTGGTCAATGATGCAGTTTGAACGGAGCATTTCAGATAAGACGGAGGAATGGTGGTTTCTGTCAAAGATATGGACGCCCATCTCATCGCTGAATGCCTGGACAAACCGCCTTCTTTTTGCCGCATTGGCGTTTCCCTCTACTACCATACGCCTTATTTTTTTCCAGGAAAGAGAGTCATCGCCAATCATTCTGGCCATGACAGGCCAGAAGAACAGACGGAAATTGACCATGGCTGCAAAGGGATAACCGGATAAGCTGAGGATGAGCTTCCCCTTGTACCGGTTTGCCATGACAGGCGTACCCGGCCGCATATTCACTCCATGAAAAAGCCGCTCGGCCCCCATTGCTTCCAATGCCTCCGGAAGAAAATCCTTTTTTCCCACGGAAAGTGCACCAGTGGTGATAATCACATCTGCATGGCTGATTCTCTCATCCAGCATACGGGAAAAACCCCTGTCATCATCAGGGCAGATTTCCATAAAAGGAACCTGGACTCCCTGAGCTTTCAGCTGGGCGGCGATGGCATAGGCACTGCTGGGATACACCCCTACCTTTCCCAAGGGACTGGTGAGCGGTACAAGCTCATTTCCCGTTGAGATTATGCCCACCTTCGGCTCTTTAAGCACCATAATTTCCCGGATTCCCATACTGGCTAAAACGCCGATATGCCCTGCGCCCAAGCGGACCCGGCGGGGGATCATGCACGTTCCTGCCTGGAAGTCCTCACCGATCCTGCAATAGTTCTGCCAGGGGCTTCCCTCCACATAGATCTCTGCCTGCTCCTGGCCATAGTCCGTATCTTCCTGGCGTATCACACAGTCATAGCCCTCCGGCACCACGGCACCGGTCATCACCCGAACCGCTGTACAGGGTTTGGCCTGGATGGAAAGATAATCCCCTGCACATATTTCACCGGCCACTTGAAATTGGATTGGTGTTTCCCTTGAAGCACCTTTTGTATCCTGACTTCTGACCGCATACCCATCCATTCCTGATTTGGGGAAATGTGGGACAGGGAAAGGGGCTGTCAGGGAAGGGCAAAAACCAGTGCTCCGCCAATGGCGTTGCCGATAAAGACAAACACCGTATTTAGCAGGTAATTAATCCACGTAATCGAAGACTCACCGGAAAAGATCGCCGCAGGAATGACAAAAGCATTTGCCACCACATGCTGAAATCCCAAGACCACAAAAATCATGATAGGGAACCACATTCCCGCCATCTTTGCGGTAAAACTCTTGGCGCTGGTCGCAAACCATACAGCCATGCAGACAAAGATGTTGCAGCCGATAGCAGAAACCAGTGCCACCATAGGCGGATCGCTGATCTTTGAGTTGGCTACGGCCATGGTTTTGGCCAAAAAGGCTCCTTCCGTCAGTCCTACAAAATGCCCGAAGGAGTAGGCGACGATTATGCTTCCAACCATATTTCCTGCCATGACCACCACCCAGTTATAGGTTAAATCCCAAAACGAGATCTTTTTCTGGAACAAGCCGATGGCCATGGTCATCATATTTCCGGTGGCTAATTCTCCCCCAACCAGCACAATCGCCATGAGCCCCATGGGGAAAAGGCAGCCTCCGAGAAATGTTGCAAAGCTCCCCCACTGGGCAGGCATTGTTCCCTGTACACGGATGCAGGCTAAAAAGCCTTCTGCGATAAATGAACCGCCAAGAATAGAAAGTAAAAACAATTTCATAAAAGACAACTTCTTTTTTATTTGGGCCTTATCCCCCAAAATATCCAAAACTTCTGCCGGACTAAAAAATCCCATTTTCCCCCCTATGTAACTTCATTCATTTTTTTGCTGTTTTATGGTTCCAGTTTTGTACATCTTCCGTTGTGTTTAAATTTACGATATCGTTCATTTCCGCATCGCTTAAGCAATACAGCCCCACTTTCAGGACCGGAAAAGCACTGCGAGGCTTGAGCTCTCCTGCCTCCATTTGCTTTTTAAAAACAGGAAGGCAGGACTTATGGTAAAAGGCAAACAAAGGCTCTAATTTCCCCTGATGACTGCAAACCAATACCTGGTCCTCTTCCAGCTTCCGGTACATCCGTCCGATTAGACCAGTATCCGGTAAAGGCATATCACAGGCCATAATAAAAACATATTCCGTCTGAACCTGTTCTAAAGCAGTACTTATCCCGCCCATGGGACCCTTTTCCATGTAGTGATCCTCTATTATGCGAAACTCTGTAAAATCGGTCCGGCCGGCAAACTTGGCTTTTGTATTGCTTACCAGAACCACCTGTTCAAACAGACTTTGCAGCTTCCCCGCTGTCTGCAGCAGCAAATACTGCTCGTCATCCATCAAAAATGCTTTGTCAAAACCCATTCTCCGGCTTTTTCCTCCGCATAAAATGGCGGCTGTTACATTTTCGATTTTTTTATCTGCACTTTTGAAAGAAATCACCTCCTGTTTTTGTTTTTTATGAAACTCACCTGACATTGATACCTAAAAAAACTTCCAATATAAAGCCTACCGCTGAGGCAGTGATGGAGTTTGCAGATGTGATTCTTCCACAAGATGAAGTGTGCTTTGAGAATTTTGTTCAGGGGGAATTGTATCAGAGATTAAAATGGATTTTTTCAGAACCAAACCAATAAAATGAGAGCCGGGCTTTAAAAAGCCCGGCTCTTAAACGTTTTAAATCGAGACCAGCCATAAAACAAGGCTCCAAGTCCCTACTTCTCTTAATTTTTCTAATATTATTAATGTTATTCAAGCAACTCAGAAATCATCTTTTTATAGTTATTTGTAAAAGCTTTTGTAATAATGTAATGTTCCGTTTCTTCAAGTTTAACAGTTTTAAACCCCTTATCATCAATTTGGTATATGGTTGCATTGGGGAATGCCATTAAAATAGGAGAATGTGTTGCAATGATAAATTGTGAATTTCTCTCAACCAATTGATCGATTAAGCAAATCAGGCTCATCTGTCTGGAAGGTGAAAGTGCTGCTTCCGGTTCATCCAAAATGTAAAGTCCATCTCCGCCAAATCGATTCTTTATTAACGAAAGAAAACCTTCTCCATGGGACTGTTTATGCAAAGATATTCCTCCATAACTATCTAATAACTGAACATCGCTGTCAAGCTCATCAATATTTGTAGATACATTATAAAAGCTCTCTGCCCGGTAAAAGAAACCATCTTTTGCTTTAACATGGCTTTTTGATAAAATTAAATAATCTGATAATTGTGAATGTGTATCTCTCGTCGAGAAATTAAAGTTTCTTGTACCACCTTCCGGATTAAATCCAGAAGCAATGGCCAGGCTTTCTAAAAGAGTAGACTTACCCACTCCATTCTCACCAACAAAAAAAGTGACATTTGAAGAAAATTTCAATTCTTTTTGTTCGATTAATTGTTTTATTACAGGTATATTAAACTCATATTCAGAATCATTATACGCCTTTTTCTTGTTAAAATAAACAGATTTAATGTATATCATAATCAACTCACCTATATCGAAATAGAATAACCAATCCCGAAAAAGGGGAAATCAACTCCCTGATTTCCCCTTCCCTTTAATGCGACTCCCCCATGGTTTCCGGTGCCACTGCCCGGCTTGTTTCCAAAGGAGAATCAGAGGTCTTACTTCCCTCCCAGTACCGGTAACCAAACACGCCCCCAACCGTCAGGCAGACCAGCAGAAACAAGGCAAGCAGAAACCGCAAAACACCTATAAATATCTCCCGTCCCCGGTTTCTTCTGCGCCTGCGGCTTCGGCTGCGTCCTCTCATCCTATCATATTCTTCCGGTTTCATCTGTAGTTTTCCCCATCCTTCCCCTATGGTTAGTCAGAAAAATACTTCTTATAGATTTCAAAAAAGTTCGTGGTAGTTGTCTTGTCATCTTTGGAGAATTTTACATCTTTCCATATCTCATTGCTGAAAGTAATCGGATTATCTTTCTTAAACTGGGAATAGATCTGGTCAAAGGCTTCCTTTTTCCGTTTGCGGTACAGCCCGGCTTTCCTCTCCTGGGTGGCATCCTGATCATAATCATTTACACACCGGATAATATAATATTTGCCATTATCCTCCACCACCTGACTGATCTGACCTGCAGAAAGAGAAAAGGCAGCATCTTCATAGGGGCCTGGATTCTCCCCTCTGCCGATTTTGTATGTGGTAACAGGATTCTCTGAATATTCCCTGGCAAGTACAGAAAAATCAGCCTCCTCGGCTTCTGCCTTTAAAAGCACAGTTGAAGCTGCATCCACATCAGACATAACGATCTGATCCACCTGGATTACTTTGGCTTCGCTGTCGCTGATCTCCAGATTCATATCCTTTGTCAGTTCATCCACTACCTTATTGGACAGGTAATATTCCTCATACATCGTCCGCACATCCGTTTCTGAGGTTCCCATATAAGAGATATCTTCCTTTGTCAGGGAAGAAAAGTATTCTTCCGAAGCTTTACGGACTTCTTCCTTTTCCCCACTTGTCAGGGTAACTCCCTTATTTTTAGCCAGGAGATTCATCATTTTCATTTCCTGAAGAAATTCCTTTACCTGATCCACCAGATAGGTTTCAAAGGTCTGACCGCCTGGTAAGTCCACTCCCCAGATCTGATTGGTATAAATCTGCTGATAACGGTTCCTCTCCGTAGCCACGATCACCATGGATTGGGACAGCGTATACGCCTTTGCCTCCAAAGATTCAGAAACAAGGGGGATATTAGCCCTGCACCCGGACAGCAGGGCAATTGCCGCTGCAGCAGCCAGAAGGACTTTTCCCATAATCTTAAATTGACCTTTCATGAGCATCCCTCTTTTCACGCTGCTTAAAGCAGCTTCAGTATTTTCAGGACCCCGTCGTTTACATTCGTGTCCGTCCGAAATCTGGCTGCCGCCTTTACCTCTTCCCTGGCGTTTCCTACGGCAAAGCTGTAATATGCCTGCTTTAACATCTCAATGTCATTTAACTGGTCGCCAAATGCCATAGTCTCCTCTGGCTTGATCCCAAGACTGTCCTGAAGAAGCTTCACCGCCTGCCCTTTGTTAATTCCCGGTCTCATACAGTCCAGCCACATATCTCCTGCTATGGTCATCTTAAGGCGGTCCGCATATTTTTGCCGCAAGGTTCTGGTATGGGCCTCCACATCGGTCTTGCGGTACACGGAGACCTTGATGAATTCAGATTCCACCTTAGTTAAATCCTTTACCTGCTTCACATGAAACTTGTAGCCGTTTATCATCCAGTCCAGGAATTCCTGGTTGTCTGTCTCTGTATAAATCACATCGGGTCCGCAGATCATGATATCAAGTCCAGCCATATTCCTCACATCCTGTACCATATCCATAACCGTCTTACGCTCAATGGGGTTGACGTACAGGCTTCTGCCATGGCAGCCCACATAGGCGCCGTTATCTGAAAGATAGAATACCTTTTCCTTGATGGGTTCAAATATGGATTCAATGCTGAGCCACTGGCGTCCGCTGGCCGCGGCGAACTGGATCCCCTTTTCCCGCAGCTTTAAAATAACATCATAAAGCTCAGGATTCAGCTCGTTTCCTCCATCCGGCACAAGAGTTCCGTCAATATCCGATGCAATCAGTTTAATCATTCCTTATCCTCCTGTTCAAGCATCTGCTTTATCTCCTGGTACACACGTCCTACAGGCAATCCTACTACATTATTATAATCGCCGTCAATCCCTTTAATAAAAGCTGCGAATTTTCCCTGTATCCCATAGGCCCCGGCTTTGTCCATAGGATCTGCACTGTCTGCATAGGCCCTTATCTCCCCGTCAGACATGGGATAGAGATGAACATCGGTCTTTTCCACAAATGTCCTGACTTTATTTCCACTTTTTCCACAATAAACCAGGGTGACCCCTGTGTATACCTGATGGGTCCTTCCTTCCATCAGGGAGATCATCCGGTAAGCGTCCTCGTGGCTGACCGGCTTTCCCAGAATCTTACCGCCTGCTGCAACTACAGTGTCCGCTCCGATGACATAAGTCCCCGGCTGCCTGCGGCTGGCCACATCAACTGCCTTCTGGCGGGACAGCTCCATCACCGCCTCCTCGGGCACGTTTGTGGTAATCTTCTCCTCTAAGGTGCTGGGCACGATTTCCGGCGTTATTCCGATCTGAGCCAGAAGCTCTTTCCTTCTTGGTGAAGCGGAAGCCAATACAAGCCTTTCTATCTTATTCATCCCTAACCTCCATGCTACTCTTTCTGATTTTATAATAGAATAGACGCAAGCGTCTATGATTGTACTGCATTTGCCAAATGTTGCGATTGCGAATCATTGCTTTTATGGGATAAAATAGCAAATAAGCGGGACCCATATCGAATCCCGCCAATCATCAATAAACTTTCAATCGTCCGACCATGGACGTCTCATCATCGTCATAGTCACTTCGAAGCTGTATCCTCATGGTGTATATAAAATCTGCCATATAAAAAATCAAAAGGCCCATTGCCACCAGTCGTTCAAAATCCTCCGGAATCAGCCCTGCCATCTGATTGACAAATCCGTTTAGGAATCGGAAATAAAAAATCCCCAAAAATCCCCATGCAATACTGCTTTCCAGACAGATGATCCCTTTGTAATTAAACAGCTTCCGGCTGTAATCCCACCAGAAGGAACCGAACAGCCTTATCATCATGTGAGCTGTTAAAAGCTCCATAAAGGTTGCCATAGCCATGGAGGCGAAATAAAGATGAACCGGATTGCCTGCAAGAGGCTTAAGCAGGATCATCGCTCCCG
Source organism: Hungatella sp. UBA3048 (assembly GCA_002367105.1). Classification (GTDB taxonomy): domain Bacteria; phylum Bacillota; class Clostridia; order Lachnospirales; family Lachnospiraceae; genus Lacrimispora. The sequence goes on from DFCS01000008.1 coordinate 37,478, forward strand.
TGGCACCAAATCCATAGATGATACAGAAAGGTCCATGTCCAAATCCACGATTCAGCACAGGCCTTTTATTCTCATAACTGAGTACGGAACATTCAAGAAGGTATCCAAGAAAACTGAACAGGAAAAAACAGTTTATCCTATGATAAATTGACATATCCATTTTACCTCCAATTTTAACAATTTTTGAACTTGTTAAAGTATATAATGGATATCTTAAGAAATCAAGGACTATTTTCTTACGATTCCCAGAAAATTTTCTTCTTTATTCCCATAGATGCAAGGTATTTGACTAATAGTACTGAGAGATAAACAGCGCCAGTAAGATTCCTAAAATTGCACCTGCAGCCACCTGAAGCGGAGTATGTCCCACATATTCCTTTAATCGTTCCTGTAATATCTCTCCGCTAAGCTCAAATGGATTTTCCAGGAGGATGCTGTTTAACAGCTTGGCCTGTTTTCCGGTTTCCCTGCGAACTCCCATTGCATCATACATGACAATCATGGATAGGACAAAGCAGACCGCAAACTCAAAAGAACCGACGCCATAGCGGTAAATGGCGGCGGTCGTCAACGCACATACCGTAGAGGAATGGAAACTGGGCATCCCCCCAGACCCCACAAGCCTCTCCGGATTAAAGTTTTTGTTAAGGGCCAGGTCAATGATCGTTTTTAAAACCTGTGCAACCAGCCAACCGGCAACTGCAGTAATCAAAACCTGATTCCCAAGTATATCTTCCCAAAATGTCATGGTTTCCTCCGTATTATGCAGCGCTCTTCTTTCCAAATCCGAATAAGATCCAACGCTTGATCCTGGCCATTGTTTCAATCAGTCCGCAAAATTTATCCGAATAAATGATCACCATTCCCTCCCGGCTCTTTGGGGGGATGGGGGTCAGCGGCCACATATGGCGTAAAATCATATTTTTTTCTTTTTCTGTTAAATCAAAATATTTTACTGCATTATTGAGTGCAGTGCGGGGATGAGTAAAACCATGGAAATGTTCCCCCGTTTCCTTAGCATGGGTATGCCAATCATACAAAAACAAATCATGAAGGAGACCTGCCCTTGCGACCTCTGCATAATCCCAGCCCATCTTCCTGCAAATACAGTAGCCCATATAGGACACCTTAATGCAATGAGCCTTGCAGCTTGTGTCTCCATGCTGCATATAATTTTCCATGGACTGGAATACCGGACTATCTATAATGTCCCTGACGCAGTCCATATAATCTGTATCTTCACAATAATCTTCCCGTTCTACCCAGGAAGAATCTTCTGCCCATCGAATTGCTTCTTCTTTTTCTTCTCGGGTTAAATGCATGCTGTCCATCCTTATTCAAACGCTTCTTTCCTGATCCATGGCCGGCTTAATCGCCAATCAGCCAATCATAAAGTTCCTGATATTTCATGGCTGAAGTTTTCCATGAGTAATCCTTTGCCATGGCGCGGTCTATGATCTTGTTCCACTCACGCTTCTTATCGTAGTAGACCCCCTCCGCGTACCGGATAATCCCTAACATCTCGTGAGCATTATAATTAGAGAACGAGAAACCGGTTCCCCGGTTCTCATATTCATTATACGGCTCAACCGTATCTTTTAAACCACCGGTTTCCCGTACAATGGGTACGGTGCCGTACCGGAGAGCCATAAGCTGGCTCAGTCCGCATGGTTCAAATAGGGACGGCATAAGGAACGCATCACAAGCGGCGTAAATCTTATGGGACATTGCCTCTGAATAATAGATATTGGCGGAAACCTTATCCTGGTATTTCCACGCATAATGGCGGAACATATTCTCATACCGTTCTTCTCCGGTACCAAGGACTACCAGCTGGATATCATCACCGCACAGCTCATCAATGACACACTGGATTAAATCCAGTCCCTTCTGGTCTGTCAGTCTGGAAACAATACCGATTACAAACTTCTTCTCATCCTGATTCAGTCCAAGCTCCTGCTGCAAAGCCCGCTTGTTCTTCACCTTTTCCTTGCGGAAATTTCTTAAATTATAATTCTTTTCAATATGCGGATCGGTTTCCGGATCAAACTCCTCATAATCAATACCATTGACAATTCCCCGGAGACTGCCTGCACGTGCACGCATCAGGCCATCAAGCCCTTCCCCGTAAAACGGCATCTTTATTTCTTCCGCATAGGTATCGCTGACCGTAGTTATGGCATCGGCATAAACAATACCGCCCTTTAACAGGTTGCCATCTTTATATGCTTCCAGCTTATCCGGAGTAAAATAATAATCCGGCAGGCAGGTAAGCTTCTGTATCGTCTTTACATCCCATACGCCCTGGAACTTTAAATTGTGAATCGTGATTACGGACTTCATGTTCCTGAAAAAGTCTCCATCATGAAACCGGTCCTTTAATAAAACAGGAATAAGGGCGGTCTGCCAGTCATGACAGTGAATCACATCCGGCTGGAATCCGATAACCGGAAGTGCTGACAAGGCTGCTCTGGAGAAAAAGCAAAACTTTTCCAGGTCATGATACCAGTCCCCATAGGGCTTGGAACCATTGTAATATTCTTCGTTATCAATAAAGTAAAAGGTAATGCCTTCATGAACATACTGAAGAATTCCCACATACCTGTTCTCGCCCAGATAGTCCATATAAAAATGGTCTATATAGGTCATCTGGTTCCTCAGTTCTTCTTTGATACATAGGTATTTGGGAATCATGACTCTTACATCGAAATACTCTTTATCGAAACACTTGGGAAGGGATCCCACTACATCTGCGAGACCACCTGTTTTAATAAAAGGTACTGCCTCTGATGCAACGAATAAAATCTTCTTCATCCAAAAACCTCCCTTATCCTTTTCCCACTGGGGTATAGTCGATTTTTATTTAGTATACTGCATTTTAAAGAAATAAGGAAGTATCAAAAGTTACAAATTAGGAAAGTTTTTTATAATCCAGTCTTATCTTATCGGCAATTAAAGCAATAAATTCAGAATTCGTGGGTTTTCCTTTGCCGGTGCTTACCGTATATCCAAACAATTCATTGATGGTATCCATCTTTCCCCTGCTCCAGGCCACCTCTATGGCATGGCGGATCGCACGTTCCACCCTGCTTGGAGTTGTCTGATGTTTCTTTGCAATGGAAGGATAAAGTATCTTTGTGACAGAGGTTAGCATTTCCTGATCCTGTACGGAGATAACAATAGCATCTCTCAAATACTGGTAACCTTTAATATGCGCAGGAATGCCTATTTCATGAAGCATCTGTGTTACATCATTTTCAAGGTTCTGTTCCATGTATTCCGTTTTATTGACATAAGGTTTTACTTTTTTCATCCCCTGTAAGCTGGGAGTCTTCGACTTTCTCTGTCCTACCCTTCGTACCTTATCGACGATAATATCCTTATTAAACGGCTTCATTATGTAGTAATTTGCTCCCATTCGGAAAGCATCTTCAGTAATATTCTCGCTTCCTGCTGCAGTGACCATAATAAATGACGGAATCTTTGTAACAGCACCATTTCCGCGTACCCGTTCCATAACTGTTATTCCGTCCATTCTCGGCATAATCACATCCAATAAGACAACATCAGGATTAGTTTTGAGGATCATGTTATAAGCGTCTTCGCCATTATCCGCTCTTCCTACTACGTGAAAATCCTCCTCTCCCTCCAGTATATCATTCAGCAGATTCAATGTCTGCAGGTTATCATCCGCAATCGCAATACTAATTTCTGACATATTGATACTCTCCTTCTGATTCTTCAAATATAGATTAAAACTAGTGTAAAGCCATTATAGTCTTGCCCTAGCTTATGCCGCAATGGGATTCTATCGCATTATTCGACAAAAGGAACTGGTTTTTAAGCTGATTTTAAAAGTTTTTTTTTCCATTGTTACGTCGAAGGTCGAAAAGGCTTACCCCGGTCCAAAACCATGAAGGTCCTCTGATTCTCCACCGGTGTTGAAAATTGAAACTCCTTGTCGTCAAAAAAATTCCGAAATTTTCCATCCCATGAATCTTATATTAACACATTATAATTACCTTGAAAAGCAGATTCTATAAAATATGCTATTTTTTGTAACTTTAATTTCTACATTTCGACTATTAAGAAAAAACAATGAAATGTATTTATTGTGAAATACTTCCGAAAATATTCTATTTTACCTAAAATCCGTTGTAATTATTATCATTTAAGCAAAATGTGAAAAGAAAAGAACGGCTCCGTAAATATTTACGATTCTGTTCTTTCCTTTCCTGGCCTTTGGATCAGTGATTGATCATGTTTTCGATGAATATCCCGTACCCTCTTGTTGAGTCCTGGATAAACACATGGGTTACGGCTCCTATCAACTTACCATCCTGTATAATCGGGCTTCCTGACATCCCCTGCACGATTCCTCCGGTCAGAGCCAAAAGATCGGGGTCTGTGACCTTAATCACCATTCCCTTGCTTTTATGAGTGGTGGAATAATCCACACGCTGTATCTCAATCTCATAATCCCTCACCTTTCCGGAAACATCGCTCCGGATGTAGGCCGTACCCTTCTTCACATCCTGCCGGTAGCCAATGGGAATGGCATCCTGCACCATACTCTGTTTAAACCTGTCATTTACATTTCCAAATATTCCTTCTTCTGTATTGGCGGTAATCGTTCCCAGGGTGGATCCTGGTCCATAATAGATGATCCCGCTCATTACTCCCGGCTTTCCGAATGTTCCCTTTTCAATTCCAAGAATTGCTGTCTCATAAAGGGCTCCATTGGTTATCTGGACCACATTACCGGTATCACTGTCACTGATTCCATGACCCAATGCACCGAACTGTCCGTTCATGTCCACATAAGTCATGGTACCAATTCCCTGAGTGTCATCTCTGACCCAGACTCCCAGCTTGTAGGTTCCGTCTTCTGCTTCCGTGGGATTCATTTTTACATCAATGGTTTCCCCGTTCCGCCTGATTTTTAACATTGCTTCAGAGGCGCCTATTTTGCTCAGCTCATTCATCAGAGTTTCCTTGTCCTTAAGAGGTGTTCCATTGATGTCTTCAATATAATCCCCTGATTGCAGTATCCCGAAAGCCGGCTCTACAACCATTCCATCCTTTTTTGTTACATCTCCGGTACCGATAACCATGATACCGTCGGATTTTAAGTAGATTCCAATAGGTGTGCCGCAAGGAATGGCATATTTGGTATCTACTACATTCACCTGTATGTCCTTTAATTGGATCCATCCAAACAGCTTTAACCCAAGCTTATAACTTCCCTGGTTTTCCGAATATAAGGAAAAGGGCTGATTTACCTGAAGATGGATCTTGCCGGAAGGAATATTTGATCCGTTATTTAAGACCACTTCCTCACTGTCAGAAGACAGCGTCACATCAAAAGGCATGGAGAAATGAAACTGCTCTTCTTCTTGTGCAACGATATTTAACTTGTCGGGAATAACCCGCTTCATATAGAACCAGGAAAATCCGATGCAAAAGATCAGGCTGATCCAGAACGCTCTTACTATAAATTTATGAAATTTATTTTTTCCCATCTCGCATACCTCCTTAGGTGAATGAAAGGAGACAATTTTTTTGCTCCTCTCTTAGTATGTGAGAAATTAATTAAATCACACTGTCATATTTTAGTTGTAACTATTTTCTTTCGGTGGCAGCTATTGCAATAAAATGGATATGGATCGACCATTACAAATTCTATATTTTTTTAAAAAAAGATGAGATGCATATTCATTATTTACTCTTATCATCTCCGTTTTTTCATTGATTAAACAATAAAAAATGATTTATAAGCATGCATAACACATTGTTCAAGATGGCTTCGATCGAGGATTATTTGCTTATTTTATACGTTTTCTTTCCCTTCTTTCCCGAGAGGTATCCTATAACCCCTATTACTTTTCTGCAAATATGGATTCATTTTAAAATTGTGTGGAATTATTACAGAATTTATTGTATAATTTTCTAATAAATAAGAAGCTGATACGAAGTAATTTTGTAATTTGTGGTTTTTAAAATAACTTAAAGATGGGATAATTAAGATATCATGAAAGCAGAACAGATGTGGGATAAATTTGTATTAAAAAATCAAATCGAAGCAGCGGAATATCAATCATGGGCGTTTGGTGCTGAACCTGATGAACTGGCAGAACTAGTATTAAGAGGCATTAAAACCGGAACGGCCTCTGCGTATCCCTTATATGAAGCAGAAAACGAAGCACTGCCAAAAGCAGGAGACTATAGTGTTATTCTCGACTCAAAGGATGAAGCGGTATGTATTATTAAAACAACGAAAGTTTCCGTCGTCCCATTTCGGGAGGTAAGTAAGGAACACGCCCGGAAAGAAGGCGAAGGCGATGGTTCATTGGAATACTGGAGAAAAGTGCATGTTGAATTTTTCTGCAAAGATATGTCTGAAAACGGAAAATTATTTGATGAAGATATGCCAGTGGTATGTGAGGAATTTAAATTAGTATATAGGCCTTAACGTTTTGGTTAATGAAAAACAAGCAAGCGGAATAACTGTTATGGAGGGCAATAAAATGGCGGTGGAAAATCAATACTTATCAGATGCAGAAACGATATTATCTCATAGGCATGACAATGGGGCTGACCTTTGGACAACTCCCGATAAACGGCTTTTGAAAGGATCTCCGTTTTCGACTTTTGACAGTGTGCTTTTTTTATCGGAACTTGGAATGCCGCCTGAAGATCCTGTTTTAAAAGCGGCTGCTGATTTGATTTTCAGTGTATGGCAGGATGACGGGCGTTTTAAAATATATCCCAAAGGTAGTATTTTACCATGTCAAACGGCAATAGCTGCCAATGTATTGTGTCATTTGGGGTATGTTTCTGACAGCAGAATTCAAAAAACCTTCCGCCACTTTTTGGATACACAATACAAAGACGGAGGCTGGCGCTGCAATAAGTTTTCATATGGCCATGGGGAAGAAACGGAGTATTCCAATCCAAAACCTACACTGAATGTGCTTGATGCCTTTCGATTCAGCGACTGCCTTAATAAAGAACAGGCACTTGATAAAGCGGTAGATTTTCTGCTTGAACATTGGGTCATTCGTAAACCCATCGGTCCATGCCATTATGGTATCGGAACGCTGTTTATGCAGGTTGAATACCCATTTCGCAATTACAATTTATTTGAATATGTCTACATTTTATCTTTTTATGACCGTGCAAAAAACGATAGCCGTTTCCTGGAAGCATTGGAATGTTTGAAATCAAAGACAGTTGACGGCCAAATCATCGTAGAGCGCGTGGTCCCCAAGCTGGCAAAACTCTCTTTCTGCAAAAAGGGTGCGCCAAGCGCATTAGCAACGAAACGGTATCATGAAATATTAGAAAACCTCAATGTAAAATAATCATTACAGGCTGCCATTCTGAAAAAGAAAAGAGTGGGGGCGAACAAAAAGATGCCGCAATCCTGAAGAAACGTAGTGTTCTTGCAGTTTGCGGCATAATATGTTTTACAATTTCCTTCAATGATTTTCTTTCAATGCATTGGATCGGTTCTAAGGAACAAAAGCAAAAGCCACTGCCAAAAAGATAGCCGGAAGCAGATTGGCAACTTTTATCATCTTTCCCCATATAAGATTCAAGCCCACACAAAAGATCAGGACAGAACCGGTTAAGGACAAATTAGACAGAGCCTGGGCCGTCATAAAGGGCTCAATGAGTCTTGCCAGTAGGGTTATGGTTCCCTGAAACAGGGCAACCGGAACAGCCGAAAAGATGCACCCTTTTCCCAGGGAAACAGTCATGACCAGAATGATGATCAAATCCAGGAGAGCCTTGGCAGCAAGAATTGTATAATCTCCGGAAATCCCATCCTTGATGGCACCTACCACTGCCATGGCTCCGATGCAAACCGTAAGAGAGGCCGTTACAAATCCGTCTACAAATTTTGCATCGCCGCTGCTGTTTGTTATTCTTTTAAGCCACTCTCCAAACCGCTCCATGGCTGCTTCAAGGTTCATCCACTCTCCAAGAATTGATCCTATGAAAAAAGACAGGATGAGCATCATCGTTCCCCTGCCGGCAAGCTCTCCCTGCCGGATGACCAGCATTTCTTCCATAACGCCTTCGATTCCAAGAAACAGCACACATATCCCTGCTCCGCTCATCAGCGTACGCTGGTAACGCTCTTCCATCTTCTTCCCAAAGAGAAGGCCCCCCAAGCCTCCTGCCGCAATCCCCGCCACATTTATCAGTGTTCCAAGTCCAATCATGTTCTCATACTCCCGGACGTCTGCCTTCTTTTGCCAGCCGCTTCATTTCTCTTGCATTCGCTCTCACTGCCTCGGTTATCTCTGCGCCTCCTAGAAGCCTTGCCAGCTCCTCTACTACCTCTTCCCCGCTTAAAGGGTGTATGGAAGTGGCTGTACGGCCCTCTTCCACCGCCTTAGCAATCTCGTAATGGCTGTCAGCCATGGCAGCGATCTGAGGCAGATGGGTGATGCAGATTACCTGATGGTTCCCGGCAATATAGGCCAGCTTTTCCGATACCTTCTGAGCTGTACGTCCGCTGATTCCGGTATCGATCTCATCAAAAATCAAAGTAGGAATGTCATCGGTATCCGCAAGCACAGTCTTAATGGCCAGCATGATTCTGGACAGCTCGCCGCCGGAAGCTACCATGCCCAAAGGCTTTAAAGATTCTCCCGGGTTCGTGGAAATCAAAAATTCCGCCTCGTCAAAGCCGTTCGCTGTATAATGGCCAAGGCGTGTAAATTCCATGGAAAATTCCACATCAATAAAATTTAAGTCCTTAAGCCCTTCCTTTATTTTTTTTGTCAGTTCCTTTGCCGTATGCTTTCTCATTTCGGATAATTGACCGGAAAGAAGCTCCAGACGATCCGAAACCTTTTGGAGTTCTTCTGCCGTCCTTCTCCTGGCCCCGTCATAATCCTCCAACTCATCCAGGCGTTTCTGCTTTTCTTCCAGATTTATAAATATCTGACTTAGGCTTCCTCCATACTTTGCTTCAAGATTATGTAAAACATCAAGCCGCTCTTCCATCTGCCTGTATTCATCCTCGTCAAAGGACATATCATCCATGTATGAGGTTATTTCCCGGCTGATGTCACTTAAAATAGAATCGGCATCAAATAACTGATCCCTTATGACAGAAAGCCTGTCATCATAGGAGGCAACCGTTTCCACCTCTTTTAATGCACGGCTGATGAAATCTGTATCCACGGCGGAATAAGCCATGGAAAGGCTTTCAGAAATCTTTTTTGCATTCAAAAAAAGGCGGTATCTGGAGGTCAGTTCTTCCTTTTCCCCTTCCTTTAGCCCGGCATTTTCGATCTCTTCTATCTCATAGCGGATAAAGTCCATTTCCCTGAGTCTGGCTTCCTCGTCAAGCTGGAAGGCGGAAAGCCTGTCTTTTAACCGGACGTATTCCCGATAAGTATCTGCAATATTCTCTTTTAGCTTATGGGACTTTTTCTCCTGGTAGCGGTCCAGAATCTCAAGATGTTTTGATTTGTAGAGTAAAGACTGATGTTCATGCTGTCCATGAATATCGATGAGAAGGCCCGTGATTTCCCGCAGCTTTCCTGCAGTTACGGTTTCATCATTGATTTTGCTTAAACTTCTGGAGGGCATGATCTTCTTTGAAATGATCACCGTGCCGTCTCCATCCGGATAGACATCAAACGCCTTTAACAGGCGGACTTTTCCCGGGTCACTGACCGTAAAGATCAGCTCAATATAGGCGTATTCTGTGCCCTTTCGAATGATATCCTTTGGCGTTTTGCCCCCCAGGGCAATGGTTACCGAACCGATAATGATAGATTTACCGGCTCCGGTTTCACCGGTCAGGACATTAAAGCCCTGTCCAAATTCCACATCGGCTTTTTCGATCAGGGCTAAGTTCTTTACGTGTAATTCTGAAAGCATGGCGGCCTCCTTTATCCCGTAATGAGTTTCTTAAGTTTGTCCATCATAAGTATGGTATCGTCAGCGCTTCGAATGGCGCACATGATGGTGTCGTCTCCTGCAATGCAGCCCACCATCTCACCGAAGTGAAGGGCATCAAGAGCCGCCGCCACTGCCATTGCCATGCCGGATACCGTCTTAATAACCAGAATATTCTGCGCCATGTCCATAGATAAAAAGCCATCCCGCAGGATCCTGATGTATTTGTCACTGAAAGAGCCCTGGTTTTGAAGTACCACATACCTCTGCTTTCCTGACTCAGACTGAACCTTTGTAAGCTTCAGCTCTCTGATGTCTCTGGAAACCGTTGCCTGTGTGACCGCAAAGCCTGCCTGATTCAAATAATCTGCCAGCTCCTCCTGGGTTTCAATCTCATGTTTTCCAATAAGTTCCACAATTTTGCTGTGTCGTTCCAGTTTCATAGTGCCCCTCCCTATATACCAGCCATCTTATTGCGCAGGTTATCTAAAAATGATATGTTTTTCAGCTTTATCAGAATGGTTTTAATATCCGACCGGCGTATCTCGATGCAATCGCCTGGATAAAGCTCCGTGGTCGTATCTCCGTCAAATACAGCCACCTGGCTTATGCCCTTCTTCCCCGTCATTTCGATCTGGATCCAGTCATCTGCGGAAAGGACGATGCTCCTTGTCCCCAGGGCATGGGAACAGATGGGAGTCAGGACCACCATTTTAGAATCCGGGACAATGATGGGGCCTCCTGCAGAAAGATTGTAGGCGGTAGAGCCGGTGGGCGTTGCTGCAATAAGCCCATCAGCACGGTATTCATTTAAAAACTCCTGATTTACATAAACCTTAAACTGAAGCATCTTTAATTGCTCGCTCCTGGTTATGACGATTTCATTTAAAGCAATATCCTGACAGACAGCTGTTCCCTTGCGGTAAATACTGCCGTCTAACATCATCCGTTCTTCCAGCTTATAATCATTGGCAAGAAGGGCAGAAAGAGCATCATTGATATCCTCCGTGCGGGATACCTGGGTTAAGTACCCAAGAGTCCCCCGATTAATCCCGATCATGGGGATATTCCGTCCTGCCAAGTCTCTGGCCGCCTGTATCAGGGTACCGTCACCGCCTAAGGTGATCAGGCACTCCGTCTCTTCCGGCACCATGGCAGCATCGGTATAATGGCTTTTCCCCTGCCGTTTTTCCTGGCCTTCTCCCCCGATCAGACAGACTGCCCCATGACCGGTAAGATAGTCACGAATGGCTTTCGCAGTCTCTCTGGCCCCTTTTTTGTCAGGGTTCATGATTACATAAAAATATTTCATATTAAAACTCCTTACCTGCAAGGATAATCTAAATCCGTATTGCTGCCTGCTGTAACAGGCCGCTTTTAGTTTCCTGTTAAATTCCCATGGGCTTCTTCCACGATCTGTTCCGGATCAAGACCGCATTCCGGGCATGCCTCTCCTGACTGATGATTTTTCAAGTGAAGAAGATATTCAATGTTCCCTTCCGGCCCCTTAATGGGGGAGTATTCCAGATGAAGCGCTTCAAAGCCAATGCTCACTGCATGGGAAATGACCATCCGGATCACTTCCAGATGGACGGATTTTTCCCTAACCACACCCTTTTTCCCTACTTTTTCCCGGCCGGCTTCAAACTGGGGCTTTATAAGACAGACGACCTCTCCTTCATCCGTAAGAAGGGCTTTTACAGGTCCCAGTACCTTTGTCAGGGAAATAAAGGAAACATCAATAGAGGAAAATTCTATTTTATCGGCCAGGTCTTCAGGAGTGACATAACGGATATTGGTTTTTTCCATACACACCACGCGTTCATCGTTCCTCAGCTTCCATGCAAGCTGGCCGTGGCCCACATCCACTGCATAAACCTTAACGGCTCCGTTCTGCAGCATACAGTCCGTAAAACCGCCTGTGGAGGAGCCTACATCCATGCATACTTTTCCTTCCAGAGTCACGTCAAAGTGAGTCATGGCTTTTTCAAGCTTTAAACCGCCCCGGCTCACATACCGCAGAGTGCTTCCTCTTACCTCGATGTTTGCAGTTTCCTCAAATGTGGTACCGGCTTTGTCTTCCTTATCCCCGTCTACATAGACGATCCCGGACATAATGACAGCCTTGGCCTTTTCCCTGGATTCAGCCAGTCCCCGTTTTACTAAAAGCACATCCAAACGTTCTTTCATGCCTTTTCCGTTTCCCTTGTTTTATCTTTATATTTTTTCCATTCTGCATTCTGGCGCTCCGTATCAAGATATTCCTTTTTGAGCCGCCATATGATCGAATTGCTGTCAATCCCCAGCCCCTTCCGGAGCAGGGATACGTTGCCGTGCTCCACATAGGCATCCGGCAAGGCGATATTGATGACCTTTACATGGGGATAGTGCTCATGGATATAAGCAGTAACCCCGGGACCAAAGCCTCCCTGAAGGACATTTTCTTCCATGACCGCGATCAGCCAGTGCTTCTTTGCCAGACGGTCCACCAGCTCCCGGTCAAAAGGCTTCACAAACCGGCCGTTGGCCAGAGTACAGTTCCAGCCTTCTGCCTTCAGCTTTTGCCTCACATGCTCCCCTGTGCTCACCATGCTCCCCACTGCCAAAAGAGCAATATCCTTTTCCTCATAGAGCATCTCTCCCTTGCCGTATTCAATGGGAGCACGAAAACTCTTTAAGCCCTGGTAAGCCTCTCCTCTTGGATAACGCACTGCAAATGGGCCATTGTAGGACAGGGCAAACTCCAGCCCATCCATAAGCTCCCATAGGTTTTTCGGCGCAAACACGCTCATATTAGGGATGGCAGTCAAATAAGATAAGTCGAAAATTCCCTGATGGGTTTCCCCATCACTACCCACAAGTCCTGCCCGGTCTATGGCAAAGACCACAGGCAGATTTTGAATGCACACATCATGAAGGATCTGATCAAAGCCGCGCTGTAAAAAAGACGAATAAACGGCCACAACCGGCTTTAAGCCGCCTGCCGCCATTCCAGCCGCCGAAGTCACCGCATGCTCTTCTGCAATTCCCACGTCAAAAAAGCGGTCAGGATACAGACGGGAAAACCGCTTTAAACCTGTTCCATCCGGCATGGCTGCCGTTACCGCCACGATTCGTTTATCCTGCTCAGCCAGACGGCAGATGGTTTTGGAAAACACATCCGTATAGCTGGGATTATTCTTCTTTTTCTTCGGCTCCCCGGTGATAATATCAAAAGTATCAACACTATGGAACTTGGAAGGATTCCTCTCAGCCAGGGCATATCCCTTGCCTTTCTGGGTGATCACATGGACCAGCACGGTATGGGGAAGCTTTTTTGCTTCCCGCAGGGCTCTGGAAAGGGCCTTAATATTATGACCGTCCACCGGACCAAGATAGGTGATCCCCATATTCTCAAACAGCATTCCAGGTATGAACAGCTGCTTAATGCCGTTCTTTGTCCTGCTGATCTTATCAATGATCTGATCTCCTACAACCGGAATCCGGGACAGCACGTTGGTCACGTGCTTCTTTAAGTCCAGATACCCTTCCCCGGTACGGATGCTGTTTAAATAAGTAGACATGCCGCCTACATTTTCCGAGATGGACATGTTGTTATCGTTGAGAATAATAATGAAATTCTTGTTCATTCTGGCCGCATTATTTAAAGCTTCATAGGCCATTCCGCCTGTTAAGGCGCCGTCTCCGATTACGGATACCACAAAATGATCCTCTAAAAGCACATCTCTTGCCTGGGCCAGTCCAAGTCCGGCCGAAACGGAAGTAGAGCTGTGTCCGGTATCAAAGGCATCACAAGGACTTTCCTTTCTCTTTGGGAAGCCGCTCATGCCGCCGTATTGCCGCAGGTCGTCAAATTCATCTCTCCTGCCGCTTAATATTTTATGGGTGTAGGACTGATGCCCTACATCCCAGATAACCTTATCCTTTGGAAGATCAAAAGCCAGGTAGATCGCCATGGTTAACTCCACGACTCCCAAATTGGAAGCCAGATGGCCGCCTGTCATGCTTATTTTTCCTATCAAAAAGTCACGGATTTCCTGACTTAAAATATCAAGCTCCTGCTTTGACAGTTTTTTGATATCCTCAGGCCCGTTTATTAATTCCAATATCATATTCTTATCAGATCCTTTTTTAGCCTTATCGTTAAACGGCTTACTTTTCCCGGTTCACAAGTATCCGAATCAGTGCTTCCAGGAATTCATTCTTCCCAGGAAGCTCGTGGAGACAGGAAATCGCCTCTAAAGAAATTCTTTCCACATCCTGCTTCGCCTTTTCAATTCCCTCCAGGGTTACATAGGTGGTCTTATGGTTCTTTTCATCACTGAGCACAGGCTTTCCAAGAACCTCCGCACTGCTGGTTAAATCCAGGATATCATCCTGAATCTGAAAGGCAAGCCCCAGACAGGAGGCCATCTTCTCAACCAGCTTCAGCTGTTTTTCATCCCCTCCGCCGAGAACAGCTCCGATCATCATTGCGGCCTCTAAAAGCGCCCCGGTCTTCAACCGGTAAATGAAATCAAGCTTTTCCCTTGGAACAGGCTTTCCTGCCAGCTCCACATCAACGGTCTGACCGCCTATCATTCCATAAATCCCTGTTTTTTCTGCTAAAATACCCATACACCTGGCAACCAGGTCCGGCCGTTCTGTCATGGAAAGTGCTTTAGCAGCTGTCTCCATAGAGTAAATCAGCAAACCGTCCCCTGCCAGCACCGCCATGTCATAACCAAATTTAACCCATGCCGTAGGAAGTCCCCGGCGCAGGGTATCATTATCCATGCAGGGAAGGTCATCGTGAATCAGGGAGGAAGTGTGAATCATCTCAATCGCCGCCATAAAAGGCTCAATCTCTTTTCCCTTTCCGCCGAATAAGCGGTAGGTCTCCTCCATCAGCATTGGACGAAGTCTCTTTCCTCCAGCGCGAACGCTGTAATCCATTGCCGCCAGCACCGTACTCTGATGGCCCTCCACAGGAGGCAGGTATGTTTCTACAACTTGCCTTACTTCCTCTGTACGGGCTGAAAACATATCTTTATAATTCATGTTCCTCACCATTTTCCTCTAACACGATAATCTTTTTTTCCACTTTATCTATTTTCTCATTGCAGAACTTTACCAGTTTCATGCCGGTCTCATAATACTGAAAGGATTCTTCCAGGGAGCTTTCCCCGCTTTCCAGTTTTTTAATGAGCTCTTCCAGCTCTCCAAATGTCTCTTCAATCGTTTTTTCTTTTTTTGCCGCCATAAATCCGTTTCTCCTTATTAGCTGTCTCCACGAACTTCTTCCCGCTGGCTGCCAAATAAGCCGGATTCCGCCGGAGCAACACGGGAAACCACCGCCTCCATGCTTCCATCCCTAAGCCTCAGCCCAATTCTGTCACCGGCTTTTACCTGCTTCACGGAATCAATCCGCCTGTCTTTTCCATCAGTTACAAAACCATAGCCGCCTCCCATTCTCTTAAGAGGGGATTCTGCTTCCAGGCGGCTGATGAAAATCTCCAGCCTGTGCCTGTCCCTGACCGCCTGCTTTTCTATAAGCTGTTTTATATGAAGCTTGTCTTCTTCCGCCCTTGCCAGGTATGAGGCAGTCTTTGACAGAATCAAGCTTTTCAGCTTGTCCTGGGTGTCCACAAGCCTTTGCCGGCATTCATGGATGCTGCGCTTGGGGTCATGCAGCTTCAGCTTTAAGGCGTACTGGTTTCCATGAAACCGGTAGCGTTCCAGCTTTCTTTCTACAGTCCTTAAGAGCGTATGACCGTACATTTCCACCTGTTCTTCAAACTTGCTGTAATCAAATACAGCAAGCTCTGCTGCTGCAGAAGGTGTGGGGGCACGCATGTCCGCCACATAATCTGCAATAGTCACATCAGTTTCATGGCCCACCGCAGAGATCACAGGAGTGCTGCAGTTAAATACAGCTCTTGCCACAACTTCCTCATTAAATGCCCATAAATCCTCAATGGAACCGCCGCCCCTCCCAACGATCAGGACATCAAGTCCCATCTGGTCCAGGGTTTCGATCCCCTTTACAATGCTCTCCTTCGCGTTCTCTCCCTGGACAAGAGCCGGGTAGAGATAAAGCTGCACATAAGGATTGCGTCTGGTTGATATATTTATAATATCCTGGATAGCAGCTCCGGTAGGAGCCGTCACGATTCCTACGGTTGTCCCGTACCTTGGAATCGGTTTCTTATATTCAGGTGAAAACATCCCCATTTCTTCCAGTTCATCACGCAGTTTTTGGAACCTTTCAAACAGATCGCCGATTCCTTCTTTTGTGATCTCCTGGGCATAGAGCTGGTATCTTCCGTCCCGCTCATAAACCTCCACGCTGCCCTTTACCACCACCTGCTGCCCTTCCTCCAGCTTAAAAGCAAGACCCTTCCTGTGCCCGGCAAACATCACTGCCGCCATAGACGATTTCCCATCCTTTAAGGTAAAGTAAATATGGCCGGAGGTATGGTATTTACAGTTGGACACTTCACCCTTAACGGATATCCGGTTCAGAGCGAAATCCTGGGCAAACATATTCTTAATATAGGCATTGACTGAAGTAACGGAATACACACTTGCCATATCTTACACCAGCTTAGCCAGGACTCCGTTAATAAATGCCGGAGCTTCATTCCCGCCGTACTTTTTAGCCAGTTCCACAGCCTCATTGATGGCTACTTTTTCCGGCACTTCCTCATCAAATAAAATCTCAAACAGGGCCAGGCGGAGAATGGTAAGTTCAGCCTTACCCATACGTTTTGTCTTCCAGCCTTCGGCTACTTCGTTGATCTTTGAATCCAGTTCAGGGATTCTGACCATAACGGACTCTGCCCTCTCTCTTAAATAAGCAGCATTTTCTTCACTCATATCCACATCATGGATGATCTCTTCTATACCCTCGGCGTTTAAATCATCCTCTTTTGGTTCCTCAAAATATTGAATAAGCTGCCCTGTCTTCTCCTCTGCCGGATAAAAATCCGCACAAAAGAGCATTTTAAAGCAGTGTTCGCGCATTTTACTTCTGGTCATTTCCCATGGTCCTCCTATTGGTGATTTTCTGGACATTTGGAATTATTATACCTTACCAGGGTTTTTTATACAATAGAAACTTTGCTATTCTCCAAAAACCTCCGGATATTATCAAGCACTTTTTCGCTCAAAATTCCAAAGGCCTGCCTGGTTCTCCCAGCCGAAGCATTGACACAAAACACCATGGGATGTGTTAAAAGTTCCCCGTTCCCGGCTGCTCCTGCCGTATCGCAGGCAAACCGGTTGTCCCCGGCATCCAGCCAGTTTTTCAAATCTTCCGGTTCAAAGGCAGGTCCAATGGACGTATTAAACAGGATCTTTCCATTTCCCAGCTTCTGGAATTCCTTTTCATGCAGCAGGATCACATTCTTATTTAAACAGGTAAATACCACTTCACTGCTCTCTAATAGCTCTCCCAATGGACGGTATCCGATTCCTTTTTCCTCGTACTGCGGTTTTCTGCTCCTGCTGTAATAGGAAACATCTGCCCCGAGAAACTTTAAAGCATTGGCGATCATGCCTCCGGAAACACCCATACCAACAATTCCTGCCTTTAATCCGGTAATCTCTACCGGCATATCCTTCCACATGGGCCTGTCATATCCATGAAGAAAGCGCACCAGTTCACAGATTGCATATTCCACCACTCCAACATCGCCGTAATCACGGATACCCATAACTGTAATCCCATGCTGCTCTGCGTAAGCAATGTCTACGTTTGCGCTCTCCTTTGAATAAAGGCTGCAGCACATCCCCACATATTTGATTTTAGGACATCGTTCAAAGACATACTGACTGATCCTGGAGGTGTAGCTTAAAAGAACTCCATCCGCATCTCCGATTCTCTTTATGATCTCTTCGTCATCACAGGGAATATCCTCGTACATCACCACCTGTTTTGCATATCGGAAAAGCTCTTTCTCCGCTTTTTCTACCAGACTCACCGGCTCTATGGCAACCAACTTCTCAAACATCTTCTTATCCTCCTGTTAAGCGGATATTCCCAATCCGCGACCTTACCTGCTCATAGTGTGCCCCGCTCTTTCGGGTATAACCGAATAGCAGTCATCGGTTAAAATACGATTGGTGACACAATATTCTGCAGGACAGCCACTACACTCCAGCCGGCAATGGCGCTGGTGCTTGAATAAATATCCACAACAGCCTTCACGCCTTCAATTTCAGCAGTGATCTTATGGTCATCCCCAATCATTCCCGGAACGCTGTGAATGTTCACCCTGGTTTTATCCGGCCCGACAGTTGCCAGAGAAGACGCTACCGCAACATTCACCTTTGCAGGAAGAAGCCCGATCGCTTCTTTTGCATTGCCGTCAAACACCATGGTGCTTTCCTTGTCGGTCATTAAATGACCCTCAAAAAGAGGTGTATCCATTAAGGATTCCGGACCTTTTCTTGTCTCAATTCCTGCTTTGGCCTCTCCCATGAGAGAAACCGTACGAAGCACATCAAAGCCTCCCACCGCTCCTGAAGCGATATATACCCTGGTATTATGTTTTACGGCCGTGGCCTTCACTCTCTCATAAAACTCTTTATCCGCAAAGGCACCGATGGACAGCACGATGAGATTACATCCATTTGCCAGAATCTTCTCAGCCATGTCTCTGACGGAATCCCCGGATGCCGCCTCGGCGATGTAATCCGGTTTTAATTCCAGCAGTTCATCAATCCCTGTGCAGGAGCTGCAGCCACTTTTCTCTGCCAGGGCATCAGTCTTTTCCTTTGTCCTCCCAACGATCCCCACCAACTCATACTCAGGCAGTAAACCGTCTTTCCATGCTCCGGCAATAATATCTCCAAGATAACCGTTTCCAATAATTCCAAGTCTAAGCTTATTCATGCTTTTCTCCTTTTAGTAATTTTAAAAACATTAAATTTCATTATACCTGAAATCAAAAGGACTTTCAAGGAGTGCAGGACCTAAGGACTCAAAGCTGGAATGCAAACTGATTTTTCCCTTTTCCCTTTGCCTGATATAATGCCTGATCCGCCCGTCTTAATATGGCATCATATTCCGTCTCCTGTTCACCTACCAGGGTAATTCCAATGCTTGCATGTATGGTACCGGAGGCGTGAAACGCATTTAATATCCGTTTCGCAATGGCCTCCGGCTGTTTCCTGCCGCTTAGGCCGTACAGCCAGATGCAGAACTCATCACCGCCAAAACGGACAATCACATCCTCTTTTCTGGTACAGGCGCTTAAAATCTGTCCTGCCTGGGTTAAAACCAGATCTCCCTTATGATGGCCGAAGGTGTCATTGATTTTCTTGAAATCGTCAATATCAAGGAACATACAGGCATAAAACCTCTTTTTCCCTCCGCCTTTCAGTCTCTGTTCCACCAGCTTTCTTGCTGTTTCTCTGGTATAAACGCCTGTTAAATAATCCTTTTGTGCCCGCGTCGCTTCCTTTTTCCGCAAATAAATAATACAAATAATAAGAAGAACTGTACAGGCCACCATTGCCGTTGAGCTTGCAAGAAAGAATTTTGACAGTTTTCTGATCTTGTAAAGAGCGCCGTCATAGCTTTCTGTTTTCACCATGGAAGCCATCATCCAGTCTTCAACTCCAGCAGACTGATAATAAAGAAGCTCCCTGCTGCCCTTGTAATAATAGACGGCATATCCGGAACCTCCGCTCTCCGCAGTCTTTTTTATCTGCTCCAAAGATTGTCCGTCTCTAAATTCCATGGTTTTGAGTATATCATAAATATTGGCATAAGTTTCATACCCGGGGCACGTGGCCACCAGCTCTCCGGACCTTGTGAAAACCAGGCTGGCACTGTATGGTCTTAACTCCGTACTGTTTAAATACTTCCCCAGTTCTTCAGCAGTATACTCCATACAGACCGATCCCTTTGCCTGTCCATCCCTAACCACCGGAACGGACAGAGCGATCCCTGACTGACCGTTAAAACCCTTGGAGGGCAGCCTGGATATGCTGTTTTCTCCCATTACCCCCTGGGATTTTTGAATCCCGTAATACATAATTTCCTGTCCGCTTATAGCTCCAATTTCCGATCCCTCCGGCAGATCACCAAATGCAGAGAATGCCTCAAGCACTTCAAACCTTTCCCGGATCATTCCCTGAAGATAGGTAAGTACTTCGTCATTCTCCTTTTTTAAATCCTGGTAAGTCTGTTCTAACAGACTCTTTTCTACCTCTTTGAAGTAATAAATGTTTAAAGCGAATATCCCTATAATTACCGATACCACCAGACCAAGCAATGTAATCACCCTCAGCGAGTAGCGGTCTTTCTCCTTATCAGCCATCATATATGTAAACACCTGTCCCTTTATAAATCCCGAATCGTATCCTTACAACATTTATTCTTTTGTACACAAAGAAAAGCGGGGGCATGAACCTTTTCCCGATTCGCCCCCGCGATAGACCTTTTCATCTATTTATTCTCTTCCAATGCTACACCGGCAATCCGGATGTTTACATCCAGAACCGTTAAGCCTGTCATGTTCTCAATGGCGTTCTGCACCTTCTCCTGAACCTTCTCACTGACGGCAGGTATGCTGTAACCGTATTTGATGTTTAAGGATAAATCCACAGATACATGCTCTTCTGTCAGCTCCACCTTAACGCCCTTGGATAAATTTTTCATGCCCAGCTTTGACACCAACTCATTGGTGATGTTGCCAGCCATGGAATCTACACCTTCTACCTCGGTTGCTGCAAGACCTGCAATGATGGCCACCACATCGTCCGCAATCTGTACTTCGCCAATTTTATCTTTTTCATATACCTTGTGAGTATTTCTGCTTTCCATTTCTGCCACAGCAATTCCCTCCTGTACTAATATTTATATACTAATGAATCAACTGGATATGCAGGCATATCCGCCTGATTCAAAAGCAGGGGGCTGAAAGATGTTTTTTCTTCCGACCCTTTAGGTTCTGGAATCATTATAGCAAAACTGTCCGCAGTTTGCAAAGGCTTTTTACTCTTCCAATTTCATAAGAGTGATTACGATGCTTTCCGCTCCCACTTCCGTTTTTCTCTTTACGATGTCCTCAATTTGAGCCCGCTGAGGATCTGTAATGCTGGGGGCATTGATAACAACATCCACTTTTCCGCTGGAAATGCTGACCACTGGATCTGCAAATCCTTTGGCAAGCAGCAGAGTTTCCGCTGCATTTTCTTTTTCAGCAATAGCCGTCATATCAATCATTTCCTGAATTGCCTGCTGTTTTGCTGCTTCTTCAATGTTTGGATTGTTAATCAGGTTCATTAAAGTTTCCTTATTCTTTGCCCGAACCTGCTCCCGATTTAACTGTACGCTGGATATGTATTCTGATACGTTCATTCCGCTGGTAAGCACCGCTTCTCCAGGGTTGTCAAGGCCGGTTTTTGCCGCCTGTGTCTCATTTGCCGCCTGTGTCTCATTTGCCGCTAAGTCTACCGATCCATCGCTTTGCAAAGCCGCATCGGTTTCTCCTGCCGCCAGTTTATCAATATCCTCTGCATCCTGGTCAAGGCTTGCAATTTCCTGATTTGTATCACTACCGGTAAGGGACTGGTTTTCCGCTAAAATATCTTCTTCAGAAATATCAGTCATTCCAGCTTCATAGACGTCTGTCCCGGAAGCGGCCTCCTGCTTTCCTGCATAGTTTAAATATCCAGCAGCAGCTATCATAACGGCTAAGGTGGTGATAATAATCTGGTTTCTTCGGAACAGTTTCTTCATATCCATTTTCTTTGGGGTTCTAGGGACCTTGGGCTCATTGCTTGTTTTCCAACTTCTCATACATGACACTCCTTTTTATTCCACCCTCTTTAATACTTTAATTTTATGTGGGGGCAGGTTAAATAATGCTTCCATGGCACCGGAAATTTCAGCTTTTACCGTAGGACTGCCACCGCCCTGGGCACTGATGATAATTCCTTCTATTTCCGGACGTATCTCTTTCTCCACAATGGGAGATGTATTTTCTCCTGAACCGGTCAAAATCGTGTTTTCCTTGCGATCTGCGCTGGTGATCCTTCTGGTCCCCCCGGAGCTGTCCTTTTCCTCAGTAGATGAATCCGAACTGTCCTTATCGACTCGGAGTACCTTCTCTTCTGAGGATTTCAGTACGATCATTACCTCTACCTGACCGACCCCATCCACGGTTTTTAAGATTCTCTTCACCCTCGCCTCCAGTTGTTCCTCATAGGTCCGGTCTGCTCCTGCCGCAACAGCCGCTTCCCCATCTGCCGGCTCTGTCTCAATTCCTTTTTGAAGTGCCGTCTGGTTTTTGCTTTCTGCTGTCTTCTCTACCCTGGCAGCCATACCCGAACCGGAGGGAAATGTAAGGATCAGGATAATCATTCCAACAGCCAATAAGATCAGCCATTTATCCTTTCCCATCTTCCATTTGAATTTCAATATCCTGTTCCTCCAAATCATAATATTCCGCAATCCGCCTTCTAAGACCAGAAAGCCGTGAATTTTCTTCCTGCTTCTGCTTTCTCACTTCCTCCAGCCCCTTATCATCAGTCTTTTCCGGTTCAGAGCCGGCTATTTTCACTTCTTCCACTTCCTGTACCTTTTTTACCGGCAGATTTCCATTACCGGAAACGGCAATATCTGTTCCCTCTTCTCCAGTTCCTCCCGGTACCAGAACCAAGGTCACCCGCACAACATGGCCAAAGGTACTGCTTTCCTGATCCTGGTTAATCTCTGCCCTGGATTCCCTGCAGGTAAAGCCGTCGGTCTCAGCCATGGATTTTAAATCCGTTCCAACCGCCTCTTCATATCTGGCGATCATGCTTTCCAGCCTTTTCCCATCCATTTCCGAAAGCTTTCCTGTTAACTCCCCGGCTTCCTTTTTAAGGCTTATTGACTCAAAATAGTAAGCCAGCGTATCATCAAGCCTTAGGCCCCCTGTAATTGGCTTTAATACCAGAAGGATCAGTACCATGCCGGCAAATAATTTTATGTATTTTTCATATTTCTTATTTGGCAGGAGGTTTCCCACCACAGTTATAAAAATCAGGTAATAGGTTATATTGCGTATCCAGCTAAACAATTCTTCCATGCCACTCACCCGGTATAATAGGTTACATTGGTAGAAGCGCATACAAGCGCTATCGTAACAACAAAGAGAATCACTGCAGAAGCCGCCACAGACAGCAGCATTTTGTGGCCTTTGGCCATTTCTGAAATACAGGAAACAATCCTTTTATCACAGACCGGCTGCAAAAGGGCTGCAACACACTGGTATAAAATCATCAGCACTGCCAGTTTAATCAGAGGAATCACGGAAAGGATAAGAAGTATAATAATACCGGCAGCACCTATGGTGTTTTTTATAAGAACCCCGGAGCCTAAGACCATCTGGGCAACCGAGTTGACGCCCTGGCCGATTCCCGGAATGGCTCCGATCAGCTTCTGAATGGCTCCTGTTTTCATGGAATCCACATAGGGCAGAACCATGGACTGTATGAGATGAAACCCAAGCACAACTCCTACCAGGGTCTTTAAGCTCCAGGAAACCACCTGTTCAAGCAGTTCCGTAAGCTTTGAAAGCATTTCTTCCTTTGCAATGTGGCCTGCCATGACCAAAAGAGCATAGACCCTTATAAGTGATAAAAGTACCTGTCCCAAAAGCCACTGGGCGGCAACGATGACAAGCAGTGTGAACTCATAGGAAGCCGCCGCCGATGCACTGCTTCCCGCAAATGCCGCTGCCAGGAAATAGGCAGGCATCAATACCCTGGTAAAATCCAGAATCTGCCCCACCACATTCCCCGTAATGGTCACGCTTGTAAAAAAGCTGGCCGCCAGATAGGTAAACAGAAGCAAATAGGTGACAAAAAACCCGGTTTCTGAAATCTGGCTTCCGGTAAATACACTGGAAAAGTTGGAAAACACCGCCCCAATGATTCCCAGCACCATGATTTGTCCCATCATATGCCCGCTGTTTCTTACCTCCCCCACCAGCAGATCTTTTAATGCTTTTCCGACTTGTCCCATGACCTCGTTTAATTTTCCATCCATCAGATCTTTCATAAGTTTTTTAAAGGAAAGATTCAAGCCCTGATTCTCCTTCGAACGGTCAAGAAAATTCTGGATATCCGTTAAATCATACTGATCCAGGTCTAAATTTTCCGCCGGGACAGATGCTTCCTTTCCTGTTGGTGCTTCCGCTCCCAGGCTGTCCTTGCAAAAAAACAGCAGCATTAAACTAATAAGGCACAGCAGGAAAAAGGCGGTTTTTTTCATAGTCCTTATCCCTCCCGTCATGATAAAAATACCTGCAGTGTCTCGATCAGCGCAAGGAGAATGGGCATGCTGACCGCCAGTACGGACAGCTTTCCAAATATTTCGATCTGAGTCCCTACGGCTCCATATCCGGCATCCTTGCATATCCCTGCGGCAAATTCTGCGATATAGGTAATTCCTATCATCTTTACCAATGTGGTTAAATAGATGCTGTTAATCTTAATATAGGTCTGGATTTCCTTCATCGTATCCAGAATGGTGGTGAGCTTTCCCATACCGTAAAAGAAGATAAAAAAGCCCGCCGCCATGACCAGATAGGTCCCATATTCTCCCTTCATCCCCTTTAACGAAACCGCTAAAAGCACTGCAACGATTCCTGTTATGGCTATGGTCACTACGGTCATACGCTCACCTACAATGCAAATAGATTTTTAATGGATTCAAACAACTGATAAATATAAGGCACCAGCCAGAACAGTACCAGGATCAGCCCCGCAAGGCTTGTTAAGAATGCCTGTTCTTCCCGTCCGCTGTGTTTTAAAACCTGGCAGATGACGGAAACCAGGATTCCAACTGCTGCAATTTTAAAAATCAAATTGACTCCCATGCGTTCCTCCTTAATACATTACGATTGTTAGGAATAAACCGCCCATGATACCCAGGCTGGTATAAAGGCGGCTTTTTTCCTGCTTATGTTTTCTCAGATAACCGATTGTTAAGTCCAGCTGTTCCAAATATAAAAGGATATTCCGCTCCTGCATGTCCATGTCCAGATAGCCCAGATGCTCCCCCAGACCTTTTAAATTCAGTTTGTCCTCTTTGGACAAGCAGACCTCCCTGGGAAGCTTGTCAATCTCCTCCTGCCAAATGGTATAAAAGGATTCTCCCTGTTGACCTGAAAGTCTTTCCGCCACGCTCTCAAACAAAACACCGATCTCCCCCCCAGCCTTTCTGCCGGTCCGTTCAAAGGCCTCAGTCAGGGGGGAATTGGCATAAACAATCTCGCCTTTCAATAAAAATATCATTTTTCTAAGCTTTTCTACCGTTCTTAAATGCTCGTTCCATTGGGCCGCCATAAAAAATCCAAGGCCTGAGCATGATATAATGACCAGAAGAGCTCCTATGATCCTCAGCCATGTATTATCCATAAGCTATGCACTCCTGCCTGTCCCACCGTATTCCCATCTGATGTACCTGCGCCTTGTAGAGCTGCGTTCCCCTGGAGTCATAGATCTGGTCGATGTTTCCGATCCTTCCTAAGTTGTTTAAGACCACATACCTCTCAAATATCCGTTCCTCCACCAGCTTTCTAAGAATCGGCTTCTGTTTTAAATCATCTATCGAGTTTCCGTGAACCGTGGCAATCAGCTTGCAGCCGCAGTTCATTACGTATTCCATTGCTTCTAAATCCTCCCGGCTCCCGATCTCGTCCACGGCGATCACTCTGGGGGACATGGTCCGTATCAGCATCATCATTCCTCTGGCCTTGGGACAGCAGTCCAAAATATCGGTACGGATTCCAAGTTCATTCTGAGGGATTCCCTGATAACAGGCCCCAATCTCAGAACGCTCATCAACCACTCCCACAGTAAGGCCTGCATGCTCTTCAGAACCGTTGGAAACCTGACGGATCAAATCTCTCAGCAAAGTTGTCTTCCCGCATCTGGGAGGGGAAATGATCAGAGTGTGATAGATTTCTCTCCCTTCCTCATATAGATAGGGTAAAACCTCAGAGGCGCAGCCCCTCACCTGATGGGACAGCCGGACGTTGACAAAGGATATGTATTTCATGGCCTTAATTCCAGATTCGTCTAAAATGGTCTTTCCTGCGATTCCGATCCTGTGTCCTCCCTGAATGGTAATGAATCCCTGCTTCATCTCTTCTTCAAAAGCATAAAGAGAATAGTTACTCATGTACTCCATGGTTTCTTTAAGCTCATTTTTCGAGACGATATAGGCGTCCTTTCCTTCCTTATTCAGGGAACCCCTTGGAGTCACATAATACTCCTCATTCCGGTATACCATTAAAAGAGGAGCTCCTACCCGGAGCCTGATTTCCTGAACCTCGTCAAAGTCAATTGTTACCCGGTTTAAAATTTCTCTTATGCTCCTGGAAAATATATTGATAAGCTCGTCTTTCCTCTCCACCTTCATCCCTCCTCTTACCTCAATATATGTGTGGTGGGACAAATTATGACTGAAAAACTTTTGACTTCATGAAAGGCATTCCGGCGCGCTGCTGCAATAAAAAAAGCTTATTCCCGATGATTCTGACGAAGCATCTGAATAAGCTCAAATATGATCTTATTATTATTTAATTCCCTAATACTCTTCTGACTGAAACAATTGGCATAAAATCCACAGGGGATATTTTAATTCCATCCTTTGGGCCGCTTGCGTGGATCAGCTGATTCTGCCCTATGTAAATACCGATATGTCCTATGTAAGATACTACATCACCCGGCCTTGCATGTTCGATTCCGCCTACATCAAATCCCGCTTCTCCCTGGGCTTCAGAGGTCCTTGGGAGGCTTATGCCAAATTGATTATAAACACTTAGCACAAATCCGGAACAGTCGGCACCTGACGTAAGGCTTGTCCCGCCATATACATAGGGGTTTCCAAGAAACTGTTTTGCAAAAGCCACAACCTGTTCTCCGGTACTTATGTAAATTTCCGGCGCTGTCTGGGAAAATTCTTTCCCCCCGCCGGCTAAAGGGCCAATCTGCTGCTCAAAGGGCGGCGGAGCCACGATGGGAATTGCCATATTGGCGGCCATATCTGCTTTGGCAGTTAAACTATAAACGGCCATAAATACCAGGCCTGTAAACAGGGTTGCGATCCACCTTTTTCTCTGCATTGTTTTTTTCTCCTGATATGATATCGTTATATGCCCATATCCGCTGCATCCTCGGATAAGAATCTGTGGTATGTGGCGTGATTTCCATGAAATTTAATATAATACCGATAATGATCCATTGAGGAATCCTCAATAAATATAATGTAATCGAAATCTTCTTCCTGAGATTTTACGCAGATAACCTTGCCATCGGCATATTTATGAAAGACTTTCAAGATATCCTCTAAGGTCGTATTGGGTTTTTCTACGGTTTCAATGAATTCTTTTAAGAAGCCATTGTCTTTTTTATGGTAATATACGTATTCTATTCCTTCCTGGGGAATCTCAAAGCAAAAGCGTTCCTGACTTTTTGTGATCCTGATGTCTCCCAGACGCTCCTTCACATATTCCTTAAAGCCCTCCATGGCCGCTCTTGTTTCTTTAGGAGAGCCTTCGTGGATTTTCAGGATGTTAACCAGAGCACGTTCGGGGTAATAGAAGCGAATAGGTTCTTTTTCATATCCTAATTTTATCTGTACTTCTTTTATTGAATTCATGAGCATCTGCTCCAGTGCACGATATTGCATATTTATCACTCCAGTCATTTTCCAGTCGTGTCCATGTCAAGCGGATATTCGCAATCCGCTGCGCTACTTGCTCACAGCGTGCCCCGCTTCACCGGGCATAACTTACAAGCAGCTAACGCAGCATGTAAGTTAAATTATACTGTTACAGATGGGACATGTCAAGGTTTTGGGTTATAGTAAAGATCCTGTTTCCCGCCGGTCAGCCGGCATACAATTGAACCATTTAAGATCACAGTATTTTTTTAGGCGGGTCCGGAAAACCGGTACCCGCCATTTAATATTAACAACATGAATTTTAGGCTTCTTCACCGATAGGGTCATCTATCAAGGTGGCCACCCTGAAGTCATGAAAATGACCATCGCTCACTTCTGTTACGGACTCCAGAAAATGAACATGTCTGTCCCCAACAGGAATTGCAAGCGATGTTTTGCCACGAAACTCATGAAAATGATTTTCATAAAAATCTGTTCTGAATTTCACTTCATGAAAGTGACTCATGCCAGCGGGGATTGCTTCACCAGAAACCGTAGCAAAACGGTGATTATGGGGATCTTCCTCACGTTCTGCTATCTCGACGCTGCCTTGAACTTCATGAACATGTGACTGCTGCCTATCATGGCAATCACAACATTCTTCATGCCATTTTTGGTTGTTGTTACCCATATTGATTTACTCCTGTACTCCAATATTCGGAAAATCTTGTTTTCCATTATCATTATATGAAAATAATACAATAGGGTGTTGTAATAGTAAAGTGATACCCATGAAACCCGCATAAACACAGGGTTTCATGAATACCACTTTACACAAAATCAACTTCTAATCAAATAATCAAAAGCACTTAAAGCTGCACTGGCTCCGGATCCCATTGAGATCACAATCTGCTTATAAACGCTGTCCGTGCAGTCTCCTGCTGCAAAAACTCCCGGCAAACTGGTTGCATTACGGTTATCAACAATAATCTCACCAATGCGGTTGCGTTCAATCGTATCACCCAGCCAGTCTGTATTGGCTATAAGGCCGATCTGAACAAATACTCCTTGCAAATCCATATGATGGACTGCTCCGGATTCACGTTCCATATAGGTGATGCCGTTTACCTTATCAGTTCCGGTAATTTCTGTTGTTTGTACGTTCTTTAAGACTGTTACATTAGTCAGACTGTAAAGGCGCTTCTGTAGGATGGCATCCGCTTTCAGCTCAGGCATAAATTCAAACACCGTTACATGACTGGCAATTCCTGCAAGATCAATAGCGGCTTCAATGCCGGAATTACCGCCTCCGATTACCGCCACCTGCTTTCCTTTATAAAGAGGTCCGTCACAATGGGGGCAATAAGCAACTCCCTTGTTCTTAAATTCCTCTTCTCCCGGTATCCCGACATTTCTCCAGCGGGCTCCTGTGGAAAGGATTACTGCCTTGCTTTTTAAGACAGCGCCGTTTTCCAGCTCCACCTCAATGAGTTCTTTTCTTTCCAGGCGCCCGGCACGCTGTGCACTTATAATATCCACATCATTATTACTAACATGCTGCTCCAGGATTTCTGCTAATCTGGGACCTTCGGTGTATCCGACGCTGATCAGATTCTCAATTCCCAGCGTCTCTCTTACCTGACCGCCGAAGCGTTCCGCGACAATCCCTGTGCGTATGCCTTTGCGCGCTGCATAAATGGCTGCGCTGGCTCCCGCGGGACCGCCTCCGATTACAAGTATATCATACGGCTCTTTCTTCTCAAACTCTGAAATATCAGGCCCGCCGCCTAATTTTCCAAGAATCTCTTCCAGTGTCATGCGCCCGCTGCCAAAAACCTCACCATTTAGTAAAACCGTAGGCACAGCCATAATATTTTTGCTCTCCGCTTCTTCCTTAAAGGCGGCACCGTCAATCATCGTATGGGTAATGCCAGGATTTAAAATGCTCATTAAGTTAAGGGCCTGCACCACCTCCGGGCAATTATGACAGCTTAAACTGATGTAGGTTTCAAAATGATATTCGCCTTTGATACTCTTCACCTGGTCAATGAGTTTGCCGGTGACTTTGGGGGCTCTTCCGCTTACCTGCAAAAGAGCCAGTACCAGAGAAGTAAATTCATGGCCCAAAGGGATACCTGCAAAAGTGACCCCAAAGTCTTCTTCCAACCGGTTAACGGTAAAGCTGGGTGTTCTTGGCAGTTTTACCTGTTCTGTCTTTATTCTCGGTGACAGTGCGGTCAGCTCATCCATCAGAGCCGTCATGTCGTTTGATATACTGTCAGATCCTGCGCTGATTTTGATCAGCACATCGTTTTCCAGAAGTTGGAGATACTCAGCCAGTTGTTTCTTAATTTCAGTATCCAGCATCATAATCTTTACTCCTTAAATTTTTCCAACCAGGTCAAGGCTTGGTTTCAGTGTGGCTCCGCCCTCTTTCCATTTTGCCGGGCAAACTTCACCAGGATTCTTTCTTACGTACTGGGCAGCCTTGATCTTATCAACAAGAATGTTTGCATCACGGCCAATGTTTCCGGCATTGATCTCTACCGACTGAATGATGCCGTCCGGGTCAACGATAAAGGTACCACGGTCCGCAAGTCCATCTGCTTCGATCAGTACGTCAAAATTGCGGGTAATTGTATGTGAGGGATCTCCAATCATAACATAGGTTAACTTACGAATAGCCTCTGAATTGTCATGCCATGCTTTGTGGGTATAATGAGTATCCGTAGATACGGAATAAACTTCCGCTCCCAGACTCTTAAATGTCTCATAATTGTTCTGTAAATCTTCAAGTTCCGTCGGGCAAACAAATGTGAAATCCGCAGGATAAAAACAGATGATGCTCCACTTGCCCTTAAAATCTTCCTCTGTGACCTCTACAAATTTTCCGTTGTGATAAGCCTGCGCTTTGAATGGTTTTACTTCTGTTCCGATTAATGACATAATGAATTACCTCCTATGAATTTTATATTTTGGTTTCATGTTAACTTATCAGGATCTTCCGCTGTTTCTATGGGCGGAAACTGTACTTTTTTTCGTGGAGGCCAGGCCCCCGCGATAACAGCTGTATGGCTGCATGTTGACTCTTACATATGGCAAGCGAATTAAGAATATCTGCTTTGCCTTATTGATAAATAATATCAGTAATAATTATCATTATCAACTACGATTATAATATAATATTATTCCCTGATTGTCAAGAGGCTTTTCCAAAAATATCAATTCGTTTTAACTATTTAATCAATACATAAGATATGTATTTGCGAAACTGATAAGACCTTTCTAATTTTCTGCTAAATTTCTGCTTGACGTTACGCAATATGTAATGTTACAATATGTGTAATGATATCACAGGAATAAGGAGAGAAAGGAATATGGATAAAATTACGTTATCTACAAAAAAAGAATTGGAAATCTACATGAATCCTGTAAGGCAAAAGCTTCTTAGATTATTAGGGCGGTCAAAAGTTCCTATGACACCCAAGCAGCTTTCAGAAAGACTGGAGATATCCCCTTCCAGTGTCCAGCATCATATGAAGAAGCTAATCTCCCTGGGAGTCGTGGAACTGGATCATACAGAAATGATCAACGGAATTACCGCCAGATATTACAAGCCTACTTATGCCAATGTCCAGATTGGGCTGGATCATCCCGATGAGAACAATATGCAGAAGGAGGTTCTGGTCCAGGAGCAGATTGCCAGTACCTATGAAGGATTTCTGACTCAGAAAAAGAAGTATCTGGAACGGTATGGTTCTGCCGAGCCTGAAAGTACATGGAATTTAGGAGATATCCTGACCGGTATCATACATCTGTCTGAGGGGGAAGGCAAAGAGCTTTTGACTATGATCACGGATTATTTAGACCGGCATGCCATTCCTTCTGCAGAAAAATCCCCCTGGGAATATGCGTTTATTCTTTACAATGCGGAGGAGAAACCTCATGAGTAACGGAAAGCAGATGACTATTTTTCTCAATTATGTATCACTGGGAATCCTTCTGCCCGTGCTGAATTTAATTCTATTAAACAGGGGAGCCGATCTAAAGACTCTGCCTCTTTTGATCGCTGCCTATTCTGCTGCGGTCCTTTGCTTTGAACTGCCCAGCGGAATCTGTGCAGATTTGTACGGACGAAGGACGGTTTTCCTAATTTCCGGCGCTTGCCAGATGCTGTCTCTGATCCTGCTTCTGTTTGCGGACAACTGGATTTGGCTGTTGTTTTACATTCTTTTTAATGGGATCAGCCGAGCCTTTTCTACCGGAAGCCTGGATGCACTCATCGTGGATCAGGCGCTTTTGGAAAAGGGAGAGGCTTGTCTTCCTGCAATCGCTGCCCGCCTGGGGATTCTGGAAGAAGCCGGACTTGCAGCCGGCTGTATCCTTGGCGGCTTTCTTTCCTGTATAGGAGATTCTTTCATCGGAAATATATTGACCCGCGGCGTATTTACAGCAGTTACCTTCATGCTCTGTCTGTTTTGCATCCGGGAGGATAAAATCTGCGGCCGCCGGGGAGAGAGGCTTCCCCTTACGAAGCATATAAAGAGAGGCGTAAAAACAGTCCTGTCGAAACGGGACTTTCCACTGATTCTGGCAGGCATGCTGTTTACCGGCTTTTTCCTTATCTCCATTGAAACCTACTGGCAGCCGGCTTATCTTAAGATTTCAAACCATACGGAAGGAACCTGGGTTTTGGGGATTCTGTCCTTTGCCGGATTCCTACTGGCTGCGACGGGAAATTCCTTCTGCCAAAGGCTGCTGAAAAAATTTCCCGGCCGCCAATGGCGGATTTACAGCATCAGCCGGTTTTTCCTTGGCTGCGCCCTGCTTGTTCTGGCACTTCATAAAAATGTTTGGCTCTTTATCCTGGGATATGGCAGTATTTATCTACTCCTGGGAACCGGAAGTGTAGCTGAAAACACCCTGATCAACCAATATACTCCAGGGTATTTCAGAGCAAGTGTTCTTTCTTTAGGTTCCTTTCTTCTGCAGGCAGGCTCCATGTGTGCGTCCCTCTTTTGCAGTCTGTTTGTAGACCGGATTGCCATATCTGGGTTATGGCTGACAGCAGGCGCATTATTGATCGGATATACCATTTTTATGACTTTGTTTCTCCTTGCAAAAAGAACCGGGTCAGGTGAGAAAAAACTGGAAAAGCAGGATTTTATATCATATGATACTGAATCATCTTAAACGCTTCCTCCTGTTCCGAACTGCAGGCTTCCTTTTTTATCTGCAGAAGCATCCCGTCCCTGATTTTCCCTTTGGGAGACAATGCCTGTCCGCCGCTTAGAATCAGCCCGTCCTCACACCATTTTTTTATCCTGCTTCTGGATACGGACAGCTGCTGCATTAAAAAAATATCTGCCCTCAAATCAAATCCAGGCGGAATCCTTATCACGATCTCCATGGCATGATCCTCCCCGCAGGGTAATGCAGTATCAACGGTCGTCACATGATATTCCGCCTTTGAGGCAGCTTCTTCTGCCTTGTTTTTCACAAATAAATCCCTGTCATTCCCGTATTTTGCCGCCAGATCAGGATCATTATTTAAAAATCCCTCATATTCTTCTTTTTCCAGGCGGCCGGCCTCTGCTCTTTCCCATATGGCCATATTCCAGGAGGTTTTACATTGTCCGCACCGGTAAATCATCCAGACATCGATGAGGCGGCCATTGGCATTGACCCTGAATTTTCCGCTGTTTATAAATTCCGTCTTTTTCCCGCATTTCGGGCATCTTCTTATGATTGCTGGTAGCTGGTCCGGCGTGACGATCCATTGTTTTCGTAAATTTCGATTCATGTTCTTTCTCCACTTTTACAATTGTTTCTTTTAAACAACTGTAACACGCCCTCTTTCTTTATCCCACCTCATACTCTCTTATGGAACAAAGAAAAGGCGGCGCACCATTTTCTTACGGATGCGCCGCCTTATTTCAATTGCATATTTTTCTTTTCCTGTAGTATGATCCTCTGGATGCTTTTCTCGGACAGATAATAGCGCTCCGCCAAAAGCTTCACGCATATGCCGGAAAGGTAATCCTCATAGATAGACAAGTCCCGGAGCTTTCTTTCCTCTCTGGCACCTGTCCTCTGACCCCAGTTTCGTTTATTTTCCTGTTTTCTGGGGATATAAACATATTCCCCGTCTATATAATTCTGAATTAATTCCACCAGCTCTTCCGGTAAAATCTCATTCGCTTTCTGATAGCGCATCGCTGCCTCCCAAACATATTTTTACTGTCAGGAATAGCAAAGGCTATACAATTACTTATTTAGTTTAACTGCATAACCCGTGCTACGCAGCTTTTGAAGGTTCCATCATAAAAAAGCCCGCCTCCTTAAATAAACGCTTATCTTGCAACATAATTATAACCATTTTATCACATAAGGGATCATTGTAAACCTCAAGTTTGATCCAGAAACGTGTTAGAGCATCAAGTGGTCAGTTTTTTATGACTATGCCAAGATACTTTGCCAGTTCCGCCGCCTGGTATAAGTCCACCATTGCCCCCTTTATCTCCATGCAGTTATCAGACATCACCAACCCCTGTATGGTGCTGTTGGTAAAATCCATTCCTTTCATCAAGGTCTTAAAAAAACTGGCATTTTCCAGATTTGCCCGGGTCCATTCCAATGCCTTGCAGCGGCACTGGGTCAGGGATCCGCCCCGGACCTGGGTATCGGTAAATCGGATGTGCTCCAGTCTGGAAGAATCGAAATTGGCATAGTTGAAATTACAGTCTTTTATTTCGGTATGGAGCATGGTATTCCCGCAGAATTTTGTCCCCATACCCTTTGAGGAGGTAAATTCCGCCCGGTTAAAATAGCTGTCCTCAAAATTGCAGTTGGATATGTCACAGGCCCGGAATGCCACGTCAGTAAATTCTCCTTTTTCAAAGCTGCAATCCTGAAATATGCAGTTTTCAAATATGACAGCAGAAAAACGCATGTGGGAGAGATCTTCCTCTGTTATATGAAGATTTCTTATAAGAACATCGCTTACCGCTTCCTCCTGGTCTTTTCTGCGGTATAATTCATCCACATCTTCCAGAACAAAATCCATCCACTCCGGAAGGATGGGGGTAAGAAGTTTCTGGCTCATATACCCTTTCCTTTCATATCTTTATTTATCTTAACGGCATGCCCGGCTGTTATTCCTTTTCATGCCCGGCCGCCCTTTTTTCTTCAGCCTCTTTCATTTGACGGCTGTAAACAAAATGATCTGTTCCTAATATTACCAGACTATCAAGAGACTTTCAAGTTCATACGGATCAAAACACCCCTGATCCTTACCTACTTATCATAACGTAAGGAAAATAAAATGCGGCGGCTCTGAGATTTCATCATCTCAAAGCCGCCGCATATGAATAAAAAACTGCCGGTAAACGTACCAAAGGCTGGCAGGTAAAGACCATTTCGTTACGGGCTGATAATCTCTGTTTTTTTAGATAAGGATACAATCAAGCTGTTAAAGATCATACCAAACACAATAAACAATATGCCGATAATTCCCAAACCATCAGGCCGGGAATCCCCAAGAAGCCAGATGCCTCCTAACAAGGTAAATATGACCTCGCCCGACTGTGTGGATTCAATCACAGCAAGCTGCTTATGGTTCGACTTAACCAAATCGGTGGCTTTAAAAAACAACAACGTTGCAATCACTCCGGAAAAAACCGCGACACATAAGGATTGTACGGTCTGGCTTACAGATGGGACTCCGGCATTTACCAGTCCGAATACAGATAAAATGAACCAGAAGGGGAGGCTGCATAAGGTCATACCGTAAGTTCGCTGGATTGTAGATAGCTGGTCCCCGCTTGCCTCCATAATTTTTCTATTTCCCAAAGGATAGGAAACAGCCCCTACCAGGATGGGAAGCAGTGTCATAAGAGTTATCTTAATATCCAGATCTGTAAGATTACGTACCTGTAAAAGAAAAACTCCGATTAAAATAAATCCTGATATACATAGATTTTTTATCGGGATACGCTTATGGAATACAGGAGACAATAATAAGCCCATTACAATTGTTACCTGCCAGGATGCCGCAATCAGCCAGGACTCTCCATAATCGGCTGCATAAGACATGGGGGCGTAAAAAAGACCAAATCCGACGGTACTCCAAATAAGCCAATTGAAAAGATTCTTTCTGATGACTTTATGGACTTGCCAAAACCCGTGTTGTTTTCCCACAATCAGAGCCAGAATCGGAAAGGAAAACAGATAGCGGAGGCTTGCACTCCAAATCCAGCTTCCTCCGGAAAGGTGCATGCTGCGGTTCAGCACAAATGTAAATGCAAAAAAGAAAGATCCGATAATACCAAGTATAAGTGCTTTTTTCATATTTTCGTACTCCATTATGTCCTCATCGGGTTTGCCAATATATCATTCATACTGATCTCCATCTTTTATGACGAGTTTTTTCATCATAGCATACACCTTAGACAAAGTAAATAAAAAAAATTCCATGAATTCAGGCGGAAGGTCTGACAGCACTCTTCTTCCGGCCCATTCCGGGCAGAATAGAAGCTATGGCCACTGCCAGAATACCGCCTGCCATTTTCCCGCAAACCATGGGCAGGATCCATTCCGGTGCAACGGCAGAGCAAAAGCCAAGATGATCATGAACTACACCCCGACACTGACGCTCTCCGGCAATGTGCTTCCCCCATCAATGACCGTTTGGGTGCCAGTCAGATAGCTGGATTCATCCGAGGCTAAAAATGCCGCCAGTTCTCCCACCTCTATGGGAGCCGCCAGCCGTCTCATGGGGATAGCTTTTGCCATCTCTGTCAGCACAGACTCCGGATCAGTGGGATCCGACTGCTGTGCAATGCTCTCTGCCATAGGTGTGCGCACATATCCAGGACATATGGCATTAACACGGATGCCTGATCCGGCAAATTCTACTGCAAGAGATTTTGTGAACCCTACCAGAGCTGCCTTTGACAGTGCATACGCGGTTTCGCCAGGGTCGGCTACCATATCCCCTGTTACGGAGGACATGATGACGATCCGCCCATCCTTTCGCTCCACCATTTCCGGCATCACGGTCCGGGTCACGTTCCAAACACCCTTAATGTTGATATCAATATGGAAATCCCGGTCTTCCTCGCTCATATCCAGGAAATTTCCCAGTCTGCATACTCCTGCATTATTCACCAGGATGTCAATATTACCCATTTGGCGCTTACCTTCTGCAACCGCAGCCTCAACTGCCCTTAGATCCCGGACATCCGCCCGTACCGCCACACAGGAAGCTCCCTCCGCCCTTAGCTCCTCTGTCAGCCTGTCTACATCCCTTGAAATATCCAGAAGGATCAGCTTTGCACCATGTTTTGCAAATGCCTTTGCAATTCCTTCCCCTATGCCTCGTGAAGCACCTGTAATCAATGCGGTCTTACCTGTAAGTTTTCCCATTGTTTTCGTCCCTCCTTTAATAAATTTTAGGCTGCTGCAAAACTATGATATATGCTCTGTATTGCAATCGTATTACTTCCTATATACAATATCAGGCATATTCAGTTTATTTTGCAACAGCCTCTCATCAGCTTTTAGTCAATCGTAGACATATCAATATCGTGTCCCACTGCAATCACTTCCTCAATGATCTTAATTGCATTGCTTAAGCCGATACCGAATCTGCATGCTCCCCTCTTATACATTCTAAGAAGTGTGTCTAAATCCCTGACTCCGCCTGCAACCTTGATCTTTGCACGGTCCCCTACGGTTGCCTTAATCAGTTCTACGTGATGAAGGGTTGTAGGATTCTGGGAGAATCCGGTTCCTGTCTTAACATAATCTGCGCCGCCTTCCATACAAAGCTCACTGGCTTTTATGATTTCTTCGTCCGTTAAGAGCATCGCTTCAATGATAACCTTTAAAGAGGTTCCCTTGGTAGCTTCACGAACTGCCTTGATATCCTCAAGCACCAGGTCATAAAGTCCTGCCTTCAGCCAGCCCACATTCATTACCATGTCATTTTCCACCGGATCCAGCTTCATAAACTCATGAGCCAGGTATACTTTTGTTTCTGTGGTTTCCTGGCCGGAAGGGAACGCAAGGGAGGTACCGAAAGCAGTGTTTGTTCCCTTTAACAGTTCCACCAGCTCAGGATAATAGCACGGCCAGCAGAAGCAGGAGCCAAAATCATACTTTTTACAAGCTTCTACCATGGCCTCCACATCTTTGATTGACGTATCCAATTTCAGTACACTTGGGTCCATCATGTAAGCAATATCCTTTACTGTCAATACGTCTTTTCTTAATTCTTTCATTTTCTTTGCCTTTCTTTTATGTAAATTTTTTAGAGAAACAAAATCATGGATCTGCCGGATTCTTTGGGAATTCCGGGATCCCATATAACTGTCAGACATCAGGTATGCAGCTCTGTCAGTTTTCCCATGGTCTTACGAATATCCACAAACCGTTGGGTATACGGTTTATTAAATGCCACACAGCCGACCGGCTGCTGACGTATCATCAGTTCTTCGCAGTTCATGCACTGGGTACAGTACTTGATCTCATGTTCCCGGCCCTCCTTAAGCTTTAAAGGAGTAAACGGGTCTGCAAAGGACTGGCGGCCTAAGCCTACCATATCCATCATACCGTCCTCAATGCATCTGGCTCCCATTGCAAACAGGGAGGATTTCGCCGGCTCAATGGACAGAAGCTTGTTCTTTCCTCCCCGGAAGGATGAGAAATGGGAACCGATTACAACTGTTTCCGGCTTTAAGGCTTTCTTCATCAGATCTGAAAAATAAATGTGCAGATAAGAGAAGTAAGGATCATTGGTCGCTGCTTCCATAAAGCTCATGCTGCAGTGGACGTTGCCTAAGGATTCCACAAAATAGGAAGCCCCCATTTTCTCCAGCCCCTGGATTAAATCGATGGGCTCTGTCATATCCATCAGCGGAGAGTCCGGACCTGCGGAGCCGAAGCCTCCGGGGAACCCTTCCCACATGGACATTTTGGAACCAATCAGGAAGTTCTTATCAAAATTTACCGCTTTCTGGATCCGCTCCATGAGATCGTATGCAAAGGCAGAGCGCCTTTCCCAGGAGCCGCCGTATTTCCAGTCCCTGTCATTATAAGGGCGGATGATCTGGGAACCTAAGTATCCATGACATAGCTTCATGTCTACGCCGTCTGCACCCACATTCTGACAGATCTTAGATGCCAGGGCAAACTGGTCCATGATATTTTCTACTTCTTCCTCTGTCAGAATGTCACCGCCCAACCCGTACATCGGTTTCACACAGACCCTTCTGGAAAACTCCGGCACGCTGATCTCTCCTGAGTGGGTCAGCTGGAATACAATCAGGGCATCGGGATTTACTTCTTTCAGTCTGCGGATGAATTTTTCCAGGGCTTTTTCATTGCGGGGCATGATCTCCAGCTGGGTCTTTCTGGCGCGGCTTTCATTGGTTACCGTGATCGCCTCTAAATCCACCAGGCCAAACTGGCCCTTATACAGGTTTTCATACCGTTCATAGGTTAAGTCCGTTGGATTTCCCTCTGCATCAGAATCCACGCATTCCATGGGCTGTGCGAAGAACCGGTTTTTACACTCTCTGCTGCCGATCATGACCGGCTGAAATAATGTCTCTTTGTATCCCATAAGTCAACTCTCCTTTTTCCGTTTTTCGCCGCTGGCAAGCTTCATAATATTTTCTTCCGTATAATCTTCATGAGTAATTTCCCCTGTCACAGTCCCCTCATGCATGACGATCATGCGGTCCGATACTGCCATGATCTCCGGCATTTCGGAAGATATCATGATGATACTGACTCCCGCATTGGCCAGCTGGTCCATCAGTAAGTAAATTTCATACTTTGCCCCTACATCGATTCCTCTTGTGGGTTCATCAAGGATCAATATCCTGCATTCCGATGCCAGCCACTTAGACAGCACCACCTTTTGCTGGTTTCCTCCGGAAAGGAATTTACAGACCTTATGAATATCCGGCGCAGCAATTTTTAACTCCTTCATATACTGGTTTGCAAGCTTTACTTCTTCTTTTCCGCTTACAAAGCCTTTGGTGGAAACCCGCTTTGGAGAAGCAATGGCAATATTATCCTTAATTGTCTGGTTTAAGAAAAGCCCCTGTGCTTTCCTGTCCTCCGTGGCAAATCCCATGCCAAGTTCCACCGCCTGGCAGGGGTGGGTCATATGCACCGGCTGTCCGAAAAGCTTCATTTCTCCGGAGCAGATTTTGTCCGCTCCGAATATGGCACGCATAACCTCCGTTCTTCCTGCACCCACCAGACCGGAAAATCCCAGAATCTCTCCTTTGTGAAGCCGGAAGGATACATGTTGAAACCGCTCTCCGCATAAATTGCTGGTCTCAAGCACCACTTCCTCTGATTGTACCCGGTGTCTGGGGGGAAAGGTGTCTTTTAAGTCCCGTCCGATCATCTTTCCGATGAGCCAGTCCTTGTTCACCTCCGCAATATTCGCGCAGTCCACATAAGCACCGTCCCGAAGCACCGTGATCCGGTCACAGATTTCAAATAACTCTTCCAGCCTGTGGGATATGTAAATCACCGTGATTCCATCCTGCTTAAGCTTTCTCACAATCTGAAACAGCACATCAATTTCTTTCTGGGTCAGACTGTCCGTAGGCTCATCCATAATGATGATTCTTGCATGATAGGATACTGCTTTTGCGATGTCGATCATCTGCTGCTGTGCAACGCTTAGGCAGCGGACCGGAGTGTGATAATCCGGGATGGTACCGGCACTCACATAGTCCAGCCATTTTTTTGCAAATTCTTCTTCTTCTTTTTTCTTTATAAAATGGTTCTTATGAATCTCATGTCCCAGCATCAGATTCTCAACCGCATTTAAATCAGGGACAAGGCTTAACTCCTGATAGATGATGGCAATTCCCTTATCAATGGCATCCTGTGGGTTATGAAAATGCATTTCTTCCCCAAAAACGCGCACAGTCCCGCAATCTGCCTGGTAAACCCCGGACAGAACCTTCATAAGGGTAGATTTTCCTGCACCATTTTCTCCGATGAGAGCGTGTATCTCTCCTTCCTTTACCTTTAAGTCCACATGATTTAAAGCGGTCACTTTGGAAAATGTCTTAGTCACGTCAAGCATTTCCAATGCGTATTCGCTCATATGCTCACCTCTGTTTTCTCATAGCAGTCCCGCATTATTTATTTTTCTTCTGAATCAGTACCGCCACCAGTATAATCAGACCTTTTATCACGATCTGAAGGTAAGGATTCACACCCAAAAGATTCAGTATGTTGTTCATGACCGCCATGATCAGCACGCCTGCCAGGGTACAGATCAAGGACCCCCGTCCTCCTGCCATGGAGGTTCCGCCGATGACCACCGCCGCAATGGCATCCATATCATATCCGGTACTGCCGTTTGGCTCTCCTACCCGGACTCTGGCTGCCAGCATGACGCCTGCAATGGATGCGGTCAGGCCGCAAAGACCGTATGCCATAATTTTATGGAATTTCACCTTTACCCCAGAGAGCCTGGCTGCCTCCGAATTGCTGCCTATGGCATAGATATGGCGACCGAATACCGTTTTGTGAAGCAGCACCATGAAAATGATCATAAGGACCGCATACAGCACCACGGCATAGGGGATGATCCCTCCCAGGGACTTGGAACCAAAGTTGGACCAGAACTGGGAAACCGAGCCTCCCGGCGCACCGTTGGTATATATGTAATTGAGTCCCCGCAGCACCTGCCCCGTGCCAAGGGTGATGATGAAAGCCTCTACCCCCCTGCACACAATGATACTGCCGTTAATCAGGCCGATGATAAAGCCGAATAACATCACCAGAAGCACCGGTCCTAAATAGATGCCGGTACCGCCGGCCTGCACATAGGACTCTGACATTCTTGCCATCACACAGGCTGCAATAGCCATAATGCTGGTGACGGAAAGGTCAATTCCACCTATAAGCAGCACCATTGTCATGCCGATGCTGACCACGCCCACAATGGATGCCTGCCTTAGGATGTTTGTTATATTTTTAAATGTGGGAAAAATCGGTGAAATCATGCTGGCAATCAGCAGCAGGATGATCAGCGCAAGATAGGGGCCGCTGATGGGATTGTTTAATATTTTTTTCACCATTCCCGAAGCACTTTTTTGTTTCATGACTGAAATGTCCCCCTTATCGGTTTACTGATACAGTACAACCCGCTCTTTGGCCTCTGGGCTTACTAAAACCTTGACCAATTTCGGATTTCTGCGAATTTCATTGACAGCGTCTTCCAGTTCCTCAAGGGGAACAATCATGGAGATCAGAGGGGTAGGATCTACCCGGTCATATTTGAGAAGGGTCAGAACGTCGCCCCAGTCGTAACCGATGCCGGCGCAGCTTCCGCTGACCTTTTTCTCCTCCAGTACGAACTTCACCGGAGGAAGACTGGCATAATCGTCATCTGCACAGATTCCGAAAGCCTCTACCTTTCCGCCTTTTCTCACCATCTGGAATGCCTGTTCATAGGTTTTTGAGCTGCCCACGGCTTCCAGAACAAAATCGGCACCTACGCCGTTTGTCAGCTTCATGACCTCAGCTATTACGTCAGGTGTTTCCTTGAAGTTGATTACATAGTCTGCCACCATGTCCTTAGCCATGGCAAGCCTGTCCTCATTGCCGTCTATGATGATCACCGGCGCAGCGCCTCTAAGCTTTGCAAGGCAGGCATGGAGGATTCCAAGCCCGGCACCGATGACTACCACGCTTCTTCCCATGATGCAGTCCATTTTTCTGGAGGCATTGATGCAGGCGGTCAAAGGCTCCACAAAGGCCGCTTTCTCATCGGATACTCCATCCGGCACCACATATACATTTTTCCACGGGACCTTTACATACTCTGCAAACCCGCCGTTTACATGGATCCCGATCTGCTTGAATTCCGTACACAGAAGCGGCTCTCCGATGCGGCAATGATAGCAGGTCCCGCAGGGCTTGCAGATATCGCAGGTAACACGGTCTCCTATCTTTAATCCCTGTGCATTGGCACCCATCTCTTCAATGGTTCCATAAAACTCGTGGCCTGTAATTAACGGCAGACAAGCCACCTCATCCGCATATTTTCCCGTATAGGAACCCCAGTCTGAACCGCAGATTCCGCAATATTTGATCTTGATCAGGATTTCATCCTCGGTAATCTCCGGTACCGGAACTTCTGAAAGTTCATAGTGATACGGCTGTGTCAGCACTTGCGCTCTCATTTTTCTCATATATTTTCTCCTTTGCTCTGTAAATGTCTGATTCTATTTTGTAAACAGCGCATCACTGCGTCCTTCATAGGGAGCATCGATCATCAGGGGGCGCAGAAATTCCATGGTCTTTTTTACTCCGTCTGCCCTGCTCATGATTACATCTTCATGTTCGTAATTGAATACGCCGTCATATCCGGTGAGGAACAGCTCGCTGATCATGCGCTTCCAATCCACGTCGCCCCAGCCGGGAATCCGGAAACGGAAGGAGCGGTCCAAACGGCCCCAGCCATCCTGCATATACATATTTAATCCGCCCTTTGCCAGGTTGTGATGGACGATTTCACAGTCCTTGGCATGAACCAACGCGATCCTTCCTCTCAGCTCATCCACAAAGGTCTGGATATTCACACCGGAGAACAGGATATTAGCCGGATCTAAATTGATGGCAAAGGCCGGATGGTGATCCACCACCTCCAAAAGCCTTAATGCGGACTGAGTATCATACACCACATTGTTGGGATGAGGTTCAAATGCCACCTTTACGCCGTATTCCTTGTATTTATCAAGCACTCTGCCCCATTTTAGTGCAAACTGCTCTTCTTCGTATTTCCAGCCGTTTGGCTCAGGCCAATCGTTGATGTGTCCGTAATTTTCCATGCCGGAAAAGGCCACTACAGCAGGTACAGAAAGCTCTGCTGCAAGCTGAGCGCTGCGGATCATGCTTTCCGTTCCGAAAAGTATCTTCTCCTCCCTGGTTCCCTTGCAGGAGGATACGGTCCCATCACTGTAAGGTCCCATGATCAAAGGGGAATCCGCATGGTTGCTTAAGGAGGCGATGGTCAGGCCATGGCTTTCCACCATCTTTTTGATTTCCCCTGCCTTCTTGTTTTTTAGGATGTCCTCCACATCAACCTGGCCGTTGCCCACATAGGCGGGCAGTTCCACGCAGTCGTATCCATTGACTGCCGCAAGCTTTACCACCTCTTCCAGTGGCTTTTCCGAGTAGTTTACTACGCAAAATCCAATTTTCATCTATGTATCCCTCCTGGTCATCCTGACTGTTTTTACTGCTGAGCCCTTACTGTGGCTGCCCCTGCCTGATTAATAGGTCCAGTCATAATCATCCCCATCCGGAATCAGGTACTGGCCCATGTTGTCTTTTGTTACAACAATGGAGTCCATCATGACATCCTTCTCCTTTGGCCCCTGGCCTTCGATGCATTCAATGGCCACATGAAGGGCATCCACGCTGGCCGCACATGGGAACTGAGTCAGCCCCACACAGCTGCCGTCCTTGATCATCTTCACCACGCCGTTGATACCGTCCGCATTTGTAAAGACAATGCCCTCTTTGTCTCTCCCTGCCTCCCGGATGGCATCCATTGCCCCCAGGGTCACGCC
Organism: Hungatella sp. UBA3048; assembly: GCA_002367105.1. Taxonomy (GTDB): domain Bacteria; phylum Bacillota; class Clostridia; order Lachnospirales; family Lachnospiraceae; genus Lacrimispora. The sequence continues at coordinate 81,674 of DFCS01000008.1, forward strand.
GCCATCCTGTGAAATGAATCCGTCAATTTCTCCCGGGCCGAACTTCGCCAGGCAGTCTTCCATAAAGCTCTTACCTTTGCTGACCTCAAAATCCGTATACTGTCTCGCGATGATCTTGATATTAGGATATTTGGAAAATACGGAGTCCTGCCCTTCTTTCTGGAAGTTATCCGTACTGGAGCCTGCCATGGTATCCAAAGCTATGATATTCCCCTTTGGCTCGCCGTAGCGCTCTGTCAGGGCTTCCACCAGCATCCTGGCGCATTCCGCACCGTTTTGCTTATCAGAATATCCTACGAAATGGGTGTAATCCTCTGTGGTGCAGGTGCGGTCAAAAATGATGACCGGAATTCCCGACTCAAATGCCGCTTCAATGCCGGGATTTGCTGCGTCTTCCACACATGGAGTAATCAAAATGGCATCCAGGTTCTGCTGGAGCATGGCTTCAATGTTACTGTTCTGGGTATTGGCATCATCGTGAGCATCGGTTTCCACCAGCTCCACTCCAAGTCTTTTGCATTCCTCCACCAGCATGTCCCTCATCTTTACACGCCAGCTATTGGATATGGAAGCGTTGGCAAATCCGATCCTGTATTTCTTTCCGGCTTCCGTCTCTGCTTTTGCTCCCGCTTCTTTTGCTGCTTCCCCAGTGGTCACACCTGTTCCTTCCGAACTTTCTGCCGGCGCTTTTTTTGCCGCCTGGCAGCCGCTCAAGGAAACTGCCATTGTCAATGCCATGAATACTGCTAATGCTTTCCTCATAATAACCCTCTCTTTCTTAAATACCTCCAATAATCTTGTAATAACGCCCCGGTGCTTTTGTACTGCTCTGCATAAATTCTGATCAGATATGACAAATTTTTCACAAAAACGATGCTGATTTGGCCAAACAGTGGAAAGAAATGCGCTTTTTCTCTCCCGTTTTCGTCATTATAACATATGGTTTTTCGTTTTTCAACTATTTTCTTTTGTTTTCTTTTTTTATTTTTTTATTATTTTCGTTTTTCTTTTTCTTTTTTTGTTGATATTTTTCGTTTTTTATGCTATCTTAATAATGAAAACAATTATTATCGAGAGGAGGCATAAATGTTTAAAGCAGAAAGAATACAGCGGATCAAGGAGATTATATTTGAACGCAAACAGATAGACGTTGCCACTCTCAGCTCTCTTTTAAATGTAACAGAGGTAACAATCAGAAACGATTTGGAGCAATTGGAAAAAAGTGGCTTCCTGACCCGCAACCACGGAGGCGCCACGTTAAATGCATCCGCATTTCCGGAGGAACAGCTTCATACGGATCGGATGGACGGCCCCAATATTCCTTACGATAAGGAAAAGGAAGAGCTGGGATTAGTGGCTTCCCAACTGGTTCGGGAACGGGAATGGATTTTTCTGGGGCCCGGCACCACCAGCTACTATATTGCAAAAGCCCTGTCCAAACGGCAGAATTTAAATATAATGACCAATAATTTTTATGTTGCCAATGTTTTCGGAAGCAATGCTTCTGTACAGCTTTTGTTTCTGGGCGGGCGGATGCAGAATTCCGGAATGTATACCATACCGGAGGATTTAAACCGGGAGCTGGAGCATATTTATTTAAGCAAATTTTTCTTTTCCGTAGACGGTGCCAGCATGGAAGGAGGCTATTCTCTTACGGATGTGAATGTGGTGGATATTATAAGGGCTGTGTCCGGCCGCTGCCATGAGGCAATCATCTGCCTGGACAGCAAGAAGTTTGACCAGCGTTCCTTCATCCGTCTTGGGGATTTAACCAGCATCTCCACCATAGTTACCAACAATAAAATTCCCCAGGATTATCATCAGTACTATATCGAGCATGGAATACGGGCATATACCTCCTATAATTTAAAACCTTTAAGCTAATAAAATTTCATGAGGAACGTTTATGGATAAGTTTGTAATTCGTATGGAAGATGTATGTGCAAAGCCATTTTCGGAAAGCCGTATCAACTTTCAGGCAGCTTCCGGAGATATCACCGCAATTGTGGGAAGCAACGGCGAGGGAAAAACCTCTCTTGCAAGAATTCTGGCGGGTATCGTTCCCAGAATGGGCGGAGAAATCCGGTTGGACGGCAGGCAGCTGGATATCCACAGCATCACAAGCGCCCAAAGAAGCGGGATCTTTATGCTACAGGAATCCCTTCAGCTTTTTTCAGGCAAAAGCATTATGGACAACCTGCTGCTGGGTATTGAAGAGCTTATTTTCCATAAGCGTTTGTTTTACCCGGCAAAAGAAAAAAAGGAAGCCATCTGCCGCTCCATCCTTAAGGATCTGGGGCTGGATCTGGAATTGAACCAGACAGTGGACCGCTTATCCCAGGGGGAAAAATGCCTGCTCCAGATCGGCAGGGTTCTTTTATGCCGCCCGAAAATTCTGATTATGGACGAGTTTTCCGCTTCCCTGACCAACCACGAAACCAGAAGGGTCATGAATCTTCTGACAGAGTTAAAAAAGAAAAATATCTGTATCATACTTGTTTCCCACGATTATCCGGCCGTGATCCGGCACTGTGACTGTGTCTCTGTTATGGAACAGGGACAGATCACGGAATCCTATTCCAGAGAGGAACTTGGAGATGAGGCATTTGCGAAGCGGGTACTGTCATTTAAAAAGGACTTTTCCTATCCCAAGCTGCCCCATACATCCGGAAAGCTGCTGCTGGCTGCAGAACATATTTCCAGCGGAAATCTCCATGACATTTCTTTTTCCCTGCAGGAAGGGGAAATTCTGGGAATCGCAGGAATCGTAGGCTCCGGCCGCACGACCTTGATTGAGGCCATTTCCAAAGAAAGGGAAATCACTTCCGGCCATATGTATTATGCACCTGTGCTGGAACGCTCCGGGGCGGTCAGCTTCCTTCCGGGAGATTGCGGGAGCCAGACCCTGTTTTCGGGAAAGGATTTAAGTTTCAACATCACAGCCTCCAATGTCCGGAAAGCCGCACGCTTTCATATGGTCTCCGGCCAGAAGCTGGACTTATACGCCCGGGATTTCATGGACCGTCTGAATATACGGAAAACCTCCTGCCACGTTCCTGTGGAACAGCTAAGCCGGGGAGAACTGCAGAAAGTGCTCATCGCCCGTTCCCTCCACCAAGAGGCAAGGCTATATATTTTTGATGAACCGTCCAGCAACTTAGACTTAATGTCCAGAAGCGAGCTTTATAATATTTACAATGCCCTTCTGTCCCGGAACGCTTCCATTATCCTGATTTCCTCCGATTTCTCAGAGCTTATCGGCATGTGTGACCGGATTCTACTGTTAAAGGCGGGGGAACAGGTGGGGTTATACCCTGCTGATGCCATAACCAGCGATTTTCTATATTCCATTTTGTAATGGAACAGCTATTTTAATTTCTACATAACAGGAGAAGGTATGATTGTATGAAAAAATTAATTGCTTATGATTTGGGTACCGGAGGCATCAAAGCCTCGCTGTTCTCTGAAAACGGGATATCTCTGGCAGATGTATTTATCCAGTATGACACATTATTTCCCAAAGAACGTTTTGTGGAACAGCGCCCTATGGATTGGTGGAACCATGTCTGTCAGGCAACAAGGCTGCTTCTGGATAAATCAAAATCTGAAGCGTCAGATATCGCCTGTGTTGCCCTGTCCGGCCACAGTCTGGTGGCAGTGCCTCTTGACAGGGAGGGAACCCTGCTGGCGGACCAGGTGCCCATCTGGTGTGATATGCGGGCAGAGGAAGAAGCTGAGGAATTATTTAAGGATCTGGACTATAACCAGTGGTATCTCACCACCGGAAATGGAGATCCGGCGGAATGTTACACGGTTACCAAATTGATGTGGTTCAAAAAGCACTGGCCGGAGCTGTACTCCAGGATTTATAAAATTCTGGGCTCTAAGGACTTTATCAATTATATGCTGACCGGAACCATGTGTACGGACCCGTCTTATGCGTCTGGATTCGGCGTGTTCAATCTTACTGCATGGGATTATGAACCCGGATTCATGAAGGCCGCAGGTATCAGTCCGGAGATATTCCCGGAAATACGACCCAGCGATTCCATCATTGGGAGGGTTACGCAGGCTGCGGCACAGATGACCGGTCTGGCAGAGGGAACCCCGGTTGCCTGCGGGGCGGTGGACAACACCTGCATGGCCCTTGGCGCCAGGGGATTGGCGGAAGGGGTGGCGTATACGTCCCTGGGTTCTTCCAGCTGGATTGCCGTCACTTCTTCCAAACCTGTAGTGGATCCGGCGACCAGGCCTTTTGTATTTGCTCATGCAAAGAAAGGATATTATACTTCCGCGGTATCCATTTTCTCCGCCGGAAACTCTTTCCGCTGGATCCGGGATAACCTTTGCCGTGATTTTACGGATGATACGGATACATACGATGCCATGAACCGGATGGCGGAACGTGTCCCTGCCGGAAGCAACGGGGTACTGTTTAATCCTTCTTTAGCAGGCGGGAGTGCACAGGAGCCGTCCTCCGGTCTTCGGGGCGGATTTATGGGATTGGCTCTTCACAACACCCGGGATGATCTGGTGCGTGCATCCATGGAGGGCATTGCCATGGCCCTGCGCTGTACTCTTGATATCCTGCTGACACAGACCTCCATAAACGGAGAAATGCTGATCTGCGGGGGCGGAAGCAAGAGTGCGGTATGGCGGCAGATCTTTGCGGATGTTTATAATCTGCCTGTTTTAAAGACCAACATTGACCAGAATGCCGCTTCTCTGGGCGCCGCAGCACTGGCGGCTAATGGGTGCGGACTGTGGGAAGGATATGACTGCATTATGAAGATCCATCAGACAGAAGATATCCTTCTGCCGGATAAGGAAGCCAATGAATTGTATGAAAGGTTTTTGGTTGTTTACCGAAAATGGACGAAGGATTTGGCGGAATTGAGTGGGATGATGGAACGCTCTGCAGGCTTATAGATATCCAATCGGCTGATTCTATACTTTACCGCCTGATCCATTGTTTTTTCCTATATATTTATTTATAGCTTGTATCATACGTTCCTACTATGTTATAGTGCAGAATAAGAATATCGTCATACGGGAGGTAATGGAAGTGAGAGAAGACATAATGGAAGGGATCCGACGACATATTCTTCCTTTAAGCGGCTTGGATAAAGCACAGCTTTTGGAGGTGTGGCCAGGCCACTCAAGGATATCCATTAAGATCCCGGAAAGCGCCTTAAACCTGTACGGTAATCTCCACGGAGGTTTTTTATTTTCTCTATGTGACATAACCGCAGGCATGGCCACCTATGCTTATGAATACACCAATGTGACCCAGCACGGGTCCCTTGACTTTATGCGGGGTATCAATGCCGGCCTGATATTTGTGGAGGCCAATTCCATACACAAGGGAAGCCGGTCGGTCGTAAACCGTGTTGAGGTAAAATCAGAAGACGGGAAAATCATTGCGGCAGGGGACTTTACCATGTATCTGCTGGAAGCGCTGTAAAAACATATAAAAATTAAAAAGAGAGAGCATGGGTTTTTGCCAAAGCAGAAAACCCATGCTCTCTCTTTTGGATCATCTCCGGCCCCTCCCATTTCACAAATAATCCCTGTTAAGAAAATAAATACATAGACAGCAACTATCAATCATGCCCAAAAAGCCGAATACAGCCGATTGGATTTTTAAAGATCCGGTGTTTATAATAAAAGCATAAAGATTGTTAAAAAATTATTTATCAAAATTTCTAGGAGGAAAGAAACATGAGTAAATTATCCAAAGAAGAATTTCAGGCATATTTAATGCAGATCCGGGAGCTGGCAGAAGGACCGCTTGAGGAGATCCAGAAGGAAGTGGAAGTCACCAACAAATTCCCACAGGAATTCTATGACCTGTCTATTAAGAATGATTTATACCGCTGTTCGCTTCCGGTAGAATTTGGCGGCTACGGCTTATCCGAGCTGGAGATTCTTCAGGTACAGGAGGAATTTTCCAGAGGACCAGGCGGCATGAGAATGCATCTTCACTATGCAATGGATTTAAACTGGAGAATCTTAGATGATTACGGCAATGAGGAACTGAAAGCAGAATATATGAACAAATTCCAGGATAAATCCGTATTTACCTGCTTCGCACTAACAGAAGCAACCGGTGGAACGGGCGCTGACTTACATACCTTGGCTGTAAAAGACGGTGATTCTTATGTGCTGAATGGTGAAAAAACACTCATCTCCCACACGGACTGCTGCGAGTTTGCTTATGTCATCGCAGTCACCAACCCGGACTCCAAGAAAGATGACAGACTTTCCGCATTCTTTGTGCCAATGGATGCACCGGGATTTGAAGTCATCAACATGCCTCATATGATGGGCTGCCGGGGAGCCGGACATGGTGAGCTTAAATTCACGGATTGCAGAATCGACAAGAAATACTTGTTAGGCAAAGAAGGCCAGGGTCTTGAAATCGCAATGCATTCCTTATCTGTTTCCCGTGCACACATTGCTGCAAGTAATCTGGGCATGGCACAGAGAATGCTGGAACTGTCCCTCCAGTATGCAGCTGACCGTGTAACCTTTGGAAAACCAATCGGAACCCGTCAGGCTATCCGCTGCAAGATCGCCGATATGTCCATGATGGTACATGCACTTCGCTGCATGGTTTATGACTTTGCAAAATCTTATGAGGTGAGCCCAACCGGCGAATACATTGAAGAAAAAGCTGCTATGTGTAAGCTTTTCAGCATTGACACCACCAGAAAAGTCAGTGACGAAATGCTGGAGATCTTCGGCGGCGTTGGATATTTTGAAGATTGCAAATATGGTCCGGTGGAACGTCTTTACCGTGACTGCCGCGCTATGTGGTTAGAGGAAGGAGCTCCTACCGTACAGCGCATCACCATCTCAAGAAATACCATAAAGCACGGGGCTAAAATGGAATATATCATTTAATATTGATTTGACTTGGGGTCATCAGGTTCGGTCTGGACCTAATGACCCCGTTTATGTGAAGGAGGAGAATCATGAAACCATTAGAAGGCGTAAAAGTAGTAGACTTAACCACCTATCTGGCAGCCCCCACCACGGTCCGTGTTCTTGGAGAATGGGGAGCCGACTGCATCAAAATAGAGTCTGCCAAAGGGGATCCGGCCAGAACTCAGGGGGCTGTGTTCAACATGCCTTATGAAGATGATGAAAATCTGGCGTTTGATGTGGCAAACATGAACAAGCGGTTCATTACCCTGGACTTAAAATCAGAAAAGGGAATTGAAATTGCATATAAGCTTTTAGGAGAAGCGGACGTTTTTGTTACCAATACCAGAACAAAGTCCTTAAAAAAGCTGGGACTTGACTATGATACCTTAAAAGAGAAGTTTCCAAGGCTGATCTTTGCACAGGTTCTGGGTTACGGGGAAAACGGGCCGGAAAAAGATACCGCGGGCTTTGATGTCACCTGCTTCATGGCAAGAGGCGGCGTATTCGGTACAACCGTAAACAAGGGCGATGCACCCATGATTCCTACCAATGGATTTGGTGATTTCCAGGTGTCCTTAGGACTTGCGTCCGGAATTTGCGCGGCTCTGTATGCCCGGGAAAAATCCGGTGCAGGCGATAAGGTCACGGTAGGCCTTCACCACGCTGCGGTATATGCACTGAGCACAGGAGTCATCTCCGCCCAGTACGGGAACCAGTATCCCAAGAGCCGGAAGGAGGTTCCCAATCCGTTTAATAATGTATACCGGACCAGCGACCAGAAATGGGTGGTCATCTGCTGTCCGGAGTATGACCGGGATTATGAAAAAATCATGACCCTTCTTGGAAGGCGGGACATGGTTGGAAATGAACGTTATATGAAATGTGCAGAGGTAAATGCCAACAGCTTAAACCACGAAGTCATCGACATCCTGGATGAAGCCATTGGTAAGCTCACTAGAAAAGATCTCCTTTCCATGTTCAAAGAAAACGACCTGGCTTGTGAAGCGGCATACGAGCCCCTTGATATGTATGACGATGAACAGGTTTGGGCCAACAACATTATTGCAAAGATCCCCTATCCTTCCGGAGAACGCTACATGCCTACAAACCCGGTTAATTTCAGTTCCCTTGGCGTACCGGAATATCACATCGGCGGCTCTCAGGGCACCCACACGGTTGATATCCTGAAGCACCTGGATTATTCCAACGGGGAGATTGAAGAAATTCTGGCTTCCGGTGCGGCCACCGGCGAAACAAAACTGAAAAAGCTTTGATCAATTAGATAGAAAGGTGAGATGACATGAGTTTACTATACACCGAAGAACAAAAGGAACTGCTGGCTCTTGTAAGGGATATGGCGGAAAACGAAATCAAGCCCCATGTCCAGGAAGCAGACGAAAAGGGCGAATGTCCCAGAGAACTGTTTAAATGGGGATTTGACATGGGACTTCATATGCTGGAGATTCCGGAAGAATATGGCGGCACCGGTTTAAGCTATGAAACCACGGCCATGATTTTTGAAGAGCTGGCAAAAGTAGATGCCGGTTATGCCATTACCTTTGTAACCACCTTTGTTGCCTTAAGAAACGTAATCCTGGCTGGAACCAAGGAACAGGGACAGTATTTCGCCGACAAAATTGCTCCCGGCGGATTTGCAGGCTTTGCCTTAACCGAGCCAAACGCAGGCTCCGATCCGGCTGCCATGCGGGCAACTGCCGTGCTGGACGGGGATGAATACATATTAAACGGTACAAAGACTTTCATTACCAATGGCGCCCTGTCTGATGTATTTGTCGGTTTCTTTAAGACGACACCAGAGGCAGGACATAAAGGAATCTCTGCATTTATCATTGATGGGGATACTCCCGGCGTAACGGTAGGTGCCCATGAAAATAAGATGGGCCTTCGTCTTTCCAATACAACGGACTTGATCTTTGAAAATGTCCGGGTAAAGGCCTCTGCCATGGTAGGACCGGAAGGCTCCGGCTTTAAGCTTGCATTAAATGCGCTGAACTTATCCCGTGCCTTTGTTGCCACCCTGGCCGTGGGCATCATGCAGAGAGCTCTTGATGAATCTGTAAAATACGCAAAGGAACGGAAACAGTTCGGCTCTCCGCTTATTAAATTCCAGATGGTTCAGGCCATGCTGGCAGATATGGCGATCAAAGTGGAAGCCTCCAGGTGTCTGGTCAACAACACCATGAGGATGATGGACCAGGGAATCATGGTCCAAAAGGAAGGCTCCATCTGCAAGACCTTTGTATCCGACTGCGCCCAGGAGGTGACCTCCAACGCCGTACAGATTTTCGGCGGATACGGATTCAGCAAGGAATACCCAGTCGAAAAGCTGATGAGGGACTGCAAAGTATTCCAGATCTTTGAAGGTGCAAACCAGATTCAGAGAATGACCATCGCAGGCGTACTGGATAAGGAATATAAATAAGGGGGAATGAACATGAATATCGTTGTTTGTATAAAACAGGTTCCTGATACCACGGAAATCAAGATCGACCCGGTAAAAAACACTCTGATCCGTACCGGAGTCCCCAGTATCATGAATCCTTTTGATAAAAATGCATTGGAGACAGGACTTCAGTTAAAGGATCAGTACGGCGGCAAGGTAACGGTGATTTCCATGGGGCCTCCCCAGGCAAAGGCCGTGTTAAGGGAAGCTCTTTCCATGGGCGCCGATGAGGCGTATCTCATCACCGACCGGGCATTCGGCGGATCCGATACTTATGCCACCAGCTATATCCTTTCCCAGGCAATTCAGAAGCTGGGAACCTTTGATGTGATCCTGGGAGGCAAACAGGCCATTGACGGGGATACCGGCCAGACGGCTCCCAGCATTGCAGAGCACCTTGGAGCGGTCAGGCTTACCTATATCCTGGATTTAAAAGTGGATGGCAACAAGGTTATTGCACGCCGTCAGGTGGAGGAAGGGATTGAAGTCATTGAGGCCGGCCTCCCGGTTCTCTGCACGGCAACCAAAGAAAGCAACAAGCCCAGATATGCTACCATCAGGAATAAAATCGCCTCCTTAAAAGCAGAGATTCCTGAAATCACGCTGGCGGACCTTCCCGGCTCCGATATCACCAAAATGGGATTAAAGGGCTCTCCCACCAAAGTTAAAGCAACCTTTACCCCTAAAAGATCTGCGGACGGCGTGACCATAACAGGAAACAATCCCGAAGAAATCGCATGCTCACTGATCAGCAGACTGGCCGATGCGAAAATACTGTAGAAGGAGGTTTTAAGTGATGAGTTTTGAAACATGTAAAGACGTATGGGTATTTATCGAGTGCTTTAACGGCCAGCCAAAAAGCGTTGGGCTTGAACTCCTGGGACAGGGCAGAAAGCTTGCCCTTGGATTAAAACAGAAATTATGTGCCGTTGTTATTGGAAAAGAAACAGAGGAGGCGGTGAAAGCTGCCGGTGAGTATGGCGCTGATAAGATTTATGTGGTGCAGGGTGATGAGTATGAGCATTATTCAGCGGATGCCTATGGTCACGTGTTCCTGGAATTATGCAAAAAGTATGATCCCAATACCATTTTAGTGGGCGCAACCGCAAACGGAAGAGATTTAGGTTCTAAGATCGCAGTCAGCCTTCGGACCGGACTGACCGCAGACTGTACCGCATTAAGTGTTGACGAAGCAACCGGAAACGTAGTATGGGAACGTCCTGCCTTTGGCGGAAACTTATACGCCCAGATCCTCTGCAGTGAAACCAGACCCCAGATGGGAACCTGCAGGCCCGGCGCATTTAAGAAACCGGAAAAGACACCGGATAACCGGCCGGTCGTCATCGAGGAAGAAATAAAGACACCGGAGCATGAGATCCGTACAAAAGTCATTGATTTTTTAAATGCCTGCGAAGACACTGATTTGCGGCTTGATGAAGCAGAGATCATCGTATCCGGCGGACGAGGCATGAAATCAGGAGAAAATTTTGCCATCTTAAAAGAACTGGCTGATGTATTGTGCGGGACCGTCGGCTGCTCCCGTGCAGCCGTGGACGCAGGCTGGATGCCCCAGTCCAGGCAGGTGGGCCAGACCGGTTCCACCGTAGCGCCGAAAATTTACTTTGCCTGCGGAATTTCCGGCGCAGTACAGCATGTGGCCGGTATGAGCGAATCAGGGACAATCATTGCGATTAACAAAGATGAAACAGCTCCGATTTTTGAAGTTGCGGATTATTGTATCGTTGGAGATGTATTCGAAATCATTCCCGCCCTGGTAAAAGAATTAAAAGCGAAAAAACAGGGGTAATGCTGAATGCAGCTTCTCTTTTATCCAAAGGAGGCGGGTTATGTTTGAAGAAATTAAAATCAATCCCCACCTGAAACATCAGTATCTGGAAAAAGGCTTCTGGACAAACAGAACTTTACTGGACTGCTGGGAGGAGTCGGTGAAATGTCATCCGGACCGTGAATATGTGGTGGATGACAGAGGCTTTCGATATACATACAGGCAAATGGACGAAGGCGCTTCAAAAGTAGCTGCCTTTCTCCTTGGCAAAGGGATAAAACCACGGGACACAGTCTCTTACCAGATCCCTGTCTGGAGCGAATTTGTTATGATCACCATTGCCTGTTTCAAAGCCGGCGCGGCAGCACATCCCATTGCAATGTCCTATGAAGAGAAAGAACTGGTGCACAGCATGAATCTGACGGAATCCAAAGCATACTTTGGGCCCACGTTCTTCTATAAAACTGATTATGAAAAACAAATTTTGTCGGTAAAAGATCAGATTTCCGGTTTAAAAACCATTGTCTTGCTGGATTACGCAAAAGAAAAGGCAAGTGACAATATTACCATGAATGAGATCCTGAAGCAGTATGAACCGCTTAAGCCAAAGCAAGGCCTCCCCTTAACCGGCCAGGATATTGCCGTAATTCTAGGCACCTCCGGAACCACTTGCGGAACAAAGGGAGTGCTGCTGACCCATGACAATATCAGATACAGTGAAGAAACGTTCAATAAAGAACTTGGGCTGACAAAAGAGGACATCATGTTTATGCCGGCGCCCTTAAACCATGCCACCGGTTTCCATCATGGCATCATTGCAACCATGCTCATTGGGGCGAAACTGGTGCTGCAGCAAAAATACTGCTGCCGGGAAGCCATCAACTTAATGAATCAGGAAAAATGTACCTACTCCATGGGAGCCACTCCTTTTATTTATGATATCCTGCGGGACTTGGAAACCAACGGAGGAGCACTGCCCTATCTTCGCTTCTATCTCTGCGGCGGCGCTCCGGTTCCCGGCTATATGGTACAAAAAGCATGGAATTTCGGAATCCTTCTCTGTGAGGTGTATGGTTCCACGGAAAGTGTTCCTCATGTATATGTCAGACCTGATGAGGTCCTGTCCTTAAACGGGCCGACTTCAGGAAGAGCCATGGAAGGCATAGAAATCCGGGTGATTGATGACGATGGAAAAGATGTCCCTCCCGGAACTCCGGGCGAAGAGCTTTCCAGAGGTCCCAATGTCTTTGTAGGCTATTTAAAAAACCGGAAGATCACGGATGAAACCCTGGATGACGATGGCTGGTTTCACAGCGGAGATATCTGTGTGATGGATGAAGCCGGTAATATCCGGATCATCGGGCGAAAAAAAGATATCATTGTCCGGGGCGGAGAAAATTTAAATTCCAATGAGATCAATGACAATCTGGAAGGTTGTCCCGGTGTGGCGGAGCATACGGTAATCGGCATGCCGGATGAAAGGCTGGGAGAACGGATTTGTGCATTCGTGGTTCCTCTTTCAGACCATAAGGATTTAACGCTTTATGATGTAATCGCTTTTTTAAGAGAAAAAAACGTGCCAAAACGATTCTGGCCGGAAAGGCTGGAGCTGATTGACCGAATTCCCCATACAGGCAGCGGTAAGGTAAAGAAATACCTGCTGAGGGAAGAACTTATTAAGAGAATGAGGGGGTGACCGGCAATGGCAGAACAGAAATTCGGACCAAGAAGATGCCGCGATACCAGAAAACCGCCGGCAGGCCAATGCCCGGAGGTTGTTTTTTATCGTTGTGCGGAATGCAGAACCCTGTTCCCGGTCACCGGAGAAAAAGCTTTGGAGGAAAAAGAAATTCTCTGCTGCGGCCATAAAGCAGAACGCCTGGTTCCGTCCGCCCCGGAGCAGACAGAAGACAAAATAAAGGTCAGCTACCAGATCACCGGGGGGTACAATGACAATGCTGTCCAGGTTTTCTGGAAAGCAGAGAAGCTTAAATACGCGCCGGAGTGGATCTATTTGAAAACATTTACCGGCGGATATTTAAAATATGTGTCTGAAACGAAACGGCCGCCCATGGTATTTGCTCTGGCAGATACCGATGCATTCGCATACTGCGATGAGGATCCATGCCTGGAATGTGTATTCCGATGCAAGCGGGGCTTTGTGATTTATATCTATTCCAGGGAAACGGGGCTTGTTCATCTCCCACTTGATAAAATGACCGCCCATTGGCAGTCAGGAGCTAAAGAAAAAGCATAAAACTATTTAAAATTGGAGGGAAACTTATGTTAGCTACGATCGGTTTGATAATTGCCATCACGCTTCTGGTCATTATGATTATCAAAGGCATCGATATGATTACAGCAACGGTGATCACAGCATCTATTATCCTGGTGACCAGCGGACTGAATTTTAAGGAAGGACTTCTCACTACGTTTTCTAACGGTGCAGGCGCTTTCGTTGCATCCTGGTTTTTAATCCTGGGACTTGGCGGCGTCTTCGGACAGCTGGTGCTGGAGACCGGGCTTGCTACAAAAATCGCCAAGACCCTTACAGATAAACTTGGAACGAAAATGGTAGGACTGGTAATCCTGATCTGTACCTTTTTTATCACCCTGCTTGGTATCAACGGATACATCATGGTATTTGTCTTATACCCCATCGCAGATAACCTGCTGCGCCAGAATAAAATGGACCGCCGGGTACTGCCCTTTCTCCTTCTGGGCGGCGGCGCATCTGCCAACGGCTTTGCATATTCCCTGGATATCTGTAATGTATTGCCAAGCAATTACTTAGGCACTTCTCTTGGATCAGCCCCTTTATTATCCGTTATATTTACCGGAATCCTTGCAGTATGTTATTTTGTATATTTTAATTACGCCCAGAGGCAGAGCCATAAGAACCATACGGACCAGGAGCTACTGGCCATGTATAAGGACAGCACCACCACAGTAAATGATGAGGAACTGCCTGGGATTTTTATCTCTGTTCTGCCTTTTATCCTGGTTCTAGGATCAGTGGTTGTCACCTCCGGCTGGGGTACCTCAACCAGTATCATGTTTTCTTTGGTCCTTGGTATCCTTTTGATTATCTGCACACAGTTGAAAAACATCAAAAATATGAAGTCATCCATTAAGACCGGAAGCAGCTCAGGCTTAAATTCCATGCTTACGGTAGCGGCAGTCATGGGACTTTCCAAAGTCCTGGGTGCCTCTCCTGCTTTTCAGAGTCTCCAGCAGGCAGTACTGGCGATGAACATGCCTGCATATTTAAAAGCCTTCTTTGGCACCACGGTCCTGACCGGTCTGACCGGCTCCGCCATCTCCGGTGAAACCATCTTTATGGAGAGTTTTGGGCAGGCGTTTGTGGACATGGGCGTCAATATCCAGGCTTTGCACCGCATTGTCACAGAATCAGCTTTAATTTTAAATAAGCTGCCCAACTCCTCTGTTGCGATCCTGACCATGTCCATCTGCGGCTGCAGTTTAAAAGAGAGCTATAAGCATATTATCCTGGGCACCACCATCCCAGCCTTTGCGGCAGGACTTATTATTGCACTTTTGGCCACTGCAGGGGTTGTATTCTAAATGTTTTTCCATATAAAAGAGGGAGCCGTCGTCATGACAGCGCCCTCTTTTTTGCATCCAACCGGATGCTTACGGCAGATTCATTTCATGTGCAACAATAAAATCCGCAAATGCTTCCACAGCAGATGATATAAAATTCTTTTTGCTGTAAGTCATATAGATCAGACGCGTGTCCGCGGGAACATCGGTCAGTTTAATGAGAACCAGGTTGTCAAACTGTTTTAAAAACGGAGTCCTGGCAACAATGGCGGCCAGCTGGTTCTCGGAAATGACACCGCCGATGGAAATCTCATCATCATAGGAAAAGGTGGCTTCCACCCCATGTTCATTTAAGAGTCCCCTCACCACTTTTCCTATGGGGATGGAATCCCGGTATGTAGTAAGCTTATAATCCTTTAAATCGCTGAGACGGACCTCCTGCCTGTCTGCCAGGGGATGGGTGTCATTGACGATCAAAACCAGCTCCTGTGCCATAATCGGCACAAACACCAGATCAGGCTCATCATCAACCATGGAGCAGAATCCCAGATCAAATTTACCTGCAGCCACCCCATGTGCCACTTCAATGGACATACCATGGAATATATTGAATTTTGTCTGGGCGCCTTTCTTCATATAATTCTGGATCGCAGTTGGCAGAAAGTCCCCTACAAGCGTTGGAATGCAGCCCACATCAATGATACCGCCGATCTGCCCGGAGTGCCGCTTCATAGAAGCAATCCCCCGCTCCAATTCGTTCAATGCCTGGGACACATGACCGTAAAACTCCTGTCCGTATTTTGTAAGCTTCACATTGCGGCCTTTTTTCTGGAACAAGGAAATCCCCAATTCCTGTTCCAAAGATGCGATGGAATCACTTAAGGAGGGCTGGGATATATACAGTTCCTTTGCGGCCTTGGTATAATGCTGAAGTTCTGCCAGTTTCAGGAAATAGTATAGCTGTGGCAAATTCATGTGAAACCCCCTGAATATTTTGTCTAAAAATTAACATAGTTCTACCATTAATTATACAAAAAACGGCACGATTTGACAACCATATTCATGATTTTTGCACTAAGATTCCGCTAAATTTCCTTAGTAAATCAATAATATACATATTTGCGGTTACTTATGGTAAGGCTCTCCATTTATAATCCGGTAACTCCGGTACACCTGCTCCAGCAAAACAACTCTCATCAGCTGATGAGGAAACGTCATCTTTGAAAAACTCAGTTTGTAATCAGCTCTCTTTAAAACAGCATCAGATAGCCCCAAAGATCCGCCGATCACAAAAGCAATATGGCTCACTCCTCCGATCCCCAGCCCGTTTATTTTCTCCGACAGTTGAACCGAATTAAGCATTTCCCCATCAATGGCCAGTGCGATCGCATAAGCCCCGTCCTTGATCGAAGAAAGGATTCTTTCCCCTTCTTTATCCTTTATCTGTCTTTCAACTGCCTCACTGGCCGTGTCCGGTGTTTTTTCGTCAGCCACCTGTACGATATCCAGTTTGCAGTAGCGGCTCAATCGTTTGCTGTATTCCACGATGGCATCTGTATAAAACTTCTCTTTTATTTTTCCCACAGTTACCAGCGTAATCTTCATTGGTGTCTCCTTTATGCATCAAGTTCTTTCTTCATCATGGCAATGAGAAGCTTAACCATATCTCTTGCCGGCTTTGTGTGCTCTGTTTTCACTTTTCGCACCACTTTTCCATCAGGTTTGACATTGATATTAAAAATGATCCGTAAAAACGACTCCACTTCATCCCATGCTTCCCGGCTCTCGGGGATCAAATCCAGTCCCATCTGAAATACATGAAACATTCCCTCATAAACGGAAACCCGCCGCTTCACTCCTGCATTTTTCAGCTTGTCAGCCACAGTCAGCGTATCGCTTAAAAGCACCTCATAGCTTCCCACCTGCATGAGAACAGGAGGAAAGCCTTCATATTCCCCAAATACCGGAGAAATATAAGGAATGCCAGGGTCCTCTCCGCCGATATATTCCGAATTGTAAAGCATATTATCCGTAGAATTTCCAAACAGTGGATCGATCTCGTAATTAGACACACGGCTTTCCCCGCTGTTGGTTAGATCTGTCCAGGCAGACATGGTGATAAACCCTCCTGGAAGGGCAATTCCATGATCTTTTAAATACAGCCCTAAGGCCAGGCTTAATCCGCCTCCGGCAGAATCCCCGGCCACCGCAATATGCTCCGGCCGGTACCCTTTTTCCTCAAGCAGCCACTGATAAGCAGCCACTGCATCCTCCAAAGCCGCAGGATACGGATGCTCCGGGGCCACCCGGTAGTCAAGGGTCAAAACGTCCCCGCCGTAGCTGAGCTTTGAATACCGGACCGCAAATCTCCGGTAAATGTTCTTCATAGGCCCGATGTATCCGCCGCCGTGAAGCTGTAAGATCACCCGGTCCGTCACCACTCCAACAGGGCGGAGATATTCCATTTTCAAATGCTCCAGCTCAATGATTTCATATTCATAACCCGCCGGACGGACCCAGGCAGGCTCCACCGGATTTTTCCTCAGTTCTCCGGTCCGGATGGGCTGTTTTAACGAAGTTTCCATTACATTCTGCATCATATCCCTCACAAGATTTCCTCTTACACTCACTTTTCTTCGGCTCATCAACAATCCCCTCCTTTTCCGGCATCTTTTTACACATGAAACCGCCTTTTCAGTTCCGTTTTCACACTTCGGTCTCCAAGCACAATCGTAACGGCAAGAATGATCACTGTCACCGTCACAGTGAATAAGGCCAGAAACGGTCTGGTAAGAAGTCCGGTCGCCCATAAAATCAAAGGAATAAAACTGAACACTGTAACAGCTATCTGATACATAAAATAGCTCTGCCAGTTCATCCGGTTCACCAGAATCAAAAAAACAATGGATAGATCCGCAAACAAAATGGTGCTTGGAATTCCGTAATTCACTGACCAGCCATTAAACCCGAAGAATGATCCAGGGCCACTAAAAGTACTTGTGCAGCCACCGTCTGCAAAAGGATCTTAGATGCCAGATTTGCATGGCGCAAAACAGAATATTCAACCGTAAGAGCTGTATATGCCATAAGCCCGATGGCAATGATGGACCATAGCGATCCGGAATATGTGGCATAATTGATCATCCCTAAAACAGCCCCCACAAAAAACAGCAATCCATAAAAGACAGTAACCAGCTTCTTAAGACGTTTCCTGTCATACCGGATCTGGGGATACATATCAAGATCATCCCGGTGATCCGGAACGCCGTTGCTCTCAAGGCTCACCGGAATATTCATTTCTCTAAGAAAACCGAAAAAACGGTCCTGAAGCCTGGTGTCCTGAAATACGGAGGTAAAGGTCACAATGACCTCTTCTCCATAGGAACAGACCGCACATTTCATAGGCTGCCTCCCTGAAACGCCGATCATGATGGAAAACCGCTCGATTTCCTTCCTGTAATCCTCTTCAATATCAATGGGACCGATATTGGAAAGAGTCATGGTGTAGGCCTTCTCATTTTTCCGGAAAACCAGGTTTAATGCACACCATTTTACAAAAAGGGGTGCGGCCCGCAGATACCACTTCTTTTCATTGGAAACATTATAGGAGATGATTTGCTCCATCTTTTCCTTTGTGATCTTTGAATCCATCTGGCTGCTCACCGCTTCCAGCATCTCGGTAAAGGTATGTTCCTCACTGGTGGATAAAAAATCAATAAGCGTCACCGCAAAAAAATTCGCCGTTGTCTCCGAGCCGAAAAAGGTCCGTAAGTTAATGGGGATACTGATGCCGATGGATTCCTCACAAGGCTTTCCACCGAGATATTCCTGATAGATCGTAAAGATCAAAGCCGCCGTCAAAAATCTGGTGATGCTGACCCCATAGCTTTTAGCGACCGTTTTAAGCATCTTTAAATCCACATAACCGTGAAGAACATTTTCCTCATCAAGAGGAAGAGTCTCTCCTGCCAGGTGATAAGCTTTTCTTGAGCTGTATTTGCGTTTTTCGGTCTTTTTATAATGGCGGACGTAACTATCCTCCACATTCATGGAAACATCCGATGATATCTTCTGAGGTGCCCGATGGCCTGTTCTTGAATTTTTCTTAAGATCCAGATACCGGTAAACAAGGGCCTTTAAAAAGTTCACCGCTCCCAGGCCGTCTGTAACCGCATGGAATACCTCCAGATTGATCCGCCTGTCAAAATATGTGACCCGGAACAAATAAAGCTGATTGCTGTGAGGATCAATGAACTTGCAGGGATAAGTCGTTTCCCGTTCAATGACCGGCATCCTCTTATTGTCCTCAAAATAATACCAGAAAAATCCCCTCCGAAGCCTCACCGAAAATCCCTCAAACTGAGGAAGGATCTCTTCAAGCGCCCGCTGTAAGGTGCCCGGATCCACCTCTTCCTTTAAAACCGCGGAAATCCGGAATACATTGCTTAAATTTTCACTGGCTATGACCGGAAATATCTTTGCCGTATTGTCAAGCCGTCTCCACCGCTCTCCCTGGGGGCTTTTCTTCATACTGACGGTGCCTCACTTCCCTGTATCCATAAAATCGAGCCGCATATCATACCAGACGGCTCCTCCGTGCACAGATCCGGACATTCCCATGTTCCGGTATCCGAATTTTTCGTAATAGTGAATCAGCCTGTCCTTGCAGGTAAGTATCATTCCTTTCCTGCCTCTTTTCCCTGCTTCTTCCATAAAACGTTTCATAAGCGCAGCGGCAACTCCCCGTCCCCGCCATTCTTTTATCACATCAAGTCCAAACACGCTTTGGTAAGCACCATCTGGATTATGAAAATCTGTTTTTTCAAACATTTCGTCACAAATCGTAGTCCCATCTGTAACGCAGCCATTAATAAAACCGATGATCGTCCCGTCGGAAAGCTCCGCCACAAGGAAGCTTTCAGGAAAATGATCGATCCTCTGCAAAATGGCCTCTCTCCCTGCCGCCTCTTCCGGAGGAAAACAGAGGGCCTCCACTTCCACCACCCGGTCCAGATCCTCTTTTCTTACTTTTCTAATACTGTAATCCATCCTATCGTTTCCCCGTTTCCAAAATTGATTCTGATCTATGGAATTTTCTCTCCCAAAATTTAAAGAAAAGGCGGATTTCCCGGTCTCCCGTCAGAAATCCTCCTCTTTCATTTACTAGACGCGGAAATAATATCCTACGCCCCACTTGGTATGCACATATTTAGGATCGCTGGGACTGGGTTCGATCTTCTCTCTAAGACGCCTTACATGAACGTCTACCGTCCGCACATCCCCCGTATCCATGGCTTTATTCCCCCATACGTAAGTAAGAAGCTGTTCCCTGCTGTATACCTTACCCGGATTGCAGGTAAGAAGCTCCAACAGGTCAAACTCCTTTGCCGTTAAATTGATCTCTTTCTCTGCAATAAATACTCTCCTGCTGTCCCGGTCCAGCTTCAAATCGCCTTCTTTTATCACCTGGCTGTCTTCCTGGTTATCCCGCTTATTCTTCTTGGAATTCCGGCGCAGGATAGCCTTGATCCTGGCCTTTACCTCAAGAATGTTAAAGGGCTTTGTAATATAATCGTCGGCACCGTATTCCAGACCCAGGATCTTATCCATATCATTGCCCTTTGCAGTCAGCATGATAATGGGCATCTCGGAAAATTCCCGGATGGCCTGGCACACTTCATATCCGTCATATTTGGGAAGCATGACATCCAACAGGACCACATCATATTCTTTCTGCTTTGCCAGNNTTCATCATCAACTACTAAAACGCTTGCCATACTACACCTCTATCCTCTATTTCAAACCGTTATATCATCTTTTATTTTTTGAAACGCCGCATCTTTGATGCCGGATATCTTCATGATATCCTCGATCTTTTGAAATCCGCCGTGGCTGTCCCGATACTTTAGAATATCAGCTGCCTTGGCTTCTCCGATTCCCCGAAGGGTCATCAGTTCCTCTTTGGTGGCTGTATTTAAATTTACCTTGTTTTTTTGTACGTTAGAGGAAGCCTCTGCCTGTAAGGAAATCTCACCCCTGGCCTTTGCCGCTTCCACCTCTTCCTTGCCAGGGACCACGATCTTCATGCCGTCCTTGACCCGCTCCGCCATATTTAAATATTCTGCCGCAGCCTGGTCTGTGACTCCGCCTGCTTTCTCGATTGCCTGAAAAACACGGCTTCCTTCTTTAAGCTCATAAACACCGGGAGAAACAACTTCTCCGCAGATATGTACATAGAAAGGCAGGGCCGTTTCCTCTCCTGCNNCAAGCCGTAACATACACCCGCCCCTAAGACACACAGGGCGATAAGGATGATTCTGACTTTCTTGTAATCCATGATATCCCTCCTCTTACAAAAATCTCCAAAAAAGGATACCATCTTCAGCCTATGTTACTATTCTACCTAAAGAAATAAGTAAATACAAGCACTATTTCCAAATTAATTAAATATCATGATTCCGATGATGGCAACAACCGCGCCGATCAGCTTCTTCCATTCAAATCCTACCTTTTCAACACCGAACAAGCCAAACAACTCGATGGCGTAGGCCACAATAATCTGGGAAATTACAATAATCAGAGCCGCTTTGGCCGGACCCAGGGTTCCCATACTCCTAACTACGGTATAGGTAATGAATGCACCCATAACGCCGCCAATCAATAAATACTTTGGCTGTACGTCAAATAGACCTGTAATGTTCTCCCTGCCGGAAAAATACCACAGAATGAGGCAGGTCAAAAATGCTGTCAGCTGTACCCAGCCTGTAGAAACCCACATGCTGGTCTGCTTTGTCACTCCCGTATTAAAAACTCCCTGTATGCTCATAAGCGCTCCGGATATAAGAGCAATAATAAAGCCTGTCATGAAAACAACCTCCGTATCTCCAATTTGTTAATAATTAATCAAGCGGACTTTATTTCAACTTTACTTCTTTTACTAGGTTGTGCTTAAATTGGATTTTTATACTGAATTTACATTTTGGTTATGGATCAGACATACAGAAACATGGCTTGATAAGTCTTGACAAGCTTGTGTATTTGCGTTATACTCACAGCAAAATTATATAAATTACACACGCTAGGGGAGCCATTGGCTGAGATTGGTAGAAACCAAACCCTCACTACTTGAACCGGATAATGCCGGCGTAAGGAAGCAATAGTAGTCCCCTCCTGCGCACACAAAGGAGGATTTTTTATGTCTTTTTTTCTAACTTACTCTGCGGAAAGTGAAGAGTATTTATTAAAGCCGGCAGGATACTTGCTGGTGATCGTTCTATTTGCTGCAATCTTTTTTGCCCTGCATCTTCTTGGCAGATCGTCTTCTAAATCTCAAAAGCTGCAGACCCGCCAGCTGGTTTACTGCGCTGGCGCGATGGCGCTTGCAACGGTAACTTCCTTTATCAAAGTAGCTTCCCTTCCTTTTGGCGGCTCCGTCACTCTGTTTTCCATGATGTTCATCTGCCTCATCGGTTATGTTTACGGAGTAAAGGCCGGGATCACGACCGGTGTAGCCTACGGAATTTTACAGTTTATCACGAACCCCTATATATTCGCTCCAATCCAGGTTCTTCTTGACTATCCCTTGGCATTCGGTGCTTTGGGGCTTTCCGGTCTGTTCAGTAATAAAAAGCACGGCCTTGTAGCCGGATATATTGTGGGCGTTACGGGTCGGTACTTGTTCCATGTTATCTCCGGTTATATATTCTTTGCATCCTATACACCGGAGGGCATACCCCCATTGGTTTATACTCTGGGTTATAATGCCACTTATATCCTGCCAGAGTTGGTAATAACCGTATTAATCCTGTATTTCCCACCAGTACTGGGAGCTATCGGACAGGTGAAGCGGCAGGCATTAAACGGATAAAAAACAGAGGCACTGCTTTTTCTGCAGCGCCTCTGTTTTATTTCTACCCAACGGTTTCATTAATAGTCTCAGGTATGGCAGCCCGTTTTCTCTGGTTATAAAGCCGGAGGGCCGTTAATAAAGCACCTGCCGCACATATCATGGCAGCGGCTATATAAACTCCCTTCATGCCGTAGATAAATACGTCATCCCGTCCCTGCACATAGTCGGAGACATGATACCCTATTTTTTGGCTCATCCGGCCGTAAAGGAGCAGTACGGTGATGGAAATACCGCTGATCATCCCCATATTCCTTATGAGAGCATTCACGCTTCCTGAAATCCCGAGCATGTTTTTAGGAGCAGTAGACATGGTCAGAGAATTGTTTGGCGATTGGAACATGCCATTTCCCACGGACATAATGGCGATGTAAATGATCATTACCCAGATATTGGAACTCTGTGTCAAAGTGGACATGAGATACAATCCGGCTCCTGTGACCATAAGCCCTAAAAATGTTAAAAACTCCGAGCCGATCCGATCAGATAAATGGCCGCTGACAGGGGCCACCACAGCCAGTATAATAGGTGACACCATGAGAATGATGCCAGTAAATGCAGGAGAATACTTTAAAGTATTCTGCAGATAAAATGGCAGTACGATTGTCGAGCCGCTGATTGCCATAAAGGAAATAAAAGAACAAAAAATACTTAAGGAAAACAGCCTGTTCTGAAACAGTTTAAGCTGCAGCAGAGGGACCTCTGTCCTGCGCTCCAGCCAGATAAACAGGACAAATGTGGCAATGAACAAAATAAATCCGCCAATGATCAAAGGATTTCCATATCCAGAACCTTCTCCCAGAATCAGGGATAAGAACAAGGCCGTTATGGATATGATGAAAAGAACGCTTCCTTTCACATCAAATGTTTCACCGGTGGTTCCTTTTTGCCTGGGAAGGATTCTAAGCCCCAGAATATACACTACAATTCCTATGGGCACATTGATCAGAAAAATATATTCCCAGTTAAAGGAATTGACGATAAAGCCGCCTATAGGCGGACCAGCCATGGAGCCAAGAGCGACGAAGGTTCCTGTTATCCCCAGAGCCCTCCCCCGTTCATTGGCTGGAAATACCTGAGTGATGATCCCCTGGTTGGTTGCCATTGCTGCCGCAGCTCCCAGGGCCTGAATGGCTCTGGAAATAATTAACATTAAAAAGGAACCGGACATTCCGCACATAAGGGAGCCAATGGTAAAGCCAAGGACTCCGTATAAAAATATCCGGGTCTTTCCCACGATATCTCCAAGACGGCCAAAGATCAATATGGTTCCTACGATCACCAGTAAGTAAACGGATACCACCCAGGCAATTGTCTCAGCACTTACGGATAAAAGCCGGGACATTTTAGGCAGGGCAACGTTTACAATGCTGCTGTCAAGAGTAGACATAAAAGTAAGAAGTACAACATTAATTAAAATAAGGTTTCGGTTTTTATATATTTTTTCGCTTGTCTGCTCCATATCACAATTCTCCATTCATTCTGTTTTTCAGCGAAAATAATCTGTATGATCATTCTTATATCTGCAGCTGTAGCTGTAAAGCATAAGAAAACTATGCATCCGATTTCCGAATGCATCTATAGTACTTTGCCTCTTTTAATACAATGTCCAACATCCTTACCAGTTCTTTCTTTTCCTGGTCATTTAGTCCCTGAGTGATGATGTTATTCCAGTGGTTCATCGCCTGGAGGACTTCGGGAATCAGGGACCGTCCTTCTTCCGTAAGATACAGCTTATATGCCCTTGCATCTTCCGGGTCAATCTCCTTTTCCACATACCCAAGCCTGATGAGCTTTTTGATCTCTCTTGCGGACATGGCCTTATCTATATCCAGTTCCCTGCTGATCTGGTTCTGATTGATACCGTCGTTACTTAATAGTGTTAATAAATAAGGGTAGCTGCCGCTGGTCAGCCCAAACTGCTTTAAGATCTCATTGGCATAAACCTGGGTACAGCGGTAGATGCTGCCGGTAAATTTGCTTAATTTAATAGGAACATCATTCATCATTTCTCCTCTATT
Source organism: Hungatella sp. UBA3048 (assembly GCA_002367105.1). GTDB lineage: Bacteria > Bacillota > Clostridia > Lachnospirales > Lachnospiraceae > Lacrimispora. The sequence goes on from DFCS01000008.1 coordinate 106,345, forward strand.
TGTATTTTACTCCATGGAAAATTTACGCAGTAATTATACTGCTGCAAGGTTGACTAGTCAACTAACAAATAAGGAGATATCAATTACTTCGAATTAAAAAGAGCCATTGCTCCCTAGATGGTGATCTATTTTGCAATGGCTTCTGTTATTTTATATTTTATATTTTATTTTTTAAGGGCAGCCAACACCAGATGCCTGGCAAGTACAGCCGTTGTCACCGCTCCTACACCTCCTGGTACAGGGGTTGCCATAGAGGCAGTTCCTTCTAAAGAATCAAAATCCACATCTCCGCAAAGCTTTCCGTCTTCATCCACATTGATTCCCACATCAACCACTATGGCATCCTTACCTACATAAGATCCATCCACCATTCTTGCACGTCCGGCAGCAGCTACAAGGATCTGTGCATTTTTACAGGTTTCCTTTAAATCTTCCGTACGGGTGTGGCAGATGGTAACCGTAGCGTTCTCCTTCAGCATCAGCATGGATAAGGGGCGGCCAACTACCATACTTCTGCCCACGATGGCCACTCTTTTTCCTGTCAGGGCAATATCATTGGCTTTTAGGACTTCCACCACCGCTTCCGCCGTACAGGGTGCAAATCCGGTATCGTCCCCGGCAAATACTCTGGCGATATTTTCTGGTGATATGCCATCCAAATCTTTTCCCGGGTCAATCATATGCTCAATATCCTTTTCCTTTATCTGCTTTGGCAGGGGACGAAGGAGAAGGATGCCATCGATGTCCGGGTTTTCATTGATCTTTGCAAATTCTTCCTTGAATGCTTCATCAGTGATGTCCTGGGGAAATGCAAAGCTTTCCCCTATCAGGCCGAAGCTTTCCATCTTCTTCAAAGCTCCCCGTTCGTAGGATAAGTCATCCGGCCGTTCTCCAACCCGCACAATGGCTAGCTTTGGAGTATTTCCCTTTAAATCAGTCAAAAGCGTTTCTACCTGTTCCTTGATTTTTGCAGATACGGCTGCACCCTTTAAGGTTATCACGTCTGTCTGTTTTCCTCCTTATTATGCCTTTAATGCAGCTTCCACCTTCGCATAGATGGCATCTGCCTTTCTGATTCCTTCTTCTGCCAGGTGATCCGCCTGAACCTGAAGCTGTCCGGCCTTTTCCCGCTCCTTCATGGACTTTGTATTGATGGAAACATTCATCTTAGCTCCCAGCAGTGCGGAGCGGATAAACTGGACTCCCACGCCTACGTCACTGACAGCCAGGCGGCTTCCCTTCTCTGCCAGGATCTCCATGATATCAAGTGTTTCCATGGAACGCTCCATGACCATGAGAGGAACCAGAGTGGCTGCAAGAAGGTGGGTTTCCAGGGTTTCAGCCTTATGGAGTTTTTCTTCCTCAGTGCCGGAGGGAAGGCCATATGCAGCCGCCAAAGGAACAAATACAACTTCGTCTTCATCTGCAAGCCTTAAAAATTCGCTTTTCAAAACCTCAAGCTTTTCAAGCATTGACTGCATTTCTTCTTCCACATCGGCATACCGCTTCTTGCCAAGAGTTAAGTTTACCACCATCTCTCCCAAAGCCGCTCCTATGGCCCCGCCAAGACCTGCTGCCCCGCCGCCGCCCGGCGTTGGGCTTTTTGAGGATAGTTTTTCAAGGAATGTGTGAATTGTAAAGTCCTGTATCATAATATTGATCCGCCTTTCCAACCGCATTTTATTTTCCATTATTATATAAGGCTTTCTATAAAAAAACAAGTTTAACTTGTCAAGTGAAACAGTCAATGCTATGATTGTCAAAAATAATCAAGTCCCTGGTTAATCTTTGTTTTTGAATGAAAAGGAGCATTAAATGAAATATCCTCCCTTGACCCTTGGATGGTTTATATATGAAACCCCCATAGATAATCTGGAATTCATTGGAGAAGATGAAGCTCTTCATAAAACCATCACCGGCATCAGCGTGCTAGATAATCCTGACGGTGTAAAGTGGATTAAAAAGAATGAAATCGTTCTTACAACGGGTTACATTTTTTATAATGATTTTGAAATCCAGAAAAAAATAATTGCGGACCTCCATGCCATTGACTGTACCGCATTCTGCACTCCATAAGGGGAGCCGGAGACAACTTTAACCTTCTTTACGATCCCGGACCATTTTTTCTTGCTTTGAGCTATTTGCAAAGGAGATGGCGTCACTACAAGAATCGAGGAGGCGGCTGTGAGAAGAGGAACGGTTCTGTCTAAAATTTCACAAGGATAAATCAGGGGAACCTTTGCTTTTAAGGTGTCCGGAAATTTTCCTGTACAAAACATCATGATAAAGGCCGCTCCCTGCTCTTCCAATTCCTCAATTGCATGTTGAATCCTTGGGATGACATGACGTTCTCCAAACGTAACAGAGGTTCCGTCATTTAATCTGGAGACCAGCACATAATCTCCCTCCTTTGGGCTAAATTTCTCGATCTGCTCACTTGTCAGGCCATCCAGACCTCCTTTTTCCAGGACTTCTGCCTTTCCGTTAAAAATATCCATGATATCTTCGGTAACATCTGTTCTTGGACTCTGTCCCACCGTTATGGCACCAATCTTCATTTAATCGCTCCTTCCTTATAATTAATACCGCCTGTTATACCACTCATTGGTTCCTTAAAAAGATAAAATAATTTTTTTGATTTTAACAGGGACAACTCCTGCTGTCAACCTTTCATGAAAAAACACGCAGCCATTAAACTCTCATTTCCGCTTTAAAACGTCTGGAAAAATACCAGGGAGAATATCCTGCCCATGCGGAAATGCGTTCCACTGACAATTCTTCCTTTAAATGTTCGTCTATATAGACCGCGCATGCTAGTACCCAGTTCACCTTTTCCATCCTGACCGCTTCGGCACTTCTTCAATGAAGGATTTAAAGACTGCCGCGGCAAAACTGGTATGTATAATTTTATTCAAATTGGATATTTATAAAATGCCAGTTTTTCTATATGATAGGTTTAAATAAGAATATAAAATGACCTGCTAGAGAGGAGAAGTCATGAATAATAACAGAACAAAAAAAATCGTTTTCAGCGCTTTGATGGCAGCCCTTACCACTGCAGCTACTATGGTAATACATATACCTTCTGCATTCAGCGGCTATATTCATCTGGGAGATGGGATGGTATTGCTAAGCGGCATGCTCTTGGGACCTATGGCAGGTGCCGCCGCAGGAGGGATCGGCTCTATGATGGCGGATTTGCTGTCCGGTTACGCGTTCTATGCACCGGCCACCCTGATCATTAAGGCATTGGCGGCATTTTTAAGTGGATGTTTGTACAAATATCTGCCTTCCCGGGGACCGGCAGGCGGCTTTCGGGTACTGCCTTTTTTAGCTGCCGGAGTGGTTTGCAGCGCAGTAGTCACAGGCGGGTATTTCATATTTGAACTTGCCGTATACAGCTGGCCGGCAGCCATTTCTAATGTTCCGTTCAATCTGGTGCAGAATTTATTCAGTTTGATTGCAGCCGGAGTTTTGCTTCCTATTCTTTTGCGTGTTCGTGAAATCAGGGATCTGAATCGAAAGACAGCCTCGTAACAGAAAAGGAAGCCCTGGGATTTGATCTCCCGGGTGCTTCCTCTTTTTGCGTGTATCTTTATCATCCATTTAAAACTTCATCCCTCGTGGGGATCGAAGGTGCAGCACCAGCTCTGGATACTGCAATAGAAGCTGCTTTAGCCGCATGATCCAAAGCCTGACCGGGAGTTTCTCCCAGAGCAAGTCCGCCTATAAAATAGCCGGTAAAGGTATCTCCGGCCCCTGTTGTATCAACCACCTGTACCTGATAGATTTCCTGCTCAAACACCTGATCTCCGTCTTTGTATAAAGAACCATCCTGTCCCAGTGTCAAAAGAATCTTTGCGCCCGGAAATTTTTCAGCCAGCTGGCCCAGAAGCTCTCTGCCGCTTCCGGATTTTTGACAGATATCCCCTGCTTCAATCTCATTCAATATAAAAAACTCCACATAATGAAGAGGGTATCTCCATATTTTATGGTTCATGGGGGACGGATTCAAAACGATTCTCATTCCTTTGCCGTATGCCTGCTCCATAATATATCCAACTTCGTTGATTTCGTTTTGAAGAATGAGAAAATCCCCTTCCCCAAACTCATTTAAAACATGGTCCACCTGATCCTTTGTTATTTCCTGATTCGCTCCGCCATATAAAAGGATGCCATTTTGCCCTTCCTGGTTCTTTTGTATTATGGCATGACCTGTTTTATTTTTTACCCGCTTAATATTTCTTGTGTCTATGCCGAACTGCTCCAGCTGCTGGGTCAATATTTCACCGTCCAGTTCCCCAACCGCTCCTGCATGCCAGACTTTGACTCCGCTTTTGCTCAGTGCCAGAGACTGGTTGAGGCCTTTTCCTCCGCAAAATATCTCCAAAGAATCAGAGGATATGGTTTCTCCCTCTCTGACAAAATGATCCACCTGGTAAACATAATCAATATTCAAAGAACCAAAATTCAATATTTTCATCTATTGCACTCCTGTCAAATTCCCATTGTACTGCTTCTTATAATCAATTTCGGTTCAAATACCGCAATCTTATTATCTGCTTTTTTCTTTTTTATCAGGGAAATCAGACGTTTGACTGACTCCACCCCCATCTCGTATACAGGCTGTCGGACCGTTGTAAGAGGAACCGCCATCATTTCTGCATATAAGACATCATCATAGCCTACTACCGATATATCATCAGGGACTTTCTTATGATATTGGGACAGCTGCCTGCACACTCCAAAAGCCGATAGGTCGTTGCAGGCAAATACCGCCGTATATCCATACTGCATCAGCTCTGCTACAGCACGCTCCCCGCACTCCATGGTATAATCACCTTCATAAACCAGCCTTTCATCAAAAGGAATATGAAATTCCTGCAGTGCTCGGGCATATCCTTTCAGTCTTCTTTCTGAATCCGCCAAATTTGCAGGACCTGTGACACAGGCGATCTTCTTATGGCCAAGCTCTGCCAGATGTCTCGCTGCCAGATACCCTCCCATTTCATGATCCAGGATAACTTCTGCGCAGTCTACATCCGTAAGAAAGCGGTCCAGAAGCACATACGGCAGCTGCAGCTGTTCCAGTAAGCGGACCGATTCTTTACCGGCTGTCTCATCACTTTCTCTGGACATGACATAGATGATTCCGTCTACACCCTGGTCAGCCAGAAAATGGATATATTCCATGTCCCTCTTATGGAGATCGTTGGTGTTGCACAAGACCAGTGTTCTGCCATACTCCCTGCAGCACTCCTCAATCCCCTTTACCATATTGGCGTAAAAGATATTTCCGATATCAGGAATAATAAGGCCTATGGTTTTGCTTCTCTTTTTAACAAGACTGACTGCCAGCTGATTTGGCCGATAGTTAAGCTTCTGCGCCGATTCCATAATCCGTTTTTTTGTATCCTCCGGTATCTTATGGGCTTTCCCATTTAATACCAGAGATACCGTCGTCACAGATAGTCCTGTGTCATTCGCAATGTCCTTAATTTTCGCTCTCATCCTCAATCCTCGCTGATGCCATATTTGTCAATGCCCGTACTGCCTTAAGGTAATCCGCAATGCGTACACATTCATTGGGCTTGTGTGCCATATCTGCCGAACCTGGTCCAAATAAGACGGTCGTCAGCCCTTCTTTTCCTTCCGCCAGTATGGAGGCATCCGTAAAGTAGGAAATTCCTGAATAGGCTTCCTTCATTCCGGCAGCCTCCATACTCTTTACCAGCTGGGAAACTCCCCAGGAAGCCTTATCCGCTTCAATGCTTATTCTGTGATTCTTAATTGAGGTAGTCAGACTGGGGATTCCTCCGGATTTACGGCTGATGTCCTGAAATACCGTCTCCAGCCGGCAGAGAATCATTTCATAAGTAAGTCCCGGTACGGTCCGGATATCTATTAAAACAGTACACACATCCGGTGTCATGTTTGGCTGTATCCCTCCCTGGATTTCTGTAATCTGGGCTGTAGCGCTTCCAAGTACCGGATGGTCATGTCCACGGATCCAGCCTGCCAGACGCTCGGACGCTTCATATGCACAGGTGACTGCATTGCAGCCTTCTTCCGGATATGCCCCGTGGCTGGTCTTACCTCTTACTTCCAATTCCAGCCAGATACAGCCTTTTTGTCCGATCCCCACGGTACAGCCCGTAGGTTCTCCGATCAGTAAAGTTGATGCTTCCATCATATGCCGGCCGGAAATGATGGCCTTTGCTCCGGTCCCTCCCCGTTCTTCGTCACATGTCCCCAGAAACTGTATGGAGGCTTTCGGCTTCTTCCCAGCCTCCCCCAGCATACCGAGAACATATACCAGGGCAGCCAGTCCGCTCTTCATGTCACTTGCTCCCCGCCCAAAGAGGAAACCATTATGTATCACCGGAGTCCATGGCGGCCGGTCCCAGCTCTCAAGCTGACCGTAATCCACCGTATCCAGATGTCCGTTCCAGATCATTCCCTTGTCCGTATCATCTCCCGGGAGCAGGGCAATTACGTTTCCCCTTCCTTCTCCAATATCCTGTACAAAGGCCTTCACTCCCCGGTTATTTAAGTATTGGCAGATATATTCTGCAGCCGGTTTCTCTCCGTCTTTCCCGTTGACTGTCCTGATTCCCATCAAATCCTTTAAAAGCTGTACCGATTCCTCTCCCCAGCCTTCCTTCATCATTTAAAGCCCTCTATTCTTTCGTCAGCCAGTCAAGGATTCCCTTCCAAAGCTGATCGTAATGTTCCCACTCACAAAATTCCGGCGGAGCCCAGTGAGGGGCACAATCCGTGGTAAATGCCGCACTTCTTCCTTTTCCATAGGTTCCCAGTGCCAGGAACGGATCATTTTCTATGGTAACGGGTACAATTGCTTCCGGCTTTGCCACTGTTTTATTGTAGCCCAATACCTCGGGCCAGTCCGATGGAAGTCCGGATATGGCTTCATGGGCTTCTCCAACAACAGGCTTTGCACCGTCGCAGTGTTCCATTCTGTCATCCACAGTCAAAACTTCTACTGGAAGAACTTCCTGGACAGCAGTATCATGCCACTTTCCCTTTGCATCTACACCGGAAAATGTCATATATCCCCCGATCATCAAAAGTGCACCTCCATCCAGAACATAATCCCGGATCAGCTTACAACGGTCCGGCATCTTACGGCTGTGCGTAAATGTCGCTGCAGGAAGCAGCAGGGTATTTGCTCCGATATCGGACAGAATGACTCCGTCATACTGTTTTAATTCTTCCATGGTAAATGGAAATTCGTCCGATGCCAGGTGATTTGGAAGGAACGTTACCTCATAACCAGCTTTCTCCAGTGCCTTTTTCAGCCACTTTTCTCCCGTCTCATAGGTAGAGGTATAAAAAGAATCAAACCCCTTTACATGTGTAGTATAACTCATCCAGGATTCTCCTGCCAATAGTATTTTCTTATTCATCTTTCCTGTTTTCCTTTCCCCATTCTAAAATCAATTGTGCATAAATATGAATCGCTTTAAGATATTCTTCTATCTGAATATATTCATTTACGGAGTGGCATTGTTCCAGATTTCCGGGTCCAAACTGTATGGTTGGACAACCGGCTATATTCCTCCACAGCCTGGAGTCACAGCCAGCCGGTGAGCCCTTTATGGCCACTGGTTTTCCTTCCGCTTTTATAAACGCTCTTTCAAAGCTGTCAACAAACGGTCCCTTTTCCATCTCAAAAGGACCACCTGCCTGATATATACTGATTTCCGGCATATGCTCCCGCAGCCATAAATCACTTTCTGCCAGACGCCTGATCTCGTCTGTGACCTCAGCTACCACCTGTTCATGGCTCATCAGGCCAGGAAGGTAGTGGATGCACATCTCAAATTCACAGTCCCCGGCAACCGTGGATCCCGCACTTCCTCCATGAATGGTCCCTACGTTTAAATTAGGGGCAGGAAGAAGGGGATGCTTAAGGCCAAGCAGCCAGCCATGCTCCAGCTCATTCAGTCTTTCTATGATCTTTATTGCCTTTTCAATGGCGCTCACTCCCAGCCATTTCGCGCCGGAATGATTGGATTTCCCGGTGACCCGAACTTTCATAAATACAAATCCCATATGAGCCAGAATCAGTTCTCCGGATGTTGGTTCACAGACCACCACTCCATCAGCCTTTTTTCCTCTCATGACCGCCTGAATGGAGCCGTTGCCGCCTCCCTCTTCATCACACACCGAGCAGATGTGGACATTAAGAGGAAGAGGGATACCGGCATCCTTTAAAAGCTTTACTGCCATGACGGAAGCCATAAGGCCCCCTTTCATATCCGCAGCCCCCAGTCCGAACAGCTTGCCATCTACGATTTCCGGAGCATGAGGAGGCACATTCCACAGAGACTCATCCCCCGGAGGCATGGTATCCATGTGACCGTTAAACATCAGGCTCCTGCTTCCCTGCCCTTTAAAAACTGCATAGACATTATAGCGGTCCTTATAGTCATGACCAGGATTGCCTTCCCCATATGTTTCCATGGAAGCCGCGATCGTCTCTTCTGTCATAGGATCTCTTTCTATCTGATCCGCTCCCATCTCTTCCAGCAGCCGGATTAAATATTCCTGCCCCTCTTTTTCTCTTCCACCGGCAATCCCATGCCCAAGATCCTGGGTATCTATGGCAATCAGTTCTGATAAATATTTAACATATTCTTCCCTATTGCTTTCCAGTACTTCTTTTAATCGTTCCATCTTCCACCTCACGAACCATAAGCCCGGATTCCCGTCTCAATCAGATCCCAGAAACGTTCCACATCAATATCCACGGCCACATCCACATTGGCTTCTCTATGACTGTAGCCAAAGAAGTCACAATTGGTCCTGCCGTAGCTTTGTACGCTTCTGATATCCACTTCCGTAAACATAGGTTTTGTCACAAGAAGCTCTGGATCAATGATGGAAGCAATGGTTACAGGGTCATGGAGAGGCCCGCCATCCCAGCCGAAAACTTGCCTTTGGCTCTTGTTGAAATGTCCCATCAGCTCTGTAAACAGGTGGGCTGCCGGAGTGCCGATCTCTTCCATCCGCTTTACCACCTGGGGATAGCAAAGTACTTTCCTGGTCACATCTAGCCCTACCATAGTAATGGGGCGGCCGCTGGTAAATACAACGTGGGCCGCATCTGCATCGGCTATAATATTAAATTCAGCCGCCGGAGTAACATTCCCCAGCTGATAGCAGCCTCCCATGAGAACAATCCTTTTTATCTTTGGTATAATGCGAGGCTCCATTCTCATGGCCATGGCAATATTAGTCAGGGGACCCGTTGGTACCAGAATAATGTCACCTTCCGATTCCATCAGAGTTTTGACGAGAAACATTACCCCATGCTCCGTCTCTTCCTTTCTCTTTAATGGTTCAAAAACCGGACCGTCAAGGCCGCTTTCTCCATGGATATCTCCTGCAAGGAGCTGCTTATCCCGGATCATGGGCTGTCCGCAGCCGGCATAGACGGGGATATTAAGTCCCAGGTACTGACAGATATTCAGGGCATTTCTTGTGGTTTTTTCAAGGGACTGGTTTCCTGCCACCACTGTGATACCCAGCACTTCTATCCCACTGTTTTTTCCTGCCAGTATTATGTTCACCGCATCATCGTGTCCCGGATCGCAATCCAGGATAACCTTCTGTTTTTCCATTGACTATTCTCCTTTTTAAGCTTTTGCTAATGCACTCTTTTTCTTCTTTTCCCTTGCCATTTTAGATGCCATGGATACTGCCAGAGTGGCTATGGTCACCACATAAGGCATCAAAAGTACAAGCTGGGAAGGCACTCCGTAAGCCTGAAGCCTGGCACCTATGGAATCTGTCAACCCGAACACCAGACATCCTGCTGCAGTCAGGACTGGGTGGGCACCTCCGAAATACATAGCCGCCACTCCCATAAATCCCCTGGCATTTGTCATATTCTCCGTAAACATTTTGCTGTATCCCAGGGATAAATGGGCTCCTGCCAGGCCTCCGATCAGGCCCGATATGGCTATGGCCCGGTATTTCATGGAATTTACATTAATTCCTGCCGTCTGCGCTGCCATTGGGAACTGGCCGACTGCCCTTAAGCGAAGGCCCCAGACCGTTTTATAAAATACAAACCAGACCAGTATAATCAGTACAATAACAAACCATTCGGTGATGCACCAGTTGTCAAAAATCTCTTTCAAAAATGGGACTTTAGCCAAAAATGGAAGACTGACTCTTGGAATCGCAATGATCCCGGGTTCTGAAAACGTACCGCTTTTTCCCAAAACGCTGTTTAAAAGAAACTTAGTGATCGCCAGTGCAAATAAATTGATCCCCATGCCGATGGCACAGATCTCCGCTTTATAACGGATATGGCCTACTGCCATGATCATGGCCATAATAAGCCCTGCAATCATGGCAACTATGACTCCCAAAAGCCAGCTTCCGGTTAAATAGCTGACCGCTACTGCCGCAAATGCACCGGTCAGCATGATTCCTTCCGTTCCAATATTTAAAATATCTGCCTGCTGAGTGATGGCTGCACACAATGCCGCATAAATAATAGGCGTGGCAGAACGAAAGGTTGCATATATCAAGGATACACTGAAAATTTTTCCTAAATCCATAGTCCTGCCTCCTCCTATTTGCTCTTTTCCTTTTTATTTTTCTTATCCTTAAACTGAAACAAAAGCTCCATGGTTGCCACAATAATGAAAACGGCTGTTATGGTGTCAACAATCGATTTTGGAACACCGGTACTCTGCTGCATCCCCATGGCTCCTGATTTTAACACCGCCAGGAAGAAGGACATAAAGGGTGCAAAAGCCAGATTGTTTTTGACGATCAGAGAGGCCAGCATGCCGTTGGAACCAAGCCCCGCAGCAAAATTATTCAGGAAATAACCGTGAACCCCCAAAACTTCAATGCATCCGGCCATACCGCCCAATGCTCCGCTAAGCATCATGGATTGTATAAATATTTTCTTGGGACTAATGCCCACATACTCCGCATGAGATGGGTTGGTTCCCACTGTTTTTACTTTATATCCAAAAGTAGTTTTGTTTAAGACCCATATCATAAGAACCACTGTGATAAGGGCTATGAAAAGTCCCGCATTGACACTGCTTGGCTTCATAAACTGAGGCAGGTTCACCGTCACCGGCAGAGACTGGGCATTGGCCACGCCTGCACTCATGGGGCCGCTGACCAGATAAGAGGTTATGTACAGGGCTACGCTGTTCATGAGAATGGTCACACAAACCTCACTCACACGGTAATACGCCTTCAGCACAGCTGGAATAAGTGCCCACAATGCCGCCACTGCCATGGCTCCCAGAAAGCAGACAATTAAGAGGACAGGAGCCGGAAGAAAGGTCCAGTTGATTCCGATATATGCGGCAGTAATACCTCCCAGAAACACCTCTCCTTCCACTCCTACGTTGAATGCTCCCGCTTTTGCCGCGACCGCAAATGCGCAAGAGGTGAGGAGAAGGGGCGTAAAGCTGGCCAGGGTGGTTCCTATCTTGAGTTTCCCGTTAAATGCCCCACGCAGCAGCGCCCCATAGGCTTCCAGGGGATTTTCCCCGATAAACAGGATAAATATGGCTCCGATTGCCAATGCAAGCAGCATGGTAAGTAAAATTTTCTGTATGCTCTTTACCGCTACATTCATGTTGTACTTCCCCTTTCTTCAGCCGATGCAGTTCCGCCCATCATCAGTAATCCCAGATTATCCTCGTTGGCTTCCTCTGCTTTCAGCCTTCCTGTTATCCTGCCTTCGTGCATGACAACGATCCGGTCTGAAAGGGACAAGATTTCCTCCAAATCAGCAGAAACCAGCAAAACTCCCATTCCTTTGGCCTTGACCTCTTGCAGAATCTTCCGTATGGATTCAATGGCTCCGATATCAACCCCTCTGGTAGGCTGGGATGCAACCAGAAGCTTCCCCCCAATAGAAACTTCCCTTGCAACCACGACCTTTTGTGCATTACCACCTGACAGGGACTGGGTAGATATCTCCGGATCTCTGGGACGGATGTCAAAAACCTCAGACAACCTTTTAGCATATTCCAGGATTTCCTTATCATTTCGTACGACGCCCCGGCAAAATGGCGTTTCCCCTACCTGTACGGCTATAAGGTTTTCCTTGATGCTCATGGTACGGTTTAGGCCCCTTGTATTGCGGTCTTCCGGAATATGGGACAGTCCGGCTTTTCTGATCTGCTTTGGACTAAGGCCCGATATCTCTTTTCCGTCTAAAAGCACACTTCCTTTCTCAACCTGCCGGAGTCCTGCGATTGCCTCAATCAGCTCACTCTGTCCGTTTCCATCAATTCCCGCTATACCAACGATCTCTCCCTCCCGGACATCCAGTGATACTCCCCTGATCTTTGAGATCTCCTTCTCTCCGGAAACCCATACTTCCTTTACTTCCAGAACCTTTTCCCCCGGCTTTGTCTGGGTTTTTTCAATATTTAAAAATACTTCCCTTCCGATCATCATTTTCGCAAGCTCTGCCGGGGAAGTCTCTTCCTTATTTACACTTCCGATATAATTTCCCTGACGCATTACGCTGATGCGGTCAGAAATCTCCATGACCTCATTCAGTTTATGAGAGATAAATACCAGGGATTTTCCATCTTTTCTTAAATTCTGAAGAATTACAAAAAGCTGTCTCGTTTCCTGAGGTGTCAGGACTGCCGTAGGCTCATCTAAAATGATCACATTGGCTCCCCTGGTTAAGGTTTTGATGATCTCCACCCTTTGTGCCTCACCCACTGATATCTGATTAATCTTCTTCCCCAGCTGGATATCCATTCCATACTGACTGATATACTGTTCCACCGTTTTTCTGGCTTTATCAAAATCAATGGTGATACCATGCCGGGGTTCAAATCCCAGAATAATGTTTTCCAATACTGTCAGTTCATTGACCAGCATAAATTCCTGATGCACCATTCCGATGCCCTTTTCAATGGCAATTTTAGGAGAGATGGATGAGATATGATCTCCATGGATCCGGATGCTTCCGTCATCAATGGGATACATACCGTAAAGCAGCTTCATCATGGTGGACTTTCCAGCTCCGTTTTCTCCGATCAGCGAATGGATCTCACCCTTTTTTAAGGTGAACTGCCCGTTCCTTACTGCATGAACATTTCCGAATGATTTTACAATATCCTTCATTTCAATTACATATTCGCTCAAACTTTCACCCTCTTCTTTATGTTAGTAGCCGTCTCCCGCACCTTATGATTGTAAAATGGTTTGGAAACCCGAGGGGAATCAGGAAATCCAAACCATTCTGCATTCTTTTCAGTTCCTGCTATTTATTTGCACCGAAACCGGTATAATTCTCTACAACTATTTCCCCGGAAACGATCTTCTCTTCCAGTTCTTTTACTTTTTCTACTATATCTTCAGGGAATTTATCTCCCAGGTGATCTTTCATAACACTGAAATCGGTCAGGCCGACACCTTCTTCCTTTATGGTCAGATAAGAAGTGGAATTTCCCTTAAATGTGCCTTCAACCACTGACTGGATTGCCAGATAGCAGGCTGTATCCACACGCTTTACCATAGAGGTCAGCACGCTTCCCGGCTGGTCATTATCCTGGTTCAAATCCACACCTATGGCATATTTTCCTGCTTCCTTTGCTCCTTCCAAAATTCCAGGGCCTGTTCCGGATGCTACGTTCATTACGATATCCGCTCCCTGATCAAACTGCGCCAGAGTCAGTTCCTTTCCCTTTAACGGATCGTTCCATGTTCCTGCAAAAGACTGAAGAACCTTAATATCCGGGTCTATGTATTTTGCTCCCTGCTCATATCCAGTAAAGAAATCATGAAGAACCGGAATATCCATTCCTCCTACCCAGCCAATGATCTTCTCCGGGTTTACCCCTTCAATATCTGTTTTCTGGGTAAACATGGCTGCTGCCGCACCTGCCAGGAAAGACCCCTGATTCTGTGCGAAGCTGATGGATACGATATTGTCGCCTTCCACCGTGGTGTCAATAATGGCAAATTTCACATTCGGATAGTTTGCACAATGCTCTTTCATGTACTCTTCAAAGTTAGAGGAAGAGCAAATAACAAGATCATAACCGTCCTCGCAGGCAGATAAAAAGTTTGCCTCCCATTCTTCTGCAGATGTGCCCTCCAGATTTTTGATTTCCACTCCATAATCTGCGGCAGCCTCTTTTGCCCCCTCATTGCAGGAATCATTATAGGACTTGTCCCCTAAATTTCCGGAATACACAATGCATACCCTTTTTCCGGCTCCTGCCTTTTCCTTTCCTTCCCCATTCTCTGATGCTGCCTTTGCAGTTGTTCCTTCAGTTGCCTCTACCGTTTTACCGGCCTCCTTTGCTGCTCCTGCCCCGCCGGAACAGCCGGTCAGCGATACCGCCAGTGCTGCCGTCATCAGAATGCTCAAAACTCTTTTTTTCATTGAAATACCTCCTTTAAATATATAATGTAAAAGGATATCATTTTACTCTTATCTTTAGGTAAAACGTTTTTCCTTTTTGCCCAAAAATAAAACAGCTTCATTATCTGCATTTCCTAATGCCAATGCTACCATCTTCAGAATGAGTTGTCAAGTACTTTTGCACAAAAAATCATTTTATTAAAGTGCTTTCCTATGACGTTTTGTCATTTTCATTCATAACACTTATTGATAAATACATATAACTGCTACATAATCAACTTTACGTTAGTTATTATTTGTTACAATTAATAAACGAAAGGTAGAAAAACCAGATGACAATCAAGGAAATCGCCCAGTTGGCCGGTATTTCCATATCACCGTATCAAAAATAGGGAAGAGGAAAAGCCTATATCCATGTACAGAATGGGGGCTAAGATGTAAGAGCAGATTAAAAAAGCCGGAGCCTTCAGAATTCCTTCCGAAAGCTCCGGCAAAAATGTTAAAGCTGACTCTTAAGTACCGCCTCCAGCTTCTCCACCATTTCATCCACGTGCTCTTTTTCGATCACCAGCGGAGGAACAAAGCGAATAACATTCGTCCCGGCGCTGATTAGCACCAGTTTTTGTTCTAACAGTGCCTGGCTCACAATAGGAGCAACCGGCATAGAGAACTCCAGGCCCTGGATCAGCCCGATTCCTCTCTGGGAACTGATCATATCATACTGGTCCGCCAGAAACTGAAGCTTCTTTGTAAGATACTCTCCCATTTCTTTTACATGGTCTACGATCTTTCTCTTTTCAAACAGTTCCAGCACCTTAAACGCCGCAGCTGTCACAAACGGGTTTCCGCCGTAGGTGGTTCCATGGTCACCGGGGGACATGGCTGTCGCGGCTTTTCCTGATGCCAGGAATGCTCCCACTGGCACACCGTTTCCCAAAGCCTTTGCCACGGTCATTACATCCGGCTTTACACCGTATTTCTGCCAGGCGAACATGGTACCGGTCCGCCCCATTCCGCACTGGATCTCATCAAGAATCAGCAGCATGTCATGCTCATCACAAAGTGCTCTTACACCCTTTAAAAATTCCTCACTGGCCGGATAGATGCCCCCTTCTCCCTGAACGGTTTCCATGATTATGGCGCAGGTCTTATCATTCAGCAGTTCCTTTACACTGTCCAGATCATTAAAATCAGCAAATTTAATTCCCGGAAGCAAAGGTTTAAAAGGTTCCTGGTAATGATCATTGCCTGTTACGGAAAGAGCTCCGAGGCTCCTGCCGTGAAAGGAATGGTTCATGGCAATGATTTCGTGGTCATGGCCCCCGTCCTTATTGTAAGCGTATCTTCTGGCTATCTTTAAAGCCCCTTCCACTGCCTCCGTTCCGCTGTTAGTAAAAAACACCTTATCCATGCCCGAGGCCTTTAAAATCAGTTCTCCCGCTTCCACAGCCGGGACATTATAAAATAAATTGGAGGTATGAAGAAGCTTATCCACCTGCTTCTTTAAGGCTTCATTAAATTCAGGGTCATTATAGCCCAAACCCAGGACAGCGATCCCGGCTCCAAAATCCAGATATTCCTCTCCATCCGTGTCATAAAGGCGGACACCGTCCCCATGGTCAAAAACAATAGGGAAACGGTTATAGGTCTTATAAATCTCAGATTCTGCTTTCTCAATGTATTCCTGCTTGCTTCGCATGATAAAAACGCTCCTCTCCTGCACTCATAATGGCCGTTCCGATTCCCCTGTTCGTGAATATTTCCAAAAGCAGGCAATGGGGAATCCGTCCATCCATGATATGTACCCTGGATACTCCCTGCTTCATGGCATCAATGCAGTTTTGAAGCTTTGGGAGCATACCTCCTCCCAGCATCCCGCTTTCCACAAATTCCTGCGCTTCAGCCAAGGACATTTCCGAAATAAGGGATTCCTTATTCTGAAAATCCTTATAAACGCCCTCAACATCTGTCAAAAAAGCCAGCTTTTCCGCTTCCATAGCCGTAGCAATGGCACAGGCCGCATCATCGGCATTGATATTATAGGTTTCAAAATTCTCGTCAAAGCCCACAGGGCATATGATGGGAAGAAAATCCTTTTCCAGTAAATCATATATGATTTGAGGATCCACCTCCGTAATATCTCCCACAAAACCAATGTCCTCTCCGTTTGAATAGCGCTTCTGGCATTTTAACATCATGCCGTCCTTTCCGCTGATTCCCACGGCTTTTACCCCAAGCTCATTCACCATCTGCACCAGGCTTTTGTTGACCCGGTTAAGTACCATCTCTGCAATCTCCATCGTTGGTTCATCGGTTACCCGGAGGCCATTGACAAAATGAGGCTCCATGCCTGACTTTTCTACCCACCTGCTTATTTCCTTTCCCCCGCCGTGAACAATGATTGGTTTGAAGCCCACCAGTTTTAAAAGTACGACATCCTGAATGACCTGCTTTTTCAATTCCTCATCCACCATGGCGCTGCCGCCGTATTTCACTACAATGATTTTACGGTTGAAACGCTGTATATATGGGAGGGCTTCTATCAGTACCTCAGCTTTTTCCATAATGCTATGATCCAGTTGCATAAAAATTTCTCCTTTCCTTTTTCCCGCCTGTTATCCGGCAGAACCCGCCCCTTTTACCGGGCGTAAAGGGATATCTGTAAGGTGATTCCATCCTGAATTTTGATATACAGATAGTTCCCATTCTTATGATCGGTAATCCGCATTGATCTTTACATAATCAAAGGTCAGGTCGCATCCCCATGCCGTTGCTGTGGCTTCTCCCAATTTAATATCCGCCGTTGCTGTCACCTCCGGTTCTGATAAGATCCTGGTGGCCTCCTCTTCACTGTAGGAAAGGGCGACTCCGTTTTCAATGATTTTCAGCTTTCCCGCTGCGCTTTCAAAATATAGGTCCACCTTTTCCGGATCAAACACGGCTCCGGAATAGCCCATGGCACAAAGGATCCGGCCCCAGTTGGCATCATGGCCGAAAATGGCGGCTTTCGTCAGGCTGGAGGTAATGACTGATTTTGAAAGGGTCACCGCCTGTTCCTTTGTTTCCGCACCAATGATCTTCACCTCAAACAATGCGGTACAGCCTTCCCCATCACCTGCCATCTTCCTTGCAAGGGCTTCATTAATGAAATTAAGCGCTTTGCAAAATGCTTCATAATCCTCGTTCTTTGACTGGATTTCCTCATTTCCTGCCATGCCGTTTGCAAGAAGGAGCACGGTGTCATTGGTGGAGGTGTCCCCATCCACGGAAATCATGTTGTAGGTGTCTTTGATGTCCTCTCTTAAGGCTTCCTGCAAAAGCTCTTTGGAAATAGCTGCATCCGTGGTAACAAAGCTTAACATGGTGCACATGTCTGGATGGATCATTCCGGAACCCTTGCACATGCCGCCCATGGTGATGGTCTTTCCTCCGGCTTCAAATTGAACTGCAACTTCTTTCTTTACCGTATCTGTAGTCATAATGGCTATGGCCGCTGCCGTCCCGCTTTCCTGGCTGCCGTCAAGTGCCGGCACCATGGCTTTCACGCCTGCCACAATGCGGTCCATAGGAAGCTGTTTCCCGATCACTCCTGTGGACGCCACCAGAACGGAACTGACAGGGATAGAAAGGCTCTCTGCCGCCGCCTCTGCCGTTTCCATACAGTAACGAAGTCCTTCCTCTCCGGTACAGGCATTGGCGATGCCCGCATTGACAACAACTGCCTGGGCACAAGCGGAATTCTCCACAACTACCTTATCCCATTTTACCGGAGCTGCTTTAACAATATTGGTAGTAAAGGTTCCAGCTGCCTTACAGGGCACCTCACTGTAAATCATCGCCATGTCTTTTCTGTCTTTATATTTAATACCCGCTGCTGTGGATGCAGCCTTAAATCCTTTTGCTGCGGTTACTCCGCCGTCGATCTGCTTCATATCAGTTTTCCTCCTTTGTTCCTGTGACCGTATACCCTTCAGTCTCCAGATGATTCAATGCCTTTTCGTAATTTTCCTTTTTCACAAGAATATAGTCTGTATTAAATGTAGATACTGCAAATATTCCGATTCCATGATCTGCCAGTACCGTTGAAATTTTCGATAATATCCCAATGAGGGAAAAATCCAGGATTCCTTCTATGCGGAATGCTAAAAAACCATCCTCCCGTTCCACGGCATTTTGGGGAACCGAGGAAGTTTCGCATACCAGTGACAGCTCTTCGTCTGTCTTTCCCAGAAACCAGAATCCGGAGGTTATGTCAAGTGTTCCAATATCCGCTGGACCAGTCAGCTTACACACGGAAAATTCTGCAGATATTCTTTTTAAATTCATCTCATTTCCCTCATTTAATCAACAAAATTTACAGAGTTAACCTCATTTAAATCAAAATCGTAATAATTAATATCATTGCGGAATGTCCAGCCGGACTTGCTCCAGAATTCATTTCCCACAGTATTGGACTTAAAGGCAATTAGGTTTACCTTGCTGATCCCTTCTTTTTGCAGGCGTTTCATTGCATCCACAGCCATTTTATGCCCTACTCCGTTCTGTCGGTATTCCTCTGCCACACAAACATGATACATACAGCCCCGGCGCCCGTCATGCCCGCATAGGATGGATCCAATGATAATTCCATCCTCTTCTGCCACTACGCTGGTTTGTGGATTTCTCTTTAAAAACTTTTCCACGCCTTCCTTTGAATCATCTATCGAACGGATTCCAAATCCTTTGATTCCTGTCCACAGCTTATGTACCTGGTAATAATCCTCCAATGTCATGGTACGAAGTATCATATATACTCTCCTTATCCCCTTTTATTATCGCGCCTGTTGTATGATACGATTGTTACTTTCTTGACACAGCCTTCACTCATACCCCTTATGGAAACAGAGGAATGAGCTTAAGCCCTTTATTCTCCGGCAGTCCAAACAGGATATTCATATTTTGCACCGCCTGTCCTGCGGCTCCCTTTACCAGGTTATCCATCGCACCCATCATAATTATCCGGTTAGTTCTTGGATCAATTTTGAAATTCACATCCACAAAGTTGCTTCCTTCCACCCATTTGGTCTGGGGAACCACATCCTTTTCCAGAACCCGGACAAAGTATTCTTTTGCATAATAGTTATCATAGACTGCCTTTACTTCCTCATAAGAAATTGATTTTTTAAGAGCCGCATAGGACGTTATGAGAATCCCCCGGTTCATGGGTACCAGATGAGGGGTAAAGCTTATGGTCACCGGACGGCCCGCCCCATAGGACAACTGCTCCTCAATTTCCGGCGTGTGTCTGTGAACGCCTACGCCGTAAGCCTTGATGTTTTCATTGACTTCACAGTATAAGTTATCAACCTTAGCTCCTCTTCCGGCACCTGAGGTTCCTGACTTGGCATCAATGATGATTGTGCCGGGGTCAATGAGTCCTTCCTTTACCAACGGATAAATGGATAGAGTGGAGCAGGTAGGATAACAGCCTGGATTGGCGATGAGTCTGGCATTTTTAATTTTCTCCCGGTTGATTTCCGGAAGCCCGTAGACAGCTTCCTTTATAAACTGAGGTGTCTTGTGCTCCATCTTATACCATTCTTCATATACAGCCACATTCTTGATCCGGTAATCTGCGCTTAAATCAATCACCTTTGTCTTACTTAAAATCTTCTCATTCATAAGAGATGCACAGAAACCCTGAGGAGTTGCCGTAAAAATCACATCTGCGATTTCAGCCAGGGCCTCCACATGATCATCCTTGCAGGAATCGTCCACAATCTGAAACATGTTTTGGTAAATGGAAGCGTATTTCTGATCTACATAGCTTTTTGATCCGTACCATAGGATCTCTATATCATCTCTCTGTAGCAAAAGCCTTGCAAGCTCGCCGCCTGCATATCCGGTGGATCCTATTATTCCTGCCTTAATCATATTCATCTCTCCTTATATTTTTTCATAGGTCATCTGTTTTTAATTTCTGCCGGTTTCTGGCATTTTATACCTTATTTATACAGGCTCTTCCGTTAAAAAGAACGTCTTTCCAGATTTTTCTATCACTGGTAGTTTATAATTATACATTGATAACGTATATTATGCAAGTTTTTTTTATATTTTTTATTTTACCCTTGCATTTTTTATGGTTTAGGTGTATATTTATGAAAGTTCAATGAAAAAAATCCATTTAAAACCGAGGAGGATCTATATATGAAAGAGAAAGTTATTTTAGCCTATTCCGGCGGTCTTGATACCACAGCCATTATCCCGTGGTTAAAGGAAAATTTTGATTATGAAGTAATCTGCTGCTGCATCGACTGCGGCCAGGGAAACGAATTAGATGGTTTGGAGGAACGGGCAAAATTATCCGGTGCTACCAAATTATATGTTGAAAATCTGGTTGATGACTTCTGCGACAATTACATCATTCCATGTGTGCAGGCAAATGCAGTTTATGAAAACAAATACTTATTAGGAACATCCATGGCACGTCCGGCCATTGCAAAGAGACTGGTGGAAATCGCAAGGAAAGAAGGCGCAACTGCCATCTGCCACGGCGCTACAGGAAAAGGAAACGACCAGATCCGTTTTGAGCTTGGAATCAAGGCGCTGGCTCCTGATTTAAAGATCATTGCTCCATGGCGTATGACCGATGTATGGACCATGCAGTCCCGCGAAGATGAGATTGAATACTGCAAGCAGCACGGAATCGACCTTCCTTTCTCTGCTGATAACAGCTACAGCCGTGACCGTAACTTATGGCACATCAGCCATGAAGGCCTGGAGCTTGAAGATCCGGCAAACGAACCTAATTATGACCATTTATTAGTACTGGGCGTATCTCCTGAAAAGGCTCCGAATGAAGGGGAATATGTAACCATGACTTTTGAAAAAGGCATTCCAACCAGCGTTAACGGGGAAAAGATGAAAGTTTCTGATATCATTGCAAAGTTAAATGAACTGGGCGGAAAGCACGGCGTCGGCATCGTGGATATCGTGGAGAACCGGGTTGTGGGAATGAAATCCCGCGGCGTTTACGAAACTCCCGGAGGAACTATCCTTCTTGAGGCTCATCAGCAATTAGAGGAATTGGTATTAGACCGTGCTACCATGGAAGTGAAGAAAGATATGGGCAATAAATTTGCACAGATCGTTTATGAAGGAAAATGGTTTACCCCCCTTCGTGAAGCAGTTCAGGCATTTGTGGAATCCACACAGAAGTATGTGACCGGAGAAGTAAAGCTGAAGCTTTATAAGGGTAATATCATTAAGGCCGGAACCACTTCTCCTTACTCCTTGTACAGCGAGTCCCTGGCATCCTTTACAACCGGCGACTTATATGACCACCACGATGCAGACGGCTTTATCACTCTGTTTGGTCTTCCGTTAAAGGTTCGTGCCATGAAGATGCAGGAAATTGAAAATACTAATAAATAAGTAAAAAAGGACGTACACAGAGCATGTATCTGTATACGTCCTTTTTGGGCTATGAAACAAATATCCAAAATTAATCCGCCAGCTCTTTTAGAGCATTGCCAGCTATACGATAAACCGTCCAGTCCTCCATAGGCTCTGCTCCCATGGAACGGTAAAAGTCAATGCTGGGTTTGTTCCAATCCAGGCACCACCATTCCAGCCTTCCGCAGCCCCGTTCTACCGTGATCTCCCCCAGCTTCTTTAATAATGCCTTTCCAATTCCGCAGCCTCTGTACTCTGTATTTACGTACAAATCCTCCAGATAGATTCCGGCTCTCCCTAAAAACGTAGAAAAGTTATGGAAAAACAGTGCGAATCCAACCTCTTTCCCATCAGCCAGGGCAAAGATCACCTCAGCTTTCTGATTATTAAAAATCCAGTCCTCCAGCAGTTCCTCTGTTGCCACCACTTCATCAAGCATCTTTTCGTATTCTGCCAGTTCTTTAATGAATTTCAATATTAGAAACGTATCGTTTCTTTCGGCATATCTGAATGTCAATTCCATTTCTCTTCCTCCTGATCGCAATCTGTTTTTATAGAATACTATAAATCCTATCTCATTTCCAGTACCCGCCTGATCCTTGGGATCATTTTTTTTGTGTAAAGGTAGCCGTTTTCCATACACTCTTCCATGCATTCAAAGGTCAAAAGCCCCGCTCCTTTTGGCATGGGAGGCTTTAACAGAAGGAGCTCTCCTCTGGAACGGCAGTCCTTAAGCTCCCTGCTCATAATGGAAAAGGAATGGAATGCAGTCTCAATGATGGAATAATCGTGAGGCATTTCATATTCTTCTCCTATATCCACCGCAATGACTCTTGTTTCCCCTGCCGCAATCAAAAGGTCTACAGGAAGATTGTTTGTCACACCCCCATCCACTAACAGAAAGCCGTTCATCTGCCTTGGCCGGAATACGGCGGGAACCGAGGAACTTGACATCATGATATCACAAAGAGGTCCGCTCCGCTCCCATTTCACATGCTCCTGCCTTAATGCGGAAAGGGGAATTTCTTCTGCAAACATGTTTGTAAAAGCTACCGTATCCCCGCTGTTAATATCCACAGCCGGAACCAGCAGGCCCTTGCAGCAGTTTCCCTGTATCTCCATCCCATCTGTTAAATCGCAAAGAAAACGCTGAAGCCGGTTCCCTTTTATCAGCCCTTGAAGCGTTGTCTCCCTTCCCATCAGGAACTGGGGAAGAAATAGGACAATTCCTAAAATATCCGGATCAATCATGCTTCTGCCATGTTTTATCAGCCACCGCACCGTTTCCCTCATATCTCCGATTGTCATGCCTGCTGCATAAAGTCCTGCGACAATGCTTCCGGCACTGGCCCCTGCTACCCTGTCGGGGAGAAGTCCTGCTTCTTCCAGCGCCGATAATACTCCCACATGAGCTGCCCCCCTGGTTCCGCCACCTGCCATCGCCAGTCCATAATCTGCCATGCTTCCATTCTCCTTGTTACTCAGCCGCATTTCAGGAAAATGTATGCCATTTCTTTTTCATTTATGCCTAGTCCGGCAAAACAAAAAAGAACAGGCTTTGAGTCAGGCTCAAAGCAACTGTTCTTCTTTGATTTATTTATAATATGCATCAATTCCGTCTGCAATCCCTCTTACGATCTTATCACGGTATTCCTCGGTAGCCATCTTCTTATCTTCGTCCGCATTGCTCATGAATCCCATTTCCACAATGGTAACCGGTATATTACACCAGTTGATGCCGCTCATGGAATCAGTCTCCTGCACTCCCCGGTTCTTAAATCCGGTCTGATTGCAGATTCCATTCACAACGGCCTTGGAAAGAGCCTGGCTCTTGCTGTATAAGTTTCCGTTGTAAGGATTCTTAGCCGTCTGGCACATGGTAAGAGCTCCCTGAACGCTGCTGTCATTTAAGGAATTGGCATGAACCCGGACAAAGATATCCGCTCCGCTTTTATCCGCCATTTGGGCACGCTCTGCATTGCTGATGTTTACATCATGGGTTTCCCTGATCATATAAACCTGATAGCCCCTGTTTATAAGCTCCTGCTTTAATTTTAAAGAAACCGCAAGAGTGAGCTGGTATTCCGGGATACCGGTTGCCGTTCCCTGAGTTCCGGAAGCCACCTTTGCCTTCATCTCAGAAGAGCCTGGCCCGATGGGCTCCTTTTCGGAATTGCCCTTTGCCTGATGGCCTGCGTCGATGGCAATGATCTTCCCCGTCCCGTTTCCGGAAACAGCAGGAGCAGCACTCGCCGTCTCCTGTACCGGCTTGTCTTTTGACACATACCGGGAGGAAATATAACATTCCTTGTCCTTATAAACTACCCGGCTCCAGCTATTACTGGACCCGGTCCGTTTAAGAACAGCACCCTTATCAAGCTTGTCCAGAATCTCTCCGTCCTCAGAAGGAGATTTTCTTATATTTACCTGGGTTCCTGTAACATAAACAGTCTCATCAACCGCCTCAAAAGATGGAGCTGTCTCCATGGTCACAGTAGCTTCATGGGAGCTTGTCTCGGCTGATTTTCCGGTCTCAGTTTCTCCGGTTTTATCCTCTGCAATGGACACGGGAGCCGTTTCTTCTCCCTCCTCCTGGCCTAAACCGCCCTGGGCTTCTTCCAGAGCAGGTGCTTTTACTGCTTCATATTTCCTGGCGCAGCCTGCAAGCATAAATGTGCAAAGAAGGATAGAGGCTAGTAACAGCCAGCCGCGGCCTTTTCTTAAATTCCTCAAATTATGGTTCCTCCTCCGACAACATAGTCTCCATCATAGAATACCACAGCCTGCCCAGGAGTGATGGCCCGCTGAGGTTCGTCAAACTTGCATTCCACCACTCCATCCTCCACTTCCTGTATGGTACACATGGCACCCTTATGGCTGTAGCGGATCTTTGCCGATACCCGCATGGTTTCTCCATGAAGCCCGGGAACTGCCATCCAGTTAATATGGTTGGCCCGAAGGGTATCTGAATAAACGTCATCGCCTGTTCCGATCACCACTTCATTGGTTTCAGGCCGTATCTCCACCACAAAAACCGGACGGCCCATGGATAAGTTAAGTCCTTTTCTCTGGCCTACGGTGTAATGGGTAATTCCCTTGTGCCTGCCGATCACCTTGCCGGATAGATCCACAAAGTTACCCTCCGGCGCCTTTTCCCCCGCACTTTCTTCAATGAAACCCGCATAATCATTGTCCGGAATGAAGCAGATCTCCTGACTGTCCGGCTTATGGGCAACCATTAAATTGATCCGGTCCGCGATCTCACGGATCTGGTCTTTGGAATAAGCGCCTACCGGCATTAAGGTATGGGCCAGCTGGTTCTGTGTCAGATTGTAAAGGGCATACGTCTGATCCTTTGCCGCTGTCACGGACTTCTTTAATGCATACCTTCCGCTTGGGAGCTTATCAATCTGGGCATAATGGCCTGTGGCAATAAAATCCGCCCCGATATCCAGGCTCCGTTTTAAAAGAGACTCCCACTTGACATAACGGTTGCAGGCAATGCAGGGATTGGGCGTACGCCCCTTCTGGTATTCTCCTACAAAATAATCAATGACCTGGGATTTGAATTCTTCTTTAAAATTCATGACATAATAAGGAATTTCTAAGTCCCAGGCCACCCGCCTGGCATCGTCCACGGCACTTAAGCCGCAGCAGCCTCCGTTTTCCTCCTGGGTCCCGGTATCCTCATCCTGCCATATCTGCATGGTAACACCTATGACTTCATACCCCTGTTCTTTCAGGAGCCATGCCGCCACAGAAGAATCCACACCTCCAGACATTCCTACTACTACTTTCCCTTTGCTCATAGCTTTATGTTTCCACTTTCTAGCCGGATAAGCAAAAGCCCGGCATCTTAATATTCTTCTTCCACTTCTTCCTCACCGATATCAGACTTGGGTTTCTTTAAGCCATCAATCTCAAGTCCGTTTTTCTTTGCATAGTCCCACAAGGCAGCGTGAATTGCTTCCTCTGCCAGCAGGGAACAGTGAACCTTTACTGGAGGTAATCCGTCAAGCGCTTCACAGACGGCCATATTCGTCACAGCCATGGCCTCCTGAACGGATTTTCCCTTTACCATCTCTGTCGCCATGCTGCTGGTAGCAACTGCGGCTCCGCAGCCAAAGGTTTTAAATTTCACATCACGGATAATCTGATTTTCATCAATATCCAGATAAATTCTCATAATATCGCCGCACTTGGCATTTCCTACGGTACCCATACCGCTGGGGTTATCAATTTCCCCTACATTTCTTGGATGTTCAAAATGATCCATAACTTTTTCTGTATACATATTTTATTTTCTCCATTTCAAGGTAATCAATCTGCTTTGTTTCTGGCCGCCAATAGGCGGTGCTTTGAATTACTTCGCCTGATGCTTGATATAATCCTCATAAAGCGGGGACATACTGCGCAGCTTTTCCACGATCTCCTTAATGGATTCCACAACATAGTCCATCTCTTCCTTTGTGTTGCGCTCATCTAAGGTCAGACGAAGGGAACCATGGGCGATTTCGTGAGGAAGGCCAATGGCAAGCAGCACATGGGATGGGTCTAAGGAACCTGAAGTACAGGCAGAACCGCTGGAGCCGCATATCCCTTTCATATCCAGCATGATCAGCAGGGACTCTCCTTCAATAAACTGGAAGGCAAAATTTACGTTGTTGGACAGCCTGCTTTTCCTGTGTCCGTTAATTCTTGTAAAAGGAACCTCTGCCATAACCCGGTCCATCAGATAATTCCGTAGCTCGTATTCCTTATTTGCTCTCTCGTCCATACCTGCAACCGCAAGCTCCACAGCCTTGCCAAAGCCTACGATTCCCGGCACATTCTCCGTTCCGGCACGGCGTTTTCTCTCCTGAGCGCCTCCATGAATAAAGGAGCGGGATTTGATGCCGCTTCTGATATAGAGAAAGCCAATGCCTTTGGGTCCGTTGATCTTATGGCCGCTGGCACTGAGCATATCAATATGGTATTCATCTACGTTAATGGGAACATGACCAAATGCCTGAACCGCATCTGTGTGGAATAATATTCCCCGTTCTTTTGCAATCTCTCCGATTTCTTTGATCGGTTCTATGGTTCCTATCTCATTATTAGCAAACATAATAGAAATGAGGATGGTGTCAGGGCGGATCGCTTTTTTAAGCTCCTCCAGCTTTATAACCCCGTTTTCATCTACATTTAAATAGGTTACCTCAAAGCCCTGCTTCTCCAAATACTCACAGGTGTGAAGCACGGCGTGGTGTTCGATTTTACTGGTGATGATATGTTTTCCTTTTGAAGCATAAGCCTCAGCAGTTGCAATCAGTGCCCAGTTATCAGACTCTGAACCGCCTGCCGTAAAATAAATCTCGTTGGCTTTGGCTCCCAGAGCGTTTGCAATGGTTTCTCTGGCTCCTGAGACGGCCTTTTTTGAGATCCCGGAAAACTCGTATACGGAGGAGGGATTTCCATAAAACTCCGTAAAATAAGGCAGCATGGCTTCTACGACCTCGGGCCGCGTTTGGGTAGTTGCTGCATTGTCAAGATAAATCAATTGCTTCATAATTGTTAGTTCCGCCTTTCTGTAGTCCTAAAGTTAAAAGCTTCATCTACAAATTCTATTATACACACATTTCCTAGAATTTCAATAGGAATGATTCTCATTATAGTTACAGTTCAGCCATGCATAAAAATTTGTACAATCGGAGCCGGCATAACTGAACTGCAACTGATGTCATGAAGAAGATGCCCATTCCATATATTTATAATAATTCTCATTTTCAGGAGATTGCATGAATGATTCTCTGAAATTTCCCCGAAAACTTTCGCCAAGAAAATATGCGCTTCTCACCGGCACCCTTCTTTTGACTTCTGCCGGGCTGATCACCCGGTTGTTAGGCTTTTTTTACCGGATTTTTCTCTCACGGACCATTGGCGCAGAAGGACTTGGAATCTTTAACCTGATCCATCCGGTGTTTGGCGTCTGCTTTGCCTTATGCGCCGGTTCCATTCAGACCGCCATATCCCAGTCCGTAGCCGCTAATGTGAGAAAAGGCCGTTCCATTTTCCGAACCGGCCTTATTATTTCAGTGGCTATTTCCATGATCCTGGCATACGCCATCATCCGGTTTAAGGACTTCCTGGCCGTCAATATCCTGATGGAACCCCGCTGTGCCCCTCTTCTTCTCTTTATTGCGGTATCCGTCCCCTGTGCGGCCATTCACGCCTGTATCAACGGTTACTATTATGGTATGCAGCGCCCTCATGTCCCGGCATCTGCTCAAGTGATCGAACAGTTCATAAGAATCGGAGCCGTGTTCCTCATTGCAGATATCATGATCGAATCCGGGATTAAAATCACTGTCCAGCTGGCAGCCATGGGGCATCTGATAGGAGAAATTGTTTCTTCTCTTTATACGATCACAGCCTTTCGTTTTTTTTCACCAAAAATGCCCGAAGGTGTCACAGCGGTTGCTTCTTCCTTCCATGAAACAGCTCCCGGGCTTATGCACCTGGCAATGCCTCTTATGGGGAACCGTCTGGTCTTAAATATCCTTGCAAGTGCAGAAGCCATCCTGATTCCAAGCAGGCTGCAGATGTCAGGGCTTTCTGATTCAGGGGCATTTTCCGTATACGGTGTTTTAACCGGAATGGCTTTGCCCTTTATTTTGTTCCCTTCCACCATATTTAATTCCCTGGCCGTTCTTTTGCTGCCAACGGTAGCCGAAGCCCAGTCAGAAGGGAACGACCGGAGAATCGGTGATGCCATTTCCATGTCACTGCGTTACTGCCTGTATGTGGGAATCCTGTGCATCGGTATCTTTACCCTGTTCGGTAATGACTTGGGGGTCAGCGTATTTAAGGACAATTCCGCCGGAACCTATATGACCATATTAGCGTGGCTTTGTCCCTTCCTCTATCTGGTGACTACCATGGGAAGCATTTTAAATGGCCTGGGGAAAACCTCTGTCACCTTTGTCCAGAACGCCATTGCACTGTTAATGCGTTTAGGATTTGTTCTCTTTGGAATTCCCAAATACGGGATCTTAGCCTATCTGGTGGGAATGCTGGCAAGTGAGCTGCTTCTGGCCATGATGCATGTGCTGACCCTGCGGAAAAAAGTGGATTTTGTGTGGAACGCCTGGGATATGATCCTAAAGCCGGCGGCCCTGATGGTACTCGCCATCGGTATCTACTTTGCTGTGTTTTCCGTAGCAGATCCATTTCAGAGCATGCCATTATTTATAAAAACAGCATTCCATATTACTATATTAAGTATTTTTTATCTAGTACTCCTCCTTGGTGCCCATATTATGAAAGGAGATAAATCCAGGGAACTATAAGGATTAGATGATTCCTTTTATGAGGATTTGTACATAATCAAAAAGCAAAAAATAGGGCTGTCACACTAAGAAATTAGTGTAACAGCCCCTTCCTTTCTTACACATCTTACTTGGCAGAGCCAATAAACAGTTTTTAATTTATACTGTCTTATACAGGACTGTCAGAAGTCCGTTTTTTGAACATATACGTTTAATCGATCCCTACCATGACAGAAGTCGCTTTAATGATGGCATAGGCATCCTTTCCTACTTCCAATCCTAAGTCCTTTACCGCTGCCATGGAAACTGTGGATGATACGATATTGCCGCCGCCGATATCAATGGTAACAATGGCGTTTACCGCACCTGTTTCAATTCCTATAACTTTTCCCTTAAACTGATTTCTTGCACTGAGTTTCATCTCAAATGCCTCCTCTCATCCAATCCTGGCCTATGGAAATATACTTCGATATACCCTTACGCCGTTAAAACGGGGCGGGCTCTGCCAAAAACTATGGCAAAAAGCGGAAATATATAGAAGTCATTATGGATTTCAAGCCAGAAGATTATACTGAATTTTATAAAATGATTGTAAGCATTTCTATTCTCATTGTCAACCGGTTCTCACAATCACTAAAGCAAAAGCAGGAGGTCTTCCTTGGGAAACTTGATAAATGACGGGATATTTTGAAGCTTTCCTTCTTCAAAGTCCATTTTATCCTGGATCCACCAGATCTTTGAGGAGGTTTTATCGTCTGAGTTCTGGAAAAGGTACTGCCTTTGGAAAGGCGTATCAGCAAATCCAGCCAATTCAATTCCCATAACATTTTCCTCTGACCGATCCTGGACCGGAATCAGGTTATGGCCCCGGATACCTACATACTTTATGGAATCTCCGATTTTTTCCTCTGTTTTAAGTCTTAGCTTCCATTCACAGGCATATAGCTCATAATCACTTATTTTCTCTATGGATGATATATTTTTGCAGCCGGTCAGCTTTGCTGCTTCCATTCTTTCCGGTCTGCGGAAAATATCTTTTGTACAGCCTTTTAATATGGTCTTCCCTTCTGAAAGGAGCATCATATGGTCACAGAATTTGTAGATTTCATCTCTGGAATGGGATACCATGAGTACATCGCCGCTATAGTCCCTGATCAGTTCCAGCATTTCCATCTGCAGCGTATCCTTTAAAAAACCATCCAGTGCAGAAAACGGCTCATCTAACATAATAATATCCGGCTTGTATAAAAGCATGCGGGCAAGGGCCACCCTTTGCTGCTGCCCACCCGATAGCTGGGAAGGATATCTTTTTTCCAGCCCTTCCAGCTGAAAACGCTTTAGCTGCTCAGCGACAAGGGGGAGCTTATCCCGTTTTTTTCCCGGAATTACGATACTTAAGTTTTCCTCTACAGTCATAGTGGGAAACAGGGCATAGTTCTGAAACAGGTAGCCGGTACGGCGTTCTCTGGCAGGCAGGTTGATCCCCTTTTCCGAATCAAACAATACTTTCCCGTTTAAAACGATCCGGCCTTGATCCGGTGTTTCAATTCCTGCCACGCATTTTAAAGTCATGCTTTTCCCGCAGCCTGAGGCTCCCAGGATCCCCATGCAGCCAGCCTCCGTTTCAAATTCCACATTTAATTCAAATCCTGAAAACTTTTTTCGGATGTTTACCTGCAATGCCATATCAAATCCACCTGTTCACATGTTTCATATTTTTTCCGGATATATAATTTATAACAGCAACAATAAAAAAAGACAAGATAACAATGACACAAACCCAGAATCCAGCCGTATCCCAGTTTCCTGCCGCAACTTCAGAAGCAATTGCAACGGAAACCGTTCTGGTCTTTCCCAGGATGTTTCCTGCCAGCATGGCAGTCGCCCCGTATTCTCCGATGGCTCTTGCAAAGGCGAGTACGGTCCCGGAAGCCAGTCCAGGAGCCGCAATGGGAACGATGATCTTCCAGAAAATCTTCCTTTCCGACAGTCCCAGGGTCCTTCCCGCATGGATCATATCAATGTCCACCTGCTCAAAAGCAGCTCTCGCATTCCGGTACATCAAAGGAAAAGCGATAACAAAAGCAGCTATGACACAGCCTGGCCATGTCTGTACCATCTTTATATTAAATTCCTCAAAAAGAAATTTGCCGAAGGGCCTTCGAAGGCTGAAGATCAAAAGAAGAAAGAACCCGGCCACAGTAGGCGGGAGCACTAATGGCAATGTTAAGATACCATCTACAATGGATTTTGCCGTGTTATTCAGCTTCATAATCAGTCTTGCGGCGCCAATCCCCAGAAAAAATGTCAGCACCGTTGCCAGAATCCCCGTTTTAAGAGAAATAAAAAGGGGACTCCAATCTATTGTTTTTTTCAGATCAAGCATAGATTTTCACCCCCCTTTTTATGTATTATTTAGATGATTTTGCAAATCCGGCATCCGTAAACAGTTTCATAACGCCTTCATCATTTACCAGAAACTCTTTAAAATCAGCGGCTGCCTTTGCCTGTCCCTCTGATGCCTCCTTGTCAATGATCAGGCCCACCGGATAAACAGCAGGATCGATCATACTATTATCTGCTTCTGCAATGATTTCAACCTTATCCGCCATGGAAGCAGCATCGGTTGCATAAACAACTCCTACTTCATTGCTTCCTTCTGCAACAGCTGTCAGAACTGCAGTAACATTGGCGCCCTCGTTAATTTCCATCTTCATTACCTGATCAAGGGTTCCCAGATTGGTGAACAGCTTTCTCGCGTACTGTCCTACAGGCACATCCTCTCCTGCGAGAGCAAGGCTTGATGCCTTTATAATATTGTCAAAGCCGGTTACCTCAGTTTTCCCATCCTTTGGCTTAATCAGTACAATCTTATTCTCAAGCAAGTTGCTGATGGAACCGTCCACTACAAATCCGCCTTCTTTTAACGCATCCATCTGCTTGGTAGCTGCAGAAAAGAAAATGTCACACTGGGCGCCTTCCTCGATCTGGGTCTGTAGAGTACCGGAGCTGTCTGCATTGTATATGATATTTACGTTTGGATGATCTTTTTCATAAGTTTCCTTGATCTTTTCCATAGTGTTTTTTAAGCTGGCTGCAATAAAGACATAAAGGTCTTCCTTCTCTGCCTTTGCCTCGGTGGTTTCTTCTGCCTTTGTAGTTTCGTCAGCTTTGCTGGTTTCCTCTGCAGCAGTTGTCTGATCCGCCTGTGTAGCCTTTGTACCGGTTGAACCGCACCCCGCAACCGTACCGGCGGCAAATATAGATGCCATCATTACTGCCAGTAATCTCTTTCCTTGTTTCATAATACTTCCTCCTGGTTTTTTGAATAACAATATGGATTGTTGTTCATTTTAATTAAGTCTTGTTGGGTTTTGTCCCGTTTGGTAATTACCAATTCATTTTAGATGATATCGAATGGAATGTCAATGCCAATATAATTATATAATAACATCGGGATTTGGACCGGCTTTTGCAGCTTTGATTGACAATGAAATGAAATATGCTATAACTAATTATAACTGATGGATACCACAAGAAATAAAGAGGAAACCCTATGGAAAAAATATATACCACCCAGGAAGTCGCTGATCAGCTAAAGATTAAAAAATCCACTGTTTATGAACTGATAAAGAGGGGAGAATTAAGGGCAAACAAGGTAGGCAAGCAGATAAGGATCAGCCAGGAACAGCTGGATGAATACTTAAAGGTTCCAAACAACAGCAGTTCTTTCCAGGCAGATGAGCCACTTCCCGGTATCATGGATATCCCCCTTTTCACCGCTGATTCCGCGATCCGGCAGATGGATTACCTTCTTAACGCCAGCGGCCTGATCATAAGCAGTCAGGAATCCAGAGTTGTGGAACTGCTTCGCAGCCAGCTGAGCCTGCGTCCGGACAGCCTTCCCATCCTGCATTCCTATATGAATGAATATAACAGCCTGTATTCCCTGTATTATGAAAAGACCCATATGGCCCTTACCTCTTTCTGCACCGGCCGGGAAGGACAGGAAATCCAGCAGATTCAAAGCCTGCTGCCGGGTAAGGAAGCAGCAATCATCCATATCTGCAGCCTTCAGACAGGTTTTTATATCAGAAAAGGAAATCCAAAGGACATACACACCTTAAAGGATTTATGCCGGCCGGATATCCGGTTCATGAACAGGGAGAAGGGAAACGGGTACCGGATCTATCTGGACTCCGGCCTTTCAGCCCAAAGCATTGAAAAGACCGCTATCCCGGGATACCAGAAGGAATGCCTCTCCCATATGTCAGCCGCAAATGCAGTCGCATCGGGAGCTGCTGATGCAGGCATCGGCGACATCTCCCACCTGGCTGCATACCCGCAGCTGGATTATATCCCTCTGTCCTCCGCCTCCATGGACTTAGTCTTTCCTATAGAAGTCTTGAACCATCCGTCCTTTCAAAGAATTGCCGACACGATAAGTTCCAAGGAATTCAAAAACAGTCTCCTTCCTTTTAAGGGATATGAAATTAGTAAGACAGGAAATTGTACATTTGTGAACCGCTGACAGCTTTTTCCAGTGGTATTAATTTTTCATAAAGATTTTAGTTGCACTCGCAACTAATTATGTGTTAAACTTATTATGATCTAAAAAGAGTCTGCAGGCTCATGCACAATTCTGTGCTAATTATCATTCTTAAGAATCCCTATCATTAAAAACGGACAACAGGAGGTATCTCTTTGAATCAAAAATTAAAAGAAAAAATAGTAGAATCCCTATCATCTGTCCTGCCCGTTACATGTATCGTGTTGATCTTGTGCATAACCATCACTCCCATGCCTCTTGACCCACTGATGCTGTTTCTGGTAGGTGCAACCCTTTTAACCCTTGGAATGGGCTTTTTTACACTTGGTGTCGATATGTCCATGATGATTATTGGGGAAAAAGCGGGTGCCCACCTGGCAAAATCCAAAAAGCTGCCGCTTATTGTTTTTGCCTGTTTTATCATTGGTTTTATTATTACCGTCGCAGAACCGGACCTCCAGGTCCTGGCGGGACAGACGCCCGCAGTTCCTGACATGGTCCTGATCCTTTCTGTGGCCGCAGGAGTAGGGGTATTCCTGGCAATAGCATTTTTAAGAACCCTGTTTGGCTGGAGCTTATCCCATATCCTTATGATCTGCTATGCCATACTCTTTATTACATCCGCTTTTGTTCCAAAAGAATTTCTGGCTGTGGCCTTTGACTCCGGCGGCGTCACAACAGGCCCTATTACGGTGCCCTTTATCATGGCTCTTGGCGTGGGGCTCTCAAGCATCGGGCGGGGTAAGAATTCGGATAGCGACAGCTTCGGTCTGGTCGCCCTATGTTCCATAGGTCCGATTCTTTCCGTCATGATTCTGGGTCTGGCCTATAAATCCTCTGCCACTGATTATGAACCCTTGATGATCCCTTCCATAAACAATTCCCAGGATCTTTGGCTGGCTTTTCAGCATGAACTTCCTGATTATGCCTGGGAAGTCTTCTTGGCTCTTTTCCCCGTTTTGCTGTTTTTTATCGTATTCCAGCTCTTCTTTCTGAAGCTGCGAAAAAGACAGTTAATCAAAATTCTGGTAGGACTCATTTACTCCTACATCGGACTGACGCTTTTCCTTACCGGTGTCAACGTAGGCTTTATGCCTGCCGGTAATTATCTGGGACAGCAGCTTGCCTCACTTCCTTATAATTGGGTCATGGTTCCTATCGGTATGCTTATTGGGTACTTTATCGTAAAAGCCGAACCGGCCGTACAGGTTTTAAATAAACAGGTAGAGGACATTACAGGAGGCTCCATCTCGGAAAAAACCATGATGACCGGGTTATCCATCGGCATGGCAATCTCCCTTGGATTGTCAATTATAAGGGTCATGACTGGCCTGCCATTGCTGGCTCTCCTGCTTCCCGGCTACGCCCTGGCCCTGGGCCTTTCCTTTGTGGTCCCGCCGATTTTTACATCCATTGCCTTTGATTCAGGCGGTGTGGCTTCCGGTCCTATGACGGCTACCTTCCTGCTTCCCTTTGCCATGGGAGCCTGTGAGGCTTTGGGCGGAAATATTGTGACCGATGCCTTTGGTATCGTAGCCATGGTCGCCATGACGCCCCTGATCATTATTCAGCTCATTGGCGTCTCCTATAACTACAAAACTAAAAAAGCGAACGTTCCGGCGAATGCACCGCTTCTTAATATGGATCTTGAATTTATTGACTTAGGAAAGGAGGGGGCTGATGACTTCCAATCGTAAAATAAACTGGATAACGATTATCGTTGCCAGGGGAAAGGGCGAAAAGGCAGCTTCCGTTTTTAGAGAACATCATCAGGAACTGCTTCTTATTACCAGAGGGCATGGGACAGCAAGCTCTGCAATCAGGGATTGCCTTGGATTTGATGAGCCGGAGAAGGATCTGGTTATCGGAATTGTGGAGGAAGCAGCTACCAAGCGCTTATTGTCTGCTCTGCATGAAAAATTAGAGCTTGAGAAACCAGGCTATGGCATTGTATTTACCATCCCCATGTCAGGGATCAGCGCCGCAGCTTCCAGTATATTAGAAACCGCCCCGTCATCCGGGGATATGCCCACATCCACAGATTATCACAAGGAGGATCGCTCTATGTCAGATACGATCAGATACGAACTAATTGCTGCTGTCATCAATACCGACCTTTCCGCTCCTATTATGGAAGCTGCCAGAAATGCCGGTTGCAAGGGAGGAACCCTGGTCAAGGCCAGAGAAGCACTTGCTGATGATTCAAAAAAGCTTTTTGGTCTGACTCTTTCCAGCGAGAAGGAAATTCTCCTCATCCTGGTTCCCTTCACAGATAAACAGGCGGTTCTTAAATCCATCTGCGAAACGGTGTTAAAGGAAACAGGAGAACATGCCATTGCTTTTTCTCTTCCTGTAGATGAAGTTGCAGGACTCAGCACTCTGGAAAAATAAAAGAAGCTTATATGGACCGGCTGGAACAAAAGAAGGCGCCAGTCCCATATTCCCTGTCTGGGATATGGGGCTGATGCCTTCTTTTATTACTTCAATCCATGATACAGTGTACTGAGTAGTTCTCCCTTCGGATCCTGACTCAGCTCCCAAACCATAGCTCCGCCTAACTTCTTTGATTTGATATAATCAGATTTATAGCCTATGGACTTCGGATCTTCGTAGCTGATAAAAATCGTACCATTAAATAGCCAGGGAACCTTTGACTGGGAATGGAAATGACTGGTATAGCCTGATTTATTTAAATAGTTCTCTTTAATATCCTGATATCCGATAGAATTGGAACCACCAAAGGTCTGGTACAATCCATTATTTGAATTATTTACAGAAGAATATAAATATCCGTAAAACGGGATACCCATTACCAGCTTTTCTGCCGGAAAAGAGGCACTAAGCCAGGCATTGACACCTCGATCCACACTCGCTTTATACTGGGGAGAAGAATCATCATTGTCATATAAAGGAGCAAGGAGATCTGTATTCGTATCCCAGTAACCATGCAGATCATAGGTCATGATATTTGCATAATCCAGATACTGGGCAAGCTTTGACAGCTCCACATTGTTTATGTAAGAAGTATCCGCTCCTCCTGCGATGGTCAGTAAGTAATGCTTATTGTCAGCTACACCTTTCGCATCCAGTTTTTCCCGGATCTTTTTAAGAAGCAGAGTAAAATTATGTTTATCTTCCCCACGCCTGAAATTTGCCGCCAGACCTCCGCTGACCGGATATTCCCAGTCTATGTCAACTCCGTCAAATCCGTATTTTTTAATGAAATCAACGCAGCTGTCTGCAAATGCAGTTCTGGACTCCTCTGTCAGGGCCGCATCCGAAAACTTCCCGGACCAGTTCCAGCCTCCGACGGAAATCAGTGTTTTTAAATTCGGATTGGACTGTTTTAAGGAATTTAAAAGCTTTATGTTAGAAGAATCCACGTCAGGATATCCCAGGGTTAGCTTTAAGTCAGAACCAATGTTGGCAAACGCATAATTAATATGGGTCAGTTTCCCGGCATCAATCTGGTTTGGATAGTAATTATAATAGGCCGCCCATGCTGCATAATATCCAACTAATTTACCAGTCTGCAGGTTAGCCGATTCTGCTGCGGGCAAAGCAGATGATTCCGCT
This sequence comes from Hungatella sp. UBA3048, assembly GCA_002367105.1. GTDB lineage: Bacteria > Bacillota > Clostridia > Lachnospirales > Lachnospiraceae > Lacrimispora. The sequence goes on from DFCS01000008.1 coordinate 143,612, forward strand.
GCGAGTGAAGCAGACGGTTCCGTTGCGGACGGTGTTAATGATTCCTCTGCGGTAAGGACGGCAGCCGTTTCAGTACTATCTGCAATGGTTTTCGGGGAAAGAGGTACCTGAGTGTCTGCAACCGTAACGGTTGTGGAGTCTTCTGAAGGTTCTGAGGAAATTCTGTTAGGCTTTTCAGCAAATGCAACCCTGCTTATATAGCAGCTCAGAATGATCACCATAAAAACGGAAACAGACAGAAATAGTTTCTTCATAATACTCTTGTTCATCACATGATCCTTTTCTCTCTTAGTTTTTCACAAGTATAACATGCTGGTTATTCCTTGAACAACGCGCAAAAAATGGCTCAATTGCATATATATGGATATTCTTATCCCTGGTTTTTCCGTTCCTGTTATTTCCAACCCCATGATGATTACAGATGGGGCTTACCACCCTTTTGATATCTGATACAAGTAAGTCCCCCACTTTATTACTTCACGACATTACGATTCAGCATGAGGAGTAATAGAGTCATCGTTTTTTATTTCAGTATCATCAGATCTGGCTTTCATTGTATTTGCCATAGTAATTGCCTCCTCCTCTGAAAACCCTAAGTCAACCCATGCTTGTACTTCTTCGTTTAACATCATTCCTTCCTCCATTTCAGCGTCCATGATTATTTGTGACTTACTATTATTGCAGCAATATATCCTAATCCGAAAATCAAACCCGCAACCAACCATGATACAGCGCATTTTATTATTGTCATCGTCGTCATTGCAGATGTCAACGATCCTGCCTTTGATGCCGATACACAAACCATAATAGGCTTAATGAATAAACTCCAATATCCAATATAAACAGCCAAGATTATTCCGATGAAAAATATTCCAATAGACAAATAACCACGCATTAAATCACCTCCTTATTAACCCATATTATATATTATTCACATTATGTCCAAAGGTAACATTATTATCATTCAGATTACCTCCGATTTATCTATGTTGTCTCCAATAATCTGACAGCTTTTTTATGTAGTTGTGCGTGTAGAGTACTTTTGTTCACATGATGCCTGCTGTAAATTTAGTAAAATAGAACGGAATGCTCTAACCATTTATGAACTAGTGCGTTTTGCAGCACCTACCATAGTTGCTTCGCCAATAGTCAACCCATCGATCTGCACACCAGCTTCTGCAGCAGATTGAGCCAAATACAGATAGCTTACCCAGCTCTTTAGCCATGCATTATAGATTTTTCATCAGATATGGACGGTCTATAATTATATTGTAACGATGGCAGCGGTTATTATTGTGAAAGACAGGTCAACATAAATCAGGTAAAATATAGGCCAGGAGCGGTTAAACTCCTAGCCTTTTATTATAGTATTTTATGGTGTATTTCTATTGTCTTTTTAAGCGTTTCAGCGCCTTATTTCGGTTTGAATGTGGTAAACGGTTTACCGTTTACGTTTAATATCTCTATAATTTGCAGTTATTTTTGTTCAATTGAAATTAACCCTTTTTTAAGATTATCAAAAGTAGGATTACTAGCAAATTCGCTAAACCTTTGTGTATCGGTAATAAACTTAGTTAAGAGTTCAATAAAATATTGTAAATCGTGTTTGTAGGTCTTGCTTGGAGAAAGAAAAAAAATGAAGCGGACATTTGATGATCCCCAAATCATAGCACGTTTCAAAACAAGTACAGCAAAAATAGTTTCGTTTGTACACATTTCTAGCGGATGTGGGATAGCACAGCTATTCCCATAATCTGTAGAGGACAATTTTTCGCGTTCTAGTGTTTTTGTTAAAAGTAATTCAGGTATTTCATAATGTTCTTTAATCAGATCTATAATGTAAGTAATTGCATCCTCTTTCGTAGCAAAAGTATCTTCATAATTCAATAACTCAGATTTAAGATATTCTTCAATAATAAAAGAAAAAGCATTATTTGTGAAATAAGATTTAAGTTTATAATCCCAATTATCTTGAAGTGCATTTGTTATATAAATAATTGGCAAGGATGTGGCAATAGGCTGAAGGACTGTAGAAATAATAAGATTATATATACTCAAGTCAACTGTTTTTAAAAGGTGATAAGGAGAAGCGTCAATTATATTAACGAACTGAGGATATTTTTCTTTGATTTTATAGGTAAGAATTCTCGAGCTCCAAACGCCTAAACCACACACAATCAATATATTATGAGATTGTATTTTGTAAATATTTTGTTCTAATGCCAGTGAAAAATATATGGATAAATAACTGACTTCACTATCATTAAGTGAATACGCCAACTTTTCGAAAATTACTTTTTTGGCGATTAATCCCATTTCAAACGCACGAGAATGCTGTGTTTTGATTTCTTCTAATAGGGGGTTTTCAGAATTTAAACCATACTTTAATCTAGTAAGCATGGGCTCAAAATGCAATATTAAAAAGTTCATAATCTCATTGTTAATAGACAAATCTACTCCAATTATTTCTTTAATCTCTATAAATATCTCTTTAATTAAATCATTAATTTTATATTTCTCTATATTATCCATTTTTGAGAATGAAGTGGTGCGTTTACCAAGCAAATGGATCGTCAAATATGCAATTTCATGAGGATTATCATCTAAATTATAGATGATCTTAAGTTGGTCATAAATTGATTCAGCAATTATATATTCTGGTGCTGATTGTATTTCTTCTAATTCATAGGAACTAAATGTTACATTTTTAGCTAGTTGATTTCTTTTAACAAAAATAAATAAATGCCGCACAAGGTCATCAAGTCCAAATGAAGTGAATGAAAGGTTAAACTTATTTGCGGTTTCTATTAGAAGTGAGGTTATGTTTGCATTTTCATTATCTTTAATCTCAGATGTTTGTAGATTTTCTGCCATTACAATGCTTGAAAGAAATGATCTTTTTTGACTCTCTGTACCATTAATGTAAACACCTTTATCTTGACGATATAAAATATTCATATTAAATTCTACTAGTAAATCATTTATCTTTTTTCTGTAATTTGCGAAACTAGACTCACTAATAAAAAGGTCTTCAGCAAGTTTTGGAATTTTAATATTTTCGTGATCGTGTTCTATCATGTAGGAAATAATTTCAATATGTTTTTCATATTTATATTGATTTATAATCATAGGTATATTCGTTAGATAAAGTTCTTGGAACTTTGCAAACTCTTTATCATTAAATACATTGAGGTTATATCCATATTGAGGTTTACTATTAATACTAAAACCGTATAATTTTAGATCATTTTCATCATATTGTTTTATAATTCGTGAAATTGTTTTTATACTTAAATTCATTTTAGATGCAAGAATTCGGCTAGGTATATAATCCTTGGATTCTAATAATAATTTTATAATTATAATAAATCGATTATCTAATTTCATTATATTTCACCTTTCTACTACAATATATTTATGATTAAGATACAAAATAACCAGCCGCGTTTACTTTTCTCTTCATTATACAAAATCATCATCAGTTTGTTTTTTATTGTTTTTCCGATTCTTACTATGGAGTATATACCGTGTTTCCTTTAAATACTTTATTTAAGAATAAAATTATAGTACGAATTAAAGCATATCATAAATTAGTTAACTTTATCATATAATGATTGTCTTTATTAATAGGTACAATTATTGCCTGTTGCTATTAAAGTACAAATGTTAATATAGAAGAGCAGACAAACAAACTATAAATCACTAGAAAGAAGGCAAATTTATATAAAAGGGGAGTATATTTAAAATAATCCTTCATAATGAAATTATACAGAAGTTTGTCTACCATATCAAATAGATCTACAATAAAAATAAGGGAGGTGAAGGATTTGGAGACTATTGAAGAGATTTGTTTCAAAATAATTATGAGCGTAGGAGAAGCAAAAGGGCATATAGTTGAAGCGATTAATGCTGCCGAAGACAATGAATTTGTACTAGCGGAAGAACTAATGGAGTTAGGTAATCAAAAATTTTTGGTTGGGCATAAAGAACACGCCAAACTGATTCAAAATGAAGCAGCTGGTCAAAACGTCAAATTTAGCTTATTACTCGTTCATACAGAAGATCAGTTAATGAGTGTAGAAACATTAAAAATTATGGCAAAAAAATTCATTAAATTATATAGGAAATTGCTCGAGGAGGATAAATTATGAATCGACTTTTAGATTTTCTACAAAAAAGGATTGTTCCTATGGCTAATAAATTTCAACAAATTCCTTTTATTATTGTTTTAAGAAATTCCATGTTGGCAATCATTCCATTAATGATTGTTGGAGCCATTGGTACCTTTGTGACCAATATGCCATTCCCTTGGCTAAATACTCTATTAGAGCCAGTCAAACCCTTCTTTAATGCACTGACATTAACGACGTCAAACATTTCGGGTTTGGTAGTTGCTCTAGTAATTGGGTTTAATACTGCCAGGCATTTCAAGTTAGATCCGATTTGTGGTATTATTATTTCGCTAGCAGCTTTCTTCGCAGCGACTTTGACCGATGAAGGAGCCTTCAATACTGAAGTATTTGGTGCTAATGGAATATTTACAGCTATACTTGTCGGTTATCTTAGTGTTTGTATCATGCATTTGTGCAAAAAATACAATATAGAAATTAAATTACCCGATTCTGTTCCGACTAATGTATCTGCATCTTTCTCAACAATTCTTTCTCTTGCGATTTCGTTAGCTATTTTTCTTTTCATTCGTAACGGTTTAGGAATCGATATTAATTCTGTTGTAACAACTATTTTTTCTCCTATGGTTAATATTTTAAACTCGTTACCAGGTTTAATGCTTCTATCATTCTGTATGAGTTTATTCTTTAGTATTGGTATTAATCCGATTGTGTTTATCGGTATGTTAATTCCAATTTTAACTATTAATGGGCAACTAAACGCCCAAGCAATCGCTAATGGGAAAATTCCTGGTGAGCTCGTAACATGGGGAATGGAGACAATTATGTGTCTAGGAGGTACAGGAGCCACTATAGGATTAGCTCTTTTACTTACACAATCTAAATCTCAAGTATTCAAAAAACTTGGTAGAATGGGATTGGCTCCTTCTTTATTTAATATTAACGAACCCATTGTTTATGGAGTGCCAGTTATTTTTAATCCAATAATTATTATTCCATTCATTATCACTCCACTTGTCAACATAGCCTCCACCTGGTTTTTAATGAGTAATAATGTTATTGGACGAGCATTCATTGATATTCCATGGACTACTCCACCAATCATAAATGGATTTTTAATGTCTGGCGGAGATTGGCGTACTACAATTTGGACTGGAATATTGGTTCTCGTGTCGGTAGCAATATACTACCCCTTCTTCAAAATTGCTGAAAAACAACAATTAATTATTGAAACAACTGAAAGGAAAGATTGATATGAAAAAAATAATGCTTGTATGTGCGGCGGGAATGTCAACAAGTATGTTAGTAACCCGAATGAAAAAATCTTTAGAGCAAACTAATCAAAAAATTGATATTTTTGCTAAAGCAGAGCCTGAAGCATTGAGTATGATTGATCAAGTTGATGTTATTCTTTTAGGACCACAGGTGTCATATATGTTAAGTGACTTTGAAGAAGCAGCAACACCTTATCAAGTGCCAGTTCGCATCATCAATGCTCAAGATTATGGAAGGATGGATGGTGAAAAAGTTCTTAGTGACGCTTATAAATTGCTAGAAAATCATTCATAAGTTAAACATTTTGAAGGTGGTGATTTTTATGAAAAAATACCAAGATGGTTTTCCGAACAATTTTCTGTGGGGAGCTGCGACTTCATCGTCTCAAATTGAAGGCGGATTTGATGAAGGGGGAAAAGGCATCTCTACGATGGATTTAATGGTATATGAAGAGAACACAGATCGTAACAAAGTATTATCAACTTTAGAACTTAGTGAAGCGGAATTTAATAAAAGGTTAGCGAACAATTATTTGAATTATCCAAAACGTCGTGGGATTGATTTTTATCATCGCTATGCAAAAGACATAGCTTTGATGGCGGAATTAGGTATTAAAATATTGCGTATTTCAGTTTGCTGGTCACGAATTTTTCCAACTGGATTTGAGAAAGAACCAAATTCAAATGGATTGGATTTTTACGACAAAGTAATCGATGCCTGTTTATCTTATGGAATACAACCATTGATTATCATGCAACATTATGACATTCCTGTAGAAATCGTTAAGGAACTAAATGGTTGGGAAAATCCTAAGATGATTGATTTGTTTCTTAAGTACAGTAAAACTTTACTGGATCATTTTCATGAAAGAGTTAAATATTGGATTTGTTTTAATGAAATCAGTATGTTGATGTCAAGCCCTTATACTGGTGGAGGAATTTTAAGTGAATGTAGTAAAACGGATCTGAAAACAATGAAATACCAAGCAGCACATCATCAACTTGTCGCAAATGCTCGTACGATTACCTATAGTAAAAAATATTCAGGATTGCTTTTTGGAAGCATGAATGCTCATCTGGAATATTATGCTGCAACAAGTAACCCTTTAGATGTATTAGAATCTGTTAAAGAAGCCCAACTTAACTCCTTTTACTTTGATGTAATGATAAAAGGTAAGTACCCAAGTTACATAGTTCGTTATTTTCATGATAACGATATTAACATCAAAATAGAAAAAGATGACGAAGAAATCTTGCAAGTAGGAACTTCTGATTTCATAGGTTTTAGTTACTACATGAGCTATATGTCAAGTGCCAGTAATAAGACTATTGAAACAAGCGGAAATATTGTAGGTACATTAAAAAATCCAAATTTAAAGCTGTCTCAGTGGAACTGGCCTATTGACCCCGTTGGATTGAGAATATCATTGAATCGTATATACGATCGTTATGGAGTGCCTTTAATGATACTGGAAAACGGGTTAGGCGCACAAGATCTATTGACAAATAATAAACAAGTCGACGATGTTTATCGGATCGATTATATTAAAGCACATTTAATTCAAGTTAAAGAAGCAATACGAGACGGAGTAGATGTGATGGGATATTTAGTTTGGAGTGCAATAGATTTAGTAAGTGCTACGGGCCACGAAGTGACCAAACGCTATGGCTTAATTTATGTTGACCAAGATAATTACGGTAACGGTTCACTAAAGCGTTACAAAAAGAGATCCTTTGATTGGTATAAAAGCGTTATTGAAAGTAATGGAGAAAATTTAGATTAGAACAGGTTATTTCTGCTCTCCGTTTCAAAGTCAGTCTAAACCTTCAAACTGCTATAAAATAATGAACCGACTCCAAAATGTTAGACCATTGATATGTACCCCCTTTACTGGTACTGTCCAGTAAAGGGGGTACATATCATGATCTAATGATTGGAGGTCGGTTTTTTAGCGAATAATACCTATCGTCTTTTATTTATTCATGAAATGTAATATTTACCAAAAAACTTTCACAGACTCGTTTTGTCTATCTTTCATTGGAATATCTTGAATTTCACGCTGTTAACGGAGTGTATTTGTTTACAGCATACTTTTATAATAAAATGGGTGCTTATTTTTAGTAAACACCCATAAACAAGAAAATAGCTATCTTTTTATTTGAATAAATTCCACATATGTCTATTCATTTTTTTTAAATTTTGTAAATCCTAATTTTGCAAAAATCAATGGCATAATGAAGGCAGTTGCAAATGTTGTAAGTATGCAAATTCCCAATGCCCAGATTGGACTTTCTGGCCCAATAAATGAAGGCAGACTAAATAAGTTCGGCCATACATAAGCATATCCTCTTACTTTAAAGATCATTGCCAGAAATCCACCTGCACTAGTTCCAATCATCGCACTTAGCATTGAAAACTTATCATTTACCATTACTGAATATAATGCTGGTTCAGTAACACCTACAAAAGCAGTAAAACCTGTTTCTGTAGCAATCGCTTTCATATTTTTGTCTTTTGTTGCTAATGCTGTTCCAAATGCTGCTGCTGATTCTGCAAAGTTGTGCATTAATGCTATTGTTAAGCAGAATGTATAACCATATTTTGCAACTTCCATAATCTGAATTGCGCTCATTGCCTGATGTAATCCCGTCAATACTAAAAATGGATATAAGAAACCAATTACTAAACCTGCAAGAGGTCCTACAGTATTGAACATCCATTCAAAAGCATATCCTAAGATATTTGATCCCCAGTTTCCTAATGGTGCAACTATTAAATATGTTATAGGTACAGTAATACAGATAGATAACAATGGAACTAATAATGCTTTAAATGCCTTATAACTAATGAGTTTATCACATAAACGATATACATAACTTAAAAGTAATACTCCCAATAATGCGGGGAAAATTGTAGATGAGTATGAATACAACGGAATGTTAATTCCAAAAATAGACATCGCTGTTCCTTCACTTACCGCACTTACAAATGAAGGATAAACTAAAGAACCTGCTACAATCAGAGCCAAAGATTCGCTAACTTTAAATTTCTTAGCCGAAGAAGCTGCAACTAGCAATGGTAAAAAGTAAAATGCAACATCTGAAATATTGCTAAATACTGTATATGTTGGTTCACTTCCTGTGCATACACCGATTGAAGACAAAGTCAAAAGAACAACTTTTAACATACCGGCTGCACAAAATGCAGGAATAGTTGGTGCAAGAATACTTGTTAATGTATCAAGAACGACGGCCAATACTCCTTTTTTCTTAACTGCATTGTCTGCATTTTCCACCTTGTTCCCAGTATCAGAATTAGGAACTAATACTTTTTCAATTTCATTGTAATACTTTTCAACATCTGTTCCTACAATAACTTGATATTGTCCTGCCTGATATACTGCGCCAAGAATTCCATCAATTTTTTTTATTTCATCCAATTTAACATTTTCGCCGTCTTTTAAATCAAAACGCAATCTTGTTGCACAATGAATGCAATTTGCAATATTTTCTTTACCGCCAACTAATTCAACTATTTGACTAACTTTTTCTTTTAATTCCATTCCAAACCTCCCGTTATACTAGTTCCCCATTAGATTTGATTACATCCTTATACCAGTAAAATGAATCTTTTCTTATTCTGTTATATGTACCATTGCCATAATCATCAGCATCTACGTAAACAAATCCATATCGTTTTGTCATCTCCGACATACTGGCAGAACATAAATCAATACATCCCCATGGCGTATATCCCATAACTTCAACACCATCGCTAATAGCACCTGCTATGGCATTAATATGTTCACGCAAATACTTGATACGATAATTATCATGTATTTTGCCATCTTCGACTTTATCAATAGCACCAAGACCATTTTCCACAATAAAAATTGGCAATAGATACCTATCATATAATCTATTAAGCGTTATACGTAATCCTAACGGATCAACAGTCCATCCCCATTCAGATGTTTCTGCATATGGATTTGATAAACTTTTAGTAAGATTACCTGGATTTTCCACTTTCTTAGGATCCGCACTGATTACATAACTCATATAATAACTTATTGCGATGAAATCGACCTTCCCCTCACTTAATATTTTTTGATAGTTGTCTACATAATCGATATTAACATTATACTTATTGAAATAACTCAGAAGAGGTTTTGGGTATTCTCCTCTTACTGCAATATCTAAAAAGGAACAATTAATTTGATCTTCTACTAACGTAGCTAATTCATCCTTTGGATTGCAAGTTTCTGAATAACACTCTAAACGTGCGATCATGCTTCCGAACTTGCAGCCTGGTGCTGTATCATGGATGTATTTTGCAGTTAGTGACTGTGCTATAAACTGATGGTGTAATGCCTGATAACAAGCTGATAAATAGTTTCTTTTTGATTTACTCGTAAACATTCCTGCACTAACATATGGATTATCTAAAGCCGCATTTATTTCATTAAATCCAAGCCAATAAGTAACATCATTTTTATATTCATCAATTACCGTTTTTGCATACTTATAAAATAAATCAATTACTTCAGGGCTTTCCCAACCATTTAAATCCTCAGTTAAAGTTATTGGATTTTCATAATGAATTATTGTCACTAAAGGCTCAATTCCATATTTGTGAAGTTCATCAAAAACATCATGATAAAATTTCAATCCGGCTTGGTTCGGTTCATCTTCATATCCTGTAGGGTAGATTCTTGTCCATGAAATCGATAATCTAAAAGTTTTAAATCCCATCTCTGCCATTAAAGCAATATCTTCTTTATAGCGATGATAGAAATCACTGCCTCTCCTATACGGCAAATTAAATGCGGCTTCATCACTTTTAATTTTCAAGAATCTGTCATACCCTAAGTTATCTGTTGAATGAGCATTTTCCCTCTGGGCTTTTGGAATAAAATTCACAAAATCAAGCTGAGATTTTCCTCTTTCACTTTCATCAAATCCGCCTTCATATTGAGCTGAAGCAGTCGCTCCACCCCAGAGAAAATTTTGGGGAAACTTATCCATTATATCTTGGATCCTCCTTCTTTATAATAGATGGCCGTCTATTTATTGATTCCATTATAGCAAACTGACAGCATAAAAAAATGACACAACTTTGTATATATAGCAACATATTTACAGTTGTGTAATGGATTGTTATTACTCTTTCTTATTTCTCAACTTATTAGGAGACACTCCATAATTTTCATAAAATTTTTTATAAAAATAAGTCTGGTTAATAATTCCACAGCTTTCGCATATTTCATAGATTGCCATCTCTGTCCCATTAATTAATTTATAAGCCATATTTAATTGATATTCTAATTTTATTTTTGAAAACGATTTTCCTATTTTTTTCTTAATAAGATTACTCAAATAATTATAATTGTAGCCCATACTATCAGCTATATCTTCTAACGAACACGTTCTATAATTAACATTTATATAATTTAAAACTTTATATATTATTTCATCCATCTCCTCCATAAATTCCGAATTTTCTTGTTCTGTTACCGCATTAAACAACAAGTGGAACAATACCCGGAAATAGTCATCCATAATATCTTCATAATTCACTTTGTGTTCTTTATAATATAAAGTACAAATACTTTCAATAACCATATTTAAAAGCCGATTATTATCATTACGAATAATGATATAACCATCTGATTTTTTAATTTTAAAGAAATTTCCAACAAGAAATTGATATATTTGTTGATTCTTAGAAAAACTATTTAAAAAATCCAAGCTAAATAGTTCATCTTTAAACTCAATATTTAAAATTATATCATTTTCATCTCTATAGCCAGTGCTATGTATAATCCCTTTCTGAATAAGTAATATGTCTCCGTCATTCAAAATAATTTCTCTGTTATTAACTTGATATACTGCTTTCCCTGAATATATAAAACAAATTTCCATATAGTCATGATAATTTGGATATAATTCTGTATATCTGCTTTCTTTCAAAACCATCAAATTATTTAATGCAAAATCCGGTGTAAAATTAAAATAATATAGATTATCTGCCATTTTCCTTATATATCTGTCGTTACTATAAAGACGGCTTAATTTTCCCGGATTTTCTTTATGCCATTTTTCATTAGGTGTTTCTTTTCTAATAATACTATCTATTTCTGCAAAGTACATAAATTATCTCCCCCTGATGACCTTGCTGCATTTTTTAGTTATTGTTACTCGCTCTTAATAGCTTAACTTTCCCACCCGTAAATACGGGTATAATGCTTGATAAATCAAACGTAAACGCAACCGGCCGGTGTGTCGCTAAAAAACCAGCCCTTACGGCCGACCACAAACGGGCGGATCGCGTTTTCACTCAAGTTGTTCGAAAAACTGCACCTTCCATATTCCTGATATGTGGCAAGATACGGTGCCCGGCTGCGGATATATGTCACTGCCTTCGCCAGCCTGGAGCCTCTGGTCTGTGCCTGCTGTTCCAACCACGCCAAGAAGCCATCCGACAGGCTTCTCCTTCTCCAGGCGAGCCTTTCGGATGGCTTCATAGTTCCCGGCGTTCTGACTTATGCAGCACCTGCAGGGGGGGCTCATCAGCCATCACGAATGGCCGTGTGAGATGTTTCCTCCGGAAGTAGTCATATATGGGACGGTAGAAGTCTTCTGTATTTGCATCAGCCAGTTGGCGAGCGTTGTCCGGCTGATATTTACCCCGCAATGTTTCCAGTCACGTTCCTGACGGGACAGGAGCATGCCGTTGAAATAACTTTGTATTGGCAAACTATTACGCTACTCAATACATTGTCATAATCCCTTCTTAATTATCTGCATACAATATTCCAGGATCTACATATGGAAACAAATTGTGAGCACTACCGTAACAACAATTGCCGGGACTAAATTCATTGATTTAAATTTTCCAATTCCAAGAAGGTTCATTGCAACAGTTAATAAAACTATTCCACCTACCACATTAATTTGATTATAACAAGTTTCTGTAAGTACCGGTTCTAAAAATGATGAGGCTAGCGTGAGCGTTCCTTGATAAATTAGTAACACAATAGCTGCAAAAAGTACTGATATTCCTTTTTGAGCAGAGAAAAATATAGCAGCAATTCCATCCAACAGACCTTTTGACATTAAAATGTCATGCTTTCCAAGTAAACCACTTTCTAATGAACCTAAAATTGACATTGATCCCATACAAAATAATAAACTTGCTCCAATAAAACCTGATGCGAACTCAGAATCTTTACTTGCAAATTTCCTCTGTAAAAGGTCACCAAGCTTTACAAATTTTCCATCCAAATCAATAGTTTCTCCGATAAAAGCGCCTACCGCCATTGAGATTAATACATTCATCGAATTTGCCTCAGCACGCATCGATGATATAGCAATATAAACTGTAATTAATCCTAATGATTTTAGAACTATATCCTGTACATTTTCCTTCAGATATTTTTTAAATACTATTCCGATAACCGTTCCTGCAACAACCATCGCAGCGTTAAACATTGGTCCAAAAAACATAATAAATTCACCTCCTCTAGATATTATAGTAATTGTAGCAAAAGATGTAAACGACAAATGTTTTCTGAAGAACAACATATTTACAGGCAGATATGGATCAATAAGAATCGTTAAAGTATTTTTAAGTTACACCATTTCTGATAATTATAATTATCTAACAATTCAAATGATCAACAGTTTACATTCGGAGTCGTATTCGGTAGAACCTAGCATTTATCAGCTAAACCAATGCCTATATTAAAGCGTAATATTCGAACCGAATGTCCGCTAGCGTACGTATACCATTCTAAGGTTTTACTGAAAACCCTTTACTTTTCAAATATGCGACTGCCAATCTCAAAAGTTCCCCATTACTAACAGTATTTTCTATTGTGTCATTCCAAACACGAGGTGAATTGTGTCCTAAAATACATGTTTATTAGATAAGTATTTCTCCGCCAAAGGTAGTAGAAATTTCTGTATAATGGTGGTTATTGAATTTTTAAGATTAAAACTCATTCAGTGTAGTTTTGTTCGCTTAATATATTCTCATACAGTCGCTTCAATGACGAGCGGAATATAATCCTTGTTTCAAAGTATGCATTTACAATGCCTCTGTGAAGCACCAGAATGGGCATATTGCCATTTGAAGCTAAGGGAGGGGGTGAACGGCTAAATAAGGACACTATAAGCCATATATCTATAGCCTATAATGCCCCTATCTTAATACTCAAATCGTTCAGTTATACAGGTCTTTTGTTTGCGTTTAATTCTACCCCATGAAGCATGTTTTAGTACTCCATGTGTACTCCATTTTCATGATAAAACGTACTGTTTTACGATAATTTACAATACTTTTTCATTTACAAGTAATTAACTAAATTTGCGGAAAACCTTTTAAAATAAAGGGTTTTTATTCCTCCGCCTCCAGCAAATAAGGCGTGATCTGATATACATAGAAATTCAGCCAGTTCCCATACATGGTGTTCGCAGCATTCCTCCAATTAAGCACCGGCACCGTATCGGGATCATCATTCTCATAATAATTGCATGGAATCTCAGGCTCCAATCCTTTATCCAAATCCCGGTGATATTCCCCGTCTAAAGCCATACGGTCGTATTCCGGATGCCCCTGGACAAATACCTGCTTTCCGTCCCGGCTCATCACCAGAAGAATCCCGGCCTCTTTTGATTCCGCAAGAATCACAAGCTCCGGCTGCTTTTCAATATCCTCTCTCCTTACCTCTGTATAGCGGGAATGAGGAGCCATCACATAATCATCCAGACTTCGGACAAGGGGGACCTTCCGGTCCAAAACCTTGTGCCGGTAGATGCCTGACAGTTTACTCTCTCTCTTGTATTTCTGTATGCCATAATGGTAATAAAGCCCTGCCTGGGCCCCCCAGCAGATGTGGAGGGTACTGGTCACATGGGTTTTGCTCCATTCCATGATCTTCTTTAACTCTTCCCAGTAATTAACCTCTTCAAAATCCATGTTCTCCACCGGTGCACCGGTGATGATCATACCGTCAAATTTTCTTTTCTTTACTTCATCAAAATAAACATAAAATTTATTTAAGTGGCTGGCTGACGTATTCTTGGAGGTATGGCTCTCCAGCATCAAAAAAGAACAGTCTACCTGCAGCGGAGTATTGGATAGGGCTCTGAGAAGCTGAGTCTCTGTCTCTTCCTTTACAGGCATGAGATTAATGATCAGGATCTGTAGAGGACGGATGTCCTGGCTTAAGGCACGGTCCTCATCCATCATAAAAATATTCTCTTTTTCCAGTATGGCTTTTGCAGGTAAATCCTTTTGTACTTTAATCGGCATATTTTATTCCTCCAGCATTGTTATGAAATCCTCTTCTGAAATAATGGGCACTCCTAGTTCCTTTGCCTTTTTATTTTTGGAAGAATTGGACGTAGTATCATTGTTGATCAAATAGGTTGTCTTAGAGGTCACCGAACCGGTAGCCTTGCCTCCGCGGGCTTCAATGGCTTCCTGAAGGGCTTTCCGGTTTTCATAGTGGTTCACGGAACCGGTAATGACAAATACCATACCTTCAAAGATCCCGTCCCCCCTGGCCTCCTTATCGCTTTCGATGCTTACCTCAGACAGCAGGCGGTCCACCATCTCATTATTCTTCTCTTCCTTAAAATAAGTGATCCAGGCATCCGCTAACACCTTGCCGATTCCTGGGACTGCGGTAAGTTCCTCTTCCCCGGCGGTACGCATCTTCTCAATATCAAACTTAAATTCCCGGCACAGCATTTTGGCATTTGCCAATCCAATACCCGCGATTCCCAGTCCATAGATCAGCCTTGGAAGGGTGGTATGGGAAGCTTTTTCTATTGCTTTTATCAGGTTGTCGTAGGACTTCTTTCCAAATCCTTCCATCTGGGTGATAACTTCCTCATGCTGCTCTAAATGGAAAATATCCGCAAATTCCCGGATGAACCCGGCTCCGATAAATTTTTCCAGGGTCGCCTCTGATAAACCGTCAATGTTTAATGCATCCCTGCTCGTAAAAAGGGTGAAACCTTTCAGCCGTTTGGCCTGGCAGTCCGGGTTGGTGCAGTATAAGCTTTTGACATCATTCACCTTGCGGATCTCCGTCTTTCCGCCGCAGACTGGACATTGTTCAGGGATCCGTATCTTTTTGCTTCTTGTCAGGTTATCGGCAATCTGTGGAATGATCATGTTAGCCTTATAAACCGTAATTTCATCTCCTTCCCCCAGCTCCAGTGCCTCCATAATGCTTAGATTGTGAACACTGGCCCGGCTAACCGTGGTTCCTTCCAGTTCCACCGGGTCAAAGATTGCCACCGGGTTAATAAGCCCGGTTCTGGATGGACTCCATTCGATGTGGTCAAGTTTTGTCTCTTTGATTTCATCGGCCCATTTAAATGCAATGGCATTACGGGGAAATTTGGATGTACGGCCAAGAGATTCTCCGTAAGCGATATCATCTAACAAAAGCACCAGGCCGTCTGATGGAATATCATAGCTGGAAATGGCTTTGGAAAACTCCTCTACCGCCTCAGGCAGGGTATCTCTGGTCACCATTTTAAAATCCACAACATCAAAGCCCTGTCTCTTTAACCATTCAAACTGCTCTTTTCTGGAGTTTTTAAAGTCAACGCCCTCAGCCGTTACCAAGCCAAATGCTTTAAAATTCACATTTCTTTTAGCTGTGATCTGATTGTTTAACTGTCTTACGGATCCGCTGCATAAATTCCTTGGATTCTTGTATTTAGCAGCAACCTCCTCGATCTCTTCATTGATCCTGTTAAAATCCGAATACTTGATTACTGCCTCTCCGCGTAAAACCAGCTCTCCCTGATGAGATATATTTAAGGGAATGTTAGAAAATACTTTTGCATTATTTGTGATGACTTCGCCAATCTCTCCGTTTCCTCTGGTTACGGCCTTTTGAAGGGTTCCGTGGTTATAGGATAGAACTACGGTCAGACCGTCAAGCTTCCAGGACAGCACTCCGGTCTGGCCGCCCAGCCACTCCTGCAGACTCTCCGTGCTCTTGGTCTTATCAAGGGAAAGCATGGGAGTTTCGTGGGCCTCCTTTGGAAGCTCGCTTAAAGCCTGGTATCCTACATACTGGGTGGGGCTTTGGGAAAGTATGATTCCAGTCTCCTCTTCCAGCTCCTTTAACTCATCATAAAGCCTGTCATACTCTAAGTTGCTCATGATTTCCCGGCTTTCCTGATAGTAAGCCTTTCCTGCTGCCGTCAAAACGGCTATCAATTCCTTCATTCTGTTTATGTTAACGTCCATCAGATATCTCCTTTTTCTGTTCTTTATAGGAACGATTCGTAGAGCCTTTTAAGGCCTCTTTCATCTGGTGGTACTCCCGTTTCGAAAGCTCCCGGTAAGCTCCGGGCTTTAACTCTCCCAATTCAACATTCATAATTCGCAATCGTTTCAGCATCCGTACTTCAAAGCCCAGCTGTCCGCACATTCGGCGGATCTGGCGGTTTAACCCCTGGGTCAAAATGATACGGAATGCTTTTTCACCGGCCTTCTTTACAACGCAGGGCCTGGTGGTCACATTTAGCTCCGGCAGGAATACTCCCTTTTTCATATTCCGGATAAATTCATCGGTTATCGGGCGGTTGACCTTTACTAAATATTCTTTTTCATGAGCATTTCCGCTGCGCATCATCTTATTCACCAGTGTTCCCTGGTTGGTCATGAGGATCAGCCCCTCGGAATCCTTGTCCAGACGGCCGATGGGGTAAATTCTTACAGGATAATCCACCATATCCACAATGTTGGGGGCACGGTCTTTATCCGATGTTGTGCATACGATACCTTTTGGTTTATGAACTGCCAGAAGGACCGGTTCTTCCTTATGGCTATTATCTCCTTTTCCTGCGTGAATGGTGCGTCCGTTTACTGTAACTGACTGACCGGGTAAAACTCTCTGGCCAGGCTTAGCCGCCTGTCCGTTTATACAGACTTTCCCAGCCTCAATGAAGCGATCCGCCTCCCTTCGGGAACATACCCCTGCTTCACTTAAAAATTTGTTCAGACGGATTCCTTCTGTCTCCATGTTTCCTCTTTCCTGCCCGTACTTTTGGACATAATGGCATCCCCTTAGGGTTCTATATTTTTACTACATACTAAGTAAAAATTATAGCATTACCGGGAAGTTACGTCAATTCATCTGCTTATTTTGAACGTGGTTTTCCCCTGCTCCCTTTGAATTCATATTTTATATTAAAAATGTCCGCATTTTATCTGAATTGTTCTTTCTGCCTATATCTACGGTTGAACTTTTGGAAATTCTAGTATAGAATGGAAGAAGATGTAAATTTTAAAAAACATTAGGAGGAATTGTTATGCCGTGGACACCGAATTTATCCGTAGGGATATCAATGATTGATGATCAGCATAAAATGTGGTTTGCAAAAGCAGAAGCACTGTTTGAAGCAGGAAAAAACAACCGCGCAAAGGAATACGTTGGAGAGCTTCTTGATTTTTTGGATGATTATACAAAAAAGCATTTTGCTGACGAAGAAAAATACATGATGAGCATTCATTACCCCGGTTATGCGGAGCAAAAGCAGGCTCATACCGCTTTCATTGCACAGTTGGAGAAATTAAGGAATGAATATAAATCCTCCGGGGGCAATCTTCTGGTGATTTTAAACGCCAATCAAATGGTAGTGGATTGGCTCACAAAACATATTTCTAACATGGATAAAAAAATTGGTGATTATGCAAAGAATGCACACTAATCCTTTCAGATGAAAAAGGGCGGCCCCGTTGGCCGCCTTTTTCAATGTCCTGTTTATATAAACTTATATTTCACTTCACATCCGTAGGATATCCGGCTGCAGATGTTTACCACCCGCTCCATGACAGCGGATATTTTTCCTTTGTCCACATCAATTTTCATTTCTTTTAAGTCTTCCGAGATTCTGATATCTTTCACCCCGTCAACCTTGGCAATCTCGCCCTCGATTTTTCTGGCTTTAAACCGGTCTGACAGGGAGTAAACGTGGTAGATCCTGCTCACGCTTCACCCTCCTTTCCCATTCGGTATTCTACTCCTATTGTAGACAATCACAGGGAAATTTAAACATCAGAGGAAAACCCTTGCAATGGTTGTGAATAAAAAGCATACCACAAATCCGGTTACTGTGGGAACCAACCAGGAAACAGCCGTCCATTTCATGCTTTGTGTCTCTTTCCGGATGGTAAGGCAGGTGGTGGAGCAAGGCCAGTGCATCAGAGAGAACAGCATGGTACTTACTGCAGTAACCCAGGTCCATCCATTGGCTACAAGAAGTTCTTTTAAGACGGACAGATCACTGATATCCCGAATGCTTCCCTCTGCCATATAAGACATGATGATAATGGGAACCACGATTTCATTGGCCGGAAAACCAAGGATAAAAGCCAGAAGGATAACTCCATCTAAGCCCATGAGCCTGGCTAAAGGATCCAGAAATCCGGAACAGTGGGCCAGCAGGGTCACATTACCAACGCTTATATTGGCCAGAAGCCAGATGACCAGCCCGGCAGGAGCCGCTACGGAAACAGCACGGCCTAACACAAACAGGGTACGGTCAAATATGGAACGCACGATGACCTTACCGATCTGAGGCCTCCGGTAGGGTGGCAGCTCCAAGGTAAAGGAGGAGGGAACCCCTTTTAATATGGTAGCTGATAACAGCTTTGATATGACAAGCGTCATGATAATCCCAAGGATAATCACACCTGATAAGATAGCCGCCGACAATATGGAGGAAAAAGCACCTGTGGCCCCTCCAACGAAAAACATGGTTATAATGGCGATCATGGTGGGAAATCGTCCGTTACACGGCACAAAATTATTGGTAATCATGGCAATCAGCCGCTCTCTCGGAGAATCGATGATCCGGCAGCCGATAATTCCTGCCGCATTGCATCCAAACCCCATGCACATGACAGCGGAAATTTATGCTAAACCATTCCCTTCTTCAGCAGGAGCCATCACCTTGTAGCAGATTCGGATCGTCTGGCATTTACAGCCTGTTTTCCCATCTTCCCCTTCACAGCTCTGGAAAATCTCAATTTTGTCTATAAACATTCCCAGCAAATCGGAAGAAAGATCTTTTTCCTGGCTGATATCATCTAACAGGCTGGAAAGCAGGCCTTCAATAACAGGCTCACTTTCCTTAGCCAAAGAACAGGTTTTTTCCATCAATGCCAGGCTTTCTGCAATCTTTTTTTCTTCCTTTTCACAGGAATCCAGCATTTTAAAAAACCGATCCTCACCGATTCTTCCGTTTACCCGGTCTTCATAGAGTTTTTCGATTATGCAGCCAAGGTCTTTTTCCCTTTTTTTCAGCGAAAGCATTGCTTTTTCTTCCCCCTGCATTTCTCCAGGGCAAGCTGACTCCCGAAGGGCTTCTTTCATTTCTTCCTTTTCGCTTTCCGTAAATGATAGCAGGCTGCGGATTTCCTGAAGCACCACATGATTAAGAAGTTCGTAATTCATAAAGTGATTCGTACACTCTTTCCTTCCGTAAAGCTTATAACCTCCGCATACCAGCTTGCGGGATCCTGTTTTTCCAACTGCTCCTGTGGACGACATGTTTCTTCCGCAGTCCCCGCACTTGGCAAGTCCGGAAAATATATTGGTAAAGCCGGTTACCGCCGCGCTTTTGCGGGAAACGCTCCGTCTTCTTACCCGTTCAAAAGTCTCGTCAGAAATGAGTGGCTCATGCTTATCTTCAACGACCACCCACTCGTTCCTGGGCTTCCGAAGGGTCATACTGCTTTTAAAAGATACCTTTACTGTCTTTCCCTGAACAATGTGGCCTAGATATACGGAATTGCTTAACAGCTTGCAGACCGTGCCCGATGTCCATTCCTTTCTCCTGGAATAATCATCCGGGCTCAAATAAGGCCGTTCGGCGCAGCGGTACATGGCCGGTGTCAGTACCTTTCTCTCATTTAAAATCTCAGCAATCCGGGATGGCGCCGATCCCTGCTCCGCCCATTCAAATATCTCCCGGACAACGGAAGCTGCCACAGGGTCAACGAGTAGGTGGTTTTTATTTTGCGGATCCTTCTGATAGCCGTAGGGAGCAAAATTCCCGATAAATGCCCCCTCGTTTATTTTGGTCTGGAATGCACTGCGGATCTTTTTTGAAGTATCTCTGGCATACATCTCATTTACAATGTTCTTAAACGGTGCGATATCACTCCACGGACTATCGGAATCATACCCGTCATTGACCGCTATGTATCGGATCCCTTTGGAGGGGAAATAAATTTCTGTAAGCTGTCCTGTCATGATATAATTCCTTCCAAGGCGGGATAAATCCTTGGTAATCACCAGGTTTACCTTCCTTGCATCTATATCTTTCAACAGCCGTATCCAGGCCGGGCGGTCAAAATTGGTTCCGCTGTAGCCGTCATCCACGTATTCCCCATAAATTTCAAAGTTATTTTCTATCGCATAGGAACGAAGCATTTTCCGCTGGGTGCCAATGCTGGAGCTTTCCCCTGTACCATCGTCATCTTTTGACAGGCGCATGTAAAGCGCCGCCTTATAGCAGGCTGATGCCTTTGCAAAGACGTTCTTTTTCTCATAGGCTGTCTGAATTAATCGATCCATCTCTTACACCTCCTGGAAAATCTTATTCCAGCAGGTTTGTACCATATACTACAGGTGCTGCTTCCTACAGTGCTGCTTCCTACAGTTCACCTTTCTTCTAATCAGCATTCTTTCCAGTGAAGTTCTCCCGGTATTCATTGGGAGAAACACCCGTTACACGCTTAAATTGTGTGTAAAAAGATGAAAGACTCCCAAAGCCGCTTTGTAAAACAATCTGCAGAATATTATCCGGGGTATTGGCCAGAAGCTTTTTTGCATTGGCAACACGCAAGCCAATTAAATACTCCGTCGGAGTCTTTTCATATTGATTTTGAAACAACTGGAGGATTCTGTTTCTGCTGAGCCCAAGATTTTTCAATTTCTCCCTTAAGCAATCATTGTCTGAATAATAAAGGTCATAAACTGCTTTGATTTTTTCCGCATTCTCTCTCTGCGGGTGAAATTCCAGCAAATCAGGCCGGCAGCGCTTACAGGGGCGAAGCCCGCTTTCGCGTGCCTGCTCCGCCGTATCAAAGAATTCAACATTTTCACGTTTAGGGCTCTTTGATTTACAGGAAGGCCGGCAGAAAATTCCTGTTGTTCTTACTCCGTAATAAAATCTGCCGTCATAAGACACATCACATTCCAGTGCTGCCTTCCATTTTTCCTCCTCGGTCAGCATGGCAATACACCTCCTATCATTTATTTCACGTATCATGGTTATGTTTTCGTTTCAATGTTATGTTATCCCACATCATAAAATGGAAAGCTTCCACAAATAAATGGAAGCTACCGAGCCATAGGGTGAATACCGGCTTTTGTACACTTCGAATTGGTCCTTTGTCAGCTTAGGAACACCATACAGTTTTTCCATTCCCCTGCGAATGGCGATGTCACCCCAGCTAACCACATCGGGACGTTCCAGGCAATGAATGAGAAGCATCTCCGCCGTCCAAAGCCCGACCCCTTTTATCGTCGTTAAGGACCGGATAACCTCCTGGTCCGGCAGTTGCCGTAAATCTTCGAGACAAACCTTGCCCTGTAAAATGTCCTTTGACAGCTCAGAGATGGTAACGGCCTTTTTCATGATCATGCCGCAGCGCTGAATATCATCCACTGAAACAGCTGATAAGTTTTCCGGGGTAATATCTCCGAGATTATCCTGCATCCGACTCCATACGGTTTTGGCAGAACTTACAGATATTAGCTGACCTATAATCGCATTAACCAGAGCTGCAAAGGGATCAGGAATCACCTCCCTCTCCACCCTTCCGAACCGTGCCATCGCATCACCAAGCATAGGGTCTGAATCAGAGAGGTATTCTACTTCCTTTCTGCCATAATCAAAGAACTTCGTCTCAACAGCCGCCATATGTCAGTTCCAATTCCAGTAGTTGTTCCTTGATTTTAAGGCCTGCCGCATAGCCCGTCAATTTACCATCTGAGCCCACTACACGGTGACACGGCGTCAGGATCAGGATCGGATTTTTACCATTTGCCATACCAACCGCCCGGGATGCGTCCGGTCTTCCTATCATTTCCGCAACCTGCTTATAGCTACGCGTTTCTCCATACGGAATTTTGTGCAGGGCTTCCCATACGGTCTTTTGAAACTCCGTCCCTTTTGCAGCAAGGGGCAAATCAAATCCCCTGCTTGTACCGTCTAAATATTCATTTATCTGTTTTTCCGCATTCTCCAATAAAGGGGTTTTCTGCTCTTCTTGAATTTCGTGGGTATCTTTTACAAAAAGCAATTCAGTAATAAAACCATCCACTTCACATATTTCAATCGGACCCAAGGCAGTTTTAATATATGCTGTATGTTTCATAAGACTTGCCTCCTTTTCTATTACTAATATATCCGAAATCTGTCCGCGTGTCCTCCTATTTTGCACCATTTAATTTTTAATTTATACTCCTTTTCACCTGAAGGCTTAATAATGGGTATAAAAAACAGGGCTTTTCAGTCCCCCTCCTCTATTAAGGGGCTGATTAAGTCCTGTTATGACTGGCCTGATCATGCCCGAAACTCCCCGGCATCCCGGCGTTTTTTCAATAATTCCAAAACCAGCTCCTTTGCTGTCTTTTCACCATTAAAAACCCGCTCCACCTTTATGGTCATGTTTTTTTCCTCATAAGTTACCTGATCTGATGAATCCATGTCATCCACCTCCTGAGAAATCCTATTCAGGCAGGTTTGTACCATATACCGCGCCCCTCCGCCACTGGTTAATCTCAAACTGTATCCTCAGAAAGAGCAAAAGGCATGGCAGCTCCCCTGCCATACCCTTTTCTCTTCATTTCATCACTCCATATATCCGCCCTTCATTGGCGATACTGCACGTTCACTGAATATTTTCAATACTCCCGACTGGTATTTTGAAGGTCTTGGCTGCCATTGCTCCCGTCGTTCCTTAAGAATCTTTTCCATCTCATCTTCTGTCTTTCGCTGGCCCTTTACGCCTACAATTGCAAGAATCCGGTTAGGAATATCAATTTGGATCATATCCCCTTCCTCCACCAGTGCAATCGGCCCGCCATCCGCCGCTTCCGGAGAAACATGTCCGATGGAAGGACCGGTGGAAGCTCCGGAAAAACGTCCGTCTGTGATCAGGGCAATGGTGCGTCCAAGCTCTTTGTCCGATGAGATTGCCTCAGAGGTGTAGAACATTTCCGGCATTCCGCTTCCCTTTGGGCCTTCATACCGGATGAATACAGCATCTCCAGGTTTTACACGGTGTTTCAGAACTGCATCAATCGCCTCTTCCTCGCTGTCAAAGGGACGTGCATTTAACACCGCCTCAAACATCTCCTTTGGACATGCCGTATGCTTAATGACCGCGCCTTCCGGTGCCAGATTTCCTTTTAAAATGGCAATTGCCCCATCGGTTCCGATGGCATCATGAAACGGCCGGATTATTTCTTCTTTTTTCACACCGACGTTTGCACAATATTCATCGCATTTATCATAAAAGCCATTTTGTTTCAGCATATCAAGATTTTCACCCATAGTCTTTCCTGTCACTGTCATTACATCCAGGTGAAGTACGGATTTGATCTCTTCCATGATCCTTGGCACTCCTCCTGCATAGTAGAAGTACTGGGCCGGCCATTTTCCGGCTGGCCGGATATCAAGAAGATAATGGGCGCCTCTGTGCAGCCGGTCAAACATCTCAGAATCTATTTCCAAACCAAATTCATGGGCAATCGCCGGCAGATGGATCAGGGAATTGGTTGAGCCGGATATGGCAGCATGTACCATGATTGCATTTTCGAAGGATTCTATGGTAACGATATCTCTTGGTTTTATTCCCTTTTTTGCAAGCTCTATGATCTGATGTCCGGCTCTTTCAGCCATATCCTTTAAATCCGGGCAGGTTGCCGGCATAAGAGCGGATCCCGGAAGCATTAGGCCAAGGGCCTCTCCCATGACCTGCATGGTAGATGCCGTTCCCATAAATGAACAGGCTCCGCAGGACGGACAGGCATGCTGCTTATAATATTCCAGCTTTTCCGGCTCCAGTTCCCCTCTCTGGCACATAGCACTGTACTTACCAATCTGTTCCAGGGTAAGAAGATCCGGGCCCGCATCCATAACACCGCCGGTTACCAGAATGGAAGGCATATTCACCCGGCCGATAGCCATAAGATGAGCAGGCACCCCTTTATCACAGCTTGAAATATATACTCCGCCGTCAAATGGAGTTGCGCCCGCATGAATTTCAATCATATTACAGATCGTATCACGTGAGACCAGAGAATAGTTAATACCGTCATGGCCCTGGGCCATTCCATCACAGATATCCGTTGTAAAATATCTGGCTGCCTTTCCTCCCTTATCTCTTACCCCATCCACTGTCTTATTAACAAGCTCCATCAGATGAGCACTTCCCGGATGGCTGTCTCCGAAGGTGCTCTCCACCATGATCTGCATTTTAGAAAGATCCTCTACCTTCCAGCCCATACCCATCCGAAGCGGGTCCATTTCCGGAGCCAATTTCCGAATTTCCTGACTAACCATAATAATGCTCCTTTCCTGTTTATCTTGAATTTTTCATTTTACATTTATATCTTGATTATAATAATTCATCATATGATTGTCAACTATTCTTCATGATTCTTTTCATTATTTCATGTATTTCCCTAGCATTTTCATATACGCTATTACATATCATCTAATTCTTTTATATATTCATCAGACCAATATTTCATATACTTATGGATTATCTGATCATTTGCACTTGAAGGAATCAGAAATTGCATTTATAATCAGATAAGACTATTGTTCACCTGAAAGGAATTTACCATGACACCATCACATAAATCTCTTGCCGATACAACAGCGGAAGGAATCATCAAATATATCATTGATAATAAATTAAAAGAAGGTGCACAGCTTCCCAACGAAACCACCCTCTCCTCTCTTATGGGAGTTGGGCGGAGCACTCTGCGGGAAGCCATACGGGCTCTTGTTTCACGCAATATTCTGACAGTTCAGCAGGGGTCCGGAATTTATGTATGCCACAATACAGGTGTGGCTGATGACCCACTTGGATTCACCTTTATAGAGAATAAGGAAAAGCTGGTGACCGATCTTTTAGAATTCCGTATGATGATCGAACCAAGGGTCGCCGCTATGGCTGCCTCAAAGGCCACCCCGGAACAGGCCGAGGAGCTTCTCCACCTGGCGGAACGGGTGGCGGAATGTTACGACTTAGGAAAATCCCACTCAGAAGCCGATGCCGTATTCCATGCTAAAATTGCAGAGATCAGCGGAAATGTCATCGTACCCCAGCTTGAGCCTCTTATTATGCATGCCATTGATATGCTTATTGATATAACCCATTCCGAGTTAAAGGAAGAAACCATAAGAACACATATGGCTATTGTAGATGCCATACAAAAAAACGATGCCATTGCCGCACAGGATGCCATGACTCTTCATCTCATTTACAACCGGGACCGCTTGCGCAAGGCCCATGAAAAAAAATTCTTCCAGTAATTCCAAACGATAAAAATGGCATTCCAAAGATCCTCTTTCCCTTTGGAATGCCATTTTTGCTCTGTTAATTATTAGTGGGATCGGCAGATTATTTCCGCTCCCCCTTTATGGTCTGTTCTATAATACTGCGCATCGTATCTTCCGAAAGCTGGCCGCTTGCATAACCAAATACATTGCCATCTTTATCAATCATAAATGTAGTCGGATAAGAGAATACTCCATAAGCCTCAAACAGTTCCGCATTTGTGTCCATCAGAACCGGATATGTGTATCCGTTTTCTTCCAGGAATTGTTTAATTCCCTCTTCGTCTTTTTCACTTCCGTAATTAGGTGCTGCCACGCCCAGAACGATCAGTGCATTATCCCCCTCTGTATCGGCGGTTTCATATATTTTCTGAATGTCCGGCATCTCTGCCCTGCATGGGGGACACCAGGTCGCCCAGAAGTTTAAAAAGATTGTCTTTCCCTTATAATCGGAAAGAGAATGGGTATTGCCGTACTGATCGGTTAAAGTAAAATCAACTGCCGGAAGAGGCTGATTCGCTTCATCTGACTCATCAGTATTCCCCGGTTCCGATGCAGATTCTTCTTCCATTTTAGATTCTTCTTCCGATGCTTCTGCAGTCGTTTCCGGCTGCGGAGTCTTACTTGATTCTGTAACTGCAGGAGACGGAATGGTGGAAAGATATCCGGTCACCGCATTCATCTTTCCGGTGAACATTAAAATTCCCATAAATACCATGAGAATGCCTCCGACTTTTACCGCATTCTTTGCAATATTGCCGTGTGTCTTAAAAAATTCAAGCACTGTGGTGGTAAAGAATCCTACCGCCAGAAACGGCAGAACAAATCCCAGTGTATATACTCCGATCAGGACAAAACCCATTGCCTTTGTGGAGGCTGAGGCGGCCATAAGCAGGACACTGGCAAGGGCCGGTCCCACACAGGGCGTCCAGGCAAAGCTGAAGGTGAAGCCCATGATTAACGCAGTTAGAGGAGACATGGCCAGTGTATTAAGGGAAAATGGCAGTCTGCGTTCCCTTCCTAATACAGAAGAGGTCCCAAAAACTCCCAGCTGGTATAAACCGAATAAAACTACCAGGATGCCTCCCACTCTTGCAAAAAGAAGCTGGTTTGATTTAAAAAAGCTTCCAAGAGCTGAGAATCCCAGCCCCAACAGGAAGAATGCGAAGCTGACCCCGATAACAAAGCAGACAGTGTGAATCATAACCTTGCTGCGTTTATAATAAATCCGCCCGTCCTCCCCGCGGACGCCCGTCCCTCCCGACAGATACCCTATGTAAAGCGGGATGAGTGGCAGCACACAGGGAGAAAAAAAGCTGATAATTCCCTGAAGAAACACGGTCATAACTGGAATACTTACGTCGATAGAAAAGCCCAAATACTGTACCTCCTTTTAGGTTGTGTCATATGTTACTGGTTTCCGGCGTTTTTAGTTGTGATTCTGTATTATTTTCAGTTACAGTTTACGTGTAAATAAATATACCATTTCTAAGAAAAAGTGTCAAGTCAAACATGTAAGAATCAAAAAAAGCATAGATTTCCATTGTCACATGGTAAGCGCCTGCTTTCCGCAGGCAGAACACTTTTTAAAGCATCGGTCTAAATTAAAAGCCACTCTGGGAAGGTATCCAAAGTCCTCCAGAAGAGTAAACAATGGGAAAAATATTGCCATAGGAGGCAGCATTACCGCTACTACCCAGGCCAGAACCCGGTAAACGCCATGAAACAGCAGTTCAGTGATAATCACCGGCACGCCCGCAGCGTCAGCCAGCCCGATCAGCCACGCTTCTATCTTAAACAGAACGGTGCTTATTAACTCCGACGGATAATTGGCTCCTGTAATGGTAACCCAGAAGATTCCAAGTAAAACCAGGAACATAATGGGGAAGCCCGTAGCCTTACTGGTAAAAATCCAATCCAGCTTCCGGTCCTTCCGGTTATAGGTCTGGTTTTCATATTCCACGATATCCATGCATAAATTTTCCGCCTTATTTATGAAAACAGTAGCCATATCGTCGCTTACCTGTTCCTGGCTGATTCCGGCAGCTTTCCATTCTTCCCAGATTTCAGCAAGACAGGAAGCCACTTCTTCGGAATCAGCCACTGGCTTTCGGTATTTTCTTACGGCTTCCATCAAATTCTCATTGGCATCTAACAGTCTGGCACAAAGCCAGCGGGCCTCTGCCTTTCCCTTGGCCACTTGTTCCACTGCTGGCAGGAGCCTGGTTATGGCATCTTCAATATATTGTGGATATTGGATGAGAGCAGGCTTTTCCTCTTCCTCCTCTTTTTGTTCCAGGCAGCGTTTTAAACCGGTGTAGATCTGATCCAGTCCCTTATTACTCCTGGCTGCAGTTCCGGCAACCGGGACACCCAGGCGCTGCTCCAGCTTATCAAGGTGTAAGTAAATTTTCTTCTTTTTAGCCTCATCCATGAGGTTTACACATACAACCACATTGGATGCTGCCTCCATGATCTGCAGCACCAGGTTTAAGTTTCTCTCCAGGCATGTGGCATCACAGACTACAACTACTGCATCCGGGTTTTCAAAGCAAATAAAGTCTCTGGCAACCTCTTCTTCCGTGGAATGGGCCATCAGGGAATAGCAGCCGGGAATATCCACCATAACATATCCCTGCTGACCATCCGAGCACCAGCCCTGGGCATTGGCAACGGTCTTTCCCGGCCAATTTCCCGTATGCTGATTCATCCCAGTGAGCTGATTAAATACCGTACTCTTACCTACATTGGGATTTCCGGCCAGTGCAATGACCTTATCCTCTTCCTTCCGTTTCTTAATTTCCAGACCGCAGTCTACAGACTTAATTCCCATTGATTCCCTGCTTAATCCCATACCTAATCCTCCAGCGAAAGGTTAGCAGCCACCATTTCTTCACCATAATGGCGGTTTGCTTTTTCCTCTATATTTGACTGCACTAAAACGCGGCCGGAATCCTCGCTTCTAAGAGCGATCACCGCACCCCGTATTAAAAATGCCGTAGGATCTCCCAAAGGGCTCTTTCCCAGGCACTCCACAGTAGTACCCTCTATAATGCCAATATCCTGTAAACGCCTTCTCATATCATCATAAGCGGCCAATTTTGCAATCACTGCTTTCTGACCCCTTTTTAAATCTGTTAAGCATATATTTTCAGACATCCTTCTGCCTCCATACATCTAAAAAAGTTTCCATATCCTAACATATGCAGTAAATAAAAAACAGGTTCCATTTTATTTACACTGCTTTTGCCCCTTAGAAATAAGGCGGCCCAAAANNTTTTGGGCCGCCTTATTTCTATCCTTTACATCTTATGGATCTTGCTCCATCTCTTATCGTCCTTTTCTCCTTCTACTTCAATTACGATACAGTCCCCATCTTCAGAAAAGTTTACATTCCTGATCAGACAAGGCCCATTGCTGCTGGTAATCACATGGGCAAATACGAGGTCCGGTCCATACCCGCGTTCGATCTGGTAATTGATATCGGATATCGAGGGGTTATCCGGCCCCATTCCATCGTACAATTCCATTCCCTTGTTCCAGGTAAATACCCGCGTATGTATCCCTCCATCCTCATAATCATGGATCACACTGGTTTGATCTTCTGACAGAATGGCCTTTTTCATGTGATGAAGATAGCTATACGGTTTCCTGTCAGAAAATTTTTCTATTTCCATTCCTTCAGGCTTTATGATCCGGTTACCGGAAAAATGCATGACCCAGTCCACAGGAATATCCTTCCCTGCCCCCTTTACCTGGAATACTTCCGCAAAATAATATTCCTCCCATGCGATCTTTCTCACCATGTTTACATGCCGGTAAGTTTCTTCCTTCCACTGAACGATGGTAAAACTATCCGGCATTTCATAGGGTATGGTCCAGTCCGATTCCGCTTCCACATATATGCCCCCATCTCTTTCTTCATAACGGGTAAGCCTTCCATTGACCGGCGCCTGATTATCTCCGCCTATGTTCACTGTATTGTGGGAACCTGTATTCTTATAAAAATCATAGTGCATAACTGCACCGTATCCGGTAGTTCCAAGATCAGGAGATATCCTCTTTCCATGAGCGAGATAGCTGATACCAAGACGATCATAATGATCATGCTCTCCGCCATAACGGTCATGCTTTATCAGCAGATATCTATCATCCTTCCCTCTTAATATCGTGCTCCCTGACTGCCCTGCTTCCACATGGTAATTCCCTGGCTCCATGCTGTACTTAGGCAGCTCATCAGCCCCATAAATAAAGGCTTCCAGATTATCTCTTTTTTCTTCTTCATACAGCTGGTTCAGTATAAAAAGAAGCTTTTCTCCTCCCAGTTCCCGGTATGCAAATTCATATAAATAAAGGCTTGAGGATGTATGTCCATAATTGGTATCATTTAACATAGGTATTCGGAATCCCGGCTCCAGATAGGATGCAAGCAGTTCCATCATAGCTTTATAATTTGGATGACTGATATGGCTGTGAGGCGTATGGAGGGCAAACTTTTCATAGGCAAAGAAACTGGTAAGAGCATAAAAGTGATAACCCAGTGCTCCTTCAAACCACATGTGATCCGGGAGTACCCCCTTCTCCAGCTGATATAGAATCCCATAAGGCTCATAAACGGCAAACTGGATATACCGGTCAATTCCAAAGATCAATCCAATGACCGCAATGGCTGAGCTTATGATCACTTCATGGTTGTGCAGCTGGTTATGGCGGTGTTCCATCAAAAATTCGGCTCCGGGGATGAGCATTTCCTTTCCAATAAACTCTTTTTCCCCCTCTGTCATGAAATCGGACAGAAGATCATAGCTCATGGCAAAGCTTCTTAGGAAATTCGCCTCGTCAAGAGTCTGAGCGCCTGACTTACCGGGACCATTATAAGGAATATTGCCGTGAACCTCATAGTCCTTATAGTATCTGGAATATTCCATCATGATATCTACGGCCTTTCTGGCATAGCCTGTTTCCTCAGTGATCAGATGGATCAGTCCCATCTGAAATGCCGCCGTGTAATTTCTGCTGTTAATAAGCCCCCACCAGGTACTGTCATAGGGCTCACCGGAAAAAAACCGTCCACAGGAGGGGCAGCTGTGATGATGCTTATCGTTTCTGTCAAAAGTAAGCCGCACAGAACAATCCGGGCAGTAATAATAAAGGGCCCAGTTGGCGATCCCTGTTTGCGGAACCAAAACCGGCTCTGCCATGATTTCTTTCACATCTTCCATGATACGGTTAACAGCTCCCGGCTGCCTTTGGAACTTTTCTCTTAAGTGCCGGATTTCCTGTTCTGTAAATTGAATCATTTCTCCTAACCCTCCTAATATAAATTCTCTTCTTCCACCAATTTTTTAAATTCCGTGGGAGTGCAGCCGTAAAATTTTTTAAAGCTGCTGGCAAAGTACCGTTGGTTTTCATACCCGCATTGGTCTGCCACCTCCTGGATTTTCATGCTTGTTTTCTGGAGCAGACTCCCGGCTCGTTCCATTCGCTTTCGGATTAAATATTCACCAAAACTCTCTCCTGTGTACTGTTTGAAAATCTGCCTGACATAGCTGGAGCTGAAATGCACCTTTAATGCCACTCCCTCCAGGTCAAGCTCCGTCTTATGCAGATCATTTTCAATGATCTGCTTCATTTGCTTTACCACTGCATCTGCCCTGGTTTCCTCTGAATTTTCCCGTACCACCTGACAGCATTTTTCAATATAGGTGGCCAGCATATGGTTCATATCCATCAGGCTTCCGTAATTGATCCGGTCCTGCATGGAGGATAGAGGCTCCGTATCGGCCCGGTCATAACCATCCTGCTCCATATCATTCTGAATGGCATAAACCAGCTCCCCTATAGATACGCCCACATAATCATTCTTCCGGTTGGACATGGAGGCATAGCACTTCATCAGGCCCGACAGCCCAGCAAGAGCACCTGCCTCCTGTCCGGCACGCACAGAAAGCCGGATCTGGTTTTTCCACTCCCGGATCTGGCTGCTGCTGATTTCCTCTTTCCGGCTGCTTTCCTCTCCATAAAACAGGAATCGCTTTTCTGCGTCTAAATTTCCCCGCCACACAGCCATAGCTTCCCGGTAGGAATCCACCAGCTTTGTCTGACTCCGGTAAGCACGGCCAAGGGCGCTGTTCATCTGAATATGGTAGTACTTCTCCAGGCTCATACCGACTTTTTCCAGGCTTTCCCCAATCTTTTTAAGGAAGTGCTCCTCGTTTTCCCCGTCACCGCACCAGATGGACGCCAGCTGAATCCCGTCAAAGCTGACCGCATACAGGCAGATCCCGGCAGAAAGGTAACCGTTCCGTATCAGCATCAGAAACTCCTCCACATGCTCCTGCTTGCCAAAATCCCATGCTCCGCCTTCCATGCGGATCACTCCTGCTGCGTAAAAACTGCCTTCCAGTATGAAGTCCGGTTCCTCTCCCCACTCCTTCCCTCTTATGAGAGCTTTAAGCGCCTTTTCCCTGGCAAGTCCGGCCCGGCTCACGGCCTGTTCCTTTAACAGGCTCATATTTTGCAAAAGCGCCTTCTGGCTGTCCAGCTCCTGTATCACCTTTGTTAAAACATCAATCATTTCCCTGGGCAAAAAGGGCTTTAGTAAATAATCCTTGACTCCAAGTGAGATGGCCTGCTTTGCATAATCAAATTCATCGTAACCGCTTATGACCACATTTTTACTGTAAAGCCCGGCTTCCTGAATCCTGCGGATCAATTCCAGGCCATTCATAAAGGGCATGGCAATGTCCGTAATGATAATATCCGGTTTATTTAACAGCGCTTCTCTAAGCCCTTCCTCTCCGTCACCTGCCACCGCAACCACATCCACTTCCAGGGCTGAATTTTGGATATTTCTGACCAGTAAGCCTCTTACATAGTCTTCGTCATCTACGATCAATATGCGGTACATCATTCCACCTCCTCTGTCATTGCCGGAATCCTAAGAACCGCTTTTGTCCAATGGCCGAAGCTGCTTTCATAATACAGCCCATATTCTTTTCCGTAAAACAGCCGGATCCGTTCATTGACATTATAAATGCCATAGCCTGCTTCACAGTCCGTTCCGCCCTTTTTTAAGGTTTCATTGATGAATGTAAGCTTTTCTTCCGGAATCCCTGCCCCATTATCCCACACTGCAAACTCCGTGACCGTTTCTTTGCCGGAACCTTCTTCACTGACGGAGATTTTTATGATACCGGCCCCCTGTTTCTCTTTGATTCCATGATAAATGGAATTTTCAGCCAGAGGCTGCAGAATCAGTTTGATCATCCGGAAATCCAGGCAATTGTCATCCGCATGGATTTCATAGCTTAAACGGGAATGATAGCGGATGCTCTGGATGTCTAAATAGCTTGACACATGTTCCAGTTCTTCCCGAAGGGTGATCACCTCTGCCCCCTTGCTTAGGCCGATCCTGAAAAACTTACCAAGAGAATTAGAAAGGATGCTGATTTCTTCCGCTCCCTGATCGGCGGCCTGCCAGGTGATGGCATTTAAGGTATTATAGAGAAAATGAGGATTGATCTGAGCTTGCAGTGCCTTTAATTCCGCTTTCCTCTTTTGCTTCTGAACCTCGGCCACATAATCCCGTTCCCGTTTCAGCTCCTCAATGGTCTCCTCCTGTTTCCTAACCAGGCCCTGGATCTCTCCGATCATATAGTTAAAAGATTTTGCAAGGCTGCCCACTTCATCCTTATAAGGGTAAAAAAACCTTACTCCCAGGTCACCTTTTTCCACGCAGCTCATACGTTTTTCCAACCGTCTTAAGGAATTGGTCAGCTGGTGGGACAACAACAGGATGACCGCTACTCCCAGTAAGAAAACAACACCCATGATCTCAAAAATCGTGTTTCTGAGAATTTTCAGACTTCCCAGTATGCTCTGCCTTGATTTCAGCCCATAGATCTGCCAGCCGTTTTCCTTAAGACGTTCAAAGGTGACCAGATAAGAATCTCCTTCGTACTGAAAGTCGTTGGTAATGACATTGCTTCCCCCTTCCCTGGATTCCGACAGCTTCCTTAGTTCTCCCGGATCCATATCATGGGAACCTATCATTACATTTCCTGCTCCATCCAGGATAAGTATTTTGTCAAAAAATTCATATTTTCCTTCTAAAAGACGCTCCAGTTCGGTTTTCTTTAACTGGATCACCAGATACTCATTTCCCACATAGCCCTGAACGCTGAACTGCCAGACACAGGGAATCACCTGGTCATTGTCCTGAAATATCTCATCTTTCCATACCGGGAACCAGCGGATGGCATCGCCTCCGCCTGCCTGATAGCTTTTGTAATAAACAGACTCTCTAAAATCAAACTCCCAATTTCTCATGCGGACAAAATTATCAAAGCTCCCTTTATCCGTATAAATATAGGTGGAGTGGATTAACCCCTCCCCGGTCTCAAAGTCTCTCATGAAATCCGGAATGGTCCCTAAGGCTTTTACCAGGTTGATGTCATTTGGATTATTCAGATAATCGGAAAGGGTTACCATAAAGGTATAATTAGCAAGCATTCCCTTGGCCCTCTGATTGATGACACCCAGCCGCTGGCCTAAGGTATTCACAATCTGAGCCAGGACGTCCTCTGCCCCCACTTTGAAATTCTCTTCAATATCATTGGACGCATACTGGTAATAGGATAATCCACTGATGGCGGTAGTAAAGAAAAACATGATTCCGAACAGCCAGATGATTTTACTGCGGAATCTTAAATTGTTTATAAATTTCTTCATGCCTTCCCCCCGTTTTCCTGCTCTTCTGTTTTTTTCCAGTATATCACAGGACCCGCCCTTTTTCCTATCCTTTTACCGCACCTGCCGTAAGGCCTGCAATGAACTGTTTGTTGGCAAACAAATAAACAATCAGGATCGGGATGATGGCGATGGACGCTCCCGCCAGCATGATGTGCCACTCTGCCGCGGCATTGACAGAATATTTTAACTGGACAACCGCCACGGTAAGAGTCTGAAGCTTCGGCATGGAAATCGTCATGATCAGGCTGGTGATATAATCATTCCAGGCATTCCGGAAAGAAAATAAGGCTACTACCGCCAGGATCGGCTTACTTAAAGGCAGAACGACCCGGGTATAAACTCCATAAATGCTGCAGCCGTCAATGATGGCCGCCTCATCAAGCTCCTTGGGAATTCCTTTTGTAAAACCCATGACCAGAAAAACATTGGTGGCCTGCCCTCCCGTAAGTGCCACAATAAGGGCAATTATGGACTTATTTAACTTTAATGCCCGCAGTAATTCGTAGATTGGATACAGGGTAACCGACCCTAAGGATACGAACATCATGGATAAGTAAAGAGCCAGGAGAACCTTTTTCCCGGCAAACTCTCTTCTGGCCAGAATAAAACCGGCCAGTGAGCAGGTAACCACAGCCAGAAGTGTAACGGAAACGCTGACCACGATGCTGTTGAGCGTATATTTTGTAAAGTCTGCCTGGACAAAAGCCTGGTAATAATTCTCAAAATGCCATTTGTCCGGAAAAAAGCCGCCGCCCTGGGTCAGCTCTGCATTGGTTTTCAAAGATCCCAGCACTGTATAAATGACCGGATAAAGTGTAAATAAAATCATAATACCCAGAAATATCCATTTCCCGGCCAAAGAAAGCCAGGCGGCTTTTGATATGTGTTTTCCATTCCAGTTTTTCATGCTGCCGCCTCCTTAATAAATTTCATCCAGTTTTTTAGATATTCGCAGATAACCTACGGTTACCAGACCAGCGATCACTGCGGATATGACGCTTACTGCAGCACCGTAGCCATATTGGGGAACCGTGGCTTCTGCCGCCGATATAGGGAAGAAGTAACGGTATCCGTACAGTGACATGACCATGGTCGCATTGTTAGGGCCGCCCTCGGTTAATACCATCACATTGGTAATGTCGTGAAACGCTGAGGTGATCGCCAGCATAAGTATAATTTTTAATATGGGTCCCAGCATTGGAATGATGATGTACCAGATGGTCTGGAGCTTGCCGGCCCCGTCGATCCTGGCGCTTTCGATGGCTTCCCCGGATACCTGCTGGATTCCGGCTATAAAATACACCATGTAATTCCCCACACCGCCCCAGACCGCTGTCAGGATCAGGGTTTTCATGGCATGTTCTTTCCCCAGCCAGTTTATGGGCTTTTGTATCAGACCTGCTGTCATTAAATACTTGTTGACCTCTCCATTGTAGGCATTGAATAGCAGATAAAACACCAGACCCATGACCGCAGAGCTCATAATGGTAGGCAAAAATACAATGCTCTGGGCTGCACCATTCCCCCGTTTTTGCTGATTTAAGAGAAATGCCAGAAAAAAGGCCAGAGGAATGATAAAAACCACCTTCCCGAAACCGTATGTAAAAGTATGGATCACACTTTCCCAATAAACTTTATCCCGGAACACCCGGGCAAAATTTGCAAGGCCGACAAATCTCGGTACTCCTGTTCCATATCCCCCATACTGGAAAAATACATATTTCAAAGTCCACACCACCGGATATAAGGAACAGACGGTGAACAAAATCAAGTTGGGAAGCATAAATGAATAGGCCTGCAGGTTTTTTTTCACAATCTTACTTCCCCGCAAGGCACTTTTGCTATTCCAGTCTTTCATCTGCATACTCCTTTCTTTTCAAAGAAAGAGGGGCCTCGCTGATTTTGCGCCCCTCTTTCAATATTACTGTAAAGTTGGATTCATCGGGTCATAGTTTTCAATCTTTACTTCATGACCGCTTCCGTTTTTCACTGCTTCCTGATACGCTTTGTTGTAACGGTCTGTCAGATCCTTTAAGGTAGAATCTATATCTGCGTCTCCATAATAAATGGATTCGCAGGTTTTAAACATATCCTCACCTTCCACCACCATACCAGATGCGAAGGCAGTGTGAGGAGGCTTAGGAAGGAGGGCATCAATATCACTGATGAGCAGCCATTTTTTATCCTGGAAATCTTTGCCTGGCTTTGCCTTTTCAATAACGCTTGGAAGGATGCTAACGCCAAATCCGCCTTCGTAGTATCCGATTAAATAATCCTCATTTGCAAAGATATCCTTATAAACCTTAAATGCTTTATCCACGTTAGGACTTTTTGCATTTAAAACATAACTTCCTGTACCGGTAAAATACTGCTTACCAGTGGTCTTTCCGCCAACGGTTGGAATGGGAACGCAGTCCCATTTAGAGGAATCCATGGGGAACTGATTCTGGTAAACTCCTGGCTCTGCATGGCTGTAAGACATATACATACCAATCTTGCCTGCTGCAAACTGGGTTCTTAAGGGATCGATATCCAGTGATTCACATCCAGGAAACGCACATTCGTCAGACAGCAGTTCCTTCCAAAGCTTTAACGTATCTGCCCACTGTGTAAAGTCGTACTCTCCCTTTACAAAGTCGTATCCACGTACCAGTCCGGTCTCTCGATCCAGGCCGACACACATGGAACGCTGCAAGCCGGAACTGGCACTTTTCATATTTTCTGCAAATCCATAAATTCCTTCTTTGGATAGTTCCGTATTGATTTTTTTTGCATACTCCACCACCTCTTCCAGTGTTTTTGGCGGTTCCGTAATCCCTACACGGTCAAAGATTTCTTTGTTATAAAAAAGACGGCAGGTAGTTCCGGTTGTTGGGATAAAATACAGCTTTCCATCCAGTTCGTTGTAACCGGGATAAACCACAGATTTAAAATATTCTTTCATATCAGAATCTATGTAATCATAAAGATCTGCCCACTGCCCCTCGTTTACATATTTATCAAACATCTGGTCCTGCTGTACCAAAATATCAGGAAGCTCCCCGCTTTGTACTGCCATATCAATGGCCTGCACATAATTATCCGTGTAAAGCTGATAATCTACCTGGATGTTATCTGTATTACTTGCATTGTATTCGTCTACTTTTTTCTGAACATAGGTGGCGTCATGCCGGTCTTTGGACCAGACCTTAATGACGGTTTTTTCCCCACTTGCTGACTGAGTCTTTTCCGCTTCTGTCTGTGCAGACGTCTGCCCGCCTGCTGCCGCTGTTGTGGCATCTGTCTTGGTCCCTGAACATCCGGCCAGCGTTCCAGCCGCCATCAGCCCTGCCAAAAGTATGCCGCTTAATCTCCTTAATTTCATCCTTTAAACCTCCCTTGTTTGTTTATGGCTTCATTTTACGGAAAAATGGCTGTTAAGTAAATGCAATATCTGACGGTCCCATGTTTAAAATCTGTTTATATTTTTAATGTTACACTGATCGCAAATAGACAGAGTAGTCATAGAACGCATTGACATGCCGGCATCGTACTCTTATAATAATATTATTACAATTGTAAGAACAGGAGACCGCATATGAATCAACTGCCGCAAATATCCGAAGCAGAATATGAGGTAATGAAGGTGCTATGGAATGATGCCCCCATCAGTACCAACGAAGTGACGGACAAACTGGTGAAGACCACCAGCTGGAACCCAAAGACCATTCACACACTCTTAAAAAGACTGGTCCAAAAGGGTGCTGCCACCTATCGGAAGGAAGGCCGTGTTTTCGTCTATACCCCGCTCGTAGAAAAAAAAGAATATTTAACGAGAGAAAATGATCATTTTTTGAACCGTTTCTACAACGGAAAGATAACAAGCATGGTGACCAACTATTTAAACAGTGATTATGTATCAAGCGAAGACCTGGCAGAGCTGAGAAAGCTTCTTCTGGGCGGACAAGGGGAGGAACGCTGATTATGCCCGATTCTTTTATCACACGCCTTTGTCTTAACAGCATGGTCCTGGCCATTTTGCTTGCAGCAATCCTGCTGGTCAGGAAATTATTAAACCAACAGCTGACTGCAAGAATCCGGTATAATCTGTGGTTCCTGTTTCTGTTTGTGCTGGCTGCCCCATTTCTGCCCTGCTCTTTTCTCTTTCCCGGATATGTGTTTAAGCTGCTGCGGTTTATGGGGGGGGCCTTTTCGCCTGAGCATGCAGGTACTTTAGGGGCTGCCTATAAGACCGCGGCAGCAACTGAATATTTCCTTCAGGATTTTTCTGTTTCCGTAAGCCGTGCAGCGCATATGGGCCTTCCTACTGCTTTAACCGGAATCTGGATTGCCGGCATGGTACTTATGACCTGCTTTCATATCCATTCCAGCAGGAAAATCAGGCAGCTGAAAAAGTCCTCTCTTCCACTTCAGAATAAGGAGATACGGGAGCTATTTACATCATGTATGGAAGAATCGGGTGTAAAAAAAGAAATACCGATCTATAGCAGCGCTTATATCTCCTCTCCCATTGCGGCCGGATTATGGAACCCCTGCATTATTGTTCCTATTAATATGCTTTCAGAGCTTTCCAAAAAGGAAATCCGGTATATCCTTCTTCATGAGATTTTACACTGTAAGCATAAGGACCTTCTGGTAAACAGACTTATGGCTTTGGCACAGATTATCTACTGGTTCCACCCCTTTGTCTGGTTTGCTTTTAAGGAAATGAGAAGTGACCGGGAGATTGCCTGTGATTCATCAGTCCTGTCCCTCCTGGATTCGGATAGCTATCTTGATTATGGAAGCACGCTCATAAATTTTGCGGAAAAGATATCCCTGTTTTCTTATTCCGCCGCCAGTATCAGCGGCTCAAGGAAAGAGATAAAAAAGCGCATTATGAACATTGCCGGTTACCGCAAAGAATCCAGGTGGCGTGTGGTGAAAAGCAGAATTCTTTTTACTGTGATTGCAGCACTGGTGCTTGGTTGTATTCCGGTATTGTCTGCAAATGCCTACACCGGTACAGAATACGACTTTACGGCTGAAAATGTAACCACGCTGGATTTATCCTCTTATTTCAAAGGATACGATGGCTGTTTTGTTCTGTATTGCCTGGATTCGGGACAGTACTGCATTTATAACCGGGAAGCCGGAACTAGAAGGGTTTCCCCGGATTCCACTTATAAGATTTACAGCGCTTTGGCTGCCCTGGAACATGGATCCATAACTCCTGAAACCTCCCTGCTTTCCTGGGATGGGACCAGTTATCCTTTTGAAGCCTGGAACCAGGACCAGACTCTTGACACTGCCATGAAGCGTTCGGTTAACTGGTATTTCACTTCCCTGGATGAAAAGACCGGGCTGCCCAGGTTAAGGCAATACTTAGATGCCATCAGCTATGGCAACAGGGACTTATCCGGCGGAATAGGGCGCTACTGGATCCAATCTTCGTTAAAGATTTCACCGGTTGAGCAGGTGAAGCTTTTAGCTCGGTTCTATCAGAATGAGCTTCCATTCCGGTCGGAAAATATAAAGGCGGTAAAAGAGTCCTTACTCCTCTCTTCTTCCAATGGTGCTTCCCTGTATGGGAAAACCGGGACCGGGACCGTGGAAGGGGAAAATGTGAACGGCTGGTTCATTGGCTTTGTGGAGACCGGAGAAGAAACCTATGTGTTTGCAACAAATATTCAGGGCGGAACTCAGGCAAATGGCAGCACGGCAGGAAAAATTACATTGGATATTTTAAATGATGAAGAAATTTATAACCTTAAGTAACCCAAGGTGGCTGTTGTGAAATAGCTTGCTACAATACAGAAGAAAGTATTTTCTCAGCTATTTCTTGACATTCTTCTGTATCTTTAGGGAAAGTATCACTCCCAAACCCATTGGTAAAAGTGGGTTGTTCCATTCTCGGTATATCAAGAATCAAACAGCCACAATCCTTATACCCCAACTTTCTATAAAAATGTTGAGCCTGTTCATCAGAATTTGTTGATGTCATTACTGCGACGTAGCCTAATAACTTCATTTCATTTTACATGCAACCATCGCC
Organism: Hungatella sp. UBA3048; assembly: GCA_002367105.1. Lineage (GTDB taxonomy): Bacteria > Bacillota > Clostridia > Lachnospirales > Lachnospiraceae > Lacrimispora. The sequence continues at coordinate 184,426 of DFCS01000008.1, forward strand.
TGCCTACCGATACCTTTAGCACGGCAGACTCTCTTGCAGGCATTATAACGCTATTTTTTTACTTTTAGAATACTTTGCATTTGTAAAAAATAATAATCCGGTACCATTAAAAAGAGAATTCTGAGGGTACCAAGTACCATCCCAGAATTCTCTTTTTGTGAATCATCTAACTGTAATAAACTCTTGTCCCGCTTTCCCCAATCATCGCAAGCGGTGCCTTTTCCAAAGAGCCAATGACCGCATTCCTTCCCGGTTTGCTTTCCGCAAATAAGATTGCCGCCTGTACCTTAGGAAGCATACTGCCTGGTGCAAACTGACCTTCCTCGCAATATTTCTTTGCATCTTCTAAGGTCAGCTCTTTAAGCTCTTTTTGATCTGGCTTTCCAAAATTAACGGCTACATGATCCACTGCTGTAAGTATAAAAAGATAGTCTGCATCTACCATCTCGGCCAGCTTCGCTGATGCAAAATCCTTGTCAATAACTGCCGGTATACCGGTAAAATCCCCATCCTCATTTTTATAGACAGGAATACCTCCGCCTCCACAGGCAATTACAATGTATTCATTGTCCAGCAGATTTAAAATGGAATCCCGTTCCACAATATCCACCGGCTTGGGAGAAGCAACTACCCTGCGGTAGCCTCTGCCTGAATCCTCCACAAATTCAAGAGTTGGATCTGATTCTTTTAACTCTGCCATTCTTTCCTTTGTGAGGAAGCCTCCAATGGGTTTTGTAGCTCTTTTAAAAGCAGGATCCTCTTTATCCACTACAACCTGTGTAACAACACTTGCCACATGCCATGGCATATGCTGGATTCTCAGTTCTTTCTTTATCCCCTTTTGCAGATGGTAGCCAATATAGCCCTGACTCATAGCGGTGCATTCCATTAATTCCACAGGGCATACAGATGAATCTACAGAAGATGCGATTTCAAACGCTTTATTTATCATGCCCACCTGTGGTCCGTTTCCATGACTGATAATAATTTCATGGCCCTGGTTGATCAGTCCAATAAGGGAAGGACAGGCGGCCTCAATCATTTTCTGCTGCTCTTGCGGATTATTACCTAACGCATTTCCCCCTAAAGCAATTACAATTCTTGACATTCTCATTTCTCCTTACTTTTCGTATACAATACGTCCGTTTACCATTGTAAATATATTGCTTGTCTCCAGCAGACACTCTGGTTCTTCCTCAAAAATATTATGGTCCAGAACACAGATGTCCGCATACATGCCAGGTGCCAGCGTTCCAACTTCATCCCCTCTGTTCGCCGCACATGCCGCCCCATAAGTATAAGCACTGACTGCTTCAAACGGAGTTATCCTTTCCATAGGAACCCAGCCTCCCTCCGGCTTTTTATCAAAGGCGGACTGACGGGTAATTGCATTGTAAAGACCCTGAAAAGGATTTACATCTACAACAGGACTGTCTGTGCCAAAAGCAAGAGCAACCCCTTCTTGTAAAAGTCTTCTAAACGGCCACATTAACGCAACCCTATCCATTCCCATGTCCCGTTCAATTCCTTTGGGATCAATCATCATATGAGGTGGCTGCACAGAAGCCAACACATGATCTCGTTTCATCCGTGCAATATCCCTATACTGGAAGTTTTCCAGATGCTCCAGAGTATGCTGAAGATAAGGTTTCTTCCCATATCTTTGCTGTGCCTCCTCAAAATAATCAAGCATGAGATGGATCGCTTGGTCTCCGATGGTATGCACCCTCACACTAAAATCAAGTTCTACCGCTTCCAAAACCAGTCTTCTCATTTCGTCTGGATTGACAGAAAGAGCACCACAATCTCCATCATAGTAAGCATTGGCATATGGTTCCTTTAAAAAGGCCGTATGGCAACTTGATACTCCGTCAAAAAAGTGCTTTACACCATTGCATTGCAGCATGGAGTCTTGATATTTATCCCGCATATCAATGGGACGTTCCAGCTTATGAGTCAACGTAGGAAACATACTGACACGAACATTCAATTCATTATGATTGAGCAGCCTGGTATAAATATCATCCCGAATGAAGTCGGCACCGGGAGCCACCATCATGGACATATCGCATACCGATGTAATACCGTATTGATTTAGCTGGCCGATAAAACTTTTATAAAATCCATCTTCTTCTGCCTCTGTGAACTTGTAAATCCTTCCGCAAAGGCTGGTAGCTGCACTTTCATGAAAAATACCGGTCAATTCCCCATTTTCATCTCTGTCAATGGTGCCACCTGAGGGAGAAGCTGTATCTTTATCATAACCTAATACCTCCATTCCTTTGCTATTAATCCACATGGTATGGCAGTCACCTGACACCATGCATACCGGTCTGTTCGGATAAGCAGCGTCCAGGGACCGCTTGTTCGGCAGTACCGGATTATCCCACAGCGGGTGATACCAGCCAGCGCCGATCAGCCAGCGTTCCTTTGGAATCCGCTCTGCTATCTCCTTAAGACCATCCACGCACTGCTGCTCAGATGTGTCGGTAAAGCTTACGTGGATAAACGGAGAGGCATATAAACCTGACATATACATATGAAGATGGGCATCATGAAGACCAGGCATCAGGACTTTATCCCCAAAATCAATTACCTTTGTCTGCGGTCCTTTATAATTTGCTTCCAGGCCTGCAGAACCGGTAAATAAGATCCGATTCTCCTTCACTGCTACAATTCCATCGACCAATTGTTCTCCGGTTCCTTTATAAATCCGACTGCTCTTTAAGATATAATCTGCATATTTCATAAATTTGTGCTCCTTTCCAGCTTTTTTAATCGTTTGATTTCACGAATTGCAAACACTACGGATACTGCAAATGCAAGCAGATCTGCAATCGGAAGAGAATACCACACCCCATTTACTCCAAAAATCTTTGTAAGAATCATCATAAGAGGAATGCAAAACAGGATATAACGGCAGATCCCAAGAAAAGTGGAGGGAATCACCTGGTCAATGTACTGGAAATAGCAGGACATAACTGCTGAGCAAAGTCCCAATGCAGAACAAATAATTGCAATCCGTAAAGCCGGCACCGCTGCTTCCACAAGCTTAGGATCTCCGGAGAATATATTGCACACAAATCCTGCTCCAAAATAAAACAACACGGTAAATACGCCAACCGCAATTATGTTTCCAATGATGCTGACCTTAATTAACTCCTGAATCCTCTTATACATCTTCTCTCCCAGGTTAAAGCTTGCAATTGGCTGCATACCTCCCGTAATGGACTGGTTAATCAGCATAAGAATATATATCACATAGCCATTGATGATTGCATAAGATGCCAAATCTACAGAAGTTCCGTAGGCTCCAAGAAAACGATTGATTACTATTCCAAATAATGTACTGGAAGCCTGTACGACCAGGAATGGAAAACCGATTTTTAATATTTCCATAATAAGACTCCAGTCAAAATGAAGATCTTCCATCCTTATTTTGAAAATAGTCTTTTGACTGAAAATAAAATAAACGATGAACAGTCCCCAGATTCCTATGGAAATGGAGTAATATACTGCACTTCCTGGAATTCCAAGCTTAAAGATATAGGTGCTGGCATAAAGCCATAAAAGTGCTACGATTGCGGAAATGGTCATCGCCCAGGTGGCAATTCCTGGTTTTTCATCTACTCTTGCCATGTAAACAACAATATGACCGATCACACAGAAGGGATAGCCGAACATAAAGATACGAAGGAAAAGTTTCATTATCTCCATATGCTCAGGAGGTGTACCGATTAATTTTGCCACAGGCTCCACAAATATGAATATAAGTGCAGATAATATGATCATAAATATTGCAGTAAATATAGTTCCCTGCCCGTAAGCCGTTCTTGCGCCTTCCGTATCATTATTTCCCAGTCTGATACCTGCTACTGTTGATACTCCGATTGCAAAGAAACCACCCAATGCCAGCATTAAATATTCCATTGGCATAATAAGCTCTACACAAGCTAGTCCTTCTGTACCAAGCCCGTTGCCGATAATAATTCCCTCAAACAGCACCATAATGCACTGTGCGATCATGCCTACAAATGTGTAAAAGCTGTATTTAGTAAACAGAGGGAGAATGGGCTTAGTGCCCAATTCTCGTTCCTTCTGAATTTCCTGTTGTTCTTCCATTGCGGTTCTCCCCTCTAATATGAATTAAACCAGATCGTTATCAGACATAAAGTGTTCCAGTTGTTCTTTTGCTGCCTCTTTCTTTAACTGGCTTGGTGTCTGCTCTCTCTGATATTGGGTGAAGTACACCAGTAAACCACGCATGGCAGTCAGACGGTTTCCTGCTTCTTCAAAAGCAATGGAGCACTCACTGTCTAAAATCTCATCAGTCACATCTTCTCCACGAGTAGCTGGCAGACAGTGCATAAACTTGCAGCCAATATTAGCCCTCTGCATCATTTCCCTGTTTACCTGGTAATCATGGAATACACGTACACGCTCTTCTTTTGGCATCTCGCTTTCGTACAGGCCGTACCATACATCAGTATAAATAAAGTCAGCACCTGGCAAAGCTTTCTCTCTGTCATCTGTCACATCCCATGATCCTCCGGAAATTTTGCAGTTTGCTTCCATAATTGCCTTATGTTCTTCATTTAACTGATGACCTTCTGGTCCATAATGAACAAAGTGCATTCCAAGCTTTGTTGTAATGAATCCTAAAGATGCACAAACCTGAGTTCCGTCTCCTACAAATACCACCTTGCAGTCTTCCAGTTTTTTACCCTTTGGCAGATGTTCAACGATGGTACACATATCACCAATTTCCTGAGTTGGATGATTGTAATCTGACATTCCGTTTAATACAGGAATGCTGCAGGCCTCTGCAAGCTCAACCACAGACTTATGCTCTATAACCCTTGCCATAACAATATCAATCAAATTGGATAATACCCTGCCTGTATCCCCGATTGTTTCATGACCGCCTAACTGGATCATACCAGGGCCAAGGTACTGAGCATGACCTCCCAACTGTTCCATTGCAGTTTCAAATGAAACTCTGGTTCTTGTAGAAGACTGCTGAAAGATCATTCCAAGTGTTTTTCCTTTTAAAAGCGGAGGATTGTAGCCAGCCTTAATACTCTGTTTGATCTCTAGTGACAGATTAATGATGTTAAGAAGCTCCTCTTTTGTAAAATCGTTAGTATCTAAAAAATGTCTTAATTCTCTCATGGTTTTTCTCCTTTTTATTTTAAGTTATGTTTTAATTTAATGTTTCTAAGTCTTTAAGGCAATGGCTGCTGCTGAGTGATACAATGAATGTTGCCGCCTCCATAGACAATTTCTCTCGTCTTTACTCCCACCACTTTCCGGTCCGGAAACATGGCCTGAATCTGTTCAATTGCCAGGCTGTCATTTTCATCTTCATACTGAGGAACAATAACGCCGCCGTTTACAATAAGAAAATTCATATAGGATGCAATGCAGATATCTCCGTCCTTTCTTGGGGCGGTTCCTTCTATCTGATCAATACCATAAGCACCTTCAAGGCGAACTGCCTTTTTAGGAAGGCATAGCTTATGCACCTTTAATTTCCTGCCCCTTGCATCTATTGCACTGCACAGCTCTTCATATGAGTTCCTGCTTGTTTCATAAAATGGATTTTCCTGATCCTCCGTATAGATGCATGCCGCCTCTCCCGGACGGATAAAACATGCCACATCATCAATGTGTCCATTGGTTTCGTCCGGATCAATGCCATCGGTAACCCATATTACTTTCTCACAATTCAAGTAATCACAAAGCGTCTTTTCAATCTCTTCCTGTGAAAGATGAGGGTTTCTGCCTTCACTTAGAAGACACATTTTAGTCGTCATTACGGTACCCTCACCATCTACATGAAACGCCCCTCCTTCTAAAACAAAGCCTTCTGTTCGATAGGAATCGACTCCTTCCATCTCACAAAGCTTCTGCGCTACCTGGTCATCTGCATCCCACGGGAAGTAAAGACCATCTACCAGGCCTCCCCATGCATTAAAGGTCCAATCCACTGCCCGCAAGCCTCCTATATCGTTTTTAATAAAGGTTGGCCCGCAATCCCTGATCCACGAGTCATTGCTTGCAATCTCCACCACTCTGATTTCTGCCGGAAGATGAGCTCTGCAGTTGGCATATTGTTCTTTTGAAACGCATACAGTGACAGGTTCAAAGCGGTTTATTGCTTTTGCAACATTGGAAAAAGCTTCCTGAGCTGGCTTTGCTCCATTTCTCCAATTATCCTGTCGTTCCGGCCATAACATAAAAATCTGCTTCTGTGACTCGAATTCTGCCGGCATGCGATAGCCATCTTCTTTCGGAGTGTTCCTTTCTATTCTTCTGGCCATCTTCTTAACCTCCTCAATTGATTTTTCAGTACGCTTCAGTACGAAACCAACCCCTTTTTGTTCTGCCGCACTGACTAATCTGAAAATAGCACTTGAAACCAGCAGATACCATCATCTCAGGTTGTAATTCGATCTCAATCCAAGGATTCATTTTTTTCATTTTTTGTATATCATTCCCATAATCCCAGCTAATCTTTTATGCATTTTAAACAACAAAATTGAGGATTAGTCTTTTTTTTAATTTGCAGATGCACATAAATAATGCTATAATAAACGCACTTAACAAACATAATAAACAAAAGGAGCTGACATTCAGATATGATATCATTTGTTTACACAATACTATTGTTCTTGTTATATGCCTGTGCAATCAGCAGTAGCTTCTATGCATGGATGAATACAAAGCACAAATCACACCTGGTCTTTATTGCAGTTTTTACGTTTTTTCTGGCTGACCTGTCTATAATTTCGATAATAGAATTTATCTGCCAAACGCCAATAAACCTTTCTACATCTCCAAATAATACCTTTCCGGAAGCCAAGTTTATAAGCTTGTTGATAGGTATTATAATCTATACCTTTTTATTTCTGTTCCTGCTGGAAACCCCTTTTAAGCTTCGGTACCTCATCCCTCCGATTCTATTTGTCTGTATATCAGCCTTGACTCCGATTTTTTTTACCGGCATACTTGCTGACTGGTGCTACTATGCAGGGCGCTATATTTCTTTAATTACCCTGCTTTTATTATTCCTAAGGCAAATTTACCGCTCTAAAGATACACAGAATACTCTTTGGCATTTTATTCTAAAGCTCAACCTCACAATGTTGGGCTTTATGTCCGCTTCCTTCCTTGAAGTAACCATAACATTAATATACTGGAAGACTTATTCCCAATGGCTCAGTTCCTTTGCTCCCAAGCTGACAGAACGTATTTTTACAGAAGACATTTATTCCATTGCCCTTTCAGTCTGGTACATAAGCCAATGCTATCGAATTGTCAGGGATAAGTTCTATACAACTGCTCTTTCAGGCGAAGTATCCACTTCTCTTTCTTCCGGCCAGTTCAGCCATGCGAAAGAAAAATTTTCAGCACATCTGGCACTTACAAAAAGGGAATGTGAAATTCTGGATCTTTTGCTGAAGAATAAGACAAATCAGGAGATAACGGAAGAACTATTTATTTCGTTAGGTACTGCAAAGACCCATGTCCATAACATCCTTCAAAAAGCCAATGTTACCAAACGGACCCAGCTAATGGAAGCATTTAAAACATTTGTAATGGAAAACAGAGAGAATTTCGATCTTCTTTAACTTGTTAAAAGATACACAATCAATGCCATCGGCTAAGCCCAACATCATTAACTTAAAGGATCTTTCTAGGTGCTCCAGCAGGACCCACGGTTGCTGCACCAAATCCAAGATTGGTGGAGTGATCGGGTACCCGCTCATTCAAATCTAATCCCAAAAACCAGCGATAGGCCATATTTACCTGAATTTCCTGTTCCAACCGCCGTTCTGATTCGATACCGTAGAGAAATCCAATCAACAAGTATTTCACTAAGATAACTGGATCAATACTGGGACGTCCATTATTATAGCAGTAAAATTCCTTTGTTTCCTCATAGATAAATGAGAAATCAACCAATCGTTCTAACTTGCGTAATTAGCGAAAAGCCGAAATTTCACTGCATACAAGGTGGCTACGGCGAAAAAGATTTACTATCGTCAAAATGTATGCTTGACATACAATCCAAAATATCGTATGCTAAGCATACATTAGTTAGTGATGGCTAACTTGGTAAGGAGGTAATAAAGTATATGTTTATCCAAAACCCAATACAGTATTACGAAATGTTGCTCCAATATCATCAAGCGCAACTCTTTTTGGCATCGATTCGCATTGATGTATACTCACATATGGAGCAACCGGCGCAGTTACATGACCTTGCAAGAAAAATTGGGTGTAGCGAGGAAAAATTGGAACCGCTTTTATCTGCGCTAAAAACAGTTGGTTTAATTCAAAAAGACAACAATGGTTTTGTAAACACACCCATTGGAAATGAATTTTTAGTAAAATCCAAGCCGCATTATTTGGGTGAAATATTGCTTCATAGAGAGCAAATGAACTCACTTTCGCATTTAGAAGAACAGCTATTCAGTGAAAAGAACAGCACAATTCCAATGTACGATTTTGCAGAACTGGCGAAAGCCGTTATCCCCGAAATATATGCGACTGGTAGAGCAACAGATTTTATCACAGAAATAAACAAACTATATCCCGACAAAAACTCAGAACTTCATATTTTGGATTTGGGCGGCGGCTCCGGCATATTGGCTGTGGAGTTTGTAAAAAGTTACCCTAACGGCAAGGCTGTTGTTTTCGACAGCCCAAAAGTCACACCTGTAACAAAAGAAGTAGTAACACAGCATGGATTAGAGCAAAGAATATCCGTTATTGAGGGCGATTTTAACAAAGATACTTTTGGTGGTGCATACAACCTTATTGTAGCTTCTGGCGTGCTTAATTTTGCGCATGCTGACCTTAATGGTTTTATGGATAGAATTTCAGAAGCTCTTTGCATTAACGGATATTTAATGGTGATTGGTCAATATTTCAATGAGGAAATCAACTCAATTCATAGTGTTTTGTCTTGGTTGCCGGGGCGCATGAATGGTTTCCCTGCTCCACCTACAGAAGAAGTAATTAAGAATGCGACAGAAAAATCCGGTTTGAATCCTGTACGCGAAGTCACACCAGGACGTTTTAGAGGACAATTATTTCAAAAAACGGAGGGTAAATTCAATGAGTGATTTATCGCGTGAGGTTATCAATTCATTTATCAGCTTGACGGAAAAAACTGCAAACAGCAAAACGAATTTTTTAGACTTCGGCAGTCCAGATATGACGTTTTACAGGGGTGAAATCCATATCATTAAAATGGTCGGAGATTACCCCGGGATCTTTAGCTCAGAAGTGGCGCGTAAATTTGGCGTAACAAGGGCGGTTATACATAAAACGCTTTTGAAGTTGGAAGAACGAGAGCTTGTGAAAAAAAGCCAAGAGGATAACGACAAGAAGCGTATAAAGCTCTTTTTAACTGACAAAGGGAAGCAAGCGTACAATCTACATGAACAATATCATTCTCAACACGATAACGAGTTGTTTGAGTACGTCAACACATTAACCACAGAACAGCTTGAGGCCATTAACGGCTTTCTGCAACATGCAAATAACCTTATTCAAAATCATGCTTAGTTTTTAGGAGGAAATTCAATGAAAAGAAATCTTTTTTCAATTATTTTAGCGGCTATGCTGCTTCTTTCTATGGTGGGGTGTGGTAATAACGCAAATACCCCCAGCGCACAAGAGCCATCACAAGCCGCACCATCATCTGATACAGCAACAACTGATACAGCAACAGAAAAGCAGAATGAAGCTAGAGTGATTACCGACTTGGGCGGCAATCAAGTAGAAATACCGCCCGTTTCAGAAATAGATAAAATTGTGATTATAAGCCCCCCTGTAACCTCTGTTGCTCTTGAAGCTATCCCCGATAAAAACATGATTGTCGGCTTGAATCCGAGAGCTTTTGCATTTTCCAATCCGGCAATCATGGCAAAACTATACCCCAATATAAAGGATGTTGACACAACGTTCATTGGTGATAATTTCGCAGTCAATACCGAGGCTTTATTGAAACTGGAGCCGGATATTATCTTGTATTATGGCGAAATGCAAAAAAAAGGTGTAGCAAATATCGGATTGCCTATTATAGACTTTTACCCCACAAACATCACAGACCCTAAAGATGTGGCTACATCATGGGATAATCTCTTACGAGAAATTTTCGGCGTAGATAATAGTGTCGGACTTGAAACGGAATGGAAAACAACGGAGCAAAAAACAGCAGAACTTTTGAAAAACCAAACAAGCGAGACAAAAAGTGCGCTATGCGTATTCAGTAATATGGGCGGGAGCCTTGTTGTTTCTGGCAACAGTGCAACAGACACTTATGCACAGAACTTTTTTGATAAGGCAGGAATACGCAATGTTGCAGAAGAAATAGACGGTACAGCCGAGGTAAGCATGGAACAAATCTATAAATGGAATCCCGATATGATTATAGTTTTCCATAACGCACCCGCAAAAGCAATTCTCAATAACAATATTGAGGGACAAGATTGGTCGCTTTTAGACGCATGGAAGAATAAGGCGGTCTATGACGTTCCGCAATCAACTTATGCTTGGGTTACTCCTTGTGCTGATTCACCGCTTATGCCGTTGTGGTTGATTTCCAAAGCATACCCCGAACTTTACAGTGAGGAGGCACTAAGACAGGATATTGCGGCATATTACGAACGGCTACATAAAACCACACTCACGGACGAAGAAATAACTTCTATTTTAGCATTGCGGGAAGTTAAAAAGTGATGGAACGGACACAGGCGAAATACATACAAAAGTTTATATTGCCGCTTCTCGTGTTGCTTCTGATTTTTTGCGGAGTTTCGCTGTTATGGGGACAATACGAAATAAGGTTAGATGATATGATGAAAATCCTTGCCGCTCGCTTTAGCGGCGGCAAGGATAAATCATTGGAAATTATTGACCATGTTATTTTTCAAGTGCGATTGCCTCGTATCATATTGGCGTGTCTTGTGGGAGCGGGTTTATCCGTTTCCGGCGCAGCCTTGCAAGGTACATTTCAAAATCCGCTTGTAAGTCCCGATTTGTTAGGTGTTTGCGCAGGTGCGGGCTTCGGTGCTTCTCTCGCAATTTTATTGATGTCCGGCAGTAGTTTTTTTATGCCTTTACTATCGCTGATTTTTGGATTTTCAAGCATCTTAATTGTATTTTTTCTTGCGAAAAATAAAGGCAAGATGGAAACAATATCACTTGTGTTATCGGGAATTATTGTATCTTCCATTTTTAGCGCATTAACATCTTTAATCAAATATGTTGCCGATACCGATGAAAAATTACCGGCTATTACTTTTTGGCTTATGGGGAGTTTTGCTAACACTTCATACCATCACATTAGAATTGCGATTATTCCTATAGTAATCGGCGTTGCCGGATTATTATGTTATCGCTACAAAATCAATTTGCTTTCTTTGGGTGACGAGGATGCACATACAATGGGCATTAACCCCAATAGAACAAGATGGGCGATCATTCTCTTTGCTACCGTCACCACCGCCGCATGTGTGACCGTTTCCGGCATTATTGGCTGGGTCGGGCTTGTTATCCCCCACATTTGTAGACGCGCCACAGGAGGAAATCACGGGACGCTATTACCTGTCTCTTGCCTTGCTGGTGCGGTTTTCATGGTAGTAGTAGACACGTTGGCCCGTAACTTGACAGCCGCCGAAATTCCTATCGGCATACTGACAGCGTTAATAGGCGCACCTTTTTTTGCGGTACTTTACCGCCGCACGAAAGGAGGGATTTGATGCTGCTTGAAGTATGCAACGCCAATTTCCACTATTCTTGCGATACACCTATATTAAATAACGTCAATTTCTCTATGAGACATGGTGAAATACTTGCCGTTATGGGGCGAAATGGAATTGGTAAAACAACAATGATTAAGTGCATTGCGGGCATTTTGCCATGGAAAGACGGATATTCTACGGTTGACGGACATAAAAGCTCTGTGAAACACCCAATACATCAAATAGGCTATGTGCCGCAAGCGCATAAAACCTCGTTTTCGTATACGGTAAGGGACATGGTAGTTTTCGGCAAGGTAGGTCATCGTTCATATTTCGCTACTCCAAAACCACAAGACTATCAGCTTGCCGATGAGACACTTGCCGAAGTAGGTATCGAGGAATTAGGTGACAAATACTGCAATGAATTAAGCGGAGGCCAACTACAACTTGTCTTTATCGCAAGGGCGCTAATCCATTCGCCAAAGCTCCTAATATTAGACGAGCCGGAATCCCACTTGGATTTTCGCAATCAAATTCGACTTTTGAAGCTATTAGAAAGGCTGGTTGACGAAAAAAACATCTCTTGTATCATCAACACCCATTATCCTAATCACGCAATTAGAATAGCAAATAAATGTTTTTTGCTCGGTGATGGGGATTATCTTTTCGGTGATATGAGAGAGATTATGACAGAAAGAAACATCGAAAAGTTTTTCTGTGTAAAATCTCGCTCCATGCAAATGGAATACAACGGGAAAAATATCACGACATTTGTGTTCTTGGATGAGATGTGCTGAAGGATTTTTGGTGCATGAGAATGTTTCTGCGAAAACAATGGTAATAAAAAAAACCGTTGTTTTGGCGGCGGGATAACTACGCTCAAAAATTGTAGGCTCTCGCGTGACGACGAGAATGAGGGTTACAGTTCCAGTATTATGACGCAGAAGCAGATATTAAGCCAGTATGCAAAGCAACAGGGAATGTTGAACACGGAATACTATATTGACGATGGCTATTCCGGGACAAATTATGACCGCCCAGATTTTAAGCGGTTGGAACACGACATTGAAGCCGGAAAAATCGGAACGGTGATTACGAAAGACCTTTCAAGGCTTGGGCGCGACTATCTGAAAACGGGTTACTATGTGGAAGTTCTTTTTCCTGAATATGATGTGCGCTATATTGCCGTCAATGATTCCGTTGATACTTCCACAGGCGACAACGAGTTTAACTTAGTTGCCCAGCCCGACCTATACATCATCCATAAAAATGATGGTTTTATCCAAGTCATTCTGTCCATATTGAATGATGCTCCAAATGTCCCAGACTTTATTGCTTCATTAGCGATTATATCGTTGTATGCTTGGTAAACCCTAATAGTATCATTATCATATAATGCATATATTTTGTTGGCTAATATTTTTTTTGCTGTTAGTTCCTTCATCAATTTTACTTTCTGTTTAGAAGTGCTCATTGAGCAGAAAATATTACTGCTTAATGAGCACAATGAATAGCAGGATATTATTTCCTGCTCAGCTGCATAATAGCATTATCCTTAATAATTTGATTTTCCGATTGTGCCAATAATTCTAATTTTTTTCTTGACTCCCTGGTATTAATATCGCCCAATGCCCAAATACACTTTACAGCCAGTGGAGATACATCGCTATATTCCAAGTATTTTAAGCGCAAAAGTGCAGCCTTGAACAGACTATCTACTGTATCGGGACACTTTAATTGCTTCAGAATAGAAGCAATATTTTCGTGTTGAAAATGCCAATTTGCTTCAATTAACTTGCAAAGGACGTTGGCGAAATCTTTTGTAAAAAGATTAAAGGCAAATCCAACATATAAAGCACTCTCTACGTCAATTGCATTCTGCTCTCCAAAGGCCATTTCCAGTAGCCGTATTATATAACTTGGATCTTTCGTAACATCAACAGCAAAATCTTTTATAAACTCTTTTTTAATTAAGTCTACTTTCGATTTATCTTGAATTACGAAAGTCATTTGCATTAACTTTTGAATAGAACTTTTCTCTTGAACAGTCATACATTATTTTCCTCCTACCACCTTAAAACCAGTAATATTATTGTTGAAGATATCTAATGCGCTACCTTTTCCAAGACCTATATTGATTTGAATTCCTTCGCCCTTGAAAAGTGCATTATTGCTACCCCATCCTGATAGAACACCAGGCATATTTGGATATTGAGCGCTAGTTAAATTTGAAACATCCCGTAAACCAATTGATTCCAAAGCATTTGTTGTTCCAGCCTTTACTTGAAACTCAATGATTACACCATCATAACCCTGTGAAAATGATTGTGTCGGAGATATAAAAGTTTCGCCAGTAGCTGGAATTTTTCCTGTACTTAATAATGTTTCATAATCAGCTTTGCTCATAGTTCTATAGTACGTTTCATAATTCCCCGCACCCACACCAGCTCTCATTTGTTGTGACTGCAGTAACTGCCGAGCCTGCTCAAAACCAGGTGCTCCATCAGGCCCCACGGTTGCTGCACCAAATCCAAGACCTGACGCAACTGCACCAGTTGATGCAAGAGCACTGCCAGTAACACCATATGCAAGGCCCGCTCCTCCAGTTAGACCGACCGTACTTCCGATTGCAGCACCTTGAACTATTGCTTCCCAGGAAAATTTGCCCTGGCCGATGATATTCCGCCTGCAATCGTTCAAGCCGCGAAACCAACTAGCCCTGCAGCAACCTAAAAAGGATGTGCAATATGCCCGGTTGGATCAGTGTAAAATACTGGATTGTTATGACAATAAGTATACAGGTTAAGTGATAATGGGTAAACACGTCTTGCTTATTTGGTAATTGATATTTAACACATCGGAGCGAATCCTCGCTTGTAAAGCGTCCAGTTACAGCTCTGTAATACAGTTTAACTTTGTATATAAAAAACATTTTTATATATTATGTTAACAAGGACCGAGCAAGAAATACCAGCTCCGCCCTTATTAATTTTTAGAAAAGCTTAAAGTAATTTCGAATATCCACACAAAAATGAAACTCTCCCTAAGTTATAATTATCGTTCTTCTATAATTGTAATTTCTGGCATGAGTCGATCACTTTTTTTAGGATAGCCAGCATAGTCACCTACAAAAAATATTTTTATTGTTTGAACCTCATGTCCACCGATCGAAAATATATTCTCAGATAAATTTTCGTCAAATCCCTTGAGTATTGCAGACTTAAGCAATCCTGATTGAAAATCCACTTCAGAATTTGCTGTTATAGAATACGACAACTCATCTTCTGTATTATTTTTAATTGTTACTCCACCAATGATATAAACTTTATCATCTTCAATATAGAAATCTTCAATGCCTCCCCCCTGCTCTGAGACCAGTTCTAATCTAGATATTAACTTTTCTTTTTTACCACTTTTGAAAATAAACATTATTACCACAATCAATATTATAATACCGCCAATATAAAAAACTTTCTTCATTTAAAAGACCTCATTAACAATCTAAATCCATTTCTTCAATTTTATTTAGCCTTGATATTTCATTCTTTTTGTTACTGGTTAAATTATATAAAATAATAGCCTCAATATCTACTCCATTTCTGTAAATAACCATTCACAGAAATGGAGAATTATTTAATAATTATCTAATCAACAATTAGCATAATTACTTAAAGCACTTATTTACTTAACCATCCGCTACTTCTATTCCAAAAACTTGGATTTTGCATAATTGTTGTTTTATCATTCCATCTTATTTGAATATAATAATCAGTAGGAACTGCACCTGGAATACTATTTGCAAATTCTGCCTTTTTGGAATCCGAATCATATATGAAATTTGGATCAATAATATCATTCCAAATGTATGTTAAATCATATATTGTATCTCCCTTCGAGTTTTTAGAAATAGTGCCTTGTATTTGAAATCCTCCAACTGTCTCATAGGTCCCATGAAGATATTGATATCCAATAATATCTTCACCATTTTCTATAATTATTGATTGTGCATGATCAATTTCTATTGATTCGCCATAACTAAGAGACTCAACGTAAGGTAACAAAATATCTTTCATTTGCTCTCTTAATGGTTTAACCCCATAGCCAGGGGCACCTTTATTATCCATCATATAATCACCAACTGTATACCGTGCTTCATAATCCAGCCAAAAATTTCCATCGATAGTAAGATCTTCCCCACCACCATACAGCCAATGAGATACAATCATAATTCCCAAGTCATCCGACTTCAGAGACCAGATACCCTTGCCTAACCGTTCTTCTGACTTATGTCCCGAAGGATCACAATAACGTAGCGGACTATTCATTGTATAGACATACAAGTTACTACTTAAAGAGGATGGAAATCCGTTCCGGTATTGTGGGGAGTATCTAGACTTAGAGACGAATGCCTATTACTTGCGAGCAAGGTATTACAGAGCTGTAACTGGGCGCTTTACAAGCGAGGATTCGCTCCGATGTGTTAAAAATCAATTACCAAATAAGCAAGAAGTGTTTGACCCATTATCACTTAACCTGTATACTTATTGTCACAACAATCCAGTATTTTACTCTGATCCAACCGGGCATATTGCACATCCTTTTTTGGTTGTTGCAGGGCTAGTTGGTTTCGCGGCTGGAGCGATTGCAGGCGGAATATCATCGGCCATTCAGGGCAAATTTTCCTGGGAAGCAATAGTACAAGGTGCTGCAATCGGAAGTACGGTCGGTCTAACTGGAGGAGCGGGCCTTGCATATGGTGTTACTGGTAGTGCTCTTGCATCAACTGGTGCAGTTGCGTCAGGTCTTGGATTTGGTGCAGCAATAGTAGGTTCTGCTAGAGCAACTGGTTTTGAACAGGCTCGGCAGTTACTGCAGGCACAACAAATGAGAGCTGGTGTGGGTGCGGAAAACGGTTTGATAAAAGAAGGCTTGGGTAAAATTTCAGGAAATACTTATCAAGTGACACAGTTCAACATTGATTCTATAACACGGCATTTATCGGGTGATCTCTATGCAGAAGAAAATGTCGCCATGATTAATAGATTACAGAATGCTTTGAATTCTGGACAATCAATTACAGGCGCTGACGCAAGTTTTTATTTGCATGAACTGAAAGAGATAGAATTAATGCAAGGTGGAATGATCCAAACTGTAGCACACGACGCAGCTATAGATTTTTATCAAGTTTCAAAGTATAGCACATATCATCCAGACGTTATAAAATCTTATTCAGGTTGGTTTAATGATGCTTGGTTTAATTTCTGGGGAATAGCGAGGTGACAAATGTTTAAAATAATAGATTATTCAAACGGAAAGATTAAAATCACTGTTAATGAAGAATTGACTCATAACAGCCTTTTAACTGAATGTTCAAAAAAAGTAATAAACTTAAATAGAACTAGGTTGTATCATACACTGTATTCATTGGGACTTGAGGTAGCAGTACATAGAGGCGGTAGAATTTGTTATGGATTGTTATCCGCTTCAATATCTCCCAACGATAAAGCTGATTCTATGTTACTATCAGTTGCATATACACAGAAGAATACAGAGAAGTATTGTGAATCGATCTTATTAGATGATAAGCATTGTTATAAGGGATTGTCATACGAATATCTTGATGCAGTTATAAATGGTGCAACCAAATCTATAACTGAGATAGATACATTTCCTTTATGTAACATATCTTTCGATTATTCTGCAAACTGTGAAGTTGGTTCAAGCCCGATATTTTTCAGAATAATAGCAGAATCTTTAATTGAACTTATTTCAATGTTAAACGATGCAAACTTAAGCGAATTAATACTAAAACCTTGTGAAGATTTTCTAGTAAATAAATTCGGTTTAAGAAATTAAATACGCTCCAACACAGAAAAGGCCGATTTTCAGCCCTTTCTGTGTCGATGCTAAATTTTCATACCCAAGGCCTCGATAGTAATCCGCATTCTCAGACATAGACTGTCGACAAATCAATCGGCCACTACAATTCGACTCATGTTTCCATTAGCATCGGAAAAACAAACAAGAAGTTCTTTTTCGGAATTGTTCAAGAGAGCCAGAAATTTTTCTTCTGTGTCAGACACCGTTTTAAGTTTTTTGCCATATAGAGAATTTCTGTCAAAGGATTTTCCGCTTGGACTTATGTTGCTGAAGTATAAATCTTTAAGTATTTGGTTCTTTTTTACCTCGTTTTCAGCAAACAGCGATACCTGAAATAAGAAGCACAAGTCTATCCGGTGTCCGGTAAGGGAACTGGTGAAGTTATTGGTGGACAAAATTTAGTTAAACTGTAAATCAGACTCTGAAGTTTGGAAAAGATGATATAGTTTATGGTATATATGATAATCCTTCTATTTTTAAATTACAGCAAAGTGCAGGACCGGGAATACGTGGAAGAAAAACAAACCCTACTCCTGAAGACGAAATACCGCTACAATCCTAAAGGCCAGCTGTCCCGCCAGAAAGATACGGGAAATGTAAGGAAAGAATATACTTATGATATATATGGAAACCGACATTCCTTTCATCTGACCCGTGAAGAAAATGCAAGCCCGGATTTAAGTTTA
>DFCS01000003.1 GCA_002367105.1 Hungatella sp. UBA3048
TTTACTTTTTCAAGTCAGCTCTAAAATTTCCACTGGAAAGCCAATTTTTTTGCAGAACTATGATAAATCTCCTAATGGATTACGCCAATATCCTGTTATTCTTAATATAAAGCCCGACAACAAAAAGTCAACAGGAGGATATATATTATGGATTTCGGCAATGTCTTTTTTTTAATCACCGTATTGGTTGGCGGCGTTCTTTTGAACCAATTTGTTCAGCACCGAAAGGACACCCGCAGAGAAGCCGCGCTGCAGCGCACCAGAGAAATCGAAAAAGCACATTGGCGGCATGTGCTTCGGAATTATGATTTTGATTTTGCTGATGACATGGAAGATAACACAAGTGAAAACTGTAAAGCTGTGTCTTAAAATCAACATTCAATATGAACGGCGTTATGAGCATTACTATAAAATATGAATTCGTATATAAAAAGCAAAAGGACTAACCCACGATGGTTTAAGTCCTTTTGCTTTAATATTCGATGAACATATACCTTTATAACGCCGCCTCATGAAGTTTTTTCTTGAATTGTTGATAAATATCTATTTCTTCATGACAGCTCATACACCCCAGTTTAATTGCCGGCTTTGTTTTCCCATGAAAATCGCTGCCCATTGTTTTCAGCAAATGAAATTTTTCAGCCTGCTTATTGTAAAAAGCAACCATGCTTTCATCATGATAACTACTGTATACTTCCATCCCATCAATACCGCAAGAAACAATGCTTTCCAGAATCTCCTGATCCTGCCCGATATTAATCCCTGGGTGAGCAAGAACAGCTATGCCTCTTGCTTTTCTAATCAATTGTATGGCTTCGTTCAGCCCAAGAAACTGAATAGGTACGTAAGCCGGCTTCCCTTGGGAGCAAAAGTCCCAATAAAAATTTACATAAGGATTATCACTACGCATCCCGTTCTTTCTATATGGCTTAAGAAGAGGATTGTTCTGATTTCTTTTATCCTCCAGAGCAACTTCAGCAATCATTTCACCTGTCACTACACCTTCTATGGCAAGATCCAGAACTTCTTCTATTTCAAGATGAATACCTAAATCCTGCACTAGATGTATTAGTTTTGAAGAAGCATCTTGTTCTTTCTTTAAGATATCCATTTCATTTTTTTCAAATTCAGATTCTGTTGGATCAATCCCATATCCTAAAAGATGCAGATTAACTCCTTCAAGCTGACAGTCAAGCTCAATAGCACGGATCAATTCGATCCCTAATTCATTTGCTGATTTCTGAGCATCTTCGATCCCTCGTACGGAATTATGGTCAGCTAATGCAACCGTCTTTAAACCATGTTGTTTACACAGCTGCATGAGCTGTGATGGCGTGTATTCCCCATCGTTGCTGATATTGGAATGCATATGTAAATCTAACTGATTAACCATTTTAAGCCCTCCTTGCTACGATTTTATTAATTTTCTCACTGCTGACAAACATCGTTATGAGTAACACCATAATAAATACGGGATAGAACCGTATCCCTACCACACTTGATAATACCCCGATTGCCGGCGGCACCAGCATCGTTCCAATGTAAGCAAACGCCATTTGCACCCCCATCAGTTTACTTGAATTGTTTTTGCCAAAACGAGCCGGCGTTTCATGTAACATAGAAGGATAAATAGGTGCGCATCCCATTCCAATCAGAATAAGTCCCAGTAAGTTGACATATTGATTGGAAGTCAGTAATAAGACAGCCCCAATACCAATGATACATTGACCGCCTCGAATCAACGCAGGATTACTCCACTTGGCAGTAATAAACCCATTGACTAACCTGCCTATGGTGATGCCAAGGTAATATACGGATATCCAACCCGCGGCAACATCAGAAGATACACCTTTTGCCTGCACCAGATAACTGGCGCCCCATAAACCGGTGGTAGCCTCTAATGCACAATAACAAAAGAAACCAAGAAGTGCTGAGCGTATCCCCGGTAATTGAAAGACATACTGGCTCTTATTTTCTTCAATAACGCTTTCTTCCCGGCCTTCACCAAACAATCTCCATAGCGGTAATGAAACCAGCAAAATAATCACTAAAAAAATCTGAATAATTGCAACGGATAAATAGCCCTTTTGCCACGACCCGTTATAAGAAATGGCAACTGACATAATAGCGGGACCCGCAGTTGCACCAATTCCCCAGAAGCAATGAAGCCAACTCATATGTCTGGCTGAAAAATGCAAAGCCACAAAATTATTTAAAGAAGCATCTACGGCCCCTGCCCCTAGTCCTAATGGAATTGCCATCAGACATAACCATACATAGCTTTGGCTAAAGGAAAAACCCAGCAAAGCCATGGCTGTTATAAATACACTGATTAATGTGAGTTTACCAGTACCAAGTTTTTGAATCAGTTTGCCACTCAGAATACTTGAGATTATGGTTCCACCGGATATAATCATGGAGATTAATCCTGCCCCGGCCATTGGCAGGGACAACTCAGCCCGGACCGTTGGCCATGCAGCGCCAAGCATAGAATCAGGAAGCCCCAAGCTGATAAATGCAATATAGATAATGATCAATAATAATGTCGTCATGGTATCTCCTACCTTATCCTTGCCATTTTGGTTCCAATGGTTTTAATGAGATTTGTTTAATACCCTCTGCAAAATCTTTGCAAAAGTCACTTGATACAACAATATCAGGCATTACTTCTGACTTGATTGTTTTTTTACAGTCCTCAATCATGAGATCCATCGCCACTTCGGTGAGATTTTCTCTGTAGATAACGAGGATATCTGGGTTTAAAAGACAGGTGAACGTAATGATTAATTTCTTAAGTGCCATCGAAATATTTTCCGAAACAAATGCTGGATTATTCCAATCAAAACCATCCGGAAGAAATTTAGCTTCACCAGCAAAGCCATCTTTTCCTTTATACATATCACCGTTGATAAAAACACCTGCACCTAAAGGATATTTCTCCGGAATATAAATGCCAACCACGTTTTTATCGTCGCATTGATTAGAAGTACAATATCCCAGTACAGCTGCGTTAACATCATTTTCAAAGACTACAGGAATTTGAAATTGATTTCTCAAATGTTCCACAAGGGATTTCCCTTCAAGAGATATATAATCACTGACCTCTATCTTCCCTCTGATTTCCTGTCCCGGCATACCAATACCGATCAATTTAATGTTTGGATACTTTTTCAGCATTTTCTCAATGATCAAATCAAAACTTTCTTCAGATATATCTTCTAAGAAAATCTCGTTGCCTTCAATCACTTCCCCATATAGATTAACAACGGCAACATGGGTTAAATCCTTCATTTCATACTCATTTGTATAAATGACTAATGCCATGCTGTACTCCTCATTAAAGGAATAGATGACTGCCGGTCTGCCGCCACTGGACACTTCCAGCTCATCAAGCAGTATCTCTCCATCTTTCAAAAGCACTTCGACAAGTGAATTAATTGTTACCACGCTTAATCCTGTCAAATTTGCCAACTGAGGCTTTGTTGCTTTTTTATTTTCTTTTATCACCCGTCTAACCGTATCTAAATTGATTTGCTTCATTAAATTCACATTCCCTACAGCCATACTGCTCTCCCTTATTAAAGGCACTTTATAAAGTATCTTTACTTTATCAGAAATGCAGCTGGCAGTCAAGATGATTATAAAGAAATTCTGTTCCTTAAGGAGCTGCCTTTGCCTTAGTAAGGGTCTGTCCTTAAAATACAAAAGACAAACAATCAGCTTTATGCCGATCGTCTGTCTTTTGCTATCGTTTGCAACTGCTCAATCTAAATGTTCTTTGATACGTTCTTATGGGGTGCCTGTATGTGCGATCCCTTTTCTTTTATATGATTCAATACTCCCCGTATGTCATCTATCACAGTACTACCACTCAGCTTTTGTTCCATCATAATGCTTCCAGTTCGGATTCGACCAGTTAAGCCCTTCCATAGATACTTCTTTCACCTTTTCTTCGTCGATGATAAGACCCAATCCCGGTTTATCCGGTAAGCCGATAAAACCGTCCTGATATTGGAATATTTCTTTATTTTCTACAAAATCCAGGAGATCAAAGCCTTTGTTATAATGAATTCCCAGTGACTGCTCCTGAATAAAGACATTGGGGCTGCAAGAATCAATTTGCAAGGTGGCCGCCAGTGCAATAGGACCATAAGGGGCATGGGGAGCCGCTGCGATATCATAGGCTTCTGCCATAGCGATAATCTTCCTGGTTTCCATAATCCCGCCGGCTAAAGCTACATCCGGCTGAATGATATCGATATATCCGCTTTTTAAAATATCTTTAAATCCCCAGCGTGTATAAAGCCGTTCACCAGTTGCTAACGGCGTCACCACATGTTCTGCCACTTCCTTAAACGCCTCCTGATTTTCACAAAGCACAACCTCCTCCAAAAACATTGGCCGGTATGGTTCCAACTCTTTTGCCAGAACCTTTGCCATCGGCTTATGTACACGTCCGTGAAAATCCACGCCAATATTCAAATCGTTACCGAAAGCCTCTCGCAGAGCGGCAACCCGTGCCACCACTTCATCAATTTTCTTAAAGTTATCAATATAATGAAGTTCCTCTGTCGCATTCATTTTTACCGAATCAAAGCCTCTGTCCACCCGGTCTTTTGCATCCTTTACCACATCGCTGGGACGGTCGCCGCCAATCCAGGAATAGACTTTAATCCGTTCTCTGGCAGCCCCTCCCATCAAATCGTAGATCGGTGCCTGATAGTATTTCCCCTTAATATCCCAAAGTGCAATCTCAAGCCCGGATATAATCGTCATATTAATCGGACCTCCGCGGAAAAATACGCGGTATAATTCCTGCCAGAGGGTTTCAATCTCCAACGGATTTCTGCCAATCAATCGTCTTGCCATTTCTTTTGCACCGGCCACTACTGTCTCGGTCTTCGTTCCGGAAACCATCTCCCCCCAGCCCTCGATGCCCTCGTCAGTGACTATTTTTACAAAAATCCAACGGGGTTTTACTGTATATACAATTACGTCTGTTATTTTCATACTTCTGCTCCTAAACCTGCAGTTTCCTTCTGCTTTTTCTCTTCTAATATTC
The DNA here is from genome assembly GCA_002367105.1 of Hungatella sp. UBA3048. Classification (GTDB taxonomy): domain Bacteria; phylum Bacillota; class Clostridia; order Lachnospirales; family Lachnospiraceae; genus Lacrimispora. The sequence goes on from DFCS01000003.1 coordinate 5,063, forward strand.
TGGCCCTTTTCTTGTTCAAATTACTCATAAATACCCAGGTACCGGCAATAGCGGCAATCAACAGCGGAATGCTGATAACCAGATTACCGATAAATGCTTTGTAAACTAAAAAGCTTACGGTCAGGCTGGTTGCTGCAAATGAGGTTATGTAACTTCCATCTGCTGCCAGATTGAGGCCAACACTGGTTGCTAATTCGGTAAGAACCGGCGCTGTAGCAGTACCGGCAAGCAAAATCACACCGGTACAAACAAGTCCCATGATAATATTCTTAAATAAATTGCCCCTTGTAATAGCCACCACCAAAGCAACACGGAAGGTTACTACTGCCAGATCAGCAAACGGCAGAACACGGTTTCCAGGCAGAACAGCTGCCATTAAAATTGTTAACGGTATAACAATCAGCGATGTTGTAATCACATCCGGATTACCAACTACCACTGCTGCATCAAGTCCAATAAGAAATTTCCTGCCTTTGAATTTGCTCTGTGTGAACTTTTTTGCCGCCTCGGAAATTGGCATTAAGCCTTCCATAAATAAAGAAGTCATTTTCGGAATCAAGACCATAACTGCAGCCATATTCACACCCAATGCCAGGATTCCTGATACCGGATATTTTGCCAGGGCACCAATGATACAACCTAATATCAATCCCATCATGGTTGGTTCACCAAAAAAGCCTAAATATTTCTTAGCGTTTTTCACATCAAAATTAAGTTTGTTAATTCCTGGAATCCGATCAAGCAGCCAGTTAAGAGGTGCCGCAATGACCACAGAAGACAATGCGGACATTGTCGGCAGGGAAACACCGGGAATCCCAAAATAGTCTTCTACCAGCGGCGCCGTCCAGTCAGAGAGTTTAAAGGTAATGACCGCCATTACCACGGTTGCGGCTATTCCCAACGGGATACTTTTCGTAACATAATAAACCATAATACCGACAATTGCCATGTGATGATAGTTCCAGATATCGACATCAAGCGTATCCGTAGCCTTAAGTACAAGCATAATAATATTCGTTGCCAGTATACAGAAAATCAAAATAGCTATAATTGGTGACGACCAGGTTACCGCTGCGATAGCTCCCCACCCCACATCCAGAATATCAAGCTTAATCCCAAAGTTTTCTACCATTGCCTGGGCAGCCGGTCCCAGGTTTGATTTCATCATATTGATAACCAGATTAATACCTGCAAAACCGATTCCAATTGTCAGTCCTGAACGAAAAGCTTTTGCTAATTTCACGCGAAAAATCAAACCGATGATCGTAATAATTATCGGAAGCATCACAACCGCTCCGGCAGCCAAAATCGTATTGAATATAGAATATATAATCTGCATGATCACTTCTCCTTAGTTTTTTATTTACTTTAACATTGCAATAATTTCATCCAACGTTGCTTCTTCTCCGATTCCGGTCAAAAGAGAGATTGCTCCAATCACCGGGATCCCCACATCCCCGCCGGTGAACTTTCCTGTGGTAACCAGCAGGTCAAAGTCTTCCGCTTTGGATTCCACTTCCAGAAGCTTACACTGTGTAACTGTAACGTCAATACCGCTGTCTTCACATTTCTCTTTTATTTTTGTTCCTACCACTGTTGATGTTGCAATACCATTTCCACAAGCTACTAATATTCTTTTCATTTCCTTCTCCAATCTGATCCTGTAATTTTTAAGTCCTGTTTTCTATTATATTTCATATTTACTGCTGTAATAGGTGGCTGGATATCATATCGTAAACTGGTTTTGTATCGCTGGCTGTTACAATTTTTTTTAAATTGTCCTGATCTTTAATTAACTCCACAACCTTTTGAAGCATCTCCAGATGACCATGTGCCTCTTTTAATGCCAGGACGATGATGATATTCACATCAATTTGATGGTCCGGTTCATCCATCGCACTGAATTTTACCGGTTTTTTCAGAATTCCAACACAGATTGCTGCCTGATTGACATAACTTGTATCCGCATGGGGAATTGCTATATTGATTTCACCTGTTGACAGACCTGTCGGGAACATAGCCTCACGCTCCAGAATAGCCTCTTTATACCCCTTTTTTACATAGCCTTTATCCAGCAGATAATCCGTTAGCTGCATCAGTGCTTCGGTATTTTCCTCTATTCCTTCCAGTTCCAGTATCAATGATTCATCAAAAACTATTTCACTCATTCATATTCTCCTCTATATCAGCTGTTCTGCCATCTTCTGTACAGATGCTTTTAGACCGGACAGATTTTCACTGATTATATCCTCTTTTTTAAACAATCCGGAACCTATTCCCGCATAATCAGCCCCGGCATCAAAAAACTCCTTGACATTACTGGTGTTTACACCGCCTACCACCATCAGAGGAAACTTGCCAAGAGGTGCCTGAATATCCTTTAAATAGGCTGCTCCCATAACTCCAGCCGGAAACACTTTGATAATATCTGCTCCATCCCTTATGCCCTGCATGATTTCTGACGGAGTAAGAGCCGCGGGGACAGAAATAACCCCTCGTTCTTTGCATAAATCAATAATTTCCTTACTGAATGTAATGGGAGATAATAAGAATCTGGCACCAGCTGCAATAGATGCTTCTGCCTCCTCATAGGTAGTTACCGTCCCGGCACCGACCAGTATATCATTACCGAATTCCTTACTGATGCTTTTGATAATCTCAATCGCATCAGGAGTATTCATCGTAATTTCAACTGATTTTATTGCGGTGCCGAGAAGGCTTTTCACCACGGTTCTGATTTGAGAATGGGTATACCCTCTTAAAATGACTGTAATCTTTGGAAAATCTTCTACTTTCATCTTTCCACTCCTTTCTTGTCTCTACGCTATTATATAGAGCAAGAACCGTGCCAACTTAATTGACCGATTTTGTGTCCAGACGAAGATTTTCCCTGATTTCATTAATAGAATTGCTATTTCTTATTAAACTTACCAGGTTTTCGCTGTTTAACATTTGATAAAGCTGTTCAAAATATTTTTTCGAATTTTCATCTAAAGCCAGTACAAAGATCAGATCGACCGTATTTGTACCATCCCACATCACTGGTTTGTCCAGTTTTGTGATCGATATGACCGGTTTTGTAACACTTGCCGGATCACCGTGGGGAATGGCTATACCACCTTTTAAATAAGTGGTCATCATTCCTTCCCTTTTATAAACACTCAGTAAAAACCGCTCGTCCACATACCCCTCGCTTGTCATCGTTTCGATCGCCTGATCTAAAAGCTGTTCCTTTAACCGATATGGCGGATTCACAAAGATTAATTCCGGTGTAATGACCTCACCAAGAATGACATGATCCAGCAATAGGCTGTTTTTAATGATTTTCCGCAGTTTTGAAATACCGGAAGACTGATAGATGTCTTCCAGGGAAAGAAATGGAATATCTTTTACATCCGGATTAATTGTCCCAACAATTGCAAGGATTTCATATTGAGCCGCTTCCTGTAAGATAATTTGTTCCACATCTTCATTTTCTATATAGCCTCTGTTTATGATGACAACATTGTCCAATACTGACTTTAACCGCTCTGAGATAAAATTACGAAGCATCTTTGCAGCTCCCTGCCCGGTGATACACAGACAAAGAACCGCTCTTTTATGCTGAATTTTATTATATTTGGATGTTTTGGGCTGCAATGATTTTTTACTGCCAAGTTCATCTACAATTGTTTCTATTGACTCTTCTGTCCAAAGTACTTTATGAAGGCACTCGATCACCATTAAGGTGTCCACCCTCCCGCAGACGGCTACCGGAATTTTTGTCTCCTGCCTGATCTTGTCTACAAACGTCAGGAGTGATCCCATATCTGCAAGCAGGATACAGCCTCGTCCCTTGTTTCTTTCGATGACCAGTTGTTTTGTTTTTTCATAGGCAGCCGCCGGATCCTCACTCAGTGTCATCTCCAACGCTGCGGCGTGGTTTACTCCCAGAATTTTATTGGCAACCTCTGCCATTCCCCCTGCCACTCTGCCATGGGACAGCACAATCACTGCTGTTTTCCCCTCTGTATCAACCTGTCCTCTCTGAAACTTACTGAGATACATTGCCAAAAAGACTGCCTCGTCGGCAGGAAGCATCACATAGAATTTATCATTGACCTTATCAATAATATGAGCTGCAATTTTATATTCCTTTGCATGCCGCTTTTTTATTTCTTCAAAGCTGCTTCCAAGCGCCACTTTTCGCTCTTTGGTCATATCCAGTGATGCACGAATATGAATGGCCATCGGAAAAACAATCGTATCCTTAAGTCCCGGTAATTCTTTCTGCGCTTCCTGGTATACATATTCCGTTATCTCCAGAACATCTTCTCCCACGATTGCGGATAGCTCATGCAGGCTGAATTTGGACTCCTCCATTTTGCGGATCTGCTGAACCAGTGTTGTCTCAACCTCATCTTGTAAGATCCGGCTGATCTCTTCTGCCGCTACCCCATTTTTCAAAAGCTTCGTATATCTTTCTTCCAGCTGCTCGTAAATACCAGTACCGCTCATCTTGTGTAAACGTCCTGAAAACTGCTGGTATCCCGCCTCTGAAAAAAGTACATCCCCGCTGATTAAATGCCTTATATCGTTAGAAACCGATTGATTGATGCAGCTCTTTAAGTGCTCCGGAAGATTATCCGCAACCACCTCTATTGCTGTTTTATTATGTAGCTTTGCCTCTAAGAATGCCTTGGCACAGCAAACCTGGATATCTGATTTGAGCTGACCGATATTACCGGGAAATTCCGCCAAAAGCAGACAGTTTAATACGGACTGGTTTACACGGATATCACGGCCAAGCCGTTCCCGTTCCATCGTAAGATAAAACTCGATAAACTGCCATTTTTCCTCCAACGGCCGTTCCGATAATGCCGGAATCTCAATACTCATGGGAATCCGCCGGCGAAACGTTAATAGCAGCGAGCTCTCCGGATCCTCCGTCGTTGCCGCAATAATTAAGGGATGGCTATCCCGGCTGGTTTCTGCTTCTCCCAGACGGCGGAACTTGCCTTTATCCATTAAGTAAAATAGGATCTCCTGCCCTTCTGCCGGGAGTCTGTGTACTTCATCCAGAAATAAAATACCTCCATCACATAACTCAACAATTCCCTTTTTATGTTCCGTTGCTCCGGTAAATGCTCCCTTCGTATAACCGAATAGCTGAGCCAAAAGCAGCTGGGGATTATCAGCATAATCGGCACAGTTAAATTCAAAATAAGGAGCCTCTTTTTGAAAGTTATCCGTTCTGACCGCAAAATCATGCATCAGTTCTGCCAGGAAGCTTTTACCAACACCGGAAGGACCATATAAAAGCGTATGCAGCCCTTTTGGCGGATACATGACTGCCGCCTTGGCCTTACTGATTTGATTTTTCAGGCTGCCGTCTGATCCGATAATCTTATCGAAAATATCATCATGAAACTCCTGCTTATTATTGCTGACCGGTGTTTCGCCCTGAGAAGATTTAAGAGCCGGCTCCCATATTTCAGGGTAAGATTTATGCAGCTGTCCGACTGTAAACTTTCCGATCTTAAACCCTCGTTGATTTAGTAATTCTGCCAATTTACGGTCTGATACCAATCCCATATCATAAAATAAATCTTGGATCTCCTGAAGTAATCGTTCTTTTCTCCGTTCCGATGAAGCAGGGATTCCAGTTTCTATCCGGACTTTTGTTATATTTTCGCGCAGTGTTCCCAATTCATTGGCAATGGCTTCATCCGTTAGCGGATTCCTCTTATCCTCCTGCCCGATAATTAACTCTATTTTGTCCCTCATAACTCTCCCTCCTTCATTCGTGTATATATTTATGTTCTTAAAAAGATTCTATCACCATGTTATAATATCCGCAACTCTGCGTACAGAGAAAGTCTGCCGCAGATAAATCCATGAACTGACGGGTGATATACTAAATAATTAGCTATAAACCAAAAAAAGAGAATTGAAGTGCATCTTAGCACTCCGATTCTCGCTATACAAAAATGCACCGTGCCGCTNNATAAGCGGCACGGTGCATTTTTTCGGCAAAGATTATTATTGAATAGAAATAACTTTATAATCGTGAGCTTCTACGGCACTTTTTAAAGCTGCATCTGAAATTTCTCGATTCAAAGTTACAATTGCTGTTCCATTTTCATGGCTTACAATAGCTGTTGATACTTCAGGAAGTTCTTCCAAGCCTTTCTTTACCCGGGCTTCGCAATGCCCGCACATCATACCTTCAATTCTCAATGTTTTTTCCATTAATTTTACCTCCGATTTCTTTTTGTTTTTTATTTTTTTATCATGCTTTGCGTTATGAATGGAATAAAAATTCAGCCGCAAAGCGTTAGTTACTACGCAGAAGCTGGATAGACTCATGGCCGCAGCACCAAACATTGGATTCAGCTGCCAGCCAAAGAGTGGAATCCATACACCTGCAGCTAACGGAATACCTATAATATTATAAATAAAGGCCCAGAAAAGGTTTTCATGGATATTTCTCAACGTAGCGCGGCTCAGCCGAATGGCCGCAGGAACATCGCTTAATCTGCTTTTCATCAGTACTACATCGGCGGCATCAATGGCAATATCTGTACCAGCACCAATCGCAATACCAATATCTGCTCTGGTTAAAGCAGGTGCATCATTGATTCCATCTCCCACCATAACAACCTTTCCTTGGTTCTGAAGCGTGCGCACCACTTGTTCCTTGCCGTCTGGCAGCACTCCTGCAATGACTTCATCCACGCCAGCCTGTTTGCCGATAGCGTTTGCAGTCCGCTCATTATCACCTGTCAGCATGACGACACGAAGTCCCATGTTCTGCAATTCTTTAACGGCCCGCGGACTATCTTCTTTTATCACATCTGCAACAGCAATAATACCAATGAGTTTTCCATCTGCCGCAAAGAATAAGGGAGTTTTTCCTTCTTCTGCCAATTGTTCCGACTGTTCTTTTATCTCTGCCGACACCTCTGCCTGACTGCTGATAAACTTAAAGTTACCGCCAACAAGTGATTTGCCTTCCCATATTGCAGACAATCCGTTGCCTGGTAACGCGGTAAAATCACTTACATCAGAAGTCTTTATCTTCTCTTCTTCTGCATAGGCCAGAACAGCACGAGCAAGGGGATGCTCACTCTTTTTTTCCAAGGCATAGGCGGCTGTCAGCAGTTCCTGCTTTGACACTCCTTCTGACGAAATGATATCTGTTACTTTTGGCTCTCCGCTGGTAATTGTACCAGTCTTATCCAATGCAACTATCTGCATTTTTCCAGCTTCCTCTAAAGATACCGCTGTCTTGAACATTATTCCATTTTTAGCACCCATGCCGTTGCCCACCATGATTGCAACCGGTGTTGCCAATCCCAAAGCACAAGGGCAGCTGATAACCAGAACAGAAATACCTCTGGCAAGCGCGAAACCAATACTTTCTCCCACCAAAAGCCAAATGGCTATGGTTAGCAAGGCAATGCCTATTACAACTGGTACAAATACCCCCGATACCTGATCTGCTACTTTGGCAATGGGTGCTTTTGTGGCAGCAGCATCACTGACCATCTGAATAATCTGAGATAAAGTAGTATCCTGACCAACTCTGACCGCTTGACACTTAATATATCCGGATTGATTGATGGTTGCTGCAGATACCTGATCTCCTTCTGCCTTGTCTACGGGAATGCTTTCACCTGTTAAAGCTGATTCATTGACTGCACTGGCTCCTTCCAATACAATACCATCTACCGGAATGTTTTGGCCGGGGCGCACTACAAAGATATCACCGCTTTTAACCTGATCAATGGTAACTTCTGCTTCCAAACCGTCTTTCAAAATAATTGCGGTTTTAGGAGCCAGTTTCATAAGACTTTTCAAGGCATTGGTAGTTTTTCCTTTAGAATTTGCCTCCAGCATCTTACCTACCGTAATCAGAGCTAAAATCATCGCAGCAGATTCAAAGTAAAATTCGTGCATATAAGCCATAACGTCATTTAAATTTCCTTTAAGCTGAGCGTCTGTCATGGCAAATAATGCGTAGGTACTGTATACAAACGCCGCACCTGAACCCAACGCTACTAATGTGTCCATATTAGGTGCTTTATGAATCAGACCTTTAAATCCACTGATAAAAAATTTCTGGTTAATTACCATGACAATGACAGATAGGAGAAGCTGAATTAATCCCATTGCCACATGATTATCGGCAATAGCTGACGGGAGCGGCCATTTCCACATCATATGTCCCATGGAAAAATACATCAGAACAATCAAAAATCCCAAAGATGACCAAAGCCGACGCTTTAAAACAGGAGTTTCCGTATCTTTTAAAGGATCATCGCTGCCTGCCGGGATTGCTGTATTTGTTCCAGCAGCCGCATTACCGCCCTTTATAGTCGCCCCATATCCGGCGTTCTCTACTGCCTGTATAACCTCTTTTTCAGAGGCAGTACCTTCAACTCCCATGGAATTAGTCAAAAGGCTGACAGAGCATGATGTAACCCCTGAAACCTTTGATACTGCTTTTTCCACGCGGGTACTACAAGCTGCACAACTCATTCCTGTTACAGTATATTGTTTCATTTAAACCTCCTTAAGCTCTATCTTCGATACCGCATAACAAACCCGTTTCACGGCCTGCAAAAGCTCCTCATCTGATGTCATACGATCCATAGACACAACCGCTGTTCTCATTTGTGTCATCCTACTTCATTAATTTTTGTATCGTAGCGACCAGATCCTCAATCACCTCGTCTTTACCTTCCCGGATATCCTGTACAACACAGGATTTTATGTGATTTGCAAGCAATTCCTTATTAAACGCATTGATTGCGGCAGTAATGGCGGCAGTTTGAACCAGAATATCAGTACAATATGCATTTTTTTCCACCATTCCCCGAATTCCTCTGACTTGCCCTTCCAAGCGGTTCAGCCGGTTAATTAATTTTTTATATTCTTCAGGAGTCCGTTCCTTTGTTCGATAACAAGGTTTTTTCCCTTCTTCCATGTGCATTACCTCACTTTTTGATTTTAGTATATACCCTACCGGGGTATAAGTCAATGAAAAATAGAAAATCTTATACTATGAGAAATCAATCTTCTATCTTCTATATAAATACAATACAACGCTTGACATATACCCCCATGAGGTATATACTTTCTGACATAAATACCCATATGAGGTATTTAAACTTTTACAAACAAATTTATTTTACACAGGAGGAATTTTATTGAAAACGCTAAAGGATGTAGGTGTGGGACAATCTGCGTCAGTATTTTTTGATTATCTATTGAACATAAATAAAGAATACATAGTACAATAGATACTTGTATTAAAATACAGAAGGAGAAGGTTGAACGATGGAAATTAAACAAAGTGTGAATATGATTGAAGGATATTTAGATTTAGACAGGAAACCGGTAGGTGTAAAATTCTTATTTACAAAAGAAGATTTCAATAATTTTGAAGTTGCGCAGAGAGACCGCAAAGTCACATACTGTAATTCGGTGCAGCTTGCAAGCAAAGGCGAATGCATGAAGCTTACAAAAGAAAATCAAGCCTGTCCTAATGGTGCAACTGCTTTAAAAATGAAAGATGTTATGCCGCCGATGGCAAGTGGTATAGCAAGACACAGTAAACATATTTATCATAACGTCGAAATATCTAAGAGCGTTAGCGACGAGATGCAATTCTTAAAGGAAGAACCGTATGGAATTGCAGTTATGCCGCTGGAGGCTTACGATGTAGAACCAGATATTGTAATTGTAATTTCCAGTCCGTATAATGTTATGAGGTTTATCCAGGGACATGGATATTTTAACGGATATACGACAAACCTTAAGACTGTCGGACTCCAGGCTGTCTGTCAGGATCTAACAAGTTATCCATACAACACTGGTGATATCAACATTACACTACTGTGCCCTGGTACTCGTCTTGTTGCAAACTGGAAAGCGGATGAAATCGGCATTGGTATTCCTTTTGCAAAATGGTTTGAAATTGTAGAAGGTGTAAAAGAAACAATAAACCCATTTGAAAGAAACAATAAGAAAACAGCTATTCAGAAGAGATTGAAAGAGCGTGGACTAAACACAAGCGAAATCAAATTCAACAGCAATTATGATGATGGATCATATACTGGCGGGCTAATTAATATTCAGGACTAATCATCTGCCCATCTATGCTGATTATATCATCAAAGGGGATCTCGATGCCATCAGACATAACGACAATCCGTTTATATTTGTCTATCTTTTTAGCCGAACTGACAGCAGTGACATAGGTGCCGCCATTCTTCTTCCCATCCGGCTGAAAGTAAGTGATGGCAATTTCGGGATGCTCTTTAAGCCGGTCTGCTATGATTTGCAGCTTATTGCTCAAAGCGTCCTTCATGGATTCGTCCAATTCTACTCTCTCATCAGTCAGTCTTGCAGTTTCTTTAATGGCGGCATCATAGCCGGTCAGTGCAGCGAAAGGGGAAAACTGAGCTGCCCGGTCAATGGCTGCCATATGTGGGTGAGCCGCAGAGACATGGTGGGGTAAATCGATGATATCGTCATATGCCTTCGTCATGCCTTGTGTCCTCCAATCTGCTTATTACGGTCTAATGTGGTAGCGCCTTCCTCCAGATTCATGCCCTTTAGGATGGCGTTTTTTCCATATTTCTTTTTTATCTCCAGCATAGCTTTCTGCATACTTTTTTCACGAGTAAGCTTGGCTTCTTCCTCTTCTTTTCTAGCCTGGACAGCACCGTAATCCGTAAAGAGATCAAGCTGTTCAAAGTTATCTGACTTTTGAACGGTCTCCTCATCCACAACATGATTCGCTGTGATATTGACTCTCCTGACAAGTAGATTTTTGTCAACAATTCGCTCGAATAACTCCGTGACAGCATCCATGATTAATTTTGTAGAGGAGGTCTGTCTTCCAAGGTTTGCCGTACCATGCGCGGATTTCGGAACAGCACGTCCGTAATGGTCGGTGGTGACCGCCCCGCGGTATGAGTTCTTGATCTTCGGGTTTGTCAGATTTTCAATATCATATCCAACCGTCAAAACAAGCTGGTCAGTCACAAGCTTTTTATCAACCAAATCAAGTACCAGCAGATCGGTCATTTCCCACACAATCAGCTTTGCTTTATCAAAGGGATAGGGGCTTTGCAATACCTGCCCCGATCCAATACTGTTTGTGCTTGGTTTATACGCTTTAATATCTGCAATCGTGCATGGCTCCCACCCCCATGCATGGTCTATCAACAACTCCGCATTGATGCCAAACAATTTATACAATAAATCTTCTTTATAATAATCATTAGACTTACCTATCGAGCATCTTGCAATATCTCCCATGGTAAATAGGCCTTGTTCCTCCAGCTTCTTAGCATAACCTCTGCCAACACGCCAAAAGTCTGTTAATGGCCGATGTGACCACAGCAAGCGTCGGTAGCTTATTTCATCCAATTCTGCTATCTGCACTCCGTTTTGATCCACCGGGATACGCTTTGCCTGAATATCCATAGCGATCTTGCAAAGGTACAAGTTTGTGCCTATTCCCGCTGATGCTGTAATACCGGTCGTTTTAAGTACTTCCAGAATCATTTTTGTGGCAAGCTCACGGGCTGAAAGATTGTAGGTGATCAGATAATCGGTGGCATCGATGAAAACTTCATCGATGGAGTAGACATGAATATCTTCGGGCGCGATGTACGTTAAGTAGATATTGTAAATCCGCGTGCTGTATTCGATATAATGCGCCATTCTCGGTGGAGCAATAATATAGTCAAGCGAGAGACCCGGTGAGGATTTCAATTCCGTATCGCTGTAAGAGGCACCGGAAAAGGCTCGTTCCGGTGCTTCGCGCAGCCGTGCCGCATTAACTTCCCGGACCTTCTGCACGACCTCAAACAGCCTCGCCCTACCGGAAATCCCATATGCTTTGAGGGAGGGAGAGACGGCAAGACATATAGTTTTTTCGGTGCGGCTAGCGTCAGCGACAACTAGGTTCGTGGTCAGCGGATCAAGTCCTCGTTCCATACACTCGACCGAAGCGTAGAAGGATTTTAAATCGATTGCAAAATAGGTTCTGTTCTTCATGGTTATTCTCCGGCTAGCATTTTATTCATCCTTTTATCGTTTTGAATAATAAAACACAGCAATTCCATCGCTAATGGTGTATTTATCAAGATGAAGCTGTATTGTCGGATTGTTCCCCAAAAACAGAGGACGGCCCTTTCCAAGTATCGTCGGAATGATTCCCACAATATATTCATCAATCGCATTGGCCTTAATAAAGTGATCTACCAGACCTCCGCCGCCAAACAGAAATATATTTTTACCACTGTCCTTTTCTTTTTCAAATATGCTGACAATATCCCCATGGATAAAATGGATATTACCCTCATCTTCTTTCTCTTCACTTGTAGCTACATAAACCGTTTTTGTTGGATACTCTTTCGCAAAACCCTGATCGTAGCAGTTTTTTCCCATAACAACAAGGTCAATATCCGCAAGAAACTCTTCAAACTCACTTTTTTCGGCTGTATCAATTGAGGTATCGCCTTGTCCAACAATCCAGTCATAGCCTCCGTCTTCATCAGCAATATATCCGTCAATGCTGATGGCTAAGTTCATAATAATTTTTCCACTCATTGTATCGACTCCTTTTTCGTATGTTGGCGCAATGGGTACGGAACCGGGTCCAGCCATAGTAAGACACCGATATAATCCGGTAAGTGTTATTCTTCAATTTCATTTATATAATCTGCCATAAAATTTAGTACTTCCGTGAAAACAGCTTTTTTATCCTCGGTAAATGCCTTTTCTACTGCATTCAGTACCGAGTCCGTTTTTGTACTTTGGCTGCTCTGCTTTACTTTTTCCGATAATGAGATGTAAAAGAACCGCTTATCCTGTGTAGACTGGGCTTTTTGAATAAGCCCCAACTCTTCCAGCTCATTTACCTTTTGAGTCACGGCAGGACGGGAAAGTCCCAATGTTTCTGCCAGTTCGCTGACCGTCGTTCTTTCTCTGTGTCCTATGATAAACAAATGCAGAATATTGATATAACTGGTTTCTTTGCCCCAATCGCTATTTTTCATTTCGTTATATTGATCCATATCGATAGCCCGCATGAATCGCTCAAATGCTTCTCTCAATAATACCTCCAGATATAATAGTTTCAAATACAAAACTATTATATCACAGTTAAAGAAAACCATCAAGTAGTTTCATTTTTGAAACTACTATTTGAAACTACTATTACACATACGCTTTTTTCGCGGCACTTATGCTATGTAAATAAAAAGAGTATGCAAATAGCCCCTACTCTTTTCATAAAAAGATTGGGCAGTAATGGGTGTTCGGACTATTTCCACTATCTGCCTTTTTATTTATTTTGCCAGTCAGCCGGATAAGTCACATAGATAAATCTTGCCTTTCCTTCAACCGAAAACTGAATACTTGATCCACTTGGAATCAAAATCAATTCTCCTGCTTTGGCAGTTATACGACGGCCATCTATAATAATAGTCAGAGTTCCTTCAATGATATAATCAATTTCATCATACCCTAACGTCCAATCGAAGGTAGTATTTTCCATTATCATTAATCCGCAACCTAGTCTGGGACTTTCAGTAAGTGACACTAAATCCTTCGTATACACTTTATGATTGGGGTTACCTGTGTCCAACCGGTCTTCTTCACTTACAGAAAACAATGGCAGCGAAATGGACATTACACCGCTAGAGTCAACATGCCTCTTTGAAGAATCATTTAACTTATTGCTGTATTCTTCCATTATAATACTACGAACCAGCTTTTCAATTTCTGATCTGTCTATATTCAATATCTTACCTCCATCCGTATTTAAATCTCTATCGTATTTGCTTTATTCAATCCTAAATACACGTTTAGATAAAAATATGGCAACAAAAATAGCAGAAATACCACCGACCAGCTTGCCGATAATCATTGGAGTAATCAGCTCCGGGGCAACACCGGCTGTAAATCCTAAATGGTCACCAAATGTAAAAGATGCTGAAACTGCAAAAGCGATATTAATCACCTTTCCACGTTTATCCATATCCTTTACTGTTTGGAACATGGCAATATTATTGGCAAGAGATGCAATAAGACCTGCTGCTGCAATATCATTCATTCCTAACAAATGACCTAGTTTCATCAATGGTTTCTTGAATATCTTTGTGATCAAGAACACCAATCCATAAGCACCGGCTAAAGTAATGGCAATACCACCAACTGTCTGGAATCCAACTTCAAGGGTATCTTGATTATGAAAGACTTTGATACCTAACAGTAGGTCTAACCCTCCAATCGCCAACCCAATGGCTCCAACAGCCACTATAATTTTCCCAAATACATTGAATCCTTTAATCATTCCTTCAGGAATTTTAAATAGTCCAATTGAAATTAAAATCGCTACAACTATTATGGGTATTAAATTCATAAAGACTTTAATGATTGGCATACCCATCATGATTCCTGCAACTAATGCTCCAATTGGAATCGTCACAATCCCGCATAATACTCCTTGTGCCAGATACTTTGTATCTTCGTCACTGATAAGACCCAATCCAACCGGGATTGTAAATACAAGTGTCGCTCCCATCATGGCACCTAAAATACCACCTGAGAAAAGTACAATTAATGGGTCAGAAGTCATTTGTTGTGCTAAGAAAAAACCGCCCATATCATTTGCTAATAAAGTTCCTGCAAACATTGCCGGATCTGCTCCTAATAATTTGTATACAGGAACAATGATAGGACTTAGCCAGTCCGATAACTTCGGTGCTAAAACGATGATACCAGCCATTGAAAGCGCTAGGGAACCCATAGCCAGTATTCCTTCTTCAAATTGTTTACCTAAACCAGTTTTATTGCCCAGGGAACGGTCGATTGCACCTATGACCATTATAATTACCATAAGCCAAATTATGATTTCATTAATACTCATTCATTTCACTCCATTCAGTTTTTATCATTCCTTTGGATAGTCCACAGTGTCTATAATACCGACAATAACCATATCAACAGGAATACTTTTACCATCAAAAGACAGACGGCCAGAGCTGCCAGTCGTAATCAGTACAGATTCTCCAATGCCCGCACCCACATGATCAACTGCAACAACAAGAGCAGGATCAGCTTCATGTTCGTTTCGTTGTTTTTCAATAAGCAGGAACTTTAAACCATTTAACTTTTCATCCTTGCGAGTCGCCCATAAGCTGCCAACAACTTTTCCAATGAACATAGCCTGCTCCTTTCTATACGATCTCAACACCTAAATCCCGCAAATAATCCCTGGCCAATGCTGTAACAATGATGTTCCTATCTGTTTTAAAGATGTCTCCTGCATGTAAGTTCAGTTTTCGCACTTTTGCTATGGTAAGAAGCTCTTTCCTATCACTCTTATTCGTTATATCTTTTACTTCCTGATTGATCGTTTCACTTATCTTTTCAAAATGCTTTAACGGAAGTATAGTAGCACCATATCTTACCAATTGGTTTTTATAATTCTCAAGGACCTGAAGCAATGCCCGCGGGGCCGCTTGCTGACTTGCATGAAGTTCCATTCCTTCTTCTAAGAAAAAAACTTTCTTTTTATTTAACAAGCGTTGAAAAATAATTACTTCATCTTCTGTTTGAGGAAGTCCAAGTGCAATGCGGTTCATATTTATAATAGTCAGTTCAGTAACGATTACTATTTCCGTATCAGATTTATCTTTCACTGACTCTATTTCATAGCCTCTATTTTCATAGTAAGTCCGAATACTTGAATATTCCTTCCCTAAAAAAACAACGGTCTTTCTATGTTCTTCCTTCTGCAAACGTTGTATGATAATATCAGTGATTTTTTGCACTACTATTTCAATATTGTCCATCCATATCACCTCTTAACAATACACCCACGTACACCCTTACTATGACCGCAAGCATTTGCTTCATCGTAATCAATGTGCATATAAGTCTCAAACTTGGGACTTATCCTCACCATAACATCCTCAAATATAAGCGGTCTTTTACTAAACACTTTAACAGAAACTCTCTCCTGATCCTTAACACCTAACTTTTCAGCATCTGTATCTTTTACATGAATATGGCGTTTTGCAACAATGACTCCTCGATCTAAAACAATAGATTTAGAGCCTTTCCTCACAATAATCCCCGGAGTGTTTTCAATATTTCCACTTAATTGAACCGGCGCATTTACACCTAGTGAACGTGCATCTGTTAATGAAACCTCCACTTGACAGTTTTTTCGCTCTGGTCCAAGAATTATAACATCGTGAATCGTGCCTTTCGGTCCTTCAATACTCACCCGTTCTTCTGATGCAAATTCGCCTGGCTGTGATAAATACTTCGTTGGGTGTAATTGATACCCCGCACCAAAGAGGGTATCGATTGCCTCCCGGTCCAGATGGATATGGCGTCCGCTTGCTTCAATTTCAAAAGATTGATCCATTACTTCTTGTATACGAGAGACAACTGTATCTACAATTGTGTCAATACTATAATCAGTCATATTATCACCCCTGTTTTACTGAATTTTCTATCATCTGCACCATCAAAACCCAACAATAATCCTTCAACGTAGTTGCTATGGAAATGCATTTTATATAATCCTCAAATTTCAGGCCTTCCTTCATTTCTTTCGCAATAAAATGTTCTAATTCTTGTAAATATGCATGTAACTCAAATAAAGCAATGACACATTCCTCATCCTTATAGGTTGGAACAAAGGAACCTTCTGGGTATATACTGTAAACGTACTGCTTTTTGTTTTCCAGCAGCTTTTCAATTTCCTGTACCAGATCTAACCTGTATGAAGCTAACGTCTCCATTGTTATTGTCTTGACAACCATTAGGATCGTATCTAAAGCCTCTGCCAGCTCCGTATTTCCTATACAGTGACTTTTCTTTTGTAAAGCCACTATATGGCTTATTGTAATATTAATTTTAATTCCAAATTGGTAAGTTAAGTGACTTTTCCACATAACTTTTCCATTTCCATTGATATATATGAAAGCATCTTGGATATTATTTGCATTTGGGGATTCATTTACTTTCAGCTGGGGCATTGGGAAGGTTGCTTCTGGTATTTTCCTATATTCAATTGTAATATCCTTTAAATATTCTTTTGCAGAAGGTGTTATGATAGTCCCAGGTTCTAAAACCAAGACTTTTGTTTCTTTTAAGTTAGTCGTACGTAGCAGTCTTTTTATTTTATTTTCCGTTAAAATGGCCATTAGTACTCACTTCCCCTCGATAAAGAAAGGCTGGGCATACGCTTTTATTATGCCTCAGCCTCACTTTAAATCTTGCAACTTTAAGCGTTCATCATGAGTTCGAAGCCTGTGAATCGTATTTTGGCAGGATTACATCTACTTCCATATGTGGACGTGGAATTACATGAACAGATATTAATTCACCAACAGCTTCTGCCGCTGCAGCTCCAGCATCTGTTGCAGCTTTAACAGCTCCTACATCCCCACGAACCATCACGGTTACCAGTCCGCCGCCTACTTGTTCTTTTCCAATTAACGTTACATTTGCCGCTTTGACCATTGCATCAGCCGCCTCTACTGCAGCTACCAATCCTTTTGTTTCAATCATTCCTAATGCGTTAGTATTAGCCATTGTATCTACCTCCTAGATTATATTTTATATTGTTATCAATGTTTTTAGTTGCTCTTTGCTTATTTTAGCTTTTGCAGAACACGTTCAACAAGTAAATCAATTAATTGATCCTTATTAAGCCCCAAGTCTTCAACAGCTTTCCCGCTGACATCATCAAATTTATCTTCTCCACGTATTTCATCTAATGTCCTGACGCCATAAACAACCCGGCGAAGATTAAATAAATTCTGTGGGCCAACATTATCAGAAGTAGAACTTCCTCCTACCGCTCCACAACCCAGAGTCAAGGCAGGTCTAAGGTTAGTCGTCGCTCCGATTCCGCCTAAAGTAGCTGAACAGTTTATAAGCAGCCGCGAAACCGGTACTTTTAAGGCAAAATCTTCTGTAATTTTATTGTTTGCTGTGTGAATAACCATCGTGTGTCCTGCGCCTTCAAAGTTTAAAATCTTGATACTTAAATCGCGGGCTTCTTCCCAGGTATTTACCGTATAGAAGGCTAATATCGGTGATAGTTTTTCCCTTGAATAAGGGGCCAGATCACCAACACGTGTTTCTTCGGCAATAAGAACTTTTGCATCCTCTGGTACAGTAATACCAGCTAATTCAGCAACAACCTGCGCCGTCCTTCCAACGATCTTAGGATTCATTGTACCGTTTGGCCGTAGAATATACTTTTCAAGTTTTAGTGCATCATTTTTTGATAAGAAATATCCACCTTGTCTCTTGAATTCCGAAATCACTTTTTCTCTGCTGGTTTCTTCAACAATAATAGACTGTTCCGATGCGCAAATTGTACCATTATCAAATGTCTTGGATTCAAGAATAAGCTCAACTGCTTTCGGGATATCTGCACTGCGTTCTATAAATGCAGGTCCATTCCCCGGACCTACTCCAATTGCCGGTGTTCCAGAGGAATATGCTGCACGAACCATTGCAGAGCCACCAGTAGCAAGAATTAAATTCGTATTTTCATTTTTCATTAATTCATTTGTTGCCTGTGTTGTTACTGTTGTAATCACGCTAACAGCACCATCCGGTAATCCAACGCTTTTTCCTGCTTCATTTATGATGCGGACTGTTTCCCTGATACAATTTAATGCACTTGGATGAGGTGAAAATACAATCGCATTTCCTGCCTTAATGCTTATGAGTGCCTTGTAGATCACAGTTGATGTCGGATTCGTTGAAGGAATAAGGCCTGCAACGACTCCAACGGGAACAGCGACTTCCATATATTTTGCTTCTGTATTATTTGTGATTATACCTACTGTCTTCATATCTTTTATTGAGTTTAATAAATCTCTTGATGCAAAGGCATTTTTAAGGACTTTGTCCTGCCATTTTCCAAACCCTGTTTCTTCTTGTGCCATTTTAGCCAGCTTCAAACGATTGTCAAAAGCTGCTTTTGCCATAGCCTTACATATGGTGTCAATTTCTTCTTGAGATAATCTGGCTATTTCTATTTGCGCTTCTTTTGCTTTCTTCAGTAAATCCCTGGTTTCCTGAACTGAAACAAGATCTTTATCAATCAATCCCATTATGCTTAACTCCTTTATCCAGCAATGTTTCAATAAGCACTGCTTTGTTAGCAGATCTTATTTCTGACTTCTTTATGGTAGAAAGATTTGATTTATATGCAAGCGAACGTAAATCGGTCACTCTCATTTTTTCCAGCTGTTCTTTCTCAAAGGATGAATCCACATCTTTCTCTAATTCTTCTACTATCGGTTGATTTGATTCATTTGAAGCCAAAGGATTATCTTCCTTTTTACCAAATGATTTCATCAACATCTGCTCAACTTGGTCATCCAAGCGTGGGATAACATGACTGCTGATTAGACAATTCTTATTTGCCACAGCAACTTCACCTGCCTTAATTGCTGCTTTTACTGCCGCAATATCTCCAATAATATGAATTGTTGACAATCCTCCACGGATTGTTTCACTTCCAAGCAGAATTACATTTGCCTCCTTTACAGCTGCATCTGCTGCCAGGATTGCTCCTAATTTTCCACGCACTTCTATTAAACCTAAAGCTTTAGCCATATTAATGCCGCCTAATAACTAGCTGGGTTGTCAGCAACGGCTTCTACAGCTTTTGCAAATGATTCACATGCTGATCGGCAAGCAGATTGAGACCCTGTCAGTAATGCTCCTGCAAAGTTTGTTTCAGACGGCGGCCCATAAAATACACTCATTTTTACATCGGCAGCTTTCAAAGCAGCATCGATGGCTACCATTGCTTCAAGCGGTGGTGCTATTAAATAAGCAATGGCTTCTCCTTCTTTCACATTTGCTCCTTTTGAAAGATAAGACCCGGTTCTCGATACACAATGGGCAAAATAAACGATTGAGTTATCATCATTCGCACTATAAAAGCTGGCTTCATTATTTATTACTTCAATCGCGCGATCCAGGCCACTTCGTACCTCTGCCGGACTTGGGCCGGCTAAAATACCGATAACTTCTCCTGCTAATTTTGTAGAAGCATTCGCAGCTCCGGCATACATACTTCTTGCATATACAACTGCTACATCGGATGCCTTCGTGGCTTCATCCAATGCCACGTAGGTTACATCATCAGAATCAGAAGTAATAATCCCCAGACTTTTTTGATTTGATGCTAATTTTAATTCCTTTGCCAATCCATCATCAACATTTGGAATGATTTTTACACTTAAAACATTTGCACCTAATCGTTCGTTTTTCATTAGGAAACCTCCTTTTTAAATCAAACGGTTTTTATTTTTCTTTCAAATCTAATCCAGATACCTTTTTATCTAACATTCTCTTGATAATTTCAGCAATATATGCTCCTGCTTCTACTGCCGGGGTTCCTTGTCTGTGAATATTGGAAACGACTGTCCTTCTTGCTTCCGGCATACCAATGGTTGGTTTATAAGCGATATACGCACTCATAGATTCTGCTGTAACAAGGCCTGGTCTTTCTCCGATAAAAAGACAGACGACCTCAGCTCCTGTTGCTTCACCAATTGGATCCATAGCCGGGACGCGGCAATGTTTTATAAAAACAACCTGTCCAAATTCAAGTCCAAACATCTTGAGTCCTTGTTGCAAAGAAGGTAAAACATCTCTGATATTTGCCTCGATTGCTGCTGAACTTAAACCATCACCAACAATAACCTGAACTTTCTGATTTGGTTTCACCGCATTTTTTATAGTATTTATTGCTTCATTTGAAAACTTACGGCCTAAGTCCGGACGTGTAACATATTCGTCTTTATCCTTGCATTCTGTAGCTACCTCTACAAATCCCATCTCTTTAATTAAATCTTCATTCACATAGGAGAATACGGCATCCTGGGCAGCAGCATGGTCAGCACGGAATCGAAGGCTGGGCTCCGTTAAATATCTTGTACCTGTCCTCCACAAACCCAAGCGGGCCGGTGTAAAGGATTTCATCTTTAAATAGCCTTCTTTATCTGCTGCATTTGGAACTAAAAATTGCTTGCGTATGTCTACTTCTGTAATATCCGGTATAAATCCCTCTTCAATTTCGCAGGACTTGGCAGGTTGCCTTGTGCTTACGGCTGCTTCTTTTGATGGAGCATTAATCACTGGCGGTACTTCATTTACCATTTCATTTAAAATCGATTTAATCATTTCTTTTAAGCTTAATTCGTCCATTAGTTATCCCTCCTCTGCTTCAAAAATACAGATGCATCGCCAGCTTTGGAAGTTAAATGTCCATTTTCGCTGAACCCCATTTTTTCTAACCATTGGTCAAATTCTTTTATTGTCCGTTTATTTAATAATTCTCTAATGGAAGCACCTTCCTGGTACCCTGTGGTTTGATAATTTAACATAATATCATCACCATTTGGAATAGACATAATAAAGTTAACACCAGCTGTTGCAAGTAACACTGTTAAGTTTTCAGCATCATTTTGATCTGCCTTCATATGGTTCGTGTAACAAACATCGCACCCCATAGAAATACCAGTTAATTTACCCATAAAATGATCCTCCAGACCTGCACGGATCACCTGCTTGGAGTCATACAAATACTCTGGTCCAATAAATCCAACAACCGTATTAACAAGGAATGGATCAAAATATTTTGCAAATCCATAACATCTGGCTTCCATGGTCAGCTGATCTACACCATTATGAGCATCGGAAGAAAGCTCAGAACCTTGTCCTGTCTCAAAGTACATTACATTTGGTCCAACTGCCGTACCTAGCTTCAAAGCCATATCCTTTGCTTCTGAAAGCATCTTAGCCGTAATTCCAAAAGCTGTATTTCCTTTTTCAGAGCCTGCAATCGATTGGAATACCAATCCGGTTGGTGCTCCCTGCTCCATTGCTTCCATCTGAGTGGCTACGTGAGCTAAAACAACATGCTGTGTTGGTATTTCCCACTCATTAATAAAATCATTGAATTTATGAAGAATGCGTTTTACACTTTCTGTTGTGTCATCTACCGGGTTCAGGCCTATGACTGCATCACCCGATCCCATAGACAGACCTTCCATAACGGAAGCCATGATACCATCCACATTGTCAGTCGTATGATTTGGCTGAAGACGGGTTGAAAAAGTTCCCGGGATACCAATTGTCGTATTTGCAGTCTTAGTTACTATGATCTTCTGAGCCCCTACTATTAAATCCAGGTTGGACATAATTTTAGCAACTGCTGCAACCATTTCAGAAGTTAAACCATTTGATATACGATGAATGTCATAGTTAGTCGTTTTACAATCTAAAATCCATTCTCTTAATTCAGCCACTGTCCAATTTTTAATCTTTTCATAAGTTCTAAGATTCACATGATCAATAATAATTCGCGTTACCTCATCCTTTTCATATGGCACAGCTGGGTTGTTAAATAAATCCGAAAGCGTTAAGTGTGACAAAACAACTTTCGCTGCAACTCTTTCTTCCGCGCTGCCTGCTGCAACTCCAGCTAATTTATCTCCCGATTTTTCTTCATTTGCCTTCCCCATAACTTCCATTACAGATGAAAATTGATAGGTTTTGCCAAAAAGTTTTGTTTTTAAAATCATTGTACAACTCCTTTTATCATTAATTAAATACTAATGTCTTTACGATTACTGGTAAAACAGAGCCTTCTGCAATCGGCATTCCGATATCGATATAATCTCCATTTCGTACATGAACACTATCAATACATACAAAAGGATAATCTTTTGGAAGTTGTGCATAAAGGCTGTGACCTAATGCCTTTGCCATATCTTCTTTTACTATAATAACAAGCGGCAATTTCTCCTTAATTAATAAATCTAACCCTTTTATCATTTCTTTTGCCAGGCCTTGAATGAACTGGAAGGAAGGACTATGTGCACCTTCTATCCCTAATCCAATCGTTTGTACTTCTCCATCTACCATAAACCACTTTACTTTTTCTTCAATAATACTCCCTAAATTCCCACTATTACTGGCGCTTTCATCATCTTTCGATAACTGTAAGATGGGGATATTCTTAAGTGGAAGTATATCCTCTTTATAGGTGATCGTACTCCCGGAAACATCAGTGGTGTGTGATCCTGCTCCTACGACTGTTGCACGAATCGTTTCTACCGTTGGAATCAGCTTAAGGGCAGTCATAAGAAGGGAACCGCTTATTTTCTTACCTAACAAAAGTCCAATATCACCATATTCAAACGGATTTTGCAAATTTTCTTTTGTAATACCATCTGCTACGCCTCCCGAAAATGATATACATTTTATTTGAAGCTTAGTGTTCAATGGTTTGTTGGTTATCAGCAAGTCAAAATAAGGACTCTTATTCCCTAATCCAATGCTATTTTCCAGTACTTGTACAAATATATCTAAAAGTTTATCTAATTCCTTAAGATTAATCTTTTCATTTAGATGTATTTCTAAAGCTTCACTTTTAATGATTTCTTTCACTTTGGGTGAAATATAGCGAATGATTTCATTTGTATCCACCTTGATCAAGCGGCCTCCAATATCAAAGCAGGCCGTATCCTCAACATCTCCATCGTGAAATACTACTAAATTTGTGGTCCCGCCTCCTATATCAAAATTTACCGCTGTTGTGTACTGGCTTTCAGAATAGGAATAAGTCCCTGCTCCTTTCCCGGCGATAATACTCTCTAAATCAGGACCAGCCGTTGCCACAACAAAATCTCCGGCAAAACCACTTAAAGCTTTAGCAACCGCCTGGGCATTCTCCTTTCTGACTGTTTCCCCAGTTATAATGACAGCACCAGTCTGAATATCTGATTTTGTAATACCTGCTTTTTTGTATTGCTGCTCTACAAATGCTTTTATACCATCGGAATCTATCAGATTGTTTTCTAATATAGGAGTAAAGATAATATCGCTCTTAAATATCACCTTTTTATCCTTAATGGAAACCCTGGGAATTGTAAAAACTGATGCTATATTTTCAATTGAAAGTTCTGATAAAATTAATTGTGTTGTTGATGTTCCTATATCAATACCAACGCTTAATAAAGTTTCAGTCATCTTATCTACTCCCTTTAAATATGTTTCATTAAGTGCTAGATAAAGGTACGACAGTAAAATCCAAAAGACTTTCCATGGTTTCTAAAATGTTTTCTAAAGCAATCTTAACCGAGGAAACATCCCCAATGATTACCACTGCACCAGAAAATCTGTCAACAAAACCAATTTCAACTTCAGCGGCTTTAGTTGCTATATCGACAACGATAATCGATGCTTCACTGGGTGTGATAGTTAAAATACCGACTGCTTCATTTCCGGATTGTGCTATTCCCACCTTTTGATATAGTTCTGAATCAGGTTTTGCAATAACATGTGCAACGGTGATTTGTTTACCAGGAACATATTCCTGTATAATTCTCTCATTTACCTCCAAGTAATCACCTCATTTAATCATAATTTATTTAAATGATTTCCCTAGAACACTAATGATATCCTCTTTCGTTGGAACAATCGGGTTTGTTGCTGTACAACGATCTGCAAGAGCAGCTTCTGCTATTACATTTTTATCTGCTTCGAATTGTTCCTTGTTCACTCCCCATTCAGAAAGACTCTTTGGAATGGAAAGTGTCTTTTCAAGTGCCAGGATTGCGTTCACTAAACTTCGTACACCCATTTGTGCATTTCCTGCATTTAATCCTAAGAATTTAGCAATTTCTGCATAACGATTTGCTACCGGGGAAGTGTTTTTACGGTAATCTCCTTCCATAACTCCTGCATTATAACGAATAATATTTGGTAACAAGATACCATTTATTCTTCCATGGGGAATATGCCAACGTGCTCCTGCTGCATGTGCAATACCATGGTTCAGCCCTAATGATGCTACGTTAAAGGCCATTCCAGCCATTGTTGATGCCATATGCATTTTTTCACGTGCTGCTTTATCATCTCCATCTTTATAAGCTCTTTCTAAATAAGTGAATACATAGCATATGGCTTTTTCACTTAAGGCATCAGAGATATCATTGGCACTGGTGGAAACATAAGCTTCTATCGCATGAGTAAGAACATCTATTCCCGTATCAGCAGTTTGCTTAGGTGGTAAACCTGCAACAAGGCCAGAATCTAAAATAGCTTCATCTGGCAATATTTGATCTGTAATCAAAGGATATTTTGTTCCCTTTTCAGCGTCAGTGATAATCGAAAAATTCGTGACCTCTGAACCCGTTCCACTTGTCGTAGGAATCGTGACAAAACGTAACCCACGAAATCTATCCGTCAATTTACCAAAATAGAGCATAGCCTTTGCTGCATCAATCGCAGAGCCACCGCCTATTGCTAATAATATTGTGGCTGAAAAACCTTTGCTGGATTCTAACCCGGCAACAATGTTATCAATTGGGGGATCTGGAATAACATCAGAAAACACCATTGTTTCAGTGCTGCTGTCAATATAACTTTTGATATGGGAAAGTAACTCTGATGAAGCAATAAAAGAATCTGTTACTATCAAAATCTTTTCATTCTTGAAATCAGATAATCGTTTCAGGCTTTCGTCGCCAACGTACAATGTTGTTCCAAATCTTATTTCCTGCATAGCATACTCCTCCTTTCTTAAAAAAAATCATTAAATAGTTTTATAAATCTTCTTTTTTCAAATCTATATGGAATACCTTTCCACTTCTTTCATAAAGCACATCTTTTATGCCTTCATTTACATTGGCAACACGTGCTACGGAAAAGAAGTAATCGGATAAGCGATTAACAAATATCAATACTTCCTCATTCATATCATTCGTCCATTGGAACGTTACGATCTCTCTTTCTGCTCTCCTGGCAATTGTTCTGCAAATATGCAAAATACTCGCTGCTTGTGAGCCGCCTGGCAAAATAAAAGACTCCACTTCCGGAGGAATATCTACATGGGCATCAATACATTTTTCAATCCACTCCGTTAAAGCAGGTGTAACCCGGTACGTTCCTTTTCCTTTCGGCGTTGCCAAATCATTGCCGCAATCAAATAAACAATGTTGGATCTGCGTTAATTCCTTTTTCAAAGAATCATTGTTTTTTATAAGTGTAATCGCATAACCTACAAAACTATTTAATTCATCGATGGTTCCATATGCTTTAATGCGTTCACTATCTTTTGCCAATTGGATACCGCCGATTATCCTAGTATATCCTTTGTCGCCTGTTCTAGTATAAATTTGCAAATTATTATTCCTCCTTAGAAAGATAAGCAATCAACTCTGCCACTCCTTTATCTTCAACAGCAGAGAGTCGGAAAATTTTCTCAACACCTGCTAATTTTAATCGTTTCTCCGCATTTATAATGGCCTCTTCGTTTGATGCCAGATCTATCTTTGTAATAATACCTATACATGGTTTTGTGAAATTTTGTGCAAAATATGGCGAAAATGTCTGGCTTTGCTCTGTCACGTTACAAACGAATCCAATGATATCGGAACTGGCAGCCATCATTTGTAACGCGCTATAGAATCTTCTATGCAATACAAACTCACCCGGAGTGTCAATCATCTGTGAATAGAATTCAACTGATTGTGTTTTTTTATATTTAATGATCTCACCTTGAATCCTTTGGCAAAGGGTGGTTTTCCCACTTCCAACGGATCCAATTAACATGATTTTCATCATTTTCAATACCTGCCTATTATGTTCTTGTAATTTTGGGGACAGAAAACTGCATAAATTCACTTAAATAATTAACAACCTGTTCGATAGCAGATTGTACGGCGGATACGTCCCCAAGGATAAATACAGACCCACTGAACCTGTCAACAAATCCTATTTTAATAGGCGCAGCCTTTTTAGCTATATCTACAGCGATGATTGAAACCTCTGGCGGGGTTATGGTTAAAATACCGATTGCATGATACTTTTCTTCATTCAAGCCTAATTTTTCAAAGATCCGCTCATCTGGATTTGCTATAATATGTGCTAATGTCACTTGTTTACCTGGTACCGATTCAAATATCTTTCTTTCTAATACATTCATATAGCCCCTCATTTCATAACAACACACATTATATTCTTTGCTTTATATTGCCATAGTATGTACTTTATAAACAAAAACTAATCTCTTAGAATTTGTTTATTTTTATAACACAAATGTAATGCGCCTTTACTTATTTACATTTATCGTTAAATAGCAAGCGCCTTCTGATTTCCTGTGAAATCAAAAGGCGCTGCATAAGATTTATTCTATTTACGAATTATTTAACGAGTTACAGTTCTCTGGCAAGCTCGTATGAATTCCAGATGGAATACATAATATTATGTACCTTCTGGGAATCCCCAATATTGTGGACAGGTATATCCAAATCCTTCAGTTCATCATACAATCCATGATTCTCGCGGTAGCCGATAGCTGAAATGACCGTATCCACCGGGAATGAACGCTCGCCTTCCGGGGTTTCTACAGTTACCTTACCCCCCTCTATACTCTTTACTGTACTGCTTGTATAGATATCCACCTCATGGAATGCCAGCAGATCCACAAGCATATCATGATTCATATGCGGAAGCGCACCGTGACCGCCCAGAATGTCTTTCATCATTTCGATAACTGTAACCTTGGAACCATTCTGTGCAAGCCATAGAGCTGTTTCGCAGCCAACCAATCCGCCGCCGATCATAACGACATTTTTTCCCGCCTCTGCTTTTCCAAGAAGGATATCATCTGCAGTAGTCGCAAAAGACTCCGATCCAAACTTGCTCTGAATCGGCTTCGAACCGGTTGCCGTAATAATTTCATCCGGCTTGAAACTGGAGATATTTTCTGCAGTGATCTCACAGTTCATTTTGACTTCCACATTCAGAAGCTCAAGCTGTCTCTGATACCACTTGACCAGGGCTCTGTCATAGCGTTTGAAATGAGGAACACTTCCCGGAATCAAATTTCCTCCAAGGCTGCCGCTCTTTTCACACAGAGTAACCCGGTGTCCCCTTTCAGCCAGCACTCTTGCCGCTTCCATTCCTGCTATTCCGCCTCCGATAACAAGTACATGCTTCTTCTTATTGGCCGGTACAAGTCCGTAAATTTTTTCTCTGCCGCAAGCCGGATTCACGGCACAGCTCACAGGAGCATTTGAAATTCTGCCAAGGCAGCCTTCATGGCAGCCGAGGCACGGTCTGATTTCATCAAGCCTTCCAGTCCTCACCTTTTCCGGATAATACGGATCGGTCAAAAGCTGTCTTCCAAGTCCGATGATGTCGCAGGAATCACCGAGAGCTTCTACTGCCATCTCCGGATTTTCCATTCTTCCGGCCAGAATAACAGGGACATCTACGTTCTGCTTTACAAGTCTGCCGAATTCCCGGTACATTCCATCTTCAAAATACATCGGCGGATGATTCCAATACCAGGAATCGTAGGTTCCTGCATCCACGTTCAATGCGTCATAGCCTGCTGCCTCCAGAATTTTAGCAGCTTCGATACCTTCTTCGATATCCTTTCCAGCTTCTTCATAATCTTCGCCCGGCAGCCCGCCGCGGCGAATTCCCTTCATGCAGCTTTTCAGGCTGTAGCGAAGGCTGACAGGGAAGTCAGGCCCGCAGGCTGCTTTGATCCCTTTCACAATGTCCGTTGCTACCCTCAGCCGGTTTTCCAACGAGCCGCCATATTCGTCCGTTCTGCGGTTAAAAAGGGCGATGGCAAACTGGTCCAGGAGATATCCTTCATGAACCGCATGAATCTCTACGCCGTCAAAGCCAGCTTTTTTTGCGACAACTGCGGACATAACAAATTTCTGAATCAAGTTCTTGATTTCTTCTATGGTCATTTCCCGGTGTTTGATCCGGGGATCAAATCTGTTTTCATTCTCCGACGGAGCGATAAACTTGGTGGCAAATCCGGGCAGTGCGCTTCTCCCAAGACCACCGGTGAGCTGAAGAAAAATCTTTGTACCGTATGCATGGATTCTTTCATTCATCTGATATGCTTCATGAATAAAAGCCAGAGGGTTCTGAGTCGGACATGGGAGGCCCGGTTTGGCCAAACCTTCAATATCCAGATCCACACTGCAGATTCCGGTAATAATCAAACCGATTCCGCCCTTAGCCCGTTCCACATAATACTCCTGCAGCCTTTGGTTCATAGCACCCAGTGCATCGGCATATCCGACAGGCCCCATTGGTGCCATGGATAATTTGTTTTTTATTTGTAATTTCCCGATATATGCAGGCTCAAAAAGCTCTTTGTATTTTGTACTCATGTGTTTCCTCCATTTCTTTCCATTAAAATAATGTTACAGCGCCATCTTCCGCAACTTCCACCGTCTGCCCCTCCTGAACCGACTTAAGGAAGCGGTCACCCAGCCCATCAACCGTAACGATCTTTGTGTTTTCCCAAATATCCGCCAGCAGAACACCTGAGATCGCCAGGGACTCGGCTGTTGCTGAAAACAGCATTGCTTTCGGCTGAATCCCCATTGCTGCGACGGTCTGAATCAGCATACCCGCCGTAGTGGACCCGATCACCTGCGGAATGCATAAGATAGCTCCGGAGAGATCCTTCTGAAACAGGTCCGGATTGTTCTGGTCCGTACACAGTGTCTGTTTACCGTTTGATACCAACGCTCCCATATAGGCTGAAAGCACATTGAATCCCTTTTTGGACACCATAGCGTTTCCCCTGACCTGTCCCGGTATGACTGCTCTTCCCTGAAATTTATCCATTGCTAAAAACCTCCCTTTACCACAAGATTTACAAGCTCCTGGTCGTCTACGTACCGTGCTGAGGAATAAGTTCTCAGTTTATTTGAATTTGTAATAATCGGTTTTTTTGCACAAAGCGGATTTGACATGTACATCAGAGGACAGATGTGAGACACCTTCACTCCTGTTTTCAGAAGCCGGTCATAATACTCTGTATCTCTGAATCTTGCGATGACATCCGGTGCACTGGTTATGACGGTATCCACCACGATTTTGTCCTGTCCCCTCTCCTTAAGGGCCTGTTCAAAAATTTCGGTCCATTCTGTCAGCTGGTTAAAGGATGCATGGGGACATCCGATAAATGCCCTGTCGGGTATCGCGTTTATATCTGCCCAAAGGACCGGATAGGAGCTTACCACTCTCTGTAGCTCCGCATCATCGATGACATAAACGGAAGCATTCTCTCTGATCAGTTCTTCTCCGTATTTCTTTGCCTCCGGTGTCAGGTTTTCCGCATGGTAAAGCGCCACCGCACCGTTTGATGCAGTTGCGGCTCCCATATCCTTTAAGTAGTCCTTTACCGCCGGTGTCAATTCATTTCCCAGAAACTGATCCAAGCCTTTTATGTATGGTACCTTTTCCACTACCTTCATTCCGATGGCGCTTCCCAGAATCTGCGGACGAGGAATTTTGGTTGTTTTCAGTTCTATGATCCAGTCAGCATTTCTTCCTTCCTCGGTCAGGAAACCGAATTTCGGCGTCTTTCCGATAATCCCGCTGAAGAATTCCATTACGCCTGAGGTCCTGTTTGTTCGGGCTCCCAGAACAGAGTTGGCATAAACCACCGCCGAGGATTCCGCCCAGGCCAGATTGTCCCCGAAATTTGGAGTGTTGCCCACCTCATCAAAATAACAGGCACAGGTATAGGCATTTTCATCCTTCATTCCCAGCTTTACCAGCATGCTCTCGTATTCCTTCTGGGTGCCGTATAACAGTTGATACATCTCCTTCTCCTGCTGGTTGGCCGGTACATTCTCGTAATCAAGAGGCTGCGGATCCGCCGTAAAAGGCAGCTTGGTCCTGATTCCGGCATCAATCATCTCTTTCATAATTCTTGACAGAGGCTTCAGGGCCGGCATTCCAAAGGAACACACAAGATGCACAGGTCCATCCAAAGGTACAAGGCATTCCGCGTCATACATTTCTCCGTACCTTACAAGAGTCTCCATTGTTTTTTGCAGAATATCTCCGTGTTTGCCATTGAGTATATCCTGCTCTTCGTTTGTTAACTTCATAATCTTCTCCTTTCATTTATTTTTTTCAACAAGCATTTTAACCGAACGCTGTTATGTTAATATTAGCACTTTGTTATTCTTTTGTCAATTAGGTCCGATGAGTTCAACTTGCATTTTTTTTGAAAAAAGTTTATGATTAAAAAAACTGTATTTAATTGGAGCAAAATCATTTATGGCAAGAAAAAAAAGAGACGAGCAGGCCGCCCAGACAAAAAACAACATCATACGGGTCGCCTTAAATTTAATTCAAAAAAAAGGGTATCACAACATGAGCATCCGGCAGCTATGCCAGGAAGCCGGGATCTCTACCGGAGCGTTTTACCATCATTTTAGTTCCAAGGAAGAGATGATCAACAAGGGCTTTGCCCTGTACGACGATGCTTTGGATCTTCTGCTGCAGCACTATGAATTCCACAATCCCGTTGAAGACATAAAATTTATATTACTGCACCAGACAAAATTTGTTATGGAGGAGTCAGCCAACCTGACAAAAGAACTGTATATCGCTCAGTTGTCAACAGATGTGAAATATTCCGTAAAGCCGGTAAGAAAGTACTATCAGACAGTAGAGGAACTGGCGGGAAAAGCGTTAGAGAAAGGTATGATTCATACCGATATGACGGTGCATGAGCTCACATCCTTTCTGATCCGAATCAACCGGGGTGTGATTATTGACTGGTGTCTCAACGATTATTCCTATGATCTGATGAAACAGGCAGAAAAGGATCTGATATTCGTTCTGGACAAGCTGACGGCGCTTTTATCCAACTGACACGATTATCAAAGAACGATCCTTATGCAGAACAAAACATAATTTAAAAGTTAGCCGGAAACTAACAGGGAGTTAGTTTCCGGCTAACTTTTTGAAACAAATCTTAAACTAGCTAAAACAATCATCCGATTATGTTCTATTGACAAATACCACTATAATACATATAATTGCGTCACAGGAGGTGTTGGAATGGAAAAGCTTATATATGACAGCAGCATTGAAAGCAATCGATATTCCATCTCTGTATTCGTTAAATAAATTTCTATCAATGGATAACTTTATATTATGAAAATATATAGCGGTAGAAATTATTTTATCCCAATACAGAAAGGTCTATAATAAAATGAATCATGATGTAGTAAGTAGGTTAAATTTGTCAAGAGTAAGCAAAGCAGTAGGTAATTATACCCACGTAACAAAAATAGAGCCTAATGCAGCATTTTACACCTTTTCCGGTCAGGTTGGAGCAGATTTGGACGGTAATTTTCCTGAAGAATTTAATCAGCAAGTAGACAATACATTTTTAAATATATCAAATCTATTAGAGAGTATGGATTTAACACCTGATAATGTTATTAAGGTTAATATATGGTCAACGGAACAAATTGACTGGGATTACTTTGATAAAGTATATGATGACTTTTTTGGTAAGCCTTACCCTTCAATGACTATTGCCTATGTAAATGCCTTAGGGTTAGAAGAGATAAAATTAGAAATTGAAATATGGGCAGCAAAATAATTTTATTCCAACTTTGAACCAGAAACCCCATTATTGGGCAAAGACGAACCTTAATCAAGAGGGCGAAGCAACGAATGCTTCGCCCTCTTTGAATGCTGGGGCATGTTTATTTATTCTTTGAAGCCTGGAACTCATCCATCTGCTTTTGAACCTCTGCCACATATTCGTCAATGCCTGCTTTTTTCAGTGCCTCCAAAGCCTTTGGATACTCTGTGTCAAAATCTACGAATCCGTAGAGAATCGGTGCCATCTGCTTTCCTGCCACCTCTTTGATTGCTGTTTCAATTACCTTTACCTTCTCGTTATTGAAGCGGAAGCCAAGCATATTGGAGGTGACTGCCTTATCGTCCCAGCTTTCATAGGTATCAATGTAACTCTGTTCGATTTCGGGTGCAAATAACTGATAATTCTTGTTACGGAACATCCATTCATAGAAGAATTCATCATTTACCAGCTTTTTAATTCTTCCGTCAACAATATCATAATCCTTCCCCTTCACGCCGTATAAAGCCATCAGGTAATTATCCTGTGAAGAGTAAAGCCAGTCAATGAATTTCATTGCTCCTTCCGGATTGGGTGCTGTCTGTGGTATGCAAAGGACTTCACCGCCGGTGGCAATGATATAGCGGGGCTCCTCCGGTTTCAGGATATAGTTCTGTAATCTGGCATCAGGAGCATTGGCTTTCACGCTGCTGATAATCTCATTTTCTTTGCCAAGAGAGCCCTCTACCCATAAGTATAAGCCTGTCTGCATACGGGAATCCCTCTCATTGTATTTGGTCGTTAAATCATCGGAATATAAGCCTTCATGATACATCTGGCGGTTATACTGCGCAACCTTCTTGAAAGCATCGGTTTCATAGTAATCATAGACTTTATTTGTGGTATCACCATATACAACGGTATCTTCATTGGCGCACCAGGAAAGCTGTTCATCGGCAAAATATCTGGTCAGGGGCTTAAAGATGGGGTCTGCAGGCCCTTTCATTTCCGGATACAATTTCTTTGCCTTTTCTGCAAATAATTTCAAATCCTCTGCCGTCTTAATCTCCGTCATGCCACAGGCTTCCAGAATATCCTGGCGGACACAGACCATCTGGAACATTCCGGAGGAAGGAGCATAAGCGGATGGGATCCCATAAACCTCTCCGTTAATGGTAGCACCCTTTAGCTGCTCTTCGGGAAGCACCTTTAATAAATTCTGGCCATATTTGTCAATTAGGTCATTCAGCACAGCAGCCTGTTTCTTATTAACAATGGTGGCTAAATCGGGAAGTCCGTCCCAATATAGGTCGATGGGCTCCTGGGCTGCCAGCATGATATCTTTTTGCTCCCAATACTGGTCCCATGGAGTATAAACCATTTCCACCTTAATGCCTAAATCCTCTTTCATTTTCTCAGCAAACTCATTACTCATAAATTCTGACATTCTATCACTTTCATCACCGGGATAAAGAATCGTTACGGTTTTGATATCAGTGCCTTCTTTCGATTCACCCTTACTGCTGCATCCCCCAAGTAAACCGATTGCCATTATCGCGGCAGCTGTCAGTATAAATAGTCTTTTCATTGCAATACCCTCCTTTTGGTTTATGTTAAGCCTTTCTCCTGGCCTACCAATGAATTTTACTACAGGGCTTATTCCTTCACTGCTCCTGTCATAATACCCTGTACGAAATATTTTTGTACAAAGGGATATAAGAAGATAATCGGGCCTATGGTTATTACCGTAACTGCCATTTTCATCGTTTCAGAGGGCAGTGTGATCCCTGCGGCAGCGCCGGAAGGAATACGCCCCGAACTAATGGCATTTACATTTGAAAGAATTGTATAGAGGTAATATTGGAGAGGAAACAAATCCTTGTCATTAATAAAAATCAGGGCATTCCACCAGTCATTCCAGTATTGAAGGGCATACATAAGGCCTACGGTGAGCATAGCAGTTTTACTGAGGGGAAGTGCAATCCTCCAATAAATCAGCATATAACTTGCTCCGTCAATTTTAGCCGCCTCGTATAAGGAAGGCGAAATGCTTGAAAAATAGGTTCTCATAAGGAACATGTTCCAGACACTGAAAATAGAAGGAAGAATCAGCGCCAGAATGTTATTCTTTAATCCGTAGTAATTCACACAAACCACATACCAGGGAATGAGGCCCGCGGAAAATACAATGGTGAAGTTACATAAAAAGGCAATGACATTACGGTACTTTAAGCTCTTAATCGATAACGCAAAGGCAATCATACTGGTTATGATCATAGCTCCGACAGTTCCGGCTACCGTAACAAAAATGGTGACTCCGTAAGACTTTAATATCCTCATGCCACTGTTTGCAAAAATATAAATGTATGTATTAAGGGTAAACTTCTGCGGGATAGCAGAATAACCATGCATGACGATTTCACGTTCCGAGGATAGGGACACACCTAAGGTAAGAACAAGGGGATACAGACAAAGCAGCCCGAATAAGCCAATAAACAGATAAGCCAGGATCGTAACCAGGTGATCGCCGAATGATTTGCTTTTTCTCATTAAAATAATCCCTCCCCGTCATTATATTTTTTTGCTAACCGGTTGGCAGCGGATACCAGAATCAGTCCCATCACCGACTGGAACAGTCCAATTGCGGTTGCATAGGAAAATCCCAGGGTTCTCATGCTCTGATATACATAAGTATCTATTACGGTTACCGCATCAATCAATACCGGATTGTTGCCTACAATACCGTAGATCATGCCGAAATCACCGTAAAAAATACGTCCGATACTCATAAGAGTCAGTACAACGGCCGTCGGTTTCAGCATGGGAATGGTGAGATACAAAATTCTCTGGAACTTGTTTGCACCGTCCACTTTTGCAGCCTCATATAAGGAACCGTCGAACGTTGCCATGGCTGCCATGTAAATGATGGAACTGTATCCGCTCCACTTCCACATACTGGCGGTAATTATGATGCCCTTCCAGTACTTGGGTTCCGCATACCACTTCACCGGTTCCATTCCCAATGACCGCAGCATATTGTTGATAACGCCCACATCGGTGGAAAAAAATCCGTAGATAATCGTGCCTACTACGACCCAGGAAAGGAAATACGGAAAAAACATAAAGCTTTGTGCCAGTTTCTTAAAAAGCTCACTCCTGATTTCATTGAAAAATATTGAAATACTGATCGGAACAATCAGACCCAGTATGATTCCAAAGAAATTGATAAACAGTGTGTTATAAGTTACCCGCCATCCCATACTGCTCTCGGAAAAGAAATACTTGAAGTTATTCAAGCCTACAAACTTGCTTCCAAAGATACCATCCATTACATTGAAGTCGGTAAATGCCATCCAGGTACCTGCAAAAGGTATGTAGCAAAACATAACCAGTACAATCAGAGCAGGCATACACATAAGATACAGGCCCTTGTTTCTTTTTATTTCACGCAGGAATTCTTTTTTCCGGTCTTCTTTATGCCCCGGTGCTTCCTTTTGAATTCTTTTTGATTTCATCACTCTTCACCACTCTTTTCCGTTTTTTAAGAGTTTCGCAGCCGGCTTTTTAATGCATCCACATCAATTATTTCACCGGTTATTCTGGATTGCTCTGCCGCATAAGCCATCACATGGCTTTCCACTGACTGGGTTATGGAGGATCTGCTGCTGTTGCTGCGAGCTTCCATCTGACTGATAAAATCATCCATCAGGGCCACATCTCCTCCTCCATGGCCTCCCTGTGGCTGACCGGTATGAATGATTCTCTGCTCAAAACCATCAATTGCATTGGAAGCAAATTTTGTTACCTCAATCTGGTTCAGACTGTCATCCCCTCTGATTTCCCCATTTTCGCACATAACCTTGATTGTCCGGCTGATTTTATTCGTAAAACCGCTTAAATTAAAGCTGACTGTTACATCATTCTTAAATTCGATTAATACCACCTGATTGTCACACACGTCGTTGTCACAGCGGTATACACAACGTCCATAGGGGCCTTCTGCCAAAGCTTTGTTGATCCCTTCTTCCGTCTGGTCCTGGGTAAGTACCGTAGCAGGCCAGCTGCCCACGATCGGTAAGTAGGCCTTACGGGCATCAAAGCGGCAGTCTCCGGCTACCTTACAGGTCAGGCAGCGTTCGGAGCTGTCCTTTGGAGCACTCTCTTCTTTAAAATATTTTAAACTGCCAAAGGAAGCTATTTTTTTCGCCTCACTGCCCACCAGCCAGGCAAGGATATCCATATCATGGCAGGACTTTTGCATCACCAGAGGGCTGGATAAATCACTTCTCCTCCAATTTCCTCTGACAAAGGAATGGGCAATGTGATAATTCCCAACATTCTCATTATGCTGGATGGTGATTACCTTCCCCAACTCTCCGCTGTCGATCATATCTTTAATTGCCGCAAAAAAATTCGTATATCTGAGCACATGGCACACAATAACCTTACAGCCCTTCTGATTTGCCTTATCCTGGATCAAAAGACATTCCTTTGGATTGGGAGATATGGGCTTTTCAAGAAGAATATCATATCCAAGCTCCAGAGCATCCAGAACCTGCTTACAATGGTCCTGGTCCATAGATGCAATGATTACGGCATCGGCAATCCTGCCCTTCTGATAAAAATCCTCTATATTTTTAAACTGCATTTCAGACGGAATACCGAAGATTTCCGCCGCAGCTGATCTTCTTTCCTCCTCTGGCTCCACCACCGCTACAATATCTGCCTTTTTTGTTTCAAAGGCCTGCTTGGAATAAATCATTCCCCTCTGTCCTGCACCAACCAATGCAATTTTCAATTTTCTTTCCTCCTGCTAATATTTTCTGTCGTCCATCGGATCAATCGGGAAGCTGCGGGTCCTCCAGCGGATAATAGCCATCGGGATAGAAATCATCCCAGGCATGTGCCAGATCCACTGCCGTGTCTTTACACACCTCCACAGTTCCCATCCTGTAATAACCGTCCTTTTCCTCCATCCGGACATCCAGCTCCATGGGGCTGTCATCCGCAAAGAAAATCCCAACTGACAAACCGTATTCACCAAGGGGCAGTATCGGCAAGGAAATAATCTCATTGTGGGTAATATCCCCAACCTTCCAGGCACCTTTGTCAATGTTTAAGACAAATTCCCGCCGCTCCCCTTCCCTTTCCAGACGAAGCCTTAAGCTGTAATCCAGGTAGCAGGGCGCACTTCCCTTATTTACAAACCAAAATCGGAGGGGGAGTGCTCCCTTTGATGCGATTTTCTTTGGATAGGTCAGTCTTCTTATGGAAAAGTCATAACCTGCATCCATGAGGCGGTTGGAGAGACCGGCGTGCCAGCGCAAGCTTTCCCGGCGGATATTCTCTCCAGGGCTCTCCTCTTCTATTTGAAGCAGTACCGGCATACGCTGCCAGGTATTTTGAAGCCGGTATACGGCAAATTTTTCACAGCAGCTGATCCAGTTATCTTCGCTGCAATTTACAATAAGGCCAAAAGGGTATTCATGATCCTTTAGATACTGCAGCAAGACCTCCT
This sequence comes from Hungatella sp. UBA3048, assembly GCA_002367105.1. GTDB lineage: Bacteria > Bacillota > Clostridia > Lachnospirales > Lachnospiraceae > Lacrimispora. The sequence continues at coordinate 43,084 of DFCS01000003.1, forward strand.
GTTCAAGGCTAACCAACAATGGGATGCCCTTAAAGGCTTCCAGATAAGCATCCCAGATTCCCTGGCTTCTGTCTTCCGGGGAAACCGCAACACCAATTAGCTTTTTATTATTCAGAGCGCTTGCAACTCTCCTGATTAAGTGTATAAAACATTCCTCTGAGCCCTTCTTTAACCAGGCAGGAAGTACCTGTTTTATAGTAAGGACCGGATTATGTACCTCTGCAAGTGCTTCATTTAACCGGTTTAGGTGATAATTACCACGAAGAGGTTCCAGCTCCTCCCAGGTGAGTTCAACTATCTGGTACTGCCCTCTGCCAGGATTTACTGTAACCCCGGCAAGGGGCATCGGCCGTATTTTATAAGTCTCATAGGGACTGTAATGTTCCAGTGCATATTTACCCATGGGCAGCTCCTCCTTATTTTAAATGGCTGTCAGCAATTTGTCTGAAGCGTGCAATATCATCCTGTGTGATATAAGGCATCTGATCCGTTTGATCCGCTTCTTCCTTTAGAACCACCATACTCAGGTTATTAAAACGCGCTCCTGTTGCCATATAAGCAGCCGCCGCTTTTTGCAGGGAGGTCTTAAGCTCAACCTTTGTTTCATCGGCTTTCCAGTCACCGAATACCTCATACCGAAGCATGGCATCTCCCTCTTTAACCGGATATAGATAAAATTGACGCTGGACCTTTATAATATTGCTGGTATCATGATCAAGCACCAGAGATAGTCTTGAATCATACAGCCAGCTTTCACTCCAAAAGCCTTTGACCGGCAATTCCGGAAAATAAGTCTTGTAAAACTCCAGCGCCAGCACCATGGAATTCTTAAGTCTCTCAGGGTTATATCCCGGTCCGGAAGGCACATGGAGCGCCAGAAGCATATCCCCCTGGTTTAAGGCTTCCGCCCATTCCTTCTTTATAAGCGTTACGGGGACCCTCTCCACAAAGCCCATGGGATTGATGGGATTTGCGGTAATCTCCTCCTTTGTCTCCTGCCAGTGGGAAGCAAAGGCTCCTGCCTTATCATAAACTCCGTTTATTCCGTTAAACTGCCCGTCTCTGCGGAATTCCTCTCCGCCATGCTTTAGGGCCGTTACCTGCCCGGAAACCTTATTCCGGTACATGGTAAATGTATCGCCAAAGCGGCAAGGAATAAACAGAAACCGGTCCATAAGAAAGATGGAGCAGGTGTAAAAATTCATATCCCAGGGAAAATCACTTACGCTTACATCACCCCGAACCAGTTTCTCTAATTGGGATTTAATGGGCTGGAAAGGGATATCCCGATAATAATGCTCCGGAACGCCCCGTTCCTTTAAAAGCTTTATGGAAGGAACCACACAAGCCAGCAGAAGAAGGAAGGAATAAAGCTCTCCATACTCTGACATGCACACAGGAGTCATATTTTTATAGTTATCTACGTCACAGCGGTTTCTGGCAGAGCACATATCCCATACCAGGAATTTGGAGAAATGAAACAGTCTCGGGTCCCCTTCCACTGCTTCTGCCGCCTTTATCAATAGCTGCCTCTTCTTCTCCGGAAGGTTGAATTTCTCAAACACTTCCTTTAAAAATCTCCTTTCGATAAAATGGATATCCTCTTCCCCGGGGTAGCCGGCATAGAATTGCTCCAGCCCCTCAGGCAGATTGTCAAAACCGCAATAATCCACACATTCTTTAAATCCATACGATAAATGTCCCATACTCTTCCCTCTATTCTACGGTTATTTTTCCAAAACAATAGTAGCCGTCTTTTAAGCCTTCAATTGCCAGCTTTATATTTCCAAGCTCCGGTATCCCGGTTTCAATTCCTATTTCCAGAGAATACTCACCGGCCTTTCCTTCCAGGGCGAACTCTTCTTCCCAAAGGATATCCATATCCGGCAGCCAGCATCTGATATCCGTTTTACTGGTAAGGCTGATGACTTCCTTCTCATTTTTCAGGCGGACTACCAGAGGATACCTGTGATAAATAGGAGCAACACCGGTATTGGCCCACAATCCTCTGATTCGCAGGACATCTCCTTTTTTTACCACCGGATTATACGTGAGCTTTCTTAATTCAAAACGGTATCCCATTTTATTGAGCCACCTTTTCACATGTTCCTTCCATGCCTCAGGGACGGTAGTGCCCTTGCTGTTAAAGGAAGAGATATGCCACTTTAAGGATTCCTCCGCAATATAATCGATATCCCAGCCCTGGAGGTACCAGTCATTCATATGCCAGCAGGCTTCAAACACCACGGGTGCCTTTTTCCATGCAGCCTCCATTTCAAAATTGCAGATATTTTCCGGATAAAAATCCAGCATATGGGACCATTCTTCCTGATGGAAACCTCCCATATCTCCCAGGCAATCCACCCGAAAACCTATATTTTCCTTTCTCTCCCGAATTATCTTTACCGACTTGGGATCATGCAGAAGAGCCTGCAGCGGAGTTATTTTAAAATTGTCGATATAAGCGCCTACCATCTGCCTGATGCTCTCCTCTTCAAGAAACTCGGTGCCTCCGCCTTCCCCCCAGGCCCCTACCAGCGCCATATCCACCGAGCTTATTACCGGATGTCCGTCAAAATGTTCTGCAAATTCTGCAATAAACTCTGACCAGTATGTAACATAGGGAGAATGCAGCGGATCAACTCTCCAAAAGGGAAATTCCGGTTCCTCCCGGTATTCCCTTCGAAACCAATCCGGGATATCGTCCTCTTCTGCCAATGCATAAGGAGAACAGCGTACAATTGCCGTACAGCCTGATTCTTTTGCCTCCTCAAGTTTTTTCTCAAGGATATCCCACCGGTATCTGCCCTTTTCAACCTCCAGATCTCTCCACCGGACTCCGCAGTAAGTAATCCTGCTGTCGGGATGATTAAAGGTTCTGCTGCTATCGGTAAATTTGTATTTTTCCACCGGATTGCCCCGGTTATCATGAATCACCCCTGCCGGTTCCATCAAACCCGGAGCTGCAATAAAGCCAATTCCCGGATTATCAAGGAGTGCGTCAATTATTTTAGGATATATTACATAGGTATCACTCATAGGCTTATCTCCTTAGGCTGTATAGTTTGTTTGAAATAAGAGGCAGCCGCTGCTTTTATACTGTTCTGCCAGCTCCTGCAGTCTGACAGTATCACAGCAGAGGTACTCCGATAAACATTGATAGCATTGTAGCGTTCCGATATGCTTTCCTAACAGCTTAAAGTTAAGAGCAATCTCGTTATTGCTTAATGCCTTTGCACACTTATGGCAATGGACACTTTTCATCCCCACACTCCCTTCCTGTCTTGCGGCTCTGCATGGATATTTCTGTTAAAACTAGTCAGGTTCTTTTTATTATTGCTTTCTTTTTTGTTACTTTTTGTTACGTTTGTTTACTAAACCTTATAGCTGGATTATAACATTTGCCCTGCCCTGTGTAAATACCATTTTCAAAATTATTATAAAAATTATTGTAAAAAACTTCACAAATAACTCTACTTATCTTTAAAAGGCTTAACTTTTTATACCTTTTATTTCATACGTTTTTATAGAAACATTCCGGTAAACTATAACAAATTTCCTCTAATTGGAGTGATTTTTCCATAAATACCACTCAGTGTCCGAAAAATTGAGTATTGACAAAATCAGTAACATATCATTATAATTTAACTGTATGCAACACACACTCTTTACGTAAACACACTAAACAAAAAAAATCCACAAGCTGTGATTAAGGGGGCAAACTAATTTGAGCACAATCAGAGACGTAGCCAATCTGGCAAAGGTGTCAATAGCTACTGTATCACGGGTATTGAATAACGATACCCAATACAAAATGACCGACGAAACCCGGGCCCGGGTATGGAAGGCTGTTACAGATTTGAACTATACAGTAAAATCCCCCGCAAACTCTTCCTCTGGTGACAACAAAGCCCATCCAGGCAATGCACTTGTAAAAATAGGCTGTGTCTTAAGCGTAACTAAAAACAAATATAACGACCCTTATTTTATGTCCATCCTTTCCGGCGTGGAAGAACAGCTTCAAAACAACGGATATGAACTTACCTTCATTAAGACCGGTGCCGAGCTGGAGGATAAAAAGGTCTTATACGGTGCCTTTGGCAATCCAGTCTCTGGTCTGATTCTGATGGAATCACTCAACAGTGAAATCTACCAGTTCATACGGAATCAGGTTCCAAACATTGTGGGAATCGATACCTGGTGGGAGGATATCGACAATGTAGGATATGACCATTACAGGGTAGCCAGTGTGGCAGTGCAGCACTTAATTGACAAGGGGCATAAAAAGATAGGTTTTATCGGGGGCAGCGGTATGAGCGGCAATATAAAATCCAGCCAGAGATACCGGGGCTATTACGCCTCTCTGCATGCTGCCGGCCTGCCTGTAAATTCTGACTGGGTTATTGATTGTGCCTGGGATGAGAACCTCTGCATGGAGAAGGTCAGCCAGCTCTATCAGAAAGAAGATGCCCCCACCGCTTTCTTTGTAGCCAGCGATTTAATGGCCATGGCCGCCTTAAGCAGCCTGTATAAAATGGGAATAGCCGTACCGGAAAAAGTAGCAGTTATCGGGTTGTCCAATATCGAAATATCCAAATATTCCAATCCTCCGCTGACCACTATTGAAATTCCCACAAGAGAAATCGGCATGGTTGCAGTCGATCTGCTCCTTGCAAGGATTAACGGGTACCAGCTTCTCCCCAGGAAAGTAATTCTTCCTACCAGCCTGGTTCTCCGCAACTCTACCTGAAAGTCCTGCGGAAATCCGGCATTATTATAGGATTCTGCTTATTAAAAAGCCATAAGAAGATAATTTCGATCTTCCTATGGCTTTGGTGTATATTACCAGAACCCAGGCACGCAGTCATTTGGAGGAGTAAGATGAAATCTATGAGATATGTAAAAAATATAGTACTTTCGGTGCTCTGCGGTATATGTCTGATTGGATGTGAGCCCGCGGAAGGGAAACCCTATGCATCGTCAGGCATTGTTCCAGCCGATCGTGTACTGCACGTTTCAACCGATGGCGATGATAAAACCGCTGACGGAACTGTTACACACCCTTTTACCACAATTCCGGACGCGCTTGCAGCAGTAAAGCCCGGTATGACAATTTCCATACACGCAGGTACGTATCAACCCTTTGAGGTGAATGCCCAGTGCTCGGGAACAGAGAAGGCTCCGGTAGCCATCCGCGCAGCCGAAGGAGAGAAACCCGTCATTCAGAGCAAGAAAGGCATTGGCATTCATTTGATAAATGTTGACAATCTCGTAATTTCCGGTCTGGAGGTGGTTGGGGGCACCCATGGGATCTATTATGAAAGTACACCGGACCAAGGTGAAAAAGCGCTTGAAAATATCATAATTCAAAATTGCGTAGTGCACGACATAAACGGCACACACGGAATCTGTGTTTATGCAGCCAACTACAAGGCACCGGTCAAAAACATTACACTGGAAAACTGTGAGGTTTTTGACTGCCGCTGCGATTCCAGCGAGTCCACTGTTTTCAACGGTAACATAGACGGCTTCACAATCCGCAACAATCAGATTCACAATAACAATAATATTGGTATTGACATGATCGGATTTGAAGGCACTGCCAGGCACAGCGATGGCTATAAAGGCAATCCCTATGATGTGGATTTTGTCCGTAACGGCAAATGCTACGGTAATGTGGTTTATGCAATCAGCACTTTTGGAAATAACGCCTATCGGGAAGGTACAGGTTATAGCCTCTGTGCCGGAGGCATCTATGTGGATGGAGGCCAGAACATCGAAATCTATAATAACTTCATCTTCAGCTGTGACATTGGCATTGAAGTTGCAACGGAACATAGCCCCAAGGACAATCCATTGTTTTTGGTATCGGGTATAGAGGTACACGATAACATCATAGCAAACTGTCAGGGATATTGCGGGCTGGCCTTTGGAGGTTATGATGCCGGTCTTGGACGGACTGAGGATTGCATTTTCCGCAATAATACCTTTGTGGATAATCCCGTGCAGATTGTTGTACAGCGCAGTGCCCGCAATCAGATTCATCATAACCTATTCGTTGGCGGTGAGGTTGGAATAGAATTTAATACAGACTGTGCCGAAACGGATTTAGTGAACGATTTTGGTGAAAATTTGTTCTGTATGAATGGCGAAACAAACGATTTGCTTTCAGTTAAAGATTTTGGAGATCCCCAGATCTTTCCGCAAGAGATGCAGGAACGGCAGAAGACAATAGAGAACAGGAACGATGCGCTAAGCGGCTTGGGTTCCAACATTAACGGGTTTGGTTCCGCCTTTGTACCAGATGAAACGATGATATCCCTTTTTGAGCAGCATCTCAATACTGCAGTCAAGTGAACATTAAAAGCGGAAGAAAACCCATCCGGTTTCTCTTCCGCTTCTATTTTAAACTCCTCTGACAAACTCCAGTACCTGCCGGTATATTCCCATCTCATCCAACTGATATTTCTGCAATAATTCCTTAGCCGGTCCAGACTCACCAAACACATCCTGGATTCCTATTTTCTTCACCGGTACCGGGTACTCTTTGCATACAGCATCACAGACAGCGCTTCCCAGTCCTCCAACTACTGAATGCTCTTCAATCGTAACAATCTTACCGGTTTCCTTAGCTGCCCTGCAGACAAGCTCCTCATCCAACGGCTTAATAGTATGGATATTGATGACTCTCGCAGAAATCCCATCTGCTTCCAGCCTTTTTGCTGCGGCAAGGGTTTCCGACACTTCAAGCCCGGTGGCAATCAAGGTCACATCCGTTCCTTCACGCAACACAATGCCCTTTCCCAGTTCAAACGTATAATCCGGCGTATCATTGATTACAGGAACCGCCAGCCGTCCAAACCGCATATAAACCGGTCCGTCATGCTCCACCGCTGCCCTTACCGCTGCTTTTGCCTCTAGGTCATCCGACGGACAGAGTATAACCATCCCAGGTATCGTCCTCATAAGGGCAATGTCCTCGTTGCACTGATGGGTGGCCCCATCCTCGCCGACAGAGATACCTGCATGGGTAGCCCCAATTTTTACATTCAGGTGCGGATAACCGATGGAATTCCTGACCTGTTCAAACGCCCTGCCTGCCGCAAACATGGCAAAGGTGCTTGCAAACGGTATCTTGCCGGCAGCAGCAAGACCGGCGGCAATTCCCATCATATTGCATTCTGCAATCCCGCAGTCCACATGGCGCTCCGGAAATGCCTTTTTAAAGACTCCGGTCTTTGTCGCTGCCGCCAGGTCTGCATCCAATACAATGATTTTGTCATTTATCTGTCCCAGTTCCACCAGGGCGTTGCCATAGCTTTCCCTGGTAGCAATCTTCTTTGCAGCCTTTTCCCTTATCTCCGGCATAGCGCTTCACCTGCTTTCTCCAAATCTGCCATTGCAGTTTCATATTGAGCATCATCTGGCGCCGTCCCGTGCCAAGCCACAGAGCCTTCCATGAAAGAAACACCCTTGCCTTTTATGGTTTTTGCAACAATGGCTGTCGGCATCCCTTTCGTCTGCCTTGCTTCCCGAAACGCACGTTCGATCTGTGCAAAATCATGCCCGTCAATATTGATAACATGGAAATTAAACGCCTCAAACTTCTTGTCGATCGGATAGGGAGAGCAGACATCATCAATGGGGCCATCAATCTGAAGTCCGTTATTATCGATAATAACCACCAGATTATCCAGCTTTCTATGACCGGCAAACATTGCTGCCTCCCAGACCTGGCCCTCTTCTATTTCCCCATCGCCAAGGAGCGTATACACGCGGAATGGTTCTTTGCTGAGCTTAGCAGAAAGCGCCATCCCAACCGCTGCCGAGATTCCCTGTCCCAAAGAGCCGCTGGACATATCCACACCAGGAATATGCTTTCTGTCCGGATGTCCCTGTAAATAGGAGCCGGTATGGCGCAGGGTCTTTAAATCCTCCACCGGAAAAAATCCCCGGTTCGCCAGGGTAGAATAATATCCCGGTGCCACATGACCTTTGGACAGAACAAACCGGTCCCGGTCTTCTTTTGCCGGATGTTCCGGGTCAATATTCATCTCCCTGAAATAGAGCCAGGTGAATAAATCTGCTGCTGACAGCGAGCCGCCGGGATGACCGGATTTTGCACTATGTACTGCCGTCACAATCCCTTTGCGGATTTCATTTGCCGTTTTTTCCAATTCCAGATAATTCCCCATCTTCTCTCTCCTCCCAGCTTACTCTCCAAAGACAGCACGATAATCCGCCTGGAATTTTTCAATTCCCTGATCAGTCAGCGGATGTTTTGTCATCTGCTCCAATACACCGTATGGAACCGTGGCGATATCCGCCCCTGCGAGTGCACAGTCAATCACATGAATCGGATTCCTCACACTGGCGGCAATGATCTCAGTTTCAATCCCTGAGATACTAAATATATCAGCTATCATCCTGATTAAGTCCATTCCTGGCTGAGAGATGTCATCAAGACGTCCCAGAAATGGTGATACATAAGTAGCACCCGCGCGAGCTGCCAAAAGAGCCTGGTTGGCACTGAAAACCAGAGTTACATTGGTTTTGATCCCCTCTGCCGTCAAAACCTTTACCGCTTTTAAGCCTTCGACAGTCATAGGAATTTTAACAACCATGTTCGGATGGATTGCTGCAATTTCACGCCCCTCTTCGATCATTCCTTTGGCATCTGTCGTCGTAGCTTTTACTTCTCCGCTGATTGGTCCGTCTACAATCGAAGTGATCTCCCGGATAACCTCCACAAAGTCTCTGCCTTCCTTTGCAATCAGTGACGGGTTCGTCGTTACCCCGCAGATAATCCCCATATCATTTGCTTTTTTGATATCCTCTACCTTCGCTGTGTCAACAAAAAATTTCATTTTCTTTCCCCTTTCATTGGTCTTAATATTATTTTCATTTTATGTATTAATTCATTTAATCAATATATCCTATTAAACAATAACATCTTTTGAAAAAATGTCAATAGGTTATTTGCTTTTTTATATATTTTCTGTCTGAATCGGCAAACAAAAAACAGCACCAAAGTCATCTTTCGCGCAAACGTTCCATGACCTTAATGCTGCTTCAGCATAATTAATATTCAGTTCTATATAAACTGTCCCGGACTGTCAAAGACCCTGTCAATCGCCACGATTGCCGCACCGGTTAAGATGGGGTCCCCCTGGTATGCACTGATGGAAAGTGTAAGCTCGTCCCAGACATCCGGCAAAATTCCCTTTTGCACCGTCTCCCGCACAGTCTGCTCCATTAATTCCGGATTCGGACGTGCCATATCATCACCGATAATAATCCGGTCCGGGTTAATCACATTGATAATGTTTATGATTCCGACGCCAAGGCTCTCACATGCTCTGCGGTAATGCTCTGTATCGGTTGTATCACCGTTTCTGATTCGCTGCTCTAAATCTTCAAAATTACAGCCTTCCATGCCGGCACGCTCCCCATATACTGCTTTTACAAGTTCCAGGGAGGAGGCATAGCGTTCCAGACAGCCTCTGTTTCCGCAGGCACACGGTTTCCCGTTTCTGTCTATCGTCATATGCCCAATCTCACCTGCCGTCCCAAGCGCACCTTCGTAGATTCTGCCATTCATCACGATTCCCGCGCCAATCCCCTGACCGGCAGCAATGTAAACAAGAATGTCATCATGATAGGCATCCTTTAAATCCCACATATGGGCATAGGCTCCGGCATTTGCGTTGTGTTCTAAGAACACCGGGATATCAATCTCCTTATCAAAAAATGCTTTCAAATCAATATCTTTCCAAATATCTGCACCCGTTATCAACGCAATACGGCTTTTTTTCGCAATAAACGGTCCCGGCACTGCAAGCCCTGCGGTCAGCACAGAGTCCGTTCCATACTGCTGAATCATCAGGCGCATCCGCCCAACAATCTGATTTAGGATTTCTTCCGCACCGGGCTGCTTTTCCGGCTCAAAATCCACGCGTTCTTTTACAAGCTGCTTACCGGTCAAATCAAATAGTCCCACGCTGTAATGCTTTCTTGCAAGACGCACGCCAATGACACGGTAGCCGTCAGGATTGATGGAGACTCCAATCGACCGGCGTCCTTTGCTGCCATTTAAGAAACCAACCTCCTTTACGATTCCCCAGTTTAGAAAATCCTTCATGATATTGGTCACAGTCGCCTGTTTAAGCCCCGTAAGTGCTGCAAGATGTGCTCTGGAGCATACGCCTTCTCTTCTTAAACTTTTCAAAAGGAGAGACCGATTCATCTCCTGTGTCACATCCTGGTTAATTCCCCGGTTCTGATTCATTCCGTCATCCTCGCCGCTCTATAATATGCATCAGATATAGTTTCTGTCAGCTTTTCATATTATATCATGTTTTTTTAACAAACGTCAAATAATCGTTTTTCTTTCTATTCCCCCAATAAAAAACCGCTGCAGGCATAAACAAATCAACCTGCAGCAGTTCATTCTATCTTAATTACTCCCTTTATAAATAGTGAATACAGTCTTTGTATTCTTCAAAAATCTTCTTGTTGATCTCATCTCCTCCATCCGCATTCGCACTGTGAAGGACAGGCGGCTGAATTCCTCTTTCAGCCAGAATTTCAGCAGCCCTGACGGAAATACCATTGACAATGGAGGCTCCGATCACCGTGGATGTGGCTCCTGCCTTTTCGTGGATCCCTTTGATCTCAACACAGCCGTCCCCAAACTCCCCCCCATTGTCTATGCAGATGTCACACAGCTCAAAAAGTCTTTTTCCGCTGCTGTGGCGGGAAGTATTCTTCTCAGAATAAGCCATATTGGTAATTCCAATAACAATCATATTCATGGCTTTGGCTTCCAGAGCCATTTCCACAATTCCTGCATTCCTTCCGGAAACAGAATGAATGAGAATCACCTCCCCATGTTTTGCACTGGACTCTTCAAGAAGAGCCTTTGACTGGCCTTCCAGCCTTTCAAATCTGCTTGTCAGAGTAACCGGCCGGACATTGAGCATAAGAGAAGGATTAAACAGAGGATTGATGACTGCCAGGCCGCCGGCACGGTAAAACATTTCCTCTGATAAAATAGCTCCATGGGAGCAGCCGAACACATAGATGGAGCGCTTTTGCCCGATTGCATCTGCAAGGCACTTTGCAGCAGCTTCCATAGCCTCTCCCTGGCTTTCCTGTACGGAATCCAGAATCCGTTCAATATTTTTAAAATAAGTCTTAATGCCGTTCATGAATCACCTCTCCTTTGCTTTTTCGATGAGGGAAACCATTCGGTCCAAAACATATTCGATGACTTTACGGCCTTTCTCCTCTGTTGCATCTTTTGCATTCCCCATTACCGCGGTCTCAGTAAATTCACTCCACCGGATGGGCGTTACGTCTATGAGCTCAGGTACCAGCGGGGCTTCATTGACAGCTTTTGATATGTCCACATACTCCTTGCACAGATACAGCATATAAGAAGTTTCAATTTCATCTGCATGAAAAAATCCGCCGTGAAAATTGCCTGCTCCCATCACTTCTCCCAGAATTTCTCCTGCACCGGGATAGGTAAAATACAGGATCTTAAAGTCCGGTCTTTCTTTCAGAGCCTTCCTGGCCGCCTCTTTTACGGCACCGTTATTTCCAAGATGGGTATTGATCATAACAGCCATACGGAATCCATTCCGCTCTGTTTCCAACAGGATTTCAAAGAGCAGCTGTGTTAACAGCTCATTGCTGATACTGACGGATCCTTTCATTTCTCCCAGACTCCAGACCTGGGTGTAATGAATCACAGGAAGAATCAGGGAAGGAACCCTCTCAGAAAGCTTTTCACACAGCTTTTCAGCAAGAAAGGAATCTGTTCCTATGGGCAGGTGGGGCCCATGGACTTCCACAGCTCCTATGGGGAGAAGCGCGATCTCATGGGTGGGAATTAAATCTCTGATTGATATTCCATCCAGTTCATTCATGTTATTGCTCATTTTCTCCCCTCCTATCGAAAGGAAAAGCAGCGTTTGGGGTTGTCTTTCAGGAATTTATCTGCCAGAGTCCTTCCATCTAAGCCTGCTGCATCTGCTTCCTCTATGAATCTGGGAATCCACTTGTCTAATATAAATTTTAAACCGATTCCGTAGCTGTAATTCCTGTAATAGGATTTTCTGGCAAGATCATGGCTGATCAAAAGATGATCTTCATATCCTCTTTTACACAGCTCCAAAATCACATGAATCCTTGCAGACTCCGGTGCATATTTTATTTTTCCAAGTCCGTCAAAGCTTAAAAACCCTCCGTGGGATAAAATCTTCTCATAATAATATAAATCCAGGTTCCGGTCCATATGTCCAAAGGAAACACGGCTGATGTCCACCTTTTCCCTCTCCAGAATCTCAATCTGCTCCAGCGCCATGGTTCCTGCCTCTGTATGAAGATGAACAGGGGCCTTCGTCTCATGATGGGCTGCTGCGATCGCAACAATGGTTTTGATCTCTAAGGGATTTATGCTGTTATAGCCTGTTCCGGTTTTTACCTGCCCTGCTTTATAAGGGGTTCCTTCCAGCCCTACTTCTACTTCACGGATTACGTGATCCGTCAGCTGGTCAACGGTTGCCTGCTCCATCCACTCCTGATAAGTATGATAATTTCCTACAATCGGAATTAAATGCTCCGGCAGCTTTGCATCCCACAAAAAGGACTTGTTAAATCCTGCTGTTGCAATGATCTGAATATCCAGCTCCTTCGCCAGTTCTGCAACTCCGGAAACACTTCTTCCATAGTCAATGGCAGTGGCATCCACAATGGTACGGCCGCCCAAATCTTTGAAATCCTGCATATCTCCTTTTGTTTTTTCAGGATCATCAAGAAGCAGGTCATCTGCATTTCTCTCCTTCCAATAAGGCGGTACGCATAACAAATGTTCATGGGAATAGGTAATTCCCATTTCCTCCGGTGAAATATCACCGAAAATCGTTCTGACAAAACTCATGATAATTCCTCCTGTCTGTCCATGAAATCTACGGGAAAGCATAGCCGTAAGTTTTTAAAAAAACTCCGGCTATGCAGGTAAAAATCATATTTTTTTAGAATAAGAAGCCGGCGATGAACCGGATAATCGGCCCAATGATAAACATATCGGAATCAGCAGCCCACATAACTACATCAGGAACAGTCGTTGGTGCCAGGAACGTAACCATAACATACTGGCCGATTGCAATGACTGTTGCCGTAATAACACCTGCAAACATCGCTCCTCTGATCCCTCCTGTTTTATTGCCAAAAACTCCTGCTGTTCCGGCATGGAAGAATATAGCAATCATCGTGGGAACAAACACATAGCCCACGGTATTTCCTAAAACTACAAGCCAGATTAAGCTTGCCACAAATGCTCCAAGGAATCCGATTATAACCGCATTGGGCGCATAGGGATAAACAATGGGTGCATCAAGGGCAGGTATAGCACCTGGAACGATTTTCGTAGCAATTCCCTTAAATGCAGGTACCATTTCACCAATAAACATGCGGACTCCGAAAAGTACCACCGCAATACCGCCTGCAAATTGTAAACTGGTCAATATGGAGTATATGATAAAGCTTGTATCTCCTGAGGTTACAAGAATTTCTCTGGCACCCTCTGTATTTTTGATCATTAGAAGGATGGTACCAATGATGAACAAAACTGCCATCGTAATTCCGGTAACAATATTGGAATCCCTTAAAAAGCCCCATTTATCAGAGATAACCAGGTCTTCTGTGCTCTTGTCCTTATTTCCTACAAATTTGCCCGCCACTGCACCTAAAAATGCAACTGAAGCTGATGTATGTCCCAGTGCCACACTGTCATTTCCCGTGATTTTTCTTAAGAAAGGCTGTGTCAAAGCAGGCTGTAATGTCCAGTAAACGCCCAATACAATTGATAAAAATACAGTTACTGCAAATGTATTTGCATTGATATTCTGATCAAAAATGATTCCTGCAAAAATAAGAGAAGTCCAGAACATCATGTGACCGGTTAAATAGATATATTTAAATTTTGTAATACGTGCCAGAAGCACATTGATCAGAAATCCGAATGTCATAGAAAGGGTAACAACGGTTCCGAATCGTTGAACAAAATCATTCTGTCCCATATACTTGCCAAGACTCTGTGCTTCCAGTCCAAACACCTCAGCCCACATGGGCTGGAAAACGTTCAAAGAGGAAACTACAATTCCTGAACCAATTCCAATAATCTGGAAACCGATAATCGCTTTAATCGTTCCCTGAACCGTCTGGCTGAATGACTTCTTTTGGAGAATTAACCCCAACATAACGATAATTCCTAATAAAAAGCCGGCATTCCCAAAAATATTAGTTGCAATCCAATTTACTACTGCCATACCTAAACCTCCTCCGATTGTAATTAGAAAACATGGTTCTCCTTTAAAACTCGTTTAATTTCTTCTTTGTCTATAAAATTATCAAGAATAATTACTTTTCCCCTCGGGTTTTGAAGGGACTGTGCTATTTCTTTTGTTGTAACAATGAAATCACACGCTTCACCGCTTGCTGCAGAAGCATCGCTGTGTTCCACCTCCGCTTTCACTCCCTCTGCCTTAAACACATCCTCAATATTCATCCGAAGAATGAGGGATGATCCCATACCCAATCCACAAACTGCTAATACTTTCATCATTTTCGTCTCCTTTGCTTAATCATTGTTTATGATTGACATGACTTCATCAGCTGTCACGCACTGATACAACTTTTCTATCACATGTTCCCTCCCTAAAAGTCCGGCTATTTTCGTCATAAACTCAAGATGTTCATTATCGCTGCTGGTTGCAAGTGCCATAATCAGCTTCACCGGATCATTGCTGCTTCCGAAAGAAACCGGGGTTTCAAGGGTGATTAAGGATATTCCTGATTGAATGACCCCCTCCTCCGGCCTTGCATGAGGCATTGCAAAACCGGGTGCAATGGCAAAATAAGGACCGTTCTTTTCGAAGTTTTTCAGCATTGCGTCAATATACTCCTGCCTGATATACCCCTCTTGAAGAAGCACCTGTCCGGCTTTTACAATCCCCTCCTGTGCGTCAGAGGCATCAAGCCTTAATGCGATACATTTTTCATTGATAATACTCATTTCATTCACCTACTTTAATTTTTTAATATAGTCCAATAGCTGGCTTGGTGTTTCCACCTTTTTCTTATAGTCCAGGAAAGACTGGTTCTCACTTAATTCCATGAGAGCCGTCAGTGCTGCTGTATAATCATTGCCTGCAACATTACAGAAGCTGATAACCGTATCAATCTCTTTCCCATTATCAAATACTACAGGCTTTTTTAATGTAATCAGGCTGAATGCGGTCT
The DNA here is from genome assembly GCA_002367105.1 of Hungatella sp. UBA3048. GTDB lineage: Bacteria > Bacillota > Clostridia > Lachnospirales > Lachnospiraceae > Lacrimispora. The sequence goes on from DFCS01000003.1 coordinate 58,393, forward strand.
TCTTCACATTATTCTTATTTCTGGCGTGAGGCAGGGCAATTCCATTGCCAATGGTGATATAAGAGCCGAACTCTTTGATATTTTTGATCATATCTTCCACATAGGACTGCAAGACACAATCCGTCTTTACCAGAAGACCGCCTGCCGCATCAATGGCTTCCTGCCAGTTTTTATAAGTTTGATTGACAAGGATCCTGCATTCTGGCAGATACTTTAACAAAATATCATATTTAGAATGTTTCAAATCTCTGATACCATTTAATTCCTTTAATTCTTTTTCTAAACGGGAACGATTGGTTATCACTGCATTCTGTTCTATTAACTGCATCAGCGTGGATAAATCATTGCCTGCACGGACCATTCCTGCTTTTATCAAAGCTTCTGCATCCTGCTCTGTAAGCAGCGGATTCACTTCAACAACATTGCTGACTGTATTTATTTTTACAGGGACTGTTGATACGAATAAATCGATATTCTTATTATCCGAATAAGTATCCAGCCTATAATAAGGAATTACATCTTCGATCACCACATCAAACTTCTGCATAATTTTATTCTTCACCATTTGGGCGGTTCCAAAGCCCAATCCACAGATAAGAACAATCCTGCGGACCCGCTTCTTCTGTTTGCGGACCTGGGAAATGATATTCTCAATCAGCAAAGTGAAATATCCGATATCATCTTGCGAAAATTTCTTTTCCAGATAATTTTCAAGCCCTTCTAAACTGCTCTCAACATCATGAAATGCCTCCCCGTATTCTTCTTTTATGTCCTGAAGAATTGGATTCTGAATATAAATGTTTCTCCTTACTCTCTCCACCGCTGCGTAAAAATGGTTGTAGAGCATGTCCAATGCTTCGTTTAAGCTGTATTCATTTGTTAATGACTGAAAAGACTGATTGGTATATTTCTGCAGCAGATCAGAAACCAGACGATGGATCCAGATCATACTTCCAATTAACAGATATTGGTCTTTTTCATTGCTTTCTATGGAATAACCTTTGTTCAAAACAATGACAAATTTAAAGAATTCTTCACAAGGCAGTTTGATCTTTAAATGTTTCTCACAGGAACTGCTGATGACTTCTGCCAGTTTTCTCCCTTCCAGTCCAACGTATTCCTTTGCATCTGCTGAAACGTAATACCCGCTTCCCGTTCTGTAAAATACCAGAATCAGATTCAGCATAGCCAGTATATAGATTTCATCATTTTGAATCACCGGCAGATATTCCCATATGGAGGAAAATAAAGCCTCTGCCTTCTGTTCTGATTGAAACTGGTTAAAAACCTCTCCGATCCATTCTCTTAAAAAAGGATTGCAGTTACGGAGAGAAAGCTTCTTGTGTTTACTGTCCTGGCTGGAAAGACCGCAGTATTTGTAAAGCACATCTACAAGTGCGGAACGGATTACTGTTTCACTTCCATTTAACTCAATCCCCATTCTCTTATGGTTTACTAATTCCAGACCATATTCCCCGCATTTTTCCTTAACAACTGCAAGGGATTTCTTAACCGTAGACTTACTCACATCCAGATAGTCTGTAATTTCATCAATTGTATAGTGCAAATCAGCCAGATACCGAAAAATAATGGTCTCACAGCGGTCTTCCTTCGAAAGGTAATACAGTTCTTTTGTGATATGATCCATCGTGAACTTCATGGATAAAGGGGCATTTTTTAGATAGCATCTTTTGTTATCTAGTACGAAACAGGCCTGTTGGGAGTTTTCTTTCAGAAAACTATTGATTAAGTCGACAGCATATTTAAAAGAACGTTCCGTATATCCAAATCTCTCAATTAACTCTCTGTAATTAAACCCATCTTTCGATGAATTTACCAAATAAAGAAGTTCGATTTCGCGCTTTCCGATTTGAAACATGGCTTAACTCCATTCTTTTAATAACCACTAGTTAATTTTATAATATAGGATTGTAATTTTAATGTAAAGGTCATCCTTGTGCTGTGTTTTTTACAACTAATACCCCAAATAAAATATCGTATCTCTCATTTTTTTAGTAATTCTATCCTTGGTTTTATACAACATTCATCCATGCTCCCTTTCTATGTCAGTATCTATTCTTTTCCCATGGATCTTAAATATACATTTTCCACGCATTTGCGCAATAACTTAAAAGTTTAATCTCTTCCCATACAATACTGTAACTTTTTTGTAACCCATTCAAGGAAAAAATCAGGTATACTACAGTAGTATTCGCATCAGCAAATTGTGGAACCCTATCAGGGATATCAGCCAGGAATACATAATTGAAAGAAAAAGGAGCACAAAAAATGAACAAAAAATATACTGCAATGATATCAATCCTAATGGCTGGCACGGTCCTGTTAGCCGGTTGTCAGAAAGCCCCCATACAAGACAACACCTTGACAAAGCCGGTTGATGATGTGGCAGCATTAGGAGAATTTCTTCCTCCAGGAGCAGAACTAATGACGCCAAAAAAAGCGGAGAAAAAACAGAGCATTTACATGGAAGACCTAAATAAGGATGGGAATCAGGAAGCCTTTCTCTTATACAGGGACCCTAAGGACAACCGTCAGGTCCATTTGATGTTTCTTGTAAAAGAAAACGGCGCCTGGCAGAAAAAGGCGGATATGGAAACTGGATTTATTGACGTTGATACATTTGACCTTGCTGACTTAGACGGCAACGGGACGCAGGAAGTCGCCTTAGGCGGCGGATTGTCCGATTCCGGCCATGACAACCGGCTTTATATTTACGAACTGCAAAACGGCGCTCTGGAACAGAAAGCGGATCTTTCTTACGATACACTTCAGATCTCTGATTTTAATGATGACCAGATACCTGATCTTATGATACTATCGAAAAAAGAAAACGAAATGCGGACCGCCGGACTCTATTCCTATGCGGAAGGAATGTTAAAGCCTATCTCTGAGATCGAACTGGATCCGGAAGGAACGTTAGAGCATGTTGCCTTAGGAGCATTGGCCGATGGAAAGAAAGCATTGTTTGCAGACAGCGGGATAGGCGCACATTCCATGCTGACAAAGATCATAGTTTATGAAAACGGCAATTTAAAAAAGGCAGGCGATCCTTCTGACAGCATCCTTATGAAGCCCTATCCGCTCTACAGCAGGGATATCAATGGAGATGGAATCGTAGAGGTTGGAGGAATGTACATTCCAAAAGGTTATGAAGACGCTGCCATGGCAGATATCCCTTTCCTTTACACTTATAAGGATTATTGTTCCGATGGCTCCTTTCAGACAGTAGAGGAACGTTATTCTGACAGCGGCCGCCACTTTTATGTCACCATACCCACAGAGCTTCATGAAAAAGTAACCATCAAACGGCTGGAAAATGGAATCCACCTGATTTCTACCCAAGGAGATAATGTTTTATTCGAAGTGAAATGGGCGCCGAAGAATGTCGTTCCTGCTAACAGCACTCTTCTTGGGACCGCAAAAGACATAGTTTTTTACTCGGAATGGAAGGAAGAGACAAAAATTCCGGCAAGTGCCTTCCACCTGATGGAAGAAGAAATAAACTGAGGTAACACGCACATGAAAACAATTTTGGTAGTGGAAGACGAACTTTCAATCCGTAGTTTTGTCTGCCTGAACTTAAAGAAAAAAGAATATCATGTCCTGGAAGCAGAAACCGGTGAAAAAGCACTTATGCTTTTTAAGAGCCAGAAGATCGATGTTGTGATCCTGGATCTTATGCTTCCCGGCATAGACGGATTTACCGTTTGTGAAGAAATAAGAATCCTTGATCCTGCGGCAGGCATCATCATGCTGACCGCACGGTCTCAGGATGAGGATAAGGTCAAAGGCCTTATCCTCGGTGCCGATGATTATCTGACAAAACCGTTTCATATGAAGGAACTGGAAGCCAGAATCTTATCCCTGCTACGCCGCCTGGATTATAAGACGGTAAGTGCTGCACCCACAATCCTCCGATCAGGGCCCTTTTCTCTTGACAGCATACGTAACAAATTATCCTGTTCCGGTCTTGAGATCAGGATCACTCCTACGGAAAGCTGTCTGCTTCAATTTTTTATGAACAATAAAAATCAGGAATTTACAAGAGATCAGATCCTTGATGAAGTCTGGGGAACCCATTATTCCGGCGATCCAAAGGTGGTGGATGTAAACATCCGCCGGATCCGCCGAAAAATAGAACCGGATCCTTCTTCCCCTAAGTACTTATGTACGGAATGGGGTTATGGATATTTATGGAAGGAGTAAATCCATGAAGCGGAAGGTTGTACTTTATTTTATGTTTTTGATCGTTCTAACCCTGACTCTTGTCATGGTCTTTTTTGGCATTGGGATGAAACGGTACTTTTATCAGGAACTCTCCGATACTGTAAAAAATCATTCAGAAGCTGTTTTACCTGTTTGGACACAGCAGGGGGACTTTACCCGTTTGCTGCTGGCAGAAGAAAGCGACGCCATTATCAAAGCCTATAAAATGGATGATGCAGCCCTTTCTCTGCTGACACGAAACGGACAGATGATCCAGTCCTCCACCGGATATCTGGCAGAAAAAAACGAATCCATTGACCCTGATGTTCTTCGGTTCCATACGGTTTATCACATAGAAAAACCAGAAAATGGCGGCGAAAAAATCATGGCTGTCTATACGCCTCTTCTATATGAAGGACAGATTGCAGGTGTTTTAAAATACGAAGTATCCCTGACTGATACGGATGCCAGAATCTATAAGCTTTTGTCCTGGGGATTAGTCGTGTGCATGCTGGTTGCATTTCTCGTATTCCTGGTCAGTTTTCACTTAGGCAATTCCATAGTAAAACCCTTAAAGAGCATTATCATGCTGACAAAACGAATGGCTGAGGGAAATTATAAAGAAAAAATCGAAAAATCCTACCCCTATGAAGCAGGGGAACTGGTAGATATGCTTAATTATATGGCAGATGAGATCACAAAGGCAGACCACATGAAAAATGATTTCATCTCTTCCATATCCCATGAGCTACGGACCCCGCTCACCGGAATCAAGGGCTGGGTGGAAACCATGAGAGACCCTGAAGGCCTTACGGAGGACGAAATGAAGTTCGGCCTGAAGATCATAGACGAAGAAACCGAACGGTTGATCAGCCTGGTGGAAAGCCTGCTTGATTTTTCAAGATACCAGTCTGACCGGATGAGTTTATCCCTCTCTTTTGTTCCATTTGATGAGCTGATAGAAAAAGTGACCTTTGAACTTTTAAAAAAGGCAGAAAAAAAGAATATCCATCTGATCACGGAAACTACTCCAGTTGTCATAGAAGCCGACTGGGATAAGTTAAAGCAGGTGGTATTAAACGTGCTGGACAATGCCATAAAATTTTCGCCAAAAAGCAGCGACATCGTTATCACCCAGACAATTGAGGATCACTGTGTCCGCCTGGTCATACGGGATACGGGGATCGGAGTAAAAGCAGAGCATTTAAAATATCTCACCCAATCCTTTTATAAAGCGGATAAAAAATCCATGGGAGAAGGTCTGGGACTTGCCATCTCCCGAAAGATCATGACCCTTCATGGTGGTACCCTTTCCATTGAAAGCGATTATGGAAGAGGCACCACCGTAACCCTTAATCTTCCCGGAAAGCAGGACTGTTTTCTTCCGTCAGAAAATAAACAAACGCAACCACCGGCAGGCTAAACCCGAACATTGATGCTGCAGCCCAATTTCCATGAGCATAAGACCAGCCTCCCAAAGCAGACCCAACCGCACCGGCCACTCCTGCGAAACCAAATAATGTGATTTCTTTTTGTGTCAGGTGAAAGTGCTGGGACAAATACAGCGGTACAACTGTCCAAAATAAACTGAAGCTTCCAAATAAAGCAGCCATATATAAATTCAGCTTTTGTAGAACAATTGATTTCTTATACGTTTGCAGGATTGAATGCGGAAAAATAACATTGGCTGGTTCATTTGACGCTCACAAAAGAGACGATAGAGAATAATTCTATCGTCTTTTCTTAACCGTATTGATCTGGGGTATCAAATATTACCAAGCAAAAATATTCGTTTGACAGTTAATTTCCGTAAGCCTCTTTATGTAATATTGAGTATTAATAATAAACCACATTTGGGTACAGAATCTCATAATCGTCCATATAGATAAACCCTGGAGATCATACTCTTCTACCAAGCCGGCTCTCGTGTCAAAACTTCTTGCATCTTTAAACCATACTAAATGCAGGATTTCATTGCTTTCCGTATAGAAGAAGTAAGGTGACTGTGCTTCTTCATTAAATTGTATTGTTATACCATTATCCGCTGCAATTTCTACCGCACGATTATAACTTATTGCAGCGGCTTCTGTGACGCCAGGAACATAAGGAAGTACCCAATCATAACCCAGTGTGGTGATTCCGAATAGAATTTTTTCAGAGGGAATAATTCTGACTGCATAATCTAACAATTCTCTTAAAACGTTAACCGGGAAAATTGAGTTCGGATAGCTATATGACAATGCCCAGTCATAGGATGAGAATATAATTCCATCTACAGATTCCGTTAATTTTCCATAATCTATTTTCTCAAAACTGACATTTGGAGCCTCAATATTCGCAATAGGCGTAACAGTAATCAGTATCTTATAACCCTCCGAATGAAATTTCTCAGATGCTCTTCTCAAATATTCTGCAAAGCTATTTAAGTTCTCATAAGTGATGTTTTCAGCATATATATTAATACCACAAAACCCTTTCTCATTCATTATGTTAAGAGCGTTATCAATAACACGATCCTGCACAGAAGGATTATTTAAAATATTATTGGCCACTTCCGGGGCGACTAATCCATCTTCCGATAAAGTGGAAACAAACATGAGGGATGCAACACCATAAGTTTTTGCCAGATTGACAAGTTCCGTATCATCGGCTCTGTAGATAATTTCTCCTTCATTTGTAAGCCTATAATTGAATATAGACAGATAAGTTAAAAAAGGAAGTGTTTTTATTAAAACAGGTCTATCTATATACGAAAAGGCATAACCAATCGTTGTAATTGTTCTTGTTTTATTCGTCTGATAACTTATAACTATCGTTTCGCCGTCGTACAAAAATTCTCTATCGGAAAGATATGGATTATTTCTTAATAACTCCATTGTCGTAGTACCATGCTGCTTTGCAATACTCTCAAAGGTATCACCGACTTTGACCGTATAAAGTGTTTCAGGCTGAACAATCACAATCGTTTGGCCTATTGCCAGGTTGCCAGGGTTTGTTAATCCATTTTCCAATATTAATCTGTCAGCAGGGATGTTATAATGCTCTGATATTGAATATATGGTATCTCCGGGTTGGACAACATGTATGATCATGGCTTACCTCGCTGATCTTATTAATTCTATTATATGCCGCACCTACGTGTTCATAACTTTATGTCATAAATTACCGTAGTTATCCACGGTATGACTTTGTATGGCATTGTTTGGCCTGAGCTACTATCCTCCGATTCTGGATTCCAGCCCAATCTTCAACGCATATTGGTGATATTCTTCTAAGTCTTCTTCATGAAGCATTTTATCCGTCATCTGATAAACTCTTCCCAATTTCTCGTATTTCACTTTTCCCAGTGTATGATAAGGAAGAAGGTTTACGTTTTTTACTCCCAGCTGCTGCAAGTACCGCAAAGTCTTTTTTATTAATTCGGTATCATAGTTGAACCCAGGAATAATCGGCATGCGCACCGTTAACTTTTCCGGACACATCTCCACCAGATATATCAGGTTTTCTTTAATCCGGCTCCCATTTCCTCCTGTAACCCTTTTAAGCACTTCGTCATCCAGATGTTTAAAATCATAGAGAAAATGGTCGATATAGGGTTCAGCAGCCTTAAGGGCTTTTAAAGAATAATTCCCTGTAGTTTCTACCGCCGTATTCAAGCCCCTTTCCTTACTTGCTTTGAGGATGGCAATCAGCCCCTCCAGCTGTACAAAGGGCTCCCCTCCGCTGACCGTGATACCCCCGCCGTCGGAATTATCATAGTAGTCCTTATCCTTCATTACTTCTTCCATGACAGAATCCAGTTCCATATCTTTTCCATGAAATTCAAGTGCATCCTGCATACAGTTTTTCTCACAAGCCAGGCAATCGGTACATAGGGTCCTGTTATAATTGAATTTTCTGTTGTCATCAAAGGTAATTGCCTTAGCCTGGCATCCCTTTTCGCATGAGCGGCACCCGATACACTTCGACTCGTTGTATAACAGTTCCGGATAAGATGTCTGTGTCTCTGGATTGGCGCACCATGGACAGTACATGGAGCATCCTTTTAAGAAAACGGTGGTGCGGATTCCAGGCCCGTCATGGGTCGCAAAGCGCTCAATATTGGTCACTCTAATCATACAATGCCCTGCTCAGCAATTCCTCCTGGATATCCTTTGTCAGATTGACAAAGACCGCACTGTAACCGGCCACTCGTACAATTAAATCCGGGTAATTCTCCGGATTCTTTTGTGCATCCTCAAGAACACCATAATCCACAACCGTTACCATGAGCTGGCAGCCTCCTTTCTTAAAATATGTATCAAATAACATCTTAACTTTTCTTCTGTCTTTATTAAACATACGGGGCGTAAATTTGATATTCTGCACGCTTCCCCCATGATATTTTGCCTGGAACTTAACCAGGGAATTCAAGCAGGCGGTAGGTCCGTTTTTTGCCGCTCCACCCTGGGGATTATTAGCCGGATTCAAATAAACACCTGTTTTCCTTCCATCCAGGCTGGCAAATGTCCCATGGCCCCAATCTGTATTTGTCTGGTTATTAGATATAACAATCAGAAAATACCCCATGCCATAGTCAATCCCCTTCTGGCGGATCCCTTTGGCTACAAATTCAAATAAATCATTTGCCAGATTATCGCATTCCGTTTTGTCATTGCCGTATTTATCCTGATCCATTAAATCTTTTCGTATCTTTTCGTATCCTTCAAAATTGGCAAGCTGTGCCTGGTGCAATTCACTGAGACTATATTTTTTATCTGTATATACCAGCTTTTTAATCGCCCAGAGTGAATCGCTGGAATTGATATTTCCATATGTTTCATTCGTTCCGCCAAGGATTTCCACTCCACCGTCCAGCACTGCCTTTCCTCTATTAATACAATCATCCATCAAAACAGAAGTAAACAGAAAGGAAACCTCTTCATTCATGATCTCATAAGAACGGTATTGAGCCTGTATGCTTAAATCAAAGTAATAATTCAACAATTCCTTATATTTCTCAAACAGTTCCTCAAAGGTCTTGAACTGGGAGCATTCCGGAATATCCACAGGCCCGCTTTTTCGTTTCCCATCCATAGGGTCTGTTCCGCCGTTTACGGTGATATTTAAGATTTTTAACAGGTTTAATAAAATATTCGGTGTACCTACACTCTTACCCTGTATGACAAATTCACCGCATCCAAATGGTACGTACTGTTCAGCGATCTCCCGTTTCACACGCATGGAATACATAACTGCCGGGACATTCACATCATCATTGTATAAAGTCGGATAAGTAGCACCGCTTCCGATACAATCATAGGCCATATCCATCATGTACTCTGGGGTATCCTTACTAAAGCGCAGGGTAAACTGGGGCTCCACATAACGAGTGTCCTTGCACACCCTCATACAGATACGGGCAAATGTATCTGCTTCTTTCGGATGTTCCCGTCCTGCACCGCCTACAATAATACGTCCGTTAACCGTGGTACGCCTGTTCTCAATCATCTTCCACAAGGATTTCAGATACCGGTAAGACTCTTCTTCGTCAATAACGCCATGATCCAGATCATGTTGTAAAAACGGTCCTAACACGTCATCCAGCCGCCCATAGTTAATTACTCCGGCACAAAGGGCGTAAATCCAAAACAACTGCAAAGCCTGGTGGAACGTGTGTGGTTTATTCTTCTTAATATACCGCAGGTCATGTTCCATTAGTTCCAAATCTTTCATACGGGACTGGTCCGCACCGTTTCTTGCTTCTCTCACCAGTTCCATCTGACGTTCCATTACCTCCTGCAAAAGACAAAGGCTTTCATAACTGCATTTTAGGAATTCATTCTGTTCTTTTGAGCTGATCAGTTCTTTTAAGCCTTCCACTCCATATTCCATCAGCTTTTTATAATTCAACATCATTCCAGACAACCTGGCTGTTGCCATCAAAGGATAGGAGCAATCAATAAACCTTCCGACGGTGTCCTCTGTCAATACCTCCTGACAGTAAATTGCTTTTGTATCATGATCCTGCCAGTAATCATAAAGCGTATCAACTCTTGTTTTTTCCTCTTCAGTCGACAGCGTTTCTTTAAATGCCCTCAGCTTATGGAATACGCAGTAATGGCCTACGCCACCGATACTTGTTACACTGCCAAAGCCAATGGGTAAAAAATCTAATCTGCCTGCCAGCAGATCATCACTTTCAATCGAACGGAACAGAACCGGGTATATTGTTTTCAGGCAATTAATCTCTCTTCTCGCCTTATTAAGACCCTCACTGTTCCTATGCGCCTCTGTATATGCTTCCATAATAGACAACTGCTCCCAAGGTGTTTTTTCACAGGGAATTGGGATTGACACCTCTACGTTCTGAGCGCCGTCAATGTTAATTTTCTTTTTCATTGCAGAGTCTCCTCCTCTATCGAATATTACTTAAAATTCACTTATGTTCCTTAGCTTTTTTCTTACTGCCCCGTACTGCAGTCCTGTTCCGGTCCTGCACTTTTAGTGAAAAAAAGAGGGCGCTTACTGCGTCCCCTTTTTTCCAATGTATTCTAACTGAGACAAACGGTAAAATTATCCGGTGCCTCACCTGTGTCAGGGAGACGATTGACATACACGTTTGTAAAATCCTCCAGACTTGCCCATGAGAACATTGCCTTAATATGATACTTGGAGTCATCGATCAGGAGATGGTTGTTCTGGCTCTTCTTCATGATCTCCTTTTTCATCGTTCCAATCTCCATATCGAAAATGTAAACCTCACCGCTTTCCATATTAACCCCATTGGTGCTGAAAAAAGCATGGTCAAAATTAAAATTCCGAATCATATCCACAGCCATGGATCCTGTACTCAGATCATAATCTGGTGAAAAACGGCCACCCAGCAGATAGATATCCCCTTTGTACGTAATGGGAATCTTTTTGATTAAGTAAATACTTGGTGTTACAATCTTGACATGGTGCGCCAGCAGCTGCGGAAGCAGGTATACAGGGGTAGTGCCGGAGTCCACATAAACGCAGTCCCCGTCCTTGACATTCGTGACAGCCCGCTGGCAGACAATCTCCTTTGCCTCCGCACACAGACTCTCCTTATTTACGGTAGGAACTTCGTTGAATACCGTCAGTGTAGAAGAAACCTCTCTGCACATAGCTCCACCCCGCTCCCTGCTGACAAGCCCCTGTTCCTCCAGTTCAATCAAATCCCGGGTTACCGTGGATTTTGACACATTTAACTGTTCCATCAGTTCCTTTATGGTTACAAAAGACTGTTCTTTTACGATACTCATGATATGATAAAGCCTTTGCTGTGATAGCATAACGTCACCTCCTTCGCCATTATCATATCAGAGGAGGAAATCATATGTCAATCTATCATTCTTTCGATCGATCTTAACCGGTGCAATGCCTCCATTCCGGTTATCCTTGCCGCAGTTGATACATTTAGTTTCGTTTTAATTTAAGACGCTTTAAAGTTATACAGACAACTGCAGTCACCACAGTTCCTGCCGCCATACAGATCAGCCCCATAAACGGCTTGTTCACTGCACCCAGGATCAGCACAATAGGGCCGCCATGAGCAACAGAATCTGTAATGCCGAATAAGAATCCCATCGTACATGCCACTACGGATCCAATCATATTGGCCGGAATGACGGCCAGCGGATCGCCCGCTGCAAACGGAATAGCTCCTTCGGAAATCCCCACCAGTCCCATGGCCAGAGCCGCCTTTCCGTTGGCAGTCTCTTCAGGAAGAAACAGCTGGTGCTTACGGTCTAAGAATGTAGCAAGCGCCATACCTAACGGTGCAACCGGAATCGCCATAGCCTGTGCTCCCATAAACTGAGGCTGTCCTTCGGCAATTAAACCAACCGAGAACATGAATGCCACCTTGCCAAAGGGACCGCCCATGTCAAAGCCCTGCATCAGACCGATTGTAATACCAAGTAAAATCATACTTCCGGCAGACATGCTTTCCAGCATGGCGTAAAGAGCCGTCATCAGGGACGAAATGGGTGCTCCGATAATAAATATAAATACAAATGCGATAAACAAGGATCCAATAATAGGAATAATCATGATCGGAACCAACGGCCTGATCATCTCCGGCCAACGAAGCTTCTTCATCCACCTTACAAAGTATCCGGTCAGAAAACCAGCCACAATGGCTCCGATGAAGCCGGTTCCGGCTGACGCTCCGTAAAAAGAACCGTTGTTGGCGATCCAGCCGCCAATCATGCCAGGAGCCAGAGCCGCCCTGTCACCGATAGCAAATGCTATGTAGCCGGCCAGAATTGGGATCATCAATGTAAATCCGGCGCTTCCCACTGCAGAAATCTGATTCCAGAAGCTGCCTTCTGGGATCACAAGTCCCTGGGGTGTGGGCTTTCCTCCCACTGCAAGCGCGACCGCAATCAGCAGGCCACCGATTACCACAAACGGGATCATAAAGGAGACTCCGTTCATCAGCGCCTTGTACAGCATCTTTCCACTAAGCGCACCGGCAGGCTCCTCCGCCTTCCCACTGGCAGCCTGCTGAACACGCTCTGTGGACCTCCCGCCAAAAACCGGGGCCTTTCCATCCAGTACCTTTCTGATCAGCTCCGCCGGATGGTCGATTCCTTCCTTCACGGTGGTAGTAACTACCTGTTTACCCCGGAAACGTTCCATGTCCGTCTCCTTGTCGCTGGCAATGATAATTCCCTCAGCTCGTTCAATTTCTTCCCTGGTGGGAACATTTTCCGTGCCGATGGAACCGTTTGTTTCCACCTTTATGGATACGCCCATCTCCTCAGCAGCTTTTGCCAACGCTTTTGCCGCCAGATACGTATGTGCTACTCCTACCGTACAGCCGGTCACCCCGATCAAAAACCGTTCTGACCCTTTGTTCTCTGTCTGTACTTCCTCTGTGCTAAGTGCCGCCAGAATATCTTCCGGCCGTTTTGCTTCCTTTAGATCATCCAGGCAATCACAATCCAGCAAACGGGAAGTAATCCCGCTTAGAAGTGTGATATGCGTGTCGTCCGCATTGTTTGGCATAGCGATAAGAAAGATGATATGACTGGGCGAGCTCCCCTCTTCAAACCGGATTCCCCGTTTGGATATTCCGATTGCCACCGCCGGTCTCAGTACTGCATCCGATTTTCCGTGAGGCAAGGCCACTCCGTTCTCCAGATTTGTAGGTACCTGTGCCTCTCGTTCCAATACATTCTTAATATAGCTGGCTTTATCCTTCAGTACATGTTCCTTATAGAGAAGTTCCGCCAACTCCTCTATCGCCGCATTTTTATCCCCTGCCTGCATGTTGACCTTGATCAGCTTAGGCGAGAGAAACTTTGTTATATCCCCCATTTTGATTCCTCCTGATTATAATAATTTTCTGCGGTTTCGTATCTTTCTATGTATCATGTTCCGGCTCCACCCATTCAATACTGCTGTCCGTACCTCCTTTACACTGATTCAGGTGCCACTTCCCCGCCGTATTCAATAAATCAACTATAACACCTTTTTGATTTATTGTCAATCATTTTGATTCATATTGATTCATATTAGTTCTTTATGATTCATGCCATATAGATTCTTTTTTATACAAAAAAAAGAACGGTTACCACGCCGTTCTCTATTTTTACCTTGTATGATGTAAGCAGCACGTTTTTTGCCCCTGTGTCTAAACGCAGATTATGCCAGTATAATAATCCTGGTCTCATAAGGCTCGAGCATCTCTTCACATCTGCCATATTCCGTGTCAACCATTATATTTTTTTATTCATAAACACAAGGTTAGAATCAGTTTCAAATCCATTTTTATTGTAAAATCCTTCAGTCCCTGGATCTTTTAAAGTGAGTAAGTTAATATTTTCTATCCCTCTTCTCTTAACATCCTGTTGAACCAAAGACAGCATTTTAGTTCCCAGTCCCATTCTGCTAAAGTCTGCAGAAATCACAAAATCCTGTATATGAAATTCTTTAATCCCTAAATAGGAAGTTATGTATCCCATTAAAAAACCAACTATATTTCCATCCTGACGGGCTTCATATCCCAGAGCCATCGGATTCTGAAGATAATCGTTTATCCTCATAGCAGCCATATCCAACGTCCACGTTTCATTCCAAGGTTTCAAACGAAAAGACTTTACATACAGATCTAAGATTTCTTCTGAAACATTTCCTTGAATAACTTTTAATTCCATAATAACCCCTTCCTCATGGTAAAATATTATAAATACTTTTTACCTATACTAAATCCTCTGCCTCTTACCTCATTCACATGACTAATAATAACAAAGGCCTCGTCGTCTATTTCATGAACCAGCTTTTCAAATTTAGATAAATCATTATTAGAAATAACAGTTAGTAAAATATCCATCTCTCTTTCCAGATATCCTGATTTACTGTGCAAAAGTGTGACTCCTCTGTCAAATTTCGAAATTATTGCATCTTTTATCTCCGAAGATTTGCCGCTTATTACTTTTATCTGTATTTTTTTAGTACCTAGTATAAGAAGTTTATCTAAAACGATGGAATAAATCATAACTAAAATAATGCCATAAAGAATTTTATTTTTATCACTGAAAGCTACCTGCAGAGCAAGTATGATACAGTCGCCTACGTATAAACTGACAGATACAGGAATATGCATATACTTGTTCAATATTAAAGGTGGTATACTCATACCTCCGGTGCTTGCCCCAACTCTGATCACAAGAGCAATTGCACTTCCTATACAAATTCCTCCAAATACTGTACATAAAAAAATATCATCTGTAATTATTAAATTTGCCAACAGTTTTTGCAGTACTTCCAAAGATAACGGAAAGAATAAAGTACTGATCAGTGTAGTTAACGCGAATCTTTTTCCCAAAACGAACAATCCAATCATAAACATAATTACGTTAAAAACTAATACAATGCTTGATATAGGTAATTTTGTATAATGATTAACGGCAATTGCTATCCCCGTAGTTCCTCCGGTAATCAAACCTGAAGGCATAATAAAAAGCACAATTCCTACCGCATAAATAAAATTCCCTAACATGATCGTTAAAATTTCCAGTGCTAATCTTCCTTTTTTCATCCTGTCCTCCAAAAAAAACACGTTTGCTAAGATTTTCCCTAGCAAACGTGGATCAAGGCATATGCCTAATATCTAAAAATTTATTTTTTATAATAATAACATAAGCACTTTAAAAACTCAACAACAATCGTATACTTTTACTATCAATCGTTTTTAATATTCTGTAATACATTTTCAAGATGGCTTACCACTGCTGCTTTTGCCTTTTCTTTATCTCTTTCCTTAAGAGCTTCAATTATTTCACAATGTTCTTTATATATCTCCTGTCTTCGGTGTGTATTCTTAGTAGTCTGGGTAACAACCTCATCAATGATATCATAATAGGAGTCAATAAAATTCATAAATATCGCATTATGGGATAGCTCTGCAAGACGATAGTGAAAATAGTGATCGATGGAACGCGCTCCTTTTTTCTTGTCTGTTTCTGAAATCAAATCATATAATTCTACAATCTCTTCATCCGATGCAGTTTCAATGATTTTCTCCACTGTCCTTTGTTCCAGGCAAATACGCATTTCAATTAAATCACTGTAAGTACCTTCTTTTAGGGTAATTCCCGCAGAAACATTCATAATTTCTGAAATATTCGGATTAACAAATGTACCCTCTTTCGGCTTTCTACAGATATAATTTCTTGCTTGTAATATCGTTAGGGCTTCTCTTAGAATTCCTCTGCTTACGCAGAATTCATCAGCCAAATCAAGTTCATTTGGTAATTTATCTCCAGGTTTTAAAGTACCGTCTTTTATCTGTTCCATTATAACCCGTACAACTTTATCTGATAGTCTTTCATTCTCAATTGGAGCAAAACCCATATTGATCCCTCGCTTCATCTCTAACTTAACATTTAAAAGGTCTAACACATTAATTATACCTGAATTAATAGATAAGTCAACGAATTGCGTCGACCTCTTCCTTGTCCGGAGTGAAACTGGTCATTAAATCTCCATAATTTCAAAATCACCGAATAATGTTCTCCCCATGCCGATGGAACCACAGCCAAACATACCGTACCGGAAGCTGTCATCTTTCATCTCTGATATTTTCTCATCATCTATGGACAAGGTAATTATATCACCAACCGCTTCCAGAGTCAGTTTATAAGCAGTTCCATGTTTCCAGGTAAAATCAGTTTCTATTATTTTTTTATAACCAAAATCATTTTTATAAAATGCTGCTTTACCTTCTTCTGAAAATCCGGCAAGATATCCACGCATTGCACCCTGAGCCCGGATTTGTAACAGGTGGCTTTCCCCATTGATCGGAGTAACCGGCACTGTCAGCCTTACATCTTTTGAAAAATAATTACCGGCATAGGCAAAGGCCGGCTCACACCTCATTAGAGACAGCGCATCTCCGTCTTTCCCCCAGGCTCCATGATTGACAGAAAATGGGGTAATTGTACCAAATTCATTTCGCTGCTTTGCGATTTTAACAGTATACCTGCTTTTACCTGTAATATAAAATTCATCTAAGTATAAAAATCCCAGGGTTTTGGCTTTCGCAACAGAATAACCTTCAATTACAATACCTGCTTCATCAATTAAATCCCCGTCTACCTCCGGTATCACAAAGGTCACGTCAATCCATTCCCCCTGCACTAATTTAATATATCCCTGTAAATGCTCTTTCTTATCGCTCATGGAACGAACATATGGCGCTATCCCAAGTGTTTCCCAGCCATTCCATTGATCCAGATAAAGCTTCATGGATACTGTCTGGCCCGGATATGCCGTAGGTGTAAATACTGGCATATAACGCTCATCAGAAAATTCATCCCGGCGGTAAAAAGGTTTATAGTACAGCTTACACTGATTTCCGCGTGTCATCCGGTCGACTAATATCTTTAGCGAACCGTTTCCTTTATATGCTACATCAGTGGAATGGCTTGCAGTACAATAAAATGAATTTGATATCCGCATATTATGAGTAGATCCCGGCAGTTCAAAATCAAAATGAACTTCTCCATCTTTTATACTATCAAGCAGAGAGACCGGGGCTTCTTTCTCAGCCAGTCTGTACCCCAGCAGAGCAACCTCTTTCGCGTAAGTAGGTACATCCAGATTGTTTAAATAACCGGAAATTCCAGATAGAATAATACCATCATTCATTGGCTTGCGATACTTTTCCGGCAGTCCTCCGATCCCGCACATAACACCCAGCACGGTTCCTACGTTGCCTGCATTGCAGTCAGTATCCCAGCCGCACATGGTCGCAATTTCAACGGTCCTTGCAAAATCTCCGTTCCCATATGCCATGGATAATGCGCATACACCTGCGTTAGGTATAATATGGCAGACACCGCCGTATTTATCATATCCCCAATCACGTACCAGCATGTTATAACAATCCCGCCAATTATTATTTTTTTTGTAATAATCAAGGACTGCATTTACAACCTTTGCATATATGCTATGATCTGGGATTTGTGACAGCCCCACTTGAATAATTTCATGAATATCCCGGCATTGGAAGGCATGGGCAATGCATGCACAGAAGAAACGGGCTCCATAAACTCCTTCTCCGTCATGTGACACACTGGCGGCACTCTGCCCGAATTCAGCTGCTTTGTCCGGCTGGCATGGATTTACCAGTCCCCAGGTATCAATAAATATCTGGCCTCCGATCTGTTCTGCAAGTAATTGGCCATTTTGATTCATCGACCCTGATTGGGGTGCAGGAATGCCATGCTTTAAGTTTAAGTAAGCAGTATGCTCCGTACTGATGCCATAGCCGCCCCACCAGAACATGCCAACACCCTCACGGGCATAATTAAGCCATGCCCGGGCAACATCCTGGGGTTTTAAATTACCGTCTTTTGCATCGTCATATAAAGCCCGAAGAAAATAAACCGGCCCATTCACATCATCATCAGCAGCAAAATTTTTAAAGTCTTTTACATAATCCGTGATTTCACCGTATGTATTTAAAATACGTTCATAGGTCCATATCGTCGGCTCTACAGGAGCCCCTAAACGGATCCCAATATTCATCCCTAAAAATCCGGAATATACCTTTTCCAAGTATTGATCAGGTATCATATTTTCATTCTCCTTTGATCACTATGACCTGTCTGTCAATCAGACAGACAGGTCATATGATATTATTTAATTAAGGCTGCTAATTTGGCTGCACGGTCAAAGATATCAATTCCTTTTGTAAAGCCTAAACAGGTTCCGGATGGATATCTGGTTTTTTGCAGCCACTTCTCCGGTATTCCTTTTGCACCGTATTTTGCTCCGAGAACGGCTCCAGCTACAGCTCCTATGGTATCTGCATCCCGTCCAAAATTGCCGGCGAGAATTAGTCCTGACTTAAAACTGCTATGTTCTAATTTCAGGCAGCCAAACACCTCAGGCAACGCCTCCGCCACCGTAGAACGGTGTGTTGAGAATAATTCATAATGCAATGGCATCCAGGCATCTGCAATATCACCTTTTGCATCATCTACAATCTTAAAGGCACGTAATAATGTTTCCCTGAACCAGGACCCTTTTGGTGCTGTATTTAAAACAGCGTCTAATATTTCGTCCATGGAAGCATCAACCATTGCCAAAGATACTGCAACGGCAACGGCCTGAGCTCCCCATACGCCATCCATATGGTGGCTTACGCTGGCATCAATTTCCGCCAGTCTGGCTGCTCTTTCCGGATCCCCTGCGCATAGGATACCAATTGGACCGCTTCTCATAGCAGCTCCATCACTTAAGTAGTAAGCATTGAACCTTCCTGATTCCGGCGGACGCATGCCTCTGCGCAGATTATTGCATGCTTCCACTTCGCTTACACCGCCGCGTTTTAACTCATCTTCTGTTGCCACATGTCTTAACCACATAGTTACTACATCTTCTGAAGTAAAATCACCGCCGGCTTCAATCATAGTTTCTGCCGTCAAAAGGGCAAATTCCGTATCGTCCGTACTCCAGGAAGAACCTTTATTAAAATCTGTAGTTATTCCATAATCTCTCTGGTTTTCCGGGCTTCTTGCAGCATCCCCGAAGGAGTCACCGATCGCTAAACCGCCCAGTGAACCGATTGCTTTATTAAGCGCAACTTCTTTATTTTGAATCAGATATTCTCTTGTTAACATCATACGTTCCTTTCTTCCCTTGATTATTTCAGTATCGTGTTCGCGTATTCAGTAATTTCTGCTCCGCCTAATGCATTCCAATCTGCAACAAATTGATCGAATTCATCAATGGAACGGTTACCGCTTATTACATCCGCTGCAAATTCTATGTAAAGCGCCTGACTTGCATCCCAGTTTGTTGCATATTCATCGGGTATAACAAATGCATTGTCAAAAGAAGAATAGGTATTGACCATGTCTAAAGATTTAAGGGCTGCATCGCTGAAATACGGAGTCTTACCTGATATAGGCGCATCAAAATTTGCAATTGATTCATGGAAACGAGGCCACCATTCCGATATTTTATCGGTTAATACAACTTCATTATTCTCTATATTGTATTCTTCACCTTCGTAACCCAATTTATCAAGAAGCTGGCCTTCCTTACCGGCCATATACTCTAAGACTGCAAAAGCAACATCCTTATTATCCGAATATTTGCTGATAGCCCAGCCGCGGGATTCCTTACTGACATCACCTGGAGTATATCCTTGTGCTTCACCTTTTGCCGGCGGAAGAATTACTAACTTTGCATTTTCACCATTTTGGGTAACCATCTTATTATTGTAAACATTTACGACACTGCCTTGGGTTCCGCTTACAACTCCAACGTCACCATTATAAAAGGCACTTTCTTTTGTGTCCCATTTTTTTGTCAGCCATTCATTATCCAATAATCCCTCTTTATAAAGCTCTGCATAAAATGCCAATTTTTCTTTTTCTGCATTTGTTACTTTACTGTAAACATATTTATCTCCATCTTTTATCCAGGTCGTCTTAACTCCAAACGCCAGATTAAATACGGTATCCAGTTCGGCTATATCTCCGGGTACGGTAAATGCAGCTTTTAGATTGTTGTTCTCTTTTAATTCCTGAAAAAATGCTTTATAATTATCAGTAGTAGGATTATCCAAAAGTGTTTTACTTGATTTTGCTGCATCAAACCAGTCTTGTCTCACAACCGGAACTTTTATTCTATCCGGTGACAGCCATAAAAGATATGGATAGTTCTCTAATCTTTCCTTGTTATATGGCTGCATCAGTGCTTTAATATTCGTTGAATTACTGACATATTGGGTCAAGTCTTCCAGGATTCCCTGGGTAATGGCAAATTGATAATCTCCCCCCTGGAAATACATCAGATCCGGAATTTCGCCGCTTTGAAGCAACAGACTCATACTTTCTGAATAAGTACCATCAGAGATCGGCGCCAGTTCAATATGTACTTCCCGGCCAAGCTCTTTTGATACACCGCTGCTTACTGCCTCCAGAAATTTTACGGAAACTTCATCGTCTGCTGACAAATCCTTTATTACTGCCTTAATTGTTACAGATGATGAATCATTCGTGCTGTCCTGAGTGCTCTGTACATTGGAACCGGAATCAATCTTTTTTCCGCAGCCAGCCAGGGACAGTATTGCCATTCCCATAACTAATAAATATGAAATTGTTTTTTTCATTGCATACCCTCCATATAATTTATATAATTTTATCTATGCCTTCCCGAAAAGCAAACAATTATCTACTCTTTCACACCTCCTGACATAACACCATTGGTATAGTATTTAAGAATAATTGGATATAATAATAAAATTGGTACAACAGCCACTACAATGGTTGCAGCTTTTAAGGAAGCGTTATCCAGTTGTGCAATATTATTATTAGCTAAAATATTGGATGCACCGACAATTACCTGTGAATCTGAATTAACCACAAATTGTCTTAAAAGCACCTGTAAAACAGTATGATTTTTGCTGGTTAAAAAGATACTGGATTTAAAAAATTCATTCCAGCGGAACACCGCATAAAACATTCCTACCGTAATTAATGGGATTTTGCACAAAGGTATCATGATCTTAAATAAGATGTTATAATGCCCAGCTCCATCTATTCTTGCAGCTTCCTGAATGGAAGCCGGAACCTCTTCCATAAATCTCATTAATATAATTAGATAATAAACATTTACACTTCTGTAAATAACCATAGAAAACAGGTTATCCAATAAATGAATATTTTTCATTAAAAAATATTCCTGTACAATGCCCGGCTCAAATATCATCATAATAATGAAGAAGTACATAAAGACCTTTTTACCAACCAGTCCCGGCCTTGTTAAAACATAAGCCGCACTGGCAGTCAATATAATATTTAAAAACACACCGGCAACCGTAATAAACAATGAGTTCAGTATACTTCTGATTACAATAGGCTGTCCTAAAATAACCTGATAGTTCACCGTGGAAAATCCTTTGGGCAGGATATCATATCCTTTCAGGCCATGAACGAAATCCGGTTGTGAAAGAGATCTTGCCAGGATATTCAATAATGGAACCAACATGCATAGAGCTAAAAGCATCATAATAAAGCCGCATAGAAGTTTACCGATTGATAGTTTCTTTCTTTTCATACTTTTCCTCCTACCATGCACCCTTACCAGTCAGCTTTTTAGAAAACAGATGGGTAGAAACAATTAAGAGTGTACCGATTACACCTTTAAATAGATTCGCTGCTGTTGCTAAGGAATACTGGGAATTTTGCAGACCAATCCGATAAACATAGGTGTCTATGATATCAATCTTAGAATTAACTGCAGCATTGGTAAAGTTCAGCACCTGATCCAGACCTGCATTCATAAAGAAACCGATATTCAGAATTAAAACAGTAACCATTGTTACAGCCAAAGCCGGCAGAACGATACTACCAACAATCTGAAAACGGTTAGCCCCGTCTATTTTTGCAGCTTCATACAGAGTTGGGTCAATCCCCATAATTGCCGTTAGATATACAATGGAATCCCACCCTATGGATCTCCAGGATTCTGATGCCAGCAGAACCCATCTTATTGAACTTTTGCTGGTTAACAAATTTACTTTTTCAAAACCGAAACCGCTCAGAACGCTGTTTAATATCCCGGTAGAAGGGGATAAAAATTCAAACCATATTCCCGCAATTACAACCCAGGAAAGGAAATGCGGCAGATAAGAAATCACCTGTACACTCTTTCGGAAAGGACCTGCCTTGAATTCATTTAGCATAATTGCAAAAATGATAGGCATCGGGAAAAAGAGAAATATCTTCATCGCACTGATAATCAAGGTATTTTCCAGTATCTGTAAAAATACCGGAGTCGAAAATAACTTTTTAAAATATGTAAATCCTACAAACACATTGTCACCCTTAATCCGGTAATCATAAAATGCCAATTTCATACCAATGATCGGAATCACATGGAATACAAAGAAATATATTAAAGTGGGCAGTAAGGTAAGATATAAAACCCGATCCCGCCAGATGCGCTTTAACTTTGATTGTGCCCCCCCTGCTTTTTGTTTTGCCATCACCCGACACTCCCTTTCTAAATGCTGACGATTAATTCACTTAAAGGTGCATGTTGTTGTGCCCCATAAACATCGGTATCGTAACAAGTACCTGATGATATTTTTCTCGCAAATGTAATTTTAAACCCCAGTGCCTTGTCATAAAAAACAATTTGTGTGATTTTATCCTCAGTCAACCGGTACAGATTGCAAATCGTGGTTTTATTAATAATATTGCTGTCTTTTATTTTTTGATATATTACCGGATCATCAAAAAGCACATCCAGAGTAATCTCAAAAGGTCCACTGTTCTTTGAACGTATTACTTTCGCACAATCATATAAACTGCATTCCGCCATTTTTATCTCCTCCTTTCCATTACATATCAGGGTATTCAATGGGAAACATCTGGCAGCTATCTTCCACTTCCATTAAATGATAAACAGAAAATTCATATACTGCACCGAAGGAAATATCACTTGGCGCGAATGGGAAAGCCAGATTTCCGGCAGTTGATTTTCTTCCGGTATAACCATAATGAAGTAAACTGGATCGGAGCGAACCGCATACTGCATCGGCAAGTTCCTGGGACTTTGCAATTACCTCAAAAACGATTCCGACTTCGTGAGGTAATTCTTTCGAAGGTTCCAGCTCTCCCATTACACCATTCATTCCATAATTAATAAAGTGAATCGTATAATCTTCCTCCGGTATATCCGAATAATAAGTTCTGACTTGTTCTTCTGCAAGTCTCTCTATTTCCTCTAACCGTGATATCATAAGAGAATCTCTTACACCCGCTACCACAAAGGTTCTGTAGGCAACCTTCATGGCTCCCTCTAATTTAATACAGTAAGGTTTTGATTGTTCGATCCTGCTTCCGGTTACAAATACGCTCTTTTCATCGACCTGTTTAAATTCACAATCTTTTAAATTTAAGATTATTCCCGGACCATGGAGGATATAAGGATGATCTTTTTCATAAAATGTATGTGCTGCCACGGAAAGAGGAGTGCAAATTCTATCATCAGATAATGGAGTAATCATAAATCCTTCTTCTGTTATGGTTCCAAGCATGCAGTCTTTCGTAGTTCCCGGTACGGCACAAAGGGCTGCACACTCAAGAATCTTACCAGCATGATATCCATAGCTCAGCGGAAATCCGTGATACACGGCTACTGCAGCAAAGGGAGATGGGTCATAAGCTCTTCCGCAGATTATGATATCAGCTCCCGATTCTAATGCTTTTACAATCGGTTCATGCCCCATCTGTGCCACAATACCATTGGTTAATTCCAACCGTTCTTCCGTCAATTCTTTTACAGAAAGACCCAACGGCTGAACTTTGCCATTATGTAACTTTTCTTTTACCGCTTCTTTAGGAATATCCGCCCATATAATTGCTACTTTTTGTGATTGCAATGCTTGTTCCTTAAGAATTTCTTTTATAATATTCCAGGTCCATTCAACATGAACTCTTCCCCCGCTTCCTCCGGCTGACCCGATGATTACCGGAATCCTGGCTTTTGCCCCCTCCGTTATCATAATTTCCAAGTCTTTTTTACAGGCTTTTTCACTTACAATTGCTACTCCGGCACCTAATTTATGCGGTCCTGCATCGGTGCTTCCCGCATCAACAACAATCGCATCCGGTTTATAAGACATTCCTTTTAGAAAAGAGGACTTGGGATATCCGTAACCAAGGATTCCACAGGGTGCCAGTATCTTTATTTCTTTCTTCATATGACCTCCAGAATTCATTGTACTATTAAAGCTCATAAGTTTATTAATCTAATTGTTTAACAATTAGATTATAGCACAATTATCCATCAAGTCAATAAAATTTAATCATTTTATATCCAAATTTACCAACCAAACTTTTCTGCCATATCATTAAATATTTTTTCACCGTTCATCTTCCCACAGTCTTTCATATAAATGACTGAACAGGCTTCTACTCCTTTTCTTCCCTTTGATTTTATGTCTATTATATCAGTACCCCCAGGCTCTTTCAATTTTTTCGGCAAGGCTATAAGACAGACTGAAGCCGAGTCGACATGTGGGAGCCGTAGCCCTATTCACAAAAATATGCTCCCTCCTAAGTGACAAGCTTTTATTATTTCACTTGTCAACCTGGAAGAGAGCATATTAGATTTCATTTACTCCGCCAAAGCCTTAATCTCCTGATACTTCTTATGATCCGTATATAATTCTCCGGTATATGGATTTCTCTTTGTCTTATACATTCTGTGAATCATATAGACAAATACTCCGATATTTGCAAGAAGAGCCAGCAAACTCATAACAAATAAAAAAGTAGTATCCGGTGATACGCCTGCCACCGGTTGGATTCCTGTTCCTGTCAATACCGTATACCCGTCAGGGGAAAGCATTCCTTCCCGTATCGCTGCCTCTGCAATAGCCTTACTGGATCGGGAATGCACCAGAAAACTGCTGGCATCCTGAAATACCGGAAACGTCTGGGCAAACATGCACCACAGTGCCAGTGTCTGGGCACGATGCTGCAGCCATGCACCCTTCCCCACTGTAAATGCGCAAATTGTGGGAGCCAGTAAAAGTGCTAATCCGCAATACCATGCATGAGTCGGAAGGCAGTTATAGGTATAAGCAAAATTCCATAAATCATAGGCGATAATCCAGAACCACATCATATCGGGCCAAAGCATATCCTGGCTTTTATCCTTACCGGTCTTCTTTCGAATGCAGATTCCAAACCAGCCTGTAATGGTCACAATATTTAAAAGACCTGCAATCCCATTCATGACATTCCATGAACCGCCGATATAGTACTGGACCTGGTTGTTCATATACTCCATAACCGGTGCCGCATACTGGCTTACTTCAAAATCACGGAAACAGGCTTCCAGGATATTGATCGCCAGAATTAACGGCGGGAAACACAACGCAATTTTATTATGCTGCAGCTTTTTGATATGACGGATACACCAAAAACCAATACACCCCGCCGTAGAAGAATAAACCTTTGCCAGATGAAACCAGTCCATATAAGAAGTATCCTTTAATGTCGTCAGCCATAAAACTGTTAAAACAACCGGAAGCACAACAAAACAGCCAAACCCCACCCATTTAAAACGACGGCTCAATTCATTTGCGGCAAACAACGATATAAACACCCCAAGCCATACCAGTAAAACCAATATTGTCGGAACACTTTCTGAAAACACAAACATACCCATTCCTCCTTGTTTCACACGCTTCTATTTCTTTCATGTTAAATTTATGAGAACGTTCTGGCATTCACCTTTGACTTTTAAATGGCGATTCCTTCTTTCACAGCCTCCGCCACTTCATCGTGAAACTCCTTTAGTTACACACGATTTCCTTTATTATCATGTCATTGCCCTCCAGGATTTCCATATCCATACTGCCGCAGTCAGGACAATTTAAATCACTGTAAACGGCATTAAATACCCTGCCGCAGCCTTTGCATTTAACAATACCGGGAATGACGATAAGCTCCAGTTCTGTTTTTTCCATAAAAGTCTTATAGGAGGCAGCAGGCCAGCTTTGCTCTAAGTATCTGGGCACGATACCGGAAAGCTCCCCAACTTCGATGACAAGCTTGTGGACCTCTGTTATATTCTGCTCCTTTACGATACGCTCAATGGTGTGGACCATGGAGTTTAATACACCAAGCTCATGCATAGTTGCCTCTCCTTTTCTCGTTAGCTTCTTCTGCCAACGCTTTCTTTGAGGGTGGTTGCAGCAATCTTTCCGGTACGTACAATGGCGTTGGCGGCAATCTTGACAGGAAGTTTTTCATAGGTATTTGGAACCGTGTTATAGGCACGCTCTAAATGAATTGCATCAAATTTACATTTGGTAGTACACATGCCGCAGCCAATACACATATAACTGTCGATTTCTACCGCACCGCATCCAAGGCAGCGTTCTGTCTCTTTCTTTAACTGTTCCTCGGTGAAGGTCATACGTTCATCATAGAAGCTGCCCTTTTTCTCCGGAGAATGGCCTGGTCTCTGGCGGGGAGTCGTATCAAAATCCTGTAAACCGATAGCAACGTTATTTTTATCAAAAGCATGGTATTTCCGGCGGTCACGGCCATATACAAGAGACTGTCCCGGCTGTACGTATCGGTGAATAGAGATTGCACCTTCTTTTCCGGCTGCAATTGCATGGATCGCAAATTGGGGTCCGGTAAAGCAGTCACCGCCGACAAAAACGTCCGGTTCCGAAGTCTGTAAGGTCAGACTGTTAGCTTTGGCAGTACCCCCGCGTCCAAGCTCAACCTTACTTTCTGAGAGAAGTCCGCCCCACTGGGTGGACTGGCCTATGGAAAGCAGTACGGTATCAGCTTCCACAGTGATGGTATCATTTTCATCGTACTTTGGAGCGAAACGATGGTCTTCATCGAATACACTGATGCAGCGCTTAAATTCTACACCGGTCACCTTACCATCTTCTGTCAGGATACGCTTAGGGCCCCAGCCATTATGAAAGGTAACGTTATCTTCCTCAGCCTCTGCAATCTCATCCGGTAATGCCGGCATTTCACCGGGACTTTCCAGACAGTAAAGATTAACAGCAGCAGCCCCCTGTCTTACTCCAGTGCGGGCTACATCAATTGCTACATTTCCGCCGCCGATCACAACTACATTACCGGAAAGTTCTGTCTTTCTTCCAAGGTTTACATTGCGGAGAAAATCAACGCCGTAGATAACACCTTTAACGTCCTCCCCTTCAATGCCAAGACTTCTGCCGCCCTGTGCGCCGATTGCCAGATAGAAGGCTTCGTAGCCTTCTTTCCGAAGTTCATGAAGCGTAATATCTTTTCCGACTTCAATTCCGGTTTTAAAGGTAACACCCATTTCACGCAGAACGTCTATTTCAGCATTAAGAACCTCCTTTTCCAGGCGGAAGGAAGGAATACCAAGGGTAAGCATACCGCCAAGTTTTTCTTCCTTTTCAAATACGGTTACCTGATAACCATCAATTGCCAGGTAATATGCACAGGAAAGACCGGAAGGACCGGAGCCGACCACTGCTATTTTATTTCCAAGGTGATAACGCATAGGCGGGATATAACGGATCGAACCATCCAACTCTTTATCCGCAATAAATTTTTTGATTTCGTCGATGGAAACCGGTTCATCAATATCTCCGCGGGTGCATTCGCTTTCACAGCCATGAGGGCAGATACGTCCGCAGACAGCAGGGAAAGGATTTTCTTTTTTTATCAGCTCCAGTGCTTCATGGTAGCGGCCGGAAGCAGCAAGCTTTATGTAACCCTGTACGGAAATATGAGCAGGACAGGCAGTTTTACAGGGAGATGTACCCTCTTCTGCAACATCTTTACGGTTCTCGCGGTAATCCACATTCCAGTTGCTTTCTCTCCAGACATGGTCACGTGCGGTTGGTTCTGCCTTTATGGCTACAGGTGTTTTGGAACAGAGTTTTTGGCCTAGTTTTAAAGCATTAACCGGACAATTTTCCACACACTGTCCGCAGGCTACACANNCAGCCACAGCAGTTGCAGATTGCCGCTGATTCACCGAGTCCGTCGGTATGGGGCATTTCATGCATCAGACCATTATTTTCAGCAAATTTAATAATTTCTTTTGCTTCTTCCCTTGATATCTGGCGGCCTCTGCCTGTTCTTATATAATATTCGGCACCTTCGCCCATCTGAATGCAAATGTCTTTTTCCAGATGGCCGCAGCCCTCATCCAGTACTCGGCGTGACTGGCGGCAGGAGCAGTCAGATACCGTGAACGTATCATATTTATCCAGGTAATAAGAGAGACGTTCCCAGGGTTTTGTACCGGGGATATCCCTTATGGCCTCTTCGACTGGAATGACACGCATCATTGCCATGCCTTGAGGGAATTTTGCTGCCATAGGCGCAAGACGCAGTCTGGTATATTCTTCAAAGGCTTTACCGATTTCAGGATGTTCGTTAAGCTGCTCACGGTTATTTACCATCATTTCTAACATACCGGGAGCAAATATATTTACAAAAAACCGTTCTTTATGATCCTCCTTATCCTTCCATACTTTTGCGACACCTGTGTAGGCCAGCTGCTCTAAGAGGGCCTTTGTCTCTTTTTTACTCTTACCGGAGCGCTTGGCGATATACTCGAAGGTCCGGGGTTTACGCAGCCCGATAATCATAGCAATATCAGCCATGTCATCTGTTACAACACAGTTCAGAGCATAGTATTCGGGAGAATTTTCATCGATTTTGTTCATGGCTCCGGCAATACCGCCTACCATCTTCGCCAGTCTTACTATTTTAGGTCTTAATTCACTCATAATTTCCTTTCCCGCACTTGTTTGCGCATTTGAAGCTTATGAATACCTTTTTATGATAGTTATGCTTTCGTTATTCACACCAGGATTTTACTGCATTGCTTAACCAGTCGGTCCATTCCTTTATCCCTTCATCTTTTAAAGCACTGATGGGTATGATCATAGCGTTGGGATTACGAAGCCTGATATTAGCTTTGCATTTTTCCATATCAAAATTAAAATACGGCATTACATCCATCTTGTTGATCAGTATCACATCGCAAATAGAAAACATCAGCGGATATTTAAGCGGTTTGTCGTCCCCTTCCGGCACGGAGAGGATCATAGCATTTTTTACTGCACCGGTATCAAATTCAGCAGGACAGACCAGGTTGCCCACATTTTCTAATATTACAAGGTCAAGACCTTCTGTATCAAGACCCTCTAATCCCTGGCGGGTCATTTCCGCATCCAGATGGCACATACCACCGGTATGTAACTGGATAGCCTTTACACCAGTTTCCTGAATGGTACGGGCATCCACATCGGAATCAATATCCGCTTCCATAACCCCAATATTAAGGTCCTTCTTCAGGGCATGAATCGTACGGGTTAAAGTCGTGGTCTTACCGGCACCGGGACTGGACATCAGATTAAGAAGAAAGACCTTCTTATCCTTTAATTCTTCACGAAGCTTTCCGGCTTGTATGTTGTTGTCAGCAAAGACACTTGTTTTTATCTCAAGAACTTTAAAATCTTCCATGTGTCGGGCTCCTTTCTTTACATTCTCTTTTTTTGTTCTGTTGGCTTTCAATCACCTTTTCGTGTTTTCCTTTTTTTAGAGGTCTTTCAGCCGTCGGAAAACAGGAATATTTTCCTAAGTGTTCTGGTTCAGCCAGATGAATCATTTAGTTTATTTTTTAACAATATTATTATAAAATATTCTATGGAAACTGGCAATATTGTAAAAAAATATTGTCATTATTACTTATTTATTTGTTGAATTTTTGTAAGAATGTATGATAAAATGGTATTGATTTCTGGTATGGCCAGAACCAGAACAAGGGGGGGAAAAGATGGAATTTCAGAAACTTAGCGCTTTGAGCTTAAAAGAAATGTTTATTTGTCAGATTCGTGACATGATTTTATCAGGGCATATTCCGGTTGGAAGCAAATTACCTCCTGAAAGGGAGATTGCAAGGCAGATGCAGGTTAGCCGTGCAGTGGTTAACAGTGGGTTCGCAGAGCTTGAAAAACAGGGTTTTTTGGAAGTGCATCCAAGGCAGGGAGTATTTGTAGCTGATTACGGCAAGAACGGAAATATCAATACCTTAAATGCCATTATGGAATATCACGGAGATAAACTTGGGCAAGCAGAAATTTACTCAATACTTGAAGTACGCCGGGCATTGGAACATCTGGCAACGGATTCGATTATAAAGAATTCAAAGAATGAGGATATTCTTGGATTGGAAGGATTATTAGAGGAAGTTGCAGATGCAGCTTCGATTGATGAAACGGTCTCAGCCACTTTTTCTTTTCATCACAGGCTTTCTGTTATCAGCGGAAACAGTATAATACCTTTAATTTACATATCCTTTAAACCTGTTGTAACACAGCTTTGGAAGCGCTTTTGTCTGCGCTACGGGAAAGAGGCACTGTACGATAGCGTACTTTGTTTATATAAATGCCTCAAGGAACGTGATGCAGAGGCGGCAAGAAGATGTACCGATAAACAGCTTGATGAGGCCTTGGAAGGCGGGCATCAGATATATTGAGTAAATACAATAAGAGGGTTAGCATGCCTAAGTGTCCCGTCCCTATCAATTAAAGCGGCAATGGTTTTTGTCCATTGCCGCTTCGATTGCATGTATCCGATCAGCTACTTCAAATCCTTTTCAGCCGAATGACATTCCATGATGTCTTGCCAAGAATACTTATCAGGTTTTCCCCATTCATTTGAGATCTCTTTGTACTCACCGGTCTTACCATCTCTTCCCCTGCCGTATTGCACATCTTTAAATCTGCGTGTTCCAGCACAATATGTTCCAAAAGCTGATATTCCCCCATACCTCTCATATCGGTAAGAAGTTCAATATCCTGACAGATGTTTCGGTTTACAGCAAAAATCGTCAATTCTTCCTTTTCTTCATTCATGACTGCCACACATTCAATGTCAGTTACATCTTCATGCGTTTTCGTATCATGCCGCGGCGAACTTAAAATTGGTTTCAAAACAATTCCCCTGCCATATTTCGAAGCATGCATAAACGGATAAAAGATCGTCTGCTTCCAGGCTCTCCCACCACCTCTTTCGGTCATAACAGGCGCAATCACATTCACCAATTGTGCCAGACAAGCTATTTTCACTCTGTCGGCATGCTTAAGCAGGACAATCAGCATCAGGCCTACCAAAAGAGCATCCTCAAATGTGTAGATATCCTCCAAAAGTGACGGGGCAATCTGCCACGGTTGATTTTTCGTTGTATCTTTATCCGCTTCATTGGAATGGAACCAGACATTCCATTCATCAAAACTGATATTCATGGTTTTACTGCTTCTCTTTTTAGCTTTTATATAATCACAAGTTGCAGTTACCGAACGGATAAACCGCTCCATATCATCGGATTTAGCCAGAAAATCTTCCGTATCGTTAATATCGTTTCCATAGTATTGATGCATGGAAATATACTCAACATGATCATAGGTATACCCCAATATCTTTGCTTCCCATTCCGGAAATGTAGGCATTTCCAAAAAAGAGCTTCCGCATGCTACCAGCTCGATCGCCGGATCGATAAGTTTCATAGCTTTTGCTGTTTCTTCCGCCACCCGGCCGTACTCATCCATCGTCTTATGACCAATCTGCCATGGGCCGTCCATTTCATTGCCCAAACACCACAGCTTAACCTTATGCGGTTCTTTTACACCATGTGCAATCCTCATATCGCTGTATCTTGTTCCTGACGGATGATTGCAGTACTCCAATAGATTACACGCATCAGCAAGTCCCCTTGTGCCCAGGTTCACTGCCATCATCATCTCTGATTTCGCTTTCTTTGTCCATTTAGCGAACTCATTTACACCAATTTCATTGGTCTCCAGACTTCTCCAGGCCAGATCCAGACGTTTGGGCCTTTCTTTCACCGGTCCCACACTGTCTTCCCAAAAAAAGTTGGATACATAGTTTCCTCCCGGATAGCGCACCACCGGAACATTTAAATCCCTTACCATATTTAAAACATCTTCCCGAAATCCATCCTCATCTGATAATGCATGGCCCGGCTGATAAATACCATCATAAACAGCTCTGCCAAGATGCTCTATAAATGATCCGAAAATCCTCTTATCCACTTCAGAAACCTGATATCCTTTTTCAATCAGCATTTTTGCCTGCTTCATATTATATAGTCCTCCAAAATACAATATTTTTTATCCTTTCACACCGCCTGCGGTCATTCCTTCTACAAAATATGACTGAAAGCAGACAAATAAAATCAGTACCGGTATGATAGCAAAACACGAGCCTGCCACCAGAATGTCATAATTATTTCCATAGGGTGACATTAAGCTCTGCAAGCCTACCGGCAAAGTAATTTTATCAGCCGATCGTATCACAATCATAGGCCAAAGAAAATTATTCCAGCTCTGCATCCCCTGATAGATTCCCATCGCCGCAAAAGAAGGTTTCATCAATGGCAGCATGATTCTGAAAAAAATACCATATTCTGAACAACCATCCACCCGTGCGGAATCTACAAAATCCTTGGGAATACCGGTTAAATACTGCCTGAAAAAGAACACCAGCATAGGGATTACCATATAAGGAAGAATTACTCCCCACATGCTGTCCATTGCTCCGATCTTTATAGTCAGCCGGTACAATGGCAGCAGAATCACCTCTGTGGGAATCATCATAACCAGCAGCACTGCCAGAAAAAGAATATTTTTCCCTTTAAAATTATACATCGCAAACCCATAGCCCACACATGCAGACAGAAAAAGTGCAAGAAAAACCTGTACAACCGTAATCACCAGACTGTTTTTATACCAGGTAAAATAAGGATTTGCTGTGCTGAACAGATACCGGTAATTATCCAGATTTGCATAAGCCCAGTCAATGGAGAAATTTAAACCATTTCTCATAAGATCCGAACCCGGACGCAGCGAAGAAACTGCCAGCAACAGAAGAGGCAATAACAAAAGAAATGCTGCAATCGAGAAAATTGCTACTAAAAGTACGGACTGAACCTTTTTCTTCCAACTGCTTTTCATCCTTTATTCCTCCTTTCCAAATGTGCCATTCATAAACAGCTGGATTATATTGACCCCCATTACAATCATCAGCAACACAACACCAATTGCACTGGCAATCCCTATATTATTCTGCTCAAGGCCCATGCGGTATAAGTATCCCACAATCGTTGTTGCAACATTGTTTGGTGTCTTATTTCCATTAAACAAAATATAAGATTCCGCAAACATTGCCATTCCGCCAAAGATTGATATGGTCAGAACATAAACGGTTGTCGGCTTAAGTAATGGTAATGTAATATATCTAAAACGCTGAAGAGAGTTTGCACCGTCAATATCGGAAGCTTCAAACAGGTCCTCAGGAATTTGCTGAAGTCCTGATAAATAATACATCATATTAACTCCCGTCCATCTCCATGTACATAATAAAAATAACGTAATCCATACTGTAACTGGATTACGCAGCCAGACCATAGGGTCTTTGCCAAAGAATCCGAGTACCTGGTTCATAAACGAGCCTTCCAATTCACCAAACATCAACCGGAATACTACTCCGGCAACCACAATGGAGGTCAGTGCCGGAACAAACATGATACTGCGAAAAAACGTCTTAAATTTCATCTGTCTGCTATTTAGCAGCACAGCCAGAAGCATTGGTATAAAAATCATGATTATACAGGTAACAACCGTATAAAATGCGCTGTTCTTTAAGCATTTGATAAACACCGGATTCAAAAGGGTCTGATAATTTTTCACCCCCACAAAACTCGTCTCCCCACCCGAGATCTTCTGAAAGCTCATTGCCACCGTGCTGATCATGGGATACGCAAAGAACATCAAAAAAGTCAGGATAAACGGTGATACAAAAACATAGGGTGCTGCCTTTTGCGAATAGATAAAGCGTTTAATAAGACTTTTTTTCTTCATTTTTCTCTTCCTATTCTTTCAACCTTAAAGATGTGAGAAGGTGTAACCGCAATTACACCTTTTCACAATGTGCTTTTTATTCATCGTAAATTACAGAATCCTGCTCATTTTTCAGCAATTCCGCAGCATCTTTATCTTTTGCAGTCTCAAATGCATTTTGATAAGTTGTGGAAACCAAAACACTATAGCATGCAGAATAGCTTCCCGCTATACTTGGAGCAGTCAGATCAGTCCCATTCTTTAACAAGATATCAAATGGATTGGTCTTAAAATACTTTATGAACTTATTTTCCGGATCCTGGGTGATTTTGGTATCCTTCCATATCTCTGTCCGGATAGGATCGAATCCCAGTTTCTGCCACTCATATATATTTCCTTCTCTGGAAAGTTTGGCAAATGCCAGAAATTCTTTTGCAAGCTCTTCATTTTTCGTATATTTTATTACTGATGTTCCGGTTCCGCCCTGCAATACTTCTCTGGTGTCTCCTTGTTTCCACACAGGTATTTCATAGATACCAATCTTTCCATCTAAATCCTTACAGTAGTCAGTAAATCTGCCCATATACCATAGCGGCATCATGACTGAGGCAACCTTTCCGCCATTTAAGTGACCAAACCATTCTTCAGAATGGTAGCCGCCGCCCGGAGCAACTTCGCAAATTCCTTCATCCATCATGCTTCTGATAAATTCAATTACCTCTGCATGTTCTTTGGTTGCAAGATTTGGTTTACCTGCTTCATCAACATACTGTACCCCCTTCTCAAGCAGCATCATCTGGGGCAGGAAAAGATCAGATGTTTCCACCGCGCACATGTACTTTCCGGTTTTTTCAAGAACGGTCTTCCCGGCCTTTACATAGTCATCCCAGGTTACAATTGTCGCCGGATCAATTCCTGCTTCCTTCATAATATCCATATTGTAATATGCTACTGATGCGCCAAGATGGAAATCTATGCCATAATAATTTCCCTTCTGATCCCCATACATTTCAATACGGGACATAACAACATCATTTTTATAGGGTTCTACAACATCGTTAATGGGCAATAAATAATTATCCTTTAAATACGATGCATAAAAACCAATCTCAATATCTGCAATATCCGGTGTGCCTTCACCTGACTGGCATGCTACAAGGAGCTTATTCTGAATAGAACTGGAGTCTCCGGTTGTTACCGTTAAGTTAATCGGTTTGTCAGGATTGGCTTCATTCCATTTGTCCGCCATATCTGTGTAGAAACCCACATGCAACGCCTGAAACGTCCATAAAGACAAATCAGTTCCATCCTTAACAAATTTATTTTTTCCCACCGTACTACCATCTGCTGTCTGTTCTTTTGTCTGTTCTTTTGTCTGCTCCTGTCCTGCCGCCGTATTTCCGGCTGCCTCCTGCTTTGCCCCCGTTTTCCCACAGCCTGCTGTTACTGAACAAACCATGGCGAAACACAATAGCATACCTACCATTCTCTTTTTCATTACAAATCCTCCTGTCTACTGTTTGATTTGCACTACATTTCGAGTTCTTTATGTATTTACGTTTAAGTTAATTCAATTATATTCCTTTTTGTATATTACGTCAATTGAGTATGTATATATTACTGCAAATTCATTAACTATTCACATATTTTGGTTATACTGATTGTATAAAGATTCTAATGAATTAATATATTAATTAATTCACAGCATGGACGCATTGGCTCTGATTCAAAAGTAATTAAACTCTTATGATTGTCCTCAATATATACATGGCTATAAATTTTTGATATAATCAGTTTTATAATAAATGATTGCGCGAGCGGAGTTTTGGCAAACGCCTGTAGAATTTAAAAACAAAGGAGGCCGAGAACATTGCAAATATGGGTATCTGAAGAAAACCTTCCATTTTTTGAAGCTTTATCGAGTCCCGTCCGCATTAAAATACTCGAGCATTTAGCTCAAGGCGAGGCCAATATCAAAGACCTGGCGGAAGCAGTTGGCGTAACCAGCGCAATGATGACTGCGCACGTCAATAAACTGGAGGCCGCCGGGCTAATCCTTTCCACCCGAACAAAAAAAGCCGGAAAAGTATGTTCACTGGTTAATCAATGGTATACATTGCGTTTGCCCACTGTCCATTATCATCAGATCCAAAATTACGAATTACAGTTGGGTGTAGGTCAATATACAAAAGCAGAGATTCAGCCTACCTGTGGCATCGCCAATAACGAGAAAATCATTGGAGGGCACGATGACCCCAAGTTCTTTTTTGATCCTGAGCGCATTCACGCCCAGTTAGTTTGGTTTCGCGACGGATTTATCGAATATGAAATACCCAATTACGTTCCTGATGGGTGTGAAATAATTGACATAGAAATTTCTGCTGAAATGTGTTCCGAATACCCACATGTTAAAAATGATTGGAAGTCTGATATTAATCTGTATCTGAACGGACACCCGATCTGCACCTGGGTATCTCCCGGTGATTTTGGCGACCGAAGAGGAAAATACACTCCTGGCTGGTGGCTGTCTGCCCAGTACGGTATCCTGAAACGATTTGAAATCAATAAACAAGGCGTATACCTTGATAAAGAAATAAAGTCCGACCTGACCCTTGACGCATACGACCTTTCGCGTGATCATTGGACCCTTCGGTTTGAAGTTTCTTCCCTAAACGGACGGCCTGGAGGTTTAACAATCTTTGGAGAGAATTTTGGCGATTATGCCAGAGGTATTGTTATAAAAGTAAATTATAAACGTCCGTTCTTAAATAACAACGACAATAAAAATGATCTGTACAATACTTCCTTATAATAAGCAATAAACACTGTCAGGAAACTCCCCGCAACTCCCCTAATCCTTCCTATCGAGGGGATTGCGGGGGAAGGGGGAGGGTCACTTTAGTGTATCCGCTTTATACGCTTTTTTCCAGGCGCACCACATTCCAGCTATGTTTTCCGAATACAGTTGATAAATTACCATTTTCCAGTCTGGAAGCCTTGGAACTCGTTGGCTTTACTTTATCAGGAGCTGTCTCCGTATTCACTGCTTTCATATCATCATGAGTCAGCACCAGATGATCTTTCACCTGATACCCTTCAAACTGCCGTAAATCACATGCAACTTCCACATCTTCCTCCAGATCCTTGTTCACCGCAAAGATCGTAAGTGCCTCCAGCTCCTGATCCCAGATGCAGACGCTATCCAGTATGGACACGGTTCCATAAGTCCGGCTCTCATATACCGGTGCCTTGATCTGAGTCAATAGAACGGTTCCTTTTCCATAGACGGATGCATGCATGTAAGGATAGAATATGGTCTGACGCCAGGCACCTGTATCCGATGTCATAATCGGAGCGATTACATTCACCAGCTGGGCCATACACGCGATCTTCACTCTGTCCGCATGTTTTAAAAGGGTAATCAACATGCTGCCTACTAAAAGCGCATCTTCAAAGTTATATACATCCTCAAGCTGATGGGGCGCCTTGTTCCATGGTTTGATCTGCTTATCCTGTTCGTTGCTGTGATACCAGACATTCCACTCGTCAAACGATAAGTTAATTTCCTTCTTTCCATGTTTTTTCGCCTTCACCGCGTCGCAGAGAGATATAACTCCCGATATAAAATCATCCATACCCTTTGAGCAGGCAAGGAAGTCCGATGTATCATTGCTGCGGTTCCCGAAATACTGATGCAGAGAAAGATAGTCCACTTCATCATAGCACTCGTTGAGCACCTGATATTCCCAATCACCAAATGCAGGCATCATCATACCGGAGCTGCCGCAAGCCACTGTTTCAATACTGGGATCCAGCCATTT
The DNA here is from genome assembly GCA_002367105.1 of Hungatella sp. UBA3048. Taxonomy (GTDB): domain Bacteria; phylum Bacillota; class Clostridia; order Lachnospirales; family Lachnospiraceae; genus Lacrimispora. Next base: position 96,388 of record DFCS01000003.1, read on the forward strand.
CATCAGCCGCGCGGTCTCCGAAGCAATCCGGCCGTACTCCTCAGCTGTTTTGTGGCCCATCTGCCACTTTCCGTCCATTTCATTGCCCAGGCACCATACCTTGATGTTGTGTGGTTTTACGTAGCCATGAGCCTTGCGCAAATCACTGTAATAAGTACCGCCCTCAAAGTTACAGTATTCCAGAAGATTCTTCGCATCCGCCGGACCTCTTGTACCGAGATTGACCGCCATCATGATATCACTTCCCGCCAGACGGGACCAGTCTGCAAATTCATTTAAACCAAACTGGTTTGTTTCAATCACCTGCCAGGCCAATTCTGTCCTTGCCGGCCGATGTTCCTTAGGGCCCACGCTGTCCTCCCAGTAAAAACCAGATACAAAATTACCTCCCGGATAGCGCACGATAGGCACATTCAGCTCCTTTACCAGTTCCAGGGTATCCTTTCGAAATCCCTGCTCATCAGAATTTATGTTTCCCTCCTGATAAATTCCGCCGTAGACGGCCCGACCCAAATGTTCAATGAAAGAACCAAATATTCTCGGATCAACACCTCCTGTCAGAAAATACTTATCAATTATGATCTTTGCTTTTTTCATTTTCCTATTCTCCTATTTCAAATGTTTGTGTTTACTCATACCTTAAAATAATCAAACCAGGCATAACGTTTCCCTTTTATGTTCTATTGCTTCACCATATTTCAGCATACCCTGCTCCTTTTACTCTCATTATTCTAAGGTGAATGAACTTAAGCTGATTCCGCCCTCACCTTTAAATTCAAAGAACAAAGCTTGAACTCCGTCCGGAATCATTATTTCAGCAGAATTTACTACCCAGACATTTGAATAACCTACCGGAATTTTCCCTAAGGTTTCGCCATTCCACGCTGTTTTCACTTCAAAATATCCGTTTCCATACCCTCTCGTTTTAAGAGAGATTCTTGTGATACCCTTACATTCAAAATACTTAAATCCGGCTATGGTGGCATCCTGCATATTTGCGATATATCCGATCTCTTCATCGCCATCCCTGCCATCCTGTGTAATTCTGGGATATTTTCCATCGATCCAGCCAGCGTGATGAAGCAGATGGTCGTTTTTCATTGTTTTGGAAAACAAATTACAGGCAATGTATGCAAAATACTCTCCCTTACCGACCAACGGAGCGCCGTTTAATCCGCACGAGGTCATTTCAACTTGTTCAATTGAGCCGTCCTTCTTAATCTCAACTGGTTCGGCACAGCCCTGACGGCTGAAATTAGTTCCATTTGTATGTCTGTGATAAAAAATGTACCACTGCCCAAGTACTTCCGCCATGCCGCCATGATTGTTTCCGGGAACATACGTGCGCATTCCGGCCGGCTTCCCATTTGCAAGATTCTCATCACAATTGCTTACAACTACGCCTCCATAAGAAAAATCCTTTGTCGGACTCTTACTGGCTGCATAGCATAATTCATGCATCCGGCTGGAAGAATAAACAAAATAATATGTATCTCTATATTTTCTGATGGATGGGCCTTCAAAGAACTCATGTCCTTCAAACCCTGTCCCGCTGCCATAGCAATTTCCGGGAACTATGATTACCGGCTCTTCAATGATTGTCAGCATATCCGCCGCAAGCACTGTTGCCATAGCCCCTTTGCGCGACTTGTCTCCAGGGCCGCAAAACCCTGTATACAAACAGACGCTGTCACCATCCGCTATAACTGCCGGATCAAACTGCGGCTGATCATTTGCTCTCTCCCCCAGCCGTGTTCCTTCTATGTCATGCACATATCCGTAAAAGCTGTATTTTCCGGCCGGGGTTTCACTTACCGCCACCGAAACAATTGGAACTTTATCCAAAACATAATATAAATAATATTTCCCATCCGGTCCTCTGACTACATCAGGTGCGTATAAACACATGCTGCCGTCTGCATTTAAGGGATCATTTGTCTTTTCATAAATAACGCCCTCATACCTCCAACTGCTTAAGTCATCCACCGGCGCAGAATAACAAACATAATCATTCAAACAATAGGCAAAACCATTGAACCGGTCATGGGAACCGTACACATATACACGTTCTTCAAACACATGCGGTTCTCCGTCGGGAACATATTCCCATGACGGCAGATAGGGATTAAATACCTGATTTTTCATTTCAGCATTCACCAGCCTTTTCCTTATTACCCCTTAACTCCACCTAATACGATTCCTTTTACAAAATATTTCTGCAGGAAAGGATATACCATAACAATGGGCAGGGAGCCTAAAAATATTTGTGCAGACCGCAGGGTACGATCCGATATCGCAGCCATCTGCTGAATCTCATCTCTGGTCATCATGCTGAATGAGCGCTGAACAGCAATGGTTTGTATGTATGTCTGCAATGGATAATTATCCGGATTATTCATGAGAATTAAACCATCAAACCAACTATTCCAGTTTGATACCAGTGCAAACAGCAGGAGTGTTGCAAGCGCAGGTTTTGATAACGGCACGTATATAGTTAAAAGGGTACGCCAATGCCCGGCTCCATCAATAAATGCCGCCTCTGAAAGCTCTTTGGGAACTTCACGGAAAAAATTAAGTAATAAAATAACGCTGAAGACAGGTACTGCTCCTGGAAGAATCAATGCCCAAATGCTATCCAAAAGGCCGAATTGTCTAATTACCATATACCATGGAATCAAACCTGCATTAAAAATCATTGTGATAAAAAAGAACCATGCGTAAACTGTTCTGAACCGGAAATTTGCCTTTGACTGAGACAACGGATACGCTGCCGTAATCGTCAGTAATATGCTTAAACCTCCGCCCAGGATAATTCGTATAATTGAAACTCTCATGGAACGCCAGAATGCAGGACGTTTTGCTACAAATGTGTATGAATTTGTTGTAAAGTCTTTAGGCCATAACGTTACATTTCCAGCAGCCGCCGCTGCGCTGGAACTGAATGAAACAGCAGCTACATGAATGAGCGGTATCACACAGATCAAAGCCAGCATGACCAGAACAGCAGTATTTATTACCGGAAACCACTTAAATTTCTTATTTCTTTTCATATACGATTCCTTTCCTAAAACAACTGATAATCTGCAAACTTAATGGCAAACCAGTATGATACTGAAATTAAGGTCAGTGAAATCACTGATTTAAACAGACCTACCGCAGTAGCAACTCCAAATTGTGCCTCTAGCAAACCAATACGATAAACAAACGTATCAATAATGTCACCACTTGCGTACACCGGCGGACTATACATATTGAACACCTGGTCAAATCCGGCATTCAACACATTTCCAAGACTTAATACCATTAACAAAACTATTACCATTCGCATACCCGGAAGGGTAATATGCCATATTTGATCCCAGCGGTTTGCCCCATCAACCTGTGCAGCTTCATAAAGGCTTAAATCAATGCCCGTTATTGCTGCCAGATATACAATCGTACCATAGCCAAACGATTTCCAGGTTTCAGTCACTATTAAAGTAAATGGAAACCATTTATTGTCACCTAAAAAGAATATGGGCTGACCGCCGAAAGCTTTTATGACCTGATTAATCAATCCGTTTCCAGGAGCGAATATATCTATAAAAATACCGCCTAATACTACCCACGATAAGAAATGAGGCAAATAAATCGCTGTCTGTACACTTCTTTTCAAGGCATTATTCTTCACTTCATTAATGAGAATCGCAACAACTATGGGGATCAAAAGTCCGAATATTATTTTCATTGTGGCAATAAAAAGTGTATTCCAAAGCACACTTATGAAATTCGGCAATTGAAACAGATAAATAAAGTTGTCAAAACCAATCCACTTCTGGTTACCAAATAGTCCTTTCGCAGGCACGAACTTCTGGAACGCAATAATAATCCCTCCCATTGGTAAATAGCTAAAACAAAGAAGTAAAATCACACTGGGCAGCATCATCAAATGCAACGGCAGCTCCCGTATCCATCTATGTTTCATATACAATCCTCTCTTTCCTGTCTGAATAAAATGAGAGGAAAAGTTTTGTCAAACCTCTCCTCTCATAATATTTTTCTATTTTTTAATGGATTGATACCATTCGTTAACTTCCTTTGTCATCTGAGCCCCACCAAGAGCATTCCAGTTTTCAACGAACTTATCAAACTCATCTACGGGAACGTCACCCATAATAATCCTGATAAACATCTCCAGCTCCATTGTTTTCAGAGAAGACTGCTTATCTACCATAGTCGGTGTCGGAGCGCCTACAAACTCTTCCCTCATAACCTGGCCATTCTCAATATATCCATTCAGCGCATTGAAAACCCCATCTTTTCCGTATATTTTTTCCCAACCCCACTGAGTTGTATCACCGGCCTCATAAGCCTCCAGATTTTTTTGGATTACAGCTGATTCACCTACCAGAATACTCATGTCACCCAGCTTGCGTGCTTTTTGAATCTCATTAAAAGCCTCAAGGTTCTTATTGGTTGGAGCCGGTGTAACCGGCGAGAATTTCCATACACCTTTGCCTTCATTTTCAACAGGCATATAATAATGATCAAATTCATTATTCTCGCCCCAGTTTTTCTCCAAATGAAGATTAATTAATTTAACTACGGCCTCAGGATTTGCATAATCTTTGCGGACAACGTAATACCACTGAGTACGGAACTTTTGCGGAACTTTAGGTAATGTATTATCAGACGATACGATTGGATAGCCAACCCAGTCCGCTTTCGGGTCATTTTGGTAGTTGCTGATCAGCGGATACATCGGATTCCATTGCTCACCAAAGTCAATGCCTATCTTTCCTGCTGCTATCAGCTCTGCAACCTTGGCACCGTCTTTGATTCCAAATTCCGGATCAATTTCCCCGGCTGCATACATATCAGCCAAAGCCCGTAAAGCTTCCTTGGTTTCCGGCAATACGCTTCCCCATGCCAAAGTTCCTTCATCCGTTGTCACCCACATATTCGGATAAGAATGATATCCTGCAAAAAATCCCTCTGTTCCCATGGCACCGCTGTACATATTCTTTGTGATTGCCATTGCATAGGTATCGTCTTTGCCATTTCCATCGGGGTCAAGTGTGGTGAAAGCTTTTGCAATTCCCAACAAATCCTGCATGGTTTTAGGTGGTTCTAAATTAAGCTTATCAAGCCAATCTTTACGAAGCCATAGATATTGTGTGCTTTCCACGGAAGCATCTGCATAAGGCACAGCCATTAAACGGCCATCAAAAGTGGCTGATTCCAAGATTCCGGGGCCTTCCGAATTATAAACTTCCTTCGTCAGCTCACTGGCATACTTATCATAATACTCTGTCATATCTGTAATCATATCAGATTCTGCCAATTGCTTCAGCTGCGTACGGTTTACAATCAGTACGTCCGGTAAGTCTCCGGATGCAATAGTAACATTTAACTTTTGTGTATAAGCATCATCAGTGAGACCACCTCTTACAGTCCAGGCATAGCTGATGTCAATGCCTAAATCCTTCGAATACAAATCCAACCATCTGTTGCTGTCAATTGTTTCGCCTGGAGTTTTCGGCAATATGTTGTCATACAGATCATTATCTACCGTACGGGCAAACGTCATTTTAACCGATGGATCATATTTACCAAATGGATCCCCATCTTCTGCCCCAGCAGAGCTGTTATTTTCAGCAGCAGAGCCTGTTTCACTTGATCCGCTTGCAGATGGCGAGGAAGCCCCCGATTGTTTGCTTGTGCAGGCAGTCAGCAACAAGCTGCCAATCAATACAGCAGATAAACCTGTAGTAATAATACGTTTTCTCATAGAACCCTCCTTGTTTTTATACTTTATGACCAACTCCTTTTCTAATTATATTCAATCTTTTAGTGGTTTTCTACAACCATCTTTTGATTTACTTAACATATTTTTACCATAATCAAATGATGTCTTTTCATATTTTTACATCGAATACCTTTTTTAGTTTTTCAGCCATTTCGTTGCAATAAATGATTCCCGGTATTCCTGAGGCGAGATCCCCTCTGCTTTTTTAAAAAAACGAGTAAAAGAGGCCGCAGTATCATATCCTACCATCTTTGCAATTTCATATATCTTTTCATGAGGATTTTCAAGTAATTCTTTTGCTTTTTTTATCCGCGAATTTTCTATAAAACTGGAAAGCTTATGTCCGGTCGTCTGATGATAAAGCCGTGAAAGGTAGGAAGGATTCAAATAAGTCTTCTCAGACAAACTGGTCAGTGATAAATCTTCAGACAAATGATTTTCGATATACCGCCGCACAAAATCGATTGTATCATTCGTCCTTTTGCTCTGCTCCTCTGTTTTCATGCCAAAGAGCATATGAGACAATTCATAAAGATATTCAGCTGCCTCCTTCCAGGTATTGTAATTTCCGCCGTTATACAATAAGTTTAAATTATTGGATTCTGTAAACCGTGCTGCCAGCTGGAATCGATTCACACAGGAAAGAAAAAATGTAATGATTGTCTGATATGCCTCTAATGCGATCACATTATTTTTATCCTGTATTTCACTAAGCGGTTCAAGCCATCCCCAAAGAGAATCATAGTAATCCTGCTCCTCTCCGGTTTCAATGGAATGATGCAGATTACTCAAGTCTTTGCGGTACAGCAATCCCTGCAATAAAGTGGTCGCAGTATTAGAATTGCCCCCAAAGGACGGAATAAATGTCTGTCTCTGCTTCCGAAACTCCCTTTCATCAATGATTGTTTCCATGTCATGGCCAACATGATAATTGAGTAAATCAATGAGGGATACATATTTTTCGGCAATTTCCTCCCATTTACATGGTTTTTCCGCTAAAGCAAAACTTACAGGAGCATTCAGCCTTTCCCGGCAGGCCGACTGGACCATTTCCAAAGTACCTTTTAAAAATACGCTCATGCTGTCATACGGATTATCCGGAGAGGATTGCGTCTTTTGGGGCTGAACAAAAACAGCTATTTTTTCATCCTTAAGCGGAACGACCAGGCTGTTGATATGCATGGCAAAATATCTGACGATCAGCTGCTTTATGGAATACATAATCTGGTTCTTCTCCCAAAAGTCCACCGTTTTAGGTAAAATCAATATTTCTCCTAGGATGAGCATCACAGGCTCATCTGCTCTTAAATGCAGGAAGAGCCTTTCAAATTCTTCCGCATTGATTTTTAACGAATTGTCATTATTAAGTAATGCATAAAAATACTTCTGGCAAAATAAATCCTGAGCAAGATTTATTTGGTCCTTGGCATTTTGTATCAATTCATTTGTCTGATTTTCATCTTTTAACTCCTGCACAACATGTTCAACTGTTTTTATGATCTTGCCATATCCCTCGGTCTTTAATATGTATCTCACATTGCTATATTGAATTGCCTTATATGCATAGTTAAATTCACTATGCCCTGTAAGGAAAATCACACGGCACCAGGGCCAGCGTTTCTTGATTTCATCCAGCAGCTGAAGACCATCGATTTCAGGCATATTTATATCCGTCAAAACAATATCCATTCTCGTGCGTCCCAGCCACTGGATCGCTTCTTCTCCTGAATATGCTTTATAAACATCCAGTTCCATGTTTTCAAGACTCGAAAAAATGTCATATAACCCATTAACGATAATCTCCTCGTCATCCGCGATTAAAAGTCGGTACATTTTACTCCCCCCTAAGTCCTAAAATCAGTTCTACCCTAAGTCCTCCCAACAGACTTCGCTTAAGTAACACTCTGCTAACTTCATCGTACTGCAATTGTAAACGTCTGTTAATGTTAAGCAATGCTGTTACTTCTGCGTCTTCAGATTGTGATGTCAACATTTGTTGCAGCTCTGTAAGTTTTTCATCTGTCAAACTGGTTCCATTATCTTCAACAATAATATGAAGTCTTTCATTCTCACTCTCAAAAGAGATGGATATGATCCGATCTTTCATTCTCTTTTCCACCGCATGTTCAAAAGCATTCTCGATCAGGGGCTGTATAATGAGCCGGGGAATGGGATATTGTGCAAATTCCTTTGGGCAGGAACTGAATTCCACCTTAAGATTCTTTGTAAAACGCATGGACAGAATACTGGTATAAGTGCGTGCATGCTCAACTTCTTCATAAAGCGGGATAATGTCTGCGGCATTCCTGGTAAGATAGCGGTAATATTCACCCAGATGATTGGAAAACTCTATCAGATTTTCATCCCCCATCTGAGCCATAGTATTGATAATGAAAAAACTGTTATATAGAAAATGCGGCTTGATTTGTGCCTGCAGCTGCTTTAATTCGGCACGCTGGGTCAATATTTTCTGCTTATAAGCCTGATCGATTAACATATTTAAGCTATCAACCATTTTGTTGAATCTGGTATACAGATAGGAGAATTCCTTAGATCTAACGTCATTTGTATCTAAACTTATCTGCAGGTTCCCTTTTTCTACCTGCCGGAAAACCTCTACTAATTTTTTAATAGGTTTATTTATGAAGCGGTTCATGGATAATGTAAAAATTATAATTACTGTTATTGATACCATGACGAATATCCATATCCAGCTGGTAAAATTCCTCATCGGTGTAAATACTAAATTTTCTGGTAAATATCTGAGTAATAGCATATTTAGATACTCTGACTTCGCGTACACGGAATAGCAATGATAATCTTCTATTTTACTCAGATAAGTGCCGCTTTTATCAGCAATACTAAGATCACCCAATATCTCACGGAACTGCATAGGCTTCCCCGTATTGGCCATGGCAATTTCATTTGAGTTCGTAAGATCGATCAAATATGATCCACTGTCGGGATAAATATTAAACTGCTCCAAGTCTTCCTTAAATACATCTTGATCCAACTCTATCTCTATGACATAGTTACTGTCCGGGCCTGTATTGTCCGAAGGATAGACTGTTGTAAGATATAAACCATCTTCATATCTGATAATTTGGGCTCCCTGTAGCCCTGCAGCGGTCCTTGTACGTTCATATACCCTGTTATCTAAATCATCCACTCCCCTGGAAGACGAGATCGTTTTATCGATTGAAAACACGTGGGCACTGACATTTTTTACATAGCTGCTGCTATACGCAATTGTTATAAGGCGAGCCTGAAGCTGTCTCATATTGCTGACTATATCATAATCACTCATAATGCTATACTGGACTGCGAGACGGTTAAGATGCTCATCATTTAAGCAAGTGTATTGCAATATTTTAAGCCGTTCAATTTCTTTTTCCAGCTGGCTTAAATAAAATTCAATCTGGGCAGTTGATGATTTTGACAGCTCTTCACGTACAGTATTGGCTCCCCAATTGCGGATATAAATTCCAAGTATAAAAATTGGAGCTATAACGATTAAAAAGATAGTTATTATTTTCTTGAAAAGACTGATATTTAGCTTACGAGTTAATGAATGCATATTTCCCCTCCCTGGTATGGCGTTTTTACGTTGCCTCTGAAAGATATCTATAATCCATGATTAGTTTTAGCATATCAGGTAAGGTTCTTTTTAACAATCACATATTCTTCTTTTTTACCTGTGTTCCACAGCCAACCTATTAAGGAAATAATATGTATTAATTCACATTTTCGGCATACAATTGTTATAACAACATATAGGGGCAAAATTATGGATCGAATAATAAAATACAAAAGTATTCTAAAAAATATAATACTTATCATAATTTTCAGCCTATTATCTATTTCCATAGTTAAAAGTATATATAAAATCTATGTGGTCTCTTCCGTACAGCCTGCTGATGGAATTTTAGTTCCGATTATAATGTATCATCAAGTAAAAAACAGCGGTTTTGGCAATGATGTCATTAGTCCCGATGAATTTGAAAGTGATTTAAAGTATTTAAAAGAAAACCATTACAATACTATAACAATGACGCAATTAATCGATTATGTTCATGACAAAAAGGAATTACCCCAGAATCCAGTTATTCTTTCTTTTGATGATGGGTATCTTAGTACCTATTTAAATGTTTATCCTCTGGTAAAAGAATATAATATGAAAATAGTCTTATCAGTAATCGGAAAAAGCGTCGATGATTTTTCGAAAGTATCCGATGAAAATATTGAATATTCTCATGTGACATGGGATGAAGTAAAAGAAATGCAGCATTCCGGACTTGTTGAAATACAAAGCCATTCCTATAATTTACATAAAATTTCCAAAGGACGCTATGGATGCTGTCAAACAGATAATGAATCATCAGAGAACTATGAAGAATTTTTATCAAATGATTTAAATAAGCTGCAGGAAGAAATTCTCTCTGTTACAGGTAATAGTCCAAATACGTTTACCTATCCATATGGCAGATATAACGACAAAATAGAAACTATCATTAAAAAACTAGGTTTTAAAGCCACCCTGACTTGTAAATTTGGTGTAAATGTGATAGATAATGATCCCGATACTTTATACAGTCTAAAGAGAATACGTCGAGCCCATAATCAGAGTATTCAAAAAATGTTAAAAGAAGGAATGGACACTGTGAAATTTAACAAGTAGATTCACAGTAACCAGAAGGCCAACAATTTCAGCTTATAACACTAAATAATAAAAGGTACACTCTCAGAGATGAAAATGTACCTTTCATTATTTGTTTGCCCAGTTGAATCCCCCGTACAGCCATCATTATCAGAGCATTTACCTTCCTATCATGGTTGTACAGGGTTAAGCACCTGTACTAATAAATATTTTGACTTTCTCTGAACTGCCTCCACACATTTTCAAAGAAGTTATCATCTTCAGGAATCGTTCTTACCTTTCTCCATTCAAATCGAACCTTCCCATTTCTATAAGAAACTTCCTGTATCAAATCTGCACTGCTGCCGTCATCAAGGCAGAATGTAAATTCTTCCGGGAGCCTTGGATCTGGTTTTTGCCCGCTAAAATCCGTGTAAAGCGCGCTGCCTCTGCTCCTTCCCTGATGATCAACATAATCTTTCATAGCAGAGAGATACACAAACTGGCTGATAAGCATATCTCTCAGCCGAAAGGCGAGCCAGAGTTCCTTCTTCTCTTCCACCCAGGCGGAAGCACCTAAATGCGAAAGTTCCTCTTGAACCTCTTTTATGGCCAGTTCAATCTTTTCGGGATTCCGTATGGCTGCTCCGAACCGGCTCATGCGGACAGCTGCGCGGTTCCAAAGCTCTCTCACTGGGATTCGCCCTTCTTTTTCACCCGTAACCTGCGATACCATCTTTTCCGCATCATATACCGCTTTTCCGGCAATTTCTTCAAAACTTTCGCCCGTATTATCAGGCTCTCCCTGTCTCCTGGCTGCTATGTACTGCGCAGCTCTTGCGGAACCGACCTGGCCGGAATTCAAAGCGCTTCCGCCCGGGCGATAGACACCATGGCTTCCGCAGACCTCTCCGGCTGCAAAAAGTCCCTCCACATCCGTATGCCACCATGCATCAGCCGCCAAACCACCATTATTGTGCTGAGCGCACACCGCAATCTCAAGAGGCTTTGTCCTTAAATCTACTCCTCTTCCAAGATAAAATTCCACCGCCGGCATATTCATATGGCTTAATCTCTCGATCGGTGTCCCATAACATGCGCCTGCCCGTCTTAAATATTCATAGGCCTCCTGATCCAGCTTTTCAAAGTTCACCGGTTCCCTGCCGGGATTCTCGCGGAAGTCAAGAAATATCCGTCTGCCTCTGCTTCTTTCCATATATACAAGAATATCAATGATCGAACTTCCTCCTGAAAGCTTTCTTACGTCAAAAGGCCATTGATATCCTTTAAGAAAAATACTGCTGAGCATAACATCCCGGTTTTCAAAGAAATCCGATAAAAACTCACGCTCATCATTTCCATTTTCATCCGTAGAAAAGAAACGGGGAAGAGCCTGCATATAGGTTCCCGATACGTTCCACCGCGGATGAATGGACGCTATCCCATACTGCCATTCTGTCAGGTTTTTCCCTTTCGCCCCCGCCTCAAATGCAAGACCGCTGGATCCATAATGTCCGGCCGGATACACGCTGTCCGCATACATTCCGGCCGGCCCGCCGGNNCCCCCCCGCCGGTGGCAAACACAATATTTTTACAGGAAAAAAGTACAAAACGTCTATCTTCATCATCCGGGCAGCTCAAATCCAGACAAAGCAGTCCATACGCCCTTTCTCCATCGGAAAGAATCTTAATTACCTGCATCCTGTCAAAAATCTTAATATTCTTTTCCCTGACTGCCTGTTCCAGGCACTCTGTCATCTGTTTTGAAGTGTATGGACCTACACTTGTCGCACGGCACCTGGGATCGTGATCCGTCTTGTAGCCAACGAATTCCCCCCATCTGTTCTGGGGGAAGTCCACGCCGAGGTTAACAAGCTTTAGAAAACATCTGGCAGATAATGCTGCTTCGCACAAGGCAATGTCGCCGTCCATACACTGGCCGCTAAACAGAGTATCTGCCATATCTCCCACGCTGTCAGGATCGTTTCCGCTAAGCGTCAGCTTATAATAGGTCTGTTTATCCGAACCGGTGTTGCGGGAGGTTCCCGCTCCCACATGATCGGTCACAATCGCAATATCCTTCTGGCCTAAAGCCCACAGCTGATCTGCCGCATTGAATCCGGCTGCTCCGGTTCCCACGATAACCGTATTCATCTGATATGACTGTACTTTATTAAACATCTGTAGTTTCATCTGGTCCGCCTTTCTTTACAGAATCAATGAGGCTGCTGCCGATTTCACATTCTGCAGCAGCCCCATTCACATGGTTTTATCAGGCTTATTATAACCTCTGGATATGAAAGCCTCCATCTACATCAATATAATTTCCGGTTGTATAGAGGAATTTATCACTGCAGAAAACGCTGACCGCATTGGCTACGTCCTCCGGCATCCCCCACCTGGTAATCGGGAATGCGCCCCGCTCAATAAGGGTGTCATACTTTCCCTGCACCGTACTGGTCATATCCGTAGCAATCACACCCGGGCGGATCTCATGGACAAAAATGCTTTCCCCTGCAAGACGGTCCGCATAAAGGGTCGTTAACATTGATATGCCTGCTTTAGAAACGCAGTACTCTCCGCGGTTTGTACTGGATACAACGGCAGAGCAGGATGAAATATTGATGATGGTTCCCCGCTTTTTCCCTTCTACGGGCTGTTTTAACATCTGGTTTGCAACTGCCTGTGTCAGAAACATATTTCCTTTTGTATTGATACCTACAACACGATCAAAGCTTTCTTCTGACATCTCCAGCAAATCCGCCCTTACATTTGGGGCAACACCCGCATTATTGATAAGTACGTGGACAGCACCGTACTGCTCCAACGTTTTTTTAACAAGCTTCTCTCTGTCTTTGGAATCTCCAATATTTCCCTGAACATATGTATATTCAATCCCGTCAGCTTTAAGCCTGTTCATATTTTCCTGATTTTTTTCTTCGGCAGAAGTAGCCATGATGACCACATTGTAGCCGTCAAGGCCCAACTGATAAGCAATGGCAAATCCAATGCCGCGGCTTCCTCCTGTTACAATCGCTGTTTTTTTCACTTTCTCTTTCACCTTTCTTCTGTACGCCCCGCTTTATCGGGCGTAAAGGTATACCCGCAGGGTGTTTCTCTTAAATCATGTCTCTAAGGATGTAAAAGGACCTTAATACTGCCCGATTTCCTATCAAGGCAAGTTTCAAGAGCTTTCTGAATATCATCAAGAGAAAAATGATGGGTGATCAGAAGTTCAAGGTCTAATTCTCTGGCAACTTTCAGTGCAATCGGAAAATCCCAACAGTATCCCTGGGCACCCTGGATTTTAATTTCATGGGTGACAAATCTGCTTGCAGGAATATTGATCTGCGGATTCTCAAAGATTCCGATAACAGTGGCCAGGCCATTTTTCTTTAACGTCATCATCGCCTGTAAAAAAGATGCTTCAAGGCCAACACATTCGAAACTCTTATCAACGCCCTTTCCATTTGTAATTCGGCGTATCTCGTCCTCCAGATCTGTTTTTCCCGAATTAACCGTTATGGTAGCGCCCAGCTTTTTCGCTGTTTCAAGCCTTTCATCAGAAAAATCCGCAATAATGACTTCGGCAGCTCCGCTCTTTTTGCATATGGACGCAATCAGCATTCCGATCGCACCTGCTCCGATAACAAGAACTGTCTCTCCAAGGCGGATATCTGCGCGGCGTACCGCATGGGTTGCCACGCTCAAGGGTTCAATCAGGGCACCTGTATCATAAGTCAGGTATTCAGGAAGCTTATACACATACGGCTCATTGACAAGAATATAGTCAGCCATGGCTCCGTCGCCATTTCTGTATGTAAACGATATATTCTCACAATATCCGTAATCTCCATGACAACAGGCATCGCAGGTTCCGCAGACAATGCAAGGCTCCACCGTTACCCGGTCTCCCACAGACACTTTGGTAACGCCTTCTCCAACCTCAACCACATCTCCCGAAAATTCATGCCCAATGGTCATAGGAAGGGGGGCAAAAGGGTGTTTTCCTTTAAAAATGTGGATATCACTGCCGCAAATGGCACTTGATTTAATCTTAATCAGAACCTGTCCCTTTTTCGAAGGCTGAATATCTTTTTTCCCGATGATTGCTTTCATGGGCTCAATTACTTTCCCAATTCTGCTGGTTTTTACACTCACTTTTTTAAGTCCTCCTTCATTGGAAACTTTTCTCACGCATGGAAGCTTCCTCTCTGTACTCCTTATAAAAGCCCGCGTAGATTTCGCTGTCTTTGATGACGCATCCGGTTCTTCCATGGTCTCTCATAATCTGAGTGCATTTTGAACAAGTGACGCAGCACTGCTTCGGATCCATTTCACCTTTCAGAAGAATATCCCGGGGTGCGTCCGGATATGCAAAGCCGGAACGTCCCATACCCACAAATTTACAGCTTCCGTCAGCCAGGTTCGCCGCACCCGCATAAGGCAGGAACTGCCGCAGCCATGTATATCCATTTCCCACAACAGGCACATCACCTGCAGCTTTCTGAATCAGCCGTGTAAACTCAAACAGCCGGTCCATGCTTTCAAGCGGATGTTCATCCGGAACAGGGATTCCCATGCTGGACAAATCAAAAGGCCTTGTTACCTGAGGATAAATATAATAGGGGTTTCCGGCAGAATTGCTCAAAAGGTCAACCCCCTCTTCCACCAGCATCCGTACAAGAGCCAGTGGCTCTGTGGGATCAAACTTCCACATGTCTTCCTTGTCACAGCCAAAGCCATAGGGATAAGGATGCGCATCAAATACATTGAAACGGCAGGCTATAATGAAGTCATCGCCCACAGCTTCCCGGACGGCACGGATCGTCTGGCGAAGAAACCTGCTCCTGTTTTCAAAGCTTCCGCCGTATTTTCCCTCTCTTGTGTGGCTGGCAATCAACTCACTCAAAAGATACCGGTGGCAATTCTTTATATCTACACCGTCAAAACCTGCTTCCTTTGCCAAAACCGCACTTTCCACATAATGAACCGTTAAATTGTCCAGATATTCATCGGTCACGACAGGTGCATCTGCCGCAAGCCCGACTCTTGGATCCAGAATAGGGTCATGCTGGGGAACAATAGGCGCTCCCTTATGACCTTCCGGTCTGGAATAGCGGCCGGAGTGCGTTAACTGTAAAATATTCAGTGGTTTTTTTCCATTGCGGGCAACTGCCGACTGATTGCACCGTTCAACAACTGCCTTAAACTGCGGCATATTCTCCTTGGTCAGCATCATCTGGAGCGGATTGGCCCGTCCTTCCACGACAACCGCACAAGCTTCCCACCAAAGTAATCCAGCTCCGCCTTCCGCAAACCTCTTATATCTTCTTTCAACAAGCTCAGAAGGAGAACCATCGGGATTTGAATCACAGCCTTCCATTGGAAGAATTGCAATTGCATTGGGGGCAATCCGTTTTCCTACCTTAACCTCGGCATGAAGCGGAGATAAATCTTCGCTGAATTTTACATTTACACCAAGAGAATTTACTTTTTCTACAACCTCATTCAATTTCTTAAAATTAAACTTTTCATGTGACGCCATTCTTCAGTCATCTCCTTATTTTTAATGCCAGTCATGCTGCTTCATATAGAGGATTCCAGATTCGGCAATCTCATCCGCACTTTTTTGTGGCTGAACCCATCCGGCATCAAAGCCGCCGGGCGCAAAAGTCTCCATTGTGATATGCCCTTTATAATCGTATCTTTGCATCAATCCCCACAAATCCTTCCACGGAAAGAATCCCTGACCAGGAACTCCTCTGTTATTTGAACAGGCATGAAAATGATACATTTTTTCTTCCTTCAGCACGGCTTCAAACGCATCTGTGATGCTGTCTTCCTCTATTCCGGCCTGATATGTATCAAAATGTACCCCTACATTTTCCTCTCCAATATCGGAAACAAGCTTTAACGCCTGAGCCGCTGTATTGACAACGCTGGTCCGATACCGGTTTAAAGGTTCAAGAGCAAGCCGCACACCGCATTCTTTTGCTATGGCGGAAACTTTACGGATACCCGTTACTGCAAGCTCCCACTCTCTTTTTTCATCTTCCTCAGAAAGCCTGTGCTTCTTCCCTCCCCCCGTATAAAGAGGGCCGGCAAATACTTTTGCGGAAACAGCTTCCGCCGATTTCAAACATTCCGTCATATATTTTATTGTGTTCTGCCGGATCGTCTCATCAAAATTGGAAAGATCACGCCCAGCTCCCAGAGCGGCGCAAAGGCTCACTTCCATATCCAGGGAACGGATTTCTTCCACAAGTTTCTTCGGAATCCCAGGAACAGTCATGGGAAGTTCCACTGCCGTAAATCCCATCTTAAATGCTTTTTCAGCCAATCCTGCACATTTAAGTCCCAGTTCATTCTCCCAATTCCAAAGATTAATTCCCCAGCGGTTGCTCATATATATCTCCTATCTTGTTGAAGCCCGTATAATTAAATCTGTCTCCAACAGCTCTTTTAAAGGCTGGGGGAGCACTCCCTTCTCATCTTTATATTGGATTTGATGAATCAGATTATTGGTCGCCCTTACACCTATATCATAAAATGGCTGTGCCACAGTGGAAAGCGGCGGCTCCACCATCCCCGAAAGAGTTACATTGTCAAAGCTGAGCACGGAGACGTCTTCCGGAATACGGATCCCCATCTCATGAAGGGCATGAAGAATAACAAATGCCTTCGGATCGCTGGTTGCAAAAATCGCATCCGGCCTGTTTTCCGAGTTCATCAAAGCCTGTGTCATGCTGTAGAAGCTGCTGCTTCCTGTCGCCTCCCTCATAACCAGGTTTTCATTATAAGGGATGTTATGATCTTCAAGTGCCGCCCGGTAGCCCCGATGACGCTCATTATACAAATAAAGATTCTCCCGCCCAAGTGCCAAAGCAATTTTTTTATGCCCGGATCCGATTAAGTACCGGACTGCATTATAGGCCGCTTTAAAGTTATCTATGGCAACAATATCTATTTTTCCCTCGTCCTTGGCATAAAAGCGGTTTATAAGCACAAGGGGGAACCCTTCTGTGCGGAGGTTTCTTATATGGATAGAGTTTGGAAGCATGGAGCCTACAATAAACCCATCCACCAGACGTGATTTCATAGTAGAAATATAGTCTTTTTCAACACCGCTGTTCTCGTCGGTATTGCATAGTATTACCGTGTAATTTTTTTGTCTTGCCGCATCTTCCACCCCCCGTGTAATCATGGGAAAAATAAGGTTCTGGATATCCGGAAGCATAAGGACTATGGTATTGGTCCTGCCCATTTTCAGACCTTTCGCCATGACGTTGGGGCTGTAGCCTGTTTTCTGGATGGCATCCATGACACGCATCCTTGTTTCATCACTCACATAACTTTTTCCGCTTAAAACCCTCGATACGGTTGTAGCTGAAACACCTGCCAATTCTGCAACCACTTTAATATTTGTCATTCCAATCACCTCAATATGTGAATTCCATAATATGGATTCTTTTCCCCAATTTTATCACACATTGTCAGAATATACACGAAATTTCAGCATAGTCGTTTAATTGCATTCAGTCTTCCCAAAATACAGTTGCTCCACGGTGTGCTGAGGTACAATTTTTGCGGTAAAGATTTAACCATCCCTTAGCCGGTTTATGAACGGGTTCGAAACATTTTCTTCTGTCAGCAAATTCCGCTTCTGTCACATCTACCGTCAGCATTCTCGCCTCAACATCGATATATATCATATCTCCGTCTTTAATCAAAGCCAGGTTTCCGCCTTCATAAGCCTCCGGACTCACATGTCCGATTGCAAGACCTCCGGTTGCTCCCGAAAATCTGCCGTCCGATACAAGGGCAAGCCGGCTGCCAAGTCCCTTTCCGAGAACAGCTGCCATAAATGTCTCCATATGGGGCATTCCCGGGCTGCCCTTCGGCCCTTCATACCGGATAACTACAACATCGCCGGCCACAATTTCATCTCTTAAAATCGCATTCCAGGCATCGTCCTGAGAATCGTAGCACTTGGCCGGTCCTGAAAATTTCCATGCTGCCGGATCTACCGCACTGAATTTGACAATCGCACTGTCCGTTCCGATATTGCCGTGAAGAACTGCAAGTCCACCCTGTTCATGGATGGGATTTTCCACAGAATGAATCACATCCATTTCCTTATTTTCAGCAAGTTCCGCCTTATTGCCGATGGTGCCGAACATACCGCCCGCTGCCGTATCGATTTTCCCCGCTTTGGCAAGTTCCTTCACAACAGCCCCAAGCCCTCCTGCCGCATCAAATTCTTCCATTGTGTAAGTTGGATGATTGGGATATATGGTGCTGATAACGGGCACTTCACGGCTGATTCTGTCAAAGGTTTCCGGGACGATATCGCATTTCACCTGACGTGCAAGTGCCGGGATGTGAAGCAGGCTGTTGGTAGAACCTCCCGTTGCCATCATATAGCGTACGACGTTCTCAAAGCTCTTTTGTTCTATAAAATCACTTGGCCGTCTTTCTTCCTTTACTGCCTCCACAATCTTTTCAGCCGCTTCCCTTGCCATCTCATGCCACCGGGGGGTCTGGCTGCGGACACTTGCGTTACCGTGAGGAGAAAAACCAAGAACTTCGGCCATGGCGCACATGGTATTCGCCGTTCCCATAAAGGGGCAGGCTCCCGGAGTCGGGCAGGCGTTTCTCACGATTCCTTTGTAATCCTCTTCGCTCATATCACCCGCAATGTAGGCTGCATAAGCCTGCTTTGTATGGGTCAGAGTCAGCATTTTTCCCTTATACTGACCCGCAGCCATGTATCCGCCTGTAAGCATAACGGTTGGAATATCCACTCTCAAAGCACCCATGATCATACCCGGAACAACTTTGTCACAGGTTGCCATGATAATCATGCCTTCCAGCATGTTTAATTCTGCAACCGTCTCCACTTCACTTGATACCAGATCTCTGGCCGGAAGTGTGTAACGGTCACCCGGTGTATTGGAGCAAATTCCGTCACAGACACCGGTAATAGGAAGTTCCAGTGCAAGTCCACCTGCTTTATAGATTTCCTCCTTCATCTCTGCGATGACATCTTTAAAGGGGAAATGTCCCGGATTCATTTCATTCCATGAGTTTACCAGGCCGATTATAGGTCTGGACGCATCCTCAGGCGATATTCCCATCGCATAAAGCAGTGTATTACGGTGATCCATAGACTCTTCATTCCACTGACGTATCATCTTTTCTCCTCCTGTCATTATCTCTAAAATGATACTTAACGACGCTGTATCAGCCTCCCAGATAAGCTTTCCTAACCACATCAGACTTCATCAGTTCTTCACCTGTTCCGCAGATGTTTACCATACCGTTTTCAAGAACATATGCTTTATCACAGATCGAAAGCGCTTTTCTCGCATTCTGCTCAACAAGCAGCACGGTAATTCCGGAATCCCGGATCTCCTTAATTAAATCATATACCTGGTTTACAATAATTGGCGCAAGTCCAAGGCTGGGTTCATCAAGCAGCAAAATCCTTGGGTGCTCCATAAGTCCTCTGCTGATAGCCAGCATCTGCTGCTCGCCGCCTGAGAGAGTTCCGGCAAACTGGTGCTCTCTTTCTTTTAAAATAGGGAAACGCTTAAACTGCTCTTCGATATCTTTTTCCAGCTGTTTTCTATGATGTAAATACCCGCCGACCAGCAGGTTGTCACGAATGGTGAGGCCTGAGAAGGTTTTACGTCCTTCCGGCACGTGTACAATTCCTTTCGCAACGATTTTGCTTGACTTGGAAGGTATGGGTTCCCCCAGGAATTCGATGGTTCCTTCGACCGGCTTCACCAGTCCGGAGATCGTCCGCAGGAGGGAGGTCTTTCCGGCTCCATTGGAACCGATGATGCTGACAATCTGCCCTTCTTCCGCTTCTACATGGACTTTTTTCAGTGCCCTGACATGACCATAGGTGACGCTTAAATCCATTACTTTCAGCATTGCCATGTGTTATCCCTCCTCCTTTCCAAGATATGCCTCAATTACTTCCGGATTTCTCTGTATTTCTGCAGGGGTACCCACTGCAATCGTCTTTCCGAAGTTCTGGACATGAATGATGTGTGAAATGGTCATAACCAGTTCCAGCCTGTGTTCTATCAAAAGAATTGCAAATCCAATATCTTTGGAAAGTCTTGAAATCAACTCCGTTAATTCCTGGACCTCTGTAGGATTCAGTCCGGCAGCCGGCTCATCTAAGAGCAGTACCTTTGGATTACAGGTCAGCGCCCTTGCGATCTCAATACGGCGCTGCATGCCATAAGCCAGGTTTTCCGGCCGTTCATTCTTATAGTCAGCCATTCCAACCATTTCCAGGAAATGTTCGCAAAGTTCAATTCCTCTCTTTTCCTCGCTTTTGCGTTTCGGTGTTGGAAAAAGGCCTCCGATTATGGAATACTTCGACTGGGGATCAAATGCGCACATAACATTCTGCAATACGGTAAGTCCCTTAAATAAGCGGATATTCTGAAAGGTACGCCCCATTCCTTCTCTCGTAACGAGATATTGTTCTTTTCTGGTTACATCCTTCCCATCTAACATCACCGTTCCCTGATCCGCCGTGTATACATTGGAAATAACATTGAAAATTGTTGTTTTTCCGGCTCCGTTTGGTCCGATAATTCCATGGATCTCCCCCGCATCTGCACGGATAGAAAAATCCTGAATAGCCTTTACACCGCCAAAGCTTTTATAAATATTCTTAACCTCCAGCAAGCTCATCAGTCTTCCTCCTTCTGCAGCTTTACCCGGCCTTTTCCTCTTCTTAACAAATCTGCAAGCTCATACTCGCCTAAAAGTCCAGAAGGTTTAAAGTTGATAATTAACAATACCAGGATTGCGTAAATAATGCTTCTGTAATTTGCAAGCCCTCTTAACACCTCCGGGAGGCCGCTTAAGATTGTTGCTCCCAGGATTGATCCTGTCAGGCTGTTCACGCCTCCGAAGAATACCATGATTACCCAGTCGGCGCTCTTCTTCCAGCCGAAAATGCTGGGATCCACGTATGTAATGTAGAAAGCATACAGGCAGCCGCTGAAGGAGGTAAGGGCAACGCTCAATAGGAACGATGTGATTTTGATTCTTGGGACATTGATTCCCATGGCCTTCGCAGCAAGCTCATCTCCCCGGATCGCAATGCACTGGCGTCCGTATTTGCTGTTTTTAAACCAGTTTACCAGCAGGATTGCAATGACTGCAAATGTGAATGCCATCAGCGCTGTGGTTTTTTTCGGAATACCGATGAAACCGGAAGCGCCGCCTGTAAGCTTAGTCGTTCTGTTTAACAGAGCGGTAATCGCTTCTCCAAATCCAAGTGTAACCAGGGATATGTAATCTCTCCTTAGCCTTACGGTTGGAATACCCACCAAAAAGCCAATACCGACCGCGATAATAACGGCCGCGATACAGGCAAGAGGAAACGGGACTCCCAGTTTTACGACAAAAATACCGGATACATAAGCTCCAACCGCCATGAATGCCGCCTGTCCAAGGCTGAACATTCCCGTAAGTCCCGTCAGAACATACACGCCTGCAACTGCAACAAGCGTAATACATATCTGCGTGAAAATATTCATGTATAATACCATTGTGAGTACCCCCTATGCCTTTTCCTGAATATTGCTGCCGGCAATTCCGCTTGGGCGGAGTAACAAAAACACCAGCATAATAAGGAAAATAAATACCGGGGTGTATCCTGAACCCACAGTACTGATTAACAGTGTCTCAAGCAGCCCGAGAAGCACGGCTCCGATGATCGCACCCGGCAGGCTTCCCAGACCTCCGATTACCGAAGCAATAAATCCTTTTACTACCAGACCGCCAAGAGTCGGATACAGTGTGTAGTTAATGCCCAGAAATACACCTGCAAGTCCGGCAAGAGCACCTGAAACAATAAACGCAAACTGAATAATCCGTGTAGCATCAATACCCATCAGGTTCGCAGTATCCCTGTCAAAGCTGACACTTCGGAGTGCCCTGCCGATTCTGGTTTTCTGGATAATATAGGCCAGTACAAGGAGTGCAACAGCGCTGGTGCAGAACATCAGGAGATCTGATGTAGAAACAACAACCGACCCAAACTTAATTGCCGCCTTTTTAAAGAACTGGGGATAGCTGTAAAAATTTGCCCCGACTTTCACGGTAACAAGTCCTTCATACAGCGTTCCCAATGTAATAGAGGAAACGAAAAAGTATACGGAAGAGCTGTTACGCTGTATAATACGGCGAAATGCCACAAATTCTCCAATCAGTGCAATGCAGCCGCCCGTTACTATCGCAACCAGAATTGTCGGAATCAACCCCAGTCCTTTGGAGGCTACCAAAAAATATCCAACAAACGCACACAGCGTCATGGTCGCACCATGAGAGAAATTTGAAAACTTTAAAACATTAAATATCAATGAGAAGCCCGTCGCAATCAGCGCGTAGACAGATCCCGTCGCAAGGCCGTTGATTATAATCTGCAGTGACATGATATGCCTCCATCCATTTAAAAGCTTTAGTTATCTGCGCTGAATCTTTCCAACATCTTTGGTGTTGTTCCTTCATAGGTAAACATAACCATATCAAGACCGGTAGTCATATGAGTCTTTGGATCAATGGAGATATTTCCGGTAAGGCCATTAAAATCCTTTACATTTTCAATTGCAGTACGAAGTGCAGCAGGGTCATCTGTTCCTGTCTCTTCCAGACACTTAACGGCAACTTTAACGATGTCATATCCAAGGAAAAACTTGTTGGTAGCTTCTACCCCTGTTTTTTCTTTAACCGCTGCAATCATTTTCTGAAGCTCCGGCTCTGTGTCATCCACATTGTTAATGCAGTATACACCATCACTGCTTCCGCCGAGCATCGTGTTGAAAGGAGGACATGCGTCCAGGCCGCAGATGATTGCGCCTTCATATCCCAGCGCACGTGCTGCCGTAACAATATTTACAAGATCCTTGGTATAGTTTGGCGCATAGATCGCATCAACATTTGCATTCACGATAGGGGACAGCAAGGTTTTGAAGTCTGTATCGTTTGCATTGTAAGCAACCTGCTGTTTTTCATCAACCGTACCGCCATTTTCAGTAATTGTGGTAATGAAAGGATCTTTCAATGAAAGTGAGTAGGCATTACTTTCATTATAAATAACCCCGAAGGTCTTAAAGCCGTTCTTCATAGCGTACTTTGCCATAATGGCTCCCTGCTGGATCGCATTGGGCTGAAAACAGAACATGTTCTTATATGGAGTGCCATCCGCCTTAAGCTGTGCGCTGGGATCCATGGCAAGGCCCATAACCGGAACTTCATACTGCTCCGAGGTTTCCTTAATAGCCAGAGCGATATTTGCAACTGGCGGTCCTACGATAATGGAAACCTTGTCAGAAGTTACCGCTTTTGTATATGCGTTAATCGCTTCTGTTACATCCGCCTTGGTATCATAGGTGTTCATAACAAGCTTTTTCCCATTTACTCCGCCATTCTCATTGATTTCATCCACGGCCCACTGCGCTCCTGCCTCTACCATCTGGCCAAGGCTGGAAGTAGCTCCCGTAATATCCTGGAGACATCCGATTAAGATTTCTCCATCCGCTTCCGTTCCCCCCGCTTTGGTTTCCGTTCCTGTTGATGCTGCATTTGCAGCGGTGGTTGAAGGCACCTGGGAACTTCCGCATGCCGCCAGATTAAATGTCATCAGACCCGCAAACATAATTGCCATTGCTTTTTTCATATACACTTCTCCTTTTCTCTTTTGAAAGAATAAGCACCTCTTGTCAGATACTTTCCTCCGTTTTTTCGTGCTACTTTGACAATTTTCCTTTTAGCTCTCAATATGTTATCGTTTTCATATTGATTTTTAAAAAATTTAAAGAGATCATTTCGCTATTTTGCTCAAATATCACTCTTTAAATCCAAAAACATCATACATCTTTTTTATCTTTATGTCAATATATACAAAATAACTTTATTTAAATATTTATTTCGTATATGAAAAGGTTGTCATATTCAGCGTTTTTTATACCTTTTTGTTGACAACCATAAAGATGTGAGTATAATTTAGATAAACTGAATTGATAAAACACTATAGATTATTGCAATTAAGGAGTATTCAACTATGAATGAAATTCTGAATAGAATTCAAAAAATCGGCATTATGCCGGTTGCAGTACTTGATGATGTAAAAAATGCGGTTCCTCTTGCAGAGGCCCTCTGCGGAGGGGGGATTCACTGTGTAGTAATTCCCCTCTCCACCTGCGCCGCCGAAGAATCCATTCGCATAATAACCGAACGGTTTCCGCAAATGCTGATCGGAGCCGGCGACATTCAGACAGCCGCACAGGCCAGTCTCGCAGTTAATGCAGGTGCAGAATTTATCGTAAGTCCGGAGTTCTCTGTTGTAACATATTGTATCGGCAGGGCCATACCGGTAATACCAGTTGTTTCCACTCCGGACGATGTTGAAACGGCAATTTTATTTGGGCTTGACGCTGTAAAAGTTTCCTCTGCCGGACAGGATAGGGACCTCCATATAAGCCAGAACATGTATTCATCCTATAATCACATAAACTTTATTCCAGCTGACGGCATTAATGAGAAAAACAGCAGATCCTGTCTGTCTTTCGATAATATTCTGGCCTGCAGCTTGGTGGTGGAACAGGAATTGATCCAGGCAGGGGAATTTGAAAAAATACGAGTACTGGCAACGAAGGCCATCCATACTATGCTGGGTTTCGAATTCACCCATATTGGGATAAACTTAAGTACCGATGCGGAAGCAGAAAAAACAGCGGGAATATTTGAGGAAATGTTCGGATTTCAAAAAAAATCAGGAGCCGGTTCTGTATTCGCCGGTACTGCCATTGAATGTATGAAACCTCCTTATTTCGGTACGAAAGGTCATATCGCTATCGCCACCAACTCCATTGTCCGTGCAAGAAATTACTTTGAAACAGCAGGTTATAAGTTCAATGAAGCTTCTGCAAAATTCGATAATAATAAAATGATTGTAATCTATTTTGAAGAGGAAGTCGGAGGCTTTGCTGTTCACATTCTTCAGCGGTGATTTGAACTGATCGTACTTTCGTGTCCGGTTCCTGTAAGATAAAATAAATGCCACAAGCATTCATGCATAAATGCTTGTGGCTTATAAATGGAGATCGTTGGCTGGATTTTTGTACTAATCCGTCCTGGTCACTCTCCAGATGACCCCCGTATTCGGAATAAACGCATCCGGATTCCCCTGAATATTCAGTCCGGTATCTACGATATACATTGCTCCGTCAGGACCGAATAACAGATGGGCCAGTCTCTCAAGACCTCCTCCGTTTGACAAAGAGGACGGAAATCCCGTCCGATTGATGGCAAACGTGCTGATGGTCCTGGATTTCATATCGATTTTGGATATTCTGTGTCCTGCATTCGCATAGGATATGGTATCGCCGACCTTGGTGCGTATGGTACTGCCATATTCAGCGATGTATACATCTCCATAGGGACCGAATTTGGAATTATAGTTAAATTCAAACCCCCTTATGGAGGAATTAGGCGGAAATGTCACGTAGGGCCTTGGGGGAACATTGGGCTGATTTTTTAAGAGAAGAGAAGGCTGAACACCTCCACTAGGCGTAAAACGCGGCGAATTTACAGGTTCGCCACCGGAATAATCCGGCCATCCATACCACAAATTTGGGGTAATATAATAAAAATCATCCGTAGCATTCTCAATGGGCCTGCTTCCCACTGCCTGATAACCGTTATTGGCCGCATACAACTGGCCGCCTGAGTCAAATCTTAAGTAAGAAGGATTTCTGAACCCCCATGCGACCTGTTCTAAGTTGGAGCCGTCCAGATTTGCCCTGAGAATGCTTCCCGATGCCTTTATATACCGCTTTCTGATCTCGTACTCTATATTTGGAATGCCATAAGGAGAAAAAGCCCCCGTTACAGCGATATCATCGGGCAAGCCTTCTGTCAGTATGTTATTTGTTGCGAAGTTTTGTCCATAAAGCATGACATAATCTCCTGTGTAATCACACAGAAGCGGAGAAACAGTCACCCACTCATTGTCATTCCCGACGACACCGCTGTTAGTCACCGTTCCCTGCCCGAAATACATCTTATTATCCGGAGAAAAGGCGACCGGGCTGTTATAGTTATCGCCGTTGCTGGGCAACCCCATGATAATATTCTGCCTTGTACCATCTTTGTAGATCTTTGTGATAAATCCTCTGTGAGATACGTAGATCACACCGTTTAAATAATTTATCCCTGATATGGGGGTTACAAAACCATCTGCGATCGTTTCAAACTGACCATTGATCATCTGCAATATCCGGGGATTTCCGGTAGCCAAACCGGAATCAGCCACCATGATCTCCCCGTTTTCATTAAATAACATCCCAATCGGAGAATTCAGATTTTTCATAAATACTTCTATCTGATAACCCGTGACGATATAAATATCAGATGGATTCAAATACCTTTCCGCAAAACCATTGTCTTCATTGCAGGAGCTGATATTTCTCCCATTACTATTATAGAACATTGGCTTTTTCCAGGAAATTTTTTATTACATTATATTCATTTTTGTTAAAATTATACAGTTATAGGAAATATTGCAGCAAGCTTATTTTTTAGAATCAAATAAAACTGTGAATCAGGTCCTTGAGCACGCTTTCCTCTGTTTTTTGTTCGATCAGTGGCAGTCCGTCTTTTAAAAGTCTGTTTTTTCGGTGAAACTCCATTTTTTCTTCCCGATAGAGGATGCCGGTGGGGATTTTTTCACTGACTTCCATCGACATTTTAATGGCTTCCAGCCGATCCGTCGGGTCATAATCTTCTCCAAGAGGCGCCGCCATATTTTTATAATAGGCAAAGGTATTGATTTTGTTGAAGCTGATGCAAGGCTGCAGGATATCCACAAACGCATACCCCGGATAAAGGATGGCCTCCTTCATGATGCTCACCAGCTGCTTTGAATCACCACTAAAACCTCTCGCAACAAATCCCGCTCCCGAAGCAATGGCCAGAAGCACCGGATTTAAGGGCGTATTTCTGTTGCCGTCGGTCTGGACTCCCGTAATGAGTCCTTCACCGCTGGTGGGTGATGCCTGCCCCTTGGTCAGTCCGTATATCTGATTGTCATGAACAAAATGTGCGATATTGACATTCCTTCTTATGTTGTGAATAAAGTGGTTGCCTCCTTCGCCGTAAGAGTCCCCGTCTCCGGAATTTACTATGACAGTGAGCTTTTCGTTGGCTATTTTGGCAGCAACTGCAGCCGGAAGTGCTCTTCCGTGAAGCCCGCAGAAGCTGTTGGCGCTTAAATACTGAGGCGTTTTCGCTGCCTGACCGATTCCTGCCACCATCAGCACCTTATTTGGCTCTATGCCCAGCTCCTCCAATGCCGTTTTCAGGCTGTTTAATATGGAGAAATTTCCGCACCCCGGACACCAGGCTGTTTCATAAGTTGTGAATTTATCCATCTACTTGGAACCTCCTTCCAACACCTGCTTTGCAATTTCTTCTCCGGATATCTGTCTGCCGTCATATTTTAATATGCTTATATTGCATTCTATACCGGTCTGTTCCCTTATGAGAGAGGCCAGCTGGCCTGTGGCATTCTGTTCTACGTTGATTAAGGTCCTGCCCTTTGCATAGAAGTTCAGTTTTTCCTGAGGAAGGGGATAAACATCTCCAAATACCAAAGCCCCATAGCTTCCAATCCCATTTTTATTAAGCAGAGATACGGCTTCCCTGATGGGACCATAGGTAGACCCCCAGCCCAGGAGAAGGGTTTCGCACTGCTCTTCCCCCATAAACTCCGGCTCCATCAGTTCCCGGATAAGGCCCTTTAATTTTCTCATCCTCTTATCCACCATTTGATTCCTGACTTCTGCCGATTCCGTTATCCAGCCTCTTTCATCATGCTCATCACTGTCAGCAGCCACAAGATGATTGGTCAGTCCCGGGATAAGCCTGGGAGAGATACCGTCCTCCGTTATCCTGTAACGCAGATACTCCCCTTCCGCTTCACTGGCATGGCTGACCAGTTCCAGCCCGGATGTATCAAAAGGCTTCACGCAGGCCGTTGTATCTCCCAGATATTGATCACTGAGCAGTATGACAGGTAACTGATACTTTTCCGCCAGGTTCAGCGCCCGGAAGGTCTGATAAAAAGCATCCTCATGATTTCTCAAGGCTATGACCAGCCTGGGAAATTCCCCCTGTGATGCAGAAATGACGAACTTTAAATCACTTTGCTCTGTTCTTGTGGGGAGACCGGTCGCCGGGCCGGGCCTCTGCACATCCACGGCCACCAGCGGAATCTCCGCAATGCCGGAAAATCCCAACGCTTCCACCTTTAAGCAGAAGCCGCCTCCGCTGGTCCCGGTCATGGCCCTTGCTCCCGCAAAGGAAGCGCCCAATGCCATATTGACCGCGGCGATCTCATCTTCCGCCTGCTCCACCACGATCCCCGCCTCATGTCCTACAGAAGCCAGATATTCCAAAACAGCCGTGGAAGGAGACATGGGGTAAGCGGAATAAAACCTAAGCCCTCCGGCCACGGCACCAAGTCCCAGAGCCTTGCTGCCTGAAATGAGCATGTAATCCTTATATCTGCCATCCAAATGCTTAAATTTCGCTTCAACGGCTGTGTAGCCTGCTTCAGCCGCCTTTACATTGACCTCAAGGATTTCTTTCTTCATGACACCGGCCATGACTTCACCTGCATATGTAAATGGCTCGCCAAAGAGCTTCAATACCGCGCCCACCGCCACGCTGCCGGAAGCCTTCCCATTCCCCAGTTCTTTCGCTATTTTATTCATGGAAAGCTTAATGACTCTGGAGTCCTCATCCGGATAAGCAAAACTGCTGTCACATAATATAAATCCTTTGGACGTCAGTTTATGCTTATGCAAATCAATGGTTTCCTCATTTAAAGCTACAATCCCATCCAAAACATCGCTGTGTGAGGTTATTTCCTCCGTACCAAAGCGAAGCAGGGAAAAATTGTGCCCGCCACGCACGCGGGACATGAAATCTCTGGTGGTATAGATATAATAGCCGGAATGCTTCAGAAGCTTTTCCAGAATTGCGACCGTGGTATCAATGCCCTGCCCGGCAGCACCACCAATCAGAATATTATACATAGACTTTCCTCCTTTTGAATTTTGACTAATTATATCTTATTTTTGCAATATTATCAATATTCCTCTTAATATGCATGAAATATCTGCATCAAGTTTGTTAATTTTTTATTTATTTCGACAAAACCAGACCAATTATATTATTTTCTATTCCAAATATATACCCCTACTGGATCTATCTTCCCCATATGCAAACCGAACATTAACAAATCCCGCGGTTGATGGACCACTATTCTCATAAGTGACGTTTCCTATTGTTCCATGTGGCTTTCACATTTGTCTAACAAATATATTTCATAGGAACTATTGAAAATAAAGAGGATTAGTGTTAGCATACAATAATCAAGACCAATGGCTTCACATTAGCAGAAAGAAGTACTTGATGTAGTCAGCCATCAAATCCTGCACATTTTTAAAGCTTCGCAATCAGCTTAAGGAATATTTAATTTGACATACCTTATTCTTTCTTGTAAAATACCCATATCAAAAGGGAGTAGTTTGCACTGAATAGGTGTTTGCGATAGCATCAATCCGATTATAATCAACGCTTTTAAAGCATACTATAATCTGCATCGCAACGAAGTAACAAGACTTTTGTTGTAATGTTTATGTTACAGCAGGGGTTTTTTTTTGACTTTTTTACAAAAAAGCAAAATATGGCAAAGGGGATATCATGGAATTATCATCAAAACACTCTGACATTTCAAAATTAACACTTGGAGGAACTCTGGTAACATTAGGTGTCGTATATGGAGATATCGGTACTTCACCGCTTTATGTTATGAAATCCGTTATCTTCGGGAATGGGGGAATCCAACATATTTCAGAAAATTTTATTCTGGGAACCTTATCTCTGGTATTCTGGACACTCACGATTTTAACAAGCATAAAATATGTTTGTATTACACTAAAGGCAGACAACAATGGAGAAGGTGGCATCTTCTCACTTTATACACTTGTCAGAAGCCGTTCCAGATGGTTAATCATACCCGCCATGATCGGAGGTTCTGCACTGCTAGCTGATGGGATGCTGACACCGGCAGTAACCGTTACATCAGCCGTCGAGGGACTCAAACTTCTCCCTGTTTTTCAAGATCTTTTTGGCAATAACCAGAAAAATATTGTTTTACTTGTTATTTTCATAATCTGTGTCCTGTTTTTTATCCAGCATATAGGCACTGAATTTATTGGGAAACTGTTTGGTCCCATTATGTTTTTATGGTTCTGCAGCCTGGCTTTTTTTGGTATTGTCAATTTAGTGGAAAACCCATTCCTGCTGCGTGCATTGTCCCCTCATTATGCAATCAATATCCTGTTCAGCGACGATAACAAGCTTGGCTTTTTTATTCTGGGAAGCATATTTCTATGTTCTACCGGAGCAGAAGCACTCTACTCTGATATGGGACATGTAGGCAGAAAAAACATCTACTTTACATGGCCATTTGTTAAAATATGTTTATTGCTGAACTACTTTGGACAGGGTGCATGGATTTTATCTGCAAAAAGTAATCCTGCCCATGCCTTAATAGAGGACATCAATCCTTTTTATCAGATGATCCCTCATGGTATGCTGATATATGGTATCATAATATCTACTTTTGCCGCCATTATCGCATCACAGGCTTTGATTTCAGGTTCCTTTACCCTTGTATCGGAAGCAATCAAACTGAATCTTTTTCCAAAACTTCACACGTTATATCCTTCCCATTTAAAGGGCCAGCTTTACATTCCTGCAATCAACCGGATTTTATGCTTTGTCTGTATCGGAATCGTTCTTTACTTTCAAAGTTCCGAGAAAATGGAATCCGCATATGGTCTTTCCATAACAGTTACCATGCTTATGACAACCATTCTGTTATTTAATTATATGAGGAAGAAAAAGACACCCATTGTGCTTGCGGTCATCATGCTTGTTTTCTTTATGAGTTTTGAAGTTTCTTTCTTCCTGGCAAACATTCTTAAATTTTTCCATGGTGGATTTGTTGCTGTCATTATTGCAGTTTCCATCTTATTTGTTATGTATCTCTGGGACAGATCTCATATCATAAAGATGCGCTACGTGGAGTATGTGCCGATTAAAGACTACGTGCAGCAGCTAAGTCAGCTATGCGCTGATCCAGAAGTTCCAAAATACGCCAGCAACCTTGTGTGCTTAAGTAACTGTTCCAAACCAAAGGAAATTGAACGTAAAATCATGTACTTCCTTTTAGATAAACGCCCCAAAAAAGCGGACGTCTACTGGTTTGTAAACGTTTCCGTAACAGATGAACCTTATCAGGCTGAATATGCTGTTGAAAACTTTAATACGTCCAATATCATGAAAATAGATTTAAAGCTTGGATTCCGAATCGATCAGAGTCTGAATGTTTTTTTAAGGCAGATATCAACAGATTTGGTAAAGAACAAGGAAATAGAACCGCAGACCAGCACATACTCCATTTTGCCTAACCGCAGCCTGGGAGATTTCCGCTTTGTGTTTATCCAGGAAATCCTTTCCCATGAATCCTCTTTATCTGCCTGGGACTCTCTTCTGTTAAGAACCAAGTTCTTCATACAGAAATTTACCGCATCCCCAACGAACTGGTTTGGACTTGATACCAGTGATGTTTATATAGAAAAGGTACCGATGTTTCTTGGGCATTCAAATCATGTTGTCTTAAAAAGAAACGATGGGAAAAAGAGTTAATAAGGTAAAAGTTAAGGACTTCTATGAAAATCAATTCATAGGAGTCCTTTTTTGTAACTGCCGCATAGATACATATAAATAAAAACAAAAAAGTTTATTCACATTTCTTGTACAACATTGTCAAGCATACATACGAACCCAAGATAATAAAAGAGTTATAAACTCTCTTGAATATCTATGCTCCAAATTTTCAAAGTAATTATAAGAACAAGTACCAGATAATAATTGAGATAAAGATTTTATAGCTTCAGCAGGACAGATATTATCTTTTCCACCTGCAGTTAGTAATACAGGACAATTTAATCTATTAACATGAGAGATCGTATCTACAAATCCCAAAGCTTGCCATCCATCATCTGTATTATCAATTGAACAAAGTGGTTCGTAGTTATAAGTAATAGCTCTCAGACTCTTTGCCATAGGCAAATTAGTAAGGAAAGGTACATCTGCCGCTACACATCTTACTCCCTTATCTTTAAAAATCGAACCTAAAAGCAAAGAGCAGCCTCCGCCTTGACTTGTTCCAAAAAATGAAACCCTATTTTCTATTACTTCAGTTTGCGCCATTGCCCACCTTACTGCTAAAATACAGTTCACAAGCCATTGTTTATATCCTTTTTCGGCATAACTTATTATCGTGTCAGCCAATACAGGCCAAGTATTATCCCGTTGTTTGCTTTCATCTGGACCACTTGGCGTAGCATATCCAAGTGGTGAAATGTGAAGAACATTATATCCTTGTGATACAAGTTCTGGATGAGCACTAATTTCTGCACCATATCCAGGAGTATGGATCAGTAATGGTGCTGGTCCAGACATTACTGGTTGCCAATACCCATAAAACTCATCCATACCTTCAGGTTTGAATTTTACATATGTAAACTCGTTTTTTACATGTCTAATCCCAAAATTGAAGGAAAATCCATTGTCAGAAAGAACTTCAACATCATATTTTATTGAGTTGGCCATTTTCCATATAGATTCTACCCATTTATCTACCTCTTCAGGTCTTGGATAATTTTTAAATTCTTTAAATTCTGAATACATTGTTTATCTCCTTATTTATTAAAAACCGTTCCAGATCTTCATCACTAAGGCTTGAAAATCTTTTTCTCATATTTGAATTTCAAATTCTGTTTTTGATTAAATGTTTAATCTTTACCTTTCATTTCCTTTGCCATAATGTTTAATCTATCATTTTCGGATTCATAATCTCTTAGAATATGAAGCGCTTTTTCACTAAGAGCACCATATAAAACAGCAGCTTCAACTTGAGGAAAGATATATTCTGCGTACGGCAGCATAATCCTGATTAATCTATAATCAAGATCACCTTCAAGGATTTTTTGTAATATTATAGAAATTGAATTTCCGTCAAGAAACGGAATTAATCGTTCAAGCAAATTCTCATTGATTGTGTCATATGTTGCGTTTTCCAGCAGTTTGACAACTGCATCATCATTTATGTATTCCGCAAGTGAAACAATGCTTGAAATATCTATTCCATGTTTTGCAAGACCTTTTGCCATTTTGTCAAGTAAACTGGGCTTTAGCAACGGTGCGATATTTACAATATCAGATATGCATTGCTTGTCCAATTCACTGCATAAATCTTGCCCTTCCACAGCGCTTTCAAGAATGGCGGCTTCCTTTTCAGTTGGATGGCCGGAACTAATAAGTTCATCAAGACTGATGCCGAAAACATCTGCAACTTCAATTAAAATAGATATATCTGGGAAACTGTCTCCGCACTCATATTTTGATATTGCCTGACGGGTCAGGTTAAGTCGTTCAGCAAGTTCAGATTGTGTCATGTCTGCTTTCTTACGAAGCCTTGATATATATGCACCAAACTTTTTTATATCAAACATAAAAGATACCTCCTTATATTCAGAATATCGTGGTTGAAAAGACAAATCAAGCAAAGGATAGTTGCTATTAAGAGAAAAAATCCCTAATTTCTTCGCTTATCAAAGAAATAGAGATTTTCCATGTGACGAGGTTGAATTGCCCCAAAATTCTATTTTATTTGTCACAGACACAGAGCATAGCACTTTAATCCATGACGATTAAATCCATCACATCGCGCCGCATGCTTTGCGGAACTTCTTTTATGGGCTCGCCCAAACGAACAAGCATCTGAATAGTGCCTCCATCAGAAGCGTAGTCGCTGTGGATGCTGCTGTATGGCTCTTTCATTTCGGGGTATTCCTCCAAAACCTGGCTGAGCGGCTGCATAACAAAACCTAACCGGTGAGCTGTCAGTATTAATTTACTGTAAATCATACCGCTTTTAACCTGACTGGAACGGTCATTGCCCTTCGCAATAATCAAGGCATAGGCTGGAGTGTTATCTACCGATGTTCGGGTAGACTGAATAAACATATCCGATGCAGCTTTTCCGCTGTTCATGGAAGGAAAGAGTGTGACCAAGCCCTGCATAAGGTGCCGCATGATTCCTGAAGTACCCTGTCCTTCTACGGAAAAGCCATAACGATATTTATTTTTCTGGTACTCGTTAGCGCGAAAGATGATTTCCGATTCCTTCATAACACGACTCACACCCGCTTCAATGTTTGCTCCCTGTATTGCGTAGCCGTTCAGTTTATTCATGTTTTCCTTATCCTGAAAAATTTGAATCGACAGACCGGCGTCGACATTGATGTTTTCCAACTGATCGATTTGTTCAGAAGTCAATTTAGTTGGCTGATACGCCGCCCTGTTTGTATCCGGTAAGAACATGAAATCATAAAGAGGACTGCTTTTAGGATTGGTTTTTGTAAGCGTGATTCTCGCCACCGGTTTGGTTTTCATGCTTTCTGATAGGCTTTGTTCATTATAGTCGCCCTCTGGAAATAATTCTATTGCAGTTTGATACCCTAATTCATCTCCCGCGATATTGACATACTCTAAAAAAGTACCTTGCGTAGCCATCATTTGCCGTGCAAAAGGATCTACCTCACTTGTTAAGCGCTCACTGTCGGCGTATAAATAAAATACCATGGGATTTTTCTTGTCGAGCCGAATTTTCCACGGTTGCATGTTATGGCCGTTTGCAGACAGCAGGCCATGAGCCGCCAGACGTATCCTGGGATCATCAAATTTTTGCGAGTAATTCTTTTGCCAGGGCTCCAAATACTTTGGTTGTTTAAAAATTCCGCTTATGATAAACAAGGATACAAAAGTGATGATAAGCAGAGCTCCAACGCATGAAAATATAATGGCCATTGTTTTCTTCACCTTCCTCTTGCTCATTGATGCTCCCCTCCATTTGTAGTTTGTATTGACCGTATGATAAGCTGAAAAGCTAATGATATCAATTCCTCCGGTGTCATCCTGTGATAGTTCTTAATATAGTTTTCCTTCCTATTCGCGGTATTAAACACGCCAAGCATGCAAGCCCATAAAGTAAGTGCCGTCTTTACTACATCCAGATCACTGCGGATAGAGTTTTCCGTAATACCCCTTTTCAGTATTCCGGTTAGATACCCCAGTATCTCCTCCCCAAGAGCATAGCATTCTTCTCTTGACTGGTCGGAAATTCCTTTTTGAAAATCCAGTTCCCCATTTTCATATTCCATAATTGCCTTGAAATATTTTGGATAATCCTTGCTGAACCGATACATTGCCAGAGACATCAGTCTGATTTCCTCAATTGCATTACAGGCGTTTTCTTTTTCTAAGTCTTCCTTTAACATACCTATTAACAGCTTGTATCCCCTTATCATTATTTCAAAATAGATTTGCTCTTTACTGTTGAAATAGACATATACTGTCCTCTTACTAAACTCAGCCTCTTTCGCTACATCATCCATCGTGGCGTTGTCATATCCCTTTGTAAAAAAGATTCTTTCCGCTGCTTCAATAATGTCTTTTCTGCGGATTTCTTTTTCTTTTTCCTTGCGTTCATTGATTCCCAACAATTATACCTCTCAATTCACTTAGATGTAATAAAGTATACTTATAGTTTACTTGATTGTATAACATATTTCACCTTACGTCAATACATCATTTAATAAGGATTGTGGTAATTATACATAAAAGTAGACAGGATAAAATTTCACTTTTTATCCTGTCTACTTTCATTTTATAAGTTCACCTTATATTTATTAGGATTTTATTTTCCCTATCTGTAATTATTCTTCCAAGATGGTGACAGAAGGTATAGCTCATTGCTTAGTTCATCGAAGTTTAAATTATTCGTTCTCTCTAAATCCTTAATCAGCGAATCGTTAAAGTTCGGATTCATTCCTCCACATATGCCTGTAGCTATTGCTCCGATGGTATCCGTATCCCCACCAATGGATGCACAAAGCTTAGCGGATATCATGGGATCACCCCCAGATAATTCTATGATTGCAAGAATGGATGGAATGGTTTCAATGGTCTCAACCCCTGTGCCTATCACTTCATATAGGTTTTTCAACGCCTCTGGCATTGTACAATTTCTAATCATTTTTTTTGCCAGTTTCATTCTCTGAACGATAGATGCTGATGGAATCTGAAAGCCACGGCTCAATGCTCGTCCGGTAATTTCTTCCGCCAAGTTCCATATCTTTTCTATGTCATTTCCACCCGAGACAACATAACTGACAATTCCGGCAACAATACTGGCTCCCTGTATGGCAATTGAAGTATTATGCGAAGGTTTGCATATCATACTTACATTATTGATCAGAGAGTCCATATCTCGATAGTCTGATATAATTCCAATGGGACTTATTTTCATTGCAGCTCCGTTTGTTGTACCAAGTTTTCCGGTCTCCTCTACGGATACCCCTCGCTCAATTGCTTCCAGTGCTTTTAGTGTACTTGGTCCACATACAAGTGCCGCTACTTTCGACTCGTTTTTCCATTTAATCAACTGATTGATATAACTCTCTGTATTGATAATGCCATGATTTTCAATTATCATTTTTGCTATCATCATTGTATTAATGGTATCATCCGTAATTTCACCAGCTGACATGGTTCTGCCAAAAAAATCATCCGCTTGCGATGGAAGAAGTTCTTCTATTCCCTTGGGAAATCTTAAATTAATATGCTCCTGCGTCCAGAACTCTGTGGGCATGCCCATGGCATCTCCATAGGCTCCCCCAATCAAAACTCCTCGTATTCTTAAATACAGTTCCTTATCTATTTCACTTTTCATTTAATCCTCCGCTAACTTATAGGCTACTTCATTTTCCTTTGAAATCACTCTGATTAATTGGTCAAAATAATCAACATTTTCATTCATAGTTTCCACAATGTCAAAATAATTGTCACTGTTTAAAATAATGATTGGACTGACCAGGCTATATCCTTCATTTGTTATGCCTTCTATATCAAATTCCACCAATACATCGCCTTTTTTTACCGTTGCTCCTTGTTGCACTTTTTTTGTGAAATACTTACCGTTTAATCGTACCGTATCGATCCCTACATGTATTAAAATATCACATCCGTCATCACTGGTAATAGCAATTGCATGACCCGTAGGAAACAGTGATGTGACAATTCCGTCACAGGGTGCAATAACTCTGCCCTCGGAGGGTAAAATAGCTATTCCTTTACCCAATACTCCTTTTGAAAACAATGCATCTTCTACATTTTCCAATTTTATTGTTTTTCCTTTGAATGGGGAAGCGATAATGCTATGGGGAGATTGTTTTTTATCAGCTATTAAACTGATACCCGAATTTTGCTCATTGAAAAATATAAACGTCAACAAGAATGCCACAACCATGGAAATAATGGTAGCTACTATGGCAACGAAGAATCCGCCCATATCACCGTTTGGATTAATGAATGCAACTGTTCCCAACACTCCTACGCTAACTGCATACATTCTCGCACTAAATATGGAAATGATTACAGCACCTACCGTCGCACCAATGATACTAAAAGCAAAACGTTTTTTAACCGGCAGCGTAACGCCGTAAATTGCTGGCTCAATAATACAAAAGCAACCTGAAATCATTGCTGGAATGCAAATATTTTTAACCTTTTTATCTTTTGTTTTGCAATATACTGCCAAAACTACTGCCGTTTGTGTAAAAGAGGCGGTAAAAATCATCGGTATAATATAATCGTAACCCATTGCCCCCATATTTGTAATACCAATCGTTATTAATGGCCAGTGTAAACCAAGAATTACCAGCGGCTGATATATGATTCCCACAACAAGAGAAGTAATAATAGGCGATAAATTATTCAGATATGTAATCGCTGCTGTTATAAGCAATGATAAAATATTTGCAATTGGACCAATCGCAAGAATTGTTAAAGGAACACAAACCGCAATCGTTATGAAGGGAACCAATGTAAACGCAACAATATCTGGAATGTGTTTCTTTAAGAATTTTTCAAATTTTGATGTAAAATACATCGATACAATAATAGGTACTACAGTGGAGGTATAGCCTGTAGTTGGGAATATAATAGGTATTCCAAAGAATGTTTTATAAACCGGTGTTTCTAAAATAGAATTTGCAAATAAGATAAATAACGGATCACCTGCGGTTAGACTAGTTAATATGGTTGGAAACACAAGGCAGGCACCTATTGCCATACCAACAAATCCGTCCATCTGAAATGCTTTTGCAGATGTATAACCCAAGAAGATTGGGAAGAAAGTAAACAAGGCGCTTCCCATAGCACTTAAAATAATGTACGCCCCATCTGTGGTTTCAAGAGCACCACACGCTACAAGCAGGGCCAGCAATCCCTGAATTAACCCGGCAGCCATCAGTACTCCTAAAATAG
Organism: Hungatella sp. UBA3048; assembly: GCA_002367105.1. GTDB lineage: Bacteria > Bacillota > Clostridia > Lachnospirales > Lachnospiraceae > Lacrimispora. The sequence goes on from DFCS01000003.1 coordinate 135,381, forward strand.
GTGTAATTGATTTTGTAATAATTTGAATTATTTTGTTTAAAACAGACTTATCCTTCTCCTCTGTTTGCGATTCCTCATTTTTGAGTCCTAATGAAGCAATTAATTCTGTATAGATACTTTCAACACTTGTTCCAACTACTACCTGATATTCGCCACCAGCTTTTTGCGCTGTGGTTATTTTGCTGTTAGAAATAATATTCTTTTCGTCTACCAAAGAATAATCCTTTAACTTAAATCTTAACCTCGTCATGCAATGGCTTACTGAAATAACATTATCTTTCCCACCAATATTATTAACAATAAATGATACTAAATCACTGTACTTTGCCATTCTATTTCTCCTTTTGTTGTTAGTAATTTTACATATCTATTTATCACTATTCATTGCGCGCTCAATGTGAATAGATAAATACGTTTTTTCTTCGTCTGTGATTAATAAATTACATTCTGTTTTTAAATATTCTTCTATCTTCAAAACACATCCATAGGCCATCGCATATTTTTCTTTAACCATCGTAAACAAGTCATTGTCTAGGTATTCGCCAGTATATACTTTATTTGCCAAAGTTCTTTGAACAAAAAATCTTAGGTGCGTAATAAAACGATGATAGGAAAGTGAAGTAACATCAAAGTACTTCTTATACGTATATATTACGATGTTCGTTAATTCTTTCATGATTTGTGTAACACGGTACATATTGTCATCTTCATACTTCTGGTCTGCATTTACGATATGTAAGGCTATAAATCCTGCCTCGTCATCGGGGAGTCTAATCGCAAACTCCTCCTCAATTAAATCCAGAGCCTTTAACCCAAATTTATACTCTTCCGGATAAAACCTTTGAATATCCCATAACAAAGAATTTCTAATATTAAACCCTTCTTTAAATCGCTTTATGGAAAAGCTGATATGATCTGCCAGAGAAATATAGATGACATCGCTGATTTTTTTCCCTAGTTCAAGTCTTGCTTCATTAATGATTCGCTCTGCCAATCTAATTTGTTCAAGCGGAAGTTTCATAACAAGTTCTTCAAGCCTTGCTACCTGTATCTTATCTTGTAAGTAGAATATTTTATCGACTTCGTGGTCTTCCACTTTGTCTCCAACCTTTTTGCCAAAGCATACGCCTTTACCCATAATAATTTTTTCTTTATCATCGTTCTCTTTTACAATTGCAAAATTATTATTTAGTATCTTCACTATTTCCATCTTTTTTCCCTCACAAACATACAAAAAACCTATCATCACATCTTACATGGATGATAGGTTTAGCTCGCTTCGCAATCGCAACAATTACTACCCTGTGGCTTCATTATATCCCAATTCTGAGAATTGTCAACAACTTTTTACAACATATTTTCGTAATTTACTTAATTAATAATATTTTATTTAGTGAGTTCTACCATTCAGGAGAGTGGTTTTAATGATATCCTTAGTAAATACAGTGTTTCATCTGCACCACCATCTAATAAATAACCAGGTCAAATGGGGCATGTTAGATTAGGTACAATAAATACAATTGGAATATCTTTGCTACTCCCTATAATAATGGCTTTCTGTAAGGAGTATCCCAACATTAAGCTGACATTTGAACTTAATAATTCAGAAAATATTACACTAATTCAAATAAGTGGTAATAAACTCTTTAGTCATTTGGGTAATATTATCTGCATTTGTCCAGTGTAAATAATGTTCACCATAAAGTGTTTTGATCTTTTGTATAACAGAATTTGAAATTACTTCTTCATGAAGCGTAATCCACTCTTTATCTTCGTCGACTGAATTTTTCGCCAAAAATGTTAGAACAGGTAAATCATTTGGATATTTCATGTCATAGAGTTCTTTTGTATTTGCATTTACCATATTAAATTCATTTATCACAGAGACATTCACACTATTCCAAGCTGTTGCCATTTTATTTATTTTAACTTGTTCTGCAGAATAATAGTTGTTTTTGTTCATACCATCATCAGCATTTGGTAAAAGGTATGTGATATCCCTAATAATTCCAAATGTATTAAGTAACGTTAAATAAGGAGACATATTGGAATCTTTATTGATTTTTGTTTGATTCGGTATAGACTCGTCAATCCCAATAATAGCTTCCACTTCATCTGGGTAATTTATTGCATAGTACATAGCATATACGCCCGATATAGAGTGGGGCATCAATATATATGGACCATCAATTTCTAATTCTTGCAGCGCTGATCTTACTTCATTTACTATATTATCATTAGAACGCTCTTCCTTTGTCGTGTCGCTAAAACCGTACCCAAAATATTCAAGAATTATAACTTTATAATCCTCACTTAATCTTTCTGCCAAAGGCATAAAATCTATAATTGGTGAGGCTGTTCCTAAGCCACTCAGTAACACAATTGTTTTTTCTCCTGAGCCGGTCACATAAGTTTGCATATTCTTACCATCTACTTTTATGGTCTGGCCTATTATATATTTTTTCTTTTCCATTGGCTTCAGAATGTTATGCGTTACTGCTGAGATTATTACTAACCCAACTATAATCCAAAATATCCATAGTAATACCTTACCAGTTATTTTAAGAGCTTTTTTCATCTATGTTTGCACTTCTTTCGCTTTACTCAAGACTCAAGCAAGTTTTGAAATATTGTGCCCATTAGTTGCTAATTTCTCTCAATACTAAATATAAATCACTCTGTTGCAAATATCCATGCCTGAATTTCCCGATCTTCTTGAACGGGGCCATTTCGCAGCATGAAATTTTACTGTGCGCTTATGGTATCTACAATGGACATATCGTGTATGCGTTTCACCGGACCTCGTACAGCTAAGATAACGGATAATAAGACAATCGCGACGATAATGGTAATTTGTAGAAATGGAATATTCCACTGTTCGCCCCAGTAAGAAGTTACCATTTTTGCGTACAGGAGCTTATTCAGCATTAACCCGATAACGCTGCCGAAGATACTTCCTGTAATAGCATAGGTTGAGGCTTCAGCAACAATCATTTTTATTAGCTGGCGATTGCTCAGGCCGATGGCACGAAATGCGCCATACTGCTTCATACGGGAGGAAACGCTCATGGCAAGGCTATTCACAATATTAAATATGGTAATTAAAGCAATCAAAGCCATAAAACCATAGATAAACAATCCAAAGGAGTAATACGAACCTATTACACTGCGATTGCCGGAGCGTTTATCGGAAAAGGTGAGCCCCATACCAACTGATCTATGAATTTCATCAACATCAGCTTCCGTTGCGTTCTTAGATAGCTGCAAATCAATAATTGTATAATCCGTTTCGCCGGTCAGTTTTCGGAAGGTATTTTCAGAACAAATCATTGTTCCAACTCCAGGGGCACTGTTAAAAGGACTGGAAGAGAGTGAGCCGGCAACTTTTATATCTGCCGTTTCCCCCCCTATGTGCAGGGTCACCGTATCTCCAGTTTTTATGTCATTTTGCTGTTCAAAAACAATCAGTCCGGTATTATTCTCATCTTGAACGGTTTCCAAAGAACCCTCCAGCAAATAATTCTTTGCCCACTTAAATTGGTTTTCCTCATAAGAAATTAAATCTAACTTTTTTTCTTCGCCATTTACTGTGATTGGCACATTATAAGCAAACATTCGGCCGTACACCCGCTTAACCGCCGGATCTTCCTGAAATTGTTCTAACAAGGTGCTGCTGATCGAACAGGTCTCATCCGTGCCGACAATGGATAGATCCGGTGTCCACGGCTTCAAGGGCGTAAGCGAATGGTGCATAAAATCAATCGTGACCGAAAACGCCAGAAAAAGAATAATGCTTAGTGAAAAGGAACCTACCATCAAAACAAAATTCTTCTTGCTGGCTTTTGCATGATGGAAACCAAGGGCGGTATCAATCTTAAAAAGTGCAGTATTCGCAGCTTTGCGCACAGGCTGCAAAGAATTCGCATTTCCGGATACGGCTGCCAACGGCGAGACCTTGGCAGCTCTTTTCGCCGGGGAACGAGCAGCCAGAAGAACTGTCAGGAGGCCTACACAGATACCGGACGCGATACTTGGCAAGCTTATGCCAAAGGCTGGCATCCCGGCAAAATATTCCGGACTGAGAAAACGAAGTAAGGCGCACAAAATCCGAATGACAACGGCTCCCGTTGAAATGCCAAGCGGAATTGCAAATTTGCACCAGCCAAAAGCTTCCTTTCGGACAAATTGCATCACCTGTTTTGGAGTCGCACCGATACAACGCATCATGCCGAAAAATTCTGTACGTTGTGCGACATTGCTGTTGAGACTGCTTGCAATCATCATAATGCCGGCCAGTAAAACCAATAAAAATAAAACTATGGCTGAACCATATATCTGCAGCATGAAAGAATTTCCGCTTTGGCCAAGTAAGCCCAGCAGCTTTGTATTTTCCGAAACCTGTTCATCCGAAAGTCCAAGCTGAGACTTCATATCAGCAATTGTATTGCGTATATTACCATGAGTGGAAAATTGCACACAAAAGATACTGTTATAATCTGCAGGTTCACCTTTTGTGACTCCGGGATATATGGAACGGAATTCCTTTGTCGTCAAACAAACTGCATAGGAATCTTCTTCCATTGTTTTAGCAGCATTCTTCATAAAGCCTGAAACCGTAAATTTATAAATTGTTCCGTCAGCCTTATCTACTGAAAATGAATCTCCGATTTTTAACCCAAGCATTGTTTTTGCGTTTTCAGTGATCATAGCCTCATTGTCATCTTGAGGAAACGTTCCGTCCTGAATGACTTCGGTTTGAATTTCTGTAAGCCAATCCTTATCACTTCCAAAAACGACCACGTTTTTGCCTGATAAAGTATAGCCTTGATCGCCTCTGAAATTGAGGGTACCATACCATGAAGAGGCAGTTACCTCCGGTCGTGCAGAAATCAGTTTTGCTTGTTCTTCGCTTATGTTTTTAACCATTACATGCCAATTTCCGTCCTCAATACGCGCCTGCATAATTTGGCTGCGTATAAACATATCGGCCATACCGAAAATAGCAGTGACTAAAAACACCGCTAAAACAATGCAGAATACAGACATTCTGTTTTGCCTTTTATGGACTTTGGCTGAAATGGGAACAAGGTCAAGATAACTTTTCATTCTCTTTTCCTCCCAAATCAGTCAGCACACCATCTGAAACATGCAGTACACGGTCTACTGAATTAGTCAGATTATTGTTATGTGTAATCATTAGAATGGTTTGTTGGTAGTGGCGTGATGCCTTAACCAATAAATCAATCACATCCTGACTGTTTTTGCTGTCCAAATTTCCGGTGGGTTCGTCAGCAAGGATTAATTTAGGTCTTGTAATCAGTTGCGACACGTTGCTGCTGTCCGCCGGATAATTGGCTTGGCAAGTGATGACGGCGCTCTTTCAGACCTAAGACTTCCAAAATCTCATTCACCGCTGATTGCTCCGGCTTACGATAATCCAGAAGAATCGGGAACATGATATTTTGCTCCACAGTCAGTTCACTGACCAGCTGAAAAGACTGAAACACAAAGCCAATATTGCGTCGCCTGAAAATGGTGCGCTGTTCCTCTTTCATGGAAAATAAATCATTTCCGTCCATATAGATATTTCCGGCAGTAGGGGTATCCAAGGCCCCGATGCAATTTAACAGAGTACTTTTACCGGAGCCTGATTCGCCCACTACTGCGGCGAATTCACCCTGTTCCAATGCAAAAGAAACATCTTTTAAGGCATTCACCTGATTTTCATCTTTCCCGTAGGTTTTTGATAAATGCTGTACTTTTAAAATTTCCATAGTTTGAGTACCTCCTTTCCGAAAAGAATAACAGATACACCTTACAATCGGGTGAATATGAGCTTACAGTTCCGTAAGGAAGGAAAGTGTAAAAACAGTTCCCTCATGCATAGTACTTTGAACAGAGATGATGCCTCCTTGCCCTTCAACAATAGCTTTTGCCAGTGACAGACCGAGGCCTATTCCCTGCGTATCCAGAGATTTTTTACTGCGGTAAAAACGCTTAAAGATATGATGTAAATCCTTAGGAAGAATTCCTGAGCCATTATCGGATATCGATATGCGGAACATGGCAGGGGTCCGGTTCCATGAAATATGGATTTTTCCTTCCAAATCGGTGTGATCCAAAGCGTTTTTAACGATATTTCCAATTGCTTCACTCGTCCACTGCTTATCACAAATGATGGTTTCATCCAATGATTCGTCTATGATGATTTCTTTTCCCTCGCTGGCTGCCCGTGTTGTCAACTCACTGACAGCTTGACCAATTAATTCCGATATACAACAGCTTTCTTTTTCAAAGGCAATGCTGCCAGCATCTAATCGGGTAATTTTCAACATACCTTGAATCAGCTGTTCCATACGCTTTAGCGCTAATTCTGTCTTTTGGGAATACTCTGTCACTGTTTTGACATTATCCGGTTCATCAGAGATAATTTCGTGATACATGCAAAGAGCAGCAAGCGGAGTTTTCAGCTGATGTGAAATATCGGAAATTGTATTTTTCAAAAACTCTTTTGCTTTCTGACTGGCTTCGTTTTTCGATTGGAGTATGGTAGCAAGCTGGTCTACGGAAGCAAAGAGACGATAGATTGTTCCCTCATTCATTTGTGACATATGGCAGGTAAAATCACCCTCTGTAAAATTGGCGATTACCTTTGCCGCATGCAGATAAAGCTGCTCTCTTTTCCATAAGAACACGAATGCTCCAACCAAAAGCAGCATGGATAGAATCACTCCAAAAAGCAGCATATAGTATGCCGAAATTTGCTGAAACTCAGCAACAAAGGGAAGAAATCTTATTGCGGTATGTTCTGTTACACCAATGTTAGCAAGCAGAGTTGTTCCTTCTTGGCTGGTTGCTGTACTGGTAATGGCTTTGGCAATCACATCTTTAGAAATACCGTGTTCCAAGAGAGAAGCCGCAACGGCATTGTCATGCGCCAGAAATAAACCAAGCATGGCTTTTTCCTGTACTGCATTCAATCCTATGCCGGAAAGAAAAAACAACAAAACAAAAATAAAAAGAAATATGCTGAAATGTCTAATTTGTTTATCACGAAATGGGTTCATACAGATACCTCGTTCCACTGATAGCCGAATCCCCGGATCGTTACTAAATACTTTGGATGGGAAGGATCAGCTTCAATTTTTTCGCGAAGTCGCCGCACATAAACGGAAAGTGTATTATCGTCCACAAAATCTCCGGTACTGTCCCACAGTTCATTCAATATACTATTGCGAGTAGTCACCCGGTTAGCATTCCTTACGAGTAAGCAAATAAGACGGTATTCTGCGCTTGTTAAATCCAGTGTTTTTCCTCTTAACAGCACCCGGCTTCCTAAAAGGTCAATCGATATATCACCACATTCCATTACGGTATGGTTGCTTTGATTGGAAAGTCCTGTTCGGCGCAGTAAGGCACGAATCCTGGAACACAACTCGCCTAACTTAAAAGGCTTTGTTACATAATCATCACCGCCACTGTCCAGCCCCCGAATGACATTCACCTCTTCATCTGAAGCGGTTAAAAATAAAATAGGTATCTGACTTCCTTGTTTCCTTACTTTTTCACAAATTTCAAAGCCTGTCCCATCCGGTAATGTCACATCAAGAATCAGCATATCAAATGCATCAATCTTGGGCAGGCGGTTTACGGCGTCTTCTACTGTACGGGCAATTTCTACATCAAATCCATTGCGCTTTAATGAATATTTCAGTCCATCCACTAAACTAATGTCATCTTCTAAAAGCAAAATTTTACTTTCCATCGTTTATCTTCCTTTTTCTGGCATCCGCTGGCTTTACCGCATCCTTTGGAATTGCCCATGAGCGGCCAAATCGAACACAAGATTTCATGCCTGTGGCTTATTGTTTAAGTGGAGATAGTGGGATTCGAAACCATGACCTATTGAATGCCATTCAAGCGCTCTCCCAGCTGAGCTATACCATAATGATGATACATGAAGCTGGCAGCCCCTTGGCGGCAGTGCTGTTATTCTCATAACGCCGAGCCTGGTAGGCATTCGTATAGAACAGCTGTCCTAGCATATATGAAGATGTTTTTACTTCTTTGAGCGCTGGAATGATTTAAATATGAAATTATGTTGCTGACTTTTTCATTTTTTGAATGATCTCTTCTAATGAACTCATTAAAGCCTTTGCCTTTTCAAATTCATTCACTCGAAGCAAACGCTGAATTGTGGTTTCTGTCTCTATTTTCTTTTGCTCCAGCAACAGATAATCTTTGTCGAAATGATTGGCGTAAATCATCTGCCGGAATTTACGGATGCTCATTCTGCGCACGGTATTGTTTTCTAATAGAAGGACATAGTCCATGCAATTGGCCACCGTATAATAATCATGGGACACCATAAGAATTGCGCCTTTATACTCTGTAATCACCTGCTCCAATGCAATTTGCGCATAAACATCCAAATGCCCTGTCGGTTCATCTAAGAGCAGGAAGTTGGATTTTTCTAATGAGAGCATCGCTAATTGAAACAGATCTTTTTCTCCGCCAGATAATTCACTCATCTTCTGACCAAGAGTCTCTCTTTCAAAACCGTATTTTTTCAAATAGTCCTCTATATCACTTTTGGAATCAAAGCCTTTTTCTTCAAAGATTTCAACCAACGTTTTCGCTTCATTGTATAATGAACCTGTATTCTGAGCAAACATGCTAACCTTTGCATCTTTGCTCATCTTAATTGTGTTTTTCTTATTTTCGAGAATGTCATATAGCATTGTTGTTTTTCCGGTTCCATTCCCACCTATAATTGCTACATGATCTGCTTGTTTCATCTCAAAATTCACATGATCTAAAAGCTGCTCATCAAACTCAACGCTATATTCCGTTAATTCCAGAATATTTTCATCTTCAACTTGGTTTTCCAGATCAAAACAAATCTCCGGCTGTTTGATATCAACGAAAGGAGCCTTTGTTTTTCTTGCTATCAGCCGGTTCACCAAAGACTGTCTTGCATGTACGATTCTGCCTAGGGATGAATTGTCCATTTCCGCCGCTTTGTCTCTGGCTTTGTGTAAGATTTCATTCTGACAGTCAATCTCTTTTTGCTCTGCTGCGACTGCTTCTTGTAAATCAATCTTCGTAGCAAGCAGTTCATAGTTGTATTCTGTATAGGTTCCATTAAACTCCTGAATATCCATGTTTTCCATGTGAAGTATCTTATTAAAGCAATGGTTTAACAAATACCGGTTATGCGTGATAACAAGAAGAGTCCCTTTGTGGGCATTGATTAGATTTCTTAATGCATTTAAATGTTCAAAATCCAAAAAGACATCCGGCTCATCCATAATAAGAAATGTTGGACTCAGCAGCATCTCCCTGATTACCTGAATCAGCTTAAATTCTCCGCCACTCAGGCTACTGATGTTCTGGTCTTGTAACTTTTGTAGATTAGCAAACTTTAATTGCTTCTTTATGTTGATTTCATAAAACTCTCCATCAATTGCATTCCATTCATCTACTTCTTTTTGGTAGTTTTCCAAGGTTGTCTCTATATCTACAGCCGTTTCCATTTCCTTATAAAAATCAAGTAATTTTTGCTCATGCTTTAGAAATTCGGCGCTGATATACTGAAATACGGTCATATCTTCTCTTGCATCTAATTGAGAAAACTGACTGACGTATCCGATTTTATCTGCGTTTTCAATCACTATTTTCCCATCATACAGATGCTCTTCGGGGTGCATGAGCAAGTCGATCAACGTACTTTTCCCTGTACCATTGGTGCCAATCAATACACAATGTATGTTATCTTCGATTGTAAATGAAACTTTATTATATAAATCCTTTTGCGGATATGAGTAGGATAAGTCTTGAACCTTAAGCATAATTATCTCCTGTGGTATTAATTTTCAACATCATTGGTCTCATAAATGCATTACTCAATATAAGTAGTCCACTTTCCACATTTATTACACCAGTATATAGCGAAGTCTAATGTTTCATCAGCTACTTCTAGATCGAAAGTAAAAATTTTTCTATCTTTAATGAATCCTATATCCCTTCGCCAGACACGAAAGCTTTCCGAATCACATTGGGGACATTCAGAATCGCATTTTCCAACATATTCAAATTCATCAATCGTTATCCCGTTATCTTGTAAAAATTGAACGATAGCTTCTTCATAACCTATATCTGAAAGCTCAATGAAATCTTCTAACTTCAAAAATTCACTCATACAAATCCTCCTATTACCTGTTAAAGTCATCCTTTCACGTCTAAATACTAACTCACTCTATTTATTGCTGCAAACCAATGCTATTGCGTTTTCATTCTGCAACAGGACTACGGACTCCACATGCCTTGAATGGTCAAAAAAGATACTACTTGAACCTTATGAGGCCTTGGTAGTAGCGTATATTTAAATTAAAAGTTGTCCTCTCGCAATTATCTTTACATCTCCGGCCACCTTAATGTCTCCTGTGGATTGATCTGCAAATACTTTTATCTTGCTGGGTCTTCCTACGAAACCGCCTTGATGAATTATTATATCCTCTTCTGCATTGCAAATATTCCATTTATAGAGATAAGCTCCAGTCGGACCAGCTGCACTGCCGGTTGCTACATCTTCAATCAATCCTCTGTTATCCCAAGTACGGCCTTCCATTCTATCTACACTAAACAAATAAACAAATTTAGCTTGAATTTTTTCTAATTGTTCCTCAAAGTCTCTGGTATTGATTTTTGCCTTTTCTAACCCTGAAGCAAGAGGAACAATCAAATATGGTAATCCAGTTGAAACGACTTCCATTGGAAGCGTAGGATGAAGATGGTCTGCTGTAAGATTTAGTGCATGCAAAAACATATTGACCAATTCACCCTCAACAGTTCCCAAAAATCCGGGTGCCCCTTGATTCATCGTAGCTTGAAAATAGCCTTCCATTTTTACTGATTCCGCTTGCAAGGTTTTATTGTTTAACTCAAAAACTGCGGTTACGTTTTGTACTTCTGCATACAGTTTCTCGTGAATTACTGCCATGGCTCCTAGAATCGGATGCCCGGCGAAATCCAATTCCTCTTCCACAGTAAAGATTCTAGCGCGAAAACACTTCTCTCCGGTCTGTCTGAGAAAAATAGTCTCAAATTGCTTGAATTCCTGCGCAATTGCCTGCATATATTGTATATTCATATCTTCTTCATGAAATATAACGGTCAAACCATTCCCTGACAAAATTTCAGAGCTAAACACATCTACATGATAAAAAATCATTTGCTTTCTCCATCTTCACCGCATAGCGTTTTTTTTAAACAGGTTGTTTTTTATATGGTACTCTCCAGCAAGCAAACCACTTCTGTATGCCTCATATAAGAAAACATATCTACTGGTTTCTAAAATATAATCGTTCAAATTAAATAAATTATAAGGCACAATACGCATAAGCTATACATCATATGTATTAACCATATGACCAAGGGCAGTTTTGGTACTTATGGAGTTTTTTTGACTTTCTTTATAAACCATTCCACAACAAAAGGAATTTCATCAGATTTTCTCCCGAGTCTATCAAACATATACACCAGAAGAATATCAAATTTTCCTTTTTCAGCATGATCTTTAATAAGTTTAAGTTTATCACGATCCGCTGCACTAACCTTAAATCCAGAAACGCCGGTCTCCTGTTCCTCACGAACGATTGTCCAACCCATGTGCTCTGCAAATTCACGGCAGGCTTTTATCTGCATAGGTATATCTGCTTGATTCTGATCATCATGATCTACCTGCTTGGTGGTAGAAACTTGTATAAAGAATAAACTCTTACAGCCATATTGTATCCTTCCTCTCATATAAAAAATGTGAGAGAGACCGAACACTTGATATATGAAATTTCAAGGAACTTTGGCATCTGCCAATCTTATTATCTCACACAATTAATTGGAAAGCTATGTAAATAGTAGTTAATAAATATCTATCAATAACTCATATATCATCTCCACTAAGATATTTTACTAAATCATTAAATTTAATGCCATTTTCATCCATATTATCAACAATATCTGCTATTAGCCGGAATTACTTAACTGATTTCTGTTGTCCTTGCAAATTAAATACACCATCGTGAGTACATTCGCAGTCTCGAGCCTCTTATTGCATAGGATTTATCATTTCATAAAGCTTATATAGTTTTATCAAGTGCGCCCAAATAACAGGTATTGAAGACGCAAAAAAATTATCCTGAAAATAAAAAGCCAGTAATACACCGGCCCAACGGGCACAATGATACTACTGGCACAAAAGTACAAACCTGACAACAATTTCTGATTTTTTCAAAGAAACTTCCATAACTAAAAATAGAGAATGCGTATTTAAAAGAGCTGAATAGGTTGTGTTTAAAGGAGGTACCCTTAAAAACAATATTTAAAGAAGAACTTTCACGGACGGAATTGCTGTTGTATCATTATTTAGACAACCAAAAGCATTTACATCAAAGGATTACCTGTTTATTTCATTATAAGCTTGTAATCTGTTTATATGAACAGCCAAATAAGTTAATTCATCTTTTGAAATATCTCCATCATACACCTTTTTTATATATTTTTTAATTTTATATGCAATTTCCATTGATTCCGGATATAATGTTGCTATCTGCTCAAACATAGCTTCATTTTCATCTTTCAACATTTCATTATTAAAAAATCGTTCTGTAAAAAATTTAACATGTGTAATAAAACGCTGATAGTGAATTCCTTCCATCTTAAACGGGTTACCAATTGAATATCTTACCAGATTAACAATCCCGCCAATCATCTTAGCATATTTCATACTATCTTTTGAGTCATTGCTTTGCGTCCTGGCGTTTATAATGTGAAAAGCAATATTAGCGGCCTCCTCCTCAGCAAGCTTCTTGTCCGTTAATTCATTTAAAAGATTTAAAGCATATTTACCGATTATGAATTCCTCCGGATAATAATTTTTTATTTCCCAGTAAACTCGATTAGTTATATTAATATTCTTCTTTGCTCTTTCTACTGCAAAATTCAAATGATCACTTAATGTAAAGTATATGCTCATATTAAGCTTAGAACCCAACTCTTTTTCAGCTTTTGAAACTATTTTCTGAGTTATATCTAAATATATTGGTGGGATTTCATCTAATAAATTCAGATATTCATTTATCTGAATATTTTCTACAGGCATAAAAATCTGGTCAACCGTATCTTTTTCAACCGTATCTCCATACTTTTTCCCATATCCTATTCCTTTACCAAAACAAACAAATTCCTTATTATGTTCATCAATTGCTAAAACAACACTGGAGTTTAAAACTCTTTTTATTTTCATAAACACTCCCCTTGCATTTATTCAGTCTAGAATTTCTCCATTTGTTTTAATAACGTTTTTATACCAGAAAAAGGAATCCTTCTTCCATCTTTTTAATGTCCCATTTCCTTCATCATCCTGATCAACATATATAAATCCGTATCTTTTGCTCATCTGTGAAGTAGAAACGCTTATACAGTCGATAGGTGCCCAACTGGTATAACCTATTAAATCAACTCCCATTTCCACTGCTTTTTTCATCTCCCTGATATGATCTTTAAAATACTGGATCCGATAGGGATCATGGATCGTTCCATCATCCTCAACTACATCTTTAGCCCCCATTCCATTTTCTACTATCATCAACGGAATTCTATATCTGTCATATAATTCAATCAGTGATATTCTAAGACCTACCGGATCTATCTGCCACCCCCACTCAGTAGATGGCAGATAAGGATTTTTTACACCCATTATCGTATTTCCAGATGCTTTTTCTTTCGTTGTATCTGCTGATTCTGTTCTGGACATATAATAGCTGAAAGAAAGATAGTCAACCGTATTCTCCTTTAATATTTCTTCATCATTTTCTTCCATTTTAATTTTGATCCCATTATTTTTCAGGAAAGTTTTATATAATTCGGGATATTCTCCAAATATCTGAATATCTGAATGAACATAATTCTTTAAATTGCTATTTAAAGAAAGCAGCACATCCTCTGGATTACAGGTATTGGGGTAAGTTGTCAGTTTCGTTAACATACATCCCATTTTACTGTCTTTTATCATTTTTCTGCATTCTTTTGCCGCTAGAGCTGATGCAACATATTGATGATGTAAGGCTTGAGAAACGGCTTCATTAATTTTCCCTTCCGGGTAATTATCTGTAATTATTCCAGCAGTTATAAACGGGTGTCTTCCAACACTGTCTATTTCATTAAACGTCAGCCAGTACTTGACATATTCTCCAAAATATTCAAAACAAACCTTTGAAAAACTAACAAAACAATCAATCACTTTACGTTCAACCCAGCCATTGTATTTCAAGCTTAAATACAGGGGCATTTCATAAATATATTTTGATAATATTTAATTCCTTCTTTGTTCGGTTCTTTTTCCTCTCCGGTTGGAAAAATCCTGGTCCAGGCAATAGAAATTCTTAAAGCCTTAAATCCCATTTCTGCAAACAACTTGATGTCCTCTTTATAATGATGATAAAAATCAATTCCTCTTCTCTTTGGATAAAATTTTGTAGTTTTATCCGCAACTGCATCTTCTATCATCTTTGAAGTGACCTTGTTATGGCCGGCATAATCCTCTACATTTAAATTTGGTTTGTAACTTGCCACATCAGCTACAGACAAACCCTTTCCATAAGCATCAAAGGCCCCTTCCACTTGATTCGCAGAAATTGCTCCACCCCATAAAAAATCGTTTCTAAATGACATTTTATCTATTGGCTCCCATCTGATTAATTGTTAAAACGCGGTCTTTCTTACTTATCTTTCTGCTATCTGCATGTTCCAGCTTCGCATCCGGACGATTGGTAATAATGATCACTGTCACCGGATTAAAGCCTTCTTTGACAATGCCATCCAAATCAAAGCTCAATAATAAATCACCTTGCTTTACACTTGCCCCAACAGTAACTTTAGAATCAAGTATTTGCCTTCGTACTCCGGTTATATCTGCACTTAATTTATTAACCCTCTCATCCACTTTACCCTGCCCACATCTTTACTCACACGATCTAATTAATAAAGCAAATTCTTTATTATCATCGAAAAACGATGGACATCATAAAACCGCTTAAATTTACCATAATGAATACGCTCTGAATCCATTAACGCTGCTGCTTCACTCAGATTTATCTTCCCAGTCCGGTACATTGTTCTGACTTTTTTTATATGCTCTGCAGCATATTTCCCGCCATCTGAAAACGACAATATCTTATTTCTTCCCATTATCCATTTCGCCTCCCTCAGTGCTCCTGGTACTTGTCTCCTGCCAGAAAAAGTGCAACTTCCTGTAAAACTCCATCTTGATCATTGCTTGCGGCGATATATCTGGAGACGTTTTTCACACCTGTTACTGCATTGTTCATAGCAACACTCCATTTTACTTGCTGTAATAATTCCATATCATTTTCACTGTCACCAAATGCTAATATTTCAACATCCTTCACATCAATAATCCGCTGCAGCCTCTTAAGTGCATTGGCTTTACCAATTCCAGCATTTAACACATCAAGATAACCAAATCCTCCGGAGATAGCTATGAATCTTCCTGCGAACGTATCCAACAACTCTGTCATCTTGCGGTTGCGGTTTCCTGATCTTATACAGACCGTAAGTTTAATTACCTCTTCATCAATCGCTTCAACCTGTTCAAGCGGTTTGATATGTTTATAAAAGGTCTTCATTTCTTCAACAAACAGTCCATTTTCACTGTACGCGTTTACAAAAGCCTTAGTCTTACAGCTTATAATAAACTGATTTAAACATGCACTTCGCAAACCATCAACCAATTGCTTTACTGCATCCAAAGAAATGCAGTCAGCAAGGATTTCCATCCCCTTGTGAATAATTATCGCTCCACCATCAGCAATAAACGTAATCTCTTCTTTTATCTCCTGAAAATAAGGCTCCAATGTTACATATGGTCTGCCACTTGCCACAATAAAATGAATCCCCCTCCGCTTCAATTCCTTGTATTGTTCTGCAAAGAGTTCCCGGTTATATTCATGCCTGCTGTTCAAAAAAGTTCCATCCATATCAACAACAATTGCCTTTACACTCATAAAATGCTCCTTTCCCATTTTACCGCACTTCTTGCCATCGTTTACATCTTGTGTTATAATAGCGCTATACAAATGTATCTATTGTACTATACATATGGTATTATATCATATAACTTAACGAATGACAATCATGTAAAACCATTTCGAAAGGAGAACCGATGAAAAAGACCTTATATATTTCAGATTTAGATGGCACTTTACTTGCTCCAGATGGAACCATCAGCCCTTACACCAAGGATACACTCCGACGGCTAATCAAAAAGAATCTCCTCTTTACAATTGCCACCGCCAGAAATCTGCTGGCCCTGCAACGCTATATTAATGACTTATCAATTACCATTCCGGCAATCATCAGTAATGGAATAATGATTTACAATTTTTCAGATAACCAATGTTTGGATCTTCAGCCTTTTCCTCTTAGTTACTTCCCTCTATTTCATATGGAACCATTATTAAGTGGAAAATCCGGCTTTTTATATGCCTTGAAGAACAACCAGCTCTACTTGTTTCATCGTCCTCTAAAAACTCCGGCTGAATCAGAATACTTCAGCAGCAGAGAAGAACTTTATCAAAACCGATGCATCGAATGCAATAATTTCACAGAACTGCCCACTGGACTCATACCGCTCTATATTGTATACTATGGTTCCCACGATGAAGTAAAACAAATTCAGGGGGTGATTAATCAGATACCAGAACTTCACAGTGTACTAAATAAAGATGTCTATTGCGATTATTACTTTATTGATATATTTAGCAGCAATGCGTCAAAAGAAAAAGCAATCAAGCGATTGCATGCTATGATACAAGCAGATGAAACAGTCACATTCGGCGATAATTATAATGATTTAGGAATGCTCAAACAGGCAACCAGATCCTATGTTCCCAGTAACGCGGTTGAGGAGGCAAAGATGATTGCAACCGGAGTCATTAAAGGTAATAACGAAGATGGCGTGATCCGCTTTATTGAGCAGGATTTCCCTGGCAATATCGCTAATTGAGCCAGAAGTTAGAAAAATAATGACAACCGATGATCCGGCAACACTGTCCATTCGGTTGTCATTGTTCTAACCCCCATATTCCACTACGAGTTAACCAGCAAAACACTGCCGTCAAGACTGGTAGTTGCCACTTTTCCGGTTGTATTCTGATATGCTTCCGGCAGTTCATCATTTCCGGCAGCAACATATTCCGCAAACAAGTCCAGATTATATGCCCCGGCTGCACTCACCATCTTTAACCGCATATGCTACCTTCCTGGCATAAACAGGATAATCAACCGCCGACTTATCATAACAGCCAAAATCTATGTACTGCAGGCTTCTTTCATCCAAATGGCGTTTCACATCCTGCATAAGTTCATAACCGCTATGATCGCAACCTAATCCTATCATCTGTCCTTTCCTTTCACAAAACCAAGCACCTTGTCATGGATACTGTCCGCATCCAATCCATAACGTCTGATCAATTCCAATGCCGGTCCCGACTCGCCAAAAACATCATTAATCCCCAGCTTCAATACCTTAACCGGATACTTATCTGCAAGGCAGTCACAGACCGCACTGCCAAGCCCACCGACAACCGAATGCTCTTCTACCGTCACAATTAGACCTGTTTCCCTGGCAGCTTTTTCAACTAATTCATCATCCAGCGGTTTCAACGTGTGGATGTTGATAACTCTGGCAGATATCCCCTCATGTTCCATTTTTTCAGCTGCTTCCAGGCATGCCGAAACCGGCAGCCCAGTTGAAATGATTGTAATATCACTGCCTTCTTTCAGCACAACACCTTTACCCACTTCGAAGTGGTAAGTCTCCTCATCATTGATAACCGGAACCGCCAGACGACCAAAGCGAAGATACACCGGACCATCCAGTTCTGCCACTGCCATAACTGCAGCTCTCGCCTCCACATCATCAGCCGGGCATATCACCGTCATTCCCGGTATTACCCGCATTAATGCCAGATCCTCATTACATTGATGGGTAGCACCGTCTTCACCAACTGAGATCCCGGCATGAGTCGCACCGATTTTCACGTTTAAATGAGGATATCCAATGGAGTTTCGTACCTGTTCAAAGGCTCTGCCAGCCGCAAACATGGCAAAGGAACTCACGAACGGAATCTTCCCGGTCGCCGACAAACCGGCTGCAACCCCCATCATATTACTCTCTGCAATCCCGCAATCAATATGCCGATCTGGAAATGCTTTTTTAAATACTACCGTCTTTGTTGCTGCGGCAAGATCGGCATCTAAAACGACAAGCTTATCATTCACCTTTCCCAATTCCACCAATGCATTTCCATAACTATCCCTGGTTGCAATCTTCTTTACCTCTGACATAACACATTTCCCTCCTGCTCTAATTCTTCCATTGCCAATTGATACTGCTCTTGATTAGGTGCTGTACCGTGCCATGCGACCTGGTTTTCCATAAATGAAACCCCTTTGCCCTTGACAGTCTTCAATATAACGGCTGTTGGCTTACCCTGTCTTTCTTTTGCCAACTCAAATGCTGCCGCAAGCTGTGTAAAGTCATTGCCGTCTTTTACACAGATAACCCGGAAGCCGAATGCTTTGAATTTATCATCAATTGGATAAACAGAACATACTTCCTCAACCGTGCCATCAATCTGAAGACCATTATTATCAACGATTACTACCAGATTATCAAGTTTTCGATGCCCGGCAAACATCGCCGCCTCCCAGACCTGTCCTTCCTGGAGTTCACCATCACCTAACAGGGTAAAAACGCGATAATCCCGCCCATCCAGTTTTGCCGACAAAGCCATACCAACAGCAGCTGAGATTCCCTGTCCTAAAGAACCACTGGACATATCCACACCATTAATATGTTTCATATCCGGATGACCCTGTAAATAGGAACCTACATGCCGAAGACCAGCCAGGTCTTCGACCGGAAAATATCCCCGATTTGCCAATGTGGAATATAAACCTGGTGCCGCATGACCTTTCGATAATACAAATCTGTCACGCTCTTCCTTTTGGGCATTCTGGGGATCAGCATTCATCTCCCGGAAATAAAGATAGGTCAAAACATCTGTCGCGGACAGTGAACCACCAGGATGTCCTGATTTTGCATGATACACGGCTGTAATGATGCCCTTTCGAATTTCATTTGCCCTCTTTTTCAAGTCCAAATGCTCCATCAACTTTTCCTCCTCTTATCAATTCTTTCATTCCATTTGTATGGTACATATGGATTATATCATATCATTCTTCATGATTCAAGGCAAAACAAAAAAATCCAGGCATTCCTGGATTTTTTTCAACTCAATTTACATTTATACTTATAGTTGCTAAAACAGTCCTTGTCGGATAAGATGCAGTTATCCCCCGATGATTTGGATACCTGCCTTTTGCATTGGCTCACGAACTTGTGGCGGCATCTCCCCACTTGTGATTAAGTAATTTACATCGGAAAAAGATAAAGTCTGATATCGTCCACGTTTCCTGTTTTTTTCCTGCCCTGCTAATACGAACACCTTTTCAGAACGTTTTGCCACGATGTTTTTGATGATAGCATCTTCTTGGTCCGCAACATAAAATCCATCCTCATGGATCGCTGCAGCTCCTAAAAAAGCAATATCAAAATGCAGTTTTTCGAGCATTGCCAATGCCTCGCCACCATATACAAAGCGGTTTTTAACATTCACCTTTCCTCCTATCAGGTGAACATCAATCCCCCGTTCCATCAATACGGTCAGATTATCCAGAGAATTGGTGTAACACAGTAACGGAGCCGACAATAAGCGGCACAAGTGGAAAACGGTTGTGGAAACGTCGAAGAAACACAACTGCTCCTCCTTAACAAATGGCAGTGCTGCATCTGCAATCGCTGCCTTTTCTTCCGGATTCATCCCAAAACGCACCCGGTATTCCTGGATTTCATCCGCAATTACTGGTAGGGCAATTCCACCATGAGTCCGAATCGCCCCGCCCTCCTCCACCAAACGGATAATATCTCTTCTCGCCGTATCTCTGGACACCTGGAGACTTTCCATAATATCCTGATTTGACAGCGTTTTCTGTTCTTTCAGAAGTTGCAGGATCTTGTAAATACGTTCTTCCTGATACATCTGCGTACTCCTCTCATATGTTTACCACATATTATAATTCATTTTAACAAATTCCGCAAATTATACTTCCAAACAAGCATTCAGTCCCTTAGTCAAGGCGTATTGCTTCACTTCTTCCAGAAAAGCTTTGCCGCATTGCTGCTCTCCTGCAATCGGATACATCATTCCCAAACGATGATATTTCCCTTTCCCCAAAGTATGATAATTCAGGATATCAACACGTTTTACGTTTGAACCCAAGCTTTTGATAAAGTCAATCCGCTCCTTTACATCTGTCAAAGCATCATTTAGTCCTGGAACAATCACAAGTCTGATGATCATATCTTTGTCCAGCTCCGCCGCTTTTATAGCATTCTCCAATATATATTTATTATCTGCACCAGTACAGGACATGTGCATCGCCGGATCGATAGCCTTGATATCATACAATAACATATCTACTGCCCGGACAACCGGTTCAATAGCCTTCCACGGCAATGCTCCGGCAGTGTCAAGGGCAGTATGAATCCCGTTTGCTTTCAACCGCTCTGCCGTTTCTGCGACAAAGAGACCCTGTAGCGCTGCCTCACCACCAGAAAATGTCACCCCACCACCGGACTTTCGATAGAACACCTCATCCCGCACCAATTGTTCAGTCAAATCTGATACTGTAATATAATGGCCAACCAATTCATAAGCACTCTTCGGGCAGATATCAGCACATGCGGCTGCATTGGTGCATTTCTCCCGATCAATTACACATCCCCTGGCGGCAAATCTGATTGACTTATTTGCTGCAATTTCCACACATGCTCCACAATGGATGCAGCGTTCGGAAAAATGCATGAGTCTAACCCGGTTTTCCAGCAATTCCGGATTCGAACACCACTTACATCGTAAATTGCATCCCATAAAGAAAACCGTGCTGCGGATACCCGGACCATCTTTTGTAGAATATTTTTGTATTGTCGATATGAAGCCTTGTCTCTCCATCAATTTCCTCCATCTCTGCCGATACCGGGATATGATGCTGATACTACCAGATATTCTCTGTCCGGGCGATAATTGCATCCTGTGCCTCGGGCATCAGGGATACAAACTGAGCGCAATAGCCTGCCACCCGGATAATCAGATCCGTATATTTCTCCGGTGCCTGTTTTGCCTCTTTAAGCGTTTCGGAATCAATAATATTAAACTGGTTATGATAAATCCCTTTTTCAACACTAGCCTCCAGGAAGTTTATAAATTTCTCCAAGTTTTCATCTCCTTCCAGAGAGCCTGGTGAAAACCTCATATTCAACAACTGGCCAGCTGCAACTTTATCATTTGGCAACTTCGAAACGGAGTTAATCACCGCTGTTGGCCCGCTGGTATCAGTTCCCTGAGTTGGCGAGCAGCCTTCATTGAGTGGACTTTTTGCTTCCCGTCCATCCGGGGTCGCCCCCACGTCAAGACCATTTGGCACATAAGAAGTAATATTACTTGTTGACATGGTATAGCCGCTGACCTCCGGTCCTTTACCAAACCGTTCGGTTTTATAATCCGGAAGCAGATTTAAATAGGAGTTGAAGACATCCCTGACAATCCCATCAACAAAATCATTGTCATTGCCGAACTTAGGAACACTCTTTACCATCTTGTGAATTTGTGCGTCTCCCTGCCAGTTTTTATTCATTGCCAACAGCAATTCTCCCCATGTCAATTTCTGTTCTTCAAAAATAAGCTGTTTAATCACTGCCAGGGAATTTCCCACCACACTTGGACCGATATTGGACTGGGAGATAATATCATATTTACATCCACCATTTTTCAATGTCTTACCCAGAGCCATGCTGTTATCAATAAAACAGGATGCAAACGGATCTGCATCATAAACAGCCAGCGCCCGGTCACATACAGCATCACACTCAACTGCCAAATCAGAATAGAATTTAAGCATTCTGGTCCAGGCAGCCCACACCTCCTCATAGGAGCGATAATCAACCTTTGGTCCATCTTCACCATTTATTTTAATCATCTGGATACCGGAATTGGGATCCATTCCGTTATGCAGAACGATTTCCAACACCTTTCCCCAGTTAACATAGGTCATTCCCGTAGCCCGATGACCATATTTCCCCGGAACCCCGGTTTCCACACAGCCGATGGCACAATAATCAAGTGCGTCCTCTTTCGGAATCCCAAGATCTTTCAGCCCTTTGACCGCTACTTCATCATTAAACATCGACGGCATACCACAGCCGGTACGAATCAATTTTGCTGCTAACCGAAGCAAATCCCTGGGAGTGTCACGATGGTATCTCATTGAAAAATTTGGTTCTGCCATCTTAGTCAGATTCATCGCCTCGATACTCAGATATGAAAGTTCATTCGTTCCATCAGTTCCATCAGGTTTCAGACCACCGACCATCAGGTTTGAATAAAGCGGATACCCCTGCGAGAATTTGGTATGACCATAAGGACGGATTTTATTGTTGCTGCTGTTCATCAGGAACATATGGGTGATAATCTCCAACGCCTTTTCTTTTGTGATTACTCCCTTCTCTATATCCTGGCAATACAGTTCATTCATATATTGGTCAAAACGCCCGTAACAAAACGAATGTCCATTACTCTCTATCATCTGCAGTATATGTACCAGATAACAGATCTCACAACCTTCGTAGAAGCTTCTGGCCGGCTGTTCCATCAGTGTTTCACACATGTTTGCAATATACAACAATTCCTCTTTACGCTTTGGATCTGATTCTCTTTCCGCTGTTTCATACGCTAATCCTGAATATCTTTTTATAAAATGCAAAGAACCTTCCAGAGCAATGATGACCGCTTGGTAAAACGTAATATTTTCTTCTGTCAGATTTTTCTCCTGCAGTTTTCCCTTCGCCTCATCGATGAGAGCCCGGAATCCCCGTTGCAATATCACTTCGTGCTTCGGTACAATATGGCCGTCACCGGACATGGATATTCCACCGCGATGAATGACCCCCTGACGTTCTGCCAGTACAATCTCCTCTGGTGTATTGTTTCTGACATCATCTTCATGAGTATTCCCATGCCAGTATGGGGCAATTTTCCGCAACTCTTCCTTAGTCTGTTCTGATATCTGAAAAACATCACCAGTTCGTTTATCGAATTCATCCAACTCCTTAACCACCCAGTCGATAGAAAATTCAGGGAAAATCGGAGCAGCAAAATTCCGGCTGGCCTGATTACCAAAAATAAGACTATCTTCCTCCAAATAAATTGTCATATACTTTAAGATGTGAGTAAATGCCTTAGCTTT
Organism: Hungatella sp. UBA3048; assembly: GCA_002367105.1. GTDB lineage: Bacteria > Bacillota > Clostridia > Lachnospirales > Lachnospiraceae > Lacrimispora. Next base: position 158,826 of record DFCS01000003.1, read on the forward strand.
ACGCAAAACATAGTCCTCACCTTCTGTCTCTTTAAATGATTCCGTAATCAAAACAGCTCGTTCGCTGCAGATGCTGGCAGTCCGCTTTTCCATTTTTTGCTGCAGACGCTTAATCCGCATCAGGTCAATATCTTCGTTTTCCGGGATAAACTCTAAATAATCATTCATATTCATACCTCCATATTAAATTTATTTTCGGTGTTCTTAAGTTTATTATAAGTGCTTTTAAGCATTTAGTCAATATGCATGCATATTTTTAAGCGTTTTTATAATGAAATACCCTGAAAGTCAGACACAGACTTCATCTATGCCTTACTATCAGGGTACACGCCTACTTATCAGAAGATATTAGTAGCTTAAACCAGGATCAAAGAATCCTAACAGAACACCAACGAATGAAACAACAACTAAAAGCAGCATAACCAATAACGGCGACATTTTCTTTTTCGTCATTAGCCACCAACAGATAATCACAGCTGCTGCAGATAAAATATTTGGAAACACACTATCCAGAGTTTGTTGCAGGTTGACATATTCCACCCCAGCAGCATTAGCCAGTGAAAAGGATGTCCTCACATTAATCCAGGATGCCGCAACTGCACCGATTACAATGGTTCCCAGCAGAATAACTGCATCACGAATAGCATTCGCTTTCTCTCCAACTAAAATATCCACCGCTTTACCACCCAGATCATATCCCTTATAGAACAGAAAACGCATTCCTAAAGTAACAATCAGATTCCATACCACAATATAAAAGATTGCCCCCAACGGGGAACCGTCGTTTGACAAGCCCAGTCCAATTCCCAATAGAATTGGAATCAGGGTTCCGACAACGAGGGAGTCGCCCAATCCTGCCAATGGTCCCATCAGACCAGCACGGACACCATTGATCATCTCTCCATCGATTTCATCCCCATTCGCTTTCGCCTCTTCCAGACCGATGGTTACACCGACAATAACACTCCCCACCTGTGGTTCTGTATTGAAAAAGGCACTGTAAGTTTCCAGCGCTTCTTTCTGCTCTTCCTTGGTATCGTAAAGTTCGCGGACAACCGGAAGCATTGAACAAAGATAACCAAAGGTCTGCATATGTTCCTGTGAATAGCAGGTCAAGTGCCCATAGTACCAGGTTTTTAATGCTTTGCTCAGAGTCTTTTTTGATACTTTTTTTCTTTGCTCCATCTTATATCTCCTCCTCGTCATCGTAGTCAGCATTTACTGCCGCAAATTTTCTGGCATCTACAGAAATCATCTTAATCCGGTAGCTGATTACCGCAAAGAATCCGCCCACAATCGCTGCACCGATCAGATTGACGCCCATAGCAGCCGCCAGAGTAAACCCAAAGAAGAAAGACAGAATATCAATGCTGTTCTGAACTACCTGCCTAAGTAAAATCGCAATACCTACTGCCGGCAGCAGACTGCCAACCGTAAACAATGTTTTCATTGCCAGTCCATCCATTGGGAGGAAGATTTTAATAGCCTCTACCATCGGTGCACCCATCTTTGCCATAAACAATGTTGGGATAAAGCTACAAACGATATGAGAAATCCAAGGCAGACCCATATCAACAAGATAGAGTTTATCAAAGTCACCTTTCTCCAGCCATTTCCAGCCCATATGCTGCCAGATCAGATTCATTGTTGCCGTACCGTAGAACAATACCGTACCAATGGTACCAACCATCGTTCCGAATGATGTCGCCATGCCATTTCCTTCTGAAGACGCCGGATCAATTCCATATCCTTTCAAGGCAATCATCGCCAATGGAATACCAATGTAGCTGATCGCCCTGACATCAGCTGAAACGGTTCCACCAGGAGTTACGAGAGCAATATAAACAACCTGCATTGCAGATCCGACCAAAATTCCCGAACGCACATCACCTAAGATCAAGCCGCATACCAGACCACCAATCAAAGGACGTCCGAGCGTATAGTTTCCGATTGATGTACCACCCAGACCAGGCATACTGGACAGGCAGGCAAAAAAACCAAGTAAAATTGCTTGTATCCAACTTATTTCCATCTTCCATCCCCTCCAATTTCATCTATGTCAAATACCAATCCCTGACTATTGCCGGGGATTTCCCATGTTATTGATAACCGAATCTGTCTCTGAACTTTTTCCAATTTCCAATTGTCTCTTCTTTGATAAGTGCAAATTCAATCTCATATCCTGCCTTCATAATCTTTTCCAGCGCTTCCGCCTCTTCCGGTGTAATGGATTGATTGTTTCCAAGTTTGATTGTGTTCGGTCTGTCATTACAAGGTCCGATCACCACTTCACTCATTCCAGGATCAAAGCCATCATCCACAAGGATTTTTGCCATATCAATCGGATTTTTTGTAATCAGAAAATACCGATCATTACTGTCAATTACCTTCTGACACTTCTCCTCCCATTCAGCCATGGTCCACACAAAGGTCTTTTTACCGCTGGCACTCTTATATGCCTTCTTCAACACAGGTGTATTGGCAGCCAGATCATTAACTGCAATCAAACCATCACAAGGATACTGGGACGACCATCTGATACAGGTCTGTCCGTGAATCATTCTGTCATCTACACGAATAAACGAAATAGCCATTGTAACCCCTCCTTCTAAATTTCATCATCAACTAATGGTACTGCACAAAATTCCTTTACTGCCTCCTGACCAGATGAAATAATCTCCCGCTTTAATGTTTCATCCGGGATTCCATCCTGACTCATCACTACAGTAAGAACCATTGATAAGTTCATTCCGCCAAAAATCACGGTTTGATCCAGTAACCCCTTTTTATCCAAAACATTCATCGCTCCCGTAAGCGGCGATCCACCAACAATATCCGCAAATAAAATAATTTGATCCTCCGAAGAGATTCCTCCAATCAATCTGCTTACATTTTCTGCGTATTGCTCCGCTCCCATATCGCTTGTCAAGCTTGTACTGAGAACATCCTCCCGCTCACCAGCAAGCATCTTAATCACACTATGCATCCCTCCCGCCAATTCCCCATGGCTGACCAGCATCACATATTTCATGCATTACACCTCTCTTATCTTCACAGCTCTACAGAATTCTGTCATTATATCCGGGGCGATACCGCTTCATAGCTTCATAATCAGCCAAAAGCGTCTCAGGTATCTCTACATGCCCGATAAAATTCTTCCCCTTCGGTCCATATCCCTTTTCATCATCCCTCAACCTTGATAACTCCCCTGAAATCAAAGTAAAAAAGCGTTCCTCTTCCCATGTCTCCGGCATACTGCTTAGATATTTTAGCTGTTCATCCACTCCTGGCACAAAGGATGCATAATTATATACCTGACAGTCGCCTGATACATAATACTTTAAAGATTCATAACTCCGTCGCTGCATCAATGGATCCTGCAGCAGTATGATATGGTTCATGGGTATTCCCTTATCCTTCAATAACTGTACACCATTACGGCTATTCTCCCCACAGTTTGTTGAACTGGTCTCCACTAATATCCGTTCTTCCGACACACCGTTATACCGGACTGCAATTTCACGGGAAATCTCCGCTTCTGATAAAGAAGAGATTTGTTCCGACAATAGCCGATATCGATTATCTGCAATGGCATTCTCTCTCAACAGAACAGTACCGTGTCCAACACCACCGCAAAACAACAGATAATCAGCCAGCCCGGCATCAAGTGCATCAGCAGCTGTTTCAATCACTGTAAGAAGTTCATTTCCAAATACCATCAGAACGTCAGCTTTTTCTATTCCCTTTTTTTCACTCAACTCACGTTTTGTCAGTTGTTCAAAATCTCTTACAGCCAGAAATTGACACAGCCGATTAATGGAATCTCTTAAATCAAACATTCCATTTTCCATCTCTTACTCGCCAAATACCGCTTTATAATCCGCTTGGAACTTGGCAATTCCCTGATCAGTAAGCGGATGTTTTGTCATCATCTCAATAACACTGTAAGGAACTGTCGCCAAATCTGCACCGGCAAGGGCACACTCGATCACATGGACAGGATTTCTGACACTTGCAGATATAATCTGCGCTTCGATACTATGTACGGCAAACATATCCGCAATTGTCTTAATCAGCTCTGTTCCCGGAGAATTAATATCATCCAGACGTCCGATAAAAGGTGAGACATAGGTTGCTCCGGCTCTTGCTGCAAGCAATGCTTGGGTAGCGGTAAAGATTAAAGTAACATTTGTTTTGATTCCCTTATCCGACAACACCTTTGTTGCTTTCAGCCCCTCACTAGTCATCGGAATCTTTACAACCATGTTGGGATGAATCTTAGCAATCTCAATTCCCTCGGCAATCATTCCCTCGGCATCAACAGTTGTTGCCTTTACTTCACCACTGATTGGACCATCAACAATATCAGTAATTTCTTTGATGACTTCAGCAAAATCTCTTCCCTCTTTGGCAATCAGAGATGGATTTGTTGTAACACCACAGATAACCCCCATCTCATTTGCTTTTTTGATGTCATCCACATTTGCAGTATCTATAAAAAATCTCATTTCAGACCTCCTTAATATGTATTTGTATTGTTCTTGTCCGCCTCACCAACCCCCAGAACAACTGGTGTTGAACGGTAGCCAATACCCATCCGGTCAATACCCATATCAATCAGTTTAAAGAAATGCTCCTGATCGCGGATCCCACCGGAACCTTTCACCTGACATCTGCCTTTTGCAGTGTCCATCATAGCTTGAATCACTTCTACTGTCGCACCATCACTTTTACCGCCGGTAAAAAATCCTGTAGATGTTTTAACAAAGTCAACACCGGCTGCGATAGCTGCTTCTGTAGCTTTCTTCACTTCATCAATGGTTAAAGTATCGGTTTCAAAAATCACTTTTACAACTGTGCCATATTTGTGGCAGGCATCACATACAGCTTTAATATCCGCTTCAACTTCTTTCCACATACCACTGCGAATCCAGCCGAAGTTTGCAACAATATCGAGTTCAAAAATATCTCCACGTTTGCAATACTCCTCTGCCTGCTGTGCTTTGGATTCAGTTGTAGATAAACCGAACGGAAAATCGCAGACAACACAGATTTTTGTTTCTGTACCTTTGGTCATCTCAGCCGCAATGTCCAGGGAAGCCGGATTAATACATACGGTCTTGCATCCATAATCAATGCCTTCCTGAATATATTTGCGAATCTCTTCCTGTGTAAACTCTGGTTTCAATACTGACTGGTCAATATAAGCTGCCAGTTCTTTTCTTGTCATTTCTGCTGCTTTTTTAGTTGGTTTCATTTTAATTCCTCCTATATATTATTTATGTTTAGAATGTATAGTACATTTAATATATATCATATTAACCAATTTGTCAATAATCTTTTTAAGACTTTTCAAGTTGAAAAAAAAATCGATTTGTGATATTATGATCCATATATACCATACATTTATACCAAACCAAATCAATGTTCAATTTGTTCCATTATTATCAGGAGAATAAAAGGGGGTAATATTTTGGATATAAACTATTTTAAAGAAACATTTCAATTCCAGACCGGCAGTAACAAGCCCTTGTACGAGCAATTAACCTCATACATCAAAATTCAAATCCAGGCCGGTGTTTTAAAACCTGGCGAACAAATGCTGACTGAACAGCAACTCTGCGAAATCCTGAATGTCAGTCGGAATACGGTGAGACAATCGTTAAACCGGTTGGTCGATGACGGGCTTCTGGTTCGTTACCGGGGAAAAGGCTCATTCATTGCCGATGAAAAAATCAAACGTCAAATCAACTACTTGTATAACTTTACAGAAAACATGCTTAGTCTGGGAGCAACTCCTTCTTCAGTGATATTATCTTATGGCGTTGAGGATGCTGATGCAAAAATCAAAAAAAATCTTGAGCTTCCACAAGGACAAACCAAGGTTTTTGCTTTAGTCCGATTGCGGTGTGCCAATGGTGTGCCAATTTTATATGAAAGAACATATATTCCTTACTACCTGTGTCCCGGCATTGAACATATCAATTTTGAAACAACATCACTTTACCATATACTGGACGAACGGTATAAACTGAACCTATATCATGCGACCGAAACGATAGAAGCTGTTCTGATTAACCAGACTGAAGCCAAACTCCTGGAATGTAAATCGAAGTCAGCCGGATATGAAATCAACCGCATTTCCCATCTCGACTCCGGTTTTATCTTCGAATTTACCACTTCCATTACCAGAGCCGATAAGTGTGTATTCCAAATGGAATTGTATAAAAATCCTAGTGACAGCAAGTTTCCAGTGAATATAGAGCGTCAGGTACATCTATAAAATTATAAAATAAGAGCGACAGGTTCCAGTAGTAGCCTGTCGCTCTTGTTTTATACTCATTTGATAGCCCCTGCACCTGAGGACGGTTTTCCCCCTGCCTCCACCGTTCCGGCTCATAAGCAATTTTATCACGGCTTTCATTGACTAATTCCGACAAGACATCCATAGGCATTTTACTTTTCCCTTATACTGCTTTGACAACTTCAACCTTTAATGAGTCATATTCCGCATTTGCCCTGGTATTCTCAGCTTTCACCCTTTTTATTTCTGTCCGAAGCTCTTCCATGTGACGATCTTGTGCGTTTCCAACAATCATGTTATCAGGTACTACTGACATACGGTCAAAAATCTGATGTAGTACTTGAACAACAGCATCATCAAGTATATGCATTGTATATCCTGTTTGACCATCGCATTCAAGACGGCCTCCACAGTGACTACTAGTACCCCTTTATAAGTTACATTTTGCAAAGCAGAACAATCGGCATATAAAACATCAATTTATAAACATACGTCCCTCACTAGACAGTTTACTTTTAATCTGATAGTATAAAAAGAAATTAGATATTGAAAATGCTGAGAGAAGGATTAGTATCTGTAAACTGGTTTCAGAAAGTTGCTGGTTGATGCGAAGCAATAAAAGGAATACAGTGAACTCACCTTTGAGCAGTCTTAGTCAAATTTGACTATACTTTGTAGAAATTAGAGAGTAGCTAAGAACGGAAAACCCACCGTTACTAGGGGAGGATATAAAGCATTTATGCTCGTATCTGAATAAGTGCATAATACTTATGTATTATGAATCGGAGTGGTACCGCGTAAGATTAAGTCTTTCGTCTCCTTGGCATATAGCCGGAGACGTGAGACTTTTTTTATTATCATTTAGGAGGAATATACTATGTTTAATCATCAAAAGTATGAAAAAAGTTTCTTTTTACCCCCTGTTATGTCTTATGATTGGGTAAAAAAGCAGTCAATCGAACAAGCACCAATATGGTGCAGTGTGGATTTAAGAGATGGTAATCAAGCCCTGCCTACACCAATGACGTTACAGGAAAAGCTGGAAATGTATCAAATGTTATTAGATATCGGATTTAAAGAAATTGAAGTTGCATTTCCAGCTGCATCTGATACAGATTTTTATTTTTTGAGAACGTTAATTGAAAACAAAATGATACCAGAAGATGTCACTATCCAAGTTATTACGCAAGCCAGAGAGCATATTATTCGCAGAACTTTTGAAGCCTTAGACGGCGTTCCAAAAGCGGTTGTTCATTTGTATAATTCAACATCTGAAGCCCAGCGTAGGCAAGTATTCCATAAATCAAAAGAGGAAATCAAACAGCTTGCGGTTGACGGTGCTATTTTATTCAATAAGTTGGCTGAAAAAACCAAGGGTGACTTCTATTTTCAGTATAGCCCTGAAAGCTTTCCAGGAACAGAAGTTGACTATGCACTTGATATTTGTAACAGTGTAATTGAAATTTGGAAACCCACACGCAATCATAAAGCAAATATTAATATTCCGACCACTGTCGAGAATGCTATGCCTCATATTTACGCAAGTCAGTTAGAGTATATTAATAAAAATTTGCTGGATAGAGATTCTGTTGTATTGTCAATTCACCCTCATAATGACAGAGGCTGTGGTGTATGTGATGCAGAGTATGGCATATTAGCCGGAGCGCAGCGTGTCGAAGGCACACTTTTCGGAAATGGAGAACGCACCGGAAATGTTGACCTAATTACAGTCGCCATGAATATGTATTCCCAAGGTGTCGACCCAAAGTTGAATTTTAGCAATATGAACCCTATATGTGATACGTATCAGCGTTTAACAAAGATGTCTGTCCCAGAACGGCAACCTTATTCAGGTTCACTTGTCTTTACAGCTTTTTCAGGTTCACACCAAGATGCCATTTCTAAAGGTATGGATTATCGCAAGCAGGAAAAAATGGAGAAATGGGAGGTTCCTTATATTCCAGTAGACCCTGCCGATTTGGGGCGCAACTACGAAACCGATGTCATTCGTATCAATAGTCAATCTGGAAAAGGTGGTATAGGTTATATACTGCAAAATGCTTATGGTATTAAAATGCCATATAGGATGAATGAGGAACTTGGATATTTTGTAAAAAAGGTATCGGATAGAGAAAACAAAGAGCTGTGTACCGAGGAAATCTATCAAATATTTAAACAACAGTACATTGAATTTTTTCCAAAATTCAAAATCGAAAATATCAAAATTGAAATTGAAGAATCACATGAAGCTATATTAACAATATCGCAAAATGATAAACAAATATTTGTAAAAGGTAATGGTAATGGCAGCCTTGATGCAATCAGCAATGCAATAAAAGAGCATTGTTCAGTAGAATTTGATTTAGAAATATATGAGGAACATTCGATGGGTAAAAACTCATTAGCATTGGCTTCGGCATATATCGGAATCTCTGCAAATGAAAAATTATACTGGGGAGCAGGGATTGACAAGGATATTATAAAAGCATCAGCTTTTGCATTGTCAATTGCGGTGAATAAATTATTAGGAGATTAAAACTATGAATAATAATAAATTGGATAAAAGCGAGGTGATGCAACATTTAATGCAATATAATGAGCAGGAGTTATTTTATCGGGAGTATGCTGCTCTGCAAACAGACGAGAAAGCACTTAATCTTTTTATAAATCAATATAATTCCAATGACTTGTGGGAAAGGCGCATATATATCAATGGAATGTTGCCAGGCGACCATGAAGTGTTTGCGCCCGAAACCGCTATGTGGGGCAATCAAGATGACATTTACATTGAAAAATACTGCCGTTTTATGCCTCGTCTTACGGCGATGCATGAATATTTTGAAATTGTATATGTCGTCGAAAATGCCATGGCTATTGACTTTGGAGAAAAAAATATAACCTTAAAATCGGGCGATGTCTGCTTTATATCCCCTGGAATTCGGCATAGTCCGCTCGTTATGGAAAAAACAATAGCGTTGCAAATGATTGTCCGAAAAAGTACATTTCATCAAGAGTTTTTTCGGTGCTTAACGGGAAATAGTGTGATTTCGGATTTTTTTCTAAATGCATTATATTTACAAAATCATAGAAGTGTCTTAGTTTTTCACATGAATTCGGACGAAGAAATTAAAAGTATCTTCTTTACGATATACCAAGAGAACTATAATAAAAATGCTCGGTACCAAATTATCATCAATAGCTTTTTTGAAATTTTATTATGTCATTTGTTACGATGTGATTCTTCCAATACTGAAATCAAGCTAATTTGCCAAGAAGCTGATTCTCGTATTATTCAAATCCTACAATGTATCGAGAAGAACTGTAAAATAATTACAATTGCGGATTTATCGCAGAAATTCCATCTATCCAGACCATACTTATCAAAGTATATAACAAGCAAAACAGGGAAATCATTTAGTGCTATTTTACAAGAAATAAGATTGGAAAAAGCCCGTAATATGTTATGTTCCAGTAATCTTCGGGTTGAAGATATCGCCGATGCTGTTGGCTATCACAATGTAGAACATTTTATACGACTTTTCAAACACAAATACTATAAGACACCAAACCAATTTCGTAAAGATAAGTAAATTCAATACCCGTCAAATAAAAAAAGTAGATTGGGCGGGGCTATACTTGTGTCTTATACGGCCTTTTAGGCCTTTGGTCTTCAATACATTCCATAACTCTATAAGAATTATGGGCAATACAATCATTGCAATGTTTAATTTTAAGGTTCCAATAGATATCCATCGGTGTACACTTTCCATACCTGGGTTTACAAAGGTCAAGATTAAAAGAAGCAGTGCAACAGGTAATATAAATTTTTTATATTCACTTCTATTGATATTAAATTTTTGAGTAATCATAATCAAGGAAACAAAACTCATTAACACAAGGCAAGCAATATTTGAGATCCAAATTACAATAGGAACATGATTTCGGTACATCGCAAGCACTCCTATTGCATAGAAGGTATCGTAATTGTAATTGGTACGAATTTTCGAAGTGCCATTCGATTCTCCTTTCTTCCAGAACAATAATTTATTATTTCCCATGTGGTAGGCAAACTGTTTCTCTATGCCTTGAGGATATAAAAAGATGCCGACAGATGTCATCTTTTTATATCCTCAAGGGTAAAATGACTTGCAATTGCCTAAAACAAGCCGTAGACCCTTTATTTATCAATCTTTACGCACACTCAAGCAAACAGCAGCTTTCTGTGTGGCTTGAGAAGACGGGAAGTACGTCAAATTTCCTCGGTCGTAATGGGGAACATATCAATACTATTATTGACCTGTCAAGCGTTTGCGGGAATATGTCCACAAACCGCCCCTGGGAACAGTAAAGCAGCAACTTTTAATCCTTGTTTTCTACCCATGGAATGCCGTAATATTCTTCCACAAGATAATCATAAAATCCCCATCCAATCCCATTCGAATCATGAACGATGCTGCATAGTCTGCTATTCCATTTGTCAAACAGCTCTCTGTCTTTGGCAGCTACCTCTATCACATCATGGAAGGCATCGCAGACGGCATTATAAAAACGCTCGTCAATATCACCATACATATTTGTGAATTCCGTCTCATATTCAGCAAAGCAAAGTTTCAATTCCGTAATTAATTCTGTATCCTGACACACTTAAAATCGGAGACAATTCCTTTTACACTGGACAGTGAAAAACCCGAACGCACAATATTATTTGGGAAGTCCAAATTCCGTTTCCTGCAATGCAAATCCCATTTCCAACAGTTCTGCTGCAATATCCGCACTCTGTACACGCATCAGGTTATCTTGTTCTTTTCCCTTCGACAGCAAATTCAGACTTCCATACCAGACAATCTCCTGATCAAATACCGCAAAATGCTCATGCATCCCTGAGATTAAACTTACATTGACTCCTGATTGCATCAGTTCCTCAATCAATTGATCTGTTACTTCGATTCGGTTTTCCGGATAATCTTCTGCCGGAATCGTAATTACATTTACCATAACCCCTGCTGTCTGGCGTATTTTAACCAATTCCAGAGTCCTTTTTACCATAGTTTTTATAATCCCCGGACTGGAAATCACGATTTCCCTGTTCGCCTGCTGCAGATCTTTTTCATAGACAGTTTGATAGGATTCCATATCAAATATGGCATTTGTCTGCTGTCTTTCCTGGGATAAATTCAAGCATATTTCATATCCGATTTTCTTATAGGTACGGAGACGTTTATGATACATCCGTTCCAGCACTTTGATATGCGTATCCACGTAATCATAAATAATCACATCCCTTTTCCCTTCATAATCACGATGCAACCGGCCGGCATACTGTTCCACATTTCCCTGCCAGGAGATCGGAGCCGCCAGCATCATGGTATCAAGCCTCGGAAAGTTGAACCCCTCTCCAATATACTTCCCTATTGCAACCAAAACCACGCTTTCTTCCGTTGGAACATTTCTAAGCTCATCCGTGATTCTCTCCCGCTCTTTATTTGATTTTCCTCCCTGTAAAAGAAATACATGCCGGACCCTATCCTCCAGCATTCGCCTGAAAATCTCCGCATGTTCTGTAAATTTTGTCAATATGACTGGAGTCCTGCCATTCTTCACACAATCTAATACATCCTCCATGAATCGCATGATTTTTATAAAACTCCGGATTGCTGAAAGCGGCAAGTCTACTGAAGCGGTTATCCCTTTGCCTCTATCTTCTTATGATAGAATCTTTCGTAATAATGAATGGATATTGACAACTATCCCATGATTTGTAATAATGAAACCATTCTACAAGGAAAGGAACATGGTGATCTTATGAATTCAAATTTATATTATGATATTTCTATTCCTTATGACATGGAAGAGGGCAAAAAATATCCCGTTCTTTATGCAATGCACGGACGTGGCAGTAATGAAACAGATATTATGAGTTTGTTCAAAGAACTAAAAGATCATTTTATTCTTGTCGGTATCCGAGGTATGTTAGATTTGAATGGAGGCTATGAATATTTTACAATCAAAGGATTTGGCAACCCCAATACTGACTCCTTTGACCATGCAATCAATGCCCTCACCGAACTGATTAATACCATTCCAAGCAAGTATCCAGTGGATACTTCCAGACAATTTTTAACTGGATTCAGTCAGGGAGCCATCTTATCCATGAGTCTTGCACTGACACTGGGAAATCAGATAAAAGGAATTGCAGCTTTAAGCGGATACATTCCAAAGCATGTGAAAGATAACTACACCATAAAACCAGTCGATGAGTTATCCATCTTTATTGCTCACGGGAAAGCTGACCCAATCTTTCCATTAAATATTGGAGAAGAGAATTATCAGTTTTTTAAAGAACGAACTGAACAGGTACAATTTCATACCTATCCGATTGAACATCGCATCTCAAGAGAGGAGCAAAGTGATGTGATTGGGTGGATAAAAGAACAGAGCTTATAAAAACCCTGTTGTAAAAAGTCCTCCAAACAAGTTCAACTCTGTTTGGAGGGCTTTTATTTTTCTATATATATTACCTTTGTCTTCTACGTTTTCCTTTGTCTTTTTATAAAAGACAAACAGATTTATTTGCCTGTAAATCCTTATTTTATGCGGGTCAGCAAGCAAACTGTCTCAACATGCCTCGATTATATAAAAAGGATACCAAGAAGGTATGGTTCCCACCTTGGCGAACTCCATACTTTACCAATATGTATTACGCTTCTTTTCCAACTCACCAAAAGTTTTGTCTAATACCTCTATAATCTTTAACTTTCAAACCTTTCTTTTGCATCCCAAATAAGGGTTTTTAACATTTTAGCAGCCGAAGTCGGCCGTACATGTTCAGTGAAAATTCTTGCTAAAATTCCATCATAAAGCAACATACTAAAATTATTGTAAGTAAGCTGTAGAGCCCTTCCATCGTACAAAAAGGGTTTATCAGTCTTATTAAAGTTTGAAATTGATTTATTTGTCTGCTTTGCAGTAAGCAATTCACATACGAAACCTTCCTTTTCTAGGAGTTTAATCCACTCATCATATATTAAACACATTTTTATTGACTTCTTTCCAGTTGTTACAGCCATTTTATCTAAGATACTCATATTATATAGATATATCGGCTTAGCCAAAGGTGTCTGAAAGCACATTCTAGAATCCCATATTGGAAATTCAGGTTCGTGGGATCTTGCCCAAATATCAAATGCACTTTCCATAAGTATTTTAGAATTATTATATACACCAACTAAAAGACACTCATCAATACACCTTATGGAATAGTTTTTATTATTAACCTCCTTCAATAACTCTGATAATATATCATCATATAAACAGATAGGGGTATTTCCTTCTATAAGATTTACAGTTCTTTCTTTACCTTTTATAATCTCTTTTCCAGTATCATTATTCAGTATATTGGAAGTCAAAGCCATTTCTCGCTGTTGTTTAAGAAATCTAGAAAATTGCTTTTTAAATTTCTCATTTTCCTGATCAAGACTAAAATATAAGTATCTTTCACAACCATTCTCGCTGAAGCTATGCAATAGCTCCATTATTTTCTCATTTTCTTTTCCATCCTTGACCTCAATTATTTTATGATTTTGATTAAGGTAATCAATTAAAATAATATCTCCTACTTGAAAAATCGAAGTAAGATCACATATCAAGGGGAACGACAAAGGGAATTCTTGATATAAACGCTCCATTGAACTATTCACACTTTCAAAATTAGAATCCAAAATATCTATAGGCTCATTGAATTTATAAAAACGCCGGACAGCAGATAATTCTTGCCCCATAATAACCCAGCCAATTGAATCAGCACAAGAACGTAATATATACTCTTTCCCACGAATATTCTCAAGATGTTTGTCATATTCTTTTTTGAGATCCTTATCATGAACTTTATTCGCTTCTATAATAAGTTTCTTTATTCGCTTCTTTTCAGTTAAAACTTTTTGCATTAAAAAAATAATATCTTTTTGTGCTAAATAAAAACCATGATGTACATTTTTTATAAATTCTAATGTATCCCCTTGATGACTAAAAGTATAATTTTTCTTCTTTATGCCATATTCGTTAATATAAAAGATTATTTGTTTTAGACTCTTGTAAAATAATTTGTCTTTTATAATACTTGACACCTCCTTTTATAGGGATATTACATACCTCTTACTAATTTATACTTTGTTTTACCATTTAATTAACCGTACTCTAATTTTTATATGCAGATTCCTTATGGTAATCTCTATATCAATCAACTTATTATTCTTAACGCTTCATCGATTACTATTTTTAATATTGTTTTAATATAGTATCCCAAATAATTTTCTTATTTCAAATACTTTAATGCCAGAGTAATCAAAGATATACATCTGTTGAATAAATAATCAAAATACTCTCAATCCATAATCTCATTTTTACCTACTTCATGATGACGTATTCTATAATTATTTCCAATCTTTGTCATAGCTTCAAATTAAATTTGTAAACCTTTACTTATTTTATGTCAAATTGTAAAATGATTCAACCAAATTATGGTGATTTATATTTGTTATCTACTTCTCACACATAATAAATCACCATTTGAATATTCCGGATACTTTTGAGACAGCTGTCCGGTGAAGGAGATCCAGTAAAAGTCATTACCTTTTGGATTCGAATAAGATATAATTCGCTATGAAATTTGTAAAGGCTACATGGCACCGCTGTAGCGACAAGGCCTTGACAAATTCCCTGTCAAATTATTGCTGGTAGTTAAGCCAAATCAAGGTGGCTCTGTACCGCCGGAACGATGGCTCTCATTTTTCAGAAATCATGGCTCTGCTTCACAAAAATATTCACCATTTTTAAATAAGCTTGCACCCTTGTCAACTACAATTAGAGCATAAAAAATGCACATTCTCAAAACTGAAAATGTACCTTTTTTGCTCTTGATTTACCAAGTGTCCCGTCCCTATAAGTTATAATTTAAGCCACAAGCAATCATGCCTGCGGCTTACCGTTTAAGTGGAGATAGTGGGATTCGAACCCATGACCTCTTGAATGCCATTCAAGCGCTCTCCCAGCTGAGCTATACCNNTCCCAGCTGAGCTATACCCCCGTATGGTCGAAACCCCTTTATTTATACGGGTTTCCAGCATTTTACTTCTTTAAATACACTTCTTCTTTGAGGGGTCGTTTACCGGACATCTCGCGCTCCCAGCTGAGCTATACCCCCATGTCCGCTATTATAGCAAAGCATTAAAAAAATTGCAACAACATATTGCATTTATTTTTTAAAATGTTATAATAATTCAAGAACATTTGAATATAGTTGTCTTCAGGGCAGGGTGAAATTCCCGACCGGCGGTAAAGTCCGCGAGCGCAAATTGCGCAGAATTGGTGTAATTCCAATACCGACAGTATAGTCTGGATGAAAGAAGATGTGTTAAATAGTGATAATACACCTGTTTATTTTTAACACCTGAAAGGCATACTTTCAGGTGTTACTTAATTTTTCAGGAGGCTTTACCATGAATATGACAAAGCAAACAAGTAAACTCACCCTCATGGCCATGCTTTGTGCACTGGCCTTTGTAGCCGTTGTGGCGATCCGGATCCCTCTGATCCCCATGCTGCCTTTCCTTGAGTATGAGCCAAAGGATGTCATTATCCTTACCGGCGGCTTCTTATTCGGGCCAATGTCAGCAGCATTGATCTCCGTTATCGTGTCTTTTGTGGAGATGTTCACCATCAGCAGCACCGGTATCATCGGACTGATCATGAACGTCCTTTCCACGGTAGCATTTGTCTGTCCGGCGGCTTACCTCTATAAGAAACGCCATTCCCTTTTGGGAGCATTCCTTGGCATGGTGGCAGGTACCTTACTCATGACCCTGGTCATGGTTTTGTGGAACTACCTTATCACCCCAATTTACATGGGATATCCAAGGGAGGCCGTGGTAAAGCTTCTGCTCCCTGCATTCGTCCCCTTCAACATTTTAAAGGGAGGAATCAACACAGCCCTGACGCTTCTTATCTATAAGCCATTAGTCACAACGTTGAGAAAATCCAATCTCATGATTCCGGCTTCAACGGATGCACCAAAAAAGCGGACTTTCAATCTTGGCATGACCCTAGCTGCAGGGATCATCTTAGTGACCTGTGTTCTGGCTGTTATGGTAATGAAGGGAATTATATAATCATAAATTAGAGATTGTTTGCGCATGACGAATAATACTTTATTTGCGGATTCTACGGAATCCGCATTTTTGAATTAAATCGTATTTACTAATAGACCATGACCATTTGATGATCTGAAATTTCATATTTTTTTATTTAGATACAGTCATAACTTTCTCACCGACTTTAACACTATGGGGTTCTTCTAACTGAAAACTGCTGAATTCATCCTTATTAGTTACTATCATGGGGATTACCGTATCAAATCCTAATTCCTGTATTTTTTCATTATCAAAACGAATCATTAATTCTCCTGCATTTACTTTCTGACCAACTTTTACATTTGCAGAAAAGTATTTTCCCTTTAGTTCCACGGTATCAATACCAATGTGCAGCATAATTTCCTGGCCCATATCAGTTGTCAGAGCTATAGCATGCAAAGTATCAAACAGCATTACAACAGTCCCGCCTATCGGTGCAAACAATTCTCCCTTTGAAGGTTTAATTGCAACACCCCTTCCTAATATTTCTTCAGCAAAGGTGGGATCCTTTACATTTTTAATAGATATCAATTCTCCTTCTGCATATGCAGTTAAAACTTCTTGTGTTGGAATCTCCTTTGTTTTTTTTACAAGTTTATCAAATAGTCCCATTATAAAATCTCCATTCTAATAAATTTTCATCGACTGCAACATTCCATACAATGTTATAGCCGATGTTCTATGAAATTCTTTTATTAATTTTCTAGTTATGCTCTAAACCAATTCGATTATCCCCTCCCCCAGAGCAGGCAATAATTTGGTCTGACATCTGCTCATAATTTTTGCTCATTTTTTCTTCTCCTTCATAATTATACTTTTAATTTCCCGGGAATACAACTGTTATCTTTAACATACACCTCCCGAATATTTTGGTTAATATTTTATTGATCATTTGTTCAATAGACTTTGTACATTTTTTTTGTTATTATAAAGATAAAGGAGATACAATGATGAATATTTTAGAAATAATAAATAATAATATGTCAAATTTTACTGTCGGAGAAAGACTTGTTGCTGAATATACAATCCAATATCCGGTCGATGTTGTGAGATATTCAGCCGAAGCACTGGCCGAACATTGCAATACTTCCCGCAGTAATGTTGTACGGTTATGCAAAAAGCTTGGGTTTACTGGTTTTTCAGAATTTAAATACGAAATGAACCGATATATGAATTCCCCTCATGCAGTGTCAAGAAAACACACAAATGATGAGGAAGGAACATCCCTCTCCGCTTTCAGAAAATACCTTAACTGTTTCAGCCAATTGGAAGCATTATACAATTCTACTCTACTAAAACAAATTGCTGAAATTATCCTTAGATCCAATAGAATAATTATATTGGGCCATTATCATTCTTTCTTTTCTGCACAACAGCTGGAATTTCGTTTAAACAGATGCCGCATTGATGCCCATGCGATTAATGACTCAAGCACCATGGATGCTTTTGGGGAAATGTTAACCAAAGAAGATACAGTAATTATCTTTTCGATTAGTGGCGGAAAAATGTATCATGACATTGTCTGTAACTTCCGTAATAGAGGTGTAAAAATAATACTAATTTCTATGACTGAAAATTCACCTATATCTAAATATACAGATATTAAAGCAATTCTTCCCTGTATCACAAGGCTGTATGACGAATCTGTTTTGGATGATGCACCTACTTTTTATCTTTTTATTGAATTACTCATAGAAGAAATAAACCACCAGCAAATTGCCATTGAATAAATCTCAATTCTACCCTTAATAAAAACAAAGAAATAGCTGTAAAAAGAGGAAAGNNCTTTCCTCTTTTTACAGCTATGGTTTTTAAAAATATTTTTTAACCAAATGGATTTTCTGATTTATAAAGCATTCCCTTTGGCTGATTAAATCCAATCTCTTCTACCCCAAGGTACTTGAATACTTCAAATATAGCCTTGCCGTAATGTCCGAAAGCAACCGCTCCATGATGAGGGAAGTTCTTTTCGATCAGCACATGACGGTAAAATCTTCCCATTTCCGGAATAGCGAAGACTCCGATGGAACCAAAGGAACGGGTGGCTACAGGAAGCACCTCTCCCTGGGCAACGTATGCACGGAGTAGATTGTCTGCTGTGCTCTGAAGGCGGAAGAATGTAATATCACCAGGAGCGATATCACCCTCAAGTGTTCCCTGAGTAACCTCCTCCGGGAGTGCTCTTGCCATGATCATCTGGTATTTCATAGAGCAGGAAGAAAGCTTTCTGGAGCATGTATTTCCGCAGTGGAAGCCCATAAAGGTATCCTGGTGGGTATAATCATACTTACCCTTAATGTCTCCATCGTACATATCGGCAGGAACTGTGTTATTAATGTCAAGCAGGGTTACGGCGTCCATGCTGATGCAGGTTCCGATGAATTCACTGAGCGCTCCGTAAATGTCCACTTCACAGGAAACCGGGATGCCCATTCCTGTCAGGCGGCTGTTTACATAGCAGGGAACACAGCCAAACTGGGTCTGGAATGCTGGCCAGCATTTTCCTGCAATTGCAACATATTTCCGGTATCCCTTGTGGGCCTCCACCCAATCCAGCAGGGTAAGTTCATACTGGGCAAGCTTTGGGAGAATTTCCGGCTTCTGGTTGCCCTCTCCAAGCTCCTTTTCCATATCCTTTACCACATCAGGGATCCTTGGATCATTTGCATGCTTATTAAAGGCCTCAAATAAATCCAGTTCCGAGTTCTCTTCAATCTCCACGCCCAGGTTATACAGCTGTTTAATCGGGGCATTGCATGCCAGGAAGTTTAAGGGGCGAGGGCCGAAGCTTATGATTTTTAACTGGGAAAGTCCTACCAGAGTTCTGGCAATGGGAAGGAATTCCTCGACCATGTCGGCACATTCCTCAGCCGTTCCCACCGGATATTCCGGTATGTACGCTTTAATATTTCTAAGCTTTAAATTATAGCTTGCATTTAACATTCCGCAGTACGCATCCCCGCGTCCCTGGGTTAAGTCATCTCCGCTTTCCTCTGCTGCTGCGATAAACATAACCGGTCCGTCAAAATGCTTTGCAAGAAGGGTTTCTGAAATCTCAGGTCCGAAGTTTCCTAAGTAGACGACCAGCGCATCGCAGCCGGCTTTCTTCACATCCTCCAGTGCCTGAACCATATGGATCTCACTTTCCACGATACATACTGGACATTCGTAAATATTTGCGGCATCATACTTTGTACCGTATGCCTCCACCAGCGCTTTTCTTCTGTTCACTGATAAAGTTTCCGGGAAACAGTCCCTGCTTACCGCTACGATTCCTACTTTTATTTCTGGGATATTATTCATTCTATAACTCCTCCTGTTGTTATTCAGGCATGTTCCTTAGGACTATATGCCTGTTGATTTCATTGTTAAGCATTTGTCAAATAGACAGGTTTTCTCCTGATATTCCGATATAAGCATGTTCCGGAAGTCCGCCCTCTTTGTGTCCAATAAGCCATTTGTTCTTGGCAAACAGCAGTCTGTCTTCTTCATTCACTGCTTCGCTTGCCGGTTCCAAATCAGTATTGGTATCCTTTGGCAGGATCACAACACATCGGAAACCTCCTTCCTCCGTATGGCATGGCGCATAATGAAGGGTCGTGGCATAAACCTCGATCACAGTTCCTGCCGGTACAAGGAATGCTTCCATCTTACCTGAATCGTATGTATAATCCGGGGTAATATCCTGCTGCCTTCCTAAAATCAGGACCAGATCCGTCACAGCAATATTGATCTCTGAACTTCTGTGGTATTCCGCCGCATTCAGCTTCTTATTGTGGCCGTTGCAGTAACCTACCTGAATGGGCAGCTGACCGTAGAGCTTCTTCTCCATTTCCCCAGAAACCGGCAACTCCTCTAATTCCGCTACAGAAGAAACATAAACCACATCTTCCGGAAGGGGCGTATCCTTCATCTTTTCCAACAATTCCTCTGCATCATATCCTGTAACCACTTTCCCATAAGTCCGAAAGGCAGGATCTGTCACTGGTTTGATCGTTAATCCCATGGTTTTATCTCTCCTTTTCTATTCTCCGAATACAGCCAGATAATCCTTTTTAAATTTTTCAATGCCCTGGTCTGTGAGCGGGTGCTGTGTCATCTGAACCAGTACCTTATACGGCACCGTTGCAATATCTGCCCCTGCTCTGGCACAATCAATCACATGAATCGGATTGCGTACGCTGGCTGCAATGATCTCCGTCTCGATCCCATGTATCTGGAATATCTCCATGATATCCTCAATGAGATTGATTCCCGGCATGGAGATATCGTCCAAACGTCCCAAAAATGGGGAAACATAGGCGGCACCGGCTCTTGCTGCCAAAAGTGCCTGGGCAGCGGAAAACACCAGGGTTACGTTGGTTGGGATATTTTCTGCGTTCAGCACTTTTACTGCCTTTAAGCCTTCTGCCGTCATGGGGATCTTCACGACCATGTTCGGATGGATCGCCGCGATCTCCCGGCCTTCCTTTATCATGCCTTCTGCATCAGTCGTAGTGGCCTTTACCTCTCCGCTGATCGGTCCGTCAACAATAGATGCGATTTCCCCGATCACCTGCTTAAAATCACGCCCTTCCTTTGCAATCAGGGAAGGATTTGTGGTTACTCCGCAGATAATCCCCATTTCATCGGCCAATCTGATTTCTTCTACATTTGCCGTATCAATAAAAAAACGCATAGCTTCACCCTCCTGTTTTCCTTTGTCTCTCATTACAAAGCTGCAAGCTTCTTATAGCTTCCCTTTAAATCCTCATACAGCTCTTTATATAACTGATGATATTTCTTATAAAGGCCAGCCTGGTTTTCCTCCGGTCCCGTAGTCTTATCTGCAGAGATCAGGGCATCACAGGCAGCTTCCACGCTCTCAAATATACCGCAACCGACTCCGGCCAGGATAGCGGCTCCAAGAGCCGGCCCTTCTGTCTGTGCCACGGTCTTTACATGACAGTCATACATATCCGCCAGCATCTGACGCCATACCGGGCTCTTTCCGCCGCCGCCGCATGCCATCATCTCTCCTACCCGGATCCCCATTTCATTAAGGATATCATTGCAGTCGCTGAGAGAATAAGAAACTCCTTCCATTACGGCACGAAGCATATGCTTTCTCGTATGGATGGCAGAAAGTCCAAAAAACACTCCTCTGCAGTCCGGGTCCAGATGAGGAGTCCTCTCCCCCATTAAATATGGAAGATAAATAAGCTTATCACTTCCTGCTTCCACCTGGCTCACATCCCGGTTGATGAGATCATAAACATCAATCCCCTGTTTATTCGCTTCTTCCACATAGTCCTGGCAGAAATTATCCTTAAACCACTTTAAGGACAGCCCCGCTCCCTGGGTAACTCCCATGACATGCCATGCTCCCGGCACTGCACAGCAGCAGGTATGGACTCTTCCTTTCGGGTCAATGGTAACCTGGCTGCTGTGAGCAAACACAACTCCGGAAGTCCCTATGGTGGTAAAGGCCGTTCCATCCTTCACAACCCCTGTTCCGACAGCAGCTGCCGCATTGTCTCCGGCGCCTCCCACGACCTTTGTCTCCTCCGAAAGCCCGGTTCTCTCAGCGATTTCAGGAAGGAGTGTTCCCGTCACCTCACAGGATTCAAAAACTTCTCCCAAAAGCTTTGGATTAATATCCAGCTTTTTTAAAACTTCTTCGGACCAGCATCTTCCGGGCACATCTAAAAGCTGCATTCCGCTGGCATCGGAAACCTCGGTAGCAAAAACTCCGGTTAATATGTATCGGATATAATCCTTTGGAAGAAGGATGTGCCTGCACCGATCGTAATTCTCCGGCTCATTCTTCCTAACCCATAAAATCTTGGCTGCCGTCCAGCCGGTAAGAGGCGGATTCGCAGTGATCTCGATCCAGCGCTCTTTTGGCATAATCGAAAGCATGTCTTCCACTTCGGCTGCTGTTCTCTGGTCGCACCAGATAATCGATGGGCGTATCACCTCATTCTTTTCATCAAGCATCACAAGTCCATGCATCTGGCCTGAGATACCGATTCCTTTTACTTCCTCTTTTAAAACCCCCGACTCCGTCATGACCTGGGAAAGGGTATTAAGAACCGCATCTCTCCAGTCTTCCGGCTTCTGCTCCGCCCAGCCATTCTTAGGCTGATAAAGGGGATATTCCCTGGATGCAGAAGCAATCACACCGCCCGTCTCATCGAACAGGACGGTCTTTGTTGCCGATGTCCCCACATCAATTCCAATCAAATACTTCATCCTAATACCTCCTCGTAAAATCTCTATTCTGATTATAATATACATGCCTGAAAAAAGCGTGCGCTTATTTGTCCAAGTAATAGCACTTTCTTGCACTTTTGCAATGAGCAGTGCCTATGGAAGCCCATGCCGCGTCATAAGAGAAATCGGCGAGCGGGATATGAAATACTATTTCAGAGACTGGGAAATCGATCCCGAAATATAGACGCTTCCCTATGCCTTCCTGCTTTCAAAGTAAACGAACTTATCAATCGCATTTAAAATATCGCTAAAATCTTCCCGGGGAGCCAGATCAATGTATTGCTTTAACAGCTCCCCTTCCTGCTTTTTATATGGCCCGTAAAAAATATCATACAGGTTATGTCCCCGCATATAAATCTTAAATTCCTCCATATAGGTCTTTATATCTTCCGGGGATTCCATATCCTTCCCCACTGCCTCCACAAACTGCTTTCCGCTCTTTAACCGGTAAAGGTATTCCTTCCATTTATCAAACAGCGTCCGGTAGAATGCCTCCTCATCTTCCACCACTCCAAGCTTTGCCATGATTTTGGGATTCAGGAAATAATTTTCAAAGGAATAGTATTTTAATATAAGCACATTTTTTCTGGTGACCTTTGGAAGCTTGTCGACCTCCTCCAGATTGCGGTCATCATAATACCGGCAAAGCTGGCCTGCCAGCTCCTCAGGGTTCTTCCCGTCCCCATCCCTGATCATCAGGAACTGGTCCCTTAAATAAACCTGGTTCATATACTTTAAATTTGCATACGTCTTTATGTTCGTACAGCTGTTGGTGGTGATAATGGAGATCCGGGATAAATTTCCCTCCTTATCATAGATCTCCGAATAATATTTTTCCAACAGCAGAGGCAGACGGCTCTTATCCTGCTTGCCCTCCACAATGAACACAAAGCTGACCCCAAGAAGATCGTTGGCCCCATAACCCAGATCATCCAGAATAGCATCTATATCGGTTCTGTCCCTGACAACAGAATAACCGTCACGCTCCAGCACCACCTGCCTGATCTGGCGTCTGGTAAAATTAAACAGCATACTGGGTGAATGAGTAGTAAAAATCACCTGATTCTTCTTGGATAACCGGTAAAGGATCTCACTGGATATTTTCTGAAGCTGGGGATGGAGGAAAATCTCAGGATCCTCTACGATGACAATGCTGGGAATCCGCTTTTCATCCTCTGTATAGGTCTCCAAAAGAGACAGCATGTAAAGGCTTTTCATGCCATTGCTCAAATTGTTTATAGGGCTTAGTTTTCCTCTCTCCACATGATAAGTCTCCGCTGTTACCTTAAACAATTCACATGGATTACAGTTTAAAGAAAAGTGGATTTCCTCATAGCCGCCGTTTTTTCTGTAATTGTCATTGACCCTTTCGGCAAAGTTATTTAAATTTAACTGATACATCTTATATTCCAGCAGCTTAGCCGTCTCATAGATCTGCAGTTCCTCCGGCTTCTTCTGGTTGATCAGTCCGATGCATTTAAAGCACTGGTTGCATTCCCTGGCGCTGTCAAACATGCACACGTGGGTCCTTAGCTTTGAGAGCTGGTCATCCTCCTGGAAAAGCAGCAGATCATTCTGAAACTGGTTTAAATCCCGTTCCGAGTCAATGTAATAAATTCTGGGAAAAATCTCCCTGATATACCGGTTATTCTTCCGGTATCCATCCTTAAACCGGACGACCCCGTTCCAGTTTACCTGATAGGTGAACGTCAGGCTTCCATCCCGGTAGGAAGGCAGCTTTATAACAAAATCATGGAGCCACGCATCAAACCGCTTATACTGGCTCACCACCCCTCCCCTGTGAAAGGAAACCAGATCCTCCTGCGTAATTGCCAGGGTCATGGTGATCTCTATATTCTGTTTCTTCTCATTAAAATCCTCTTCCGTAACTTCGTAGGCGCCTGCAGCTGCCCGTATGGCATCTAAGACACCTGTTTTTCCCGTATTGTTCTTCCCCACCAGTATCAGGGCATTTTCCACATTTTGAATTTCCATATCCCGTATGGATTTAAAGTTTTTAATATGTACCGATGTTATCTGCATAGGCCTCTCCTTTATAAAACTCAGTATAAAAGGCTGACAGGAAAATTTCAAGTTCTGCCCGAAAAAAAATCACACTGTCCTTTCCTCTTTATCATAGTATAGAATATATTCTTATCACAGGAGTGGTTCCTATGTTTGATCCTTATCTGGTGCTCACACCTATGCACTATATTTATCTCATCGGCGTCATTGTGATCCTGACTGTCATGGTTCTCCGAAAGGATACGCCCCTGGTCTGCATCCTTTTTCTCTTCCTCCTTGGCCTCGCAGGCCTTAAGTCCCTGACCGGAGGCATCATGACTGTATTCAACGCCATCTTGTATGCTTCCAGGGAGTTTATGGATATCATCGCCACCATTGCTCTGGTTACAGCCCTGTCCAAATGCTTAAAAGACTTAGGAAGCGACTATCTGATGATGATTCCCATGTCAAAGGTCATGAAAACTCCCACATCTACCTGGTGGATCCTGGGAGGTACCATGCTGGTATTTTCCCTCTTTCTCTGGCCTTCTCCATCCGTGGCTTTGGTGGGGGCGATCATGCTGCCCTTTGCAGTCAAAGCCGGTCTGGACCCACTGGCAGCTGCCATGGCCATGAACTTATTCGGCCATGGAATTGCTTTAAGCTGCGATTTCGTCATCCAGGGCGCTCCGTCCATTTCTGCAGCAGCAGCATCCATTACAACTGATCAGATCCTGATCAAGGGGCGGCCTTTGTTTTTGGTAATGGGCATTGTTACAGTGGTTTCTGCATATCTGTTAAACAGGAACGAAATCGCTGCCTGCTGTCAGGAAGTCCATATCCAGAATGCGAAAGAACACCATGATACCGGGATTGCCGCGATTATAATGGCGATCGCGACCCCTCTTCTTTTCCTGACCGATATCTTTCTTATGCTGGCTTTTAATTTAAAGGGAGGAGAAGCCACCAGCATGGTTTCCGGCACAGCCGTCTTAGTTATGTGCATTGGAGCGGTTCTGGGCTTTGGCAGGCATTCTCTGGAAAAAGTGACATCATATGTTACGGAAGGCTTTCTTTTTGCCATACGGATTTTTGCTCCCGTCATCATCATCGGGGCCTTTTTCTTTTTGGGAGGAGAGGGAATCTCCACCATTATGGGTGATCAGTTCCAAAGGGGAATTATGAATGACTGGGCCATCTGGCTGGCTCACAACGTTCCTCTTAATAAATATATGGCTGCATTTTTCCAACTGGTGATCGGAGGCTTGACTGGCTTAGACGGTTCTGGTTTTTCCGGGCTGCCCCTTACCGGTTCCCTGGCCCACACCTTTGGTACGGCGGTGGGAGCTTCGGTTCCCGTTTTGGCTACCCTGGGACAGATTGCCGCAGTTTTCGTCGGCGGAGGTACCATCGTCCCCTGGGGGCTTATCCCCGTTGCAGCCATCTGCAGCGTAAATCCCCTGGAGCTTGCCAGAAAGAATCTTCCTCCGGTCATGATCGGTTTTCTTGCTACTTTTATTGCTGCCTGTTTCCTTTTATAGATAATCCAGCTTTAAGGAGGGATTTCCATGTGCGGAATTGCTGGTTTTTACAATCCAGATCACGATTACCAGAAAGATAAAGCCTATTATGAGAACATCCTGGAACAGATGTCAGAAACCCAAAGACACCGTGGACCTGACGATTCAGGGTTCTGGCTCTTTCATCAGGGAGGTATGTCTCATGCCCGTTTATCTATTATCGATTTAACAACCGGCCGCCAGCCCATAACAAAAACCGAGGCAGGCAAAACATTTGGAATTGTGTACAATGGGGAAATATACAATACAACGGAGCTTCGCCGGGACTTGGAGGAGCGGGGCCATTCCTTTTCCACAACCTCTGACACAGAAGTGATTTTAACCGGATATATGGAACACGGGCCTGATTTTGTGAAACAGTTAAACGGTATTTTTGCCTTTGCCATTATGGACCCTTTCCGGGAACGCTTATTCCTTTGCCGGGACCGCTCCGGTATAAAGCCTCTCTACTACACCATACGGGAGGGAGAAATTATCTTTGCTTCGGAGCTGAAAGGAATCTTTGCATATCCGGGCATACGTCCCGTATTAGACCGGAAAGGTTTAAACGAGATTTTCTCCCTGGGACCGGCTCATACCTCCGGCTGTGGGGTTTTTAAAGGAATCAACGAAATCCTCCCTGGACACATGCTTCTCTGTTCTAAGGACGGCTTCCGCTTAAAAAGCTACTGGAAGCTGGAAAGCAGGCCCCACGAGGACAGCTATGAGGAAACCATTGAAAAGACCTCCTTCCTGGTTCAGGATTCCATCCGCCGGCAGATGGTTTCCGACGTTCCCATCTGCACCTTTTTGTCAGGAGGGGTGGATTCCAGCCTGGTTTCGGCTGTCTGTGCTGCAGAACTGAAAAAACAGGGCAAACAGCTTACTACCTTCTCCTTTGACTTTGTCAACAATGATAAATATTTTAAAGCCAGCACCTTCCAGCCCTCCCAGGACCGCCCCTTTGTGGACCAGATGGTAAAATTTTTAAATTCCGACCATCATTATCTGGAATGTGACAACGGCACCCAGGCAGACCGGCTTTATGATTCCGTTCTTGCTCATGACCTTCCGGCCATGGGAGACATTGACTCTTCCCTGCTCCACTTCTGCTCCATGGTCAAACAGTTTAATAAGGTGGCTTTAACCGGGGAGTGTGCAGATGAAATATTCGGAGGATACCCCTGGTTTCATAAGGAAGAATGCTTTAAAGCCCAGACTTTTCCCTGGACCATGGACTTAGGTACGCGCAAAGCCATCTTAAAGGATGAATTTCTGGATTATTTAAAAATGGATGAGTATGTTATGGAAGCCTACGAAAAGTCTGTGGCGGAAACTCCTGTCCTTTCCGAAGATAATCCAAAAGAAGCAAGAAGAAGAGAGATTTCTTATCTGAATCTCCGCTGGTTTATGCAGACCTTATTAAACCGGATGGACCGTGACAGCATGTATTCCGGCCTTGAAGCCAGGGTTCCCTTTGCAGACCACCGGATCATCGAGTACGTGTGGAATGTCCCCTGGGATATGAAAACAAGGGATGGGGTGGTAAAAAATCTCCTTCGCCAGTCCGGAAGGGGGCTTCTGCCTGATGAGATCCTGTTCCGCAGGAAATCTCCGTATCCCAAAACCTATGATACCAATTACGAGGCGCTTTTAGCCGGACGGGTAGAGGAAATGATAGCCGGCGGTTCTGCTCCGGTTATGGAACTTTTGGACGTAAAGAAACTGGAAAAACTCCTGACCAGTCCTTCGGATTACGGAAAACCCTGGTACGGTCAGCTCATGGCCGGTCCCCAGATGCTTGCCTATATCCTTCAGATCAACTACTGGCTGGAAACATATCATATCTCAGTGGAATAACAGCAAAGAGGTGCGAAAGTCTCCCAAAAGACCTTTGCACCTCTTAATTAATCCTTTATTCAATCTCTTCCAGGATTCTTCCCATTTCTGACGTATCGCCAATGAGTATGGCGCCTGTCAGCTTGCCTTCTACAGAATAATACACCTTGTAAATCTTCTTCTCTCCATCCACATCCCGGCGCACCTCATAGGTTCTTCCAGGGTCCTTACCCGGGTCGCCCACCGCAAATAAGGAAGTATCCATGCCATTAAATGTGAGAGCTGCTGTCACGGTTTTATAGGAAATCCTTTCTCCGGCTGCATTGGCTCCTGCTGCCTTTCCCATCTCCACGGCCTGAGGCCATATGGCATAATTGATCCCTTCATATTCCGCACAATCCCCGCACGCATATATGCCGGGTACCGTGGTTTCCATGTGCTCATTAACAATGACTGCCCGTCCGGATTTAGCACCTGCATCTTCTGCCAGAGATACATTGGCCCGGACTCCTGCGGATATGACCACCAGATCTGCCGGCAGAACTGTACCATCCTCAAGGCAGATACCGGTCACCTTCTCTTCCCCTTCTATCTCCCGGGTAACTGCCTGGAATTTCACATCGATCCCCTTTTCCAGTATCATGGATCTTAAAAACTCACCGGCTTCCTCATCAAGCTGGCGCTTCATAAGCTGGTCGCCATGCTCTAATACCGTCACAAAAAGGCCAGTCCTTTTTAATTCCCAGGCCGCCTCCAGTCCCAGCACGCCGCCGCCAATGACAACGGCCCGCTTTGATTCGGAAAGGAGGGAATTAAGCTTCTCTATATCAGAAAGCCGGCGTATGGCGACCACTTCATTTTTTTCACTTCCGGGTATGGGAGGAATGAAGCATTCCGATCCCAATGCATAGATGCATTTGTCATATTTAAGCCGGATTCCGTCATCAAAGGTGACTTCCTTTTCCCTGGTGTCGATCTTCTCCGCCTGTTTTCCCGTAAGGTTTAAGATGCGTTTCTCTTCGTACCATGCCGGGTCATGAAGAAGCAATTCTTCCCTTTCATCCTTTCCCATCACGGTTTTCGTCAGCATGGGCCTTGAATAAGGCAGGCAGTCTTCTTTCGTTACCATGACAATGGAACAGGTGGAATTCCTTTCCCGAATCGCCTCAGCCGCACTGACACCAGCCGCACCATTACCAAGAATGAGGTATAACTCCTCCGTATTTTTATGGTAATTCCTTTCTTCCTCCTCATAAGGGACAAAATTTTCCGGTCCTACTCCGCATACCGGACAAACCTCATTACCCTCCTCAAATACAGCGCCGCATACCAGGCATTTAACCATTTTCTTCTTACTTTCTCCCATGTAAAATACCCCCTTCTCAAGCTTCTTTTGTAAGTACAAGCTTTATTTCTGCCTCTATCATAACATAGTTTTTTACGATTTCAAACTTCTTTCCGTTAATAATTCGTAAGCATAGAAAGAAAACCGTAAAGCTGAAAATACGTCTTTTTATGGTAAACTATCTACGTAAGCAAGCTTTGACCCGTTCTATTTTATAGGGCGAATGCCCGTGAGTGAGCGATCCTGCGGGCTTACCCGCTGCACTGCGGATTCTTACGCTGCACTGGACTCTCCCGCTGAAATGCGGACTGTAAAGAGGAATCAAAATGAAAAAATACACCATTGGAGAAGTTTCCGACCGTTTAGGCTTAAGCCGTGATACTCTTCGCTTTTATGAAAAAAAGGGAATCATACAACCGGAAAAGCAGAAAAATGGTTACCGGACCTATACATATGAAGATATTAAAAAGCTTTCAAGCATCATGTTTTACCGCAGACTGAACTTCAGCATCGAGGATATCGGCCGTATCCTGTATAAAAGCTCCTTTCCTTCCTACTGCTCCATGATTCAGGAAAAAATCACTGAAGAAAAACAACAGATGGAAAAGCACCGGCAATCCCTCATCCATCTGACTCATTTGCAGAAACACTATAAAAACGTGGAAAAATATTTAAACCGTTATGACCTAAGACCCATGCCTCCCTATTACCAGATGCCGGACAATCACTTCATCAATCAAGAAGGCATCTCTGATTTATGCTATATCTGCCAGAAATATGGGATAGAGGGGAACCAGGCAAACCAGGTAAACGAATTCTTCATGATCGCTGAGGATACTGCAATCATTATGAAATTAAAACAGGCATTAAATGGCTATCCCTTACTAAAACAGGAACGCTGTATATATACTGTGGTTGCATCAGACAGCCCGGTTTTAGAATCACAGACCGTTATAGACGCAGCTGACTGGGCAAGGCAAAAAGGATATTCTCCTCTCGGAGTTGCCTACAGCGGGCACTTATTAAGCTGTGCCTTCAAGGATACCGCAAAAGAAAATCAGGAAAAAAAGGCAGATACACCCATCAATTACATTGAAGTGTATCTGCCGATTCAGTAATAAAGGCTTTATCTGCCTTTATCTGCATTTTCGTCTTTCTGCTTAGGCTTAAATGCTGAACTGTAAATATATGGGACCAGAACCGTAGAGACATTTCTGTGCACCCTAAGCCTTTGCATAATGAAATAAGTGGTCTGGTTATGAAGAATATTGGCAAACCAGCTCTCTTCCATAAAACGTGCCATAACGACCGTGATCATTTCCCCCGGAAGCAGATTGGCTTCCTTTTCGCTGATATACTCATCAACAGGCTCAATAAGCTCTCTGTATGGTGACATGATGACCTCAAGCGGTATATCAATGCCGGTTTTCTTCCATTTTTTATGGAGCTGTTCGCATTGTTTCTCATCGGTCGATACATGTAGGGCTACCACATTGGAAGTGATCAAATTGGCATAATTCAGCGCCTTCAGTACAGAACGGTTAATTCCGCCAACAAGGACAATACAAAGATTGGTGTCCTTGCTGGTACTTTTATGATAATGAGACATAAAATCATTGACCATTAACTGCCGTCCCACAAACTGATAGTGGGTATCTATGCGATGCATGATATAAACAATCACCGGTATGATAATAGCCAACGCCCAGGAACCTTGAGCAAACCTGGTTACAAATACAATGACTGTTCCTGTTCCCGTCATAAGTGCGCCCAGGCCGTTGATAAACATTTTATACAAATAGCCTTTACCTTTCACCCTGATCCATCTGGCCACCATTCCGCTCTGGGACAGAGTAAAGGATAAGAAAACTCCGATGGCATAAAGGGGGATCAGATAATGGGTCTCAGCCTTAAAAACAATTAATAAAAATGCCGCTACAAAGAAAATAAACAAGATCCCGTTGGAAAAGCTTAGCCTCGTTCCGCGGTGCATAAACTGACGGGGAACATATCCATCTGCCGCCAGAATCGCTAACAGCGTAGGCAGACCGTTATATGCAGTATTTGCAGCAAGAAGTAAAATAAGGGATGTTGCAAACTGCAAAATATAAAACATTAGTCCCGGTCCGAACACAGCCATTCCCAACTGAGAGATTACAGTTTTACCCTCCAAAGGAACAATGTGTAAGGAAGTAACCAGCACCACCGCACCTCCAAAGATAGCTACAATAATCCCTACCAGTATAAAAAGCACATGAGTGGCATTCCGCTGTGACGGCTCCCGAAAGCTTGGAACCGCATTGCTCACTACTTCCACACCCGTAAGAGCCGAACATCCGGAAGAAAAAGCTCTGAGAAGAAGAAACAGTGTTACCGTCCCGGCTCCGCCTGTGACAGGCTGTAAGTTTTCAGTATAGTGGACCGGCGGCAGATTTCCCGTTGCAAGTTTAAAAAAACCTGTTACAATAAGCGCCAGCATAATAATGATAAATGCATACGTCGGAACTCCAAAAAGCTTAGAGGACTCTCTCATTCCCCTGAGATTAAGAAGTGTGACGATACATAGAAAAAGCAGGGCGAACATCAGCCTGTAATCTGTAAATTGAGGAAAAGCAGAGATAAGCGCTGCCGTCGCTGCCGACAGGCTGACCGCTACTGTCATCACATAGCCGATGATCAGGGAAGATGCTGCAACCATTGAAGCGCCTCTCCCAATGTTTTCGGCGGATACAATATATGCGCCTCCGCCGTTTGGGTAATTTGCAATGATCTGTGAGTAGGAAAAAGCCAAAACTAAAAACAACAGTATGATCGGCGAGGTAACATACCCTAGATAATTGACTGCCGATAACCCCAGGACGGGAACCAAAACCAACAGCATTTCTTCAATCGCATACGCCACTGACGAAACCGCATCACTTGCCATAATAGGAACTCCCCAAAAGGGCCCCAGCTTTTCTCCTTCCAAATCATTGTTCTCCAAAGTATTTCCCAACAATATATTTTTTATCTTTCTCTTTGAATGCATATCCGTAATCCTCTCTGATACAAATCTTCTTTCCTTTATACAGTATTGCCAATAATCTCAATACTATATAAAAATATACCTGATGAATCATAGGCTTAAATTTATGGATTGTCAAGTGAGAATTTCCCTTTCGAGCGTTAAAAAGCGTTACAATTTTAACCGGTAAAAACTAAAAGCGTTTCTTCCCCGGATGCCATCCGCAGAAGAAACGCTTTTTGCTTTGTATTGCTTTATTTTTTATGAATTATTTCTACATACAGGGAACTGCCTAAGCTCACTGGAAATATTTCACGCCAGATTCAAAAATCTTCATATCCTGCTCACCGTAAATGTTCATGGCCACCGATTCGCCGCGGCGTTCGGAGTGAGCCATCTTGCCCAGGATCCGCCCGTCAGGGCTTGTGATGCCCTCAACCGCCATGAATGACCCGTTAGGGTTCCAGCACTCATCCATGGTAGGGCAGCCCTTATCATCCACATATTGAGTCGCCACCTGTCCATTGTCAAACAGCCGTTTCAGCCATTCCTCCCCTGCAACGAACCGTCCTTCTCCATGAGAAGCAGGATTGCAGTAAACGCCTCCTAATTCTGCCCCTGAAAGCCACGGCGACTTATTTGTCACCACCTTTGTATAAACCATCTTGGAAACATGGCGGCCAATGGTATTCATCGCAAGCGTAGGGGAATCCTCCCTTTGCTCTGTGATCATTCCTTCCGGCACAAGCCCTAGCTTTATTAGAGCCTGGAAGCCATTGCAGATTCCTAGCATCAGGCCATCCCTTTCATTTAACAGCTTGCCGATTTCCTCCTTGATCACCTGATTCCGGAATAGGTTGGCAAAAAACTTGGCAGAGCCATCCGGTTCGTCACCTGCGGAAAATCCTCCGGGGAACATGACGATCTGGGCTTTGGATATTTCCCTGCGGTAAACTTCCACCGATTCCCTGATGTCCTGGGCCGTTAAATTCCGAAAGACCTTTGTCACCACATTGGCACCTGCTCTATGAAAAGCCCTCTCGCTGTCATACTCACAGTTTGTACCGGGGAACACCGGAATAAATACATTGGGCTTTGCTGCCTTATTCCTGCAGACGTAGATATCCTTTGTATCATAAAGCCGCTCTGAAACAGGAGTCTTATCTGTCCCTGACACCGTTGGGAACACATCTTCAAGTGGTTTCATCCATGCGTTCAGCGCCTCATCCATGGCAATGGCTGTGCCGCCGTATTCAAACACACCTCCATCAGTGACTTCACCGATGACGGTATAGGAGACAGTCAGTTCCTCAAGCCGGCCTTTCGGAACTTCACATACCACATCTCCCCAGCCGGCTTTAAAGAAATCACTTGGATCTACGTTTCTGCTGATCCTTATGCCCATCCGGTTTCCAAAGGCCATCTTGCTGACCGCCTCACAGATCCCGTGGCTTTCTGCGGCGTAGGCTGACAGGATGCGTCCTGCGCAGATATCTTCAAACAACGCTTCATAGCCTTTCATGACCTGGCTGTATACCGGAAGATCATAGGAATCCTTTTCAATCCGGAATACAACAATCCTGCTTCCCGCCTTCTTAAATTCCGGCGTAATGATATGCTTCCCTTCTGCAACATCCACAGCAAAGGAAACAAGGGTTGGCGGCACATCAATGTCACGGAAGGTGCCTGACATGCTGTCCTTTCCTCCGATGGAAGGAAGCCCAAATCCTATCTGGGCGCTGTATGCCCCAAGGAGGGCGGAAAAGGGCTGGCTCCAACGCGCCGGTTCTTCTGTCATCCTGCGGAAATATTCCTGGAAGGTAAAGCGGATTCTTCTGTAATCCCCGCCTGATGCCACGATTTTGGCAACCGAGGACAATACTGCATATACTGCTCCGTGATAGGGGCTCCAGCTTGACAGATAAGGATCAAATCCGAAGCTCATCATGGTTACGGTATCCGTCTTTCCATGCAGCACCGGAAGTTTTGCCACCATGGTCTGAGTCTCTGTCAGCTGGTATCTGCCTCCATAAGGCATGAACACGCTTCCAGCACCTATGGAGCCGTCAAACATTTCCACAAGCCCTTTCTGGGAGCAGACATTTAAGTCAGAAAGCAGCTTCAGCCAGGCCTCCCTGACATCTGCGGTATCCTGTCTCATAAATGCGCCTGGTTCTCTGTCAGGAACTTCCACAACAACCGAAGCTTCCTGATGGGCTCCATTGGTATCCAGGAAAGCCCGGCTGATGTCTACAATGGTCTTTCCTCTCCAATTCATCACAAGCCTTGGCTCTGACCTTACCTCTGCCACTACGACTGCCTCTAAGTTTTCCTCTGCCGCATAGGCCAGAAACCGGTCTGCATCTTTTGGATCAACCACAGCCGCCATACGTTCCTGTGACTCAGAGATGGCAATTTCCGTACCATCCAGTCCGGCGTATTTCTTCGGAACCTTATCTAAGTCGATCAGCAGGCCGTCTGCCAGTTCGCCTATGGCAACCGAAACACCTCCTGCACCAAAATCATTGCATTTCTTGATGAGCCTGCTCACTTCTTCTCTTCGGAACAAACGCTGTATCTTTCGTTCCGTGGGCGCGTTCCCCTTCTGGACCTCTGCTCCGCAAGTCTCAATGGAGGCTTCCGTATGGACTTTGGAGGAGCCGGTGGCACCGCCGCAGCCGTCCCGTCCGGTACGGCCCCCAAGGAGAATGATTAAGTCTCCAGGATCCGAAGTCTCCCGGATGACATTTTTTCTTGGGGCAGCACCTATGACAGCGCCTATTTCCATTCTCTTTGCCACATAATCCGGATGGTAAATCTCCTTTACATATCCGGTTGCCAGTCCGATCTGGTTTCCGTAGGAGCTGTAGCCGTCTGCAGCTCCTGTCACGATCTTTCTCTGTGGAAGTTTTCCTTTTAAAGTTTCGCTCAAAGGCTTTGTGGGATCAGCCGCTCCTGTTACCCGCATGGCCTGATATACGTAAGTACGACCGGAAAGAGGGTCACGGATCGCGCCTCCAAGGCAGGTGGCCGCACCGCCAAAGGGCTCGATCTCCGTAGGATGATTGTGGGTTTCATTTTTGAAATTTACCAGCCATTCCTCTTC
Source organism: Hungatella sp. UBA3048 (assembly GCA_002367105.1). Taxonomy (GTDB): domain Bacteria; phylum Bacillota; class Clostridia; order Lachnospirales; family Lachnospiraceae; genus Lacrimispora. The sequence continues at coordinate 194,426 of DFCS01000003.1, forward strand.
TGCACCATCAATCAGGACCGGGACCACGATGCTGCAGGCGTTGATTTCATCGGATACTTCTAAATCCTCTACTTTTCCCTCCATACGAAGTTTCTTCATCGCCAGGAGAGCCAGATCCATAAGGCACACAAACTTGCCGTCTTTTCCCTTTAATACCACCTCCCGGTCTGCCAGGTACTGCCTGTAGGTATCCTCAATGGGCTTGCGGTAATCTCCAGAACAAAATGTCACATCTCTTAATTCTGTCTGGAAGGTAGTGTGGCGGCAGTGATCCGACCAATAGGTATCAAGGACCCTAATCTCAGTCATTGACGGGTCTCTTTTTTCTTCCTCTTTATAGTAATTCCGGATATGAAGAAAATCCTTAAAGGTCATTGCCAGATTTAAGGACTCATATAATTCCATTAATTTGCCTTCTGCAAGATCTGTAAAACCATCAAAAATAATCACATCGGAAGGAGTATCAAACATTGCAGCAAGAGTCTCCGGCTTTCTTTCGTCTGCTTCTCTGGAATCCACGGGGTTGATGCAGTAGGATTTGATATCGGCAATCTGGGCTTCTGTAAGTTCGCCGGAGATCACATACGTAGTTGCGGACCGGATCACAGGCTCTTCATCCTCTTTTAACAGCTTGACGCACTGTTCTGCGGAATCAGCCCGCTGGTCAAACTGGCCCGGCAAGTACTCCACGGTAAAAACCACATCCCCATCCTCTTTTGGGAAAGCCTCTTCATAAACCCCATCAACGGGGGGCTCTGAAAATACAGCGGTAAGAGCCAATCCATAGACTTCGTCGGACAGATCCTCCACATCATAGCGGATCAGCACCCTCACACCGGTCACCGTATTGATTCCAAGATAGCCTGAGATTTCTTCTCTTAATTCCATTGCCTTAACGGCATAGGCCGTTTTTTTCTCAACATATACTCTTCTTACACTCATATTTTCCTCCTTACAAAAACTCCCCATGGTTTATCAGGACAGGAATTTCCCTGTTATTCTCTTGTATTAATCATACCACAAGTTATATAGATTAGAGAAATTAATATATCTTATGTTATTAATCAGTACAGTTAATATTAATGGTGCCATCGGCAGAAGAAAATCACTAGCCAGCCTTATGTTTCATCTGGTCCCCTTCCTCTTCGACGCAATTTGACAAAATTCGATGTTTTTTATAAAAATACTTGAAAATTTAAACAATTTGAACTATAGTAATAAAAGATTTTTTTTAATAAAGGAGTGCTAGATTTATGGATCTTCATCAGCAATTAAAGGACTTATCCCAAAAATATTCATTTGAAAAAGCCCGCTTAAAGAAAGAGGAACAAAGTCCCTATCTGGAGGTATGCTTACAGCTTCAAGAAGAACACATTGAAAAGTTCATTGAAAAGGCCGGGCAGCTTAACTCCATTGTGGAATCATGTGCCAACATGGTCAGCATTTTTGACGATTCCGCTCCAATGGAGGTTCTTATGCAGACCTCCCTGCGCTGTGCTGGAAGGGATATGCTTTATATCCGCACCACCCCTTCCATGGTGAAAATCCTCATAGAAACATTATTTGATTAATTACTGGTTCAAGAGAAGCAAGGATGCCAAAAGGCTTCCTTGCTTCTTCTATTCTTCCCTCTTTAAAAAGGAGCTTTTTTATTCCTCCATATGGGAAGTATCGTTCATCTCCAACAGCATGAAATCTTCCGTCAGCGGGCTGTAATTAACCGTTGTAATGCTGGCATTTTCCACAATAATGCTTTCTGCCTCCGGATGATTGCGCATCATATAGGAGACAAGATAGGCGATGGTGGCGCCGTGGGATACAATCGCAACATCCTCTCGGCCGCCGGTGATCCTTAATATTTCCTTCACCGCCCACACACAGCGGCTTAAAACCTGGTCCTGGTTTTCCCCGCCTGGAGGGGATGCTTCGTCAGGACATAAAGCCCACCGTTTGTATTCCTCCGGATACGCTTCCATGATCTCATCCCACGTCATGCCTTCCCATTTGCCAAATTCCACTTCAATAAGCTGGGGCATGGAACAGATTTCCACCTTTTGTCTGCTTCTGATCTTTTCAGCTGTTTCCATGGCACGGGTTAAGGTGCTGGAAAAAATCCTTAAAACCGGGCGGGAATCCATGCCCTTTGCCAGCAGTTCCGCCTGCCTTCGGCCCGTTTCATTAAGAGGAATATCGTGGCTCCCCTGGATTCTTCCCTGGATGTTCCAGTCTGTCTGTCCATGGCGTATCAGATATATCTTCATCTCATCTCTCCCAGTCTCTTATTCTTCGTAATCGTAATCATCAGCCTCTTCATCTCCAGTGATTTCGATGCCCTCCACTCCTGCAAGGGCTTCTAAATCCATGGTTTCAGCATTCATGCTCATGGCATCCATAGCAATCTTCATAATACCCTTTATCTCTTCCATGGTCATTTTCATCTTGTCAGCCAGTTCTTCTACTGTTGCCTCCCGTCCCAGTTCCTTTGCAAGAAGCTGGGAAATCTGCTGAAGCACATTCACCCGGGCAGCCAGCTCTTCCCCTGTCTGCTTTGCAGACTGCTGTTCCTCCACAGCTGCATCAAGGGCTTCCTTAATCCTCTGGTTTTTAAAGCTGTCAAATTCCGGTCTGTCTTCCAACTGGACATACTCTTCCACTGCCATCATGAGAGCCATATTGGCTTCCTGAACCAGATCTGTCACAAGAACGCCCCTGCCGTCATATTCCCTGGCATATTCCAGGGCAGCCCGCAGGTTTCCTTCAACAAGCCTTTTTTTCGCTTCTTTCCTGCCCTGTGCCGCTTCTTTTAAAAGGTCTTCCTGCTCCTCCATGGTACAGGGAGGAATATGTCCCATCTCTTCCAGATACATCTGGTAAAAATCATCATGCATGCTCTTATACCGCTCCTTCTCTTTTTCAAATCCTGGCTCCTGTGCCCGTACTATACCGCACCCCAGGAAATTTGTCAAACGCCTTTACAAACCAATCAGATCCATGATAGAATATCCATATGTTTATAAGGAGGACTAATAATGGATATTAATTATGAACTTTATAAAGTCTTTTACCACGTTGCCACCACCTTAAGCTTTTCGGAGGCATCCAAACAGCTTTTCATCTCCCAGTCGGCTGTCAGCCAGTCCATCAAGGTGCTGGAGAAAAAGCTGAACCAGACCCTTTTCGTCCGGAGCACGAAAAAGGTGCAGCTCACTCCGGAAGGAGACATCCTCCTAAAGCACATAGAACCAGCCATAAATCTGATTCAAAAGGGAGAAAACCAGCTTTTGGAGGCCAATACCTTAAACGGCGGCCAGCTGCGGATCGGTGCCAGCGACACCATATGCCGCTACTACCTTGTTCCATATTTAAATAAATTTCATAAAACCTACCCCAATGTACACATCAAGGTTACCAACCAGACTTCCATTGAATGCGCTCATCTTCTGGAAAGCGGTCAGGTGGATTTTATTATTACCAATTATCCCAATTCAGGGCTTTTAAGCTCCCAGAATACCCGGGTCATCAACGAATTTTCCGATGTATTTGTCGCTAATCAGGAATATTTTCCTTTGAAGGGACAGACCGTAAGCCTTGGGACTCTCCAGACCTATCCTATTCTGATGCTGGAAAGAAAAAGTACGACCAGCGAGTTCCTTCATCACATGTTCCAAAAGGAACAGCTTGATCTGGTCCCTGAAATCGAGCTGAGCAGCAACGATCTCCTGATCGACTTAGCCCGCATCGGCCTTGGGATCGCATTTGTTCCGGATTTCTGTATTCCTGAGAATGACAGGGACTTATTCCAGGTGAAGCTTTCGGAAAAGCTTCCTACCCGTCAGATGGTCGTAGCTTATAATGAAAACCTGCCCATTTCCCAGGCTTCCAAACAGTTTATGGATATGCTTTAACCGGTAATGACTGGTTTTCCGCTGCCGCCCCATTTGGGGCGGCAGCTTTTACTTTCGCCCATCCCAAAAGTTCTGAACCACTTCATCCACATTTTTTAGCTTCACTTCATAATACCCGTCCCATTCCCTTGGAAACAGTGCCTGATAGTCTGGTTTTATAAAACGCTCATCAAGCAATGCAATGACTCCCTCATCCCGGACGGTTCGGATTACCCTTCCTGCTGCCTGCATGACCTTATTCATCCCCGGATACTGGTAAGCATAGTCAAATCCGTTCTGCTCTCTGGAATCGAAATACCCCTTTAAGATCTCCTGTTCCGTACAGACCATGGGAAGTCCGGTGCCAACGATGATGGCTCCGATCAGACGCCCTTCCTTTAAATCAATTCCTTCAGAAAATACGCCGCCCATAACGCAAAGGGCCACAAAAGAATCCTTCCGGTCCTCTGAAAATTCCTTTAAAAACTCCTCCCTCTCCTGTTCGCTCATGTGAGATGCCTGGGACATGTAAGCAAACTCCCGTTCCAGGCCTTCTGTTTCCTCAAAAATCGCCTCAACTGCCTTTAAATACTGGTATGACGGCAGAAACACCATGTAGTTTCCTTTTCTGGCCGACACGATTTTTCGCATATAATCCACTACCTTCTGGTATTCCCGGCGGTTTCTTCTGGTATAGCGGCTGCTGACATCAGTAGCAACAAGGAGTAAACGTTTCTCCTGATCAAAGGGAGACTGGGCATATACTGCATATTCTTCCTGGTCACCGCTTAGAAGCTCCTTATAATACCGCACAGGAAGCAATGTGGCAGAAAAGAACACGGTGCTGTTCCCCTTGTCCAGACACTCTTTTAAATTTTTCGCCGGATTTACGCAAAACAGCCTGAGCATAAAGCGTCCGTCTGACAAAAGCTCCGTATAGATCCGGTAATTCTCATCCAGACGGTCATAGATATTTAAAAGATCCCGCAGATTAAAGTAGAAATCCAGAACCAGGTCCCGGTCTTTAAATTCCTCACCTGTTTCCATAAACTTTTCCATTTCCCCGAAAAGAGTCATGACACCGGTCATAAAAAACCGGATGTCTTCCAGGATCTGAAACTCCTCACATTCCCGTTTCATTTCTAAAAGCTCTTTGTTACACCGTTCCAGCATCCGGACAAGCTTTGGGCTCATGGATTTCAAAATCTTTTTAATAAGAAGAAAGTCCTCCTTATAGACCGTTGCGCTGTACATTTCCCTGGCTCTTGGAACAAGATTATGGGCCTCGTCCGTCAAAAACAGGTAATCTCCTGTGATGCCTTCGGAAAAATACCGTTTCAAACGGACATTAGGGTCAAATACGTAATTATAATCACAGATAATGGAATCCACCCAGTTGCTGATATCCAGGCAGAATTCAAATGGGCAAACCTGATATTCCTCTGCGTAGCGAAGTACCGTTTCTCTTGTGATTCCGGCTTCCTTGTGGATAATATCATAGACCGCATCTCCTACCCGGTCAAAATGGCCTTTGGCATAAGGACAGGCATCCGGGTTGCATTCCGGTTTATCAAGGAAGCACAGTTTTTCCTTTGCCGTAATGGTCACTGAATTTAAATAAAGCCCATGCTCCCGCAAAATATCAAAAGCTTCTTCCGCCACTCCTCTGGTTATGGTTTTTGCAGTCAGATAAAACAATTTATCTCCAAGCCCTTCCCCAATGGCCTTTATGGCCGGATAAACGGTGGAAAGGGTCTTTCCGATTCCCGTAGGAGCCTGGATAAAAAGGTTCTTTTTTCTGGCAATACTCCGGTAAACGGCTACCACAAGCTCCTTCTGCCCCTTCCGGTAGGGATAGGGAAAAGAAAGCTCCTTTATGGACTCATCTCTTCTTATTCCATGGTTATATAAATATCTTGCCCATTTAATGTACTCATGAATCAGGCCCTGAAACCAGCTTTCCAGTTCCTCAAAGGATTTTTCCACTTTAAAACGCCGTATCTCCTCTGTTTCAATGTTGCAGTAGGTCATCTGCATGACAGCCCCATTCAGCCCGTGGTCATAGCAGTAAAAATACCCATAGCACATGGCCTGGGCTAAATGTACTTCAATAGGCTCTGTTAAATAGGACAAATCCATATACATGCCTTTGATCTCATCTATGGTCACCTCATCCGGTTTATCAATGATGCCATCGGCCCGCCCCTCCACCAGAATTTGAAACTGATCCACTTCTACCTCATGTTTTAACACCACTTCCGCCCGGTAGTCCGCTCCCATGCGGCGCTGGATCTTCCTGTGGATCCGGCTCCCTTCCTGCATGGCGGTCTTTTCTGCCCCGCCAGTCCGCCGGTTATCTAAGTCGCCGGAGCGCAGAACAAGCTCAACTAAATTTCTGACAGATATTTTCAGGACTTTTTTCTCCGTCTCCTCCACTCCGGCATCCCCTCCTTCCGTTTTTTTCCTGTTCTTTTCTTTTTCAGTTATATGCAAAGAGTGTGTATCTATCGCAGAGCATTTTCCCATGAATTAAAAAAGGGAACTGCAGGCCGTACGGCATACAATTCCCTCTTTCCGTTGCATCTGTTTATGCTGCTGAACATTTACCTGGAGCTTTCGCTGCCAGAAATGCCTCAAACTCTGCATCTTCCCCGTTAAATTCAACGGTCAAAACCTGTGTCAAATCTAAACTCAATACTCCTAATATAGACTTTGCGTCAATGGTTACTCTATTGTAATACACGTCTATGTCAAAATCACATTTAGCAGCAGCAGCAACAAAATTCTTCGCCTCGGCAATATTCGGCAACATAATCTTTAACTGTTTCATAATCACAACTCCTTTTTATAGTGAAGAAAAAGTTATAGAATATATATATCATGTTTGACATGATTTGTCAAATTATGTTTCATATACGATTATATAGCCCTTTTTTGTGCATATCCTGTAATTAACTCTGAGGGAAAGCTTTGTAGATAAGCATATTTTTGATGAGACAAGTTTTATTTTGGGAATGATTATCAATGATACTTTTCATTCTAATTCAATTTCACGGTTTTATCTAATGATTTTCATATAAAACGCCAAACCAAGCCCATGAAATATGACTTTTGTCCATGGACTTCCTTTTCTATAATATTTTACCACAAACAGGGATTCAATAACAGCAGATTTAATTTTTTAATTTTCTAAAAAACTGTTGCAATTTAAAAACTTCTATGCTATACTCTCTAAGTGCTCAGGCAGAGATGTAACGCCAGCCCAAAGGGGAATAGTTCAATGGTAGAGCAACGGTCTCCAAAACCGTAAATGGGGGTTCGAGCCCCTCTTCCCCTGCTTTTGTTAAGCCTTAAATTCCTAAGTATCGATAAGGAGTTTGGGGTTTTTCCTTTTTTATCCGTTGAATACACTTGACTGCACCTATATTTTCGAATGAAATTTGAATCATATTATCCAGTTTCATTTTCAAGATCTGATAATTCATCATATCTATATAAGGAGGCACTATGACACACTATATCATTGTAAAGTTTCTAGATACTGTTTCTAATAAAGAAGAATTAATCAACCAAATTAATGATCTGTTTTCACATGCAACTGAGATACCTGGAATCCAACAGGTTCAGACGTTTTCATCTTGTATTGACAGGGCAAACCGACATGATTTCATGATAAAAATGATTTTTGAACCGGACACTCTGAGCGTATGGGATTCATCAGAGATCCACAAAAAATGGAAGGATGACTTCGGGAAATATCTTGCTGCCAAGACTATTTTTGATTGCAATTAAAAAGTGTTACTCATGACGCATTTCATTTCACCTAATCAAAATGAAATGCGTCTTTTCGCCTTTTAACTACCTGCTCACCTTAATACAGCAAATAGTTTTATAATCCAATTCTTTCAAGTTTCTTAGTCACATCGCTGATATAAGCCTGCCATAATTCAGGACTAAACTCCGTGACCTTCATCGCATATTTTGTTATTTGCCTTTCTATGATATCTTGAAACAAATTTGTTTCAAAGTAATGGATTTTTTCATTCTTATAATCCTGATCAATCATATAGATCACATTCAGCCCCTGTAAACAGATAACTGCCGCTTTCGGCTGTTCACCGTCCAAAGCTCTAATTTTGTCAAAACTTTTATCGTTAATTAAGGCGTTAAACTTTTGCAGGTATTGGATTCGCTCTTTTGGCGAAAAATCGATAGCACCAAAGAGGGGAACAATCGCTTTTCCTAAAGCGCAAAATTCATGCATTGCATTGAGTGCCATAAAGAAAATGGTTTCCCCATCCATGACTCTGTGAAAAAACTCTAAAATGGTTCGTTTTGAAACTTCCATGCCCTCTGCTGATTTCAAATCCTTTTCCCCGACTAAATAACCTATGGGTATAAAATTATATACAACATCCACATGCTTATCCATAATCCAGTTGGGTATTGAAGGATCTAATTCTAAGGCCGCTGCCGCTTCTCTCCCGCTATAGCTTATCTTCTTTGCCTCCATCTTTGCAAGTGCATCCGAAAATATGTTTAAATATCCTATATCAGTAACTAAGGTCATAAGCGACACCCTATCTAACGGCAGACTAAAGAGCAGAATAAATTTCCCCTTTAAAAATAAAAAGGAGCAATTCATTTCCTTTGTGATTTTCCAAAAATTTAAATCCACATGCTCCTGCGCCTTGACGATAGAGTAAAACAGATCGATGCTATATTCACTGATTGACAATTCAATAGCAGTGTTATTTAAAAAGTAGTTAAAGACAGCTCTTACCTGGTTCCGTGAGTTTGAGATTTTTATTCTTGGAAAGATATCAGAATAAGCTCGGTCAAAAAAGGGAATATTGCTATAAAATTCCAGTGGCACATCAGAACCATCCATAATGTAATTGGAAACAAACATACAGAACATGTTCAAGATGACTTTATTCCCCATAAAGCTTGAATTTCTATTACAAAAGCTGAGATTTCCATTATTATCTTCATCAAAGTCTTCATCTATAGCATATTCTAAGGCATATGACAGGAACCTTTCCAGCTCATATCTGGAATTGAAATCATATATAACCGGAAAAATATGAATGAGTTTTAAATAACAGCAGTGGCCATACAAGGCATCAGCGAAATAAGCGGCAGCCTGCTTGCTGAATTCGCCCTTTTCCTTTAGTAAAGGAAGCCTTCCGCCTTTAAGAATTTTGCTTAATCCGCTTGGGCTCATGTTCATACTGATCGCAAAATCCGTTTTCGTAGTCTGCGAAATATCGATTAATTCTTCTAGCAATCTACCGGTTTTCATGTCTTTCTCTCCCACTTTTAGTGTTCTGTTTTACCTCTGTATAATGTCAATTATCTTCATATTCACAAATTTCTTCTAATTCATTATAGATTGCTGACATTTGTCCCTAATATCCAAATTAATAAAATTTCACTTCATATCCCTTTGCCAGCATAATTATAGTCCCCGGAGATACCTGTGGCTCCTGGGTTATGGCGTAGGACAATACCATACATCATTTTACCACATTACTTACCGTATATAAACGACATTCTCGGTTTTCCAGCCTCAATATTTTTCTTTTCCAAACAACCATATCTTTCTGTGATTCGCAGATCACTATGACCAAGCTCAGACATGTATTTCTTTCGATTTTTAAAAGTCATATTTATCTAATTCTCTTCTATTCTTTTTGCCTCAAAAAACACCCCCTCATAATATACAAGCAAAGTAGTTTCATCTAATACATATATGTAGTTTCCTATAAAATTACCTTCTGTCATAGCAGTCACATGTGATATTTCTTTTCCTTCAATTCCTAGTTTAGTTGCCTGGATTCCGAAATCATCAAATATCTGGTCTACAGAGTAAGTTTCCTCTTGATAGTTTGTCTCAATGGTATTCCCATTCCACGCATAAGCAGACTCTTGGTAGCTTAATATATTTCCAATAGTAGCGTCTATTTCTTCCTGAGACATAGCGTAGGCTGCGGCAGTTCCTTTACAGGCCGTGATTCGGTAATCTCCGTAAAAACCAGATCCTTTTATGATGTCATCCTGATTTTCTGCAAGCCCTGATTTATCATCATTTACATGATCTGGCTCACCCTTTGCGGATTTGTCTGCATTATTATCATTAATATTTTCGGTTTTTTCATTTGATTGAGCTGTTATCACCTGACTCTCTACTCTTGGTCTTTCATTGCTGCAACCAGTCATAAACATACAAATTATTAGCAAATACATGTGCCTGCTTTTCATGTCTTTTTCTCCTTAACCTTTTTATATCCTTCTGGCAACCAATTCATATATGCATTAATTTTTAATTCCGCCAACTTAATTATAAAGCACCAGCTTAATAAAACAACCAAATTTGATTTTAATTTTTTATACACATACCAACTACCGTACATGCCAGATATCCGAAGCCCAGACACATCAATCCAAAATTCCTCTTGACAATCAGGTCTACTTGAAGTAAACTTCATCTAAGGTTTACTAATAGTAGAGCAATGGGAGGATTGTCATATGATTGATTATAGATTGGCAGAAACGGAATCGAGATTCGCCGATTTGATTTGGGAAAATGAGCCGATTAATTCAACAGAGCTTGTCCGGCTGTCAGAGGAAGTTATGCAGTGGAAAAAATCTACCACATACACCATCCTGAAGCGGTTGTGCGACAGGGGGATTTTCAAGAACGAGGGAGCAGTCGTTACGTCGGCGATTAGCCGCGATGAGTTTTTCGCGGGTCAGAGCCGCCGTTATATCGAGGATACGTTCGGCGGTAGTCTGCCACGTTTTCTCACGTCGTTCATTGGCGGGAAAAGGTTATCCGACAAGCAGGCGGAAGAACTTGTGCGCCTGATTAACGAACACAAGGGGGACTAAGATATGGAAAGGATTTTTCTGTCAGTCCTCAATATGAGTCTGACGGCAAGTTTTGTTATCGCCGCAATTATCTTAGCGCGGATACCGCTCAAAAAAGCGCCGAAGATAATCTCCTATGCGCTGTGGGCAGTGGCGGGGTTTCGGCTCGTGTTCCCCTTTNNGACTTTGGAGGGCGCGTTCAGTTTGTTCCCATTCAACTCCACCCCTATCCCGCAGGACATCGCAGTGCAAGCCGTTCCGAGCATTAACAGCGGGATAACCGTGATCGACAAAGCCGTAAGCGCCGCGTTGCCTGCCCCCACACCCGTAACAAGCATAAACCCATTGCAGATATGGATTTTTATCGGTACCTGCATTTGGCTTTTCGGCATTGCAGTTATGCTTATTTACAGTTTTGTATCAATTATAGTGTTAAAACGCAGACTTCGAGGAGCGACTCTTATTGAAGGAAATCTTTATGAAGCCGGCAACCTCAAAACCCCCCTTGTAATCGGGATTTTCAAACCGAAGATTTACATTCCGGCAGGACTGACCGAAGAGGAACATTGCTATATCGTCCTGCATGAGCGGACGCACATCAGGCGGCACGACCACGCAGTTAAAATGTTCGCGTATCTCGTGCTCTGCCTGCATTGGTTCAATCCGCTGGCTTGGGCGGCGTTTGTTCTGATGGGTGCGGATATGGAAATGTCCTGTGATGAATGTGTGATACGCAAACTTGGCGGAGAGATTAAAAGCGCTTATTCGTTGTCACTCGTACGTGTGGCGTCCGGGCGTAAAATCATGAACGGAAGTCCCCTTGCATTCGGGGAGGGCGGTATGAAAGAGAGGATAAAGAACGTTCTGAATTTCAAAAAGCCGTCAAGGGTGATTATTACGCTTGCCATTGTGCTTGTGACGGTGATGAGCGCTGGGTTCGCGGTAAATCGCGCTACGGATAGAAGCATTTTAGATCTGATATTACCAATGTCTATGCACAATGTCACGAAAGAGCCACATTTTAGAGGAACGGTAACCGAAGTGTACGATAATGCCATCCTTGTGACCGTCGACGAGGGCGAGGATGAGCGCAGGAGCAGCGATTTAATGAGCGTTTCTCTCAATGTGAAATTAAAAGATAGCATGACCCATTTTAATATCGGTGATAAAGTTATTGTCTATTATAACGGTGAAATCGCGGAGTCCTATCCGGCGCAGATAAACACCGTTTACGCGATTGTTTTAACAAGCCCTGATATGAGAATAAATATGGATGGTATCTATGCGCTTTCCGCAATGCGGACACCTTATATAGGCGATAACAGTGCGGTCGGAAAAATCATAAGCGAGCTGCCAAGAATTGACAGACAGTATACACAACGTTTTTTTTCAATTGGTGACGATTACGGTACAGGCCGTGCACCGTATACACTCACTATTTACTATGAACCTAACGATGCAGAAACGTCTGCTATTAGTAATATAACGGTTACGCCTAAGAACTCTGCACTATTATTCCTGCTGATCGATAACCTTGAGGAAGTGAATATTGTTTTCCGTGAAACGCCGAGCGACGGCAAACTCGACAAGGAGGATTACATTTCACGAGCAACGTACAGCAGGGAGGATATATCTGAATATTTTAATACAATCGGACTTGGTTGGGAGGATTTTCAGAACAACTGGAACCGATCAATTGCAAAAATGTTCTCATCGGTTGATGATAATACACAACTTATTTCAACGGTTAATGAAACCGTGCAAACACCTCCTGCTGCTTTTGCTGAAAGTGAGTCTGCTTCTGGCAGCGTATCAAATCTTACAGACTCAGATACCAAACCAACGGAACCGAATATTGTTGATGGGAGCATTATCAGAATTGTGGATTTTGAAATCGGAGATAGCTGCTCTTTGAATATCGAAGTTCTTGCTCCTAAAGGTAATATGGTTGAAAATAGCGGCGAAACAAGCTATGAAGTGGTCAGAAACATGAAATTGTTACTCCCTGCTGACGTTTTGGTGAGCTACATTGATCATGAAAGCGGCACCGGAACAAACGGTAAAAAACTTATCAGTTACTTGAATCAAGGTGGCAGTTACTACAAAGAACCGACAATCGCAAAGCTAATTGTCCATACGGATGAAAGCGGCAATAATATAACGGAACTGATAGAGGTTAATGAGCCGTAATAAAAATTGTTATTAGAAAGCAACTTGATTACGCGGAGAATGCTGCATAAGAAGTTTCCATGGGGAGAGATCATATTTTTCGGTCTTTCCCTTTTGTTTGTATTATTATACAAATAAAAAATTATGCCGAAAACCTTCATTATGAAGTTTCCCGGCATAAGATTCAGCTACCCTGTTCAATTTCTGCTTTTGATATAAGTAATTCCTTTAACTCCGATAAGGACATGTTTTGTTCTTCAAGTATCGTTGATACTTCTTTAAATTCTTCTAATTTCATATCTCCTTGTATTTGCTTTTCTTTTTCCTGAAGTGTTTTGATTGCTGTCTTATATTGTTCTATCGAATCTTGAGTATCTTTTAGTTCTTGTCTGAGTTTTTCAAGTGGTGACTTGCGAACGCCGCGGGGCATGGTATCCCCTCCTTTACATTTAAATATTATATATAAATTATGCTACGTATTACCAAATCTATACAATAGATAATCATGGTAAATAAATTCATATATACGTACACTTAATTAAAGTGATATTTAAGTGTAATAACGGAGGGACGCGATATGCGTCACCTCCGTAAATGAAATCACCGGTTGCAATTTTTTGGTACTTCTTCTAATTTGGCATTGATTACTTCTTGCAGCATTGGTATGGATGGTGCCGCCCCTGCTTTTGAAACAGCCAGGGCCGCTGCGACCGAGGCAATTCTCAGACATTCCTCCGCCTTAAATCCTTTCAGTATGCCTGCCAGGAAAAAGCCAGTAAACGTATCTCCGGCCGCAGTCGTGTCTACTGCAGAAACCTTAAAAATTCCATGTTGAACATATTGACCGTCTTTACCGTATATAACACCATCGCTTCCTAATGTCAGAACCACCTCTCTTCCGGGATATTTCATCTGCATCGCTTCAAGAATATCCTTCGGTTGATCTTTGCCGGTTAAAGCCCTTCCTTCAATTTCATTTAAAATGAACCATGTTACTAATTCCAACGGCATACTCAGCAATTTATCATCAATCGGCGAAGGATTTAAAGCGATACGAATACCTTTTAGGGCAGCTTGCCTCAATATATATTCCATACCGCTGATCTCATTTTGCAGCAATAAGATATCGCCAGGCTCAGCAAAATTTAAAACCTCATCAATGAAATCTTCTGTAATACATTGATTGGCTCCTCCATATAAGAGAATTCCATTTTCGCCTTCTCCATCCACCTGAATAATGGCATGACCGCTGGGTCCATGAATCGTACGGACAAACCGGGTATCAACTTCATGTGATTTTAGATAATTCAAAAGAATCGCTCCATCTTCGCCGATCATACCAGCATGAAAAACAACGGCCCCCGCAGAGGCAAGCGCAACTGACTGATTAAGCCCTTTTCCTCCTACATATGTCTCCATTTTCTTTGACGCTATTGTCTCGCCCGGATTTATAAAATGTGCAACTTCATATACACGATCAATATTCATTGAACCAATATTTATAATCTTCATTATAATTCTCCTGTGTAAACAGGCTGTCAGACAGTCTGTTTTGAGTTAATGGATAATCCCTTTTCCTGCTGAACTCAAAGCAAAACTATGAGCTGCAATTTCAGACAAGCATCGTAACCCCGTGCTCCATCTAAAAGGACCTGCCGAGAAAACCGTAACCTGACATTGTTTATATGTAATGCCGATTTCAGGATTACTGCATTCAAGGTGGTGAAAAATTTCGTGTGCTAAAAACAATTGCCGAATAATATCATATTCACAAGTCAGCAGGTTATGATACTCTACATTGATGAATTTATCTTTGATTGTATTTTTAAACAGAACGATTTTTTTACCCACCGTATTATACTCACTGTAATAAAAACCCGGTCCATCCATTTCTTCCACTGTTAATCCCAGAGTCCGGGCAAGCTGTACCGGCGTAAGCTTGTTATACTTCCTGCAGCAATCATCTGCAGCCTTTTTTCCTTTATACCATGCAAAATCACCGTATTCACGAAGTTTTTCTGCGGAAACAAATCTTCGTTGGGCCTCTCGTCCGATCATATACTCTATTAATTCATTTTTATCCATCAAAATAGGATTCACTAGAAAGTCTCCTTTCTACTTACTGCAGGTAAGTGCAAATATATCCATTACATGATCTCCCAAACCTTCTAATTCTGCACTTGCCAATGATACAACCTGGGAAGAACTGATAAGGCCCGAAAGACTTCTGATTTGCTTTCCGTAAATCAGGAATAAATCCGGAATCTCTTCTCCTCCATCCGTATACCTGGTGGAATCTGAAATTGCCTGTTCCAAATCTTTCCTGAATTTGTCCAAGCGAATCTTTGTCACCATTCCGAATGGTTTCTGTAGGCGGACAACGCCTTCTTCATCCACAACACGAATGGGGCTCTTCGTCTTTTTTAATAATCCTAAAAAACCTTTGGTAACAATTTTACCTTCCATAATATACAGCTTACCGGTATTTGCTAAAGTAGTGACCTTGTCAGGTGAAATTTCTAGCTGCTTAGCAACCTGTTCTTTAATTTCCTTTTCTGATTTCGCCTGGCTCATCAAATCCTTTGTTCTTAGTTCTGTTGTCCCCGTTGCAATTGCTCTGACAAGATTTCTTGAAGCATCCACTTCAACATTTACCTCTACCGAATCCGGTTGTGCGCCTGAGTTAATAGCAGCATTATACGCCTCACGCTTAATCGACAGAATATCCTCATCGGTTGGGTTCAGAACAGTTCTTTCAACCATATCCCGTACCATAGCAAGTGCAACACCGATTGGAGAAATAACCTCGGCATTTTTTGCAATACGGCATTCCATTCCCATTGTTTCTGCAAGATGGGGGACAATAGATGCCGCGCCTCCGCCGCCTCCAACTAATGCGGTATACTTTTTCTCCAGCTTATAGATATCTATTAACTCATTTAAAACAACTTCATTTTTCTTTGAAGCCTTATCCATAATTTGTCTGGCTAATTCTGCGACTGTAATTCCTAACCTGTCTGCAAAGACTCTAAGTCCTTTTTCTGCAGACTGTGTATTCCCATAACTATAATGATCCGGACTAATATATCCCAAATAATTGGCTGCACACGATATTGTGATTGTAAATTTTTTGCCGTTGGAGCATTTAATCGCAGCATAATCTTCAGGATCTCCCGGTTTGGGGGCAAAGAAAAACGGTTCCGGGTCCGCTATGTCATCAGGATCCGCATAACATGCATATGTTAAATTTGCGATGTGAGCACTGCGCGGTCCTACATCCACCACTTTTTTAGAATCAATCCTGACCATACTGCCGCCGGCAATGCCAACGGTGTGTACATCCAGGGAATTGACATAAGTTTTATGTCCGCCCACTTCAGCATACTTTATCATAACCTGCCCGTCGCGAATCACAGAAATATCTGTGCTTGTTCCGCCAACTTCAAGAAAAATTCCGTTAGATATCTTTTCATACATCAAGGCACCAGCCACGCCGGCGGCGGGGCCTGATAACATTGTCAGTACAGGACGTTTTTTCACCTCTTGAACATCCATGACACCGCCGTCACATCGCATGATCATCAGGGGTTTTGTAATACCTGCTTTACGTATACTTGATTCTGTCATATTGGCTGTTTCAATCATTTTAGGAAGAATGCTTGCGTTAATCGCCGCTGTCCTTGTTCTTATTTTAAGACCATAAAGCTTAGATATCTCATGGCTTCCGGTAGCTGATAAATTTTGCCGCAGGCATTCATCCACCACAGCCATTTCTCCTGACGGATCATCAACAGAGAATGCCCCGCTAGCAACAATGACCTTGACCTCCTTATTTAATAAGTTCCTGACAGCATCTTTGATTAACTGTTCATAATCTGGTTTGCCAAGGTCAACATATTCGCTCTCAGTATACAAGAATTTATTTTTAGCCAGTTCAATATTTCCAATTACAGTGTCCGCTTTTGCCTTTAGTGCTTCGCCGCCAACGCCGGCCCCCACAATTCCTACCTTAGCCACATCACCTTCCAGAAGAGCATTGGTTGCCTGGGTTGTGCCATGGGCTATAAACATAACCTCTTCCGGAGAAATAGAATACTTTTCCATTATCTTCTGTATTGCCATCACAATACCGCCTGCTACACCTTCCTTGCCTGTATGCGTTGTTGGTATCTTTAAATATCCTATTAATTCAAATGTGTCATTATTTATCGCCACTGCATCTGTAAAGGTACCTCCGACATCAATACCAATGCGTACTCTCATTATACTCACCACTTTCTTCATTTAATCCGAGAGGATCGTTTAACCATTCCTCACCAAAGCTTACTTCCACATGAATGTTGACAGAATGCCCACTGCCGTAACGGCTAAACCGCATGTTATCCAAACATAGAAAAACACCTTTTTAAGAAGAGTCAGTGTGTCAGTACCAACATAATTTGCCAGCCACACATTGTGTGAATTTGTAGGATCACCAATTACCTGCATACGCTCACATGCAATAAAACAGCACAAAACAACCGGTACCGGTACAATATTCATTGCGGCGACCAATGCTGCAATTCCTGCGCCAATTCCCCAGACATTTAAAGGTCCCCGATAAAGTGCCAAAGGTGATAATACGGCAAAGAAAATAAGGAAAAACAACATCTGGCTTGGAAAAACTTTTCGCAGGGAATCACTGATGACACTTTGTACAATTTCATGTGTGAGAGCTTTTGATAACATACCAATGACTATCATTGATAAAACGCCTAGTGCGCCGTCATTGACACCATCGATTGCAGATTTTGTCGCAAGTCCCAGCATTTTGGATAAATTTACACCACGATTTTTCTTTCTTCCCAATAGCAGAACGGTGAAGAAACACCAGGCAATTCCTGCAAAAAGAGCCGGAATGATTGGAACAGAAAGCCCAATAACCAAAAGGATCGGAATAACAGGAGTGAATAAAGATAACACAGGTGCCTTTTGGAAATCTAAATCCGGAACCTCAAGCTGCTTTGCCTCTGCCGCCCATGCAAATTTAACCCCATTTCGCTTAAACTCGGTAAAAATAAAAACTAAAGTCATCAGACCTGTTATTCCAAATAAGATAACGGCAAATGATTTAACTTCGCCAAACTGAAGCCCTACAATGTCCGTAAAGTATTTCCAGTTTGCCATATTCAATGAAAGTCCCGTCGCATAAGCAAATAAAAATACTGATATGGCGATTATAGAAGGAACTCCCACAGAAATCATAATAGGCACTGTAATAGATGCAATCATAATTACACTGCCTAATCCGGCAATCGTTGTATAGCAGAGCGAAACTGCCGCAGTAAGTAATATGGTAACCAGCAAGGGTTTATCCCCGCCAAGTTCAGCTGCAGTTTTTATGATAGTCTTAGAAATTCCGGTATTATTCATCATGGCCCCCAACCATGCACTAATAATAACCGCCACATAAGAACCGGCCATACTGACAACGCCCTCCTGGAATACAACATTTAAAATGCCATTGTCCCCAAGCCATGGTACACCCGCAATTACAGCAATTCCCAATGCTAAAAGCGGAAGCGAAATAACAAAGGTTAATTTACCCCTCATCATAAAATAGACCATGACTAAAAATAAAACTAAAATACCTAATGATTGAATCATGTCTTTTCTCCTTTAATTTACCAATGAAATATCCTCTAATTTTGTAATATAAATCTTTCAGACACATGATTTACTGCTGTTATATTTCACATTAAAATAACGGTATTTAATTAAATGATTCACTGTTAAAAATCAAACAGCAAATACTTCTGAAAAATTTCAACCGAATTTGCTGTTTATGATTTATCTTTTTATAATTTACATTTAAACAAGGTTCACTTTTTTATGTATGCCGTTTCATGATTTACTGCATATCAGCGAGTAACTTATCAATCTTCTTTTTATTTTCCGCATCCAGCTCACCCAGCGGTCTTCTCGGAAGTCCGGCAAAATCAAGTCCCTGAGCCTGCAGCGTATATTTACAGATTTCCTGCCAGTGCGGCTCTTCATTTACTTTATCATGGAAGAAATAATCAATATATGGCTGGATCTTATTCTGTGCTTCCATCGTCGCCTTTACATCGCCGGAAAACGCTGCATCCTGAATTGCACGGCACTGTTTTGGCAGTACTGCAGGGAAGCCTGACAGCCATCCGTCCGCTCCGCACAGAAGCCCCTCAGCTGCTGCATAGTCATGACCATAAAATACCGTAAGACTGTCTGCACAGTGGAATTTCAGCTCATGCACCCGGTTAGGATCTCCGTGTGCTGCTTTTATGGACTGGATTGTTCCATCATCCACCAGCTCTTTTATTTCCGGCACCGTCAGCTCATATCCTGCAAACCAGGGATTATTGTATATCATAATGTCAATATCAAGAGCTGCTCTCAAATCGCGAAAATGCTGCATAACTGCTTTTTTATGGGGTTTTAAGTAAAATGGAAGGATCACCATTACACAATCTGCTCCGCTCTCCTGGGCATACCGGCTCATCTTGACAGTATTGAGCGTATCGTATCTTCCGGTACCGCATATTAACGGCACCTGGCCCTGCAGATAATCGCACACGTGACCGATGATTTCTCTCTGCTCTTCCATATTCATAGCAATATTCTCTCCTGTGCTTCCACAGACAGAGATGCTCTGTGCTCCGTTAGCAAGCAGCCAGTCAAGATATTTCTCCATACCCTTTTTGTTATAGGTCTGGTCTGCATTCCAGATCGTCATTGATGCAGGTGTGATTCCATAAGCTTTTTTAACTTCTTTCATTTTGGTTATCCTCTCTTTTCATAATCATTTTTTAGTTATGGTACTGTGCGCACATAGAGATGATTTTTGTTCATCTTCATGATTATATTTTAAATTATTTATTTAGAATTGTCAATTAAAAATAATAAATTTTTTATTTTTTATTTTTATGTGTAAAAATGCACAAACAGATCTTAATTTGTCCAAATCGAGTAGGGGAGATNNGCATAGTAATCAGATACGCCTCATTATCAGGTTTCTGTCCGTCGAGCCACGGTTTCGCTATTGCTTCTTCTCGCCTGCATCTCACGATACAAACCTTGCAAGTCGCTATCAGGTTCATCGGCAACTACGTCCCTTGGGACTTTCACCCAAGGTTCGGGACATGCCCGTCATACTTAAAAAACCCCATTTTTGTTAAAATGGGGTAGAGAAACTAAAAATATGTTCTTTTATCAACTTTAAACTATTTTCCAAATCATGCTTTCGCAATGCAGCCGCTAATTTGATATGACTTTCAGATGCGTCATGAAAATCACGCTTATCAAGAGGAAGCATTAAATAGTTGGCAACAATAAATTTTCCCTGAATTCTTTTATACTCGCTCACTAAGTATTCATTATCACAGGCAGCTACCAATGTGCTGTGGAATTCTAAATCTTTCTTATTAAACTCCAATTTATCATCCAGCTGCAACGCCTTCATGGCATTTTGTGCAATACTCTCAAGTAAATCATAATATTTATCTTCAGCCTGCTTCATCTTTATTATTTTTTTAATTGCAAACTCTTCCAACAACAGCCGGACATCACAGATTTTTTCCATCTGCACTTTATCAAATTCCGGAACCATTACCCGACCATTATTCATTAAATTTAACAGTCCGTCATTGGCGAGCAGCCTTACCGCCTGAGTAACCGGCGTACGGCTCACTTCAAATTTTTCTGCAAATTCATCTAACAGAATTGTTTGTCCCATGTCATATTCACCTAGGATTAATGAATCTACTATATGATCATATATAATTACATCCAAATTAGTTTTTACTCTCAAAAAGCTCCTCCTTTCTCATATTTTATTTAAAATAAAATATTTTCTTATATTCTACACTTTTTTTTAAAAAAGTTAAAGTCAAAATTGCACAAATGAATAAAATTTTTTTATTTCTTTTTTGAGTTGAAAAATCAATAGATCATAAATACTTAACATCCGAAAATAAAAGCAGCAGAGATGCATCTTATTGATAACAAATCTGCTGCTATTTTTCTTAAATGCATGCCTGCATAATTGATAAAAGTCTTTTTATGTATAACTACTACATGTCAGCAAGTTATTGGTCAACCTTTACTTAATCTCCGCCTCCAGCTTACCCAGCGGTCTTCTCGGAAGTCCGGCAAAATTAAGCCCCTGAGCCTGCAGCGTATAGTTACAGATTTCCTGCCAGTGCGGTTCTTCATTTACTTTATCATGGAAGAAATAATCAAAATATGGCTGATCTTATTCTATGCTTCCATTTTTGTTATAGGTCTGGTCTGCATTCCGGATCGTCATTGATGCAGGTGCAATACTATAGATTACTTAACTTTTTCCATATTTCGCTCTCCTTAAGATATTTTAATAAAAAACTTTTATGTAGCAAAATAATTTTTAACCACTCTCTCAATATAAGTTATCATTTTAAATATAAAAAGTCAATATAAAATATTAAATTTAAAATTTTATTTTTCTATATTCCCTATAACCTTTCCAGGATTCAATATACCCTTTGGATCAAAGGATAATTTTATCTTTTTCATCAGTTCAAATTCCGGAATTTCAATGAAATCCTTCAGATACGGAACCTTAGCATGACCAATCCCATGTTCGCCGGATACCTGTCCTCCCACCTCGAGAGCTTTTTCATAAAGCTTTTTCATTATTTCATCACATTGATTTTGCCATTGCGCTCTGTCACCTCCGTCATAACAAATATAGATATGAAGATTCCCGTCACCGGCATGGCCGAAATAGTTTATTCTCAATGGTGTCAATTCCGCCAAATCTGAAAGAAATTCTACAAATTCCTCAACTTTACCCACCGGAACCACGACATCGCATTCATCCATTTCCAGCGAAGATGATTTAATTGCTTCCAGAAAAGCCCCTCGCGGTGTCCAAAGCGATTCCTTGCGTTCATCAGTATCTGCATAAAAAACATCTTCTGCTCCAAGATCCATTAAAAGAGCTGACAGCTTACTGATCCGCTTCCAGCCGGTTTCCTCATCTTCCGCATCAATTGAAATCAGAAGATAGGAAGGCGCATTAGAATCCGGGAAGCTCTTGCCAAGATACTCTCTTACCAGCCCCAGTACCTCTAACTGCATAAACTCCACCGCTGTTGGGTTTAACCCGGCAGACAATATATCGGCTACAACGGAAACCGCCTTCTTAATACTGCCAAACGGCACCAAAACAGTCATTCCGTACTCCGGCCGGGGAAGTATCTTTAAAATGACTTCAGTTACCACCGCAAGCGTGCCTTCTGAACCTATGAGAATATTCCTGATACAGTAACCTGAGCTATTTTTTGAAAGTTTTCCTCCAGTGTGTATAATTTCACCACCTGGCAATACAGCTGTCATCGCTTTTACATAATCCCTGGTCACTCCATACCTGACCGCTCTCATTCCACCGGCATTGGTCATTACGTTTCCACCCAATGTTGCACTCTTTTCACCGGGATCCGGTGGATAAAATAGTTTTTCCGCAGTCAGCAGATCAATAAAATCCATCAGCAAAAGGCCGGCCTGTACCGTCGCAGTCATATTTTTCCGATCAATCTCTAAGACACGGTTCATCCGGATAAGAGACAATAAAACTCCTCCGTACAACGCTGTACAGCCGCCGCACAGGCCTGTTCCCGCACCTCGCGGAGTAACGGCGATATTATAATCGTTGCAATATTTCAAGACTTCTGCCACCTCTTCAGTGGTCTCAGCCTCAATCACCACATCCGGCATATAAGTTCCATATATTTTCATCTCGTCATGGGTATAGTCTTCTTTAATCAGCTCCCCCGCGAATACCCGATCTCCGCACAATTGTTTAAAATACTTCAGATCATTATGATCGGGAGTTTTAAAATTCATTATCCGGCACTCCTTTCCCCTTTTTTAAGACTTCCTGAAGCTGCGGAATAACACTGTATAAATCTCCGACTACAGCATAATCCGCAACCTGGAAAATAGGAGCAGCCCTGTCAGTATTAACAGCAACAACGCAATCCGCTGCTTTCATACCGGCAATAAATTGAACGGCACCGGAAACACCGCAGGTAATTATTAGTTTTGGCTTTACCGTGCGGCCTGAAAGACCAATTTGGCGGTTTGCTTCTACCCAGCCATTTTCAATGATCGGACGGGTCCCTGCAATCTCTGCCCCGATACTCTCCGCAAAAGCTTTGATCAAATGCATATCATGTTTGCTTTTAACCCCTTTTCCCGCGACAACAATTCGCTCACTATCCACAATATCCTTCTTACTTTCCTTTTTAATCAGCTCAATTATCTTTATTTGGGAAATTAAGGTTTTTAAATTTCTATTCTCCACTGTACCGCCTATGGGTTTTACCTTTGCCTCTTCCATCACCTTATATCTGACGGTGGAAAATTGGGGACGGGTATAGGGTGTAACAATTTCAGCCATTATATTACCGCCAAAAGCAGGGCGTATCTGAATTAGGCTTCCATCCGGCTTAATATCTAAAAAAGTGCAGTCTGCAGTCAAACCGGTACGAAATCTGACAGCAGCCCGGGGAGCAAGAGACCGTCCCAGGGGCGTTGCACCAATCAGTACGGCGGCAGGTTTTAAATAATGAATGGCATCCTCTAAGACATCTGCATAAACATCACTCCGGAAATACTCCAACTCTACGTGATCATATACCAGCACTTTACTGACCGGATAGCTTAAAATTGCTTTGGCAGACGCCTGACAATCATACCCGGCAATTACAACATATAAAGGCACGCCGGATTTATCTGCAAGCTCACTGCCTTTGCCGATCAGTTCAATTGTTACTGGGTGCAGCTTCCCAGATACATACTCGCCATAGACTAATATTCCTTTCCAGGCTGAAAGATCTTTGGCTTTTCGCTGTCCTAAACGGATTGCCTGAACCGGACATTTTTTCACGCAAATTCCGCAGGCCCGGCACAGCTCATTTACTTCAACTGAATTTTCGTTTAATACTAACGCATTGAAAGGGCAGGCTTCCACGCACTTACGGCATAAAATGCATTTACTTTTATCTATGCTGATAACATCCAACTGAATCCCTCCTTACAAAACATGAGCTTTTTTGAGCAAATCATAAAGTTTTCCGCCTACGTCAGGGCCTTCCTCCAGTACGACCTGCTCCTTTCGGTGATCAGGCGGAAATATCTTTTCAACTCGAGTAGGTGAGCCGAAAAGGCCGTAATTATCAGGATTTTTGTCCTTCATATCCATTAAGGTAATTGTTTTAACCTTCTTATCCTTATTTTTTAAACCGTTTTTATAAGAAGGCAGCCTCACCTCGCAGATACCTTTTTCTACCGAAATCAGGCAGGGAAACGGCAGCTCTATAACTGCCCGTCTCTCATCATCTGATTCCTGATGGACCAAAATCCCGGTCCCGGTAATTTTTTCAATCCTGCTGACCCATGCTGCATGAGGAATGTTTAGAAGTTCTGCGGTTGCCGGGCCAACCTGAGCTGTATCACCATCCGTAGTCTGTTTTCCACAGATAATTAAATCCACTTCACCTAATGTTTTGATTGCCTGAGATATGGCATACGAAGTTGCCAGAACATCAGCACCGGCGAAAGCCCTGTCAGTGAGGAGAACTCCTTCATCTGCATCCAGCAGATATGATTCCTTTAATATTTTAATCGCCTGAGGAGGTCCCATACTGAGAGCCGTAATATGGGCATTATATTGTTCTTTCAGTCTTATAGCGGTTTCCAGAGCGACCAAGTCAAAGGGATTCATTTTTGCCCCTGAGCTGTCTCGGATTAATGTCCCATTAACAGGATCAATATCCACAGCCGATGATGCCGGAACCTGTTTTATGCATACGACAATCTTCAAGTTATCACCTCTATCCTCCCAGATATGCTTTCTTAATATCATCGCTGTCAATCAAATCCTTGCTGCTGCCTGAACTCACCACCTCACCATTTTCCAACACATAGCATCGGTCGGAGATGCTGAGTGCCATGTAGGCATTCTGCTCAACAATAATTACCGGAATTTTCATTTCCTTACTCACTCTGACAATGATATTAAATACATCGTCCACAATTACCGGAGCCAATCCCAAGGATGGTTCATCGCACATGAGCAGCTGGGGATCGCTCATAAGCCCCCGGGCAATCGCCAGCATTTGCTGTTCACCGCCGCTTAAAGAACTGGCTTTTTGTGATGTCCGTTCCTTTAGCCGGGGAAAAAGATCATACATCGAATCCAGACGATAATTTAATTCCTTTTTGGTGAATTTTTTTGAATAAGCACCCATTTCAAGGTTATGCAAGACTGTCATACTGGGAAAGACCTCCCTGCCTTCCGGAATATAAACAATACCCTTTTTAGTAATAACGTGGGTTTTCAAATCGATGATATTCTCGTTTTTATACTTTATTTTCCCGCCGACGCCATGAACGATTCCCATGATGCAGCTCATGAGAGTAGTCTTTCCGGCACCGTTGGAACCGATTATTGAGATAATCTCCTGTTGGCCGATACTTATTGAAATATTTCTAAGTGCCTGTACTTTTCCGTAATACGCATCTAAATTTGTTATTTCCAGCATCTAAACCGTCCCTTCTGATTTTTTAAACCGCTCACCTAGATAGGCTTTAATTACTTCGTCATTATTTTGAATTTCAAAAGGAGTACCTTCGGCGATTTTTCCACCGAAATTCAGCACAGTAATATAATTGCTGATAGACATAATAACGTCCATGTTATGCTCAATTAGAAAAAAGTCCTTACCGTCATTAAAAATTTTCAATATAATTTTAACCAATTCAGACCGCTCCGAGGGATTTAATCCGGCAGCCGGCTCGTCCAGCAGAATCAGCTTTGGATCGGTCATCAATGCTCTGGCAAGCTCCGACATTTTCTGCCTGCCGTAAGGCAAATTATCCATCAGCTCATCTTTCAGCTTATACATACCGATGTAGTCCAAAATATATTCGGCTTTTTCTTTCAGCATTTTCTCTTCCCGGTTTGCCCCCCTGATATTAAGAAGACTTTGGACAATTCCCATGGAGGCGATTTCATGACCGCCGACCATTACATTTTCCAGCAAGGTCATGCTGGGAAATACCTTGATATTTTGAAAGGTACGGCTCATGCCTTTACGGGAAATTTTATATGTAGGAAATCCGGAAATCTTTTCACCATCAAAAAACACTTCTCCTGAAGTCAGCGGAAAAACACCGGTCATTAAATTGATGGTCGTAGTTTTACCCGCTCCGTTAGGCCCGATCAAAGCATGAATCGTACGCTTTTTCATGGTAAAAGAAAGATCATTTACAGCAACCAAGCCCGCAAATTTCTTGGTCGCAGCTGTTACTTTCAGGATATCAGCCATCAGCACCCTCCTTCCTCGAATCAGAAACAATAACTCTGAACAAAGAGCGTATGCCGCTGCCCCAGCCATTAGGCAGGAAAATCGCCCCAAGCAGAATAATCGCTGAAAAAACAATCTGATAATAAGTTCCCATAAATCTTAATACTTCAGGTAGTATCGTAACTACCAGGGCACCTATAACATTTCCATAAACTGAGCCAATACCGCCGACCATCAGCATAATTACATAATTAGCGGAAAAATCAGTATTGAATGTGGATGGATTCATATATCCCATATAGTGGGCATACATGCTGCCGGCAAGTGAGCCAAAAATTGCAGCCAGTGTGAATGCCTTTATTTTAATACTGGCAATATTGACGCCGCTCATCTCTACCGCTTCGGCATTGTCCCTAAGTGACTTAAAAACCCTCCCCCACTTTGAATAGGTAATGCGGCAGGCAATAAAAAATGCAATTACTGTAATAAACAAAAATAAATAAAAAACTCTGACATGTGTATTAAATTTAAAATCAAATATTGAAAATACCGGGATATTTCTCATACCCTGGGTTCCGCCGGTAAAATTTTTCATGTTAGATAACATCAGGCGGACCACTTCCGCAAAACCTATGGTTGTCAGGGAAAGATAGACACCTTTCACACGCAGGCTGGGATAACCCAGTCCAAGACCAATGACAACTCCCATACAAATAGCTACGATCATACCAATCCATGGGGAAACTCCGAATTTGATTGATACCAATGCTGAACTGTATGCACCTAAGGCAAAAATACCAGCCGTTCCCAGATTCATCTGACCGGTTAGCCCGGTTATAAAGTTAAGCCCTAATACAACCACTATATTGATCAGCAGACGGTTTAACACCAGCATATAGTAATCATTTTTTAAGAACAAAGGCAGAAACATCGCGGCTGCTGTTACTGCTAAAGGAGCAATTTTTTTAATTTTACTTTTTTTCAAAACACCCCTCCTAACTTTTATGCCCAAGCAATCCGCCCGGTCTGATTAACAGAAAAATGATCAGCAACACAAAGGAAACAATATCCTTATAAACAGCCGGCAGAACAATTACGGAAATATTTTCAACGACACCTATGAACAGTCCGCCTATAATTACACCTGGAAGATAACCAAAGCCTCCTATCACTCCCGCTGAAAAGCCTTTGAGGCCAATAAGAGACGCCATGTTGACATCAATATTAAACAACGGTATAATCAGCATTCCGATCGTGGTACAGATCATAGCGGATATTCCGGTAGTTATACAGATATTTTGGGATACATTTATTCCCATTAAGGCGGCCGCCTTTTTATTTTGAGCAACCGCACGCATGGCCTTTCCGGTTTTGGTGAAATTTAAGAATATTTGCAATGCACCAACAACCACAACCGAAACGATGCAGATATAGATATTGGCCCTGGTTATGCTGACCCCGGTTATAACCACATTTCCGGTAGCCCAATCCGGCACGGTAAAGGGAATCGGCCCCCAGATCAGACGGATTGCCTCATATAAAATCCGTCCGAACATGATTGTTCCCATAACGGCAAATATTGTAGAACTCATATTTCTTAAGGGATTAAAGATCAGTGAAGCAATCAGCGCTCCGATAATCCCTGAAATGATAACAGCTAAAATTACGGCAATCCAGGAACTCAGCCCCAAACCGGTAACTAATGTCGCTCCAAAGATATAGGCGCCCAGAGTGATCAGCTTATCATGACTGAAATTAAGCAGACCCGTGGAATTCCAGATAAGCGTATATTCAATACCGACCAGTGCATAAATAAATCCCATCGCGATTCCACTTACAAGCAATTGAGTTATAATGGAAGTCATAAAACACATCCTTTCCGAAAGCTATAAGTGCCTCGGCCGAATTTTTTAACCTCCGGCCTCGGCAGCACGTTAAAACGCTATGTTATTGAGAAGCCTTAATTGTCTCAACATAAACAGGGACTTTATTTTCTAGCCTTGCAACGGATACCTCATGCATCATATCATTGTTCTCATCAGTTGTGATAACTCCGACAGGTACTGTAATGTCTTTCAGTTCTTCCATTGCCTTGCGAACAGACTCGCGATCCGCAGTACCTGCTTTCTCAATCGCTGACAGAAGGGCAACAGCGCCCCCATAATAGGATGCTGAAAATAATTCGGCAGGCACGTTGTATTTGCCTTCAAATGCTTCTACAAATTGCCGGGTGGACGGGGAGGTACTGCCTGATACAAAATCAGTTACTCCGTACCAGCCTTCAATCTGTTCTGCCTCGCACATATCAATAACCTGCGGCATTGTGACGCCCGGCGAACACACTACAGGTACATCAAGTCCAAGATCTTTAATCTGCCGTGCATGAATTGCCAGCTCCGGGTCATGTGTCCAGATCAACACTGCCTCTACGCCGGCATTTTTCATTTTCATAATCTGCCCGGTAAAATCTTTATCATTGGTGTTATGTCCTTCGGATATGTATTCAATATTTTTTTCTTTACAGTATGCTCTGGCTGTTTCCTCACCGCCGGTTCCGAATTCATCGTTGTTATAAAACATCCCCACCTTTTTTGCACCAAGCTTCTCTACGGCATAGGTGGCGGCTACCTTTGCAAAAATTGCGTCGGAAGCACGGCAGCGGAACAAATACGGATTATCCAAAGTGGTGATCTGGGGTGTGGTTCCTCCGGTTATCGTAACCACACCTTTTTGGTTAATAACCTGTTCAATCGCCAGCGCATTCGTGCTGCGGTGCGGACCTACGATTCCTACGACACCTTCACCAATCAGTTTATTGGCACAGGTAACCGCCATGTCCTGAAGGGTCTGATCATCTTCTACCAGCAATTCCACTTGCCTGCCCAATATTCCGCCTTTTGCATTCGCTTCATCAACAGCCATCTGAACCGCCTGCTGCATTCTTAAACCATTTAAAGGATTGCTTCCCGTAAGCATTGCAATCAGACCAATTTTTATAGTACCGCCAAGATCTCCCGATGCATCAGTTGCCTGACCGCCTGCTGCTGAGCCGGGATCTGTCTTAAGAGCCGATTGATTTGAACTGTTACTGCTGCAGCCCGTTATTACAAGTGCTGCCGCTAACAATAAGCCCGCTAATTTATCCAATTTCATAAAAACACCTCCCAATTATATTCTCATCTTACTATTATTTTAAAATTATCCTTAATTACTTTGTACAGAACCATATCATCAGGTATCGTTTTTTTATGGGTATAATCGATTAACTCCTGTATCGCTTCGTCAGTCATACAAAATCCCATTTTTTCCATAGTATTTGGTATTCCCAGCTTCTCCATCATGTCTTTTGCTTTTAAAATCTCTGCCTCCGAAGCTCCGTTCACTGCCAGCTGTAAAGGTATGGCGAGTCCGACAATTTCCCCGTGAAGATATTTTTTCCTGACCTCCTTCTGCAGGCAGCACACGGCATCATAAAAATTATGGGCTACCGCCAATTGTTTTCCACCTGTTGACAGATTGGATATAAGACCGGTCAGCAAAAGATTCATACATACGATATCCTCTACATTCGCATCGCACTCTTTCCGGCTGACAGTATCCAAGGCTTCTCTTCCCTTCTCCATATATGACCTGTATGTATAGTCAGCAATTATCGTTGCCACATCTGATGTAGATATTTTTCCTGTATTTCCCAGGTTTATCATGGTAAAAGCAAATTCCGGGCTTTTTGCCATTGCATCTGCAATGCCGGAAGCCAAGTACTTAGGCGGACAATTATTCACCGTAAAATCCAGGTCAACCAATACTGCACTTATTTCATGCTTCAGGAACTGACTTTTTTCTACCGAGCCATCTTCCCCATAAGTAACATACAAGATGGCCACAGCCGCACAGGTAGCTGCCGAAGTCGGAACCGTAATGACCCTTTTACCGGCTATATCACTGGCCCCTTTGGCAATATCAATACATCTTCCACCGCCCAGCCCAATGACTACATCTGCACCTTTTTCTAATACCTCCTTTGCCACGAGATTAAAACTTCTTTGTGTTGATGGTAAATCACAAAAATTGACAAAAAATTCAATATTACTGTTGTCCATAGATGTTTTAATCCGATCTTCCGTAAGCTGCCATACTGTTTCATCTGTCACAATACAGGCCCTTTTTCCCCAACTTGATACTTCACCTCCAATTAAGTTAATTGCACCGTGGTACTGAAAATATCTTCCGGCACCTATTTGAATACTATTGTTGTCAAACAAGTCAATCCCTCCTGTTTTAATTTACTTGAGAGTGGTTAGAAATTATAAAATCAGCGGAATTTATATCTTGTTTGCATTTAGATCGGTTATTATAATATTTAATTTTAAATAAAAAATTTTTTTATTCTTAAAAAAAACAAGTACTTCTACTTATTTTTAATATACCAAGTCCATTTCTTTATATATTGCAATGATCTGGTCACCTACATTACTCACATGTTTATCCAGAATTTCAAGCACTTTCTCTTCGTCAAAATTCTCAAGGGCATTTATCAGTGCTTCATGCTCTACGATAGCCACGTTCTGCTTGCGGATCCTGGCCGTCATAATAACATAGCTGGATACTAAAAAACGGCCCTGAACCATCTTATAAATATCGGAAAGACAAGAATTATCTGCAGCATCTACCATAATTCGATGAAAAAGTAAATCTGAGCTGCAGGACTTAACATAATTATCCTGCTTGTAATATCGGTCACAATCCAGGATCGCTTTTCTCATTTGAGGAAACTGAGAACTGCTTTTTGACATACATATACTTTTCACAGCTTCTCTTTCCAGAAAAAAGCGTGTTTGACACGTATCACGGATCTCTTTTTCGTTATACTGGGGAACACCGACCCGCCCATTAACACCAATCGTCAGAATTCTCTCTTTATCCAAAAGCTTAACCGCCTGCACAATCGGGGTACGGCTGACGCCATAACGCTCAACCAGCTCATTAAATGAAAGCTTCTGTCCCGGCATATATTCTCCGGCAATGAGACTGTCCTTGATTTTTTCATAAACTATAATATCCAAATTTTTTTTGATTGACAAAATCATTACCCCTTTCATTTAATCCATAAGTACATGATATAGTAAATAAGAATAAAAATCAATATAAAATTTAAAATTTTTTATGTAAAATTTTATTTTTAAATAAAGGAAAGGGTGAAGCCCCAATACGGCTTCACCCCATAACCTTCCCAATTGCTTCTCTTACATTCCCAACTCCAATCAGGCGCATCCCTTCAACCTTCCCCATCTTTTCCAGGGAAATCTCCGGCATCACGCAGGTATCAAATCCCAGCTTCTT
The DNA here is from genome assembly GCA_002367105.1 of Hungatella sp. UBA3048. GTDB lineage: Bacteria > Bacillota > Clostridia > Lachnospirales > Lachnospiraceae > Lacrimispora. The sequence continues at coordinate 226,062 of DFCS01000003.1, forward strand.
TGCCTCATTCACTCTTTGCTGGGCCATGGACACAGCCCGAACCTCTCCTGCCAATCCCACTTCCCCAAAAATAATGGTTTTCGGGTTCACAGCCTTATCCTTCATGCTGGATACAATAGCCATAAGTATAGCCAGATCCAGCGCAGGTTCATTCATCCGCAAGCCTCCTGTAATATTCACATAAGCATCAAAATGTGATAAGTCATAATGGCACCGTTTTTCCAATACAGCCATTAATAAATTCACCCGGTTATAATCCGTACCGGCTGCAGTACGCCTTGGCATACCAAAAGCTGTGGGAGTGACCAGGGCCTGTACTTCCAACAGCATGGGCCTGGTACCTTCCATAGAACAGGCTACTACAGCACCGGATGCATCCTCCGGCCTCCCGCTGAGCATGTATTCCGAAGGATTCTTCACCTCGGAAAGACCGCTCTCAACCATTTCAAAAACCCCGATCTCATTGGTGGAACCAAAACGGTTCTTCACTCCCCGAATGATCCGGTAAGAAGCGCTCCTATCTCCTTCAAAATACAAAACCGTATCAACCATATGCTCTAGGACTCTGGGACCGGCCACCACACCTTCTTTTGTCACATGACCTACAATGAATATAGCGATTCCCGCTCCCTTGGCGATCTGAAGCAGGATATTGGTGGATTCCCTCACCTGGCTTACGCTTCCAGGGGCAGAAGAAATCTCTTCCCGGAACATGGTTTGTATGGAATCAATGATCACTACATCGGGCTTTTCTTCTCCAATGGCGCTTTCAATCAGCTCCAGGCTGGTTTCACAAAGAAATAATAAATCCCCCCTCACTTCCCCGATCCGGTTTGCCCGCAGTTTAATCTGCTTTAAGGATTCTTCTCCTGATATGTAAAGCACCTTCCTGTTGCCGGCTGCCAGATTGCGGCATACCTGCAAAAGAAGGGTGGATTTTCCAATGCCAGGGTCACCGCCTACCAGTACAAGAGAGCCTTTGACAACGCCCCCTCCCAGAACACGGTCCAGTTCCTCATATCCTGTTTTCATACGGTCCTGTTCATCTAAATGAATTTCAGACAACCGGGCAGGCTTGACATTCAAGAATTGTTTCCCGGCATTTCCCTCTCCCCCTGCTCCGATTCCCCGCTTGGACGCAGGTTCCTTTTTAACGGAAAGCTCCTCAACAAATGTATTCCATTCCTTACAGCCCGGGCACTGTCCCAGCCATTTCGCAGATTCATATCCGCATTCCTTACAGAAAAATGCGGTTGTTTTCCCTTTTGCCATGGGATTTTCCTCCTGACTTAAGAAAAACACGCTATGCGGGCTTTTCTTAGCTTCCGTGGCAATCGTCCAATGAATATTAAAGCATATCCGCCCGGCTCATGTCCACGCAAAAAATCTGGGCCCGGCTCTTTATAAAAGGGCCGAACCCAGCTTCTCATCCTGTTATCTTCGTTTGATCTTCACTGCTACAGGTGCTCCCTCATTCAGTTCCACGCTGATGGACAGCTTTCCGCTCATGTTGGTTCTCATGCCACCCACGGCAGCATCATCCACATAAACCTCGTATTCGGTATCCTCTGCCAGCTGAACGGTCAGCTGGGCATCCTTGTCACCTTCTACTAAAAAACCCACCCCATCATCGGATACGGTGAAATTCATGGCAGCGGTTCCCGGTACGGATTCGTATACGAACATGCCGTTTCTTTCAAGCTTGGTTATCTCGTAAAAAGTCTTAACTTTATATAAATCACCATCGTGTTCAAAATCTTGTAATTTTGACTTTGTCTTTAATTTGTAATTTCCAAAACTGATTGTCCCGTCTTGCTCTGAGCGGATTAAATCTTCAATTACCGGCATTGGTTTGCCCTCCTAGTATTTTGTTTACTTATCCTTTTTTAAGGCGATGAACGAATGATCTCGCTTGTAGCTATTATACACGAATTGATATAAAATGGCTAGTTATTTTACCAGCTCACTGACAGAAAATTTTAGTCCGTCCTCACCTGCGGTCACAAGTACATTATCCCCTGTTTTTACCGTTCCATTTAAGATCTCTTCTGCCAGCTTATCCTCCAGGCAGTTCTGAATGGTACGCCTTAACGGTCTTGCACCGTATTTCTGATCATAGCCCTTATTGATCAGGTATTCCTTGGCATCCTCTCCGATATCCAGGGTGATGCTCATCTGTTCCGATGTCCGTTTCATTATATCCTTCATCATGATCGTCACAATATCCTTCATGTGAATCTTATTTAACGTATGGAATACAATGATTTCATCGATCCTGTTAATAAATTCAGGTTTGAACAGACGCTTTACTTCCTCCATTACCCGTTCCTTCATGATCTTATAATCAGCCTTTTCATCCGCAGCTGCACCAAAGCCCAGACGTTTGGGTGATATGATGTTCTCTGCTCCTGCATTGGAGGTCATGATGATGATGGTATTCTTAAAATCAATCTTCCTTCCCTGGGCATCTGTAATATGTCCGTCGTCCAGTACCTGAAGCAGAATATTGAACACATCAGGGTGAGCCTTTTCGATTTCATCGAACAGGATGACGGAATAGGGATTCCTGCGGACCTTTTCACTGAGCTGTCCGCCTTCATCATAGCCTACGTATCCTGGCGGTGAGCCGATCATTTTGGAAACGCTGTGCTTCTCCATATACTCAGACATGTCTACCCGGATCAAAGCATTGTCCGTTCCGAACATGGCTTCGGAAAGAGCCTTGGATAACTCGGTTTTTCCCACGCCCGTAGGTCCTAAAAACAGGAAGGAGCCAATGGGGCGCCTGGGGTCCTTAAGTCCCACTCTCCCCCGTCGTATGGCCTTTGATACAGCGGTAACCGCTTCCTCCTGGCCGATTACCCTCTCATGGAGGATGGCTTCCAGATTGCGGAGGCGTTCACTCTCTCCCTCTTCCAGCTTTCTTACGGGGATCTTGGTCCAGCTGGATACCACATCAGCGATCTCTCCCTCATCAACTATAAGGTTCTTTGATGTTTTTTCCTTTTGCCAGCGTTCCCGGATCTTCTCTATCTTTTCCCGCTTCTTTTCCTGCTTCTTCTTAATGGTTCCTGCCTTTTCGTAAGCCTCGGCTTTAATGGCTGCTTCCTTCTGATCCTCCAGCTGCTCGATCTCAGCTTCCAGTTCCTTAATTTCCCCCGGTTCTACAAATGTGGTCAGGCGTACCTTGGAAGAAGCTTCGTCAATGACATCAATGGCCTTATCCGGAAGGAAACGGTCATTGATATACCTGGAAGACAGCTTTACGGCAGCCTTTAAGGCATCGTCTGTAATGGTTACTCTATGATGATCCTCATACCGGCCTTTCAGTCCTCTTAATATGCTGACAGCAGCCTCTTCCGATGGCTCCTCTACCGTAACCGGCTGGAAACGCCGTTCCAGGGCAGAGTCCTTCTCAATATATTTGCGGTACTCTTCAATGGTGGTAGCGCCGATCAGCTGCAATTCCCCTCTTGCCAGAGAGGGCTTTAAGATATTAGAGGCGTCAATGGCTCCCTCCGCTCCTCCTGCACCGATAATCGTATGGATCTCATCGATGAAGAGAAGAACTTCCCCATCATCGATCACTTCGGCAATTACCTTTTTAATTCTTTCTTCAAATTCTCCCCTGTATTTGGAGCCGGCTACCATGCCGGATAAATCCAGGGTCAGAAGCCTCTTGCCTTCAATGGTTTCAGGCACGTCACCTTCTGCTATCATCTGGGCCAGGCCTTCCACAACTGCGGTTTTCCCCACTCCAGGCTCTCCGATGAGACATGGATTATTCTTAGTCCTACGGCTCAGTATCTGGATCAGACGCTTGATCTCCGACTCTCTTCCGATGACCGGATCAAGCTTTCCCTGTACTGCAAGCTCCGTTAAATCTCTGCTGTAACTGTCAAGAGTGGGTGTACTGCCTTTTGACTTTGGTGATTTCATGAGCTCTTCCTTATTGGCTGGGGCATCCTCTCCCATGGCTGACAGCACATCAATGTAAAGCTTTTGAATGCTAATTCCTATGGTATTTAAAAGCCTGGAAGCGACGCAGTCATTGTCACGGATTATGGAAATGAGCAAATGCTCCGTACCGATTAAGTTTGCCTTAAACCGCACGGCTTCCCGGTAGCTGTTCTCCAGTACCCTTCTGGCACCCGGAGTATACCCGCTGTCTTCTTTTAACCGGACTGCCTGATCAGGAGCGATCAGCTGGCTGATCAGGTTTAAAACCTTTTCCTCTTTTACACCATTCTCTTCCAGAACTCTGGAAGCTACTCCGCTGCCCTCTTCTAAAAGCCCGATCAATAAGTGTTCCGTTCCCACATAGCTGTGGCCGAGTCGTTCCGCTGCCTGAACGGCCAGGTTAATGGCTGTCCTGGCCTTTGTTGTAAATCTGTCTATCATAAATGCAATCCTCCTGTCATAGTTCCGGTAATTCTTTCCGGATAAATTCCGCCCTGGCTCCATCCAGTTCTTCCTTGCTTAATGGGCGGTCTGAAAGCTTCTGCAGATTCGCCGGCTGGATTCCAAGCATCAAGCGGTAGACGGAAAAATCTTCCTCCGTATGGATCAGGCCGTCTGCCAGCCCTGCCATGATCTGTGATAGGAAAATCATAGCATCCCTGGAAGTCAGCCGTCTGGAGTATTTTAATACCCCATAGGATTTGTAAACTTCATCCTCTCTCTCATCCCTGTGCCTCTGGAGAGAAAGCTTCCTCACCTGAAACTCCTGATTGGTCAGCTGGATCGCGGCTTTTGTAACGGTATCAATAATTTCCCGCTCCGTCTGACCCAGGGTTTTCTGGTTTGATATCTCATAAAGAGAACCAAAATTCTCGTCCCTCTCCCCATGGACACCCCGGACAGAAGCTCCGAAGCGGCCCATATCGCTGATAAGCCCCTGGAACTTTTTCCCCTGGGACAGCATAGGAAGATGAACCACCACCGATGCCCTTAAACCGGTCCCCATATTCGTGGGAAACGAGGTGAGATACCCGTAACGGTCATCAAATGCATAAGCAAACCGTTCATTGATATAATCATCAATTTTATCTGCCCTTTCCCAAAGCTCCTCTAAGTGAAGGCCCATCTGGAGAAGCTGGATCCTGATGTGATCATCGCAGTTAAGCACGATGCCGGTGTCTTCATTCTCTGAGATTAAAATACCGGCAGGTTTTTTGCTTAAAACAGCTGCGGAATTAAGGGCTCTCCGCTCCTTAAGGGCCACCCGGTCCAGCTCTTCCAAGTCCGAAAGCATGGAAAATTCAAAATTCCGGCCTTCTTCCTTGCCCAAATCCTTTAAGCCGAACTCCAGCCTGCGGACCATCTCATCGCCTTCTTTTTCACTAAGCGCAGAAGGAAACCGGTAATCCTGCCAGTTTCTTACCAGACGGATCCGGCTGCTTATCATTAAAGGCCGACCAGTGTCCTTCTGTTCAAACCATCTAAGCATCTGTCTCATTTCCTTTCTTCAGCTCTCTTATCTTATCGCGGCAAACGGCTGCCGCTTCGTAATCCTCAAATCGCAGGGCTTCCTTTAATTTGGCATCCCACTGTAAGATTTCTTCATATTTGACAGCACGATCCGGGTCTAATGGTGCCCCAGCAGAGCGATCGTTCCCCCGGCCGGAGGGATCCATACTGTCCTGCCTCTGGTAAACCGGTGTTTTTCCCGTGTGGACAAGATTTCCATGAAGCTGCTTTAAACTGTCCTCCATAAGAGGACCGAATACACTGTAGCAATCTGCACAGCCAAATCTGCTGTTCCTTACAAATTCATCGTAACCGGTCCCGCAGGTCGGGCACAGGATCTGATGGAGCTTATCTGGCTCCTGATCCTTATCTTCTATCCCCAAAAGGCCGGAAAGCAGCTTTCCTAAGGGAAATTCCCCGTCAAAAATAGCTGCATACACACCAAAATCCATCTCTTTCGCACACTGGGCACAAAAATGGTGCTCTTTCTTCGTGCCATTTATCACTTCTGTATATTGTATATTTGCTTCGCGTATTTTACATTTCTCACATAACATAAAGAACCTCCAATCCAGTGAATCACTCTTCCCCCTGGCCCATTAAAAATGACTGGAATATCTCATCAACCAGCTGGTGAACCTCTTCACATGATACATTCTTACAGACTCCTCTGGCAAGCACAACTCCTAAATCTTTGCGCATTTCATCAAGGACCTGGATTTTATCCACGTCCAGCGATACTACTGCCCCTTTCCGGCGGTCCAGTTTAACAAAGCCTTCCTGTTTCAGCACAGAGTACGCCTTATTTACCGTATGCATATTAATCCCTATGTTGTCGGCCATCTGGCGCACGGAAGGCAGGGGGTCACCTTCTCTTATACTTGACCTGGCGATTCCTATGATTATCTGGTTCCGAAGCTGAATGTAAATCGCTTCATCACTGTTAAAATCAATTTGCAAAAACATATTTTCACCATCTTTCGTTATACCTGTTATACACATAATAGCACAATCCATCGTCTTTTTCAACACAAAATATCATCTGGTATCATTCCCCATTTTATCCGTCACCTGTGTAAAACCAATAACGAAAGAACAAAAGCACCTTCATTCAGGTGCTTTCGTCATTTTCATTCCAATTGTTTAAAGTACTTTAATCATCTAAGTCCAAATACTCAAAGTCGTCTTCGTCCTTATCAGGCTCTTCTGTTTCCTTAAAGTCATCCGGCTCTTTCTGAACAGGCACTGAACCGCCTTTTTCCCTTGGTTTCCCGGAATCCCCTGCACCGGTAGATTTAAGATCCCGTTCAAAATCTTCCAGACTGGTTTCTTCTATGAAATCATCCTCTTCCTGGACCTCCTGTTCTGCATCATCTGCATAAAGAGGCTCGTCCAAGGTTTCTTCCTGGTATTCCGGATCCAGTCCGGTTTGGGAGTTTTGTCTGTCAAACTCTTCCCTGCTGTAGCGTTTGATCTTGCTTGAGGGAATTTCTTCCTCCGGCTCTGCCCACAGCCGGTTATCTTCCGGTTCCTGTTTTTTTCCTTTTAAAGATCTGCCGCTGCCGGGCCGGCTGGGGCCGGATCCGTTTCCTTTTCTTGCAAGAACAATCACAGCCACAAGCAATAAAAGGGCAACAACGCTCACTCCAATGAGAAGGTAGAGCTGCCTGTAGTAATCCTTAGCCAGCTGATCATATGTGTTGGCCATCTCCACATACTTACTATTGGAAACTCCGGAAGCATAGTATCGTTGAATGGTCTTTTCAGAAATATCATAACGGTAGAAATGTTTCTCTCCGTTCCAGTTCATTGCATAGAAAAGGCAATACTGAGGCTCAGCCTCTGAGTTTTCCACCCAGCCGGTCACTCGCGCTCCGTCAATATCGGCCTGCCGTTCACGGAAGCCTTCCGGTACAACCGTATCCTTATCAAGAGGAATGATAACAATAGCCTTTGCTACGGTCTCTACCTGTACGAACTGGGCCCAGGAATCTGAACCTTCATTGTAAATGTAGAATCCGCCGTTTCCTCCGGAATCCTTTAAATAAAGCAGAAGCAGGTCTTTTTCCAGTCCTTTTCCAGCCATGACTTCTGTTCCTTTATAGGAATAGGTCTCAGACTCAAAGCCTTCCGGAAGCGTTGATTCATCAAAGGAAGAAGCAATGCTGTAATCGGTTCCGTTAATGGTCACCACTGCTTTGCCGAACTCGGCCTCAGACGTTTCTGTATTTCCTCCTGTAGTTGGGGCGGTTTGTCCTCCCTCAGCTTTATTAACCTGAATGGTATAATTCTTAACGGTCTGCCCATCCTCTGCAGTTACCTTGATAACCACCTGGTTTGCACCGGACTTTAAGCCCTTTTCTCCCTGAAGTGCCACATGAGCACCTGCATTGGCTGCCACCGCATTTACTACCAGGTCCGCTGTGTTTGCATCAACCTCTGCCGTATAGCTTTCTACAGATGCAGAAAATGCCGGAGTCAGAGTTCCTGGGGAAATCTTTAATGACTTAAGCGTTGCATCCTTTGAATATGTGGCAGGTGATGTGACCTTGACCGTCGAACTCCCCTGCTTGCTTAAAGAAAGTGTCTGGGAATCCACATCATAGATTTCCTGGGAAGTCACATTGATCTGGGTATTTCCTGCCTGCAAAGCCTTAAACTTTAAGGTAAAGCTAAAAGATTTCTGATCAGCAGAATCCATGGTTCCCAGGACCTTAATAGCACCTGCGCCGCCGTTTGCATTGGTTCCGCTGACAAACTCCAAAATATTCGGATCATAAGACAGCATGACTTCCGCCGTACCCAGGGCGCTGTCACTGGTCACCTTCATGTTTACTGTTACTTCGTTCCCCACCATGACCGATGGGTCAGAAAACGCGATCTTAGCATCTGCGGCCCAGGATACCAGCCGTCCGGCAGGACAGGATATGGCAATCACACAGGCCAGCATCAGACCGGCCGTTAGTTTTTTCAGTTTCCTATTCATATTGTCTCCTATTTCTGTTGGACTTTAAAGTCCGAGGATTTTTTTCTGCAAAAGCAGAAGATCCTGTGAATTCACCTTGCCGTCTCCATTTAAATCAGCTGCCGGCTTGCCCTTCTCAGGTATGGTTTCCAACCCCAGAAGGTAACGCTGAAGCTTCAGTACATCCAGGCTGTTTATTTTTCCATCCCCGTTGATATCTCCTATTCCAAAGGCAGAGGACTGGCCGGCGGCCGGAGCCTGGGTCTGTTGGGGACTGCTCGTGGCGGCTTCCGTCACTTTGATTTCAGTTCCAGGTCCCTGGGCTATGACTCCCGTAGAAGTCTGGACGGAAATGCCTTTGGAACCATCAGGAGCTATAGACACATTGCTTCCTCCCGGTGTTCCAGCCTGATCCGTGCCGGAAGGATTTGATACTCCGGGGCCAATGTTGCTGCCAGGGCCGGATGAAGCATTTCCGCCGGAGCCGGAACTTGTTCCGGTACCAGCACCTGAGGAATAAGTCGGGCCGTTGTTCTGGCGCACCACATGAAGGACGTATTCCCTGACACTTCCATTTTGGGCCGTAATCGTCACCTTGATATCATTATTGCCGCTTGAAAGCGCGATTGTACCTGTCCCTTTGACAGATGCCAAAGAGCTGAGGGCGGTTGCATTCACATTGATGCTCGATACACCGGGATCCACAATCAAATCGTATGCAAGAGTATCGCGGCTGAAGGTGGGAGTCATGACAAATCCTTCCACGCTTAAACCGGACAGCTTATTGTTTGGATTGCCATCGCCGGTAGGCTGGCTGCAGGCGTTATCAGGCATGTTGTTATAAATTGGTATCTTAAACTCAAGCTCTGTCTGTTTCATATCACTGTTATAGGCCTTTGAATAAACAGCACCCTCTGATGCAGCTCCCTGTACATTGGTCATATACTGGTGTTTATATAAATTAGACCCCTGCACATTAAACTTCTTCAGATAAAATGTATCCTGCCCAACTTTTACATAGTTATTACCATAATAGAACGCTCCGCCTAAAATTGATTTTTCAGGAGAATTCCATGGCCTTTCATAATTGCCGGACTGGGACGCCCACCATAAGCCTCTTTGCACCGCAGTCATACTTCCTGACTGATATGCTTCAATATTAAAAAAATTATAATATCCTTCGTAACCAGATTCTGTTCCTGAAATGCTTTTGCCTTTTCCGGAAGATCCCTGCTCCTGAATGATCATAGCTGCAAGGACGTAAGGGTTCACCCCTGACTGAGAAGCCGCATTCATGATCATGTTCACATAGGCGCTGCTGCCTGAAACTGTTCCAGTGGTATTGGTATTGTTATTGGTATTGTTATCGGATGAGGACGGTCCCGTAAGGCTGGCTCCCGGTCCGTATTCCATAACGATTGGAAGGTTCTTGGGCGTTATGGAAGCTTGCGGCCCTTCCAGGCTGGCCTTTCCTGAATCGGAACTGGATTCCGATCCTGCTCCCGGGTTAATTGCCGCTCCAGGTCCTATGGCCGCACCTGGCCCTATTACAGTGCCGCCGCCAGAGGAACTGTCCGTATTTCCAGGGTTACTGCTTCCGCCGGAAGATTCGCCGGATAGAAACGTACCCTTAACCATGGTCTTTAATCCATCTGCAGTATGCTTATTGCTGTCATATGTATGGGTCATAAACTGGAATGCATTAGTCTCATCAAGGAAATTTCTTGGGTCCATATAATATCTTACAATGTCTTCAGAAGCGGTGACCCAGCTGCTTCCGTCATAACCGATCCATGTGCTGGTATCCCAGTTATATGCGCCGTCTACCGTGGACTTCCAGGATGACAGGCTGTTGGTGTGGACCAGAGTTTTTCCTGCCTGGCTTTCTTCCTTAACAGCCGTGTTCCAGTCCAGGTTTGTATGCTGGGCGCGGAATACCCACTTGGGATACTGGGCATGCAGCGCACGAAGTTTTGTCTTATAGCTTTCCGGAAACCCTTCCGCCGTAAGCCGGGATTCAAAATCCGCGTCATTGGTATAAGAGGCGGGAAACTTAAGATAGCTTTTGGAAACATATCCGGTAACCGTCTGGCCGCCGGAACCGGATACACGGATCTGATACCAGAGCGCTCCATCCGATGCGTTCTTCTCATCAATCACCGTAACCGATGCCCCGTTCGTTAATTTTGTAACAACTGAATAGGTCGTTCCCGGGCCGCTTCTCACGTTTAAAGTGGTAGCATTGACCGTTGCTGCCTTTTCCGTATAAGCATAAGCATTTATGTATGGCGAAACCGCTCCCATGTAAGAGTCCATCACCAGGACGCTGGCCAGAATGACGGCCATCTTACGAGCTTTTTTATACTTTTTCATCTGTTTCTCCCAATATGTCCTCTTGTATTTATTAAATTTCCAATTACATGTAAATTATACATTTATTTATTATAATGACAAATGATACCATGTGTCAACTGAATCAGGTAAAGTTCAGACAAATGGAATTATTTGTAAGAAAATCTTTATACTTATAAGAGAACGTCTTCGGCATCCCAGGATGACAACCAACCCAATCAGAAAAAAAAGCACCTATCCGAGAATTTACCCGGATGGTGCGATATGGTTACTCTATAACAATCTTTTTTAAGACCATAAATGAATCATCACTTACGGCATGTTCAATTCGTCCTGCGTCTTGAGAAGCGATATCTTTTGGAACACCTAAAGAAAGTAGCAGTTTGTAAAAAGTCTCATATCTCTCAAGTACTGATGTTGCCACTTTTAATCCGGCTGGAGTTAACAAAATATTCTTCTCATTATCAATATAAATATAATTTTCACGTTCCAGTTGATGAACAGCGTGTGATACACTTGGACGGGTGACCTTCATTAATGCAGCTATTTCCGAAGCACGGACACAGCCTTTTTCCCGTCTAATCAGAAGAATGCTCTTTAAGTAGTTTTCCTTTTAAACGGTTGCAGCCCCCATCAGTATGCTCCTTTCTGACATTATTATTTTCAAGGTGGTTCGTATCCCAATAAATTGTTACTTCAAGGTTATAATCGCGCTTTAATTGGGCGGTAAGTTCATTGATTGCAATTTGCACTTCTTTAAAATGAGGGCTCACTTTCGGGATAACTTTTAAAAAAGCAATTTGTTTTTCCGGCCCGAAATCATATAAATATAACGATTTCATACCGGAAAAAAAGTCATACTTGTTTACAGCATTTGAAATTCCATCTAATGTCTCTTTGCTGGCAGGCTTACCAAGCAGCAAATCCAGATGTTCCTTAAAAGAGGTTATTCCAGCCCAAAGAATCATGATGGCAACGATAAGCCCCCCAATGCCATCAATAGGTAATGCTGTGAACCGCGAGGTGATTAATGATAGCAGCGTGACAGCAGTCACAACAGAATCTGCCAGGCTATCTTTAAATGTGGCTTTTAAAGCAGCTGAACCGAACCTGCTATTTACAACATGAATATAGAATGCAAATATTAATTTTACAAATACGGCAAATACCTGTGCAAAAAAAAGCCAGGCTGTTAATGTAGGATGTTCTGGATGCAGAATACGCACAATAGAAGACTTCCCTACCGATATTGCTGTAACAATGATTAACATGGCTACAACAAAACCACTAATATACTCCATCCTTCCATAACCGTAAGGATGTTTTTCATCTGTGGTTTTCCCGCTTATATGAAAACCAATTGTGGTCACAAGGGAAGATGCGCAATCACCTAGATTATTGAATCCGTCTGCAATAACAGAAACGCTGTTATTTAATAATCCTAGTGTTAATTTTATGGCAAAGAGAAAAGAGTTGACCGTAATTCCGATAACACCTATCCTCTCTCCGATTCGCTGACGGTTGCTAACACATACATCACTTGAAATCTTTTCCTGAATCATTCATTCTCCTGTTCCCCATACCCGTGCCGGCGGTTTTCTCTGGCACTATGTGCATTACGGCATGTGGAATCACCATGATGGCGATTGTGCCAATCCTCAATAAGTCTGCTTAATAGTTGAACTAAGAGCCTCTGCTCATCTTCAGATAAAGCCGAAAACAATTCAGTTGTAGCCTCTTGCTGATTATGAGTGTATTCAGAAACTACTGCTTCGCCCAAGTCGGTTATTTCGACATCAATACCGCGCTTGGTACCATCAGTTTTTGTTCGGGTGATAAGCCCTTTGCCCTCTAATTTAGTCAGCAATTCGCTTAAAGAAGCGGCACGAATCTGCATTATGTCCAACAGGTCATGCTGTGTAATTTTGTCACCCGATGCCAGTAAAGAAAGTATGCGCTGCTGGCTTGGGGGCATTCCCGTGTTTTGATGATGTCCACGGCTTAACGCATGGGAGCACCGTAAAAAGAGCGAGTAAAGTTTCTCAGACACAAGGTTTGGAGCTCCGTTTATAAAACTGTTGTTATTCATTCAGTAAATCCTCCGTAAATAATCCTTATATTAGGTACCTAACATTAATGATAATAGCACGATAGTGCTCTAGTGTCAATCTTTATTTTTAGGTACCTAACTTTATACCACCATATGGAATTGAGGGATATATGTTCCTGTAAAGCAAAAAATGGTCTCCCTAAATTGGGAGACCATTTTTATGAAGGCTATACCGGATAAGCCTTATTTTCTTTATCTGCCAGTGACGAATCCACGCCGGTCTGCTGAGCGGCCCGGTATTGGAAGAATTCCTTGGCAACCGTTGGGAACAGGGCATAGGAAAGTACATCTTCATCCTGCTGTTTCCACTGTGCGCAGTCCTTCTCAAACTGAGGGAGCTGGGGAGGAATCAAATCGGCCGGGCGGCAGGTGATCGGCTTCTCGTCACCGATGATCTTCTTCTGGACTTCTTCATTAAATGGTTTGACCGTCTGTCCGAATTCGCCCATAAAAATCTTCTTTGTCTCTTTCGTTACCATTTTATAACGTTCACCGCTAATGACATTTAAAACGGCCTGGGTACCGACGATCTGGGAAGATGGGGTAACAAGAGGCGGTTCTCCAAAGTCCTTTCGTACCTTTGGAATCTCCTGCAGCACTTCCATATACTTGTCTTCCTGACCGGCTTCCTTTAACTGGCTCACCAGGTTGGAAAGCATGCCGCCAGGTACCTGATACTGAAGGGTCTTAATGTCTACGCCTAATACCTTAGGATTTAAGCGTCCGCTCTTTAATGCTTCCTCTCTGATCGGCTGGAAGTATGCACAGATTTCTGCCAGCAGGTTCTGATCGTAGCCCGTGTCATAGGCCGTGCCGCGGAAGGTCTCAACCATAACCTCGGTCGCCGGCTGGCTGGTTCCAAGAGCAAGGGGAGACATTGCGGTATCGATGATATCACAGCCTGCTTCAACTGCCTTTAGATAGGTCATGGAAGCAACGCCGGAAGTATAGTGGGTGTGTAAGTCAATCGGAAGCTTTGTGGATTCCTTTAATGTCCGTACCAGCTCATCCGCCTTGTAGGGTGTTAAAAGACCTGCCATGTCCTTGATACAGATGGAATCAGCACCCATATCCTCGATCCTCTTTGCTATGTCCTTCCAGTAATCCAGGGTATAGGCTTCCCCAAGGGTATAGCTTAAAGCTACCTGCGCATGGCCTTTTTCTTTATTGCAGGCAGTCACTGCTGTCTGCAAGTTGCGAAGATCGTTGAAGCAGTCAAAAATGCGGATAATATCAATTCCGTTAGCCAGAGATTTCTGGACGAAATACTCTACCACGTCATCGGCATAATGGTTGTATCCCAGGATGTTCTGTCCCCGGAACAGCATCTGCAGCTTTGTATCCTTAAAACCATCCCTTAATTTTCTAAGCCTCATCCAGGGATCTTCCTTTAAGAAACGCAGGCATGCGTCAAAGGTTGCACCGCCCCAGCACTCTACCGCATGATAGCCAACCTGATCCATCTTCTCTATGATGGGAAGCATCTGCTCGGTTGTCATTCTTGTAGCAAACAAAGACTGATGAGCGTCACGAAGGACTGTCTCTACAATCTTAACCGGCTTTTTCTCTATTTCTGCCATTGTCTTACCTCCAGGTTTGTTCATTCTTCTGTTTACCGGAAAGGCTTAACGCCTTTCCAGGGAAAAGTTACCTAACTCCGAATATTGCCATAAATGTACCAGCCGCAACCGCAGTACCGATAACACCTGCCACGTTTGGCCCCATGGCATGCATCAGCAGGAAATTGGTAGGATCTGCCTCGGAGCCAACCTTCTGGGACACACGGGCTGACATAGGAACCGCAGATACGCCTGCAGAACCGATGAGGGGATTCACCTTGCCGCCGGAAACCTTGCACATCAGCTTGCCAAACAGCACGCCTGCAGCTGTTCCTACTGCAAATGCCACCAGGCCTAAAATAACGATCTTGATGGTGTTCATATTTAAGAATGCTTCTGCGCTGGTCGTCGCACCTACGGAAGTTCCTAACAGGATGACCACGATATACATCATAGCATTGCCAGCTGTTTCTGTTAACTGCTTTACCACGCCTGATTCTTTAAATAAGTTTCCTAACATCAGCATGCCCACCAGAGGTGCTGTTGTGGGAAGAATAAGACATACGACCGTTGTTACGATGATCGGAAATAAGATCCTCTCAAGTCTTGATACAGGACGGAGCTGTTCCATCCGGATCTTTCTCTCCTTTTCCGTGGTCAGCAGCTTCATGATCGGCGGCTGGATAATGGGTACCAGCGCCATATAGGAATAAGCAGCAACCGCAATGGGGCCCATTAGGGAGGTCATTCCCAATTTTCCTGCAAGGAATATGGAAGTCGGTCCGTCGGCTCCACCGATGATTGAGATGGCAGCTGCTGCCTTATCGCTAAAGCCCATGAAAATAGCAAGAAAATAAGCGGTATAAATACCGAACTGGGCTGCCGCTCCTAAAAGAAAGCTCTTTGGATTGGCAATCAAAGGCCCAAAATCCGTCATGGCACCCACACCCATGAAAATCAGGGGTGGCAGGATGCCCCATTCATCCAGCTTAAAGAAATAATTCAGCAGTCCGCCTCCGGAGCCATCCGGTCCAGCTTCCTTCATAATATCCGGGTAGATATTAACTAACAGCATACCAAAGGAAATCGGTACCAGCAGCAAGGGCTCAAAACCTTTTCTGATAGCCAGATATAAAAATAGAAAGGCTACAAGAATCATGATCATATTCCCTGCGGTCAGGTTAAAAAATGCGGTCTGCTGAAGAAGATTTGTAAATGTATTACTTATATAATCCATGTTAATCCCTCCATATGAAATCCGCTCTGTTTATCTTTACAGCGGATTCTTCCGTACTAGTTTAATGTAGCCAAGGTTGCTCCTGCTTCTACTGAGTCACCGATCGCTACATTAACACTGGCAACGGTTCCATCGGAAGGTGCTACGATCTCGTTCTCCATCTTCATAGCCTCAAGAAGAACCAGCACATCTCCCCGTTTCACCGCCTGTCCCGGGCTTACCTTAAGTCCAAGGATCTTGCCTGGCATAGGAGCCGCTACCTTTAGATCGCCTTCTGAGCCGACGTTTGCCGCCTTCACAGGAGCTGCCGCTGCAGGTGCAGGTGCTACCGGTGCGGGTGCTGCAGGTGCGGGTGCTACCGGTGCGGGTGCTGCAGGTGCAGATGCCTTATTAACTGCTGCCGGCGCGCCTGCGGTTAAGCCTTCTTCTACGGTTACTTCATAAACATTCCCATTCACTGTAATTGTATAGTTTTTCATGATGTTAATCCTCCTGATTGATTAAGCTTTTTTCCATTTACCAGATGGCGCCCGTCTGATCGAGCGGACCACCAGGCCGCTTGGCGAGCTCCCTTCAGATGCCGCAATTGCCGCAGTAATCACTGCTACCAGCTCTAAATCATTCACTAATTCTTCGTTCGCTTCTGCCGAAGGGACAGAAACTTCGGGAAGGGGCTCGGGAGCAGGCTCCTGTGCCTTCCCGTTTATCTTATCTTCAAGCTTTCCGATATACTGGAAGCAGCTGATAAGCCAGCTGATGAAAATCAGCACAATAAAGACTGTTCCCATTCCCATCAGGGTATTGAACACGGCTTTTTCCATACGTTCCCCCAGTGTATATTCCGGCACAAATGCCACACTGGTGACCTTCGTTAGTTTTGAATCCGTTGTAATGGAAAATTCCATATTTCTCTTTTCAAATACTGCATTAATTGTAGCGCTGTACCCATGATCAATGGCCTCTACCTTCACCGTATCGCCGATTGATACCAGGGTACCAAGCTCATCCTTTATATTCTCCCAGGAATCCACACCTTCAGCCAGGGCTGCATACTCATCCTGGGACTGCATGTTCTTCTTAAATTCAGGAACCTGGCTGTCCTCAAGACCGGTATACAGTTCCAGGAAGGAACCGGGAAGCTGCTCCATCTGTGTCTGGATCCTGGCATCGATTTCTTCGGCTGCGGTATCGGCTTTGCTGCATGCAGATAATGAAAAGAGGCAGGCTGCCATAATAAGTCCCAATGCTACTCGTTTCATATTCAGTTTCATATACCTGTCACCTCATTCTAAATCGTGCCATGTTTTTTTGCCGGACGATCCTCTCTCTTTGTGAACAGCATCTCAAATGCCGCTATGACCCGTGCTCTTGTTTCGCTGGCATCTATGATATCATCAACATATCCTCTCTTTGCCGCAGAAACAGCACTGGACTGAAGCTGCCTGTAGCTTTCTGCCTGATCGCTGATCAGTGCTTTTCCATCCTCAGACTTTGCAATCTCATCCGCATACATGATCTTCACAGCTTCAGCCGGTTCCATCATGCCGATACAGGCCGACGGCCATGCATAAACAATATCTGCTCCAATGGACTTGCTGTTCATGGTCAGATAGGCGGTTCCAAGGGCCTGCCCAAGAATAACCGTCACCTTTGGGACTGTGGCATTGGCAAAGGCATAGGTGAGCCCTGCAGCCGCCCTGGCAATCTTTTTCTCGGAGCATTGGGTTGTTTCATACCCTTTTACATTTACAAGGGTAAGTACCGGAATACTGAATGCATCACAGAAATGAATAAATCTTGCAGCCTTTTCACAGCCCTGCCCGCTTAAGAGAGCATCATATTCCCCTGTCTTAACGCCGCTTTCATTATAGGATTCCGTTCTGTTTGCAACACAGCCAACTGTTATGCCATTTAAACGGATAAAACCGGTTACCATGGAAGCCGCATATTCCTTCCTGGTCTCCATAAAGAAATGATTATCGGAAATCTGAGTCAATGCAATCGCCGTATCCCCAATATAATTCTCCAGGTCGGAGCATACACGGTTTAAATCGTCATCGCACTCATCATAAGACATGTCATCTTCACTGTTTGAAGGAAGAATGGAAATAAGAGTTCTGATATTATTTAAAATGTCATCCGCTT
The DNA here is from genome assembly GCA_002367105.1 of Hungatella sp. UBA3048. Taxonomy (GTDB): domain Bacteria; phylum Bacillota; class Clostridia; order Lachnospirales; family Lachnospiraceae; genus Lacrimispora. The sequence continues at coordinate 243,899 of DFCS01000003.1, forward strand.
CTCCCGTAAAATCCACCATACCGGTTTCGCGGCTTTGATAGTCTGCGGAAGCAGTGTTGCATTTTTCTGTATAATTTCCCTGAATGGCATTGGGGGAATTGACAAACAGTCTGCCGCCTTTGGTTTCCATAAAGGTAAAGTCAGACATTGCTGCAGAAACAGCCATTCCGCCGCCGCAAGTCCCAAATATTGCTGTTATCTGAGGGATTACTCCGGATGCCAGAGTCTGGCTCATATAAATCTCGCCAAATCCATTTAGGGAGTCGGTTGCTTCCTGAAGCCTTAATCCAGCACAGTCGACCAGACCAATCACCGGCGCACCGGTCTTCATAGCCATGGTGTAGAGCTTTGTGATCTTTCTTGCATGCATCTCCCCTACGGAGCCGCCCAGTACCGATGCATCCTGGCTGTACACATAAACAAGGCATCCCTCAATGGTACCATATCCAGTAATAACACCGTCAGCAGGAGTTTCTTTTGCTGTCATGTTGAAGTCTGTGTTCCTTGCGGTAACATAGCCGCCAACTTCAACAAAACTATTCTCATCAAGCAAGGCATGAATCCGGTTGCATGCTGATGTTTCTGTTGAATTACTCATATTGCAATCCTCCATTTTGTAATTTTTTACAGTCATTCGTTAAACATTTAACAAAATCCTATGCAATAACACCAATTTCTGCCAATTATAATTGTATAACTAATTTTGGTAAATTTCAAGTACCAGGCCGTGTATTTTTACATTATATTAAAACTTTCTTTTTTAAACTAAGCACAATATAGGGTACCCTACCTAAAGGTTCATGATAAAACAAACTAAACAATCTTTAAGACAGTATTTTATCCAATATTAAGGTTTCTCCTCTATCATTGGCCTATATGATAATGAGGAGGCAGATTATGATTAAAGAAATTTTAAAGCACAATGATGTTTTTGTAAACAACGGTACTTTTCAATCCTTTATGGGAAGCCTTAAATGGGCGGCATAAAAAGGAGCTGATGAGAATTTATGAGAGGATCCTTACCGTAACAGGGGATGGGAATAAATATAATGAGGTACAGGGAGCCCTGACCTACTTTATGAACCAATGGGATGGGATCCGAATCCGAACAGAAGAAGCGGGAGGAAACTGGAAGTGCTGTGCAGAGGGTCAAGTGAGCCATGTCCTGAGCGCAAGGCTGAGCAGCCGTCCGATGGGCTGGAGTGAGAAGGGGTGTGACCAGATGTCGAAGTTGAGGGCATATACCCGAAATGGAGGAAAGATCATCGACCTGCTGGAGTACCAAAAGAAGAAGAAACGAGAAGAGAAAAGGCCGTTGAGAGAGGAAGAAGAAAAAGAAAAAGAGTCCGAAGAAATAAGAAAGAAGAAGAAATTACCAAATTATTTTCAAGATATTCTATGATAGATAGAGGAAAATTGCTATTGAATGATAAGCCAACAGATATATCAAAATTATCTGGTGGCTTGTTTTTTTATTCTTCGTTTGAATAAAGAAAATTAAAAAATATAGTTTGTCTACAGACAGTCTGAGGGGCAGATATTCATCTGCCCCTTTCGGTCAACCAGGAATTTATCATACTCTCAACACGTCCGTAAAGCTCCTCTGCCGTATGGCTCCGGCTGCGGCCGCATAGCTTTGCATCCTTTTCACATATCAGGCATCTGCGCACAGGGTATCCCAATTCCGCTCTGCCGATCCCGTTTCCAGCCTTATCATATACGTCGATATCAAACAGCCTTCCAAGAGGATGGGTTTCTTCCATGTGAATCGTTATCTTTTTCACAAATATGGGATCCTCACTTTTCACTGCATAAAGTTTTAAATAACCGGTCTTCTCTTTTACCACAGTCACTTCCGTCACAGTCAGCCCATGTTCCAAAAACAAGCTGTTAAGCTCTTCTCCCCCCGAGGAAAACGCCAGAAAAATACCGGCAGAAGTTTTCCTTGGACCGGGAATGTTCATCCCAAGAGCCACAATCGTGGCTTCCTCATGCTTTTTATGAAGTGCTTCCTGCATACTTACTTTCTTTTCCCGGAAAGAAAGCATCTCATCTAAAGTCACATTCTCTTCCACTTTTGTCTTTTCCTCTTTACTTCCTGTTAAGGAATTGCTTATTCCCTGATTTCTACTATTCCAAAGCTTCCGTCTGTCCGTTCCTGAAAGGTGATTTTCGATGTTCCTTCTCCCATGGTCACGCCTTTGTCCGTCATGTTCAGTGAAACCGTATCCACATTGGCCACCGCTACCATCAGGTCATCTCCAAACACCATATCAGGGTTCTGCTTAAATAAATCTTCACGGTTTTTAAGGGTGATCGTCTCCTCATCCCCTGTTACGAAAACACAGGGATAAAACAGCAGGTCTGCAAATGCTTCCAGATCCCGGTCTCCTACCGCTTCCTGAATCTTTTCGGCAAATGCCTCCACCTTTTTCCCCGCTCCAGTGCTTTCTTCACTCTCTACGGACTCTATTCCCGGCCCTGGCTGGCCCATATCCTCTTCCGGAACTGTTTCCTCATCTCCTTGATTTGTCCCGGATTTCTCCATCTTCACGGCCGCAGTCTCTGTCTTTGCCGCTTCCGAAGGAGCTCCGCCCAAATCTGCAGCTTGCTTCCTGCCGCAGCCAGCTGTCAACAGCACAGCAAAAGCGACGGCAAAACAAAATAAACTGATTTTCTTTTTCAGCATTTCCTGGTTCCTCCCTGCGTCCATTTTCTAATCCGGGTACAGTTTAGCACCTGCCAGACTGTTAAGTCAATAGGGTTTCCAAAACCGTAAACCTTAGTCATCTTTCCGTAAGATTCTCGGCTGTTCTTTATCCGCTATTTATATTCTTTATGAAGGGTAAATCCCCTTCCCCGCACCTCATTGACCTGGTTAATGATCATGAATGCACTGGGATCAATCCCCATGACCAGTTCATTCACCTTAGAAAGCTGTCTCCCGGATATTACGGTAAGAACCGTAAAGGAAGCCGTTCTTAAATATCCTCCTTCGCTGGCTAGCAAGGTGGTTCCTCTGTCCATCCGGGATTGGATCGCCTGGCTGATCTCCTCATACTTTTCACTTATGATTTTTACCTGCATCTGGTTGCGGCCGATTAAGAGCACCTTATCAAGAACCGTGCTGTAGGTAAGCACAAGCAGTATTCCGTAAAGGATCTGTTCCTTATTGGAAAATAACATCTGTGACAGAAGGATCAGGCAGTCAAAGGCCGACATGGTCATGGATACGGACAGATTCATTTTCTTATTAAGGATCAGAGGGGGAATATCCATTCCTCCGGTGGAAGCGCCGGCCCGTATCACCATGCCGATGCCCACGCCGATCAAAAGTCCGGAAAAAACAGTGGCCAGCATCCGGTCATTTGTCATTGCGGCCTGACCGAACAGCTTCTCAAATACTCCTAATATAAACGGATAATAAAAAGTACTGATCATAGTTGTAAATGCAAACTGCTTTCCCAAAAAGAAGGCTCCCGCCACAAACATGATAATATTAAAGGCTCCGACAAAGGCAGCTACGGGAATGCCAAACTGGAGATGGGCCACCAAAGCAAGTCCGGTCGTTCCGCCTGTGATCAGTCCCCCCGGCAGAATAAACAAGGATACGGCCAGAGCATAAATGGTATTGCCCACAAGCACTGCTGCGATCTTTTTCATATTCATACTTTTGTAATTTCCTTTCCTTGTATAAACAAACACTCTTAATATACCATGTGCCGATGTTTTATACAATTTATTTTCTGCCGTTTTTGTCAGGAAGCCCTTTGAAATATCAGTATCTCCTTTAAACCGGAATGTAATTCGGATTGCTGTTAATAAAGAACAAAAATGAGGCGTAAGGGAACGCTAATGTTTCCTTACGCCTCATTCTTTTATGTATTCGGTCAGTTAGGGATAAGCCCCATAACTCCAGGCATGGATAAGTATTTATGGAAAATATTTTTTATACACCAGGCCGTTGACAGTCGGTCAGCTCCGGCCGTCAGATATACCGGATAGCTTTTTACGACCTCTCCGTTTAAACGGTAAGTGACGGTCCCCACCGTCTGCCCCTTACGTACCGGAGCATTTAATTCCTTGGGAATCTCAGTCTGTACCGTGACCTCTTCCTCATCCGCCAAAAGGAGGTTTAAGCTCTTTTCTTCCTCCCCGCCTATGCTGCAGGATAAGAGGACCGGTTCATCTAAGCGACCGGAGGAAGGAATCCCATCTATTACGGGAATATCCGGAAGACTGACGTCTTCAAATACATTCCGGTAATGATAGCGTTCCAACCCGTATTGGAACAGCTTTCGTGCATCTGACCATTTATAAGCCTTATGGGGCGGCCATCCGCAGCCTAAAAGGGCGATGGTATAAACTCTTCCCTCATCCTGGACAGCTCCCACATAGGAATAGCCGGCTCCTCCGGTAAACCCTGTCTTTCCTGAAAATGCCCCGTCCATCATGGCCAGAAGGGTATTGTGGTTATTGCAGGAGAAAGAACGTTTTCCTTCCAGATCAGCAAAGGCATAGCTTCTTGTTGCCGTAATTTCAAGGAATTCCTCTTTTTTGGGAGACTGGCCGATGCAGTAATTCATAATCCTGGCTAAATCTGCGGCTGTTGTGGAATGGATCTTCACCTGTCCATCCTTTTCTTCTTTGGCGTCCAGCCCATTGGGTGTGATAAAATAAGTATCTTCGCAGCCTAAATCCCTGGCCTTCTGGTTCATCAGCCTGGCAAACCCCTCCTGGCTCCCTCCTATGTGCTCTGCAATCATCATAGCCGCATCATTATGGGATTCCAGCATCAGGCTGTATAGTAAATCCTTTAACTGAAACGTCTCTCCCTTGTAGACCCCTAAATGGACCTTAGGCTGGGAAGCCGCATTCTGGCTGGCAGTTACCGTGTCAGAAAGATTCCCGCTCTCAAGGGCAAGGATGCAAGTCATGATTTTTGTGGTACTGGCCATGGGCCGGGCCAGATTCTCGTTTTTTCCATATAAAACGCGGCCGGTTGAGGCATCCATCAAAACTGCTGATTGGGCGTAAAGATTCAGCTCATCCTTTGTCTGAATCATTGTGTTTTTTTCTTCCTTCTCCTCTGTTACTGTTGTGTTATCATTAACGGCCTCTTTTCCCGTCAGCCAGACCGCGGCAGCCCCTGTCCCTATAAGAAAGACAAACACTGCTGCCAGCAGGATTCCTATGGCATGCCTCATGAAAGAGCCTCCCCCATGGATTTATTTTATCCTATTCCAATGGTTTTTTAATTATTCCCCTTTACTTTCCGAACGTATTTTCGGTATAATAAGAAGAGAAGGAAATTTAAGTAAATGATGCAAAAGGAGGGACTGACATGGCAACGGAGCCCTTAATTTTTCACATAGATGTGAACTCCGCATTTTTAAGCTGGGAATCTGTCAGCCGGCTGGAAGCTGACTTTAGCGCTCTTGATTTACGTACCATTCCATCGGCTGTAGGCGGCGACGCCTCTTTAAGGCATGGGATCGTTCTGGCAAAATCCACGCCCGCAAAAGCATTTGGAATCATAACCGGTGAGCCCATCAGCCAGGCTCTGCGCAAGTGCCCGAACCTTACCGTTGTTCCGGCCCGTTTTGACGTATACCTTGATAAATCCCGGAAGCTTATGGAGCTTTTGTCGGATTACACTCCAGACATTGAAAAATTCAGCATCGACGAAGCATTTCTTGACATGACCTCAACCATTCACCTCTTCGGCCCCCCACTTAAGGTGGCAAACCAGATACGGGAAAGGATCTGGCGGGAACTGAAGTTTACGGTAAATGTCGGTGTGGCTCCCAATAAACTTCTGGCTAAAATGGCATCAGATTTTAAAAAGCCCAATCTCTGCCATACCCTGTTTGCCAATGAAATACCTTCCAAAATGTGGCCGCTTCCCATACGGGAACTGTTTTTTGTGGGCCATTCCGCCCAGAAAAAGCTGGAAGGCATCGGCATCCACACCATAGGGGAACTGGCGGCTTGCAGCGTAAGCCACTTAAAACCCTTGCTGGGGGAAAAGTATGCCCTGCTGATCCATGATTATGCCATGGGCATTGATACCTCGCCCGTGGAAGAACGGGAGCCTTTAAACAAGGGTTACGGAAACAGTACCACCCTATCCCATGATATCGACGACTTGGACGTGGCCTGCCAGGTTCTCCTTTCCCTATGCGAAACCGTGGGTGCCCGTCTCCGTTCAGACCATGTCTTATCTGACTGTGTCTGTGTGGAAATCAAAGACTGGAATTTTCATACCAAGTCCCATCAGATGACCTTAAACAATCCTACGGACTCCACGGCTGTGATTTATGAAAACGCCTGTAACTTACTTAAGGAGCTTTGGGACCGCACCCCACTTCGCCTAATCGGCGTACGAGCTACCAAGATTTCTGAGGAGGGGTATTGCCAGCTCAATCTATTTGAGTCAGAGCAGGCCCGCAAGATGAAGGAAATGGAAAAAGCCGTGGATCATATCCGCGGCAAATTCGGAACTGACAGCGTTAAAAGAGCCAGTTTCTTAAAAAAAGATTCAATTGTGGACCATACATCCGGCCGGGGAAAATCCGGCATAAAATAAGGGGGTGGCTACAGCTGGCCTCCAATGGCTTTAAACCCTTCGCCGTAAACCTCATTGGAATCCGTGATGATGAGAAAAGCATCTTTGTCTGTTTCATGAATCGCACGGCGGATGGGCACCACCTGGCTGTTATTGCAGGCACACATGATCACCTTCTTTTCATCCAGGGAATAAGAACCCTGGCCCTGTAGAAAGGTGCAGCCACGTCCGGTATTTTCCTCGATTCTCTGAGCCGCCTCTTCTGCATGGGAGGTAACCACAAAAACCAGTTTTCCGGCTCCCAGGCCATACATGATCTTGTCGATCACCATGGTGGTTACGATGGTAGAAAGCATGCCCAGGATGACCGCATCCAAATTACGGAATACCAGTCCACCGGCGATGATTACCACTGCATCCACCACAAGGGATATCTGCCCGATGGTCAGGTGAGGGAAAATCTTCCGGATTGCCATGACCAGAAAGTCCGTACCTCCTGTGGAGCAGTTTCTTAAATAGACGATGGTTAACCCCAGGCCGGAAAAGATTCCGGTGCAGGCAGAAGCATACAGAGGATTTCCCTGATAAACCGGCAGATAAGGAACTACATAGTCCAGGACAAGGGCAAAGATGATCATGCTCTTCATGGAACGAAGCAAAAACCGCCTTCCCAAAAGCCTGTAACTGACTAACACAATGGGAATGTTTAAGACTATGCTGGTAATGCCCATTGGCAGGCCGAACAGATAGCGCAGAATCAGTGCGATACCAGATACTCCAACGGGAGCGAACTCCGCATTTACTGCAAAATTATAGATTCCAATATTAAATAAAATTGCTCCCGCCAAATCACACAGAAGATCGATCCCCAGCTCCTTTGGCGAATATTCCTGTTTGATTGTCATCATGAGTGTGCTGCCTCCATTTCTTCCGCCCTGTTATCTCCTTATAGAAAATAATCATTAATTTCAAATTCTTTTTTTCCGATCCGCACCTGCTTCATGAGGATGTTCACTTCCCCCTCCTCTTCGGAGCAGATTCCGGTCACCTGAATCTGTGTCTTACCATAGGATTCCGTCAAAACCAGTTCTTTATCCATAATTCCCCTGTCCGCAAGCGCTTCCGCTAAATCCAGCAGAACTTCGTCCACATCTTCCCTAATGTGGTTTCTTTCTAATTCCTTTTCCAATGCTTCATAAATATCCTGATCTAACATAATCAAAACCCCACTTTCATTTTCTACCAGCTAATTATAACCCATAGATTCTCCTTGTCAATCACCACCCGCCATGTTAGAATCGGTTTATGAAAATGACTATGAATTATACCATAACACAAACCTTTGAAGATATGACTGTAAAGCAGTATTTATTAAATCTGGGATACTCCCAGAGCCTCATAAGACAGCTTCGGAACAGAGCAGATGGAATCACGGTGGGAGGAGAGCCAGTCTATACAACACATGCCCTTAAGCCCGGCGAGCTGTTATCCATTTTTATCTGCGAAGAGGAAAGTTCCAAGAATATTGTTCCCACTCCCATGCCGATCCATATCCAGTACGAGGATGAGCATATCCTGGTCATTAACAAGGAAGCCGGTGTCCCCATTCATCCGTCCCAGGGGAACTTTGATCATACCCTGGCTAACGGGATCGCCTATTATTTTGAGGAAAAGAATGAGGCATTTATCTACCGGGCAGTCAACCGCCTTGACCGGGATACCACCGGACTTTTGGTGGTGGCAAAAAATCCTTTAAGCGCCTGCATTCTTTCGGATATGGTGAAAAAAAGAGAGCTTCACCGCCGTTACCTTGCGGTTGTCCAGGGAGAGCTTCCTTTAGAAGGAACCATAGATGCCCCGATTGCCCGGGTAGACGGCTCCACCATTGAACGGTGTGTGGACCAGGTCAATGGGGAAGAGGCGCGCACTCATTATAAACGGTTTTATTATGACCCTGCGACAGGGCATTCCCTTGCAGGTCTTTGCCTGGAAACCGGCCGCACCCACCAGATCCGGGTCCATTTAAAATCCATCGGTCATCCCCTGCCAGGAGATTTCCTTTATCATCCGGACTACCGTTACATTACCCGTCAGGCCCTGCATTCCTTCCGGCTGGATTTCCTTCACCCAATCAAAAAGGAGCCTCTTTCTTTTGAGGCACCCCTTCCTGAGGACATGCAGTTTCTTGGGGTCACATCCACCGAAGGCCTTTGGGATAATGATTTTTAAGAATTCCCCCGGCCAGCTTGGCAAATCCAATGGAATATCCGTCGGTATTAACAAGCACCCAGCCTTTTTTATTGCCAAGAGTAAGGGAAGTCTCACCCGCCAGAGTTTCTCCCTTTAAATATTTTATAATTTCCTCTCCGTCAGCCGGCAGGTCGATGAAACGGTTTACCTCTTCCTTTTTAAGGAAAAGAGCAAAGCCATGAGAGGGCTCAAACCGGTTCTTTTTCACAGTTCCCAGGTGAAGCCCCGGACGAATGATTTTCATTCCCTTACAATCAACCATTTCCGGCGGGATCAGATACAGCTGGTCCCCAAAGAGAATATATTCCTTACGAAGAAGCAATGGGGCAGGATTTACCAGAAGGTCTTTTAAAAACATTTCTACTTCTTTTTTCACGGATTTGTCGCTGCTGTACTCCGGCTTAGACTGCCTTTTTTCAGAAATCCCATCTTCGCACTTTTTTAATACTGCCAGGTAATGGCCTTCCCCTTCTGACTTATCAGGCCAGATGCGGAAGGTCTTTTCTAATTCTGCCATACCGGATTTGCTCCATTCCGGCCGGCCCGGATAAAGACCTGGACGCGTTCCTGCATCTGCGATGGAAAAATCGGGATGAGTAAAAAGAAATCCTTCTATGGCCTGTTCATTTTCCTCCGGAGAAAAGGTGCAGGTGGAATAAACGATGGTTCCGCCGGGCTTTAACATGACCGCTGCATTGGAAAGGATCTCTTCCTGACGGGCCGCGCAGGCTCTTACATGCCCAGGCGTCCATTCCAGTCTGGCCGCCTCATCCTTGCGGAACATCCCTTCCCCGGAACAGGGAGCATCCACCACAATCCTGTCAAAAAAACCGGGAAACCGAAGAGACAGGCTCCCGGAATCCTCGTTTGATACAACCGCATTTCCGATTCCAAGGCGTTCTACGTTTTGGGAAAGAATTCTTGCCCTGGCAGGATGGATCTCATTGCTTAGAAGAAAGCCTTTTCCCTGCATCCGCCCTGCAATATGAGTGGTTTTTCCTCCTGGGGCAGCGCATAAGTCAAGGATCTTCTCTCCGGGCTTTGGATCTAACAGCTCCACAACGGCCATGGCGCTCGGCTCCTGGATATAATAAAGACCTGCCTCATGGTATGGATGCTTACCTGGCCGTTCGGCCGCCTGGTAGTAATACCCTTCTGCTGCCCATGGAATCTTTTCCAGATGGAATGGGCAGATCTCATTAAATTTCTCTCTGGAAATCTTTAAGGGGTTTACCCTTAAGCCCTGTACCCGCTCCTTATCATAGCTTTCAATAAAAGAAGCATACTCCGCTCCTAGAAGCCGTTTCATTTTTTCCCTGAACTCATCCGGTAATTGAATCATTGTTTTTCCTCTGAAATTAAATTTTATATAAAAATAACACTTGTTTATTATTATTTTCCGAAGTAAGTGCCAAACTATAAGAGATGAATGACCGGAGGTGCCTTATGTCTCTATTAACCATTACTGCTTACTTCATTATACCCATATATACCATTCTGTTTGCCTGGGGAACCGACTGGTTCTCATTAAATTTTTCCGTGTTAGGAAATCTGTCCTCCAGAAAAAATCTGTTTCTCCTATGGGGTATCATCATAGGAACGTACTTTTATTATATTTTAAAGCGGATCATACGCGGACTTCCCCGAAACAGAAAAGAAACCGTAATGAGCATCACTGCCCTTTTGCTTCTGGTTCTGGCAGTCATCACGCCTTATCTGCCGGACTCACAGCCTCTTCATGCGGTCTTCCATGTTATTTTATCCTTTTTGGCATCTATTTCTCTTCTTATCTGCCTGTATATGATCGTCTGGAAGCTTTACTGCATGAATCAGGAAGTTTACCGGCCCTATCTGCATTGCTTACTGGTGGTTACAGTATTGTCCGCCTTTTTATTTTTCCTTACTGGAATCGTAAGTACAGTGCTGGAAATATTTTTCATCCTCTCCTGTACCTATCTGCTCCAAAGGCTTTACCGCAGGGTCCAGACTCCAAAAAACAGGTGGAGATACGATCGATTATGATAAAATATGATAAAAAAGGAAAGTGCCCGGAAGAAAGAAATTTTCTTACGGGCACTTCCACTTTTCTGGTGCCATGCCAGATTTAAAAATAACTGAATGAATTATAAAACGAAACCACCTGCTTTGTCAATAAAAAATATCCAAAGCCCATGAAACCGATGGTGGTTAAGGCCGGATCACCAGACGGGCTCCTGCCATTTTTTCCGCAATTTCATACATATTGGTTACTGAGCCAACCTTCAGCTTGTCTGATAACTCATAATAATTTAAGCAGGTTCCGCAGGTAAGGATTTCCACTCCCTGTGCTTCTAAGTTCTTTAAATCCTCCAGGGACTGGGAGCCTTCCACGGATAATCTTGCTCCTCCATTGTAGAGGAGGACCGTTTCGGGGAGTTCTTCCAGCTGGGTAAGGGCATAAACAAATCCCTTCATCAGAATGCGCCCAAGCTCTTCATTGCCTCCTCCCATCTGATCCGATGAAAGCACCGCTACAAGACCCTTTTTTCTGGAATCCGGAATGCATTCTTCCTCTATTACGGTTTCTTCTGTATCGCCGGATTGTCTGTTTACGTGGAACAGGATCTCAAATTCCCCTTCCGCTTTTTTCTCTGAAACAGGAGAAACACCCTCATAATTCCCCAGCTTCATTACATTCTGAACTGCAATTTCATTGTCCACAAGGACTTTTAATAACCCCTTTTCCATACCCTTTAATGCCTCTTTTGCCTTAATAACCGGCTGTGGGCATGTCAGACCTCTGGCATCAACAACTTTCTCCATATTACCGTTCTCCTTTGCTTCTATTTTCTCTTTCCAGTTCTTCCATTACAATAACCATGGACCTTAAAAGCCGCCTGTTATTCTTTGAAAGCATCGCCGCCTTCTGAACCATCTCAATGATTTCATAATCATTCTGGCCAGATTCCCCGTCATCTGCCTCTTCCTCCAACAGGGTAAAGAAATCCGACATTTTAAGACCAAACGCCCTGCAGATCCTGCCTAGTTTCGGCAGGCTGATATTGGCTCTTCTTCCAAATAAACTGGACAATGTAGACTGAGCGATCCCGCTTTCTTTTGATAACCTGTACATAGACCACTCTTTGCTTCTGTTGATTTCCTCGATTTTCTTAAGTACCGCCTCGTTGTCCATACAGCTATCCCTCACTTCCATAGATACAATTATAGTAGTATATCGTATGCAACTTTGATAGATTGCAATACTCGCTGTATATGCTTCTATTATTTGTAGTGTCTATGATCTGTAAGGTTTCAAAATCACATATTACTGATAATCTTAAAACCGGGACCAGTCCCTATAAGGACCGCCCCGGCTTTTCCTCTGTCTATTCTTCGTCTTCGCCTACCAGCTCATCATATTCCGCTTCGTCCAGTAATTCGTCAAAGGCTTCCGCAACGATCTCATATTCATCGTCATCTTCGATATTTTCAAGATTTGGCTGCCCATCCTCCTTCTCAGAATAACGGTACAGATAAACTTCTCCCTCTTCCTCTTCAGGTCCATTCATAGGAAGCAGCGCAATATAATCTCTTTCGCCTGCTGTGAAAATGGTAAGTACTACGCATTCCAGCTCTGATCCGTCATCCAGTGTCAGTGTAACTGTCATTTCCTCCTGCGGTTCCATATCATCCCGCTCTAAATTAGGATCCTGTGCCATTCTGATACCTCTCTTTTTTCTTAATCTAGTTGTACGGCGCATCTGTCGCCTGCTTCCACTCTATCAAACTATCCGGCAAAAATCAAGGGATTTTACCGTTAATATTCAATTCCCTGCCTTGCCGAAATACCTCTGTCGTACGGATGCTTCACCTTTCTGATTTCCGACACATAATCTGCCATTTCTACAAGCTTTTCTGAGGGTTCTCTTCCAGTGAGAACCACTTCAAGTCCCTCCGGACGTGCAGAAAGAAATTCCAAAACCCGCGTTTCCTCTACAAGGCCAAAATTGCATACAGCCATGATTTCATCAAGGACCAGCAGATCAAAATTCTCCTTCACCGCCTTATTTAAGGTCATTTCCAATAGCTTGGAATAGTAGATCCCTGCTTCCTTTTTCTGCTCAGGGGACATCCTGGAAAAAAAGCCAAAGCTTCGTTCACAGGGCGTTACCGTAATACGGTCAAGCCCGCATAATGCATTCACTTCACCGGAATGATCGGTTTTTAAGAAACGGGTAATGAGAACCCGTTTCCCGCTGCCGCAGGCACGTACAGCCAGTCCTATGGCAGCTGTGGTTTTTCCTTTCCCATCCCCGCAGTATATGTGTATACAGGATTTCATATTTCTTTCTCCTTCCTTAATGCTGCCCCTGTCATTCCCGTTCCAGATATTCCCGGACAAAACGGGAAACTTCCTGCTTTTTGCTGTATCTCTCCCGCACATAATTGACGTGAAGCCGTTCCTTAGACCTTGTCATGGCTACGTAAAACATCCGCCGTTCCTCTTCCAAATCGGCGGGGAGCACTGCTTTCTGGTGAGGCGTCACGCCTTCATTGGCGTCCAGAATGTAGACGATCCGGTATTCCAGGCCCTTGGAGCTGTGCATGGTCATAAGGGCGACCCCCTGGGAATTTCCTTCCCTTAACTGGGCCTGAGTTTTTAATTCCTCTCCATATTCCTTCATATGACGGAACCATTCCTCTGCAGTGGGATAACCGGCTGCGCTCTCCTGAAGCTGATCCAAAACCTCCAAAAGCTCCTCCGGCTTCATCCTCCGGTACTGGGCGTATTCCCGAATGTAATCGTCATATCCCACTGCTTTACGGATATAGTTTACTGCAGCCACAGGCGCCATATTCCTTATCATCTTTAAATCGTATTCCAGCTGTTCCACCCGTTCCACCATCCAGCCCCTGTCCTGATAAAAGGATTTTACCGATTCCCAGTTTACCGGATTATTTTCCACCGCATCCCGGCTGATATAGCGATTCGGCCGGTTGACAATCTGGAGCACATTGGCCCTGGATAAATCTCCGGACGCTGCCTGGATATAGGAAATTATGTTTTTTGCAATCCAATGGTCGTATAGGTTGGGAACGGAATCCTTCATGGAGAAGGGGATGTTATATTCCATGAACTTTTCGATTAAGAGCCTGGGGCCCAGATTCGTCCGGTAAAGGACTGCAATCTCCTGCCAGGCAAACCCGGCTTTTGCATAAGCCATGATTTCCTGGACAATCTCTAAGGTTTCCTCCTGCGGATCCTGCCATACTCTTGTAACAACCGGCTTTCCATGTCCTTTTTTAGTCGTGATCTTTTTGGGAAAACGCATCTCATTGTGAGCGATCAGCTTTCCGGCAGACTCTACGATTTCTCTGGTGCTTCGGAAATTGATATTTAAAAGAACCTTTTTTGCTCCCTGATAATCCTTTTCAAAGCCCAGCATAATTTCAGGTTTTGCTCCCCGGAAACGATAGATGGACTGGTCATCATCCCCTACGATAAACAGATTGTTTTCCGGCGCGGCCAGCATCCGGACAATTTCATACTGAACCCGGTTAATATCCTGAAACTCATCCACCAGGATATACTGGTACTTTTTCTGCCATGCTTCCAGGATGTCCTTCCTCTGGACAAATAGTTCATAGCACATCACCATCATATCGTCAAAATCAATGAGATTGGCCTTACGAAGCCGGTCCTCATATGTAAGATAAAGCTGTTTGAATATTTCCTCAGAGCAGTTTTTGGAATAATAATGATCCAAGTCAATCATCTCGCCTTTTACAGAGCTGATTTCCGACAGGATAGAAGTCACGAATTCCGCCTCATCCTCCACCTCTACCTGGTTCTTATCCATGGCTTCCTTTATGTACTGGATCTTCTGCTCTTCCCTTACAATGCTTCGGGCATCGTACCGGTAGGCAAACTTTAAGATCCGGAAAAATATGGCATGAAAGGTTCCAAAGCTGATTGCAGACGGCCTGCCGTCCACAAGGCTTTCAAAACGTTCCTTCATCTCCCTGGCAGCTGCTTTGGTAAAGGTGATGACCAGGATATTTGACGGATCCACACCGTATGTTTCAATTAAATGGCATATCCGGTGGGTGATGGTAAAGGTCTTTCCTGAACCTGGCCCTGCAAGGACCAGCATGGGACCTTTGTGGTGAAGGATTGCCTCCTTCTGGGCTCCCTCATATGTGACCTGTTCCTTCATGTTTTCCTCCGTTTTAGGAATCATGCCTTAAGCAGGATTCCAGTCATCATTTTAGCGTGCAGTCCCGTCAAGTCAAAACAAAAGCAGAGGCCCGGTCACATCCGGAGCCTCTGCTTCTGCAATTATCATTTAACACGCTCCATTGCTTAAAAGCTGGATTCCCTTTCTTATTCTCATAAGGGTCTCCTCTTTTCCAAGGACCTCCATAATCTCAGTAGCGCCTGCGGGAGTCATCTGCTTTCCTGAAACTGCGGTGCGGATGGGCCACATAACAAAACCGGTTTTATACCCTTTTTCGGAAACATACTTTGAAAGCGTTTCATACAGAGCATCATTGCTGTAATCCTCCTGAGCTTCCAGAATTGGAAGTACTTCCTTTAATAAGTCAAGGGAGGATTCGCTGCCTGTCTTCATCTTCTTATTGGTATACATGGCAGTATCGTATTCCGGCAAAGTCTCAAAGAAATCAATATGGTCTGCAATATCCGGAAAAACTTCAATTCTTGTTTTTACCATGGCTGCAATCTTCTTTAAGTCTAAATCCTTCTTAACAACAGCCTTCAGATAAGGCTCTGCAAGCTGATAAAAACGTTTAAAGTCCATGGATTTCATATATTCACTATTCATCCACCGCAGCTTGGTCATATCAAAAACTGCCGGGGATTTGCTGATATTGCGGAAGTCAAATTCCTTTATTAAATCATCCAGGGAGAAAATCTCCTGGTTGCCCACCGGGGACCAGCCCAGAAGAGCAACGTAATTCACAACAGCCTCAGAAATGAAGCCCTGCATGATCAGATCCTCATAAGAGGAATGGCCGCTTCTTTTACTAAGCTTCTTGTGCTCCTCGTTGGTAATCAGCGGACAGTGCACATATACCGGAACGTCCCAGCCAAATGCGGCATAAAGACGGTTATACTTTGGAGAAGAGGATAAATATTCGTTCCCTCTCACTACATGGGTAATTCCCATGAGATGATCATCTACTACGTTTGCAAAATTATAAGTTGGATATCCGTCGGATTTGATGAGTACCATATCATCTAACTCTGAGTTATCCACGGAAATATCTCCGTATATCTCATCATGGAAGGAAGTCGATCCATCCGTAGGATTGTTCTGGCGGATGACATAAGGCATACCTGCCTCCAGATTGGCTTTAACCTCTTCTTTGGAAAGGTGGAGGCAATGCTTATCGTAAGTCATGATCTCCTGGCCATCCACGGTCTTTTTAAGAGAATCCAGCCTCTCCTGAGTACAGAAGCAGTAATATGCTTCTCCTTCTTCAACAAGCTTTTTCGCATATTCCAAATAAATACCGGAAGCCTGGCGCTCACTCTGTACATAGGGGCCCACGCCGCCATCCTTGTCCGGACCTTCGTCATGGATAAGCCCGGTCTCTTTTAAGGTTCTATAAATGATCTCGACAGCACCTTCCACATAACGTTCCTGATCTGTATCTTCAATGCGGAGCAGAAAATCGCCGTCCTCATGTTTAGCAATCAGATAAGCATACAATGCAGTTCTTAAATTTCCTACGTGCATACGGCCCGTAGGACTCGGTGCGTATCTTGTTCTTATTTTACTCATTGTGAACACACTCCTATATCTTCTTTCTCGTTTGGGCCGGTTAAAGGAAGTCACGCCAAAGCCACGTAGTCCATTATATAACGAACCACTGGAAAAAACAATGATTTCGCGTAATTTTCCAAAGCAATTATTCCATACCCGGCCCTACTGCCTGTGCACCGGAATCAGGGCCTCCCGGACCAAAGCCGGGAGCATAATCCTCGTCTGAATCCATATCCCCCGGAAATACCGGCGGAATCGTTTCCTTCGGCTTGGTGACTCCCGGACCGATCTCCTGGGGCTTCCCGGAAGATTCCTCCTGCCAGGGCAGGGATGCGGCATGGTTTGCAGCCTCATCAAGCTGAGTCTTTAATCCGTCATAATATTCAGTGCCAGCCAGCTGGTCCAAAAGGCTGTAGGCAGTACTTATGGTTTCCTCTGTAGAGCTGTCCCTGTGACTCAGTGCAGATAATTCCCCGATCAGTGACTGAAGGGCAGAAACTGTCTGCTCCACCGCCTGCATGGCCTCCTGGGACGCCTCATATGCTCTCTGGGCCTGGGCCTCCTGCTTTTTACGCTCTTCCTCTTCCTTCCATTTACTTCCATTGGCTTTGGCCGCTTGTTCTGCAACAGAAGAAAACAGATCCTTTCTTCCTGTTTCAGCGTCAGTTTTTTCCCCTGTGGAATCCACATTCCTAAAGGAAACAGTTGCCGGCATATCCCAATCCAGAACCGGAAGGCCATCGTTTATCCTGGTCATAAATTCCTGCCAGATCTTTCCCGAATAGGTTTTACCGTAAACTCCGGGCATGGCCTTTGGAGTATCATATCCTACCCAGACAGCTGTTGTGTAATGCTTTGTATACCCGCAAAACCAGGTATCTTTATTGCTGTTGGTGGTTCCGGTCTTTCCCGCGGCCGGAACTCCAAGCCCCAGGCCATTGCCTGTTCCGTAAGGCTTATCCAGCGTCCCCTTTAACACATCGGTGATCATGTAAGCGGTATCATCCGTAAATATCCTTTCATCCGCCTGGTTTCCATTGTATATCTCGCCGTCATACTGGCTTTCTAAGCTGACGATACATGTTTTATTGCTGTACAGCCCGTTGTTCGCCAAAACGGAGTATCCCCTTGCCATATCCACAACTCTGGCACCTTCCGTAAAGCCGCCGATGCTCATACTGCTGTTTCCGTTATCCAGATAGCTTATGCCTGCAAAATGCATCTTTCCCAGATAGCTTATGCCTTTGTCAACACCGATGTCTCCCAGCACCTGCCAGGCCACCGTATTAAGACTTCGGTTCAATGCCTCTCTTACGGAAATATTGCCAAAATATTTTCCTCCGCTGTTTTTGGGCCCTTTATCAAACAGATGGTCATTTACCAGTCTGGAGGGATAATAATATCCGGTTTCAAAAGCAGGAGCATAATCGATCAGCGGTTTTATGGTAGACCCTGGCTGGCGCTTGCTTAAAAATCCCCGGTTGTACTCATCATCCGTACCCCGGCCGCCCACAATGGCAACCACATATCCGGTCTGGTTATCAATGCATACCGCTGCCCCCTGTAAGGCTAATTTTCCATTCTCCTGCAGATCCGTAAAACCTTTCAGCCGGTTGTCAATAATCTCCTGCAAGGAGTTTTGGATAGGTGTCTCCAGGCTGGTATGTATTTCAAAGCCTCCGTTCCGGATCATATCGCTCTTTGCCTGATAAAGTTCCTGGTACTGTTCTCTATAAGAATCATAAGAAGCCTGGTTATTAAAAATATACTGGAAAACAAAATCTTCGTTCTTCATTAATTCCAAAGCAGCGCAGTGTATGGCATAGCTTGTCAGATAATTTTCCTTTGTTCCCGGCTCATAGATCTTAGCAACGGTCATAGGCTGAGCCTTGGCGTTTTCCTTTTCCTCTTCCGTAATAAACTTACAGAGAGCCATATTATCAATGATCTGGTTCCTCTTCCACGTTGCGTTTTCCGGATGAGCCACCGGATCATACTTTGACGGATTATTGCTGATTCCCGCTAAGGTAGCCGCCTCCCACACGGTTAAATCCTTTGCTTCCTTATCAAAATAATAGCGGCTGGCCTCAGATACGCCGTAACACCGGTTAGCAAAGAAATTGGTGTTGCAGTAAAACTCCAGGATGTCTGACTTGGAATACTTATTCTCCATGCGGGGCGCTGCAAAAAATTCGGTCAGCTTTCTCTGGATCGTCTTCTCCTGGGTCAGATAGGTATTCTTAATCACCTGCTGGGTGATGGTGCTTCCTCCCTGGGTGGCTTTCCCTTTATTTTTTAAGTATACGACACCTGCACGCATTAACCCCTTGTAGTCGATGCCATGATGCTTATAAAATCTTCTGTCCTCCTGGGCTACATAGGCATTCTGAAGGTTCTTGCTGATCCCTGAAATCGGGACATATTCATAGTGACCGGAATTGATGGTTCCGATCAAAGTTCCGGCAGAATCATAGATTCTCGTATCCGTTGGCTGGGAAAAATCAGTCTTGACCGTCTTACTCATAATGGCATCCGCTTTTTCTTTGCAGGCCATAATCTCATTCTGATATTTTAAGAATACAATGCCGCCGGCAAGGCATCCCAAAACCATAACTCCCAGAAATACGAAAAGTATGACTTTAATGGGCCGAAAGAATATGGACCAGGGACTTTTGCGTTTCTTTTTATGTTTCGCCAAATTAATTTGCCTCCTTTTCATCAATATCTGTACGCAGTTTGAAAGCTTAATGCTGAAGGATATCTTTCTTTCAACCTCTGTATATGACAAAAACGGGAAGCCTCTTTATTAAGACTTCCCGTTTGTTTTCAGAGCTGATGACGGGACTCGGACCCGTGACCTCCTCACTACCAATGAGGTGCGCTACCACCTGTGCCACATCAGCATCTTTTATCGTTCATCGCTGAACCTCGTATATCATAGCATGGAGAAATCTGTTTGTCAACGCTTATTTTAATTTTTTACTAAAATACAAAAATTATCAAAAAGTTCAAATAATTACCATAAAATCCATTCTTATGTCAGGTTCCGTAAACCAGGAAGAGAGCAGGAAACGGGCTCACTGTTTCCTATTCTCTTCCCCTGTTTTTTATAGTATGCCATCAAAGCTATCCCGAAGGGTATCACACGAATTATGAAACTGTTTCATCTCTTCATCCGTTAATGACAGGGAAATGATCCTCTGAATCCCGTTCTTATTGATGATGCAGGGAACTCCTGCGTATACCTCAGACTGCCCGTATTCTCCTCTCAGCATAGCAGATACCGTAAAAACGCTGTTTTCATCCCCCAGGATAGCCCTGGTGATTCTGGTGAGTGCCATACCGATCCCATAATAGGTAGCCTGCTTGGCCTCAATGATCCGGTAAGCTGCTCCCCGGACCTCGTCTTCGATCCGCTCCAGCTCATTCCTGCATACCATGCCTTCCTCTTCGCAAAGGCACAGAATGGGCTTTGTAGCGATCATGGCCTGGCTCCAGGGCACAAACTCACTGTCTCCGTGCTCTCCCATAACATAGGCATGGACATTTCTTGGATCCACCCGCAAGGAATCTCCTAACAGATACCGGAGCCTGGCAGTATCGAGAGTCGTGCCGCTTCCAATCACCCGCTTGGGATTAAAGCCTGACAGCGAATAGGTAATTCTCGTCATGATATCCACCGGATTGGTAGCCACCAGGAAAACCCCGTTAAAGCCTGACTCCGTTACCGGCTGCACAATGGACTTGAATACGGCCGCATTACGCTTCAGCAAATCAAGCCTTGTCTCCCCGGACTTCTGGGCTACTCCTGCACAGATCACAACAATGTCCGCATCCGAGCAGTCTTTGTATTCTCCTGCATAAATCTTCATATGGGATGCAGAAAAAGCAAGTCCATGGTTTAAGTCCATTGCCTCGCCCTCCGCTCTTTTCCGGTTGATGTCAATCAAAACAAGTTCATCGCAAACTCCCTGGTTCAAAAGGGAATAGGCATAACTCATTCCGACCATGCCTGTACCGACTAATACAATCTTTCTTTTATCTGTTCTCATAATCCGGCCGCTCTCCTCTCATTGTTAGGGATAGTGTATCTGCCTGAAATGCAAACTATGCACTCTTACAGTCCACGATCGATTTTCTTTGCCATCAATTCACTGTTTCCGCTGTAAATAATGGCGTTTTCCCTTGTGATCTTTCCTTCTTTATATAAATTTAAAAGACTGGTATCCATGGAAATCATACCTTCTCCCTGACCGGTGGCGATCACAGAATCGATCTGATGGGTTTTGGACTCTCGGATCATATTCCGGATTGCATTATTAAAAAACATGATTTCAAATGCCGGATAGACACTTCCATCCACAGCAGGGATCAGCTGCTGGGAGACCACGGCCTGAACTACCATGGAAAGCTGCATCCGGATCTGCTGCTGCTGGTTTGGCGGGAAGTTATCAATGATGCGGTCAATGGTATTGGCCGCTCCCACCGTATGCAGGGTTGAAATCACCAGATGACCGGTTTCTGCTGCTGTCATGGCGATCCGTATGGTTTCATAATCCCTCATCTCACCCACAAGGATCACATCCGGAGCCTGGCGCAGAGCCGCCCGAAGGCCGGTCACATAGCTGTCCGTGTCTGTGGTTACCTCCCTCTGAGTCACCACGCTCTTCTTATGGCGGTGCAGATATTCAAGAGGATCTTCCAGAGTGATCACATGGGAGTTGCGGGTATTATTGATTTTGTCAATGATACAGGCCAAGGTGGTAGTCTTACCGCTTCCCGCCGGCCCTGTGACCAGGACAAATCCCTTTGTCATCCTGGCAACATCCATAACAACCTCCGGAATATGAAGTGTTCTGTAATCAGGCAGCTCAAAGGTCACCACCCGGATCACCGCAGCAAGGGAACCTCTCTGACGGAATATGCTGGAGCGAAACCTGGAAACCCCGGGAAGGGCAAAGGAAAAATCATCATCTCCATGCTCCCGCACCTTCTCCATGGTTCTGTTTCCCGCTAACTCATACAATTCAGTGATCAATACCTCCATTTGAGCCGAAGATAGCTTTTCTTCATTCTGATTTATGATCCTGCTTCCTATTTTATATGAAAACGGCATGCCTGGCACCAGGAAAATATCCGATGCTTTCTGCGCCACAGCAGCACTTAACAAATCTTTTACCTTCATCTCCCAGTCTCCTGTTTCTTAAGTCTCCCCGCCTGTCCACACCGGCATGGAATGATCAATTTCCATATCCTCTGTCTGAATTACCTTCCACTTCGATATCCGGATATCTTCTTCCCCCTCCGGAGGGAAAACCAGTTCTATAGAAAGAGCCTGGGACCGTTCCATGGGGATATTTACAGTCACGGTTCCTTTATCCGGCTCATAGACATCTCCCAGTTCCCGGGCCAAAAGCTGTTTCCGTTCCTGAGGATCCTGGCTCTCTTCCCGGACTTTCGCCGCCTTATTTAAAACCATCTGATAAAAGGCCTCTCCCTCTCTGTCAGCCCGGTAGTACTCTGTCACTGCAGAAGCATTGCGTTCTGCCAGATTCCGCTCACTTTTGGCGGTACTAAGGGAAAGCATCCCAAAGGTTATCAGGCACATGACTATAAATATGAGTATAAGGGAAGGACTGCCTATATTGGCCCTGTAACCATTCTCCTGTTCAGCCATGGTTCCACCTCCGTCATTGTTGCTTCTCATGTCTGGTCACCGTAAGGGTAAAAATTCGTTTCCCGTTTTTGCTTACGGTCACTTCCGCCTGCCCCGGTACGGCAATATCTGCTTTTACATCAAAAACAGCCTTCTCTTTTTCACAAGGATTGCCGGATTTATCAAAGCCCATAGCATATCCGTCAGAGCCGTCCTCCTGCCCATAAGCCTGAAACCTATTTTCAAGCCCCTTCGGGCCATCCGCTTTCCAGACCTCTGCTACGCTCTGGGCGATCAGCACACCCTGATTTAAATCCGCTGCCTCCCGGCTCATGAAATCCGCTTTTACAAATGTTTTTATACAGATGCCGGCACAAAGGATAAAGAAAAAAACAACTGCAATCATCTCCATCATAAATATGCCTGAGGGGTGTTTTCTATTCATCATCTGCCCCTCCGCTTCTTAAAGAAAGCCAGAGACTGTCTCCGCCTTCCATCTCCGTTTTTATATGCAGAAGCCTGCCCTCCATTTCCATGGAAACCGGATTGCATTCCAGAATCTCATTTCCGTCTCCTACTCCCAGGCCGCTTTCTCCGTCTGTAAATAGCTCCCACAGTCTGCCATCCTGGTAATAAATAAGGGTCACATAAGCCGTTCCCTGTATCTCCTGTTCCAGCTTAAGGACAGGGGTTCCTGTCATCTCTGTCAGAGTAACCCTGCCTTCTTCATCCCCCTGTCTTACTTTGTTGGCTATGTAACTTAAGGCTACATCCTTTTGGTAGGTATTCTCTGCTCTGGCATTGATATTCTCATAGACTTTGCCTCCGATGAGCACCGAGAATAAAGCGCAGAGCACAAATACAAGGAACAGCAGTATGGTAAACAGAGCATTGGCCATCTGGCCTCTCTGGTATTCTTTTCCGCTCACTTGCCCACCTCCCGGTTATCGTTCATGGGGATTGACCGTAATATCCGGCATAAAGTTCGAGGCAAAGCCGCTGTAAAACACATCATACCGGTTTCTGTCAATCTGTATTCCATAATTTTCTTCCAGATATTCCACGTTTGGCGGATATCTTCCTTCAATGGCATAGCACTGCACCGAAGCCCTGCGTATGGCATCCCGAAGGGTATCAGCTCCCCTTGTATCAGCTTTCCTTGAGAACATGAGAACTCCTGAAACAAAAAGGACAACTGCACAAGCAAAGGCCAGCAAAGAGAACAACTGACCGATGACCTCTCTGGGAGATCGTTTCCATTTTATCATCAAGACTCCCCCTATCCGATCGCCGACAAAACACTGACAAGAGGAAGCATGACAGACAGAAGCACCAGTCCCACTGCAACGGCAAGCACTGCCACCACCGTAGGTTCAAACCGGCTGACCATACGTTCCATAGCCGTATCCGCTTCTTCTTCATAGCTTCTGGAGATTTCCTCCATGACCCGGTCCAGCTGTCCGCTTCTGGTTCCTACTTTTATCATCTGTGCATAGAAGCCGTTAAACAGCCCGGTATTCTTCATGGCGGTATAGTAATCCGTTCCGGTCTCAAGCTCTTTCCCGCACTGTCTGATCTTTTCTTCCACTGTCTGATTCTCAACCAGCTGCTCTGCCAACTCCATCCCCTTTTCCAGCTCTAATCCGCTGTGAAGTGTCAGTGCCAGAACCGCAGTAAAACGCCGGTTGGATATTGCAAGAGCCATGCGGCTTCTTTTTTTAATCCACCGAATCAGCCGTTCCGCAACCAGAAGCTTTTTCCCTTTCCTGCCAAGAAGCCATACCAGGGCAGCTGCAAAAGCCAGAAGGATCCCAAGAACCAGGGCCGCTGCACAGAATACGCCTCCAAGCCTTGTTGCAGCAAGAGAAACCGGCGACATCTCTGCCCCCAGCTGTTGGTATACTTGTTCAAATATGGGCATAACCCTGGTGAATAAAACCAGAAGAACCACCAGAAGCATAAAAATCATGATGATAGGGTAAGTAACTGCATTTCGTATGTTTTTCATAAGGATATGCTCTTTTTCATAATATCCGGCCAGGGACTCCATGATCTGGTCCAGGGTTCCTGTCTCCTCCCCCAGCTTAGACATCCGGATCACATAGGCTGGATAAAGGCCTGTATTCTCCAGTACTTTTGAGAAAGGAACACCTAGCTCAGCCTCTTCTGCCATTTGCTTGAGAATTTGTTTCTCTTCCTCCCATACAGAATCCTCCGCCATAACAGACAATCCCTCATCAAGAGGGATTGCAGCATGGAGAAGAATTGATATTTGAAGGCAGAAAGCGGAAAGTTCCCTTGCGGAATATCGCTTTTTCGCTTTCATTTTCATCTGTCGTATCTCCTTTAAATGAAGTTCTTTAGTAAGTATATTTCGCCTTATAATTGGAGCTGTTTGTGATATATTGCTGTATGGACGGATCACTGCCTCCGGAGGATGCAAACGTCGGGTCCATAAGCTTCCAGTCATATCCGTCAAAATAGATGATATTATCCACCCAGCCCTGGCCTTCAATATAAACATTGACCCAGGCATGATACAGGCTGCCTGTATAACCCACCACAAGCTTTGTGGGGATATTCTGGGAACGCAGCATGGCAGTCATAACTGCCGCATAGTCAAAACAAATTCCCTTTTTCTGAGACAGCACCTGATCCACATCAGGCAGATAGCCGGACTGGACAGAGCTTGCCAGTGCCGTATCATAGGTAAAATTCTTTACAACAAAATTATAAACATTGGTCACAACTCCAATGGCATCAGGTGCAGAAGCCGCAAGCTCCTCCCCCTTTTTCACCACCGCACTTCCGGCGGAAAAATTCACATATTGATTGGGGTAAAGGAACGGCTCAAACTGGTCTGTAAGTGTTACATTGATATCACTGCTGGATTTTATGGCGTACTGGTTCCCCTGTACCTGCTCTAAAACCCGGAGCGTATATTTTCCGTTTCCTTCTGTCAGAGGAAATACCTCATAGGCAGATCTGGCATTTAAATCATAGGAATAGGTCTCTCCTCCGCTTTTTAAAACCTGGACTTTTATCTTAGATGAATTTCCGCTATACTGGACCATCGCATAACCATGATTGGCGTTGGACGCATCTACCAATACAGTACCGTTTCCATAGGTAACCGTTCCCGGAGCCTGAGGGATTTTCACCTTGCTCCCGGAAGGCTTTGAATAAAGGGGAACCGCTTCATCCCCAATATTCACTACGGTCTTCCACTCAATGCTTTCTTCTGTGCTGTCCGCCGCAGCAATATTACCAGCTGAAACAAAGCCGCTGAAAGTAAACAGGATCGCTGCGCAGGCAGCCGCCATTGCCGTACCATTCTTTTTTATGATCATCACCCCTCATCTATTATCCCAAACGTTGTCTTACGATCTCATAGGCCAGCACACCTGCAGCAACAGAAGCATTCAGAGAATCAATATCCCCCTTCATGGGAATGGATGCCACCATATCACAGGTTTCTTTGACCAATTTTCCCACGCCGCTTCCTTCGCTGCCGATCACAAGGCCGATGGGTCCCTTTAGATCAAGCCGGTACATGAGTTCTCCATCCATATCGGCACAGACAAACCACATCCCCTTTTTCTTTAAGTCTTCCATGGTAGCTGTGAGATTGGTAACCTTAGCCACAGGCGTATAATTAAGCGCCCCTGCCGAAGTCTTTGCAACCGTTGCCGTAAGCCCAACGGCCCGGCGCTTGGGGATGATAACCCCATGGGCTCCTGCTAAATTTGCCGTACGGATGATCGCCCCCAGATTGTGAGGGTCTTCAATCCCGTCGAGCAGAAAGAGGAAAGGAGGTTCTCCCTTTTCTTTTGCTGCCTTTAGTATATCTTCCACCTCTGCGTATTCATAAGCCGCAGCATGGGCAATAACACCCTGGTGATGCCCTTCCTCGGACATCTGGTCCAGGCGCTCTCTTTCTACAAAATTAATGATGGTGTCTTTCTTTTTCGCTTCCCTGATAATGGACTGGATGGGGCCATCCTGGACTCCCTTTTGTACATACAGCTTATCAATGGTTTTTCCGGAACGGAATGCTTCTAATACCGCATTCCTTCCCTCTATGGTAAATTCCTCTATCATTCCAGTTCTCCTATTCGTTCAAGCCCTCTGCCTACCAGGGTGACCAGACGGTCTAAATTGCCGTTTAAATACAGATAACCGCACAGGGCTTCAAATCCGGTTGCAGTCCTGTAGTCTGCAACAGTTGCGTGTTTCGCGGTTGTCACAGCCTTTGCATTGCGTCCCCGTTTGTATGTTGTCACCTCTTCCGGAGTTAAGTCCTCGTCTTCAAGAAGCCGGCGGATGATCTCTGCCTGCGCTCCTGCGTTCACCAGCCTTGCACTCTTCTTATGCATATTATTCACCTGGGTGCTTCCATGGTTCATCACCTTAGTACGTACGATCAGTTCATAAACTGCATCTCCTATATATGCCAATGCCAGCGGGGAATAGGTTTTCACATCTACTTCTTTTAGTTTTAACGTATCCTTAAAAAAATCAGAAAACGCTGCTAGTGATGTTATATTCTCTTCCATTTCACACCTTCCCTGGTGTCCTCCAGAACAATCCCCTTCTCTAAAAGCTTTCCGCGGATCTCATCGGCAAGTGCAAAATTCTTGTCTTTTCTGGCCTGCTGCCTGCCTGCGATCATGGCTTCGATTTCGTCATCCAGGATCTCTTCTTCCTTTTCCGTAATGATTCCAAGAACATCACACAGTCTTACTATGGTTTCCTTTAAATAGGTCACAAATTCTTTCGAGCTGCTTTCATCTGTGTTGGAATTGCTTAATTTTACCAGCTCAAAAATAGCAGAAATGGCATCTGCCGTATTAAAGTCGTCATCCATGGCTGCCTCATATTTGGAAACCAGTTCCTGTACGGCATTTTTATCCTCACGATCAAGAAGTTTTTCTGTCTTTGCAGAAGCCTCTAAATCCTTTAACTTACCGACTGCAGTTAAAATTCTATCTAATCCGTTCTTTGATGACTCCATCAATTCGGCGCTGAAATTAATAGGGCTTCTGTAATGAGCACTCAGCATAAAGAAGCGCAGCACCTGTAAATCGTATTTTTCACTGATTTCCCTGACTGTGAAAAAATTACCCAGAGACTTGGACATCTTTTTATTGTCAATATTTAAGAACCCATTGTGCATCCAGTATTTAGCGAATTCTTTTCCATTCGCCGCCTCACTCTGGGCGATCTCGTTCTCATGATGGGGGAAGATCAAGTCTTCTCCGCCTGCATGGATGTCGATCTGATCCCCAAGATATTTCCTGGACATTACGGAGCACTCAATATGCCAGCCAGGCCGTCCTTCGCACCATGGGGATTCCCAGAAAGGTTCTCCTTCCTTTTTCGGCTTCCAAAGCACGAAATCGGTGGGATCCTCTTTTCCGTCTTCACCGGTCACCTTGATCTCACGGAAACCGGACTGCAGATCATCCAGATTCTTATGGGACAGCTTTCCATATTCCTCAAAGGAACTGGTACGGAAATAAACCGTTCCGTCTTCTGCCGCATAGGCATGACCGGAGGCAATAAGCTTTTGGATCATTTCCAGCATACCGCATATTTCCTCTGTTGCCAGCGGGCTTCTGGTTGCCGGCTTTACATTCAGCCCTTCCATATCCTTTTTGCATTCCTCAATATAGCGCTTGGAAATGGTGTCTGCATCCACACCCTCTTCAATGGCTTTTTTAATGATCTTATCATCTATATCGGTAAAGTTTGATACAAAGTTAACCTCATAACCTTTATATTCAAAATATCTCCGAACCGTATCAAATACGATGATGGGTCTTGCATTTCCAATGTGAATGTAATTGTAAACGGTTGGCCCGCACACATACATCCGAACCTTTCCAGGCTCCAGGGAAACGAATTCTTCCTTTTGTCTGGATAATGTATTATAAATTTTCATAGTCTCTTCCTTTCTTCTTTATTGCCCACGCCTTTTGGGCATATAGGAATACCCGTAGGGTGTTTCTTCCCGCAATTCATTTCTTATTTCCCGCAGCCACCGCAGCAGCCCTTACAATCTGCAGACATGATTCTGTCATCATAACAGTAATCGTCCATGGAGGTTAACAGGGCTATGGCCTGTGAGGATATTCCCTCTCCCATTCCGGTAAAGCCAAGTCCTTCCTCTGTAGTAGCTTTTACATTGACCTTTCCTTCGGTCAGCTTCAGAGCTTCCCCGATGTTTTGTGCCATGGAACGCCGATAGGGAAGAAGCTTTGGTTTTTGTGCAATGACAGTTGCGTCAATGTTCTCGATCACATATCCCTGCTCCTCCAAAAGTGCGCCAACGTACTTTAAAAGTTCAATGCTGGATACTCCTTTATACTTAGGATCCGTATCCGGGAAATGTTCTCCGATATCTCCCAGAGCTGCCGCACCTAAAAGAGCATCTATCACTGCATGGACCAGCACATCTGCGTCAGAGTGGCCCAAAAGTCCCTTTTCATAAGGAATCTTTACGCCGCCAAGGATCAAATCTCTTCCTTCAGCTAATTTATGCACATCATATCCCTGTCCAATCCTCATAATTCTCCCTTTCCTCTTTCCTGCCCACGTTCTTTGGGCATAATGGTATACCCGCAGGGTGTTCCTCTTTCCTGCCCATACGTTCTGGGCATAATGGTATACCCGTAGGGTGTTTCTTCTATAATATATACATTTCTATACAATCATACGCAATTTTTTGCCAATACACCGAAGCTGTACATCGTTTTGGCAAAAACAGCTTTCTCCATCTACATGAACTGCCATTGGGTGATCCATATGGATCATAACTTCCTCACAGGTATAAAACCTGATGCCCCTGTGTAAGGACTTTCTTCCCATAAGGGAACGTATCAGCACTGGAATCAGTTTCCTTTTATTCCGGCTGTTCATAACACAAACCGATAACTGCCCGTCTTCAAAGTTTGCATCTGGTGCAAATTTAAATCCGCCGCCCTCGTAAGGGTGGATGTGGACGGATATAAAGTAAGCGTGGCTAAACTCAATCTTCTGGACTCCGTTAAGGAGAATATACCCTTTTGAGGGCTTAGCAAGAATCAGCTGCTTGATTCCTATGAGAATGTAGATAAGCTTCCCTATGAAAAACTTACGGAGCAGTCCCTTTGACTTTGAATAAAGGATGTTATGACAAACGGCCGCATCCATTCCAATCCCCGCACTGACCATAAAGCGGCGGTGGGATATTTCCCCATCGCCATAGGACAAAACTCCGTAATCCATGAGCTTATAATATTTGGGATGCAATATTTTCTTTAAGCATCGGACCGGATTCTTAGGAAGTTTTAAGCTTCTTGCCAGATCATTACCGGATCCGGCCGGAATATACCCAAACGTAACAGAACCGCAGAAGGAAATCCCATCAAGGATTTCATTTACAGTTCCGTCTCCGCCTACTCCTATGATAACGCTTGATTCCCTGCAGCCTTCTGTCAGTTCCCTGGCAAATCTTTTGGCATCCCCAGGCTTCTCCGTAAGAAAGGCCTGATATTCCACATGCCCGGCCTTTAATACACTTTCCAATTTTTTCCAAACGTTTCTTCCCCGTCCGCAGCGTGAGTTCGGGTTTACAATAAAATAGTACATGGAATCCCTCCACCTTTTACTATTTGTAAGTATACCATAAAACAGAAAAAATGAATATAAGAAAATAGAAAAAGGAATCCGCACCTGTCGAAATATAAAAAACCCTGTAATTTTTCAATCACAGGGTTCTAACAGTAGCGGAAGGGAGATTCGAACTCTCGACACCACGGGTATGAACCGTGTGCTCTGGCCAACTGAGCTATTCCGCCATATTCAATTCGGATAAGCGCTTTCACTTATCAATGGGACCTACAGGGCTCGAACCTGTGACCCTCTGCTTGTAAGGCAGATGCTCTCCCAGCTGAGCTAAGATCCCAGTACTTTTCTTGGTCAGAAGCTCGTTATTTTCTCTCGTTCCCGACTGCTTCATTAGTATAATATTAATTGTATTAATTGTCAACACTTTTTTGTCAATTTTTTTCATTTTTTCCTATCTCTTTAAGACCCCCCCATTTTACAGGAGTTTCCGCCATTTTTATATCTTAAAACATCGAGGGGATATGTCTGTATGTTCCATTGTTCGGCATAACGAGGTGGGAAAGATGTCATCTCTCAGTCTTCGTTTCCATGAAGGATGTCAAACATCTCTTTGTAATAGGATTTATAAATACTCCCCTTTCTCCATATGAATGTAAAATCATGAGTCAGCTGAAAATCTTCCAAATAAATTCTTTTTAAAACACCACTGTCTAATTCCTCCTTAACTGCAGCTTCATAAAGAAAAGTGATCCCCTGCCCTTTTGCCACCATTTGCTTCATGGCACCAATGTTGCTGATTTCCATCAAATTCGTAAAATCGTGGAGCAGTAAATTCTTCCCTTCTAAGTACCGCTCAAAAACATACCTGGTTCCGGAGCCAGGTTCCCGGATAAATAGCCTCTCCCCCAGAAGATCCTCCACTTTTACGATCTTCCGGCTAAACTGATAATCCGGCGCACAGACAGCAGCAAACGGCTCCGAAGCAAAAACCAGAAAATCATATTCTTTTTTCTGAAAAAAGCCCTCCACCAAAGCAAATTCAATCTCCCCGTCATTCAATTTCCCAAGCAGCTCTCTGGTATCTCCAACCACCATCTGAACCGCTGTCCCTGGGTAAACATGAAGAAATCTCGTCAGCGCTTCCGGCATCACGTACTCTCCTATGGTCATGGTAGCACCAAACACCAGTCTGCCGCCTTTTCCTGATTGCAGCTCCATGATCTTCTTTAAATGAAGTTCATCATCCTTCATAGTTATGGCAGCAGATAAAAAGACCTTTCCCGCCTCTGTCAGATTTACCTTTTTTCCATTGTATTCAAACAATCTGACCCCATATTTGTTCTCTAAGTAATGGATATGATGGGATACCGCAGGCTGGGTGATATGAAGTTCACTGGCTGCCTTTGTAAAATTCATATAACGGCATACCGCTAGAAAAGTATCAATCCGGAAATCCAACATGAGTTATCGTCTCCTTTTGTTTGTTCCATTAACCATAACATATTTTTATGGTTTAATAAATATAAATAATTTTATTTTATTGTTATTTTCAAATATAATTAAGCCAAATCAAAAAGGAGGATTTTACTAATGAAAAAATACGCCCCAGGCGTTCTACTTTGCCTTATGATATCTGCTCCCGCATGGTTTTTGGGAAAAGCCTTTCCAGTCATCGGCGGCCCTGTGTTTGCCATCCTTATGGGCATGGCAATGGCCCCCTTTATAAAAGGAAAGGATTTTTTACGGCCGGGAGCAGCTTTTACTTCTAAAAAAATCCTGCAATACGCTGTGATTCTCCTGGGCTTCTCCATGAACCTGACCACAGTTCTTCAAAAGGGAAGGGAAGCCCTTCCCATCATCCTTGCAACCATCTCCACTTCCCTGGTGATTGCATTCATACTTTCCCGGGCACTGAAGCTTCCCGGCAAAACTTCCATATTAATTGGCGTGGGCTCGTCCATCTGCGGGGGCTCCGCCATTGCCGCAACTGCTCCTGTTATTGACGCCGATGACGATGAGATCGCTCAGTCCATTTCCGTTATCTTTTTTTTCAACATCATTGCCGCCCTGCTCTTTCCGGCATTAGGCTCAGCATTAGGGCTTTCGAATGAAGGCTTTGGACTGTTTGCAGGAACCGCTATTAATGATACCTCTTCCGTGACGGCCGCCGCATCCGCCTGGGATGGCATGCACGGCAGCAACACCCTGGAAGCAGCTACCATAGTAAAGCTGACCAGAACCCTGGCCATCATTCCTATTACACTGTTTTTAGCATGTTACCAGACCGGAAAAGAGAAGAAGGCTTCCGAACGCTCCATCTCCATTAAGAAAGTGTTTCCGTCCTTTGTACTCTTTTTCCTGCTGGCTTCTATCATTACTACCGTTTTTCCTATACCTGCAGGCGTTACCGGTTCATTAAAAGACTTAAGCAAGCTTTTTATTATCATGGCTATGGGAGCCATCGGGACCAATACGGACCTGGTCAAGCTGATACGGACGGGCAAAAAGCCTCTTCTATTAGGTTTTTGCTGCTGGCTTGGAATTTCTGTGGTAAGTCTGGTCCTTCAAGTGATCCTTGGAATCTGGTAAAGCCGGGATCACTTCTTATAGAAATAAGCCGGCCAGGAAACATGGATCCCGTGGATCCCATTTTCCTGGCCGGCTTCCTTTAATCTTCTTTTTTCAAATACACTGTCTTATTATTGTTTTTATTCTCCCGGACCTCTAGTTGTCCAATGCTGTTGACAAATTTTGAGAAGGTGGAGTACCCGTAATCCTTTACCTTGAAATCAGCAAATTTCCGGTGTATGCCATTTCCCAGAGCCGCCAGTTCCATACCGTTCTTTCCGCTTCCCTTAACCAGTCCCACTGCAAAATCATCCAGTTCCTGCTTTTTGGTGCGGTTATCCTTCATCCGAACAGTTACCACATTATTGGATTTTCTTAGCTCAAAGCCGCCCATTTCCTCCAAAAATTTAGACAGGGAGCTGTAGCCGTAGTTTCTTACATCAAAATCAGAGTATTTTTTCACAAGGCGGTTGCCGATCTCTCCCAGGCCGGTTGCCTTATTTTTATCTTCATTTTCTAAAAGAATCGAAGTGATATCCTGTTCGATCACCTCTTTTCCTATGGCGCCTCCTCCTGTACCATCCTCTTCCTGATCAAGGAGGACCTCAAGATTGGTGAAAACCGTGCAGGCCGCCCGGAACGATTTGGGAGTCTTATCCTCTCCCATTCCGATGACTTCCTTGCCGGACTCCCGAAGTCTGCTGGCTAAGCGGGTGAAATCGCTGTCACTGGATACGATGCAGAATCCATCTACATTGTCCGTGTAGAGCAAGTCCATAGCATCAATAATAAGGGCTGAATCGGTTGCATTCTTTCCTACGGTATTGGAGAATTGCTGGATTGGGGTGATCGAATTCTCCAAAAGCTCCATTTTCCATTTTCCCATCTGGGAGCTCGTCCAATCCCCGTAGATCCTTTTGTAAGTAATAACACCGTAGCGGGTCATTTCATCCAGAATACTTGTAATATACTTTGCGGAGATATTATCCGAATCAATCAATACTGCAAATTTCTTGTCACTCAACACTCTGCTCTCCCGTCTTTTTAATTTTCTTTTTTTCTGTCAATTCGATTCTGCTTTTCCATTATATTTCATTTTTCTAATTATTACAATATCATTACAGTGGTTAAAATGGGAGAATTTTTGTAACGTATTTTATTTTGTTTCAACCATACTAAAAAAGAAAGCTCAATGAATCAATGAAACACCTTTGCCCTGAAAGATTGGGCAGGAAAGCAGAAAGGAGTGTTAGTATGAATTCATGTGAATGCGGCACGACAAAGGCCAATCTTGCTACGCCAACAAAAACAGTTCAACTGGGTATTGCTACAATTCCCATGCAGCCCTGGGAACAACCTTATGATCCTCAGACAGCTTTAAAACATGGGACTATTTTTCCATCCCTCAATCTTCCTTTTTATGTAACGGGAGGTGAACAGTAATGGCAGATCAAAAAACTCTTTTAAAGCAGATCACTGAAGTAAGCTTTACTGTTAATGATTTAACATTGTATTTGGATACTCATCCTGTGGATGAAAATGCATTAACAGCCTTTAAGCAGGCCATGGAACAAAGAAAACAGCTTTTAAAAACCTATGCGGAAAACTTTGAACCTCTTACCATAAACTGTGTCTGCCCTGATACCAACAACAAAACAGAAACTAATACAAAATATGCGGGTCAAAAGCATTTTACCTGGGTAGACGGCCCATTGCCTTGGGAAGGAGGTAACTTATAATGTGGAATTACGAAAAAAGATTGCAGTTCCCTGTAAACATCAAAGAAACATGCCCGAAAACAGCCTCTCTCATCATCAGCCAGTTTGGCGGACCTGATGGAGAGCTGGCGGCTTCCATGCGTTATCTTTCCCAAAGATATTCCATGCCATGCAAGGAAGTTGGGGGACTTTTAACAGATATTGGTACGGAAGAGCTTGGACATCTGGAGATGATCTGCTCTATCATTTATCAGCTGACGAAAAATTTAACTGTAGAACAGGCTAAGACCGCAGGGTTCGATGCCTATTATATTGACCATACAACAGCTCTTTGGCCCACTGCTGCGGCCGGAGTTCCTTTTAATGCCTGTGAATTCCAGTCCAAGGGTGATGCCATTACCGATTTGATCGAAGACCTGGCAGCGGAGCAAAAAGCGAGGACTACCTATGACAACCTTATCCGGATCATACCAAATCCCGATGTAAGAGAACCATTAAAATTCCTTCGGGAAAGGGAAATCGTTCATTTCCAGCGGTTTGGCGAAGCTCTTGAAAATATCAAATCCAATTTGAATCCTAAAAACTTCTATTATTATAACCCGGAATTTGACAAGCAATTTGTCAAATCCACAATGCAATAATAAAAATGCTGGAACAGGCTTTATCCTGTCCCAGCATTTTTTATTTATTTTTAATTTTGGCGATATCAATCAGAGTCAGTTCTTTGGCTTTATTTTCCATACTGGTCACTAAGGCCGCTGCCGTATCTAAGGAAGTTAAAACTGTTACACCGGTCTCAATGGCATTTCTTCGGATTACAAATCCATCCCTGCTTCTGTCCGCTCCCTGAGTCGGCGTATCAATGACCAGATCGATCTCATGGCCCAGGATTAAGTCCAGAAGGTTTGGTGATTCCTGTTCCAGCTTGCGAACCATAAGAGCTTTTATCCCATGACTGTTAAGCACTCTGGCCGTTCCTGATGTGGAAAATATCTTATATCCCTGAGCCTGGAATCTTCTGGCGATGTCTATGATCTCCTCCTTATCGGAATCCTTCACGGTTATGATCATGTTTTTATGCCTTGGAAGCTTGATTCCTGCTCCTGAAAACGCCTTGTAAAGAGCCTCATTAAAGGTCTTTGCTATCCCTAAACATTCTCCGGTAGATTTCATCTCCGGTCCAAGGCTTACATCGGCGCCCCGAATCTTTTCGAAGGAGAATACCGGCATTTTTACGGCGATATAATCTGCTTCCGGCGAAAGCCCGGGGGTATATCCCAGCTCCCTGATGGAATGTCCGCAGATGACTTTGGTCGCCAGGGGGACGATAGGAATTCCGGTCACCTTGCTGATATAAGGCACGGTACGGGAAGACCGGGGATTTACCTCAATGACATATACGTCCTCCCCGCTTACAATGAACTGAATGTTGATCATTCCCTTAACGTGCAGGGCTTTGGAAAGCCTTCTTGTATATTCCACCAGTTTTTCCTTAACCGTTTCACTTATGCTCTGAGCCGGATATATGGAAATGCTGTCGCCGGAGTGCACGCCGGCTCTTTCTATATGCTCCATGATTCCGGGGATCAGAATATCCTCACCGTCGCAAACCGCATCCACTTCGATTTCCTTGCCCGGGATATATTTATCGACCAGAATGGGGTGATCCTGTGCGATCTGGTTGATGATCCCGATAAATTCATCGATATCCTGGTCAGAGATGGCAATCTGCATACCCTGGCCGCCTAACACATAGGAAGGCCTTACTAACACCGGATATCCAAGCTCCCCTGCCGTTCTCTTGGCTTCTTCCGCCGTAAATACCGTCTGGCCCGCAGGTCTTGGGATCCCGCAATCCTCCAAGATTTTATCAAACAGCTCCCGGTCCTCTGCTGCATCCACATCCTCTGCAGACGTTCCCAGAATGGGAATTCCCATATTCATCAGGGCCTCCGTCAGTTTAATGGCCGTCTGTCCGCCGAACTGAACCACCGCCCCGTCAGGCTTTTCCATGTCAACGATGCTCTCCACATCCTCCGGGGTGAGGGGTTCAAAATACAGCTTATCTGCAATGTCAAAATCCGTACTCACAGTCTCCGGATTATTATTGACAATAATCGTCTCATAGCCTTCTCTGCGGAAGCTCCATGTGCTGTGAACCGAACAGAAGTCAAACTCAATTCCCTGACCGATGCGGATAGGACCGGAGCCAAGAACCAGCACCTTCTTTTTTCCTGTTGTTTTTACTGCCTCATTCTCACTTCCAAAGCAGGAATAATAGTAAGGAGTTTCAGCAGCAAATTCTGCTGCGCAGGTATCCACCATTTTAAACGCGGCTGTAATTCCGTTATCCTTTCTCATCCGGCGTATTTCTTCCGAAGGAATTCCTGTCAGCCTGGAAATGACTGTATCCGGAAACTCGATCCGCTTTGCTTCCTTTAGAAGCTCCAGAGTAAGAGGCCCATTCTTAAGGGCTTCTTCCATTTCCACAAGAATTGCAAGCTTATCAATGAACCACACATCAACTTTTGTAATATCATGGATCTGTTCATAGGAAAAGCCTCTTCTTAAAGCTTCGGCAATGACCCAGATCCTCCGGTCATCCACAAGGTGAAGAGTCTCAGTCAGTTCTTCATCGGTAAGCTCTGTAAAATCATAAGACATCAGGCTGTCCACATGCTGTTCCAGTGAACGGATCGCCTTCATAAGGCCGCCCTCAAAGTTGGTGCAAATGCTCATGACCTCACCGGTGGCCTTCATCTGGGTTCCTAAGTTCCTCTTGGCACTTAAGAATTTATCAAAAGGAAGACGGGGCATCTTGACCACGCAGTAATCTAACATCGGTTCAAAGCTGGCGTATGTTTTCTTTGTCACCGCATTCTTTATCTCATCCAGGGTATAGCCCATTGCGATCTTGGCCGCAACTTTTGCTATGGGATAACCGGTAGCCTTCGAAGCCAGTGCCGAGGAACGGCTGACCCTGGGATTTACCTCGATGACACAATACTCAAAGCTTTCCGGGTGAAGGGCATACTGCACGTTGCAGCCTCCCGTGATTCCCAGCTCGCTGATAATCTTTAAGGCAGAGGTGCGTAGCATCTGGTATTCCTTATCCCCCAGAGTCTGGGAAGGGGCAACCACAATGCTGTCACCGGTGTGAACGCCTACCGGATCGATATTTTCCATATTACATACGGTGATCACGTTGCCGGCGCCGTCGCGCATCACCTCGTATTCGATCTCCTTCCAGCCTGCGATGCAGCGTTCCACAAGAACCTGTCCCACGCGGGATAAGCGGAGTCCATTTTCTAAAATCTCCCGGCACTGCGCCGGATTATCAGCAATTCCTCCCCCGGAGCCTCCCAGGGTATAGGCAGGACGAAGCACCACTGGATATCCGATCCTTTCAGCCACCTTAAGGCCGTCCTCCACATGTTCTACGATATCAGAGGGCGCCACCGGTTCGCCGATCTTTTCCATGGTTTCTTTAAACAGCTCCCGGTCCTCCGCCTTCTTAATGGTAAGAGCCGTAGTTCCGATCAGTCGCACCTTATGTTCTTTTAAAAATCCCTTATCTTCCAGCTCCATTGCAAGGTTTAAGCCGGCCTGTCCACCAAGAGTGGGAAGGACGCTGTCCGGCTTTTCTTTTAAAATGAGCTGTTCCACCACCTCTACGGTCAGGGGTTCAATGTAAACTTTATCCGCAATATCCTTATCCGTCATGATGGTTGCCGGGTTAGAGTTTAGCAGGACTACTTCGACCCCTTCTTCTTTTAAGGAACGGCAGGCCTGGGTTCCGGCATAATCAAATTCAGCTGCCTGGCCGATGATAATAGGCCCGGAGCCAAGAACGAGCACTTTTTTAATATCCTGATTCTTCGGCATTATTTTCCCACCTCCATCATTTTAATAAACCGGTCGAATAAGTAGCTGGAATCCTGGGGACCCGGACAGGCCTCCGGGTGGTACTGCACGGTAAATATGTTTTTGTTCGTATATTTCAGTCCCTCATTGGTCCCGTCATTTACATTGACAAAGGCTGGAACCGCCACTGATGGATCGATGGTATCCACATCGACTACGTAGCCGTGATTCTGAGAGGAGATATACACCCTTCCGGTTTCTAAATCCTTTACTGGGTGATTGCCGCCCCTGTGACCGTATTTCAACTTATGGGTATCCGCACCTGTGGCAAGGGCCATGAGCTGATGTCCTAAGCAGATGGCGAAAATCGGCACATTGGATTCGTATAATTTCTTTATCTCTTTAATAATCTCCACACATTCCTTAGGATCCCCAGGCCCGTTGGACAACATGATTCCGTCAGGGCTGCCGGAAAGAATCTCTTCTGCTGTCGCCGCTGCAGGATAGACAATCACCTCACACCCTCTCTCCTGTAAGGAGCGGGCTATATTCTTCTTAGCTCCAAGGTCCAGAAGAGCTACCTTTTTTCCGCCGCCGGGAAGAACATATTTTTCCCGGCAGGTAGCTTTCTCCACTACACCTGTCACAGAATATGTTTTCATACGCAAAATGACTTCGTCAAGATCAAAACTTTCATTCGTAGTGATCATGCCGTTCATGGTTCCTTTTTCTCTTAGAATTTTTGTAAGGGCTCTCGTATCGATACCACTGATACCTGGAATGTTGTGTTCATTTAAGAAATGCTGAAGGGTATCCCCGCTTCTAAAGTTGCTGGGAATTCTAGATAATTCTCTGACAATGTAGCCATCCGGCCAAGGTTTTAATGATTCCATGTCTTCATGACAAATACCATAATTACCAATCAGGGGATAAGTCATAACAACCGCCTGCCCCGCATAGGAGGGGTCGGTTAGGACTTCTAAATAACCTGTCATGGAAGTATTGAATACGATCTCACTGATCACTTCCTGGGTTGAACCGATGCTCGATCCTGTAAACACAGTACCGTCTTCCAGTATTAAAAAAGCTTTCATACGCAAAGTCCTGTCCTTTCTTAATGCTATGGTTGTTGAGCCTGCTTAAATGTTTCTGCATGTCTGAACATTAATGCCCAAATTGAATAGATTATACATGATACCGCGACATTTTTCAACTGTTTTCTTCTTATAAATTCAATTAATATTTTCTTATAAATACTGCATTTTTAATTATTCTTGCTTAAATCCCTGCATAATAATACAAAATACATGGTAATTCTTTCAAAAGTATACTTTCGGGACAAACCGCACAGACTAAGGCTGAGGTGATAAATCATGATTGATAACAGCGAACTGCCCATTGGCTTTACCATGGAGTTAGCGCAGCACTCGGATATTCTGACCCGGTTCGCCGGCCTCTCGGATAAAGAGAGAGACAGGATCGTAGACGGAGCCAGAAACGTAGATAGCCGGGATGAAATGCGAAACTATGTGGAGTCCATGTTTCAAGAAACAAAATCATCCTTTTTCTAAAAGCTTCCCGCAGGATTAAAATTTATCTTAACCTGCGGGTGCTTTTGTAATTATTCCTTTTACCCCTTAATATATTTAATAATAATCAATTTATTAAGGGGCATTCTATGAAAAAATACATAACAGCCGTAGCCCAGGAAACCAATGCTTCCGGCGACCAGGAAGCCGCATATACCGGTATTCTTCAGGTAAACGTCGTTTCCCAGGAAAACAACTTTCCCGTCCGGGATGCGGAGGTTTCCATTGCCTACAAAGGAGATCCTGAAAGTACAGTGGAACAGCTTACCACCAATTCTTCCGGCCAGACGGAACAGGTCAGCCTAGCTGCTCCTCCCCTTGACTTAAGCTTATCACCCGGCCTCATCCAACCTTACTCGGAATACGTCGTTAATATCCGGGCCCAGGGATTTGAGCCCGTCGCCATCTCAGGCACGGAAATCCTTCCTGACACCACAGCCATACAGCCGGTACGCATGGTTCCGATCCAGGAGGCAGTATCTCCGGACGTTCCCATTGTTATTCCGGACCACACCCTTTATGGAGAATATCCCCCAAAAATTGCAGAAGCTGAAGTAAAAACAGTGGCAGAGACCGGAGAAATCGTTTTAAGCCGTGTGGTAGTCCCCCAGACAATCGTAGTCCACGACGGAGTCCCTACCGATCCGACGGCTACCAATTATTACGTTCCATACCTTGACTATATTAAAAAC
Organism: Hungatella sp. UBA3048; assembly: GCA_002367105.1. Lineage (GTDB taxonomy): Bacteria > Bacillota > Clostridia > Lachnospirales > Lachnospiraceae > Lacrimispora. Next base: position 284,184 of record DFCS01000003.1, read on the forward strand.
GTGGCTTCCAGCGAAATCTATGCAACCTGGCCCCGGTCAACGATTACCGCCAATGTCCTTGCTATTATGAGCTTTACTTTAAACCGGGTTTATACGGAATGGTATCGGAACCAGGGATATGATTTCACCATTACATCTTCTACCGCCTTTGATCATAAATGGATCTACGGACGAAACATTTATGAAAGCATTTCCCAGGTCGTTGACGAAATCTTTAACAATTACTTATCCCGCCCCGGCATCAGACAGCCCATTCTCACCCAGTACTGTGATGGCAACAGAGTCCAATGCCCTAACTGGATGACTCAGTGGGGGAGTTTAAGGCTTGGAGAACAAGGCTACTCCGCGATTGAAATATTGCGGCACTTTTATGGAAGCAATATGTATATCAACACCGCCGAACAGGTATCCGGAATCCCCTCCTCCTTCCCTGGTTACAACTTAACCATCGGCGCCAGCGGAGATAAGGTCCGCCAGGTCCAGGAGCAGCTTGATACAATCGCCTCCGTCTATACTGCGATTCCACGTATCACGGCCGACGGAATCTTTGGTCAGGCAACCGCAAACGCCGTCCGGCAGTTCCAGTCCATCTTCGGGCTTCCGGTAACCGGTATCATCGACTTCGCAACATGGTACAGAATCTCTCATATTTATGTGGGAATTACCAGAATCGCAGAATACTCTTAAAAACCAGGTCATAGAGCCCAAAGTTATACCCGCATTTATGTCAGGCAAGCATATAAAAAAGGAGGAAACCATTCCTCCTTTTTCTTTACTCTCTATCCTTCTCCCCCCAGCATCTCAGCTGCCACATATCCCAGCAAAGCAAGAGCGATCCCTCCAAGCAGCTCATACATCTTCACCATTTCCCACGGCATATCCCATAATATGACAAAAGGAGAGGAAAACACCAGGCCTATAATGACCCGGTACATCTGGCGTTTATGGCGGGTAAGAAGACGTTCGATGACTTTTGCAAATAGAAAAACACCGATTACCATGCCTGCTATGTAAGGTGCAAGCACCCTTCCATTATACAAAAGGCTTTGGACATCAAAGGATGAGAGGGCTCTTATGCAGGCATTGTTTGTTTGCAGGATAGGTTCATAAAAACCCAGCATCATCATAATCATGGAGCCGCTCACTCCCGGAACCACCATGGTTGCAGCAGCTACCAGACCTATCAGAAACAGCGTAAATACCCAGAACTTTTCGGAAGAAAGATAAGCCGCACCGGAAGCCATATTCATTCCCTCTCCGCTGCTGCCGGAGGTAATGGTTGATTCAGCGATAAAGGTAATGAGAATGACCACACCGCAGGTAAGGGCAGCCGTTACGATCCCTTTCCTTCTGTCTGACCGGTCTTTTGAAAATGATTTTTGAAATAAGGTAGGGAGCCCGCCCGCAATCAGTCCTAAAAATGCCATTTTGGTCTGGAGCGGATATGTATGGAAAAGATATTCAAATGCCAGAGACAGAAAAACAATGCCGGCCACCGCTCCCACCCCGTAGGGAAGGAGAATCCGCAGGCTTTTTAAAGGCTCCCGGAACAGCTGCGTTACCGCATGAATGATCTTATCATACACCCCCATGGTGATGGCTAGCATTCCCCCGCTGATGCCGGGAAGTATGTTCGCCACACCAATGATAACACCCTTTAGAAGTTCACTGATATACTCCAAGCAATTCCTCCTGAATTTATAGATATGGTATATCCTATGCCTTTTTAACCGCTTCTAATACATTTTTCCCCTGGTTCCGGCCATTACCTGACAACACGTTAAGCGGATTACAAAAAGCCGCAAGGGCATTGCCTGCTCCCTGCGGCCAGATTTCAAAACATAGCCGGTCTTTTTACCATGAACGTATTATATCCGTTCCGTCTGAGCGTATGCTCCATGCGCACCGCATTATCAATATTGCGGAATGCCCCCACACGAACCTTATAAAGTCCATCTTCATAAACAACAAATGCCGGGAACCCCTGAGCCTTTAAAGTATTAACCTGATCTTCGGCCAAAGTGTGAACCCGGAATGCTCCTGTCTGTACCTGATAATATTCGGGGCATGTCGCTGCCTCTTCGTTTATAGAATTCAGAGTGCCTTCTGCAATCCCCTGGGCAATCATCTGAAAATTCTGATCAAACAGATTATTATCCTCTTCGTTGTCAATAAATCCTGCCTCCACCAGAACCGATGGCAGCTTTGTCCGTCTGAGCACTACCAGCCCCGGACGTTCCACTGTGCCTAAGTTGGTTAATCCCGTCTTATTTAAGGCATCACCTATATTTCTTGCCAGCTTGCCCGGCACCCCTTTATCTTCAAATACAAGAACCTCTATTCCGGAACCGGTACCTGGAACCGGCATGGCATTTCGGTGAATGGAAACGAGAAAATCAGCTTCCGCATCGTTGGCCATCACAGCCTTCTCAAGGGGCGTATTGTAGGTATCGTCAGTTCTCGTATACCTGACATCCATTCCGTTGTCTGCAAGAATTCTTCCCACAGCCATCGCAAGCCTTAAGTTATCATCTTTTTCCTGCCGTCCGTCAAAGGTCGCACCTGGATCTGTGCCGCCGTGACCGGCATCTATTACTACGATCATTCTCTCAGCCAAAAGAAAAACTCCCTTCACATACTTCTATTATATAAAGTATGTAAGGGCAGCCTTCTCGGTACCATTTTTTCGTACCACATTTATTCTTTTTCTCCTAATTCCGCCATTACATCCATGCCTCTTGGCCCTACCGGAGTAGAAAATACAATCTGGGTACTGGTCTTTCCATATTTTTGAAGCTGCCCGATAAAAATATCCAGCTCCATGGTGCTTGGAAAGGCCACCTTGACCAGCATGGAGTATTCTCCAGTGACGCAGTTGCACTCCAGCACATTGGGAATGGACTCCATATCTTCATAAAACCGGATTTTATCCGCCGAGGAAACATCAAGACTTATAAATGCGGTGATATGATATCCCAGCTTCCTTGAATCCACCTCCGCATGATATCCGGTGATGATTTTATCCCGTTCCAGCTTTTCAATTCTGGCAGAAACTGCAGGAGAAGACAGAAAGGCAATTTCCGCTATATTTTTTAAAGATGCCCGGGCATTGTTTTGCAGGGTCTTCACTATTTTTTTATCGATATCGTCCATTACTTCCTCCCAAAAATAAGAAAAGCGCCAGTGCCACCAGGACACTGAACGCTTTCGTTCTTCATAAATTCATCATAACCAATCATTAAAAACTTGTCAATATTTATTTTTTAAGGGATGGCATTTTTTTCATCCGATCAATGGCTTCTATGGTATTCTCATAGGTTCCAAATGCGGTCAGACGGAAATATCCTTCGCCGCTTGGTCCGAACCCGCTTCCAGGAGTTCCCACCACACCGGCCTCCTCAAGTAGCCGGTCAAAAAATTCCCAGGAGGTCATTCCTTCCGGTACCTTTAACCAGATGTAAGGCGCATTGACACCGCCATAAACTTCACACCCGGCTTCCTTTAATCCCGAGAAAATGACTTTCGCATTTCTCATGTAATAAGCTACCTGTTCCTTTAACTGGGCTTTTCCCTCGGCAGAATAAACCGCTGCCCCTGCCTTCTGAACGATGTAAGGGGCTCCGTTAAATTTGGTTCCATGGCGTCTGGCCCACAGGGAATGAAGGGAAACCCCTCCTCGTTCCAGAGCCTTTGGAATGACGGTAAATCCCAGACGAACCCCGGTAAAGCCCGCATTTTTTGAAAAGGAACGGAATTCAATGGCACAGGTCTTCGCGCCTTCAATCTCGTAGATGGAATGGGGCACATCATCCTGGGCGATATAGGCTTCATAAGCTGCATCATAAAGGATCACCGCTCCATTTTCATTGGCGTAATCCACCCAGACCTTTAACTGGTCCCTTGTCAGAGTCGTACCGGTAGGATTGCCCGGAACGCATAAGTAAATGAGATCCGGTGTCTCTTTCGGAAGCTCAGGCACAAAATGGTTTTCAGCCGTACAGGGCATATAAATCACATTGCTCCACTTACCGGCCTCTTCCTCATATTCTCCTGTTCTTCCCGCCATTGCATTAGAATCCACATAAACCGGATAAACCGGGTCACAGACTGCGATTCTGCAGCTTTCATCAAAAATCTCCTGGATATTTCCGCAATCACTCTTGGCTCCGTCTGAGACAAAGATCTCATCAGGGGATATCTCACAGCCTCTGGCGGTGTAATCTTCCTTTGCTATAGTTTCCCTTAAAAAACCATAGCCCAGATCAGGTGCATAACCGTGAAAGGTCTCCTTTTGTCCCATCTCATCCACTGCTTCATGAAGAGCCTTAATAATAGCAGGCGCAATGGGCTGGGTCACATCTCCGATCCCCAGCCGGATGATCTTCTTATCCGGATTTGCCTCGGTAAAGGCATTTACCTTTTTGGCAATGGTGGAAAAAAGATAGCTTCCCGGTAACTTTAAGTAATTTTTATTAATTTTTACCATTGGTTCCTCCTGTTAAAGATTTGTTATGTCAAACTCTCCCTCAAATACTTCTACCGCCGGACCGGTCATGAACACATGGCCGCTTCCGTCCCGGTCCCAGCGGAGGGTCAGATTGCCTCCTTTTAATTCCACCTCAACAGTCTGGGAAGTGCGGCCGCTTAAGGCAGAAGCAACTGCGCTGGCTGCCGCTCCCGTTCCGCAGGCATAAGTTTCCCCGCTGCCTCTCTCCCATACCCGCATTCGGATGTATTCACGGCTCACCACCTCGATAAATTCGGAATTCGTGCGTTCCGGAAAACGCTCATGGTTTTCAAAGGCAGGTCCCATAGCATGAAGATCCAGACCATCAATGTCAGACATGTAGTAAACGGCATGAGGATTGCCCATGGAAATGCCGATAAACTCGTAGTCTTTTCCTTCTATGCGAATTAGCTCCGGCACCTGGCTGGTGATCTCCGGTACACCTAAGTCCACCGTAATCTGAACAGCCCTGCCATGTTCCGGCTTAACCTTTAAGTGTTTGATCCCTGCTCCGGTTTCCACATCGAATTCCGTTTTTTCCACCAGATGATGATCGTAAACATATTTCCCTACACAACGGATTCCATTGCCGCACATCTGGCTTTCCGAACCGTCGGCGTTATACATCCGCATGCGGCAGTCCGCCGTTTCTGACGGACAAATGAGAATCAGCCCATCCGATCCGATTCCAAAATGGCGGTCACTGACTTTTCTTGCAAGCTCCGCCGGATCTTCCACGGATTCTTCAAAACAATTAATATAAACGTAATCGTTTCCTATTCCCTGCATTTTAGTAAATTTCATCATTCTCTCCCATAGCTATCGATTGATCAGGCTCACGATCATCTGGGCGGTTTCCACCATATTGGTTCCGCTGTCCATGCTGCATTTCTGGATGTAACGGTGTGCCTCTGTTTCGGACATATGGTTTCGTTCCATTAAAAGCTCCTTTGCCTGTCTGATTATTTCTTTTTCTTCCATGCTCCGCTCTTTGGGCTGGCTTTTTAATTTCTTCCGCCTTCTGGTAAGGGATTCTACCATCATTTCCAGAGTGCTTACTAAGTCCTGTACCTTTAAGGGCTGACTTAAGCAGACCACGCCCTCAGGCACTCTACCGCTCAACTGGCTCGGCGACACAAGAAGGAGCATCTCCATGCCTCCCGGAAGGCATTCGTAAATCTCATGAAATACCATATCAGCAAACCTGCAGCCGCATACTACGATTCCGCTGCCCAGCTCATCAGCACTGTTTACCGCCTGGGCGCCGGAGGTGCAGACCGCCGCCACCGCAAAGCCATTTCTCACAAGAATATTTCTAATATTTTTTGCATCCCCTTCTCTGGAAAATGCCACTATCACATTGGTCAAACACTCTCACCTCCAGATAACCGTATCAGAAAACAGGAACCATCAGTACTTGTATAAGTATTCTTCCACTTCCCAATCTGTTACCTGCACCCGGAACAGATGCCATTCGGTTTCCTTGGCTTCCAGGTATTTGGTGTAGATATGTTCGCCCAACACTTCTTTCATAAAATCGTCTTTCCGGAAGGCCTCGATGGCCTCACCCAGGGTCTCAGGCAGATGTTCAATGCCTTTTTCCAATATTTCCTCCGGCTGCATGGTAAATATATTACGGTCAACGCTCTGCGGCGGAGTCATATCTTTTTCGATCCCGTCAAGACCGGCAGCCAGGCAGGCGGCCAGGGCCAGGTACGGATTAACGGCAGTATCCGGGCAGCGAAGCTCAATCCTGGTTCCCGCTCCTCTGGAAGATGGGATTCGGATCAGGGGACTCCTGTTTGCCTTTGCCGACCATGCAATATAAACCGGAGCATCATATCCGGGAACCAGACGCTTGTAGGAGTTGACCAGGGGATTGGTGAGTATGGTCATTCCCTTCATATGGTAAAGGATTCCGGCTATAAACTGGTAGGCAGCCCTGCTTAAGCCCAGCTCATCTGTCTCATCCTCAAACATATTTCTGCCATTTAAATCAGACAGGGACATATTGATGTGCATTCCGGAGCCATTGACCCCTGCTTTTGGCTTTGGCATAAAGGTTGCGTGAAGTCCGTGACGTTTGGCTATGGTCTTTACCGCCATCTTAAACGTCATGATGTTATCTGCGGTCACCATTCCCTCTGCATATTGAAAATCGATTTCATGCTGTCCCGGTGCAATTTCATGATGGGAAGCTTCGATCATAAATCCCATCTCCTCCAAAGTCAGCACCATATCCCGGCGGACATTCTCAGCTAAGTCAATGGGAGCCACGTCAAAATAGCTTGCTGTTTCATGAGTTTCCGTTGTGGGACGTCCCTCTTCATCCATATGGAAAAGGAAGAATTCACATTCCGGGCCCGCGTGAAATTCATATCCCATGTCCCTGGCTTTTTTTAACACCTTTTTCAGCACAAACCTGGGATCTCCTTCAAAAGGCGTCCTGTCCGGACAGTACACATCGCACATCAGGCGGGCAACCTTTCCCTGCTGCGGACGCCATGGCAGGATCTCAAAGGTATCAAGATCCGGGTATAGATACATGTCGGATTCTTCCATTCTTACAAAGCCTTCAATGGAAGAGCCATCGAACATGCAGCGGTTCTCCAAAGCCTTCCCAAGCATGCTTCTGGTAATTGCAACATTCTTCAGCATACCGAAAATATCAGTGAACTGAAGCCGGATAAATTCCACATCTTCTTCCTCTACGATCCGGAATATATCTTCTTTGCTGTACTTGTTCATAATGCTTTCTCCCTTCTTAAAAACCATAAGAAACACGTTTTCCTGTAATAGGAAAAGGGGTAGGCAAATACAGTCTCACATCAATGGACCATCTTTGCACCACCCCGTCATATGTGTAAAATATAACAGCTAGAAAAAAATTTGTCAATATTTTTTATTGATTACTTTGATATGCTAAAGCCCGGATGGCATTTAATATGGCAAGCACCGAGACGCCTACGTCTCCAAATACGGCTGCCCACATAGTCGCTATTCCGGCCGCCGATAAAATCAGAATGAGCACTTTCACTCCAATGGCGAAAATAATATTCTGCCTTACAATCTTTGCGGTTTTTCTTGAAATCGCAATGGCGTCTATAAGCTTTGACGGTTCATCCGTCATGATCACCACATCTGCAGCTTCCACTGCAGCATCGGAGCCGATTCCACCCATGGCGATCCCAACATCTGCCCGGGCAAGGACCGGAGCGTCATTGATGCCGTCACCCACAAAGGCCAGGTTATGTCCTTCCGGTTTTCCCCGCAGCAGTTCCTCTACCTTTCCTACCTTATCACCGGGAAGCAGTCCGCCGTGAACCTCATCAAGCCCCAGCTTTTCGCCAACCGCCTGACCAACTTCCGGCTTATCACCAGTCAGCATTACCAGTTTCCTGACTCCGGCTGCTTTTAACCCTTTTAAAGCCATGGGCACATCTTCCCGGATGGTGTCGGATATGGTAATGGAACCAAGATAGCGCCCTCCGTCTGCCACATAAAGGGATGTTCCTGTCACAGGCCCTAAGTCAGTGATCTCAATTCCCTTCTGCTTCATAAGCCTTGCATTGCCAATATAAAGCTCCTTTACTCTTTCCCCATCTTTAAGCTCTGCCTTGATGCCATATCCTGCAATCTCTTCCACACAGCCGATCAATGCCTCGTCAACAGACTTTCCGTAAGCTTCCTTTACCGATAAAGCAATGGGGTGGTTGGAATGAAACTCGCCATAAGCCGCCAGCCTTAAAAGCTCTTCTTTTGTTCCTTCTAAAGGATTCACATCTGTGACCTGGAATTTCCCTGTTGTAAGGGTTCCTGTTTTGTCAAAGACAACCGTATCCAAAGAAGCCATGGCTTCCAGGTAATTGCTTCCCTTCATGAGAATCCCATGCCTGGACGCTGCTCCAAGCCCTCCAAAAAAGCTAAGAGGCACGGAAATCACCAAAGCACAGGGACAGGAGACAACCAGAAAGCTGCAGGCACGGTAAATCCAGGTGCCCCATTCACCGCCAAAGACAAGGGGCGGAATCACTGCCAGTATAAGAGCCAGGCTCACTACTACCGGTGTATAAATTTTTGCAAATCTAGTAATAAAGTTCTCAGCTTTTGCTTTTCTGAAACTGGCATTTTCTACCAGCTCTAAAATCTTTGCTACCGTAGAGTCATCAAAAAGCTTTGTTACCTCTACCTCCAGTACGCCGGTTAAATTGATGGAACCGCTTAATATGGCATCGTTTTCCTTCACTTCCACCGGCATGGATTCTCCGGTCAGGGCCTTGGTGTCCAGTCCTCCGGTTCCTTTTACGACGATGCCGTCAAGGGGAACTTTTTCTCCCGGCTTTACTACGATTCTGTCTCCTACGGAAACCTCATAAGGATCAACCTTCTCTTCCTTCCCATCCTTAATAAGATTCGCATATTCCGGGTTAATATCCATAAGATCGGTGATGGATTTTCTGGATTTATTTACCGCGTAGTCATTAAAGAGTTCGCCTACCTGATAAAACAGCATAACTCCTACCGCTTCTTCCATAGCACCGATGCCGATGGCACCGAAGGTTGCCACAGACATAAGAAAGTTTTCATCGAAAAACTGCCCGTTTATAATATTCCGTACTGCTCTTAAAGGTATGTCATAACCTGCTGCCAGATAGGAGATCAAAAAGAATATCCAGTCCCAGGCAACCTTTCCTTCCACTAACATCCCTGCTGCAAAAAACAGGGCGCTGGCTAAAAGCCTTATTGCCATCCGTTTCTGTTTCTTTGTCATAGCTGCTCCTTTGTCTTACCGAAGTACCTTAAATTCTGCTTCTGGTTCAATCTTGTTTGATATCTTTCTGGCTGCCTCTACGATTTCCTCCGACTTACTGTCTTCTATTTCCATGGTCATCCTTTGAGTCATAAAGCTTAAAGATGCACTTTCCACACCAGCCAGTTTTTTTACCTCTTCTTCAATCTTAGCCGCACAGTTGGCGCAGCATAAGCCTTCCAGTTTAATAATCTTTTTCATAACCATTCTCTCCTTTTATGTCATTTTTATTAGCGTCTTCCTTACTCATTGATATGCTCCATCCCCTGAGCCAGAATTGACTCGATGTGGCCGTCGGCCAGAGAATAAAATACGGTCTTTCCTTCTCTGCGGAACTTCACCAGGCGCATCTGCTTCAACACCCGAAGCTGATGGGAAATGGCTGACTGCCCCATCTTTAAGAGATTTGCAATATCGCACACACACATCTCCGACTGGCTGAGTACATAGAGTATTTTTATTCTGGTAGCATCACCAAATACTTTGAAGAATTCCGCCAGATCAAGAAGCTCCTGATCCTGGGGCATGACCTTTAGCACCTGGTTCACAACGTTTTCATGAACGCAGATAAAATCGCATTGGTCGATCTCACAATCCCGAATGTTCTTTTTGTTATCCTGCTCCATTTGGTACCTCCTTAATCCTTATATTATTATATGAATAACTGTTCATATGTTTATATTATCACTTTTTCAAAAAATGTCAAGAGTTTTTTCTTCCTCACTTGACAGCCATTATCGGGGGTGGTAGACTAAAGGTCCTTTTCCAATCTAATTTCACATCTGACATTCAGGAAAAGAGAATATTGATACCACGGTAGAGTCCCCGGAAAAAGTAAATCACGGATTCCGGAGAGCAGCGTTTCCATTGGTTACCCCAATGGCGCTCACCGCTTGGAAAGATATTAGGATCCTCTGACTGGTCATGACAAGCTTCTTTTTTAACAAAGAGCTGCCCGCTGCCGGAACGAACGGATTCACAAATATTACTACCAGGAGGAACTTATATGATTCAAGTGGAACACATGAACAAGGCCTTTAGGGTCGCAAGAAGAAGTGCCGGCTTTTCAGAAGCAGTGAAGGCCCTTTTTCACAGAGAGATGGAACTCATCCACGCTCTAAACGATATTTCCTTTACCATAGGAGACGGAGAAATGGTAGGCTATATCGGACCGAATGGAGCAGGTAAAAGTTCCACCATCAAAATTCTCAGCGGAATACTGACACCGGATAACGGCAGCTGCAAGATCAATGGCCGCATCCCATGGAAGGAACGCAAGGAACATGTAAAGGACATTGGCGTTGTCTTCGGCCAGCGCACCCAGCTTTGGTGGGATGTCCCCATTCTTGATTCCTTTGAACTGCTCCGCGACATCTACGAAATCCCTGCACACAAGTACCAGGAAACCCTTGACGAGCTGACCGGGCTTTTATCCTTAGGCGAGCTTTTGCGCACTCCGGCCAGACAACTGTCATTGGGCCAGCGGATGCGATGTGAAATCGCAGCCTCCCTCCTTCACAGGCCTAAAATTCTGTTTCTGGATGAGCCCACCATTGGTCTGGATGCAGTTTCCAAGCTTGCGGTCCGGGACTTCATCCGAAAGCAGAACAAGGAACACAAGACCACAGTCCTTCTTACAACCCATGATATGCAGGATATCGATGCTCTGGCAGACAGGGTCCTCTTAATTGGAAGAGGACGGCTGCTTTTGGACGGTACCCTTTCTGATTTAAAGTCCCACCGTCCTACAGAAGAAGCCACACTGGATGAGATCATCGCCGCCCTTTACCGGGATTACCGGATATAGGAGGAAGAAAGCATGAAAAAATACTGGTCCTTTTTCCGCATCCGTTTTATCCACGGGCTTCAATACCGGGCAGCAGCCCTTTCCGGCATGGTTACCCAGTTCGTATGGGGAACTATGGAGATTCTTTTATTCCGGGCCTTCTATGAGGCTGCTCCGGAAAGCTTTCCCATGGAATTCCAGGCTCTTTCCACCTACATATGGCTTCAGCAGGCCTTTCTGGCCCTTTACATGACCTGGTTCTGGGAGTCTGAGCTTTTTAATTCCATTACCACCGGAAACGTAGCCTACGAATTATGCCGTCCGATCCGTCTTTACCATATGTGGTTTGTCAGGGGTCTGGCTGTCCGCCTTTCCAAAGCAGTCCTGCGGTGCATGCCCATCCTGCTGTTTGCCTGGCTCCTGCCGGCTCCTTACGGACTCACACTGCCCGGAAGCCTCCATACATGGTTTTTTACCCTTTTGTCTATGACCCTGGGGCTTCTTTTTGTAGTCGCCTTTGGCATGGTGGTATATATGTCCGTTTTTTACACCATTTCCTCCCAGGGAATCAAACTGATTGTCACCTCCCTTTCCGAGTTTTTAAGCGGTGCGGTCATCCCTCTTCCATTCCTGCCGGACGGGATCAGGGAATTTGTGAACTTTTTGCCTTTTGCATCGGCCCAGAATGTCCCTTTCCGGATTTTCGGCGGCGACTTAAAGGGACATGATATGTATATCAGTCTTTTAGGACAGGTATGCTGGCTGACGGTGTTCCTGGTTATCGGACAGGTCATGGAGCGCAATGCCTTAAAGCGTGTTGTGATCCAGGGGGGTTGAAAGGAGGAAACATGAATTCAATACAGTTATACAAAAAATATCTTATCATACACTTAAAGAGCATGATGCAGCATAAGGTTTCTTTCCTTTTAACCACCATCGGTCAGTTTTTAATATCCTTTAACATATTTCTTGGAGTCCGCTTTATGATGGACCGGTTTAAAGAAGTAAAGGGGTTTTCTTACGGAGAGGTCCTGCTCTGTTTTTCCATTACGCTTATGGCCTTTACCATCGCTGAGACCATCTTTAGAAGCCTTGACACGTTTGAAACCATCATCGGAAACGGAGAATTTGACCGCATCCTCCTTAAGCCGAGGGGCAGCCTGTTTCTTGTCCTGTGCAGTAAGATAGAGCTGACCAGAATCGGCCGGCTTTTGCAGGCTGTCGTTATGCTTGTCTACGGCCTTTATTCCAGTTCTATCATCTGGACCCCTGTCCGCGTTATGACCGTTGTCCTTATGATCATAGGCGGGGTGGCGGTGTTCGCAGCCATTTATCTGATTTTTGCCTCCATATGTTTTTTTACCCTGGAGGGACTGGAATTTATGAACATATTTACGGACGGAGCCAGAGAATACGGGAAATATCCCATCGGTATCTATGGAAAAACCCTTTTGACCATCTGTACTTACCTGGTACCCTTTGCCCTGTTTCAGTATTATCCCTTTTTATATCTCACAGGAAAGACCTCTGAATCATGGTACAGCTTCCTCCCTCTGGCCGCCTGTCTCTTTTTGGTACCGGCCGGCCTTTTATGGAATTTTGGACTGTCCCGTTACCAATCGACCGGTTCTTAAGCCTTAATAAAAAGGCCGGGGAGCAGGCGGAATCTTAAGATTCCGTTTGCTCCCCGGCCTTTCTTTATGGTTTAGTGCCCATCTTTTCCATGATGGCTGCAGCACGCATCCAGGTTATAAACCAGGCTGCCGTCCAACAAGGCTTCCACCGCAGGATCAGCTGCACCGGTTACTCCGGGATACAACCGGATCCCAGCTTTGTCTAAAGAGGTTCTTGCACCCTCTCCGATTCCTCCGCAGATTACGGCATCAGCGCCAAGCCCTTTTAAGAAGTCCGCCAATGCACCATGTCCGTTTCCTTCTGTATCAACCACTTCTGTGGATGCTATTTTTTTCTCTTCTATCTGGTAAACCTTAAACTGCTTCGTTTTTCCAAAATGCTGGAATATTTCTCCGTTGTCATAAGTTACAGCAATCTTCATAAATATGACCTCCATTCTTAAGTTCCTTTGTTTACCGTCCCACTTTTTTTAATGACCCGGTCGAATACAAAAAAAGTCACGGTCAGCGACACGGCTACGCTGATAAAATCTGAAACAGGCTCCGTATAAAATATCTTATCGATTCCAAACCAGATCGGGATCAGGGCAGCACCGCCTAAAAATATCACCTTCCGGAACATGGAAAGGGAAATTGCAATTTTAGCGGCTCCCATCCCCACAAATCCGTCTACAACTGCATACTGCAGGGCCAGAGGTATGATGCCCATGGTATAAATCTTAATTGCCCATACCGTCAGTTCCACGTAAGCCTCATTTTTCGTAAAGATGAGGACAAAATACTTAGGAACCGTATGAGCAAGGATAAACATGATCGTAGTAAAGCCAAGGGCCAGACATGAAATATGACGGCTTGCCTTTTTAATCCGGTCAGGCCTTCCTGCTCCGTAATTATAGCCTAAGATGGTCTGGGTTCCGCCGGTAATTCCTCCAAGCGGCATGGTAACCATTAACATAAAGCTCTGCACTATGGTCATGCAGGTAAGGAGCATGTCACCCTGACCCGCTCCGCCATAACGCTGGATCATCATATTTAATGATATGATCAAAATATTATCAAATGCGATAATAAGAAAGGGGCTTAGGCCCAGCACCAGAACACGCTTCATAACCTGCCAGTCGTAATTGCCAAAGGTGATCCGGATAGGCGGCTTGTTTCCAAACAGAAACCGGAGTACATAGATGCAGGAAGCCATCTGAGACAAAACTGTGGCGATTGCAGCTCCCTTTACTTCCAGACCAAACACAAACATAAAAACCGGGTCCAGAATGATATTGCATACGGCCCCTAAAAGTACCGACTTCATACCGACCTTTGCAAAGCCCTGGCAAATGATGAACTGGTTCATCCCCAACGACAAAAGGGCAAAAATAGTGCCAAGCAAGTATATGCTAATGAAATCATTTGCATAGGAAAAGGTGGCCTCACTGGCCCCAAACCACATCAAAAGCTTTCCTTTTCCCATAAAAGAAAGAACGGTGATCACCACCGATAAAATCATTAAAAGTAAAAAACAGTTTGCAAGAACCTGACTGGCTGCCCGATGGTTCTTCTCTCCCATTCGGATACTCATTAAGGGGGAACCGCCTACTCCTACTAAAAATGCAACAGAAGAAATCATGGTCACAATTGGACCGCAGACTCCTACTCCTGCCAAAGCTATCTCGCCTATTCCGGCGATGTTTCCTATGTACATTCGGTCTACAATGCTGTAAAAAACACTGACAAACTGAGCCAGCATGGAGGGAATCGCCAGTCTCCATACCAGTCCTTTTATTTGATCCGTATCTAAATTATTATCTGTTTTCACGTCAAAACTCCATTAATCCGGTCACTGAACCATAGCTCCGTCAGAGCCAAAGGTATAGGTAACTCCGTCTATATTCATAGTCGTATCATGAATCATGATACCATTGGAATCAAGATAATACCAGGTGCCTCCCACCTGGATCCAACCAGTCTGCTTTATATAATCTTTAGTATAATACTGGTTTCCGTCAATATTTTTCCAGCCTTCCGAAGGAATCAGAGCACTATAGTCCGCAAAGGAAAATTCAATGGTCACATCACCGTCAATTCCTTCCACCCTTCCCTGGTCCGTACACTGCCAAATGGTACGGTTCTTGTAATTGTTGACGGAACCGTATCTGGCATACCAGACATCATATGGGATCTGGTTTATATCAATGTAATTGGTCAGCCATTTGTTATTGGCATAAACAACCGGCCGGTATCCTGCGTCTGAAATGGTCTTGCAGAATGCATTGATATTATCCGTAATCTGCTGCTTTGATAAATGATTGTCAAGCAGGTACTGGGATTCCACATCGTATGCAATCGGATAGGAAATCTGGTAATCCTTTACCATCCGGAGCACATACCTGGCTTCCTCTACCGCAGTCTGGGTATCAAGAGCCTGGGTATAGAAAAACACGCCGGTCTTAAGCCCGCCTGAGGCTGCGCCTGTCATATTTATGGTATAATAAGGATCCATGTCATTGAGATAACCGATCCGCACCATGGCAAAGGAAATTCCATCCTGAGCCACTTTCTTCCAATCGATTCCGCCGGTTAAGCCATTCTGACGGTTCTGGTACTTTGATACGGTAATTCCTTTTTCCAGCGCGCCTGCGATGGGAATACCGGAGGCATCCACATATTGTCCGTTTTCCAGTTTCCATGCCTCCGCAGAAAATCCTTCCTTCGGCACAGCCGTGGCTTTTAACGTCATCAGTCCGGCAACAAGGCATAAGGCTATTCTTATCTTTGTATTCTTATTCATCATTTCCTCTTTCCTGTTCATGCTTTCCTGGCATTCAGTATACCCACAGGGTGATTTAATCCGGTCCCCTGCGAAACGCATTTATATCATGGAGCAATGTTTTCACGCTGTTAATAATAGAATCAAAGGCTCCGAATTCATATAGATTTAAAAACAGCATACCAATGGGCACCGCTAAAATCATACCGGCAATTCCACTGATCTTAAATCCCAAATATAAAAACAGCAGCGTCATGAGGGGGTCAAGCCCCATGGTGTCCCCTACGATCTTTGGCTGAATGACCTGCCTTAATACCAGAGTCAGAACATAAATGACCACCAGGCCGACACCAAAGGCATACTCACCTGCAACAAGGCGGACCAATGCCCATGGAATCAGAATGGTTCCGGTTCCTAATATCGGAAGAAAGTCAAGAAGCGCTATGATAACTGCAAGAAGCAGAGCATATTTTACTCCCAATATAAGAAATCCTGCCGCCAATACTGCTGCAATAACAAACATAATTTTAAACTGAGCGAGAAAATAACCGCTCACCAAACGCTTTGCATCTTTTTTAAGATACTGGTAATACTTTGTCCCTCCCTCCGGTATATACGGGCGAAGCACTTCCATAATCTTATCCCGGTCCACAATAAACAGATAGGATGAAAAAATCGTAACTATGGTATAAACTAAAGCTGCCGGGATGCTCTTTACCACATTTCCCGCCACCGTCACCGTAGGAGAAGCGATCTTCTGAACCATCACATTTAAATATTCACCCATATGGGTAAAGAACTGGTTCACAGAATCTTGAATGTTCTGAGGTAAAAACTGCAGAAGCCTTTCCACCTGCAAAAGAAGCTTCTGGGTCTCAATCCAGGCAGATTCATAATACTTGGGAATATCTCTTGCAAATCCGGATGCTTCATAAACCAGCTTAGAGATCAGGAAATAAAGCACCGTGATAATAAGGGCCAGCACTGCAACTACGATGAGCACAGAACTGTGTTTCCTGACAATCTTCAAATGTTTCTCCAGGAAGCGCACCAGAGGATTTGCAATGACCGCAATGATCCAGCCAATGACAAAGGGAAGGAAGAAATTTAAAATCCTCGGTCCCCATACACAAATCAAATATACAAATAAAATCGGTATAACAATATTGAGAATCAGTCTGCAATATTTTCTAACTTTTTCCATTTTAATCACCCATTATATGATACTACCTAAAAGTCTTCCTGGCAAACGAAAAAAATCTAAAGAAATTCTTTTAAAAAAGTGTACAGCGCCTCCATCTCTTCATCTGTTCCTATGGAAATACGCAAATGATTGTCAAGCCTTGGCTGATTAAAATACCTGACATAAATATGGTTTTCCCGGAGAGCTTTGTAGATTTCCTCTGCCCTGCGTTCTTTATGAGAAGCAAAGATGAAGTTTGCCATGGAATCCGGGAAAGTAAATCCAAGTTCCCCAAGCCTTTTCTTAGCCTGTTCCCTTGTATATATGATCTTATCCAGGGTTTCCTTAAAATATTTGTCATCTTCAAGGGCTTTTGCTCCCAAAACCAGGGAAGGAATATTCATGGTATAGGAATTGTAGGAATACTTCACATCATTTAGCGCACGGATCAGATCCGGATGTCCGAAAGCACAACCGATTCTCATTCCGGCCATGGAACGGGACTTGCTGAAAGTCTGCACCACCAGAAGATTTTCGTATTTATCAGTCAGCCTTATGGCGCTTTCTCCGCCGAAATCAATGTAGGCTTCGTCCACAATCACCACCGACTCCTGGTTATGGGCTATGATATCTTCTACTTCGGACAGGGGCATAAGAAGACCGGTTGGCGCGTTGGGATTTGGGAATATGATTCCCCCATTTTCCCTGTAATAATCTTCCTTCCGGATACAAAATTCCTCATCAAGGACAGGTGTTTCATACGGAATCCGGAATAAATCCGCCCAGACCTTGTAAAAGGAATAGCTCACATCAGGAAACAGGAGTGGTTTCCCTGAATTAAAAAAAGTCATAAAAGCTACGGCAATCACATCATCAGAACCTACTCCTGCAAAAATCCGGTCCTCTTCTATCTCATAAGCATTTGAAAGGGCTTTAATAAGAACTGTGGAGGCCGGATCCGGATATTTGCGGAACCAGTCGCAGTCCATCCGGGCCAAAGCCTGCTTAACGCCGGGAGACGGCGGATAGGGGTTTTCATTGGTATTTAACTTAATTAACTTCTCTCCTTTTGGCTGTTCCCCAGGCACATAAGGGGCAACTCTTCTGATGTTGGCTTCCCATAGCTTCATTATGCTTCCTCCCTTTTTCCTGTTAGGCCATACTCCTCTGCTATCTTCTTAAATGCAGGCAGAGAACGTTCGATCTGCTCATAGGATACGCAATAAGCGATCCTTACATAACCCGGACATGCAAAGGAAGTTCCAGGCACCAGAAGTACCCGGTGCTCTTTGCAGGACTGGCAGAATTCCTTATCATCAACAGGAGATTTTACAAATAAGTAAAAGGCCCCTTCCGGTTTGATGCAGTCAAACCCATATTCCTTTAAATTGTTGTAGAGAAGCTCCCTGTTCCTGTTATAGGCTTCCAGATTTACTTGGCTCTCCACACAGCGGACGATCACCCGCTGCATAAGGGAAGGTGCATTGACGCAGCCGAGCACACGGTTTGCAACAGAGGCAGCAGCTATGACCTTAGGGGAATCCTCCACTTCATCGGGAATTAAGAGATATCCGATCCGTTCCCCAGGCAGGGATAATGATTTACTATAGGAATAGCAGACTATGGTATTATGATAAAACGGTGTGACATAAGGGACCTCCACCCCGTCATAAGCCAGTTCCCGGTAAGGTTCATCAGAGATCAGCACAATCTGGGTACCAAGCTCTGTCTCCTTTTTCTTAAGGATGCCTGCGATCTCCCGGAGAGTTTCCGCAGAATAAACCACGCCGGTAGGATTATTGGGCGTATTGATGATCACTGCCTTTGTCTTAGAGGTGATCCGCCGTTCAAACTCCTTTAAATCAGGCTGAAAGCTGGACTGATCCGGAGGTACTGTCACAAGTACACCGTCATAATTCCGGACATAAGAACCGTATTCCATAAAATACGGTGCAAACACCACCACTTCATCACCGGGATCCAATATGGTTTTTAATATGACGTTCATGCCGCTGGCCGCTCCAACGGTCATAAGGATATTCTCCAGACGAAAATGAGTTCCAAACCGCCTGTTTAAGGACTGAGCAACTGCATCTCTCGCATCCTCAAACCCTGCATTGCTCATGTATCCATGGATGAAAGTGGATTCCTCTTCCCTGATAATGTCTAGAATGGCCTGGTTTACCGCCGGGGGAGCCGGCACATTGGGGTTTCCAAGGCTGAAATCATAGACATTCTCCCTGCCGTATACGGCAGCCATCTTCTTTCCTTCTTCAAACATGGCACGGATGGCGGAATTGTTTTCTACAAGGGGTCTCATCTTGTCTGCTATCATAATTTTGTTCCTTTCCCTGAAGTGATTTTATTTTCGATCTCTTGCGCTCATTATATCATGAACCTGCGGTTCATGATCGACATTCACCGTTCGCGCCGATGAGCAAGCTCATCTTCGCTCACTTGCGCTCATTGTATCACAAGTGCCGGGAGCGGTCTATTCCAATTTCACACTTTCTCTATCTGAAAGCTTACCGGACTGTATCAGAGCCAATCTTGCCTTATCACAGCAATCTTCAAAATTTTTGTCCTGCGCCTCGATCACAGCAAAGGCGGTATTGATCCTAAACAGAGTTTCTTTGTCATTTCCTTTCAGTTCCCGGGTTAAAGCATTCGCTACCCGCTTAAGCTTATGTTCCATATCGCTGCACCGGATATTTTTGCATAGTACCATTGCTTCATATACACCGTTCAGGCAGATGATATCATCTTCCCTGAAAAAGCGCTTTAAGCAGTCCACATAAGGTGCAAAGATCGGCTTTTCTGCCTTACAGCCTTTTCCGCTTGCACCTTCCGGTCCCTGGATCTCAAACAAAACCAGAGCAGAAGGCTGGAAACGGCGGCGCATCACATAAGACTCCATCATGGAAACGGCAGCATGACGGTCAGGCAGCCTTTCAAAGGAAAGGTCTCTCCCGGAAAGCCTCAGCACATCTCCCAATATTTTCTGGGAATCCTCAAGCATCTGGCGCTGTTCCATCTGTTCCGTCGCATCCCTTACCGCTCCATAGTATAAACGGTGATCATCCTGTTCCCTTAAAAAGAATACACGAAGATGTACCCACATCAGTTCTCCGCTCAGACGGTACTGCCGGAAAATGCCTTCCCCTCCCCGGATCGGGTTGCTGTATGCGTTCTCAAATATATTCAAAACCCAGTCTCTGTCATCTTTATAGATCCGGTTTAAGAGAAACCACCTGTGTTCTTCCATATCCCCCGGATTATCCCCTGTAATGCGGTAATATTCCTGATTTACCCGGAGAACCTCGCACCGGTCCTCATACACTTCATACAGGGCGATTGCTCCAAGCATGTTATTTAACATCGCCTCACTGGTAATGTTCTCATTAAATAAGTCCTCCAGTTTCAACTGCCCCAACTGGCGGGCCTGGATCCCCCCGTAATCCACGTGATCCTCCTGCATCAGGAGGTGCTCCGCTTCTTCCACAGGAATCGGCTTATAATAATAATATCCCTGCCCGTAAATACAGCCGATATTTCTTAAAAAATCTACCTGATCCTTTGTTTCGACCCCTTCCGCAATGATCTTCATCTGCATGACCCTTGCCATTCTCACAATGGTCTCTAAAATTCCCATTCCCCGGCTCTGGCTGTTCTCATTCATATCCAGGAATTTGGTGTCGATCTTAATAACATCAACATTGACATCTTTGAGCATGTTAAGTGAAGAGTAACCGCTTCCAAAGTCATCCATGAACACCGGAAAGCCTGCCCTGCGCAGGTCCTCCAGTACCCTTTGCATCTTATCATCATCCTCTGCATAGGCGCTTTCCGTAATCTCGATTTCTAAGTATCTTGGATCGATCTCGTACCTGCCCACCAATTCCTTGAATTTCTCCACAACATCAATGGCATAGATATCCATGCGGGACATATTGATGGAAATGGGTATCAGCTTTTTACCGGCCTTACCCCAGCTGTTTAACTGTCTGCATACCATCTCCCAGATATAAATATCCAGATAAGTGATAAACCCATTCTGCTCCAAAAGCGGTATGAACTTTCCGGGAGAGATCAGCCCACGTAAGGGATGCTTCCATCTGACCAGGGATTCCAGACCGATAATCTTGCCTGTAAGCATATTGCATTGGGGCTGAACGTAAAAAATAAACTCCTTCTTTTCCAGGGCTCTCTGAATTTCCGAGAGAAGGATCTGATCATTTTCCATTTTTTGTTTCATGCCAGGGTCATACCAGCCGATTCTCTTGGCATAATTGCCCTTAACGGAGTTCAGTGCGATCGCTGCCCTGTCATACATCATACTGACTGAAAGGCTGCGGTCCTCGATCCGGTAGACGCCAAATGCCGGAAGAAATCCCGCATTTCCGCCATATTGTCTGGCATAGTAATTGATCTCGCCTTCCAGGTTTTTTAAAATGGAGATATCTTCCGGAAGGATGACGACAAAATCATCGCCTCCCATATACCCTGCGATGGAACCATACAGCAGTTCCAGGGACTTCAAATATTTTCCGATTTTTATCAGGAAGCGGTCCCCTTCCTCTTCCCCATACCATTCGTTAAAAAGCTTAAAATGCTCAATGTCAATGGCCACCATAAAATATTTTGTTCCGGATTGGGCTTTTAAAAGCTGCTCCGCTTTCTCAAAAAAAGGACCGTACCGGAAAAGCCCTGTCATGGAATCCGTTTCTTCCCGCTTTTCCTTAAGCTTTTTCTTTTCTTCCTCTTCCTGTTTCTTTCTTATATCAACATCCTGGGCATAACTCATGATAATAGGGTCCGCACAATCCCCGCACCGGAACAAAACAGCGATGACACTGGTCCAGCAATAATTTCCGCCCACCAGCAGCCTGCGAAATTCTCCCCTGATGATTTTTCCATTGGCATGCAGGCGGTCCAGCAGAGTAGGCCCATCCCAGAATTCCAGGAACCTCTCCCTGTCTTCCGGATGAATCATGAAATCTGCCACCTCCAGGCACATGGCATCCAACTGCCCTTCCAGCTTTGGAATCTTAAACTTATCTTTCTGGTGAAACAGGATCCTATAGGAATTTGCTGCCAGGTTCAATTCAAAAAGCTCATCATAGACGGTGTTGTCCGTCAGATGATAAAAAAGATTCTTATTCTTTTCAGCCACCGGCCGGAACATGATGAGCTTGCATCCGTCGTGTCCCGGCCAGTCAATTGTGCCGGAGGATACATCCATCCAAAGCTCTGAGGCAGAATTATATAATATCGCATGCCCTGATCTTCCCCCTGTACCAGGACAGTCTTTACAGGGCTCCAGTCCTTTCCCAATCCCCTGATAACAGTACATACCTTCTCTGAAATCCGGATAATATGATTTAGCCGCATCATTGAGATAAATGATTCTGTAATCCTGGTTAACTATGTAAATACCGGCTTCTTCATTTTCAGCCGACATAAGATTCATAAGCCCCCGCCTCTCCTGCATCACATTATCTGCGACCATATAAATTATTGTAATATTATAGTATGAAAACGCTATTTCCGTCAACCGGTTCAGCCTCAGATCATGAAACAGGAACACGAAAGAGGCACTACGATCGTCGTGCCTCTTTTGCCTCTTTTGCCAATCTGTTATATTTTATTAACGGAGTGCCCGCAGCTCCTCCGTCATTTCATGAGAAAGGGTGAATCTTCCTACGTAACCGACTTCCCCTGTCATCAGCACCCCCCCATCCTTTTCAATCTCCACTTCAAGCACGCCTCCCGGCATGTGCACGTACATCTTGGGATCTGTAAGCCCCATGCGGTATGCCGCACCAGCCGCCGCGCAGCCGCTGGTTCCAGATGCGAGGGTATATCCTGCTCCCCTTTCGTAAATCTCAATTTCAATATTGGTTCTGTCCACAACCTTCAAAAGCTCCGTATTAATCTTTTCCGGGAAATAATCGGCTGTTTCAGAATGCTTACCGATCCGGCAGGCCAGTTCCTTTGATATGTCATTCAGCCAGATAACGCAGTGAGGATTGCCTATGGCCACACAGGTAACCCGGTAAGGGATGCTTCCAAACATCATGGTTTCATTCAGTACCTCTCTCCTCGGACCTGTTACAGGAATTTCATCGCTGTAAAAGCTTAGTTTTCCCATGGAAACCTTTATTTTGGTCCCGGTCTCATTTAAGTACTGGATCGTCTGCTGCCCGCTTAGGGTATTGACGATAAAGCGGTTTTTCTGCACGTATCCGGCATCCTTTAAGTATTTTCCAAAGATCCGGACTCCGTTGCCGCTTAACTCTGCTTTGCTTCCATCAGGATTTAAAATCTTAAGCTCCAGCTTATCCTGCCCCAGAATCGGACCCACCAAAAGCCCGTCAGACCCTACACCAAAATTCCGGTTGCAGATTAGCCGGACACTTTCCGCTGTCAGCTCCAATTCATTTTTATTAGGATCAAAGATCAGATAATCATTGCCCAGTCCATGGTATTTTTCCAATGTGATATTCATGATAAAACTCCTTTCCCGTGTCTTGCAATATCTTCACATAATTCATAATATGAAATTCCGGCAGCTAAAGCCTCCTGCGGAAGAAGACTGAAAGGCGTCATTCCCGGCAGCGTATTGGCCTCCAGACAGTATAGACTGCCATCTTCCTCCATGATGAAATCCACCCTGGAATAATATCCAAGTCCCAGAGCGCGATGGACTTTTAGGGCCATAAGGCCCATGGCCTCCTCCTCTTTTTCTGTCAGCCTTGCCGGGCAGATCTCCTCTGTCATGCCTGCCTGATACTTATTTTCATAATCATAAAACCCGGACTTTGGTATGATCTCGATTGGGGGAAGGGCACTTTTTCCCAGGATTCCAACTGAAAATTCCCTGCCTGTAATCTTTGCTTCCGCCAGTATCCGGTCTTCATAGGCAAAGGCAGAATCAAGGGCCTGCTCCCATTGCTCCTCCTTATCAACCATGGTAATACCTACGCTGGATCCGCAGCCGCATGGCTTTACCACACACGGAAACGAAAACGGTTCCAAAGGCTCCCCTCTCGTATAAAGGCGCCAATCAGGAGTTGGTATGCCTGAAGCTTTCATCAGAAGTTTTGCCATGGGCTTATCCATGGCTTTTAAGCACCCTTCATAACCAGTCCCGGTATAGGAAATGCCATAGGCATCAAAAACGGCCTGTATCTGTCCATTTTCCCCCGCACCTCCGTGCAGGGCCAGAAATACTACATCTGCCTTACTGCAGATTTCAATGACCCGGTTTCCTATATATCCATCTCCCTTTCGCTCTTTACTCAAACGGTCAAGCTCCGGAACCTTTCTTCCGATTTCCCAGGAAAGGTCTGTACCATCTTTAAGGCTTTTAAAGCAGACAGCTTCTCCGTCAGCAACGCCCAGATAAGAATCCAGCAGGTAAACTTCATGTCCGTTTTTGATCAGAGCGTTTGTAATCATCGAACCCGAAGATAATGAGACTTCTCTTTCCGGGCTGTAACCGCCCGCCAACACGACTATTTTCATTCTTGTCTTCCTTCTGCTCATGCACATTTATTTTATATATACCATTATATACAGCACTATTTATCATTTCCATCAATATAATGCTTTTTTTATTGCAAATTATGTTGTATTATAAAAGGCAGCATACAGGAGGATCAAGATTGATATGGAAAACTACGAAAAGCGGGGATATTTAAACAGTGATTTCCGGCTGTTTCATCTGACCGATACAAAAAAACAGGATTTTGAATACCATTATCATGATTTTGATAAAATCATTATATTCATCCGGGGATCCGTAACTTACCGGATTGAAGGATGCGCCTATAAACTGAAGCCTTATGACATCATACTGGTCCGCCATAACGATATTCATAAGCCTGACATCGACCCTTCGGTGCCATATGAAAGGATCATCGTTTATCTTTCCCCCGGCTTCTTATTGGCTTACCGGTCCGACAGCTATGATTTGGGTACCTGCTTTAAGAAGTCAAAAGAGCTTCACTCCCACGTCCTGCGGATTCATTCCATGGAAAAGAGTGACTTATACCGCATATTGGCAAATCTGGAGTATGCCTGTACCCATGACGGATATGCCAGGGATTTGTACTGCCAGGTGGTTTTTCTGGAATTTATGATCCAGTTAAACAGGGCATCCCTGGCCAACCGGGTACAATACCTGCCCCCTTCCACCGGTGACCGGCGGATTTTAAACATTATGGACTACATCAACAATCACTTAACGGAGGAGATAACCGTAGAAACAATTGCAGAGGCCTGTTATATCAGCCGCTATCACCTGATGCATATATTCAAAGGGGAAACCGGCTACACTCTGTTTGATTATATCACGGAAAAACGTCTGACTTTGGCAAGGGATCTTTTAAGAGCAGGAATGCCGGTTACCGAAGCATGCTTTGCCAGCGGTTTTAAAAACTACTCAACGTTTTTCAGAGCCTATAAAAAACACTATCACGTTTCCCCATCAGAAGCTGTAAAAGAACGTGTAAATATATAAGTTTTTCTTAAGCTTCCTCTGCCTTTGTTGAAATGGTCAAGGCGTCATGCTATTCTAAGGATATCACATGATTCTTAGAAATATGCTGATAAAAGGAGGGGTTTAATGAGAATAAGAAAATGGGGATTTATTCTGTCACTTCTGTTCGTTCTCTGCTTAAGTGCATGCTCAAGCAAGTCCGCAACAATGGCCCAGAACACCGCATCAGATTATGGGGTTGCCATGCCAGCAGAGATCAATGACTCAGTTAGCGCAGACAGCCAGTATGAAAATGAGACGGGGGAAAAGCCGGCGACATCACTGGCAAGCGAAACCGGAGGCGGCCAGATGCTTCCGGCTGGAAGAAAGCTTATACGGAACATATCCATGAACGTGGAAACAAATGAGTTTGAAACACTTCTTTCAAACCTGCAGTCCAAAATTACACAGCTTGGCGGATATGTGGAACAGTCCGACATGTCAGGCAGCCGCCAGGATCGCATGGGAAATCCGGATCCAAGATTTGCCAATATGACCGTCCGGGTTCCTGTAAACCAAATCGACAGCTTTATCGATACAGTAGAAACAAACGGAAATGTCACGAATAAATCCGAATCCACCCAGGATGTCACGCTGCAGTACAGCGATCTGGAAAGCAGAAAGAAATCTCTGGAAATAGAGCAGGAAAAGCTGTGGGAATTCCTCGAAAAAGCGGAATCAGTTGATACGGTCATCACCCTTCAGCAAAGGCTTTCCGAGATACGCTATCAGTTGGAATCCATGGAATCCCAGCTTAAGCTTTACGACAATCAGGTGGAATACAGTACGGTTTCCCTCAGTATCTGGGAGGTCACCACGTTTACTCCCATTGCCCCGGAATCAGCCGGAACCCGTATAAGCAATGGATTAACAAGCAATCTTAAACTTTTTAAGAACGTCGTGCTAAACCTTACGATCGGTATCATTACCACTATCCCATTCTGGTTCCCCATTGCAGCCGTTATCTCTGCCATTATCTTCTTCCGCCGGCGAAGAAAGAAAAAACTACCTGCCATCGGTCTTACCAAGGAGGAGAAAGAATCTTCCGACACACACAAAGTTTAGCTTCCTATCATGCAAAATAAAAAAACTCCCGAATTCATACAAGTAGTCGTAAAGACAACTTGTGAACCGAGGGTCAAGGTAATTGAATACGGAAACACGCCTTGGACTTTGACAATCTAAGGCGTGTTTTTAATTAATTCGCAGATCCTGTATAAGATTTACCAATACGATTGGAATAACTGAATTTCTAAAGGATTTATGCAATTCTACGTTAAAAAATGAATCCATAATGGAATTGTAATTACTGAAAGTAATGTAGATATGCATATTCCCTTGGATACCATAACCATATTTCCACCATATTCACTGGATAACATTGAAAGATTTCCAGCTGTTGGTAATGCTGTTAACAAAACCGCTATACCAATAAGTTCCTGATTGCTGATAAAGAAACGAACAATTATATATACTATTACTGGATAAACAATCAGCTTTAATAATGCAAACAAATATAGTTTTACATCTGCAAATACTGTTTTTATTTGTATTTCTCCTAAAGTGGATCCTATTACGATCATCGCAAGCGGCGTCGTTATACTTCCTATGTTAGAAATAATATTCGAAATATCTGTTTGTATGTGCAGCCTAAATAAATATATTAAGATTGCAATCATTGCACTGATGATTCCTGGATTTAAAAAATATCTGAAGGAAACCTTTTTACCTACTTGATTTCTTGATAGCGTCAGGATTCCCATTGAAAAAATACTAATGTTAAATATCATCATAAAGACTGTCACATAAAACACGTAATCTTTTCCATAAATTGCTTCTATTATAGGAATCCCCATAAAACCCAAATTACTATATGTCAACATTAATTCAAATGTAGGTTCCTGTTTCAGTAACCTACTAATAGTCTTACTGAGAATAGGGATTAATATATAGAAGCTGATTGCTACTAGAAAAACAATTGCTATTTTATCGCCATTTCCATTTTTCTGATCAATAGATGAGTGGATGATTGTTGCAGGTATTGTAATATTGATCAAAAATTTTGATATCTTCTGATTAGCACTTGTATCCAAAATTTTTAATTTATTAGCAATATAACCAACAATAATCAATCCAAACAACAAAATAAGTTGATGTGTAATCATTTTATATCTCTATTCTGTTAATTTCGTTGTTTCCATTTGTTATTCCTATAGCCACTGGGGTAACTCTCTTAAAATTATCTGTATTTTTAATCACAATAGGTGTGTTAACAGAAAGTCCGTTTGATTTTTCCGTCTAGCTTAACGGTATCCATCTACCACAACTGCTTCTACTGCATTTTTTCTTCTTTTTTTCTTGTTTCTGATGGGTCAAGTTTTCCTCTTTTTGCCCAAATTCCATACATAATCCAGCAACTAACAAAAGAAACTAACATGGCAATTAAAACACCAATAATTGCACAGGTAAAATTACTCATGGTAAAGCCAATAGCTTTCGCTTCTTCAGTCGGAAGATATACCGGTAATACAAGCAAACCAGGTGAACCAGCTCCGAATCTTTCAACACCAGTCAGGCCTAAGAAAAGACCTCCGACACCTCCTCCAATCATAGCTGCATATAATGGAAAAACAAACTTCAAGTTGATACCATACAAAATTGGCTCAGTAATTCCTAAAATACCCGTTAAACCTGCTGAAGATGCAAGCTGTTTTGTTTCTTGATTTTTAGAACGAAGTGCAACAGCAAGTCCTGCTGCACCTTGGGCTGTATTAGACACAAGCATACCAGGTCCAACTACAGCATCATGACCAACCGTACCAAGGTTATTTGTTCCAATAGGGATCAAACCATAATGTGTTCCCGTCATAACAAGTAAAGGTGTAAAGATGCCTACCACTGTAGGTATAATCCAAGGGGCAACTCCTTTTAACCAGGTAAAGAAGATTTGAATGTAATTAGATAACCATGCACCAATAGGTCCAAGGGCAAATATTGTTACAACACCGCCTATGAATAAGCTAAAAAACGGTACAAAAAAGAATTTAACTGCTTTTGGACAAATTCTTTGAACCAATTTTTCAACATAAGACATGAACCATACACCAAGAATAATCGGAATAACGCTCGATGCATATGATGCCTTCGTAATCGGTAGGAAACCAAATATAGTAATGGCTTCTGCTCCCTTTATCATCGTAAGAAAACTAGGATAAAGTAAAAATCCAGCTAAGGCCATTGCTGTTCCTTGATTACATTTAAATTTCTTTGCACATGACTGCGCAAGAAGAATTGGCAAAAAATAAAATGCTGCATCTGCCAAGGCACTTAAAATAATGTATGTCTGTGTATCAGACGTCGTCCAATGAAAGGTTATACATAACGCAAGAATTGCTTTCAATAAACCTGCACCTGTAATTGCTGGAATAACTGGTTGAAATATACTTGCGATTGCCTCAAGCACTTTGCTGATTGCATTTCTGTTATCTTCCTTTTTTGCATCCGGATCGCCATCTGTTCCTACTGCCTCATATCCACCCAAGGAAATCACTTCCTGGTAAACCTGTGGTACGTCAGGACCAATTACGATTTGATACTGCCCCCCCGCATTGATTACTTTTAAAACACCTTTTGTTTTACTAATCACTTCTGTATTTGCCTTGGAAGCATCAAGTAATGTGAATCTTAATCTTGTCGCACAGTGTATAACAGATTGTACATTTGATTTTCCACCAATATTATCAATAATGGTTTTTGCTAATGGTTTATAATCCATAATTTTTCTCCTTTCCTATTTATGTGTTATCTGTACATTTATGAACTAGAACATTTCTTCTTTTTTAATCAAGATCAGCTCCATTTGAACGAATCACTTTTTGATACCAGTAGAAGCTTTCTTTTTTCGATCTCTTATAATCTCCGCTTCCATCGTTTTGCTTATTAACGTAAATCATGCCATATCTTTTCTTCATCTCTCCCGAAGAAGCAGATACGAGATCAATACATCCCCAACTTGTATATCCTAATATATCAACACCGTCTTCATTTACGGCATCTCCCATAGCAGCAATATGTTCTCTCATATAATCGATTCGATAAGTGTCATTGATTTTTCCATCTTCCATAACCACATCATTTGCTCCCAATCCATTTTCTACAATGAAAAGTGGCTTTTGGTATCTGTCATAAAGTGTATTCAATGTAATTCGAAGTCCCAATGGATCAATTTGCCATCCCCATTCGCTCGCCTTTAAATTCGGGTTATTTATGGCATGAATTGCTGCATTTCCTCCTCTAGAATGATTCTTAATGATTTCTGGATCAGCTGACATACATCTGCTACAATAGTAACTGAAACTAATAAAATCAACACATCCTTCCTTTAAAATCTTCTCATCAAGGGAATCCATCTGAATCTTAATTCCTGCCTTTTCCATTCTTTTCTTTGCCCATACAGGATATGCGCCGCGTACCTGTGTATCAATAAAGAAGTAATTATCTCTGTCGCATTCCATTGCAGCATATACATCCTTCGGTTCGCAACTGTATGGGTAATACTGTCCTGCCGCAAGCATACATCCCATCATTGCGTTTGGCATTAATTCTCTTGCAAGTTTTACTGCCTTGGCACTCGCTACAAGCTCGTGGTGTGCTGCTTGATATTTTACCAATTCCTGATTTTCGCCTTCTTCAAAAACTATCCCTGCTCCCATAAAAGGCATATGCAACAACATGTTTATCTCATTAAAAGTTAACCAGTATTTCACTTTTTCTCCATATTGTGTAAATAAAACCTTACAATATTTCATATAAGCATCAATCATTTTACGATTTTTCCATCCACCATATTTCTTAATCAAAGCAATCGGTGTATCGAAATGACAAATGGTAACCAGCGGTTCAATTCCATACTTTATACACTCATCAAAGATATTGTGATAGAATTCGATTCCTTTCTGATTTGGTATATCATCATCTCCATTTGGTAGAATTCTAGTCCATGAAATTGATAAACGATAACACTTAAATCCCATTTCTGCAAACAGTGCTATATCTTCTTTATAGTGGTGATACATATCAATTCCATCATGTGCAGGATACTGATATTCATTATCACATTCGAGCATCTTCTTAAGACCTCTTGCAACTGACATACGGTCAGGACCAAATGGAATCACATCAACACTTGAAAGTCCACGACCATCCATGTTGTACGCACCTTCACACTGATTCGCTGCTGTTGCACCTCCCCATAAAAAATCTTTTTTCATTTCCATTTTAATTCTCCATTCTTACTCTTTTCTCCGCGGATTACAATTATGATTTCTCTTGCTGTAATAATAATAATTAATCTACACTTCACCGTCAATTGTCAGAATTCCTAGAATTCAAACACTCATTTAGTACAATATCTACAACTTGTTTAAACATGTTGAGCAACTAAAATAATTATGTTATACTACAATAGATATAATAAATAAACTTCCCATTTTTTTAAGAAAGGACTATATATGCCAAAGGTAAAATATGAAGAAATTTATAATACAATTAAAAAAGATATCTTAGAACATAAATTTAAATATGGAGATTATTTACTGTCCGAGAACGAATATACAAAAATATTTCACTGTTCTAGAAATACCATCCGCCGCGCCATTTCTCACCTGTCGAACGAAGGTTATGTACAAGCTCATCATGGTAAAGGAGTTCGTATCATTTATCAGGAAGCCAAGAAGCATAATTTCGTCCGGACTGGCAGCAGAGGCATGAAACAAACCGCTGAAGAAAATGGTTATCGTGTACATTCAGATGTAATTATGCTGAACACAATGATTGTAGATCGACATCTTGCAGAAAAGACAGGATTTGACGAAGGTATCGAAGTATATTTTATTAAACGCGTCCGTTCTTTAAATGGAATTCCCAAAATGATTGATACTAGCCTGATGCGAACAGATCTCGTTCCGAACATCACTGAGCAAGTTGCAAAAGGCTCCCTTTTTCGGTATGTCGAAGAAATAATCGGTATGGAAATTAAAACGATAAAAAGAAGTATTACTGTTGAACGAGTAACCCAATCTGATGAAAAATATTTACAGCTCGACGGTTATAATTGTCTCGCCGTCATGACTAGCCATTCATATAATAACAAAGGAGATATGTTTGAATATTCTCAGTCACGAAACAGACCCGACATCTTTATGTTCAATTCTATTACAACTAGAAATTAAATAATTCTTAATGCCAAGAAACGAATGAATGATACTGTCTAAAATCTTTGATGATGAGCTGCCAGCCGCAATTTAAAGAACAGCAAAAGGCGGACAACCGAAACTGTCCGCCTTATACCCCGCCTTTTTGGTGGTTCACAAAGTATCTTTATGAACACTCGCCTTTTTTCCAGGAGCTTTTTTATTTGTTATCCATGTCAACCATGCCTTCCATTGTTCTTCCACGAACAGAAAGCGAATAAAATCCCTGTCATTACAAAATAAAACCAGGTGGAGGGATTACTGAACCAGGTCGTGAAAAAAGAAAGGATCATATACATGGCAAATTGGGCATAGAACAGATAGCCGATAGGATTGCGGATACGCTTTACCATCCTCATCAGGAAAAACGCAACTACGCCGAGAATACATCCAAAAAGCAGGACACCTACAATGCCGAAATCATAAAAGGAATCATAAAACAGGGTAACCGTAGTCAATTCCTCTTTTGTCACATAGATGGGAAAATCCACAAGAGCCGGGACAAGGAATTTAAGCCCTGTAAGCGCCCATAAGGGAAAGAGCATCCGAAGACCAAAGGTATGGGACGGAAGCCACTCCACCAGACAGTTAAAATTGTCGTAGTTGTTCGCAATGTACATATAAGGCTGGGTGATGAATATGGGCATCTGGCTGTTTTTCATCTGAAATATGTCATTTAAGTAGGAAACATCATGGCCTCTTGCAATGGTGAGGATCACATAAATGGGAATCATGCCGATCGCCAGGCCCACCCCATAAATGATCTTCAGCCTGTGCTCCATCGCAATATAGGTGAGAACTGCCAATCCCACAGAAAGGATCAGCTGAAACCTGGACACGCATAAAATCGGTATCAAACATGCGATGATGTCCATAAGTATGGCCAGAATCAGCCTTAAGCCATTTCTCCCTTGTTCTATGCAGAAATAAAGGACCGACAGCGCAGGCACCAGCACACAGGATACCGTGAAATAGTGAATTCCCGTTATGTGGAACGTCGAGTAAGCATGGGGCACTCCTTTCACAAAGAAGGGGATGAACCCCAGCACCGCCGCCTCAACGATAAAACCGGCAAGGGATACAAAGGTGACAAAAACCATAGATAAAAACAGAGGTCTTTCATAGCCTTTAAAACTGAACCAGCTGGAACGCTGCCCTCCTGATTCTCCCTGCAGCTTTGCAAAAAATTCAAAGGTGACCCAAAATCCCAGGAATGCTACCAGAAAGCAGAGCCACGTAATAATATTCCAGTCAAAAGAAAGCTCTGAGAGCTTTAAACAGGCGATGCCTTCTCCCCCTACCCAGAACAGAGAAAACAAACCCCTTAAATGAATGATATTCTCGGTTCGGCGGTAATCCCGCCAATACAGGAAAAGAGCTGCCAGTATTAAAATAATACCAGACAGCCAGTAGAAACCTGCTCTTGCAAATAAAAAAGACGCTCCATAGCTGATCAGATAAACACTCATCACAAAATATCCCCTTTTGCAAATAATAGAAACGCCGTCTTATATGGAAAAAGGCAGCCGCCGCCCTGGCGACAGCCGCACTTCCCCTTTGGTCGTCCATTATATATGGCTAATGAACGCTCTCATATAATCTTCTACCTCTTTTACAGTGGAATAGGACATTGCCTTTTCTGCCACTGCCTGCAGATCCTTTATGCTGTAGCCGGTGATCAGCTTTCTGGCGTTTAAGATAGCCGACGCACTCATGCTGAACTCATTTAAGCCAAATGCCAGAAGCAGGGGGATGATCATAGGATCGCTTGCAGCCTCCCCGCACATTCCGACCATAATCCCTTCTCTGCGTCCGCATTCAATGACATGGCGGATGCTTCTTAAAACTGCAGGATTTAACGGGGAATATAAGTAGGATACCTTATCATTTCCCCTGTCCACAGACATGGTATACTGGGTTAAGTCATTGGTTCCGATACTGAAGAAATCAACTTCCTTTGCAAAGGCATCTGCCATTAAAGAAGCTGCAGCCGTCTCCACCATGATTCCCACTGAAATATCCTGTTTATAGGCAATTCCCTTTTCATCAAATTCTTTCTTAAGCTCCTCGACAAGTGCCTTTGCTTCTCTGAACTCTTCCAGACAGGTCACCATGGGAACCATAATGCGGATGTTGCCGAACGCGCTGGCTCTTAAAAGGGCCCGCAGCTGAGGCTTATACACATCTTCCTTCCGGTCCAGGCAGAAACGGATCGCTCTGTATCCCAAAAATGGATTTTCGTCCTTTTCAAGGCCCATATATGGGATTTCCTTATCTCCACCGATATCCAAAGTCCGGATAATCACAGGCTTGCCATTCATAGCAACCGCAACCTTCCGGTAAGCTTCAAACTGCTCGTCCTCTGTTGGCATTGACGTACGGTCCATAAACAAAAATTCCGTACGGAACAGTCCGATTCCTTCCCCGTCATAATGAAGAACCTTTTCCACATCCTCAGGCTTTCCGATATTGGCTACCAATTCAATGGTCGTGCCATCCTTTGTCACGGTAGGCTTTCCGATGTATTGCTCCAGTTCCTTCTTTTCCTTTATAAAGGCTTCTCTTTTTACGGCATACTCCGATTTTAACGAGTCTTCCGGATTTACGATGACAATTCCCTGAGAACCATCCAGTATCATATCATCTCCATCGGATACCTGGCTTAAAAATCCCTCAATGGCAACCACTGCAGGAATTTCTAGGGCTCTGGCAAGAATCGCGCTGTGGGATGTCTTTCCTCCCAGTTCTGTGACAATCCCTACTACCTTTTCCGGATTGATCCCGGCTGTCATGGAAGGTGTTAAATCTCTTGCAATGATCACACTTCCTTCCGGCAGGGCGGAAATATCCACAGAGCTTACTCCCATAAGTATCTTCTGCACACGTGTCTTGATATCATGCATGTCCGTTGCTCTCTGCTGCATGAGCTCGTCTCCCATAGATGCAAACATATCGGCATAGGTATTGCATACCGTTTCAACCGCATATTCGCTGTTAACACTCTCCCCTGTTATGGAATTCTCGATCTCACCTGTGAGCATCGGATCGGAAAGGAGCAATAAATGCCCATTTAAAATCTCCGCTTCCTTTTCTCCCACTTTTGTTGCCAGATCCTGTGCCAGAAGGCCGGTCTCTTCCATGGCCTGTTTGACTGCCGCCTGAAAGCGGGCCTTTTCAGCCTCCGGATCCGTTATTGACACTTTCCTGATCTTAAGTTCTGCTTCTTCCACGTTAACGGCCTTCCCAATACCAATTCCCGCAGATGCACTTGTTCCTTTAAACATAATTAGCCTCCTTATTAATTACTGAATCATTAATCTATTCGCCAAGACCCTCTTCAACAGCCTTGACCATGGTTGCCAGAGCTTCCTCCTCATCTGCTCCCTCACAGACAAAAGTAATCTCATCCCCGCTTTTTACGCAGGCACCCAATACGCTAAGCACGCTTTTCGCATTGGCGGTGGTATTCTTAAATCGAAAACTCACCGAAGAATTAAAGTTCATGGCTTCCTTACAAAGAATCCCCGCCGGCCTTAGGTGCAGGCCGGTAGGATTCTTTATAACAACTTTAGCACTAACCATACTGAATTCCCTCCCTCCATTCCTTCATCAAACGTTCTCATTGTGACTCAGGCACTTCCGCAGAAGTGGCTGTGGTACTTTCATCCGTTCCGGGGCCAGAATTCTTATGGGCTACCGTCACATTGAAAGGTGTATAACCAACCACTTCAAATCCTCCTGAAACCTCAAATGTCACCATTCCGGGATGAGAACCAGCCTCCTGGTCCGTTACGTCAAGAACTGCATTCAAGTTTGCTTCCGTCAAGGCATCCAAATCTGCCCTCAGCCCTTTTACCGTAACATCAGAAGTTTCTTTATCAAAACTGTAATCGTAATCAGCTTCTGCACCCTTCTTATCCAGATTCTTCAGTTTTAAAGTGAGTACCCGGGTAGTCAATGGTTCTACCTTCAGCTTCACGGTTACATTCTTATAGTCATCCCCTGCAATAGAGGTGTTTGGCGGCAGATACTGGCTTAAATCCAGCTGAACCACCTTATCAGAGGTGGCGCCGTCAATATTCAGCTTATCAGATGAAACAGATAAGCTGGTCAAGGAGGCAAGAAGGGAATTCGTACCTACCACCGGCACGGATTTGAAGTTGGATTCCAATCCAGTATACCGGTATCCTTTTGCCACATCTCCTGAAACCTCAAAGTTAATCGTAAGATTCTTTGCCTTAAGCACAGATACGGTATATTCGATCTCATGCCTGTTGACAGTCACCTTATTTTCCAGTTCCGGCATCTTGTTGCCGTTGGCATCGTAAAAGACCGGATTAGCCACTCCCCTTACATCCGCATTGGCATTATCCACATCGATTTCAATTCCCATATGGTTGATCTGGCCGATCTGGGATTCGGGACCTTCCACTGTCACATAATCCGGAGAAAGGGTGATCATTCCCAGTTCATACCCGTCCTCCTGTTTTCCTTTGGTCTGAACCCGAAGATCAAACTTCTTGCGCTGAAGCTCTTCCGTTCTGATTCGCATCACCATCGGCTTGGCAGTAATGGTATCGCTCTTTACAAGGTTTTCTTTATCTTTATTAATCTCCACTGTGATTGGAATGGCTCCGGTCACGTTATAGTCCTTTAAATCAACATATGCATGAAAGTCCGAAGCCCTCACAAGGGAACGGTCTCTTGTTCTCACCTGATAACTGACTGTTACCGTATCCTTTCCCATATTTTCATAGGTTAAATTGGCAGCCTCCAGCACGTCCTCATTGCGTGCCTCGACCGGAACTATCTGAGAATCGTCAATGATGGGATTGGAAATGTTGACAACAGCCATCCATACTGCAAAGGCAAGCACCAGAGACGAGAGCTTCAGTCCAAGATTATTTAACAGCTTTTCCTTCATTCTTACGCCTTCCCTTCAAAATCCTGAATCTGCTTCCTTCCTCTTCCGCCTGTTTTACACCTGCAAGGACAGACCGGAGCATATCCGCATCCGCAATCTTTCTTAAGCCGCCTTCCAAAGCCACCGTCACACGCCCGGTTTCTTCCGAAACCACAATGGTAATGCTGTCGCTTACTTCACTGACACCTACTGCGGCCCTGTGTCTTGTGCCCAGTTCCTTGCTGATGCTCATATTATCGGACAGAGGCAGGTAGCAGGTAGCCGCTGCAACACGGTTTCCCCGTATTACCACCGCTCCGTCGTGAAGCGGTGTATTATGCTCAAAGATGTTGATAATAAGCTGGCTGCTCACAACTCCTCCCACTTCTATTCCAGTTCGTTCGATCTCCTTTAAAGAGTCCCCCCGTTCGATTACCATGAGCGCTCCGGTCTTTACCTTTGCCATCTCAAAAGTAGCCTTTACCACCTCGTTGATGGTTCTATCCGTAAAACGGGAATTATCCCTGCCGTCATCAAAGGTGAGAATTCCCGTAAAGGGATTCTTACTTCCTAACTGTTCCAGAGCCTTACGAAGCTCTGGCTGAAAGATTACAATCGCCATGGTCACAGCCGGCGTAGCAATTTTATTGAGAATCCAAAAAATATTATCCAGCCGGAATACATATGCAAAGAGATAGAAAAGAAGGATAACAATAATTCCCTTTAATAATGTCCATGCTCTTGTATTCATGATCCAGGTCAGCAGTTCATACAGCAGAACGGCTATGATAATAATTTCAACTAAGTTTGTTTTCGATATTCTGGGCAGGAACGATACCCAGGAGTACATTCCGTCTAAAAAATCTGCTATTGTCTCCACCTCCCTTTACTATTCCTTATTACCGCCCATGCTTTTGGGGCATAAAGGTATGCCCGTAGGGCGTTTCCTACCTCTGCGGCCTTTGGAGCTTTCTGGTATTGATTTTCTGAACTTTTACGTCAGGTGCGCTGACTGTCAGCTTTGGAACTGCCTTGACGTAATAATAATAATCATCATCTTCAAATTGTACGTATTCTGTCCTGGAATAATCCACTGCAAAAACAAAAAATGTATAAATTCCTGCAATTACGATGGAAAACAGGATTCCCACCAGGAGCCCGATAACCGATACCGATACATCTGCAACGATATCTCCGACAAAAATTACACCAAGCTGTGCAATGGTACCTGCCACAATGGCAATGATCCAGGAATAATCCATGGATAAGCTCCGGGTAACTGCCACTACCACAAGAGATAGGGCAAATGCCGTAACCATCACAAGCATCAGCTTATTAGACAGCAGGACCTTCATGAGCTGCATGAATTTAACGATTTCATCCACCGACATATCGTTGGTCAGCACTCCTGCATTCTGCTTCACATATAAAAGCGTATAATAAATAAATACTCCGCAGCTTACCGGTATCACAGATATGACGCTCCCGGAAAGCCCTACGATCAAAGGGATCGCATAAGGGATCTTTAACAGGAAAAATACCGGGGTCAGCACCAGTAAATAACTGTCACCCGGCTGGAATCCGTAATAAAGAAGTCCTGCCACCACAATAAAAACAGCCATGACCAGAGTGATCTCAAGGGAAATTCCCGACAGATGGGCAAGCATAAAGCATGCCGCCAGAAAGGAGATGGCTCCATAGGGCAAAAAAGAGCAAACCAAAGCCAGTACTAATGGAATGTATGGCTCCGTTAGCTTTGTCATAAAGCCAATATTCTTATTCATCAGAGAAAACGCCAGGAGGCTGAATAGAAACTTGATCACAGGCGTTATATAAATCTCAAACCTGGCATAAAACTCTTTCAATCGTTCTTTAAAGACAAGAAGGCTCATCATGATGTCCGTCCTCCCTTAGTTCGTTTTAAAGGTCTGGTATTTCCCTCATACCGCTTGTCCAGCCTCTTTAATTTAGCCAGATATACCTTTGTACCACGGCTGGCATATTCGTATCGCTTCATATATACAACAGCACTGATTCCCAGGTAAATGATCAGTCCAACGAGATAAATCAGTCCAATTCGCAGCCCGGCTGCCGTCAGGCCCTTTAACTCCATGGTATTCAGCAACTGTTCCATATCATATAATTCCCATAAAACCAGACATAAAACAAAGCTCAGGGTATAGCTGAAAAAAGAGCGGAACAGCTTACTGCTGATGTAATCACTTTTAAAGTACCGGTTGATGGGAAATATCCTTTTTCCTTCGTGTTTTTCAAACATTGCAAGGCTGGTCATGATCTTTATTTTCTCTTCACTAAGCATATAGTTCCCTCACTAAACCATAAGATATCACCCTATTATATCATAGAACCGTTTACTTTGCGAGCCGTTTACGGAATTTTTATTATTTTATATCTTTCCTGGTACTTCATGGATGATTCCGGCGGAGCCAGAAGA
Source organism: Hungatella sp. UBA3048 (assembly GCA_002367105.1). GTDB lineage: Bacteria > Bacillota > Clostridia > Lachnospirales > Lachnospiraceae > Lacrimispora. The sequence goes on from DFCS01000003.1 coordinate 323,016, forward strand.
CTGCGGGATGAAGCTGCTTTGAATGAAAGAGCGCAGCGAATGTGCTGCGCTCTTTTATTCATACCTCAGGGCGTCAATAGGATCTGCCTTTGCTGCCTTAGAAGCAGGATATATACCAAAAAACAAACCTACCAGAGCCGAAAATCCCACAGCCACCAGGATGACCGTCGGCTTTATGACCACCTTCATGCCAAACAGCGCTCCTCCAGCCAGCACAAGCCCCCCGCCGACCGCTATTCCCAGGATTCCTCCCAGAGCGGAAAGTATGGCGGATTCCGTCAAAAACTGGATCAAAACATCTCTTGTTTTAGCGCCTAAAGCCTTACGGATCCCTATTTCCCTGGTCCGTTCTGTAACGGATACCAGCATGATGTTCATGATTCCGATCCCTCCAACTAATAGGGAGATGGCTGCGATTCCACCTACAGCAGCAGATAAGCCGCCCATTATGGTGTCCGCACTTCCCATTTCACTGGATACAGAATAGAAGGTGACATCCTCCTTGTTCCGGTTCTTGGTCTTTGCCAGATAGGAGGTTAATATATCAGAAAAACCATTCATATCAGTTCCTTCTTTTGCATAGAGGCGCAGACCGTAAATGTTGTCATTGGGCCAGGTTAATAAGGAATCCGGTACATATCCGGACCTGGTAGCGTTGGTTCCCGCCATCATTGCCTCAAAGGGATTTAAGTCCTCTCTGTAGACTCCGACTACATTATAATCGTCCGTATTGCCATAGATGGTGGTGCGGAAAGTCTTTCCCACTGCATTTTCCGTGCCAAAAAGCTCTTTTGCTCCCTTTGCCTCCAGTACAACATTGTTCTTTCTTCCTTTTACATCGGCTTCGTTTAGATTACGGCCATAGATAATATTGATCTTCTGGACCTGAGGGTAATTGGAAAAAATACCTTCAAACTGGTACTTGACTTTATTGCGTCCAACAATGGCTTCTGCATTTGTTCTGGCATTGCTGTCAATGTAGCTGATTTCATCTCCGAACACTTCTTTCAGCCGGTCCATTTCATCAAGAGTAAAATAGTCGCTATCCCTCATGTCCCCGCCGTCCTTTGGCCAGACGTAGACATAGGCCAGGGTAACTCCCGCATTCTTATAGAGATCAGATACCATAAACCGCATGGTATCACCAATGGATACGATGGCAATGACAGACCCAATGCCTATAATGATTCCAAGCATGGTCAGAAAGGACCGCATCTTGTTCGCCTTAATGGCATGAATTGCCATACTCATATTTTCCAGCAGCATGATGTTCTCCCCTCCTATTCATATCTTAACGCTTCAATGGGATCCTTTTTCGCTGCCTTGGAGGCCGGATAAAGACCAAAGAAAATACCCACAAGAGCCGAGAAACCAACAGCCATGACCACCACAGAGGGCCTGACGACCACTGTCATCTGAAAGGCGGCTCCCCCTGCTTTCACGAGACCTACTCCAAGAAAGATGCCGATAATCCCTCCGCAGGCCGACATAAAAGCTGATTCCGTTAAAAACTGGATCATAATGTCCCTTGTCTTTGCGCCCAGGGCCTTTCGGATCCCGATCTCCCTCGTCCGCTCTGTCACAGAAACCATCATAATATTCATAATTCCGATTCCGCCTACCAGCAAAGAGATGGCAGCAATTCCGCCTACCGCTCCCGCCATGGCGGAAAGACCGGTATCCACGCTCCCCATTTGATCTACCACTGACATGGTCCGGATCTCTGATTCCGGACGGCCCTTTAATTTTGCCACATAACGGGTGAGTTCTGCAAGGAATGCTTTCACATCCACGCCATCCCGGACATAAAAATTCAAGTCCTGAAAGTAATCATTGGATTTTGTGAGAACCGTATATGGCAGAAATCCTGACTGCGTCTGCCCGTTTCCTAAAAGCATGGCCATCATGGGAGAAATATCCTTATGATAGACTCCCACAACCATGTATTCCTGAGTGTCCTTATTTATGGTCATGCGGAAGGTTCTGCCCACGCAGTCGGCCGTACCGAACAGCTGCACAGCCCCCTTATCCTCCAGAACCACGTGATTTGCCGCTCCTTTTATGTCAGCCGTATTGAGGGCTCTGCCGTAAATAATATCCAGCGGCTGCACATCGGAATAATTAGAGTCAATTCCCTGGAACTGATACTTTACCTTTCTGCGCCCATTGACGGCCTCCGCCTCGGTGTTTGCATCGCTGTCAATATACTGAATTTTATCCTGGTATACTTCCCTGACCCGATCCATCTCATCCCTGGTAAAATAATCCGACATGCGGAAATCTGTTACATCCCAGGATACCATGATAACGGCCCGGTTAAAGCCCACATCCTTATAGGCATCGGAAAACAGGTTTCTCATACTGTCACCCACAGATACAATAGCAATTACTGCTCCGATACCAATGATGATTCCCAGCATGGTTAAAAAGGACCTCATTTTATTGGATCGTATGGCGTGAAGCGCCATACTCATATTTTCTATCAGCATGGCGCCCCCTCTTTCTCCGTTTTAGCAGCCTCCTCCTGTCCCTGACTTTGGGGAACATTGGGCAAATCGCTGACCAGCTGGCCATCCCGAAACCGTATGATACGCCCTGCAAATGCAGCAATATTCTCTTCATGGGTTACCAGCACCACAGTGGCACCTTCCCGGTGAAGCTGGGAGAACATTTCCATGATCTCTACAGAGGAAGCAGTATCCAGATTGCCCGTAGGTTCGTCAGCCATAATGAGAGGCGGCTCATTGGCAAGGGCCCTGGCAATGGCTACTCTCTGCCGCTGTCCGCCGGATAGCTCATTGGGCATATGCTCATATCTTTTTCCAAGGCCCACCCGTTCCAAAAGCATTAAGGCACGTTCTTCCCTTGTTTTTTTTGAAATGTGGGCATAAGTCATGGGAAGCTCCACATTCTTTAAGGCAGAAGTCCTTGAAATTAAATTAAAGGACTGGAATACAAATCCTATCTTGCGGTTTCTGACCGCCGATAAGTCATCAGCAGAAAGTTCTGCCGTATCAATGCCGTCAAGATAATAATGCCCCATGGTGGGCCGGTCCAGGCATCCTAAAATATTCATAAGTGTTGACTTTCCCGAGCCGGACTGTCCCATGATGGCTACAAATTCTCCTCGTTTAATGGTTAAGTTCACCCGCTTTAGACCCAGAACTTTAATGGATCCAGTGTCATAAACCTTCACCACATCCACCAGCTTTATCAAATCTTCCCGGACATTCTCTGTTACGCAATCGGGAAGCTTATCTTTCTTTTTCCACATACTGCCTCCCCCTTACTGAACGGTTGGAATCACAGTTACTGTCATTCCTTCTGTAAGCATGGAGGACGGAGTATCGATTATCTGCATCCCTTCTGTTAAGGCCCCTTCTTCCTCTGGAATGACTTCCGCCTGGATGTCACTCTCTACCCCGGTTTTCACCGGAATGAATGATACGATGTTATCCTTTACGCAAGCGATCGCTATGCTGCCATCCGGCTGCTGGACAACAGCGGAAATCGGGACAACCCATACATTTTCCGCCTTTCGAAGCTCAATCTTCGCCTTGGCAGTAATACCCGCAATCAGCCGGGTGTTTTGATCAATGATCCGTATGGTGGTCGGGATGACTCTCTCTGTGGAACCACTTCCCTTCTCCTCGCCGGTTGGTGATATGGCGGTTACCTCACCTCTTGCGGTTTCACCGCTTAAAATATCGGCGCTGATCTCCACCGGCTGCCCGATGGCTACCTTTCCGATGGAATACTCGCTGACATTGATCTTCATCTCCAGTACATCCAGGTTGTTGATAATGAACATGGGCTTATCATCGTCGGTTTTATCCGCAAATCGGCCTACCTTGCAGTTAACTCTTACTACGGTTCCTGCAATGGGGCTGGTAACTTTGGTATTCGTAAGCGCTTCCTTCTTCTGTTGCAGTTCAAAGGCCTCTTTTTCGATCTGCAGGGCATAGGACTCATTTGCCACAGGTTTTCCGTTCTTTAACGTGTATGTACTTATTTCCCTCTGTGCGTCATTCATGGTATTAGAAGCAGTTTCAAGCTCCACCTGGGAAGCGCTTCCTCCCTGGTAAAGAGCCAGTGTCCGGTTATAATTGGCCTTGGCTGTCTCAAAATCCTGCTTTGCCTTTGCATATCCGTTCTCTGCTTCCAGCTGCTTATCCTGATAGGTGCTGACAGCCAGATCATAGGCGTTCTGGGCAATGTCCACTTCCTTTTTTGCGTCCTTGTCATCAAGCAATGCCAGAACCTGCCCTTTTTCAACCCTGTCCCCTTCCTTTACCGGAAGCTCCAGGATCTCCGCATGAAGATTGGATACCACTTCCACGCTGTCCGTTCCCTGGACAGGGCCGCTGACTGACAGCATATCAACCACCTCTCCCTTGGCCAGTGGTGAAACAGTTACCGGTAATGCTCCGCCGCTGCTCCCTGCAAGAACTTTAAAGGCAATAAAAAAGGCCCCAATGGCCGCTGCTCCAATGGTTATGATCTTTCTCTTTTTGCTCCATTTTTTTCTTGAGCCTTTCTTTTTCTTCTTTTTGCCGTTATTTTCCTCTTCCATCAGGTTTTCTAACTCTTTATCAAAGGCCTCATCAGACATTTGCTCCATTTCTGCTGCTCCGTCTGTTTCTTCCATTTTGCTCTTAAATCTGTCCATGCCCGTTTCCCTCCTGTGCTTGACACTTCTTTTTTCTTTATTATAGCGGGCTGATATAACTTTTTTAAGTATAAAATTCTTATGATTTTCTAAACTTTTCCATTTTCCGGAACTTCTTTCGGAATATGCGCCAGAAGCAACGAGGAAAAAAAGAGAGTTATCCATCAATTTTCAGACAAACAGTAAAATAAAAAATAACAAATTGGCTTTTACCCTCACATGCTCATATTTTCTGAATATATTTATACAAATGACAAAAATAGGAACTTATCGAATGAACGAGCATTATCCATTTGTAAATCCTCCCCTTCCATATGCTTACGATGCGCTGGAGCCGTGCATCGACGCACTGACCATGTGTCTCCATCATGACAGGCACTTACAAACCTATGTGAACAACCTTAACGAAGCCCTTAAAGACTGTCCGGACCTGCATAGCTGGTCACTGGAAAGGCTGCTCTGTAATGCAGACTGTCTGAAAAAAGATATTCGGCAGTCCATCCGGAATAACGGAGGCGGCGTTTTCAATCATATCTTTTATTTTAACGGCATGTCAAATTCTGAAACACGCTGTCAGGCCGGAAAGCTCTATGATGCAATTGTGGCTGAATTCGGGTGCGCAGAGGCTTTTTTTTATGAGTTTAAGGAAAAGGCACTGTCTGTTTTTGGTTCCGGATATGCATGGCTGACCGTAGACCAAAACTGCAAGCTTCAAATCATAACCACAGCAAACCAGGATACTCCTATTGTCCAAAACCTTTGTCCGGTACTTACCATAGACGTTTGGGAACATGCCTATTATTTAATGCATTACAATGACCGGGCAGCATACATTCAAAACTGGTTCAATGTGGTGGACTGGGAGTGTGCCAATATGCATTATATGGAATGCCTGGATTGTTTTGATTGCAGGAAATGCCGTAACTAAAGTTCCAACCCCCTCTCTTCTAAGCGGAGCAGGGAACCTGTTTCCAATAAAAAACACCGCCTTGTGCATGCCTGGTAAAATAATAGCCAGACATGCACAAAACGGAGCTTCGCAATCCGCTTCTTTACTTGAAGTTAAAATTTTATTATCTCAGGCTTATCTGTAAGTGATGCGATCGTTGCGGTAGCTTCTTTTAAATAAAAGACTTCGGTATTACCATCATCAGCCGCGTACATCTTTTTTAACATAGGATAGGTGTCTAACATATGCTGCCTTGCTTCATTCCGGTCATCCTCAACAGCCACAGCTTCTATACGAATCCACTTATTACCGGCCATTCCGCAGATTTCAATTTTCGGATTCGCATGTATCTGTTTTGAAACATCTTTAATCTTTCCGGTTTGAATATAGAGCCTGTCTTCAAAAATGTCCACTGTTCCAAATGGGCGGACCCTTGGCTGGTCGCCATCCATGGTTGCAATATAATATGTTCCGCACTTTTTTAAAAATTCATAAACTTCTTTCACTCGCTTATCCTCCATATTCGCAGGGATTGACTGCTGTTTTTCTTTGCTATATAATAGTACGACAATAAGATATGCTTTACAAGTAGGCATATGATTATGACATAGTCATAAAAATATGACTATTAGAGAAGGAGCGGATGCTTGATGTCTGATAAATTTGATGCAAACAAATTATGTCCCGTAAATGTAACGCAGAATTTATTGATGGGCAAATGGAAATTAACTATTTTATGGATTGTAAGCCGCAGAACAAGGAGGTTTGGTGAGCTGCAAAAGCTTATACCCGACGTGTCCCGCGGAGTCCTTGTACAGCAGCTGAAAGAATTGGAACGAGATAACCTCATTCATAGAGAAGTATATAAGGAAGTGCCGCCAAAAGTAGAATATTCCATTACGGGCATTGGGGAAAGCTTTATTCCCATTATGACTCAGATTATGGAGTGGGGTGCATCATATATAAATAAAACGACCACCTGCAATGTTGATATCTGCATCGCCAATAACTTTCCCTGTTCTAAATGTCATGAAATGTTAAATCTTGAGAAGGAAGCCATTGAGGATTTATAATAATTTTCTCTATAAACTGGCACCGCCTTGTATATGCCTGCTTAACTGGACAGGCATATACAAGGCGGTGCTTTTCTTATGTTCTTTTACCTGGTTAAAGCTTACCTTACAGTCAGCACATGAACTTTTTTTCCGTCTTCTAAAGGACTGCTGCTCTGCATTACCACTTCATCCCCTTCGGACAATCCCTGGGTCACCTCATAATAAGCGTTCTTTTTCTTTCCCTCTGTGACCGCCGTCTTTACCACGGTTCCACTTGAAACCTTATAAACGAAAGACCCGGAGTCATCGGACTGGATGCACTTTGCCGGAATGTATACAGAAGTGTTTTCCTTATTATCGGATACCCTTATATCCGCCGTCATGCCAATATAACTGACCTTGCTTGCCTCTTCCAGCTGTACGGTCACCGTGAACATCCCTGTGGAAGCATTGCTGACTGCGGATATCTCAGAGATCGTTCCCTGGCAGCTCTCACCCAATGACTGGAGGCTTACATTCATGGGCATTCCTGTTTTCAGCTGGTCAATGTCCATATCGGCCACCTGAATCTTCACCTTCTTGCCGCTGTCGTCAATCACCGCCATGGCCTTAACCTGCGGGGAAACCATTTGACCAACTTCCACATAAACATTTGTTATCATTCCGGATAAGGGTGATGTAACCGTGCAGTCATCGTATTTTTTCTGCACAATATCCAGTGCAGCCCTGGCGCTGTCCATCTGGGCCTTTGTGACCTCATAATTGCCTGTCTGCCCGTTTCTTGCCGCCTGAAGCTGTACGGACGCCGAATCCATCTGCGCCTTGGCACCCTCATATTCTGCCTGGGAAACAGCTCCGCCGGAATATAAGGCTTCCATCCGGCTAAAATTATCTCTGGCTGTATTAAAGGCAATTTCCGCCGGCCTTACGCTTGTATTTTGCTGACTTGCCTTCTCTGCATTTTTAAAAGCGGCTTCTGCTGCCTGGTAGCCTGCCTTTGCCTGTTCCAGCTGAAGCCTTGCATCCTGATTATCTACCTGGAACAAAACGTCTCCTGCATTTATATGATCCCCCTGCTTTACCGGGATCTCTATAATTTTTCCATTGCTGTTTGGCATCACATCAACACTGCTGAGTGCTTCCACGGTTCCCTGCCACACCATGGTGGACAAATCCTTACCTGATTTCGCTACCGCTACGGTTACCTCAGTCTGTTTACTCTCTCCCGCACATCCGGTAAGAAGGCCCACCAGCATTGCCGTCGCCATAAAACCTGTGATCAATTTTCTCATCTTTTCCGACCTCCTGTAAGCCCTTTTCATTTCAGATGTATTTTAACAGATGCATTCATCCCAAAAACAAGGGGAAGATCTTCTTCGTTTTCAATCGTCACCTTAATTGGTATCAGCTGCGTCACTTTTGTATATTCCCCGCTGGTGTTAAAGCTCATATTACCGGAAAAATAGGTTTGAGTGGCCGGGTCGATCTCCGTCACCTGCCCTTTAAAGGTTTTTCCGGGATATGCATCGATTTTTACATCCACCCGCTGTCCTAAGTGAACCTTCATGATATCTGTTTCTTCCACATTTACCCCTATGTATAGATTTGAGGTATCGGCTACCTGTGCCAGTTCTGATCCCAGAGCCACCGTCTGATTCACGGCTCCGTCATTTTTTACCACTGTTCCTGTAATGGGGGAACTGATGTAAGGAAGGACCTCCTGCCGTCCCATTACCTGATCCTGCTCTACCAAGTCCCCATTTTCCACATCCCATGATAAAAGCTTACCGCTAGCTACTGCTTTTATGGAATAAAGCTTTGCCGTTACTTTTGCATTATCGGTTTTAAAGTAAGAGATACTGGAATCATAGATATAATATCCGACCCCGCATCCGGCAAGCACCAGTATGAGCAGCAGAGGAGCTAAGATCTTTTTTAGTTTTCCTGTTCCTGTCTTTATTTCCTGATCCTCAATATTAATATGTTTGTTTTCCTGCATATTTTTTCTCTCCATTCTATTATTGATCTGCAAACTGACTGTGGTACAGATCTGCATAAAATCCTTTCTTTTCCAACAGCGATTCGTGATTACCCTGTTCTATGATATCGCCGTCCTTCATAACCAGAATCAAGTCTGCATCCCGAATGGTGGAAAGGCGGTGGGCGATTACAAAGCTGGTTCTGCCCTGCATTAATTTACCCATTGCCTTTTGGATCAAGACTTCTGTTCTTGTATCAATGGAACTGGTTGCCTCATCCAGTATCAAGATCTTTGGATCCGCTAAAATCGTCCTGGCAATCGTCAAAAGCTGCTTTTGCCCCTGGGATAGGTTACTGGATTCCTCGTTGATCACCATGTGATAGCCACCCGGTAATGACCGGATGAATTCATCACAGTGAGCCGCTTTTGCCGCCTCTATGACTTCTTCATCTGTCTTATCAAAATTTCCATACCGGATATTATCCATAACAGATGCATTGTACAGCCATGTTTCCTGAAGCACCATACCGAACATGGATCGTAAATACCCTCTTGTAAAATCCAGGGTGTCATGACCGTCGATCAAAATATGACCGGAATTTAATTCATAAAATCTCATCAGCAATTTCACCACCGTTGTTTTACCCGCTCCAGTGGGACCTACGATGGCAACCATCTGGCCGGCATCTATGGCGGAAGAGAAATCGTGGATGATCATTGTATTGGGCGAATAGCCAAAACAAACATTTTTAAATTCCACATTTCCCTGGATCTCCTGCAGCTGGATCGGCGCCCCGTTTTCCGGTACCTCATCCTGCTCTTCTAAAAACTCAAATACACGCTCAGCTGCCGCTGCTGTGGACTGCAGTGTGTTGGATACGTTGGCAATCTGTGAAATGGGCTGCATAAAGGACCTCATGTATTGGATAAATGCCTGGACGTCTCCAATCTCAATCACCTTTTCTACCGTTAAATATCCGCCTAATAGACAGACACCGACATAGCCTAAGTTGCTGACAAAGGTCATGATGGGCATCATCATACCTGATAAAAACTGGGATTTCCAGGCTGACCCATATAATTTATGGTTGATGGTCCGGAATTTTTCAATTGCTTCCTGTTCTCCGTTAAATATCTGAACCACATTATGGCCGCTGTAAATTTCTTCAATATGGCCGTTTAAGTATCCAAGGCTCTCCTGCTGCTTCTGGAAATATTTCTGGGATTTTTTTACCACCCCCATAATCAGGCCCATGGAAACAAATAGGACCAAAACAGCCACCAGGGTCATCCGAATGCTGATGGATATCATCATGATCACGATTCCCACCAGTGTGGTCACTGAGGTGATGATCTGGGTCAGGCTCTGATTCAATGTCTGGCTCACCGTATCCACATCATTGGTGATCCTTGACAATATCTCACCATGAGTTCTTGTATCATAATAATTAAGGGGAAGACGATTCATCTTCTCTGAAATATTCTTCCTGAGCTCATAAGTGACCTTCATGCTGATGCCTGACATGATATAGCTCTGCAAATAAGAAAATGCAGCTGATACCAGATAAAGCACCACCAAAAGCAGCAGACGGTTTCGGATATACCGAAAATCCGTCAATAATCCGGTCCCCATTGCCCAGGCAATCAGGCCTTCAAACAGTTTTGTCGTGGCCTTTCCTAAAATCTTTGGTCCTGCAATGGAAAATACGGAGGAACAGCTGGCAAACAGAATCACGACAAATACGGAGGTTTTATATGGCTTTAAATAATCGACCAGGTGCAGCATGGTTCCTTTGAAGTCCTTTGCACTCTCTGGTTTGCCGTGCATTCCGCCTCCCGGGCCCATGGGGGAACTGGATGGTTTTTTCTCTGTCATTTCAATTCCTCCTCGCTAAGCTGTGACAATGCAATCTCCCGGTAAACCTCACAGCTTTTCATCAATTCCCTGTGAGTTCCTTTTCCGGCAATCCTGCCATGCTCCAAAACAATAATCTGGTCTGCATTCATGATCGTACTGATGCGCTGTGCCACCAAAAAGATCGTACTGTCACCGGTTTTTTCACGAAGGGCCGCCCGAAGCTTTGCATCTGTTTTAAAATCCAGAGCGGAAAAGCTGTCATCGAACACATTAACAGGCGCTCTTTTTACAAGGGCACGGGCAATGGAAAGACGCTGCTTTTGTCCGCCTGATACATTTCCTCCTCCCTGGGCAATGGTTGACTCTAAGCCATCCGCCTTGGAATGAATAAATTCTGTGGCCTGAGCTGTTTGTGCAGCCTCTTCTATCTGTTCCCTGGTGGCATACCGGTCTCCATACATCAGGTTGCTTTCAATTGTCCCTGAAAATAAGATCCCTTTTTGGGGAACAAATCCGATTGTCCCCCGCAATTGGTGAATGGGCCAATCCTTGATATTTATTCCATCAATCAGGATTTCCCCTGACGTCACATCGTAGAATCTGGGAAGTAAGTTCACTAACGTGCTTTTTCCGCTTCCCGTAGCGCCGATAAATGCCGTGGTACGCCCCGGCATCGCCGTAAACGTAATGTTATGTAACACATCCTCATCTGCATCCGGATACCGGAACGATACATCCCGGTATTCCACAACCCCCTTGGGAGACTCTGGGATTTCAGCCGCATCCATGGGATCCGCAATGGAGGGCTCCGTCTGAAGCACTTCGACAACACGCCTGATGGAGACGATCGCTCTTGGGATCATAATGAACATCATGGTCATCATCAGAAATGCCATGATGATCTGCATAACGTACTGCATATAGGCCATCATATCTCCCACCTCCATACGGAAGGAGGATACTGCCTTTGACCCTACCCATATGATCAGAAGATTGGTCAGATTCATAATCAGCATCATGGCCGGCATCATACCGGAGGTGACTCTATTGACAAACAAATTTGTCTCAGTCAGCCTTACATTCACCTTTTCAAACCGCTTTTCCTCAAAACGCTGGGTGTTAAATGCCCTGATTACCAGCGTTCCTTCCAGGCTCTCTCTTACAACCAGGTTTAATCGGTCAATGAGCTTCTGAACAAATTGAAAACTTGGCATAACAGCCGCAAGCATACTTAAAACCACTACTAACAATAACGCCACGGAAAGTGCAATAATCCAAGACATTGATTTATTTTTGTCAAGTGCATGGATCACGCCTCCAACTCCCAGGATCGGAGCGTAAAATACAATCCGGATCACCATAACGATCAGCTGCTGGATCTGGGTGATATCGTTTGTTGTCCTTGTGATCAGGGAAGAGGTGGAGTATTTCTCCAGCTCTGTATTGGAAAAGCTTTCTATCTTCGCGAATATGTCCTGGCGCATATCCCGGCTGACACCGGCCGCTATTCTGGCGGCGATGAAACCCACTAAAATCGTACAGCAGGCACTAATAAGGGCGATGCCCAACATTTGAAATCCCACTTTCAGAATGTAAGAGGTGTTGCCCGTTGTTATTCCTTTATTTACAATATCAGACATGAAATCAGGAAGTGATAAGTCACAAGTCGCCTGACTATATAACAGTGCTACAGACACTGCTAAAAATAAAATATATGGCTTAAAATACCGGAAAAATATTTTCACATTTATTCCCTCCTTTCCTCTCATCTCTAATACTTTCTTTCAAACATTTTGTAGATCTGTCTGTCTTTTCTATATCTGTCTTTATCCTCTGCAATCTACTTTATTCCTCACATATCCTTTTCTTTCATCATTGAAACCACTTCTTTCTCCATTAGTTCTGTAAACTTTTTCCATAATTCAATTAATTTACATGCATCCTCTTCTCCCATACCAATAACTACCCGCTCCAGGAGGTCACTCATACCTCCCGAGCACTTCTTCCATAGTTTTTCTCCATCTTCCGTTAAGGAAACACAGATATTCCTGCGGCTTTTGGAATCTATTTCTCTGTATATCAAGCCCCTTTCCTCCAGTGAATTCAGCATCCGGGATGTTGCCGATAATGCAATATTCATCCTCTTGGCCAGATCAGATACATGGATCCCCTTCTTTTCCGGATGTTCGTTCATACCGGTCCATATTTGATGCAGTGCAAAGAATTCGCTGCGTGTGATGCCTTCCGGAATACAGTTTCTATGGAGGCTTTGCTTTCTTCCCATCATCATAGCTAATTCCGTTTTAAACTTTTTTATGTAATCTTCCTGTCCATCCTTCACGATAAACCCCCCCTATTTTTTTACTTAACAATGTTAACATTTTTCAATGTTTATCATTCTACATCCGTTTAAACGACGTGTCAATTGTTTTTTCGTTAAAATTCGATACAGGAATTGTATAATAGGTACACGCAAAAATCATTTCATAAAGGTATCCGGACAGAAAAACCATGGAGCAACCTGATCTGGATAAGGTTGCCCCATGGTTCATAAAGTCCGTTAAAATTACCTGTTATTTCCATTGCTTACAATCAATTTTTACAGATCTTTCCCGTTGGTCTTAATGACATTACTGTAAAAATCATAAGATTTTTTTTTCAGGCGTTTGCCTGTACCATTCCCATCATCATCTAAATCCACATAAATGATGCCGTAACGCTTGGACATCTGGCCTGTGCCGTTGCTCACAATGTCAATAGGCCCCCACATGGTATATCCGAACAAATCCACTCCATGTTGGATGGCTGTTTTCATTGCCTTCATATGTTTTTCCAGGTAATCTATCCGGTAATCATCCTTTATATTCCCGACTTCATCTACTTCATCAGTGGCGCCAAGCCCGTTTTCTGCAACGAATAACGGCAATTGATACCTATCATATAATTCCTGCAGGGCAAGCCGCAGTCCATCCGGGTCAACGGACCAGCCCCAGCCGGTTTTAGGCAGATAAGGATTGACCACTCCTTCAAGGGATTTCGTGTCAATCACCTCTGCAGGCTCCATGGATTCCGCCGATATCACTCGGGAACGGTAATAGCTGAATGATATGAAATCTATGGGATAAGACTTAATAATATCCTCGTCCCCCTCCTCCATTTCGATATTTAAATTATTATCTTTGAAGAGCTTCCAGATATAACTTGGGTAGTACCCCCTTGCCTGAACATCTGAGAAGAAGAATTCCTTACGTTTCTCTTCCTCGGCAGCAAGTACATCAGCCGGATTACAGGTATAAGGATACACTGTTTTGTAGGCGATCATAGCTCCCACCAAAGCATCGGGGTCTGTCTCATGTATAAATTTTGTAGCAAGGGCACTTGCCACAAACTGATGATGGGCCGCCTGATACATTTCCTGTAGTATATTATCAGAATCCGGATAAATTGCAGCAGCATCCCAGCAAATCGGTTTTACGGCCACATTCCCGATTTCATTAAAGGTCAGCCAGTAACTGACCAGACCTTTGAACTCGTCGACTATGGTCCTGACAAATTTCATATACAAGTCAATGTATACCCGGTTTGCCCAGCTTCCATATTTATCACGCATTGCTAATGGTGTCTCATAGTGGGAAATGGTAATCATCACTTTCATCCCTAGCCTGCGGCATTCCTCAAACATGCTGCGGTAAAAGTCGATCCCTGCCTGGTTCGGCATCTCCTCTTCTCCTGTCGGGAAAATCCGCGTCCAATTAATCGAGGTGCGGAAGATGTTAAAATTGGCATCTGCCATTAATTTCAAATCCTCCTTGTAGGTATGGTAAAAATCAATTCCCTTATGGGTTGGGTAATAATCTGCATCACGGCGTATGCCGCCAAAGAAGCCCCGGGCCTTAATATCTGCTGTTGACATTTGTTTACCAGCCTCCAAGTAGGCTCCTTCCAATTGGTTGGCAGCTACTGCACCTCCCCATAAAAAGCCCTCTCTGAATCCTGTTTCCGGTTTATTCAAAATCCGTTCCTCCGTTTCAAAATTTATCAAATTGTCCCATTAATCTCATAGTTACCAATTACTGATTTTCCTTTTTGAACACTGCCGTTTGCCCCATAAGCAAAGGCATATCCATTCTGATTAACCACAATCATCATAACGATAGGATTGTAGCCGTTTTTTTTAATCACATCAATGTCCATATCAACTACTTTTTCTCCAGCCTTGACCTTGGAATTTACTTCCTTGAAGTACTTATATCCCTTTCCTTTTAAGTTCACAGTATCAATGCCCATATGGACAAGCAATTCAATCCCTTCGGCTGTGACCATGCCAAACGCATGTTTTGTGGGAAATATCATGGTGATTTCCCCATCCACTGGAGCTACGATGGATGGTCGCTCCGGAGTGATGGCAACCCCATCCCCCAGTATCAGGCTGGAAAATGCTTTATCCTGAGTTTCTGACAAATGGCACAATGCTCCTGTTGCAAATGCTACTATTGTTTGCTCATGTTTTTTTTGTGTAACAAACCATTTATTAAAAATACTCATACTCTGCTCACCTACTGTGCCACCGCGGAATCATCAAACCCCAGTATTATGGTTGCCATAACAGATACTGCAAAGGTCACTCCAATTGCAATTATAATTGCCGCCATAGTATCCATAAAAATAGGGATGGCCAAAATACTGGAATAGCCCAACGTATAGGCTTTTGCTCCCATAATTCCTGCTGTCGCTCCCCCGGCGAGGCCACCGGCAACCACTGCATAAAGAGGTTTTTTCAGTCTCAAGTTGATTCCATAAATTGCCGGTTCAGAGACTCCTGAAACAATTGCACCAATGGCCGCAGAAATTGCCTCTGACCGGAGCTTTTTATTTTTGGTACGGATCGCAACTCCTGCACAGGCACCGCCTTCTGCAATATTATGTAAGATCCATGCAGGCCGGAAGAAGTTATCGTAACCGGTATTTGCCAGCAACTCCGTCATTGGGGCCACAAACAGCATATTCATTCCGCCCATAACAATAAACGGCCATACTGCTGCCAATAATCCGATTGCAACGCCTCCAGTCACATCGTAAAGTCCCACAAAGATATTTACAATATAATTACCGACAATGGTTCCTAAAGGAGCCAGGATAACCATGACAATTGGCATAGCCATAGCTAAGGTAAGAAGAGGCGCAAATACGGACCGTAAAACCCCAGGTATCACCCGATAAAAAAATTTTTCCAAACGGGCAACCAGTAAAGCTGATAAAATTGCAGGAAGCAAGGTATTGGCATAGCTTATCAGGGTAACGGGTAAACCGAAGATAGTCACCGGCTGGTCTCCGCCGATCAGCTGGACAAAATTAGGATAAAGCAACATCAATGCCATTGCTATGGCAAACGCCGGGTTAGACTTAAGGGTGCGGGAAGCACCATAAGCAATAAAGACCGGCATAAAATAAAATGGTACATTGGACATAAAATTAAACATCATATATGTGGTATTAGCAGTCACATCAGGCCAAAAGTATGCGCTTAAGCCCAATGCAACCTTCAGCATGCCGGCACCGTATAGTACAGTAATAAACGGAGTTAAAGTAGCTGATAAAAATTGAGTAACCTTTCCCAGATAATATCCAAAACCGGAGTTTCTCTTGGGAGCTGCATCCTCCGTATGGTATTCATCTACCTCGTCTTCTGTTTCCAGTCCGTATTTTTTAACTACATATTCAAATACCGGAAATAAATTAGGACCTAACACAATCTGATATTGTCCTGAACCATATACTACTCCCAGAACTCCATCTATTTTTTTAATTTCCTCAGTCTTTGCTTTTTCCACATCTTTTAAAATAAATCGTAGTCTTGTAACACAATGAGTCACACTCTGAACATTTTCTTTTTCACCAATAAGTTTCATAATGGAATCCGATATTTCTTTCACGTTGACTGCCATAAGCTTCCTCCTTTAAATTATTTATAATGTAAACCGTACTGCGCACATACGATTCCATATCCCCTATCTTTTTAATAATCTTCTGATATGGATGAATAGATAAAGTTTATCATCATCACCCATTTGATATTGGTATTTACTTAGAATATACATTTCAATGTTTTGAACAATTTCTTGAATCGCGGGAAACTCCAACTCAAATCGTTGAAGTAAGCTATTATTATCATGACTTGCCTCTGAGGAATTTAAAAACACCTTTTTCATAAAGAACTTTAAATGAATAATAAACCGTGAATAATCAAAGGATTCCATATCAGGCTCTATATGAAGGCTTTCCGTTACTATATTTACCAGATCCCTTACTCCGTACATGATCTCAAGAGTCTTTTGGCCTCTTTGGTTACTCGCATTGATTATATGAAAAGCGATGGTACTGGCTTCCTCATAATCCAATTCAATGTTATATTTTTTATTGATGATATCCACTAATTCGCATCCGATGGCATACTCTTCCTGATAAAACCTTTTAATCTCTTCGCTGGCTATACTGGGAAACATAATTCCTTCCTTATATCTCTCAAGCAGATAATGGATATGATCAGCAAGACTGACCGCCAGGTTTTCATTTAATTTTCGGTCAAGCGATTTTTCTGCATGCTCCACTAACTGCATAGTGAGCTCGATCCTGTCAAAAGGAATCTCTTCCAATATGGTTACCAGCTTATTTTTTACCTGATTGTTTATTTGAGCAAATATCTTTATGATTTCATCATCAGATAAGTTTTCACGGACTTTATGGCGAAATCCGATCCCATTCCCCACAGCGATATACTCCTGATTCTTGCTGTCTACCACAAACACCACGTTGTTATTAAGTATTTTTACAATTTTCCAACAGCCCATAATTTCCCTCCGAACGCAATAAAAAAAGGCAAAATCCTTCTTATAGAAAGATTTTGCCCAATTTTTCATACGAAATATGGTAACAAGTCTTGATATTTGAATTATAGCATACCCTTTGGGATTATGCAAACAATTTCTCTATATATTTTTAAGTTTATAAACTCATTTTTATTGAATATGCTGCGCCGTATAACATACCGATAGCGCTGCTGTATTCGCCATCTTCCTCATTCATTTTACCAACTTAATTAGACAGGTTATTTAATAAAAAATTTCTCAGATCTTTATATGCCAGTTCTTCGTCTGTGCCGGTCATCTCCACCCTTATGATATCACCGAGTTTAATATTCATCTCCATAATTGCCATCACATCAGAAGCATCGGCAATTTTTCCATCAAGAAAAATCAAAATTTTACTATTATATTTTTTGCTCTCCATTGCCAGCTTTACCGCCGGCCTGGCATGAATACCAGATTGCCCCTTAACCGTATAATCAAATGTTTTCATTTTATCACCCTGCACCCCAATGCATATTCAGTAAACTACCCTATTTTCAACCCTGTTTCTTCTGCACCGCCAGCTTAGCCAAAGCTTCCACGATATATACAGCCGGCAACTGGGAGGTTATATCCACCTTCATCTTCTTATAGACCGTCCGTTCCCTCTGGATATAATAAGAGATATTGTAATCAGATATCTTGGCCAATGTACTGTTTTTACTGTTGGTAATCGATACTACCGTACTGTTGCACTGCTTAATGATCTCCGAATTTTCTATGAGTATGTCCGTTTCCCCTTCCACGGAAAGAATGATAATAATGCTTTCCTTTGGAAACTCCAGATTAATTGGAAACATGGGATTATTTATCCCTGTGGCAAATATTCCGATATTGCAGAAATACCGGCTGGCATACTCTGCAATAATTCCTGAATTGCCTATTCCCAGAAAAATGATCTGTTTCTTTTCTGCGATAATATTGGCGATAGACTTAAGCTGTTCATGAAAAGATTCTGTCTCGATCCTTTGGAAAAAATCTAAAATAGAGCTGGAATCAAATCCCTGTTTAATTGTCTTTGTCCCCTCCTTCTCCATCTTATATCTGATCTTAAACTCGGAAAATCCATTGCAGTTTACTTTCCTGCAGAACCGGGTAATGGTCGTTGTGGAAACATGGGCTTCGTTGGCAAATTCCCGAATGGTCATATAAGGAATCTTCTCACTGTTTTTCAATATGAAATTATAAACCTCATAATCAAGTTCACTAAACTGGTTCAGTACCTGATTGGTAAACATCATCATATTCCGCTACCGCCTTTTATATTTATTAAGTCAAGCAGATATCCGCAATCCGCGACCTTACTTGATCCGGTTAAAATCTGATATTCCAATGACTGCTGTAAGTTGTCTTTTTTATATTATCATAAAAGGGTTGTGTTTTCAATGAACAGGATATCTTTAACCACCAAAAGGAGTCATTGCAGCTAACTTAGCATGCAATGACTCCTTACACAGCCGGAAGTAATAAAAATTATGGAAAACTTAGCTGTTCCTAGCTTCCAAACGATCAATCGTCTCTTTGAACTGGGGTAAATGCTCCTTATGAGCGACTAATAACTCATCCAATACCGTCTTGGCAATTTTACCGCTGGGAACCAGAGGATTTATGGTAAATGCCTGTTGTGCAGTTCCGTAATCACCGGTTACAGCTGCCTTAATGGTAGTTAACTCCATGTCTTTCATTAACTGCAGCAGTCCTCTGCAGGAAGGTTCAAAGGAACCCCAGGAGATCGGAACCGGACCGCCTGATGTTATGATGCTGCTTACTTCCACTACCACGTCATCGGGCAGATCTGAAATAGCTCCATTATTTCTCGTGCTGACTACCATATGGGTACGCTTATCATTATAGATGGAATTAATTAATTCACAGGCAGCATCCGAATAGAAAGCTCCTCCCCGCTTTTCTAACTGCGGCGGTTTAATGCTCAGATTCGGATCCTTATACAGTTCGAATAATTCAGCCTCCGTACGTTTTACAAGTTCGGCGCGGGTCTCACCCTTTGCAAAGGCTTCCAATTCTTCCTTCAGCATGTCATCTGTAATATAATAATATCTGTGGTACATACAGGGGATAATTCCAAGATTCAAAATCTGTTCCGGTAAAAACGAGATATTGGGGATATTTTGCACTCCCGAATTTGCGCTTGTAAAGCTTTTCAAAGCATTTTTCATATTCTCAACACTGGTATAAGCCTTTTCAAGCACCTCATTGGTCCTTTCCTCGCCGGCTTTGTCCCATACCCTGTGCCAGTGAAAATGATTCAGGCCCCCAAAACGAAAGAACAGGTTCTCCTCGTTCTCTTTTAAAGCTCCTGCTGCTATCTTTCTGCAAAGAATGGGAACATTACATAGACCTACCACCTTATTCCAGTTGCCATAGCGCATAACAGCTTCTGTTACCATGCCGGAGGGATTTGTAAAATTAACAAGCCATGCATCGGGACACAACTCTTTCATGTCCTCTACAATATCTAAAATGACCGGAATGGTACGGAAGGCTTTGAACATGCCTCCGGCGCCATTGGTTTCCTGACCCAGGATTCCGTGGGATAATGGAATTCTTTCATCCTTGATACGTGCATCCAACAGGCCGACACGAAACTGAGTCGTGACAAAATCTGCATCCTTTAAAGCTTCCCGCCGGTCTAATGTCAGATGGATCTCCCAGTCAAGTCCTGCTGCCTTTACCATACGCTTTGCCAAATTTCCGACAATCTCAAGCTTTTCTTTTCCTGCTTCAATATCAACCAGCCAGATTTCTTTTATGGGAAGGTCGTCTTTTCTCTTAATAAACCCTTCCATTAATTCAGGAGTGTAACTGGAACCGCCTCCAATGGTTACAATTTTAATTTTCTTGTTCATATAAAGCCCTCCTTTTTATATAAAAATTATAATACAAAAAAGAGGGTAAGAAAACAGAGACGGCTCATCCAGTAACATAACAAACCGTTTAGGTACATGTTTCTTGTAAAAGACACCTTGTATTTTTTCTGCAGGAATTACTTCAAATGGGGTTAAATCATATGATTAATTTCCATTTGCTTCCGAAACCATCTGGTCCACAAAAGCCTTGATTTCTTCATCCTTACATCCCTCATAAAAGCAATCCAGGAATCTTTTAATCATGCATTCCTTTACCATCTGGGGATCCAGGGATTTAAGAGCCTCCAGAAGTGGTTTTGCCACCTGTTTTTTTACCTCAAAAAGAAGGTTGGCGTTCCTGTTTTGCGCCTCTTTCCTTTCTTCCGGGTATCCCATTCCCTTTGGGGAACCAAATGCCCTGGTGAAAATATTATTTAAGTTAAGCTCCGCTCCCCAGCCAAAGCCCTTGGCAAAAGGAAGGGACAGGGCATTTCCATTATTGATCTGCAAAAACAGATAGGCATCCGTTGGCTCTATGCAATAGCCGCATACAACTCCCGGATACATATTTAAGGACATCAATGCTCCCTGTCCCGTGCCGCAGCCGGTAACTACAAAATCAGCCGCCCCTGAGTTTAAAAGAAGGGCTGCCTGGATGCCTAAATGCAAATAAGTAAGCCTGGGATTTTCCTTGGTGTATGCCTCAGGCACATCCTGGTCTGACAGGGGTTTTTCCATAGCTGTATTATATACCTGATACCCCATTGGTTCTGCTACTGATTTTAACTCCTTTAATATAATCCCGTTCTTAGGTGACTGACTGAATTCATTTAATAATGCAATTTTCATTTGTTTCCATTCCTCTCCATCTGTTTATTTTTCTAAACCTGTTTTCCTATGGCCTTGTCCGCATCCCTTCTCATCCTTAAATAATCCTCCTGTGACATAGGAATGTCCATGGATCTTGCGGTATCCTCGATCTGTGACAGTTTCCTGGCCCCGCAAAGCACATTAATATTAGGAGAAACCATGGAATTCCACTTGATGCACAGGTTTGCAAGGCTGCACCTGTACTTATCCGTTAAGTCCTTCCAGCCTGCCAGCATCTCATTTGCTGTCCTGATATTCTCCTGCTTCCACCAGGTTTTTCCGTCCCGGACTTCACCCTTTGCCGGTATATAATCATCCGGGGCTTTCCCGGCGAGAAGTCCCTGTTCAATGGGAGAATAGGTCTGAAGGGTGATCCCATTTGCTTCGCAGAATGGAAGGAGGTCTGATTCCGCTTTCCTGTCCAGGATGCTTAATTTTTCCTGGATCACATCCAGCCCTCCTGCGGCTGCATAGTCCTTAAGAACTGTCAGATCCACGTTGGATGCACCAATGGCCCGGATCTTTCCCTCTTCCTTCATTCTTAAAAGTTCTCCCATGGTCTCAGCCACAGGCACCTTCCCATAGGTTTTGCATTGCCAGTGCGTGTAATATACATCAATATAATCCGTTCCCAGGGTTTTTAAGCTCAGTTCCAAATCCCTCCGTATGGCTTTGGGGGATAGATCCCTGCTCACGGTATTGCCTTCTTTTGTAAAATGCACCTCTCCGCCATGGTCATACCACTGGAGACCGCATTTGGTGGAAAGGATGACACGGCTGCGGTCCGTCTGTTTTAACGCCTGCCCGATGACTTCCTCACTGTGTCCAAAGCCGTAAACCCTGGCAGTATCAATCCAGTTGATCCCCAGTTCCAGTCCTCTTAAGATGGTTTTCACTGACATTTCATCGTCATTGGCTCCCCACCATTCTCCGCCGCCGATTGCCCAGCAGCCCAGGGCAAGGGCATTGGTCCTGATACCAGATTTTCCTATCTCTCTCATTTCCATAACCAAGCCTCCATGTTCTTCCTTTATGAAAATGCGTCCAGTAAATCTTCATAAGTAGACGCAGCCTGCAGTTTTCCCATGATGGTCTCATTTCCAAGCTTACCTGCCAGTTCTGCAATCAGGCGAAGATGGTCTTTGGAACCTTCGCTATCGGAGGGCACTGCAAACAGGAAGAAAAGATCCGCAGGCTCCTCGTCGTAGGATTCCCATTCCACCATCTGCTCCGTTCTGCCCACTGCAATCCCTACCTTATCCACAAAATCGGATTTACCGTGGGGAATGGCCACATGTCCTCCGATCCCTGTGATTCCTTCTTCTTCCCTTAAATATACGTCCTTAATGTAGCCTTCCAGATTCTCCACGTATCCCGCCTTCTTTAAGAGGCCTGCCAGATGGCGGATCACCTCATCCTTATTTCCTGCTTTCATCTTTAAATCAATGACTCTCTTATCCAGAATCTCTTTTACTGCCATCTTGTTTCTCCCCTTACTTGATAAAATACTGATAGACTTCCAGAGATGACTCCAGCCGTTTCATTGCCTCCATATTCTCGTCATTCTCTGTAAGCAGCAGAAAATCTTTATAAAACTGCTTTGTCCTTTTTATCTCAAATTTCGACGTCATTTTTGTCGCAAGAAGGAATATGGTATCAACCATATCCTCATGCCATTTGACCGGCTTATCTAAAATAGCCACCACAATGCGGGCTGCATTCACCTCTGCCATGTTTCCATGAGGAATGGCGATGCCTCTGCCGATACTAGTCGTTGTAGCCCTTTCCCTGTCAAATACACTTTCCAGATAATTCTGAGTCACATCTCCCTTTTCTTCCAGCCTCTTCACCATCATGGTGATTAACTGGTCCTTTTCCCTGACCTCGGGCCTTACCAGGATTAAATCGACCTCAAACAACTGATGGCATAAGCTGTTAAACTGGAAATCCGGTTTATTTCTTAGCCTGGAAACCTGGGCGGCCTTGCGCCGTATGATCTCAATTTCCTTTTCGCTTATGCGGTCTTCCACTGTAACCACCCTGGAATCATCTAAATCCAGGCCGGATCCATTGATAATGATATCCGTTTCCGAATGAAGGGACAATTTAAAATCATGGCGGCTGACCGCCTGTATGTCCGTAATCTCAGGAATACTGTATTTAATCATCTCAATGGAAAGCTGGCAGGCAGCCATGCCCCTCTGGCTCACCAGCAGTGCGGTCAGGGGTCTCCCCATTTTTCTGCGAATTATGGCAGCCTGGATATAAAGTGCGATTCCTGCCAGTTCATCCTCTGTCACCTGTACATCGTAATACTCCTCAAACAAGCTGCTGGTCGACCAGGCCGCCAGAAAGGTCTGCTTGTATTCGTTCTTAACATACTTGCTTATGCTGTCTCCCGCAACCGTGGAATACTTCATCCGGAATATGGCCGACCTCATATGGATCAACAGGCCTTCATACAGCATCTGGTCCCCGGAAAGGTCTGCTTCCAGCAGATCACCAATGGTTTCGATCACCAGTTTTACAAAGTGCTCCAGATTCTTATCATACTGCATGGCATAATCTTCGTCACTGACATCGGTAAAAGTTTTCAGTTTTTTAGCCGAAAGCAGCAGCACCGCCAGAAGAACGGTATCATCCTCTGTTAAGTCAACCTGATATTCCCTTCCGATTCTCTGGTAAATGGATTCAGCAAAGGAATATTCATTATAGCGCTGGATATTTTCCTCCTGCATATTGCTGGAAAGAAGTCCATCGTCAAGACCTTTTCGGGAAACAGAGAGGCAGGTCATGATCCATACCATCTTAAAGGAATGGTCGGCCAGCTCGATCCGCCAGGCGTTTTCCGCTTCCACAATCATGCGCCGGATGCGGGCCGCATCCACTCCCGGTGCATAAGTTCCCAAAAGCGCCTCCATAATTTCCGGCAGCATATCCAGCATATAGTCCTTGATTGCAATCCGGAAACTATACTCCTTCCCTGTCAGGCATATGCCTTTGTTCCGTACAGCAGTTATTTTTATATTCCTTTCCTCAAACCATGACCTTATATCTTTCAGCAGATTACTGACGGTGGGAGGGCTTAAATAGAGGCTGTCTGCCAGCTGCTGAAGAGTCACAACTTCTCCAGGCTTCATTTTGAGAAGCTTGCCCATAAGCTGTATATTCCGGTTATCCAAATCCCCGGCAGGATCTTCCCCCTGCTCCAGGCGGCCCTCCAGGATCTTTCTCTGCCTGCTGTCAAGCTCCAGCCATATCCCGGTTCCCGGCCTTTTTTCTATTTTCCCAAGCCCTTCCGCCTCCAGCCATTCATCAAGCTGTTTCATACGGGTCCTCACCGTTTTTTCAGATAATCCCACATTATCGGCAAGCTGCAGTATGGTGTAAGTCTCTCCGCCTATCAGGCACTGCAATATTTTATTGTTATATAATGCGTCCTTATCTTCCTTCAAGTAAACACCCCTATTCTTTAGGAATCACTCATTTCCTGCCTGCTTTGCTGCCCCATATATATACCTTCCGCTGGAACCGATTACCTTCATATAGTCCTTTACAAACTGTTTGATCCCTGCTTCCGCCGCCATGCAAAGATGCATATAATCGATCTCCGGATTCTGCCCGATCTCCATAAGCATGGCCTTTTTTCCTGCTTCAAAGGCATCCGTGCATACATTGATCTTATTAATGCCTCCGGCTACTGCCTTTCTTAAATTTTCTTCTCCGGAACCGGAGCCGCCGTGAAGTACCAATGGCATGTTTAACGTCTCTTTTAACAGATGAAGCCGTTCAAAATCCAGCTTCGGTATCTTTCCTTTTGGATAAGCCCCATGAGCCGTGCCAATTGCCACAGCCAAAGCATCGATACCTGTCTTCTCCACAAAATCCATTGCAAGGTCAGGATCGGTATACAAATCCGTATCCGCATCGTCCTCATGATCTGCCTGGCCCACATGTCCCAGTTCCCCTTCTACGGAACAGCCCATTCCATGAGCAAGAGCAGTGATGATAGCCGTGCGTTTAACATTCTCCTCATAAGGCAGGGAGGAACCATCGTACATAACATTGGTAAATCCGCGGTTGATGCAGTCCGCAATGGTGTAAAAATCAGAACCATGGTCAAGGTTTAGGGCAACCGGTACATGGACCCTTGCAGCCAGCTCCCTTATCACCGGAAGCATTTCTTCCGCATGGGCATGATTTTTCATCTGTCCAGGTCCAAACTGCATGATAATGGGAGAATGCTCCTCTTCTGCTGCCATAATTCCCGCCCTGGCCATCTCTATATTAATGCTGTTCATCGCCATAACACCGTAGTAATTTTTATTTGCATCATCAAGGATGGCTTTCATTGATACTAACATGCTTTCCTCTTCCTTTCTTTATTATGCCCATGTTTTCTGGGCAGAGCCCACCCCGCTTTACAGCGTGCCCTGCACATCGGGTGCAAAGGTATGCCCGCAGGGCGTTCCATAATATCCTCAGTCTTACTGGATATTAATATCCAGATCAAAATCAAGTTCTTCCTCTTCCTTTTCCACCTGTTCGTCTAAAGGACGCTTAAGAACTGCATAGATTACTCCCGTCACCAAAGACCCAATAACCAGGGCAATCATAAACCACAGTGGATTCTTCATCATGGGAACTACGAATATACCTCCATGACCAGCTACTGACTCGCAGCCCATGCCTACTGCAATAGCACCTGCTACAGCAGAACCGATCATACTGCTGGGGATTACTCTTGCAGGATCCGCTGCCGCAAAGGGAAGAACACCTTCCGTAATAAAGCAAAGACCCATAGGAAGTGCCGTTTTAGCAGTTTCCAGTTCCACTTTTGAAAACCTGTTTTTCCTTAATAAGGTTGCGATAAATATTCCGATAGGAGGGGTCATACCTCCGATGATCTTGGCCGCCATAGGACCGTTTATCCCATCTGTTCCCAGAGCGTTAGCAGCCATGGAAGCGGTCTTGTTAATGGGACCGCCCATATCAAATCCCATACAGGCACCGATAACCCCACCGATTACAGCTTTTGCTCCTCCGTTTAAGGAAATGATCCACTGCTGGAACACATTCATAATAAAGGAAAGTGGAATTGAGAACACGCAGAGGAATATCATGCCGCATACCACGGTCGATATCACCGGTATGAACATAACCGGCATCAGCCCTACGCACCATTTTGGAAGCTTCCAGGTCTTCATCCAGTTTACAAAGTAACCGATGATAAAGGCCATCAGTAATCCTCCCAGGAACCCAGCCTTTGATTGGGACGAACAGTAGCCGATTACAATACCAGGCACGATTCCAGGCCGCCCCGCTATCGAATAGGCCACACCGGCCGTCATCACAGCTACCGCAAAATCCATTGCTACGGAACCTAACTTATTCACTCCCCACCAAAATCCTAACCAGGAAAAGGGATTTAAATTTGAAAACGGTGTTGCCCCTGCCTCTACGGCATTACCGATGTTATATCCGCCAAACCCTTTTGCCAGAGCACAAAGAATTCCCCCGCATACAACAATAGGAATCATATAAGAAATTCCAGTCATAACATGTTTTTTAATATCAAGTTTTTGCCTTGCCATTGTATTCCCCTCTTTCTCCATATTCTTTTCTTTGCTGCGTTTTGGCTACTTACCCAATTTTTCGTGAATCTTTGAGATCACTCCTTTTGGAGATTTCATAACCATGCTGATCGGAATCTCCACGACCGGTTTTCCTGCAAAACGGTCTTTGTTAACCCGGATATCCGCGGAAATCAAAATCACATCCGCATCATGGATATCCTCAGGGGTAAGCTCATCTTCCACCCCAATGGAGCCCTGAGTCTCTACCTTGATATAGTCTCCCAATTCCTTTGCTGCATTTTCCAGCTTTTCCTTGGCAATGTACGTATGGGCGATTCCTGCCGTACATGCCGTAATGGCTAAGATCTTCATACACTTCCTCCTCACTTTCTTTAGGTTATATTAACTTTATCACTTAAATAACGTCAACGGTAAATGAAAAGCGGCATAATGTTACGGTAAATTTTTGTTTGTTTCAAATGGGTACGATACAAAAAAGCCCTGCAGGCTTTTAAACTTTCTGCAGGGCGTTTTCCCTTTTTATTCGTTATGCTAACATTGCGTTTTCATTCATTTTGTTCTAATAACACCAGACTTAACTGCAATTGAAAGCAGTAATTGGCATCAACGATTTCCCTGCCGAGAATTTCTTCACACTTCTTAATCCGGTATTTAATGGTATTCCTGTGAAGGAACATATGATTGGCAGTCTCAGTAACACTGCATCTGCAATCCAGATACGTCTTAAGCGTCCTCCTAAGCTCCAATGTCATCTCATCTTCAGGATTCATCAGGCCCTTTAAATGGTATAAGCAGTATCCTTTGATCTGTTCACCGGATACCATTTTAAACAGCTCATTGGCATCGGTTGACTTGAAATATTTAATATAGGGAATATTCTCCTTCTCTTCCCCGTACTGATAGCTTTCCAATGCCGTAATATAGGAATTTCCGATGGTTTCCAGCTCCATCACACCATTTCCAAAGGAAAACGTGACAGAGACCTGTAAAAAATGCTGCAAAGCCTCGTGGTATTCCTCCAGAACCTTCTCCAGCTCCCTGTAATTTCCCTGTATCAGAAATATATACTGATAAGTCAGGGTCTCCGGAAAAATGATGATATCCCCATGGAATTTCTCCTGCAGCTTCCTGCTAAGCCAGTCATAGATTAAGATGTACCGTTCCTCCCTGTGGGATAAGTTTAGGAAATCAAACTCTCTTCCCCCAAACGGCTCCAGGGTCGCCAGGATTATCTTATAGCCGGCTGCCGGCTTTAGCCCATATTTCTCCCCCACCGTGTATAGCTGGGCAGAGGACCACCGTTCTTTCTTATATTTATTGACAAGGATATGTAAAATCGCTTCTTTTTGCTTTAATGGATTGCATCTCACATACAGGTTCTTATATAGAAAGATGCCAAACACCAGTACCAGCTGTTCGATCACCATGCCGGACAAGGTATCTTCCTTTTCCTCACCTTCATAGATGTAAAGATAATAAGGATTTTTTCCCACCGTCTGAATCGGATAGATGCAAACCCTTTCCTTTCTCTTTGACACATAAACGAAATTCTCAAAACTGTCCGTTCTTCTTTCATAAAGGGACAGATCATAGAACAGGTTTTGTGCCGCCTTTAAGTATTCCTTATGACACGTATGGGTCGCAGCCTCTACTTCACCAAAGGGATTTAATAATGCGGCCGGCTTTTTAGTGACAAGCCCAAGGTTATTCATCATAACACTCATGGAAGCACCCTGAAGAAGCAAAGCAGAGAATTTCTTCTGCGTGTTTAGGACAAAGGTCAGTTCTGCGTTCTGATTATCCCAGATATAAGCTAATAACTGCTGAAAGACCTCCCCCAATGTCATGTGATAAGGAATCTGAATCAGGGGAAATTCCAGCTGGTCTGCAAGGTCTGTGACCTCCGGCTCCAGATGATCGATAAAACGTCCCAGCTTAATAGCAAGTCCAGCACAGGGCAGGCGGTCAAGACTGAGAATAAATTCACACAATCCAGACTGGTTTTCCTTAAACGCCATCCCTGTAGTGATCAATAACGTATTCTCCGGTAAATAAGACGCAACATCCGGCGTTTCCGTGGACTCAACCGTGAAAATCTCTCTGCTTAAATCCGCCTTTTTATTCAGCACCTTTAGATTTTGAAATATTGGTTCTTCCAGTAATCTCCCTATGGTCATATTAACCCCTCTTTTTACATCCGGAATCATTTATCGTCATCTATCGTTCGCTCATTGTGCAAGCACATTCTTCTCACCTGCGCTCATTATACTATGTCCCTGCCAGCCTGGCAATCCGGCATTTATGAATCAATCTTCTGATTATTGATTTCCGTTTAAAATCCCGTAATCCAGTTCCTTTTCATCCTTTGCTATCATCATGGCAACCAGGGCGTCAATATCCACATTCAATATGGTGCGGAACATCCCGGAAAACCAGTCAATGCTGGATAAGAAAGCAATGCTTTCCAGCGGAAGCCCAAGTGCGGGAACTACTGTAGCCAATGCCACAAGACCCCCTCCAGGCACTGCCACCGTACCCAGGCAGGCTAACGTTGACAAAACTATCACATGTACTAACTGGGGCATGGGGAGGGGAATCCCATAAATCTGGGAAACGGTAATGCATGCCAGGGCGAGAAACATGGATAAACCATTGCTGTTCAAGGTCATGCCTAGGGGATTGACAATCCCTGATACCTTTTTGCTGACTCCAAGCTTCTTCTCACTGTCTTCCATTTTTGTGGGAAGAGTAACGGCGGAAGAGGTTGTGGTAAATGCTACAATGGTCATATTGCACAGCTTTCTTCCAACATTCAATGGATTGGTCTTACAGTAAAAAGATACGAATGCGATCATAACCCCCAGATATAGAAGAGAACCGCACCCGAATATTAAGAGAAACTTGATCAATGGCATAATGACCTTAATACCTGTTGTGCCCGCGGTATAGGCTAATAGGGCACCGATCCCCAAAGGGGCCAGGTTCATGACCTTATGTACAATTCCCAATATTACTTCATTAAATTCCTTTATGACTCCCATAAGCTGGCTGCTCCCCTTTTTTACGCGGCAGGATCCGAGGGAGGCACCGAATAATACAGAGAATATAATTACCTGGATCATATTGGAGTTTGCCATAGATTGAACGATATTGCTGGGTAAAAAATCAAGAATGATGTTATAAAGCCCCTTATCTGACGTCTGAACAATCTGGTCGGAGACAGGGAGAAAAAGTCCTTTTCCAGGCATAAAGAATTGGCCCAAAGCTGCTCCTGCTGCTGCCGCCAGTACCGTAGTCAGCAGAAACCAGAACAGCATCTTTACCCCAAATCTCCCCAATTCTTTAGGATCTAAATTAGCCACCGATTCAGTGACAGCCCCCATGATCATTACCACGACAGACATTTGAATGAGACGCAGGAAGATATCTCCAATCAGCTTCATATCCTTCACCTTGTCACCCAGACAGATTCCAAGCACCAGTCCCCCAGCCATTCCAATCATGATCTGCACTGTCATTGATAATTTCATTTTTTTCATTCACGGACCTCCCATTATATGTTTGCTTCACCTTGGATAAAATTAACCCCTGCTGCCATACCTAACATCATATCGCAGCCGGAGGTAGAACCTATCATCTTTATCCTGCCTATACACATCTTCATTTGCGGAGAACTCTTTTGAATCAAGGCATCCAACAGTTCCACCAAAACATAATTAAAATACCCTTCCAATGCACAATGATAATAATGTCCGCTGATATCCGTGGTGTATTGGAGGTCTTTGAGTACCCTTAAGCTCTGAAGAAAAGGCATTTCCAATATCGGGTAAATTCTGTCCATATATAGAAGCCCCATAAGAAAATCATCGCCTGAAGGCGTCAGGCCCCTTCCTCTTCCGATCCATCTTTTTATCGTTTTCTCAGCCCTTTCTTTTGGTTTGGAAAATGCCTGATATAATTCCTCCACTTCTTTTTTCTCTGTTATCAAAAAAGAACCTATGGATTCCCCAAATCCTGTAGGAAGATTCCAATCAATGAGCCTCTCAAACATGGAAAGCCCTTCACGGTCTATGGAATAATCCCTTTTCTGAATAAAGCTGCTGTATATCCGGGTATTTTTTAAGCAAAGCCGGATGGAATCCGAATACAGGGTCCTTTCCTTCTCATTCCACCGGAAACAGCCGGAGGAGGCTGCCTGTTCCAGGAATACAGGCAGATCCTCCTTATCTAATAAAATACCATATGGGACCAGGGCATTGTATTTGTTTCCGATAAAGCTAAGGAACGGAGGAAGCGCCAGATTGCATCCGCTCTCAAATTGGCTGTGGATGCTATAAGCTTCATCTTCTTTTAATGCTTCAATCAGCTCTGACGCTGCAAGCTTTGCTGATAAGCTTCTCATATCTTTACCCTTTATATCCCAGTTTATTTGCATAAGCCCTCACTGCTTTTTGGAAGCATTCAATAGGTGGATGAACGGTTCCCGCTCCTATCTGCCCCACACCGGCTTCCTTATGGGCGATTCCCGTATTGATCACGGGAGTGATCCCTGTTTCTACTACCTTTCTCGCATCAATGCCCAGGCAGGTCCCCTGAAAATCCCATGTAGGAATGGAAAAATTAGGATTCTGGCCGATAACAATCTCCAGCATTTCATTGCTGATGCGAAGGGCGTCCTGAAAGCCGCCTGTTCCCACAAACCTGGTGACAGCAGGTGCTGCGATCATTGCCATTCCGCCTACGCCAAAGGTCTCCGTGATGGCGCTGTCTCCTATATCCGGACTTGCATCCTCTCCGGAATATCCTGTAAAGTAAAGGCCCTGGGGAGTGTTTACAGGAGCTGTAAACCACTCATCCTTCATGCCGCTGATCCTGATCCCAAAGTTTTCTCCATTTCTGCACATTGCTGTCACAATGGTACCTTCTGTGATCTTTCTCGCCCCATCCATTACCGCCTTGGCAGCTGCCATCATAATATTTAAGAAGAACTGATCCGTGTCAGCCAGAAACTGAATAACTTCTTTTTTCATCTTCTCTTCAATGGAAAGACCTGATATGACTGGGGACATCTCTTTTAAGAATAGAAGGGAAGCTGCAATATTCCTTTGATGGAATTCATCTCCCATGGCAATGGCCTTTGCGATCATGGGATTAACAGCAAGCCCCTTTTCAAACTCCCTGAGTGCCAGAGAAAGCACCGGCCCCAGCACATCCCTCATCCAGCCTAATCTTAATATCACCTCTCCGGAGTATGCACCGAACCTTAAGACCTTGCCAATTCCCTCATTCATGGAGCAAAAGGCCTTATTTCCATCGGTGGTATTTTCCACTACGAATACGGGCATGTTGGCAGAGGTGATGCCTCCCATGGGTCCTACGGCATCCACATGGTGGCAGGGAATAAAATCCACCTCCCCCTGACTAAGAAGCTTCACTGCTTCCTCCTTGGTAGCTGCCCATTTTTCAAACAGGGCGGCACCTATACAGGAGCCTTTCATAGGGCTGGTCATATTTTCCCACCGGATAGGCGGCCCTACATGAAGAAGTACCATTCCCTGACTTAATTCTTTGATTACGGTTTTAGCCGGTACCACATCCAATAAAACCGGTGAAGAATGGATTATTTTCTGAATGACCGCCTGATTTGCATCGTCAATTGTATCGTACAACATAAGAACCTCCTTATATCCGCTTAAGTCTTTTTACCGATTCCTGCCGGAGAACTTGTAACCTCTTAAATACTGCAGGACTTTGATCAGCTCTAAATCCCCTCCTGCAGGCGGCGTCCATTGATACTGCATGACTTTACAAGAGAAATCTTCCAGCACACCGGCAAAACCTTTCAGTCCGATATTGATGACTCTGGGTTTATGCCCAAGCAATTCCATAACCTTTTCGGATACGGCATGATCCTTATCTGCCTTCATCTTTTCCCTTGGAAGAATCGTTTTTTCCTTCTCCACGTATGGATGGCCGATCAGTGAGAGAGCTGTTTCCACCGCTCTTTTATTGCTGGTACAAAGTATGACACCGATATCTTCCAGTTTTTTCTTCTGCAGGTCATAATTTTGCATATCTCCTCTGGTTCCGCAAATCGTCGCTACAAAATAAACCCTTCGCTCCTGCTTTTTCACCTGTTCCATCATATTAAGGATCCCCGGAACAAGAGCTCCGGCCATGTCCTCATGAGAACCATATCCCAGTACCAGATCAAACAGAATGACTCCTGTCTGCTCTTCCTCCAGGGCCTGCTTCATGCATGAGATCCGGTTTGTGGGGTCGATCATGG
Organism: Hungatella sp. UBA3048; assembly: GCA_002367105.1. GTDB lineage: Bacteria > Bacillota > Clostridia > Lachnospirales > Lachnospiraceae > Lacrimispora. Next base: position 356,056 of record DFCS01000003.1, read on the forward strand.
GATGGGGTTTTCCCACGGTATAGATGTCATCTCCCAGATCTATGATGGTATAGCCCTGTGAATTGAGCATATAGCCTTCCTGTTTTCCTCCCGCTCCCGCAATGCCAATGGTATCCTTAATAAGCATTACAGCCTCTGCTGCCAGAGTTCCTCCGGAATAATAACCTTTTATGGTCTTATGATCTTCCTTTTTAAATCCTTCCTGTACCCCCGGTTTCCATGTGTCCTTTGTAATTTCTTCGTTTCTTACTAAGGAAACCGCGATCCTGGCTGCCTCATCCAGGGTGTATGCATGGTAGAAATTCTCCTCATGTATCTCCGGCTTCTCCCCAAGGAATAAGGTCACCACAGGCTTTTCATAATCCCAAAGCCTGTTTACAATCACATTTCTCACTTCCTTTGCCGGAGGCTTTGACAGGATGACCACCACCTCTACCTGGGGGTCCTTTTCCATGGCGTCAATGGCATCAAGCATGGTGATTCCGCCTACTTCCCCCGATAAATCCCGGCCGCCTGTACCGATGGCATTTGCCACCCCTTCCCCGAGCTGGTCAATGATGGTGGTAACCTCCTGGATTCCTGTACCAGATGCGCCGATGACTCCGATCTTTCCCATTCTGACATGGTTGGTAAAGGCGATTGGTACCCCCTTAATAATACCGGTTCCGCAATCCGGTCCCATGACCAGAAGACCTCTTTCATGAGCCTTTTGTTTCAGATATATTTCATCCTTTTTTGAAACATTGTCGCTGAAAATAAATACATTTAAATTCTCATCAAGTGCCCTGTCTGCCTCAGCCGCCGCATACATTCCGGGTATGGACAGGACTGCCAGATTGGCATCCGGCATTCTTTTAAGAGCCTGTTCCCAGGAGGATACGATGTGTTTTTCTTCATTTCCGGAGGAACTTTTGGACTGGTTGTTTAGAAATTCCTCCGCCTCTTTTAAAACCTGCCCGATGGTCTCCTCTGATTCCACATCTACCACAATTGCCATATCATTGGACTGGGCTTCCATTAATTCAGGAGTTTCCAGACCGCTCGCCTTAAATAAGTCTTTGTTGGCGGGTGTTGCCATCATAATGGAGACTTTATGTATTCCCGGCATGGAGGAAATTTTATTTGTCAGCAACATAAGAACCACGGAATCCTGATAACTTCCTTTACGAATTATCGTTTTAATCATGTTACGATTCTCCTTTTAACTATAATCATTGCGTGTTCTTACTCAGCAAATTTGTTCTTGTGGTCGTAGCGGTTGTAATGGATATCTTCACTGATTAAGTATTGATAGATATCATCTACGATTTCTATCCCAGCCTTGTCATAACCGGCCTTTCTCAAAAGTCCCCGTTCTCCCGGATAACACACCTTTTCAAAACCTTCTGCCGGCTTAATAGCAGCCAGTTCCTCCATGGTAGTGGTTATGTTTTCTTTAAATTGATCCAGTCCTACAAATTTATTTGGATCCAGTACAATATGCAGCTGACCCAGATCTCTGCCCTTTGATAAGTCTTCGTACATGCTGCTTACGTGTTTTCCAAAGGGCAGGCCCAAAAGGATGCCTGACAGCACATCCACCATCATCATCAGTCCGTATCCTTTCGCTCCCGCAATAGGGACAAGGGCATTTACTAACGTGGAATCGGTTGTGGGGTTGCCGTTTACATCCACTGCCCAGGTGCTTGGAATGGGTTCCCTCTTAGACCTGGCATACAGTACCTTTCCCCAGGCCTGAACCGTAGTCGCCATATCAAATATGATATTTCTGCCATCAGCTCCCGGAGCTCCAAAGGCAATAGGATTGGTTCCATAGTAAGGTTCTGATCCTCCGTAAGGAACTGCCATTGGGTCTGACTGGCACATAGATATGGAAACCAGATTTTCGTCCGCAGCCATTTCCACATAATATCCAAGGCTGCCGCTGTGGGAAATATGCTTGGCTCCAACCACTGCAACCCCTGTTTCCTTCGCCATTTTAATGGCTTCTTTCATGGAAAGTACTGCCGCTGCATAACCTGAGCCATTGTCTCCATGGAATATTCCGCTTGCCGGGCCTGTTTTTTCGAATTTAAATTCCGGGTGAATGGTGATACCGCCTTTTGCTATCCGTTCGGAATAATACTCTACTCTGACGGCTCCGTGGGAATGGATCCCTCTTGCATCAGACCATGTAAGGATATCTGCGGTTATATCCGCATGTTCCTTGGTGAGCCCTGCCTTTTGAAGCTTATTGCTGATTAATTCATGTAATTGTCCTTCCGTTAATCTCATAAGATATGCAACCTTTCTTCGGTTATATTTTTTTATAGTTCTGCATCCCTGTTACAGTCTTTTGAATACACATAGGCAAATTCTTCATTTCGACCTACTCCATATGCAGCCTGGAGGCTATAAGCACCCATAAACAGATAGTCACCCTTTTTAACAGGAATCCAGTGATTATCCAGGTTGTACATTCCTTCCCCTGAATAGATGTATGCGCCATGCTCCTGGATATGGGTTTCAATATAGCCATGGCAGGCCCCGGGCTTAAAGCTTAAGATATGAAAATTCATATCAAATCCAATGTCAGATGCTGACGGCAGAAAGTCCTTAACTCCTACATCTTCCATTCCCTCATAAGGAGTAAACGGTACATCTCCAATATTTCCGCAGACCGTATAGGCCTGGTGCCCCTCGATCCTGTTATATCGCCTCTTATATAGAAATGCCCTTGCCTGGGTATCTCCTATATTTTCAAAGCTAACCAAATTTCCCTCAGGGGAATAAATGTAACCGCCTTCTGTCAGTTCTTCTTCCTTATCTTCATTTTTCACCTTTACCCTGCCTTCCAGAATATAGAGAAATACTTCGGTCCCTTCTCCTCCAAATCCCTTTGGATGGCCTCCGCCCTGGTCCATTGTTACCAGATAATCTACGAAGGAAGCTCCCAGTTTAGGGGAAGCTAAAATAGTAACTGCGCATTGTTCAAATCCCGGTATCACATTTTTTACCAGTCCATCCGGTTCTATTAATGCGAAGTTTCCCCTTTTTACGATGGAACGGCTTGATAAAATGTCTTCCCGGTACCCTGTTATGTGATTTAGATAGCTCATGATAATTTCTCCTTTATTTTGTAATTATTTTGCTTTACTGAAAAATGTCCTTGCATTAAATATCAGGAATAGTATGGTTCCTAAGATCAGCAGCAATGCTCCGATATAAAAGCCTGCGGTGCCCGATCCGGTTTTATCTATAATAAATCCTGTTACCGCCGGTGCGATAATGGATGAGGACATTCCAAAAAAGTTGAACAGTCCCAGAGTTGTTGCCATGTTCTTTTTATTGGCTCTGTCTGACACATAGGATATGAGGACAGGGTCAACGGCCATCTTGCCCAGGAACCCATACAGCAGTAAAATGATGGTCAAGGATAACGCATTGGGCATTGACATGGATAATGCCACCAGTACAAATGCGGAAAGCTCTAAGCCAATGATGATAAGCGCCTTTTTTCCTCTGAACTTATCGGACAGTCCTGCAAAGAACAGTGCTCCCGGTACTGCCGTAACCGATATCATGGAAACAACAAGGCCAATCATTCCACCGGTGATCCCCCTCTCCGACTCTAAGAACTTGGGAAGCCAGGTTACAATCAGATAATAGGCATAACAAGTGGAAAAATACAGTATGTAGCAGGAAATCATGTTAAGTGAAAGCAAAGAAGCCGTTTTCTCTGTTCCTGAAACTCCATCTTCTGTCTTTCCTTTATTTTCTTTCTGAATGTCATGGTGCCTTCCTCTGTCCTTGATCGCAATGGCAAACCAGATGACTAAAAGTACGATGAGGCTGCCTGAAATCATCACCATTGTCTGCCAGGGCAGATGCAGGGTCTTAACGATAAAGCTGGAACCTGTCATTCCCAGGATCAGCCCCAGGGCGGAACCGCTGTTAACGATCGCCGTGGAGATTCCCTTTTTCTCAGGCGGCACGTGTTCCGCTGTTAAGGAAAAGGCAGCACCGTAATACGTTCCGCAGCCTATACCAGCGCAAACGCTGCCAATGTAAATCGTATTAAGGGACCTTGACATGGCAATGCTGAAGGCTCCTATCGCAAAAAGGAGAAAGCCCGGTATGAGAACTTTTTTCTGTCCGAATCTGTCTACTAAGAACCCGGATGGTATCTGTAACGACGTATATCCAAAGAAATAACAGCTTGCTATGAGTCCCATTGCTGTATTAGAGTGCTGTCCTACTGTCCCCTGGATTTCCGAGTAAATGGGCGACAGCATGGACCGGTAGATCCAGATGACTACCCAGCCTAAACAGAAGGTAAATACGATTGTCTTCCAATAATCCTTTGGCAGTTGTTTTGCTAAACTTTGATCTCCCATAATGCCCCTCACTTTTCCTATTGATATGATAATTCATATAGAGATGACGTTAATGCCTCAATTCCCTGCTTCAAATCCCATAGTTCCGTCCGTTCCGCGGGATTATGGCTGATTCCCTTAATGCTTGGGACAAAAAGCATGCCGGTAGGAATCCTGGGCGCTATGATCTGGGAATCATGGCCTGCGCCGCTGTGCATCATCCGGAAATTCAAGCCTTTTTCCCTGCAAACCCTTTCTATGAGACGGATCATTTCATCATTCATTGGAACAGGCTTCTCATCCATCCATAAGTCTATATCTATTTCCACCCCATGTTTTTTTGCGATCTGCTTCATATTTTCTTCCAGCTCGGAAGTTATGCTTTTTAAAAGAGCTTTATCCGTATGGCGGCAATCCATGGTGAACAAAGCTTCTCCCGGGACCACATTTACGGTATTGGGTTTTACTTCTATTTTTCCAAAGGTTAAAACCAACGGGTCCCCTATGGCTCTGGCTTTATGTAAGGAATCATATACGATTTCAGAAAATACCTGGATTACATCCTTTCTGTATTTCATGAGAGTTGTGCCGGCATGATTTGCTTCACCTTTTAAGGTGATGTTATATCTTCTCTGTCTTACGATTCCGGTGATCACTCCTACGGATTTTCCTTCCATCTCAAGGGTATTTCCCTGCTCGATATGCAGCTCAATAAATGCCTTTACATCGTTCATGGAACCAACAGCATCCTTTTTAAAGTCAAACCCGCACTCATGCATGGCATCCACGAATTTGATTCCTTCTGAATCTGTGAGATTTTCGACCTCTTCTTTTTTGGCCAGGCCAAATAAGTTTTTGCTTCCCCAGAAAACATAGGGGAATCTGCTTCCCTCCTCTTCTGCCATGGAAATGACCTCCAGATTCTTTTTCGGCCTTCCATGGTTTTCAAGAAGGTTCTTAACAGCTAAGTATCCTCCAAAGATTCCAAGCTGACCGTCTAAGTTTCCTCCATTCACTACCGTATCCACGTGAGAGCCTGTGGCAATGGTACCGGATTCCGGTTCCGTTCCAATAATCCTTCCATATAAATTCCCCACTTCGTCAAACCTGGTATCCATGCCTATCTGCTCAAATTTTTCCTTTAAAGCTAACTGCACCTCCAGCCAGCTCTTGGAATAAAGGAGCCTGGTCATTCCTCCTGTTTGGTTTTTCCCATAAGAGGACATCCAGTCCAATGCTTCCCTGATCTCATTGACGGAAATATCCATTTGTGCTACCTCCTGAATCTTTTTTCTATCGATTCGAATCCATAGTTTTATTTTAAAGAAATTCTTATAACAATACATCAGCCAAACCAGATAATCCGTTTTGGTTTTTTTGTATGTTTAGCACAATGATTTACGTATTATTAGACATTTAATTAACAATGTTTTTAATTAATTTTTAATCCCATTGATTTTATTTAGCATTTTATACACTTATAAAAAATGGAAAATACATACTTTTTAGCTTGTATGCCTCATCAATTGTCAAGAATACCATCTCATGCAGGGTGGAGCTGGAACGGGATGCTGCCGGGATAAAAGATTGGTAAAAATGATGCTGTATATGCTTCGCTTTCATCATTGTTTTAGGCACAAAATAAGACGCTCATTTCTGAACGCCCGGTTAAGGTAAAAGAAAAGCCTTTTCTAAGGCCCTTAGGAAGTCTTAATGTTCCTGCTTTGGCGGCTCCTTTTTACTAATATCGCTATTTCCCTACTTATTGACAAAAGGATGATCTAATGATACCCTTTATGCATTGCATAAATAAGGGTTACATGACACAATGAAGTTTTAGAAATTGTTCGCAAACTAATCTTCCCTGCCGCAATTAATACTTTGAAAGGATTCTATAGTTAAACATGAACACTGCAAGAGATCTGATCAACGGCAATGAAACAAAGGCCATGATAAATTTTGCTATCCCCATGATCATAGGAAACATATTTCAACAATTATATAATGTTGCGGATACGGTGATTGTTGGAAAGTTTATTGGTTCCAATGCCCTTGCTGCAGTAGGCAGTTCATTTTCCGTTATGGTTTTATTGACCTCTATCATCATTGGATTCTGCATGGGAAGCAGTGTGGTGTTTTCCCTGATTTATGGTGCAAAGGAAATTGATAAACTAAAAAACTGTTTTTTTACCGCTTTTATTTTCATTGGAGTCGTCACAGTTATTATCAATGTGTGCTCCATCGTTTTTATTGACGAGATTTTAACCTTTATCAATATTCCTGAGGAAATTTTCAGGGACGCAAAAACTTACCTGCAGATTATTTTTTATGGGATCGTCTTTACATATATTTATAATTACTTCAGCGCTGCTATGCGGAGCATCGGCAATTCGGTAGTGCCGCTTATCTTTCTTATCCTATCTGCTGTAATTAATATCGTGCTGGATATCATATTCGTTGTTCCACTTCAGATGGGAATTGCCGGTGCCGCCTATGCAACAATCATTGCACAAGGATTTTCTGCCATTGGCATTGCTCTTTTTTGCATGCTGCGAGTTCCTCTGATCCGTCTTAAACGGGAGCATTTGTATTTTAATAAGAGCATTATTAAAAAAATTTCTAATTTCTCCATACTCTCCAGCATCCAGTATTCGGTTATGAATTTTGGAATTTTGTTGATACAGGGTTTGGTAAACAGCTTTGGTGTTTCCGCAATGGCAGCTTTTGCGGCAGTCGTTAAAATAGAAAGCTTTGCTTATATGCCAGTACAGGATTTTGGCAACGCCTTTTCTACCTTTATCGCTCAAAATATGGGTGCAGGAAAGCAAAAGCGTATTTACACCGGAATACGCTCCGCAGTTAAAATAATAACCAGTTACTGCGTAATCATTTCCCTCTTAATAGTAGTATCTGCAAAGCCTTTGATGTATATCTTTATAAACAAAAATGAAACAGAGATATTGAGGATTGGAGTGCAATACCTTACCATTGTAGCTGGCTTTTATTGCCTGATCGGATATTTGTTTATGTTTTATGGACTGTTCCGTGGGATCGGAAAGCCAGGGGTATCCATTATACTTACCGTTGTAAGTCTTGGCACCAGAGTTATCCTGGCTTATATACTCTCCGCTGTGAATTGGATCGGAATGGTTGGGATATGGTGGGCGATTCCTATTGGGTGGGCTCTCGCAGATGTGATCGGTGTTATTTTAATCAGGCATTATTATGTAAGTAATCGCTGATAAGATGAAAGAAGCATCCTAAGATTTCTTCTTCTTTTAAATTTTACAGATACCTTGCCTTCGTCTATATCCTTCCCAATGCCGGGCGGATTCGTGACTTACCTCATTTAGGACGTGCGCCCGCCGATCGCACAAATTTACAGGGGCCGTATAACTAATGAGGGTTATACGGTCCCTGTTCTTAGACTATCTTATTTTCCGACAGCCCCCTTTTTTTACTGACATAGAATCTATTCTAATACATAAACCACCTTTTTCAAATCATCAGCCTTTTCCTGCGCAGCCACAGGTTATCATCTTTTCTTTCACAAATCGCTTTACTTTACTGATACCGGCTGAACCGTATTTTTTAGGATCAATCGTTTCCGGGTTCTCCTTCAGCACTTCTTTTACCCCTTCACTGTAAGCAATTCTCAGTTCAGTCGCATAATTTACTTTACATATGCCGCGTTCGATTGCCATCTTCACGGTTTCATCCGGCAGACCTGAGGCACCGTGGAGCACCAGCGGTATTGCAACTGCCCTGGCAATTTCAGATAACCGCTCCAAGTCCAGTTTTGGTTCGCCCTTGTAGATACCGTGTGCTGTACCGATAGCTACCGCAAGGGAGTTCACGCCTGTCTTCTCGACAAACATTTTCGCTTCTTCCGGATCTGTGTAGGCACTGCCTTCGCCGCCATCTAAATCATCCTCCTTGCCGCCAACCTTCCCAAGCTCCGCTTCGACCGGTATATTGGAAGGCATACAAGCTTCAACAACGCGTCTGGATAATTCAATGTTTGCTTCAAAAGCCTCATGGGAACCATCGATCATGATCGAAGTATAACCGGTCCGCAAGGCCTGCATTGCCAGTCTAAAATCAGATCCATGGTCCAGATGGAGGGCCACAGGGACTTTTGCCCGCTCCGCCGCGGTTTTTACATTTGCCAGATACAAGTCCAGTCCCGCATATTTAACAGTAGAAGGGGTTGTCTGCAATATCGCTGGGGCATTCAATTCCTCGGCAGCCTGTATCACCGCCATGACCATTTCCATATTTTCAACATTAAATGCCCCTACTGCATAACGACCGTTCCTGGCATCTGACAATATTTGACTAGTTGTAACTAAAGGCATATATTCCCTCTTTCCTTATATCCTGCTCACGGTTACGCCGTCCAGGATTGTTTCCAGATTCTCTTGTTCAAAATATCCTGTTCTTATTGATAATGCGTTTGCAGCAGAGACTGCCACAGCATATGACAGGCAATCCTCAGAAGCTTTATTCATCTCCAATGCCGCTGCAAATGAAGCCACCATGGAATCTCCGCAGCCAACTGTATTGACAGCTTTAATTTTCCCCGGTTTTCCATGATAGACTCCCTCATCACAGACCAACACTGCGCCGTCAGAACCCATAGATATCAGCACATATTTTATCCCCATATCACGAAGCCTCTGTGCCCAGAACTTGACATCCCCGATGGAAGCAATCTTACAGTCAAACAAATCCTCCAGTTCCTCTCGGTTGGGTTTTACAAGATCAGGTTTTGCTGCCAGCGCAGCTTTTAAGTATTCTCCACTGGTGTCAAGCAAAACCAGCTTATTGGCTTTCTTGGCAATCTTTATTAAATCGGCATATATTTCTTTGCCAAAGCCTACGGGTACACTGCCGGATATGGTAACAATACTTCCCTCTTGTATAACATTACGGAAAAAATTCAGAAACTCCCTCTGTTCTGCTTCTGTCACCGCAAAGCCTGGCTCCAAAAACTCTGTGGAAGTATTATCTTCCGCCAGAATGTTGATGCAGCTTCTGGTTTCACCATCGACATGGAAGAAATCATGGGTAACGCCATCCTGTTCCAGAAGTTCCAGAAGATAGTCACCATTATATCCGCCGACAATCCCAGTCGCCTTAACCGGAACCTTGCACAAACTTGCCACACGTGCCACATTCAGACCCTTGCCACCGGCACTGTTTCGGCACCCAAACACCCTCATGACTGTCCCTGGCTCTACACTTCCGCTGATGGTATACGCCTTGTCAACGGATGCATTCAATGTTACTGTTATTATCATAGGCTCACTCACGCACCCCTATTAAAGCTGAATCCATGGTGCCAGCCCGTCCGGCTGATCAGGATTTGCCCCGGTCTCTCCGGACTTGAAGTAGGATACCAGCTGGTTAATAACGAGAAATGGCAGACCCATTACCGGATAACTCAAGTTTTTGCCAAAATAAATATTACAGATGCCATCCAGCTCCATCGCTTCATTTGTATATACGATAATAGCAGCACCTTTTTTCTTTAAATCCTCCAGCAATGCTTTCTGCAGCTTAAGAGAATGATCGGATATGAGCATGATGACCAATGTTTCTTTACCGATCATCACCATGGGGCCATGGCGCGAATCCAGCATATGATAATAATTGCTGGGCAGCTGGCAGATTTCTTTAAATGTTAAGGAACCCTCTTCACAAATACCACTGAGTTCGGCATCCCCCAATACGACGGCATGGTTCCACGGAAGCGCCGCCATTTTTTCCAGCTCTGCTTCCCACTGCTTTATGTATTCGTCACCATGGCTGACCACCAATTGCAGTTCTGCCAATTGGGCCTGATTTTCTGATAGCGTTCCGACTATATAAAGCCATGCAAAATACAGACAGGAAACCGTCCTGGTCTGGCATACACTGTTATCAAAAGCCCAGGGCATTGTCAATGTGAGATCACTGATCCTGCTGGCTGTTGAATCTTCTTTGCATACAATTGAAATCACCTGTATCTTGCAGATTTTCCGCATTTTGGTCACTGCCTGAATGATTTCAGTTGTTTCACCGGAACGGGATATGGCCACAACGATGGCGTTTTCAAAGATTGCCTGATAGCGGTCACCATGAATGAGCACGTCACCGGCAGCCATCGCCAGCCCCACTCGCTTTAAGCTTGTCATAGTATTCTGGGCATAGGATTTCGCTATGGAATAGCTGGATCCGCAGCCCAAAAAGATAATATTACTATCTGAATTGTCGTCAAAAATCTTCTTGATTGTATCTATGTATCCAGACAGATACTCTTTTGTCTGTCCCATGGATGTATATTGTTCTTTGATTTCCTGCAGCGTGAGCATTTGAATCACCTTGATTGGAATTAAATTCCATCTTCCCTTTCATTATTCGTTGTTTTCACAGACGGCGCAGGAACAAAGCAGTTAATACTTTCTCTTCCCTTCGCAATCATGCTGTGTGTAAGTTCTTTTAATGTCATACCCTCTCCCTCAAAAATACCGGCAATCACCATCGGGAAATTGCTCCCAGATATTACCTCTATATTTAATTGGGGATTTTTCATTTTTATCATGACCGACTGGTTATAAGGCGAACCGCCTGTCAGATCAGACAAAATCAGGATTTCTTCATAATCCTTCTGAAGTTCCTCCAAGGCATTAAGCAATTTTCCCTCTAAATCATCTGTACTGTAGGACTCAAGGAAATCCACACCAACCAGCCGGTTGGTCCTCCCTGCCACCAACTCAACAGCGGAAATGATCCCTGATGCGAAATTCCCATGTCCTGTGATCAAAAAGCCTGTCATAAAATTCCTCTTTTCCAATTAATAATCCGCTTAATAGTTGGCGGTAATATACCGTATCGCATCTGCCACAGCATCATCGGTATTGCTTCCGGTGATAAATTCACTGATTGCCCTCACTTCATTCGCTGCATTGGCTGGAGACATGGCAACAGCTGCTTCCCGAAGCATCGAAATATCATTCATGCCATCGCCGATTGATGCCACATTTTCCATCCTCAAATGCCGCAATTGTGTGAGATACTTAAGTGCCGCAGCTTTTGAACAATTGCGTTCGATAATATCCACCGTATGATCAGTAGATAACATGGCGGTTACATTGTCGAATCCGCTAATAAACTCCCCGACTGTTCTGATCACCTGAGGATCAAATGTATGTACTGAAATCATATAACAGGAATTTCCATCTGTGAAATAACTGCAAAGGTCAGGCACGATTTCAACTCCTACCTGGTTCAGCATTTCTTCCCTCATATAGGTAATTTGGGCCGGTGAGACCATAAAACCTCTTTGCTTGAGGCTTTCCGATTCTTTATCCAGCAGTTCTTCCCAGTTTTCGGGTATCAGATAGCTCCTGCTTGTGCTGATCGCATAACAAATACGATGTTCTTCCATGAAATTGATTATTCCATCCAGGCTTTCTGTCGGAAGCCAGCGGCCATAAATCTGTTCCTGACGGCTATTAAATATACATGCACCGTTGTTGGAAATAATATCAGGATAGATCTGGCTTTGGCGGCAGATTTCATAAGCATCATAATAGATCCGCCCTGTTGCAATCACGAACTCGATGCCGGCATGTTCCAGACTCCGTATCGCGGCCGCATTCTTTTCACTGATTCGGAAATCTAGTCCCAGCAATGTGCCATCCATATCGCTGACAAACATTTTTATCTTACTACCCATTTTTTTACAGAATCCCCAGGAATGATAAAATAATCGATAAAACAAATGTACTGATGATCAGGATAACGGGACTGGTTTTCTTTTTCACCAACAAATAGTATAAAAAGAAGACATAGCCAAATGGCAGAATGTTGGGGAATATCTTATCTAAAAAGTCAGCCTGGAGTGAGACTGTTGTAAATTCATTTACAACGACTTCCGGTAATAGTGTAATATTTACATAGGATGCGATCAGTCCGCCGATCACGGTACAGCCCAGAACCGTTGCCGCTTTACCGATCAGCGTGGACGTTTCTTTGATCGTTATGATTGCTCTTGTTCCAAGATTATATCCCAGATGGGTCCAGACGATCCGCAGCAGGAAGACCATCAAATAAAAAGCGAAAAACAAAACCGGACCAAGGATACTGTTGTTCAGCGCCATAGAGGAACAAATTCCGGCCATAATCGGCAGTATGGTAAACCAGAAGATGGCATCGCCGATCCCGGCAAGAGGCGCAAACAACGCAACTTTCAAACCTTTGATAGTGGCTCTGTCCTCTTTAGCCTCTTCCAGAGAGATAAGCAGTCCCATTAAAAATCCAACTAAGTTAGGATGGGTGTTTATAAACTCCAAATTATCCTGCATCGCTGCTGAAAGACCCTCTTTGTCATCTTTATAGATCTTCTTTAAAAGCGGCAGCTGGGATACTAAAAAGCCACCGGCCTGCATTCTTTCATAGTTAAAACTGGCCTGCAAAAATGTTGAGAGAAGGCCTAGCTTTGTGATATCTTGCTTTGTCACAACTTTGCTGGAATTCTTATTAGATGCCATCTTCATCGTCCTCCTCTACTACACTTACAGTTTTCATCATGACTTTACCTTTTTCAGTGTTATAAGTCATGAGTGCAAATGCCACACCGACAATTGCAACAGGCAATAAATTGGAGTATGTAAGGAAACAGGAAATCACAAACCCAATTAACAGATAAGGCATAAATTCTCTTTTCAGCATTACCTTTAACAGCATTGCAAAACCAACGGCCGGCAGGATGCCCCCTGCCACTTCAAATCCATGTGTCAGCCATACCGGCATTGCTGTAACCAATGCTTTCATCGCATCCTGGGCGATATAGGCACTGAGGAATACAATCAATGCATATAAAAATGTAATGATACAGGTACAGATAATATTTATCCTCACAATTTTATCCGTGTCCGCTTCTTCCGCTGCACGATCTGCACCTTTCATAAACAATGAAAAACTGGAATAACAAAACAGGATCACATACTGCATTAAAAAGCTGAAAGGCAATGACAGCGCCATCGCCGCAGTCGCCTCAACCTTTGTCGTATACGCGAGGACTACGGTCATAACTCCTGCTAAGATTGGGTTCGGAGGCTGTGTACCTCCGGCCGGCGTTAAGCCTGCGAATGCCAGTTCCGTGATACCGCCGGCCATTAACCCCAGCTGCAGATCACCTAAAATAAAACCGGCAAGCGTACATACAATAATCGGCCTGAAGATGAAAAAGCTCTCCAGCCAAAAATCAATTCCTACAATTGCTGTCATTAGCGCAAGGCCAATTCCCTGGCCAAATGTAATCGCCATAATTATTTCCTCTCCTTCTACAGATTGATGGTTTGCTTTGGATCACCGGGCACATCCTGTATATAGAGGTTAACACCGGCATTTATGATCGCAGCGAAACTTGTCATATCCTCATCATTTACATAGACTTTTTTACTGATCTGACGCTTTCCTTTTTCAAAGTGCATATTTCCGACATTCACTTCTTTAATCGGAACCCCACCTTCAATGAGCTGCTGCACCACCTGTGGTGTCTTGCAGACAATGAAGATCTTCTGTTTTGCTGATGCTTTGCCAATGATCGCAATTGTTTTTGCGACTGTAAAAAAACGGATACCAGCACCTGATGAATCTGCCGTCGCGGTCATCAGCTGTTGGGACAGCTCATTTTCTGATGATTCATCATCCGCAACGAGGATCAGATTTGCCCCCAGAGACATCGTCCATGTAACACCTACCTGCCCATGTACCAATCTGTTATCAATTCTTGTTAACAAAATGTTCGGTTCTCCCATATCTTCACTCCCATCCATGCGTTTTACTACACACATTAACTCTTTTAAACATTTCAAACAAATGCCGGCTTAAATAATTTGTTTGTACCGTCATATTATCCTATTTTTACTTATATTTCAACAAATTATCAGAATAAAGCCCAATACACAGATTGGTACTAACTAAAAACAGGCAACTTGCACAATAATATTTTGATTATGCAAGCTGCCTGTTAAAGCTCATATACTTCAACGCCTGGATTTACAGTGTTAAATTTACCGTAAATGAGTATTTATCTCCCCGTACAATGGATAGAGTATATTCGATAATGGAGTGATTTTCATAGCTGAAACGCTCAAGGAACATACAGGGTGTTGTCGTAGGGATTTTAAGCAAATCCCGTTCCCTGGCATTGGGATTAACCGGACGGAAAGATTCAACGGCTCTGTCCATGTGAAACCCATAGGTATTTCTTAAATACTCATAGAGTGAACCCCGGTTCTCCAAAAATGAGATATCGATAGTGTGAAATCTTTCATGGGGCAGATATGTTGTCTCCAACATTAAAGGATATTCTTTCGCTGAACGCAGACGCACAAGTTTGTGGAACATCGCCCCCTGGGGATAAGCTAATTTTTTTGCCAGGGAATGGTCAATCCGGATCAATTCATATTCGACAATGTGGTTGTAGATAACAATGTTGGAATTTTTAAGTTCATCTGTAAAAGAATAAAATTTTGTCAATGGCTGCTCAAACACTTGCGGTCTGACAAATGAACCATTGTTGGGAAGTGTATAGATATATCCTTCTGCCTTTAATTTGTCCAGGGCACGGCGGACTGTCGCCCGGCTGACATGATATTTTTCACATATCACCCGCTCAGCAGGCAATGGTGAATTTTCATCATACTCAAAAGACCGAATCCCCTCCAGAATCTTTTGGTACACATGTAAATAAAGTGCATTTGACTGCATAGTTTACCCCCTCTTAAATCAACCGAGTATCTATAGCACAACGTTATCGTGGCCTTAGTTTAATGATATACCTGACACTCTTTACAGAAGCATATCTTTCTTTTCAGGTCCCGATCGCCTCCAACCAGGCCTGAGCTTTAATTCAACTATATGTTAACATGATTTTCAGGCTGTTGCAATTTAATTTGACCTGATAAAAATTAATCAAGAATATCGGCAACCTTTTAGCCACTGCAGCATCTGAAGTGCTGCACCATTGGCCGCCTCCTCTTTCTCCATTCGAGAATGCTTAATCTAATGCATCTTATTCTGATACAAAAATAAAGGATTTTAAAGCTAGAAAGTCAATTTATTTATAGTGCTTTTTCATATTTGTAATTTTGTATTTTATGGTATATACTCAGATAAATTGATAATTATTAAAAGCTAAATAGTTTGTATTCATATGATTGGGGGTGGGGAATTATGAATCATTTAGGAACGGTACAGATAGAAACAGATCGATTGATATTACGCAAATTTAATAGATCCGATTCACAAGCACTGTTTATTGGGCTAACGATGAAGAAGTAATAAAATTTTTAACATGGTCACCTATTATGTCTGCAGAAGAAGCTGAACGTATATTATCAGACTGGATTCATCGTTATTCAAACAATAAATTTTATCAATGGGCAATCGTATTAAAAGATAATTGCGATGAACCCATTGGTACGATTAGTGTTAAATACACCTTACAGATTATTTTATACTTTATACATTAGATAAAAGAGAGCAGACACGGTAAAGTATTTGTTTCTCGTCTGTGGTATATTGTTTTAGAGAGAGGAATCTATATGTACGCATGGGAAGCCATACAAAAAACTCTGAACCACATCGAAGAACATCTCAGTGAAGAAATCCACATCGAAGAACTGGCAGAAACTGCCGTATTGTCACTGTTTTATTATCAGAGACTATTCACACGTTTGGTAAAAACATCGGTTCGGGATTATATTAAATTGCGCCGGTTGGCAAAGTCTCTCCCGATGCTGCGTGATAAAGAAAACCGCATTATCGACATTGCAATGGAATTCGGTTTTGGCAGTCACGTAACTTTTACGCGAGCTTTTAGAGAAACCTATGGGATTACCCCTTCACAGTATCGAGATAAACCGATTGGCTTACAGAATTTTGACAAACCCGATTTATCGCTTGGTTATATTGTAGTTGATGTGGGTGTACCGCTGATCAGTGATGGACTGGTTTTGGAAATGAACCGTAAATTTCTTGAAGAACCAATTAACTTTCTTGGTGTTACAGGATATTATCCATTCAAATATGGTAAAATGTTCGGCGAAAGAACCGGCGTTGACACGGTTGGGGAGATATGGGACAGCTTTTTTAGGGTTCTTCCGAATATCTCACATATCTCAGAGGGACGCAGGGTTGGTGTTTCTTATCACGGCGATGCACCGGACGGTTATTCAAGTTATTTTGTTGGTACAGAAGTAAAAAAAGACGAGAAAAACCCTGAATTTACAAATTGGCAACTCCCCATACGAGAGTATGTCGTCTGTGGCTTTGAATCAGAAAATCATGATCAGATGATTATTGGTTTGGGTAAGGCAATGAAATACACTCGGTTTTGGCTTAAAAAGCACAATCTGATTGCCGATGGATTTTTCCCTGAGATGTACTATAAAAGTGCGCCCGACATTTCTTATGTAGAATTGTGGATTCCTTTTAGGATACGAGAAAAATAAATAATGAATGCTGGAGGAAAAGCAAATGAGCAATTACGAAGAAGGATTAAAACTAATCGAAGAAAAGTTCGGAAACGGTAAAGACAATATTATTTCCCTCGCGACGATTGCGCGGGAACCGGGCGCTAACGGAATGCCACGCCCGGTTGTCCGTAGTGTGGACGCCTATTATGAAGACGGCACATTTTATGTTGTAACACATGGAAAATCAAACAAAATGCAGCAAATCTCGCAAAATTCGGAGGTTTCGGTTGCGGGTTGTTTAGAGATGTTCACCGCTAATGGAATAGGTGAAAACCTCGGTTGGGTGCTTGATCCAAAAAATGCCGAAATAAGAACCAAACTCCGTACAGCTTTTTCCGAATGGTACGATATGGTTAATAATGAAAAGGATGAAAACTGTTGCTTTTTAGCAATCCATCTCACTAAGGGAACATTAAACATTAATCATTGGGAAAAACTATACCATATGGATTTTGTGAATAAGGCTGATATGGTAAATGGAGGCATTTTTTAATCAATGAAATATTTCATACGATCCGCACAGCAGTACTAAATTTATGACAGACAATGTGTCATACCTAATAAGCATTTGAATATTAGTATTAATAAAGTCAACTGCTGATCGTATTGTTTTCCCACGTTTCCATCACTTAAATATTGCATTTGATCTATGTAACGCATTGTCCATATAATATAAATGCTAACAAAGAAGCAAGACATACGCCTTGCTTTTTTGCTTTTTATAAATAGTTACCAATATTCACTAGTTTTTATTATGCGGTCTTTGTCAACAGTCCCTTTATTTTGTTAATTGTAAGTTCCGCCCGGATTATTAATAAATCCTTAACGATAAAAAACTTTCAGTAAAACCTAAAGCACCAGATAATGAAATGCCCATCAACTTCACTTCCATACGATTTCCTATATACATTATACCATTTTCGTCTACGAAAATATCATTATAATCCAATCTTTGATTTATGTATGTATTATTCCTTTCTTTCAAAGTCGTAAGGCTCATCAGCCAGTCTTTCTAATTCAATCTCAATAATACCATTGTCACGGCAGATAAAGTAATCTTTTGATCCCACCGGCTGCTTTCTCAAATTGTTACATTTAGGATATATATCAGCCAGGGTAGCATAGCAGTACCTTTCTAATTTATTGAAACTTACGTCAAAGCAGTGCTTTTTTATTATTATTTCATCACCTTCTTTAAAGATAGGACAATAATTATTCTTTTTTACTACTGTCATTTTAATGACCGTCTGAGGACGAGTCTCCATTTCTATACCTCCTAAAAGTGACATACTCCCACCACTT